>JBKBHU010000004.1:0-296235 GCA_046299715.1 Tepidisphaerales bacterium | reverse complement strand
GGGGCGGACTCGAGCAGCGCTTCGGTGAAGACGTCGATGTCACCGGCGTCGAGGAAGCCGTCGAAGTTGAAGTCGCCCAGCACGATGTTCGGCCCCGTCGGAGGCTCGCCAATGCTGAACGAGAATGACGTGCCGTTCCACGAGGTCACGGCGAGGGTCGAGCCGCCGCGGGCCAGCACGCGGTAGATGGCCTGGCCCGAGGAGATGTAGTGCAGGTTGCCCGCGGCGTCGAAGGCGACGTCGCGGCCGATATTGACCTCGGGCCCCGTCTCGATCACCGTCACGTTGGCGAGGTCGGGGATCCCGTCCACCAGCGGCACCACCGCGATGCGGCTGTTGTTCAGGGCCGCCGCGAGCCACTTCTGGTCGGGCGAGACATCGATGCCGCGGACGTTGCGGAGGATGTCGTTGGCCGAGGGGTTGCCGAGCAGGTCGCGGCTGGCGGTGAGTGAGGAGAAGAGGATGTTGCCGTCGGCGTCGAGGACGAACACGCCCGACTCGGTGCCCACGGAGCGGTTCTGCGAGAGGTAGAACTTGCCATCAGCGCCGCGGGCGAGGTCCACGACGACGCCGCCGGTGGCCGCGAAGCCGATCAGAGCAGGGGTCGGGTTGACGAGGTCGGGCAGGGCCGCGTGAGGCAGGGGGCCGCTGCCGATGTTGTACCGCCAGAGCGAGTTGCGGTTGGCATTGCTGCCGGAGCCGAAGAGCTCCTGCGACGTGATGTCTTCGTCGAGCGTGAACACCGTCAGGTTGCCGCCTTCCAGTGTCCCTTCAACGTGGACGGCCGCGACCGAGCCGTGGTTGCGGAAGCCGGCCGGTGTGGACGGCCCGCCGATGCCGTCGAGCACGTTGACGCCGCCGGTGAGGTCGCTGTTGAGCCGCCAGACGGTCCCCGTGGCGTCTGACCAGTCGGCCACGTAGACGCGATGGTCGGGCCCGACGGTGAGGCGATAGGGGGCTTCGGTGCTCGGCGTCGCGGCCCACGCGGTGATGCCGCCGGTCTGGGCGGTGTCGCCATAGCCGAACCGGTCGGTCTGGTCAGGATTCAGGGCGTAGAGTCCGTCCCCGAGGGAGCGTGCGGATTCAGGTCCGCCGGGCAACGTGCCCGCGCCGCCGTAGCTGCCGGCGGCGCCGTTGGCGATGTACGCCGTGCCGAACAGCGGGCCGGCGTTGGGGTCACGGTTCACCGCGACGCCCCGCGGCCCGTTGAAGCGTGTGAGCGGGTTGGAAACGCTGGAGATGGCCCGCAGCTGTGCCTGAGGCACATCGACGGAGAGGCCGTTGGGGCTGGCCACGACCGTCGCGTCGTTGCGGCGTGTGTAGCCGTCGGCGTTGAGCTTGAGGGCGCTCAGCGAGAACGTGTCCGTCGGCGAAGAGAGCGTGAAGGTCTGCAGGCCCCGCGTCGGGGTTAGCGGCACTGGAGAACCGCCATTGATCGACAGCGTGAGGCTGTCGGCATCTTCGTTGAGGAAGAACGAAACGGTGGTGCCGACGATGTTCACACCGGAGACGTAGGGTGCGGCCGAGGCGACCAAAGGACAAACGACACCCGCGGCGGCCGCGACCACCGCCCGAAAACCTGGCATGCGCATGTTCTCTCTCCCTTTCCGCGCCGATGGCGGGGATGCAGTACAGTACGTGGGACGACAGGGCGTGCGGGCGTGCCGGGCCGGCAGGCCGCACCGCTTCCTGACCAGACGACCTCTGAAGTTTGCAACGACAAGGGGGGCGCGGTCAAGCCGGACACGGCATCTTTCGCACCGGAGCAACCGATTGTTTGTGGGCACTTCAGGCCGTTTGCCCCGGCACCCTCGGTGACCTATATTCACCATCCACACCGCCGTTGGGGGGGAGCACGCCGCAGTTCGGCCGGATGCCCGAGTGGACTAAGGGGACGGATTGCAAATCCGTTATTCGTCGGTTCGAATCCGACTCCGGCCTTGTCGGAGGGCGGGTATGTGCCCATGCGGCCACGCCGGTGGGCAGGACGTTGTTACCCGGTGTCAGGAAGGGGGGGGGCGGCTGCCGTCTTCCGTCAGGTCAGTGCGTTTGCACCCGGGTGAGCCTTCGGGAGCGGGCAGGGCTTAGAAGTCGTCGGGCTGGTTGGCAAGGTTCTTGAACCGCGTGGTGCGGCTGTCGAACATCAGCTGCACCACGCCCGTGGGGCCGTTTCGCTGCTTGGCGATGATGACTTCGGCGACGTTGTTCATCTGATAGCCGGGCTCCTGCTGGCGGTAGTAGTCTTCGCGGTGCAGGAGCATGACGACGTCGGCGTCCTGCTCGATGGCGCCCGACTCGCGCAGGTCGGACATGCGTGGGCGGTGCCCTTCGCGTCCTTCGGCGGCACGGTTGAGCTGGCTGAGGCAGATGATGGGGATCTTCAGCTCGCGTGCGATGGACTTGATGCCGCGGGAGATTTCGGAGATCTGCTGCTGCCGCGACTCCACGCCGGGGTTGTCCATGAGTTGCAGGTAGTCGATCATCAGAAGCCGGATGCCGTACATGGACTTGAGGCGACGGGCCTTGGCCCGCAGTTCGAGGACCGTGAGCTGTGAGGAGTCGTCCACGAAGATCGGGACTTTCGAAAGCTGAGCGACGACCTGTGCCATCTTGACGTATTCGTCGGCGCTGAGCATGCCCTTGCGGACCTTGTTCCCCTCCACGCCCGAGAGCGAACAGAGCATGCGCTGGGCCAGCTGCTGGCTCGACATCTCCAGCGAGAACACGCCGACGGGGAGCATCGCATCGTTGGACAGCCCGGTCGCTACGTTTTCCACGATGTTCATCGCGAAGCTGGTCTTTCCCATGGACGGCCGCGCGGCGACGATGATCATCTGTTCGTCGTGCAATCCGTTGAGGTAGTCGTCCAGCTCGAGGAACCCGGTCATGATGCCGGCGTGTCCCTTGTCCTCCAGGACGCTGTAGACGGCCTGTGCGAGTTCGCCGACCGTACGGAACGAGCCGCCGACTCGGCGCTCGGCCACGGAGAAGATGCGTTTTTCGGCCCGGTCGATCACCTGCTCCACCGACTCGTGCGGTGAATAGGCGTCGCGGAGGTTCTCGTCGCTGACGGAGATCAGCTGTCGCAGGAGGTACTTGTCGCGAACGATGCGGGCGTACTGCTCGCCGTGGGCGGCCGAAGGCACGGCGGCGATGATCCTCGCGAGATACGCGGTGCCCCCGACGCTCTCCAGCAGCCCCTGCCGCAGCAGCTCTTCGCGGACGATCACGGCGTCGATCGGGCGGTTCGACTCATAGAGCCGCACGAGCACGTCCCAGATGATCTGGTGGTCGGCCTGGAAAAACGCGTCCCGGGTGAGCATCTGGACCGCCAGCCCGATGACGTCGCGGTCGAGCATCATCGACGCGAGCAGGCACATCTCGGCTTCGATGGAGTGCGGCGGGAGTCGGGTGAACGGGTCTCCGACGACCTCGGCAAGGGTTTTCATGGCCGGTACGACCTCCATGTCCGGACGGCAGGCCCTGCACGCCTCGACCGTCACGAGGCGGAGCGGGCGGCAGACCTTTTCGAGGATAGGGTCCCGCGCTCAGCCGCCGAGGCCGAAGCGGCCCAGCGCGACAGCCCCTCCACAGAAGCTGTCGCCTGCGGGACGCCGCGTTCCGCCTGCAGCATCACGCGGTCGTCTATGCCTTCGACCACACCGCCGTCGAAAGCGCCGTCCGGCCACGGGGCGCTGCCAGTCCGCCAGACCACAGACGCTGGCGTGGTGGCACATGCCATGCCGTGGCGATACGGGCGGTGCCGTGGCGACCCGGGCGATGTCGTGGCGACACGTTCCTCCCACACCGGTCCCCATCCTGCGGGGCCGTGGCGCCGCGGCGGTTGTGGCCCGGGTTGCCCGGGCTTCATGGTCTGACGGACGAACGTGTCACACCGCGGCCGTTCAAGCCTTGGATTCGGCGGCGGCGGCCGCCGCGGCACGGGCCTGAGCCTTGCGGGCCTCTTCGATCAGCTCCTTGCTCTCGGCGTCGGGCGCCACGTACACCTTGATGTCGGCGGCGAGGTCGTCGGCGAAGCGGATCGACACCGTGTACTTCTCGATGTGGTCGAGCTTGCCCGGGAGGTACACGTCCTCGGCTTCCACGGCAAACCCCTGAGCCTGCAGGGCCTTGGCGATGTCCGTGGCCGAGACCGACCCGAAGAGGTGGCCCTGTTCGTTGGTGCGGCGTTCGAGGGTGATTTCGAAGCCGGCGAGCTTCTCGATGATTTTGGCCTGCTCGGCCCGTTTCTCGGCTTCGAGCCGGAGCACCTCCTGGCGGCGGGCTTCGATCTTCTTCAGGTTGGCCTTGGTGGGTTCCACCGCCAACCCCTGTGGGATGAGGTAGTTGCGGGCGTAGCCGGAAGACACCTCGACCACGTCGCCGACGCGGCCGAGGTTCTTGATCGACTCGTTGAGCAGCAATTTCTTGGTGTTGGCCATGGTCAGTACTCCGGAAGTCGGGCGACGGTGTGGTCCGGCGTGGTGACCGGGACGGCGTCGCGTGGCGATGCTTTAGAAGGGGATGTCTTCGTCCCTGATTTGCGAGTCCTCGGCGAACGGCGGGGCCGGCCGCTGGGCGTTGCCGCGGTTGCCCCCGCCGGGCCCTGACGGCGGGTTGCGGTAGCTGGGGTTCTGCGGGCCGCGGGCCGGCGGCGGCGCGGGGTCGTCTTCCGTGAACGCGGCAGCACCCGTCGTGCCGCCCGGGCCTTCGCGGCCGCCGAGGAACTGGAAGTTCTCGACGATCACGTACAGCTTGCTCCGCTTCTGGCCGGTGGACTTGTCCTCCCACGTGTCCATCTTGAGCTGACCTTCGACGAAGACCGGCCGACCCTTCGTGAGGTACTGATTGATCAGCTCGGCCTTCCTCTCGAAGGCGGTGCAGTCCACGTAGAGCGTGTCCTCGCGGTCTTCGCCGCTCTTGGTCCTGTACCGACGGTTGACCGCCAGAGCGAACTTGCACACCGGCACGTTGCTGGGGGTGTACGACAGCTCAGGGTCGCGGGTGAGGTTCCCCATGAGCAGGACTTTGTTGTAGCTGGCCATGGCGGGTCTCCCGTGGCTTAGCGGACACGAACGGGTGGCACTGGCGGCCGAACGTCGGCTCCTACGCGGTGCGTGCGGTCGCGGCGAGGCGTTCGACGCGACACCGCGTCACCCAGGCCGGCCGTGCCGCACGGTCGGCGGATCACTCCTTGCCGACGGCGGCTTCGGCTTCGTCGCGACGCGGACGCGGGCCGCGGGCGGGCCGGTCGGAGCCGCCGTAGCCGCCTTCGTAACCGGACCGCTCCGGCTGCGGCGGGGCGACGGGCTGCGGCTCGACGGCTTCCATCTCTTCCAGCGAGAGGTGGTCGGCCGAGAGCACCAGCACGCGAAGGAAGTCCTCGGAGAGCTTGACGTCGCGTTCGAGCGGGGCGATCGCGCTGCCGGGGGCTTCGAAGAAGGAGATGATGTAGAGCCCGCGCTTGGCCTTGCCGATCTCGTAGGCGAGTTTGCGTTCGTCCCACTTCTTGGCCACGAGCACCTGACCGCCGTGCTTTTCGATCACCGCGCGGACAAGCCGGACGGAGCCGTCCACGTCGGCGGTGTGCTGCGGGGCCATGAGGAACATCGCTTCGTACTTTCGGGGTTTCCTGGACATGGTGATTTCCCGTGTCTGGTCGTGTCCCACATCGTTCAGGGCCGGTCGGCGGCCTGTCGGACGCGGGGTCGGGCGAGCGGTAAGTGTAGCGTAGCGGTCGGTCGGCGACGGCGGGCGGTGATGTCGGCCGGTCGAGCCGTGGCCGCCCGCGGTGTCCCTTCCGGTTACCGGGTCGGCTCCTCCTCCGTCTCGCCACAGGGTCTCCGGGCCGGACCGCCCGTCCCGGGCCCGGCCGCCGCGGACGGCGGCTCGGGATGAGTGTTGAACTGATTCATGGCCGCCACGAGCCCCCGGTCGGCCCACGTCACCACGGCGCTGGCGGCGCGGACGACGGCGGGCTTGACCTTGGCCGCCTGTTCGGGCGTGAAGCGCTGCAGGACGTAATCCCGGCCGGGGACGCGAGGCGGCGGGCCGTCGATGCCTACGCGAAGACGCGGATACGCCGACGTGCCCAGCGCCCGCTCGATGTCCTTGAGCCCGTTGTGCCCGCCCGACGAGCCGTCGGCCCGCAGGCGCAGGGTACCGCAGGGCAGGGCCATGTCGTCGAGCACGACCATCAGGTCGCTCAGCGGGCACTGGAAGAACCGCACCGCTTCGGCCACCGTCCGCCCGGACAGGTTCATGAAGGTCTGCGGCTTGAGCAGCAGCAGTTTCTCCTGTCCGGCGGACGTGGTCACCACGCCGTCGAGCGTCAGCGCGTCGAAGCGGCTGCGGGCGAGCCGGTCGAACTCCTCGCCGCTGCGGACCCAGCCCAGACGCACCGCCAGCTCGTCCACCACGTCGAAGCCGACGTTGTGGCGGGTGCCGACGTAGGTCGGTCCGGGGTTGCCTAGTCCGACGACGATCTTCACGTCCGGTGCTCCGGTGGGCGGCTGTTCGGTGGGCGGCTGTAGGGCGGGCGCAGCTCTCGGTGGGCCGCTTACTTCTCCTTCTTGCCGGCTTCGGCCTCGGGCTGCTCCTCTTCCTTCTTCTTGCCGATGACTTCGGGTTCGGCCGGCCCGGCGGCTTCCGTCGGGGCCTGCTCGAAGATCTCGCGGACGGTCGCGACGATGACCTCGCCGTCCATGAGCACCTTCACGCCCGGGGGCAGCGTCAGGTCGCGGACGTGGAGCACGGCGTCCTTTTCAAGATCGGACACGTTGTGCCGGATGGCGTCGGGGATTTCGGTGACGAGGCATTCGATCTCGAGGTCGGCGATGAGCTGCTGCAGCTTGCCGCCCTGGCTTTCGCCCTTCGGCGTGCCCTTGAGCTCCAGCGGCACGGTCACCTTGACCTTTTCGTCGAGCGAGACGCGGGCGAAGTCGACGTGCAGGACTTCGATGCCGAGGTGGTCGTACTGCACTTCCTTGACCAGCACCTTTTCCGACTTGCCGTTGAGCACGAGGTCGAAGAGGTGGGCGCCGTGCTCGAGGTGGAAGACGACTTCCTTCTTCGGCAGCGTGATGGGCACAACGGCTTCCTTGTGGCCGTAGACCACGCCGGGGAGCAGCCCGCGGTCGCGGAGCCGCTTGTTCGCCCGCGAGCCGAGCTCGGAGCGGTGCTGTGCGGTGACGGTGACACTGGTGGCCATGTCGTTCTCCTTCTGACGTACTGTCGAAATGCCGAGTGGTGATTCAGTTCTTCTTCTTGGTCCTCGTGCGGTGGAAGAGCTCCGAGACCGACTGGTTGCGGTGGATGCGGTCGATGGCGTCGCCGAGCAGCGGGGCGACGGAGAGCACCTCGAGCCGGTCCTTGATCGGGTCGGCCCGGCCTTCCACCGGGATGGTGTCGGTGACGGCAAGCCGGGTGAACGGGCAGCTCGCCAGCCGCTCCATGGCCGGGGGGGCGAAGACCGCGTGCGTGGCGGACATGTAGATCTCCTTCACGCCGTGGTCCTTGAGGATCTTGCACGCCTCGGTGACCGTGCCGGCGGTGGTGATCATGTCGTCCACCATCAGCACGGTCTTTCCCTCGACGTCGCCGATGATGTGACGGGCTTCGGTCTGCGTGCCGGAGCGGCGGCGCTTATCGATGATGCAGATCTCGCCGCCGAGCATCTCCGCATACTTCTGCGCCCGCTTGACGTTGCCCACGTCCGGGGAGACAAAGACCATGTTGGAGAGCTTGAGGCTCTCGAACCAGTTGCTGAACACCGGCCCGGCGTTGAGATGGTCCACGGGGATGTCGAAGAACCCCTGCACCTGGGCGGCGTGCAGGTCCACCGAGACGACGCGGTCGGCGCCGGCCCGCTCGAGCAGATTCGCCACGAGCTTGGCGGTGATGGGCGTGCGGCCCTCGTCCTTGCGGTCCTGCCGGGCGTAGCCGAAGTAGGGGATGACGGCGGTGACCCGCTCGGCGCTCGCCCGCTTGAGGCAGTCGATCCAGATGAACAGCTCCATCAGGTGGGCGTTGACGGGGTGGCACGTGGGCTGGACGACGAAGCAGTCGCGCCCGCGGACGTCCTCGTCCACCTTGACGATCACCTCGCCGTCGGGGAACAGCTCGGTCTTGCCGCGGCCCAGCGGGATCTTGAGGTGGTCGCAGATCTTCTGGGCGAGCTGCGGGTTGGCCCGCCCGGCGAAGACGCGCAGCTCCTGCTTTTCCGTTGCCCAGTGGTTGCTCACGAGAGGCCTCCGGTGACGTTGTTCGCCAGAGCCGTGCGGGCGGGCACGACCGCGCCCCTCGGCACCACCGCGAACGGACCGATCACACACTCCTCGCCGATCACCGCGTCGCGGCCGATGTAGGTGAACGGACGCACGACCGTGTCCGTCCCGATGTCCACGCCGGCCTCGATGTACGTCTTTTCCCCGGACACGATCGTCACCCCCCGCTCGCGCAGCTCCCGCTGGATCCGCGCCTGCATCACCGCGTCCACCAGCGCCAGCTGCTCCCGCGTGTTCACCCCCAGCACGTCGTCCGCCGCCACCGCCTGCACCGCCAGCACCTTCCGACCGGCACGGCGCAGGTGGCCGTAAATGTCGGTGAGGTAGTACTCGCGCTTGGCGTTCTCGTTCGTGAGCTTGGCCAGGGCAAAGAGCAGGTCCTCCGTGCGGCAGCAGTAGTAGCTCGGGAAGACCTCGCGCACCGCCTTCTGGGCTTCGGTGGCGTCGTTCTGCTCGACGATGTCGAGGAAGTTCCCCGCGTCGTCGCGGATGACCCGCCCGTAGCCGGTGGGGTCGTCGAGCACGGCCGTGGCCATGGTGGCGGCGGCGTGCTCGTCCTTGTGCGCCCGGTAGAGCGTTTTCAGCACGTCGGCCCGGATGAGCGGCCCGTCGCCGGCGAGGATGAACACGTCGCCGGGGTGAGCCCGGAGAAACCCTGTACACATCTGGGCGGCGTGGCCGGTGCCGAGCTGCTCGGTCTGCTCGACCCAGCTGATGCGGTCGTCGCCCGCGAAGGCGGCCATCACCTCATCCTTGCCGTGGCCGACGACCACACACACATGCTGCACGCCGGCCCCGTAGCACGCCCGCAGCACGTGCTCGAGCATCGACCGCCCGCACACCTCGTGCAGCGGCTTGGGCTTGCGCGACTTGAGCCGGGTGGAGCGTCCGGCCGCCAGCACGATGGCAGAAAGGCTCAT
Source organism: Tepidisphaerales bacterium (assembly GCA_046299715.1). Classification (GTDB taxonomy): domain Bacteria; phylum Planctomycetota; class Phycisphaerae; order Tepidisphaerales; family Tepidisphaeraceae; genus JBBRUM01. The sequence continues at coordinate 287,030 of JBKBHU010000004.1, read as the reverse complement.
GGTGCGCCGACTCCGCTGAACAACGCTCACCGGGCGACAGGTCGCAAACACCTGGGGACGGCAGCTACCCCGCTTGGATTCGAACCAAGACAAAGAGAACCAAAATCTCTTGTGCTACCGTTACACCACGGGGTAGTGGCGACCGCCAGCCGGAACACGCACGCGACCAGCAGTGAACGCGAACGGCCCGAACGACCTGCTCTGCGGTGACTGGACCTTGCGAAAATCGGGCGTCGCGGACCGCAACACGCGGGGCGGCGGAGGGGTTGTGCTTCAACGACCGTCGGACCACGCGACGGCCACCGCCCATCTACCCTCCCGGCTCCCCTGAGCCGAGCCTCTCGACGGGGCGAAGATTCAAGGCGGGTCGGCCCCGGAAGGCAACCGGGCCACCACCGCGCCCGCCGGCGCTGCGAACCACCGCCGACCCCGCCGTCCGCAGGCGGTCACGGTAAGGTAGCGGACATGCTCCTCCCGAACGCCCGTACCGATGCCAGCCGTCCCGGCCTTGCACTGCCGAGGCTGCTGTTTTTGAGTTTTCTTGCTGTAGGCGGGGCTGGTGTGGCGGCCCGGGGCGTTCCGGGGGACCGGATCACGCCGCCGGCCGTGGACGGGTTGGCGACGGTGGCGGCACCGGGATTACCGGGAGCCTTGGCGGTCTGGGGAACGCGGTCGGGGGTGGTGCTGACGGCACCGAACGGCCGCGACGACGCGGGGTCGAGGGGGCGGTTGCCGGTCATGGCGGCGGCGGAGGCGGAGGACGGGGCGGTCGCCGGTCGGGTGGTGGTGCTGGCGCACGACGGGTACCTCGACGAGCGTGCGTTGGGGGTTGGTGAGACGGCTGAACTTCTGCAGCGTGCCGTGGTGTGGGCGGGCCGCGGAGTGCGGCCGCGGGTGGCGACGGCCGGCGTGGACGGGAGGTTTCGGCAAGGTCTCGAGGGGCGTCGGGGCCGTGGCGAGGTCGGGACGGACGATGGTTTCCGCCCGACGTGGCTGGAGGTGCGGGAGGGCGGCTGGGACGCGCTCGAGGTAGCGGACGTGCTGCTGGTGCGGGGGGATGCCGTTCCCCCCGAGGTCGAAGAAGCGGTGCGGGCGTTTCTGGCCCGGGGGGGTGGGATGGTGGTGGCGGTGACCGGGTGGGGCTGGCAGCAGGTCCATCCGGGCCGTAACCACCGGACGGAGCTGGTCGTGAACCGGCTGCTCAGGCCGTTCGGCATTGCGATAACCGATGCGACCAGTGGAAGCGATGGCGATGGCAAGCTGCAGGTCGTGCTGGCCGCCCCGGCCGACGGGTCAGCGACCTCCGGGCACGCGCTGGACGCGCTGGCGGCACTGCCGAAGCGGCTGGCCGGGGACGCGGGTGGGCGCGATGCGGCGTCGCGGGCCGCGGCTGCCGCGGCGGACATCGTGCTGTTGGCGGCCGGATATGCCCCGGAGACGTCGCGGTTCGGTGTGATGCTGTCCGAGCGTCTAGCGGACTTGCCGGAGCGTCCGTACCCGACCCCGCAGCGACCGCTGACCGACCGGATGCCTCTGGAGCGGGTGGCGCACGCCGTGGACCTGTTGCGGCTCGAGCGACTGCCGGTGTCCGAGCTGGTGGCGCATCCTGCGTCGGCGGCGTTTCCCGGCGGCGTGGCGGCGGACGCGCCGCGTGTGTGCCGGGCGGTGCGTGTGGACCTCAGTCGACCGCGGTGGCACTCCACCGGGCTCTACGCGCCGCCGGGCGCGAAGCTGACGGTGCGGTTGCGGGCCGGGCCGGGGTCAGGTGTGCACGGCGTGGGGCTTCGGATCGGCCCGCACACGGACGACCTGCGGCACCTGCCGACGTGGAAGCGCCCGCCGCAGATTTCGCGGCACGTCGTGTTGTCGGGGCGGGGCGAAGAGCGGGTCGGGTCGCCCTTCGGCGGGCTGATTTATGTGGACGTCCCGGCCGGTCGGTCGGGTGTTGTGGATGTGGAGATCGACGGGGCCGTCGAGGCGCCGCTGTTCGTGCTGGGCGAGACGACGGCCGAGCAGTGGCAGACGGCGCGGATGGCGGCGGGGCCATGGGCCGAGCTGGTCGTGCCCGGCCGGGTCGTGCTCACCACGACGTCGGAGGCGATCCGGGAGCTGGAGGATCCGACGGAGGTGCTGGAGCACTGGAAGGCGGTGCTGGACGCGATGGCCGAGCTGGCGGGGATCGCCGCCGACCGCCGCGTACCCGAACGGATCGTCGCGGACGTGCAGATCTCCGCCGGCTACATGCACTCGGGATATCCCATCATGACGCACCTGGATGTGGCCCGCGCGATGGTGGACCTGCCCGCGCTCCGCACGCTCAAGGGCGGCTGGGGCTTCTATCACGAGCTGGGGCACAACCATCAGCGGCCGGAGTGGACGTTCGACGGCACCGTGGAAGTGACGTGCAACCTGTTCGTGCACTACGTGTTCGAGAAGGTGGTGGGGATGTCGGCTCTGGAGGCCGCCGAGCGGGCGATCGGGCCGTCGATGCGGCGGCTGATCGACGCCCACCTGGCCGCTCCCGACTTCGAGCGCTGGAAGGCCGAGCCGTTTCTGGCGCTGGCGATGTACGCGCAGCTGCACACGCACTTCGGCTGGGGCCCGTTTGAGGCGGTGTTCCGCGAATACGCCGCGCTCCCGCCCGGGGAGCGGCCCCGCACCGACGATGAAAAACGCGATCAGTGGCTGGTGCGTTTGTCGCGTGCGGTGGGACGCGATCTGGGACCGTTCTTTGAGAGATGGGGCGTGCCGGTGAGCGCGGAGGCGAAGGCGCAGGTGGCGGGGATGCCGGTGTGGCAGCCGTAGGTGCGAGCGCGGGTCAGGGCGGTGCAGTCGAGCCGGACGCGCGGGTGAACACGAACCAGCCGGGAAGGGCGGGGTGATCGATCCGATGCGGGTAGTCGGCGCGGTGCAGCCGCCAGACGCCGTCGTTGTCGTCGGGCGGGCGGAAGAAACAAAGGAACAGCGGCTGCGGCTCGGGAAGCACGGAGGTGACCGTCCAGCGGTCACCTCCGGCGGCCATGCGGTCGAGCACGCCCCAGCCATGGTGCACGATGCGACGCTCGGCGAGCAGGTGGCTCAGCGGCAGCCACGGAAAGACGTACAACCCCGGCTGGTCACGAAGAAGATGAAACGCCACATCGTGCTGTGACGGGCGTCGCAACGACGGGGCACCGGCCAGCCGGGGCAGGTGCAGGGTCAGCACGGCCAGTGCGGCCGCCAGTAGGGCGACGGACGGCCAGCGGCGGGACCCGACCGGCTCGGAAGGGGAACGGGCCGGTCCGGGGGCGACCATCGCCGATTCGGGGGCGGCCATCACCGCTCCGGGGGCGGCCATCGCGGCCACGACGGCCGCGAGCAGGTGCACCAGCGGCCACGCGAGGTTGTTGGCGCCGCCGCCAAACTTCATGAACCCCAGCAGCCCGGTAGGCAGGAGCGCGACGGCGACCGCGAGATAGGGCCCGGCCGCCCGCCAGCTCGCTCCCGACCGACCGCCGATAAGGAGCAGGGCGAGCAGCATCCCGGCCGCGGGCACCCCGGCGACGGCGGCGGCTTCGCGCACAAGGGCAACCACGTCCCCGCGAAGCGGGTGTCGGGCGGGGACGGCGAACACCGCTGCCCAGAACGCTTGGCCGAACAGGCCGGCCGAGACCGCGTAGCCGGCCGTCGAGACGCCCGCGGCGAGGGCGGCGAACATCAGCGCCGGCCGGCCGCCGCGCGTGCAGGCGATGACCGCGGCCAGTGCCGGCAGCAGCCCGATGCAGGTCTGTTTGGTCAGGAGTGCCGCCGCGGTGAGCACGGCGGCGGAGATCAACTGCCCCCGGGTCACGCACCACGTCGCCAGCAGCGACAGCCCCAGCGCGAAGGCGTCCACGTGCACCAGCAGCGTCACGTCCTCCAGCGGCTGCGCGGCCACGGTCGCGGCGGCAACGACCGTCAGGGCCGTCCCTGCGGCGGGCCACGCGACGCGAAGGCTTTTTCGGTGAGGCGGCAACGCCGCGGGCAGCAGCAGTGGCAGCAGCAGCCACAGTGCCGACCACGCCTGCAGCAGGCGGATGGTGCTCAGCGGCGTGAGGCTCAGACCGACGGCCGCCGCTGCGACGGGCAACTGCAGCACGAAGCCCAGCGGCGGGTAGATGTTCGCCCACAGCGGGCCGTCGCCGTCCGGGGGCGGCGGGACGTAGGGGTGCAGGCCTTGACTCCACGCAACGGGCACGGCCGCCCGGACCGAGTTCCAGTCGAGGTCGGACTGCCCCGCGCCGGCGAGCACGAGGGCGGAGAGCGACACCCCGACCGACAGCCAGACGACGGCGGTCCTCATGGCTTCTCCCGGGCGAAGAAGGTCCAGCCGGGGAAGCCGGGGACGGTCGCCGGCAACGGAAAATCAGGGCGCAGCCGCTCGAAGAGCCGGTCGGCCATCGGGTCTGGCGGTAGACGCGGCGGGTAGTCGAAGCCGAGCACCTCGGCGTCCGGGGGCATGTAACGGCGGAGCCACTCGTCGGAGACCACCTCGCCCGCCTTTTCGCGGTCGAGCACGCCGAACGACTGGTGCGTGAGCCGGCCTTCGACCACGAAATGGGCCAGCGGGTGCCAGGGAAGGTAGATGCGACCCGGGGCAGTGCGGACGAGCTCGGCGGCCTGGTCGTGCAAGGGGATGACCGGGCCGCGGCGGTACACCTCCTGCAGCCGATGTCCAGACGCCAGGACGGCCAGCACGAGCGCGACGGTCCCGGCCGGGGAGAGCCGCCCTTGGCACGACACGGCCACGCGTGAGAGCAGCAGCATCGCGGCGGCAAGCAGGAAGAAGCCGGTCGGCGCGAAGTTGTTGACGTGGCCGCCGAACTTGGCGTAGCCGGCGACGCCCGCCGGCAGCAGCACCACGGCCCCGAGCAACAGCACCGCGATTGGCCGCACCGGCCACGTGCTCTGCCGCCAGGTCATCGCCCCGAGGACGGCCGCGGCCAGCCACAGGGGCCACAGCGACGTGAATGCGGCCAGCGTGGCGGTCAGCAGGGGCGAGGCGGTGTCGTCGCGCCAGGGGTGACGGCTCGGCACGGTGAAGGCGTTGTGCCACAACCCGGCGGGGGACATCTGCGTCAGCAGCAGACCGAGCAGCACGACCAGCGCGCCGGCGAAGGCAAGCAGGAACACCCCCACGGCCTGGCGGCCGTGCCCGACGGCGACGACCGCCACGAGCAGGCCGACCAGAGGGAGCATCGTCTGCTTGCACAGCACCGCCGCCGCCGCCAGCCCGCCGGCGAGCAGGGCACTTCGCAGCGGCCGGGCCGGATGCAGGACGGCCAGCGTCGCCAGCAGCCCCATCGAGGTCGCCGGGGCGTCCACGTGCACGGTGAGGGCGGCGCTGGCAAGGCCGGGCAACGCGAAGACAGCCGCCGCGGCCGCCACCCCTGCCACGCCCGCGCCGAGTGCTCCCCCCGGGGTACCCCACCGGTGCAGCATCAGCCCCAGGGGTACCGCCAGCAGGACCACGCTCAGCGTCTGGCCCGCCCAGATCATCGACTGCGGCGTGGGCATCAACGCCAGCGGCAACTGGAAGACATAGGCCAGAGGGGGATAGATGCTCGCCCACAGCGGCCCGTCGCCCGGTGGAAAGGCCGGCGGCACCCCCGACGCCCACGCCACGGGAACCACGGTGCGAACGGAGTTCCACGTCGTGTTGGCGTAGACGAGCAGCGACTGGACCATCGCCAGCGTGACCACGAAGGCGACCGTCGCCACCGCGAGACGTTGCGGCAGACGGAGCGAACGCTGGGCGACCGCGACGGCCGCGGCGGCGCCGATGGCGAGGGCGAAGGTCAGCGTCGGGTAGGTCAGGCCGAGGGCGGACATGCGGGCAGGCAGAGTGTGCCGGAGGCGGCGTCGGCCTGCCAGCACGGAGCCGGTGCTGACGCGGACGGCTTCTTACGATGGGCCGATGACGCCCACCAAGCTTCGGGAGATGGGTTTTCCGCAAGGTCCGGAGATCGGGCTGGCGGTCCGCGCGTGGCCGGCGCTGCGGGAGCAGTGGGGCGATGCGGAAGCGAAGCGTCGGCTGGACGAGGTCTTGCAACGGCCGGAGGCGGCGCTGGAGGATCCGTTGCTCGGGGAGCTGGCGCGGGCGCTGGTCGGGCGTCGGCGGCGCACGTTTATCCCGCGTGAGACGCCCGCTCCCTATCGCGTGTGGGGGTCGGAGCAGATCGACCCCGCCGCGTTGGCCCAGATGGAGGCGGCGGTCCGGCTGCCGGTGTCGGTGGGCGGGGCGCTGATGCCCGATGCGCACGTTGGCTACGGGCTGCCGATCGGCGGCGTGCTGGCCACGAAGGACGCGGTGATCCCTTATGCCGTGGGCGTGGACATCGCCTGCCGCATGCGGCTGAGCGTGTTTCCCATCCCGGGAGACGAGCTGGGGCGGCTGCATGACCTGCTGCGCAAGATCCTGCTCAAGGAGACGGTCTTCGGGGCCGGGGCCACGCAGGCGAAGCTGGTGGATCACCCCGTGCTGCACGAGGACTGGACGGTGACGCCGGTCGTGCGGCGGCAGTACGAGAAAGCGCGAGAGCAGCTCGGCACGTCGGGCAGCGGCAACCACTTCGTCGAGTGGGGGGTGCTCTCGCTGGAGAGGCCGGAGTTGGGCCTCGATGCGGGCAACTACCTCGCGCTGCTCAGCCACAGCGGCTCGCGGGGGGCGGGGGCGGCCGTCGCGGACTTCTACAGCAGGCTTGCCATGCAGAAGCACCCCGAGCTGCCGGAGGAGTTGCGGCGGCTGGCATGGCTGGAGCTGTCCTCGCCCGAAGGGCAGGAGTACTGGGCGGCGATGGAGCTGATGGGGCGTTATGCGTCGGCGAACCACGCGGTCATCCACGAGCGGGTCGCGCGGGCGCTGGGCGAGCGGCCCGCGTTGACCGTGGAAAACCACCACAACTTCGCATGGAAGGAAACGTGGAACGGGCAGGACGTGGTGGTGCACCGCAAGGGGGCGACGCCTGCGGGTGTCGGCGTGCTCGGCATCATTCCCGGCAGCATGGCATCGCCCGGCTTTGTCGTACGCGGGCGCGGCGTGGAGGCCAGCATCAACTCCGCCAGCCATGGCGCGGGTCGGGCCATGAGCCGCACCGCCGCGAAGCAGTCGCTGCGGTGGGGGACGCTCAAGGGTCTTCTGGCTGAGCGCGGCGTGACGCTGCTTTCGGCGGGCATCGACGAAGCCCCACCGGCGTATAAGGACATCCACAGCGTGATGTCCGCTCAGTCAGACCTGATCGAAGTCGTCGCCCGGTTCGACCCGCGGATCGTCCGCATGGCGGATTCGAGCGAACGACCTGAAGACTGAGCCGATCCGGTGCTCATGCTTGCGTCTGCCGCATGTGTGCGGGCATGTGCTGGCACGTCGCCTAGGCTCGGACATGGCCAACCGACTTGCCGCCGCCAGCTCGCCGTACCTGCTCCAGCACCAGCACAATCCGGTGGACTGGTATCCGTGGGGCGAGGAGGCGTTTGCCGAGGCGAGGCGGCGGGACGTGCCGATCTTCCTGTCCATCGGCTACAGCACGTGCTACTGGTGCCACGTGATGGAGCGGCAGTGCTTTGAGAATCCGCAGATCGCCGCCGAAATGAACCGGCGGTTCGTCAACGTCAAGGTGGACCGGGAAGAACACCCGGACGTGGACCAGATTTACATGACGGCGGTGCAGGTGCTGGTACGGCATGGCGGCTGGCCGCTGAGCGTGTTCCTCACGCCGGACCTGCGACCGTTCTTCGGCGGGACGTATTTTCCGCCGGAGGACATGCCCGACGGGCGCGGGGGCTTGCGGCCGGGTTTTCCGCGGGTGCTGGAGAGCATCGACGACGCGTGGCGCAACCGACGCGAGCAGATCCTCCGCACGGCCGACCAGCTCCTGTCGATCCTGCATCAGCTCTCGCTGCCGCGTCCGCTGGAGGTGGCTCCGGCCGCGGGGCTGGCGGCGGACGCCGACGGCTACGCGAAGGTGGTCTGGGGTCGCGAGAAGCTGGGCGAGTTCGTGTCGCGCTCGGCGTCGGACTATGAGCCGGTGTACGGCGGTTTCGGCCGGGCCCCGAAGTTTCCCCGGCAGACGCTGCTGCGGCTGCTCGCCCGGTTCGGCGATGTTCGGGAACACAGGATGCTGGTGCACACGCTCGCGGCGATGGCCCGCGGCGGCATCCGCGACCACCTCGGCGGCGGGTTTCACCGCTATTCGACGGACGCGAAGTGGCTGGTGCCGCACTTCGAGATCATGCTCTACGACCAGGCCATGCTGGCCGAGGTGTACGCGATGGCGGCGACGGCGTCGTGGTGCCCCTCCGGCGATGCGGCGGACTTCGCCGACGTCGCGCGCGGCGTCTGCGACTTCGTGCTCCGGGAGATGACCAGCCCGGAAGGCGCTTTCTACACCGCGCTGGATGCCGAGGTGGACGGGCGGGAAGGGGAAAACTACCTCTGGACGGCCGAGCAGATTCGCCACGTGCTCGGCGAGGCGGACGCGGCGCTGTTCAACTGCATCTACGGCGTGGACCAGGGCCCGAATTTCCGCGACCCGCACCACCCCGAGGACGCGCCCAGAAACATCCTGTTCCTCGACCGTCCGCTGGCGCAGGCGGCGTTCGAGCATGGCATCGCCGAGCCGGAGCTGCGGTCGCGTCTGGCGGCGATGCGCGAGAAACTCAAGGCCGTCCGCGACCGCCGCAAGGGGCCGCGTCTGGACGACAAGGTGCTCACCGGCTGGAACGCGCTCATGTCGGCGGCGCTGGCCCGGTGCGGTCGGATGCTGGGCGAGCGGCGCTATGTCGAAGCCGCCGAGCGCAACGTCCGCTGGCTGCTGAGCCACCACGTGACGGACGACGGGCGTGTCCGTCGGGGCAGCCGGGCGGGTGTCGTGCGGGAGGAGCCGGCGGTACTGGACGACTATGCCGCGCTGGCCGAGGCGTGTCTGGCGGTGGCGGAGGCCGTGGACGGCGTCGGGGCGGCCGGCCATGGGGAGGTGGGCGGGGCACCGCTCAGGGAGGCCGCCGGGCGGCTGGCCGGCGAGATGCTCCGGCGGTTCGGCGGCGACTTCGCCGACGGCGGGTGCGGACAGCGGGAGGCCGGAGAAGAGGCCGCGGCAGGGTGCGCGGCGTGCTGCGGCGGCGACGCGGCGAACGGGAGCGGTTGTCGCGGGTGCAGGGGCGGTGGCGGGCTGTTCTACACGCAAGACGACGCGCCCCACGTGATCGTCCGGCAGAAGCTGGCCACCGATTCGCCCCTGCCCAGCGGCAACGCGCTGGCCGCGGGCGTGCTCCTGCGTCTGGGCGAGGGCAACCGGGCGGCGGCCATCCTGGCGGACTTTGCACAGGCGACGGAGGACAACGCCGAGGCGATGAGCGCGCTGGTCGAGCGGCTCGGGCAGTTCATCGAACAGTTCGGCCCGCTGGAGCTGACGGCGCGCGTGCGGCGGCCCGGGGCAGGTGAGGTCGCGGCGGACAGCCCTGCGTCCGCGGCGAGGGAGGCCGTGGGGCTGGCGGCCCGCTTCGCCGAAGACGGGGCGCTGGAGGTACGGATCGACATCGCGGAGGGGCACTACTGCTACGCGGCCGAGGGCCGTGACGTGCGGCCGCTGCGGCTGGAGCTGGAGGGGGTGCGCTTCGAGTACCCGCCGGGAGTCCGCAAGACGCTTGTGCCCGGTGAAGAGCCGGTGGAGGTGTATGAGGGGGCGGTGGTACTGAGGGGGACGGTGGTGGGGTCGGCCCCGTGGAAGGGGGTGCTGATGTATCAGGCGTGCGTGAGCGACAGCTCGGGCAGCCGATGTCTGATGCCGGTGGTGCGGCCGGTGGAGATCGACGGCTGAACGTGTCGTCCGCGGGGTTACGGGGTTGACGGGGCCGGCGGGGCCGGGGGGGGCGGGGGAGGCGGGGGGGGCGGCGGGGCGGCAGCGGGGGCAGGGACGGCATCGGGGTCCTGAGGCCGAAGCTCGGCCACCGCGTTGGCGACGAGGATCAGGGCCGCGCCGGCCCACTCGATGCCGCTGAGGCCGCGCCCGGTGAGCAGCCAGTCGAACGCCGACGCGAGTACGGGTTCGGCCATGTAGATGATGACGGCCCGCGTGGGGTCCACCAGCGGCTGGTAGACGTTCATCAGCCCGAAGGCCAGAAGCGTGGGGAAGAGCAAAATCACGCCCAGCCGCCAGGCGACCTCGGCGTCGGTCGCCAGCAGCAGCACGCCCAGCGGGCCGACGGCCGACTCGCCGACGAGCAGCGGCAGGACGAAGCACACCACGCCGCTGACGAAAAACTGCGCGCCGCACATGCGCCACGGCCCTTCCTGCCGGACGACCCTCGAGACGGCCAGCAGGTGAAACGTGAAGGCCAGGGAGCAGCCCAGACCGAGCATTTCGCCGGTGCGGAAGGTGGTCAGGCCTTCGCCCAGCATGAGGTAGAGGCCGATGGCGGCCATCGCGACGGCCACCAGAAGCGGTGCTGTGGGCAGGCTTCGTCGCCGCAGACTCAGCAGCAGCGGCACCCAGAGCACGGACAGCGAGGTGAGGAAGGCGGTGGCGGCGGGGGTGGTTCGGTCGAGGGCGAGGTGCTGCAGGATGATGCCCAACGCCAGCAGCAGCCCAGTGTAGGTGCCGCGGTACACGCCCGCCCACGTCCAGCCGCGTCGGGCGGCCGGAATGAGGGCGAACCAGACCACCGCCCCGGCGAGAAAACGGATTCCCTGAAGTGCGGTGGGACCGAAGAACGCGCCGTCGCCGGCGCCCGAAAGTTCGTTGAGCCGATGACCGGCGTCCTTGGCCAGCGAAAAGGACACGCACCACGCGGCCGTCGCCACCAGGAGCATGAGCGCGGCGAAATGGGAGCGGCCTTCAGGGGTCATGGAGCGGAGAGGGTAGGCCAAGGCTGTAGCGACAGGGTGTCGTCAGGGTGCAGCCGGGCCGACTGCCGGTGCCGCTAGAGTGGCGGCATGACGAACGTCGTGCTTGTCGTGGTGCTCGTCGTGGCCCTGGTCACGCTCGGCGTGGCGGCGTACATCGCGCTGCGTGTGCGGGCGATGCTGGAGGCCTTGCAGCAGTTTGCGTCACGCGATGGGGCGGTGGACCGCACGGTGCGGGAAGAGGCCGAGCGGGGACGCCGAGAGGCGGCCGAGCAGGCCCGGCAGATGCGTGAGGACGCGCGGACGGCGAGGGAAGAGCTGGCCGGTCAGCTCGCGGCCTTCCGGACCGAGCTGGCGGCGTTCCGCACCGAAGTGCTCAAGCAGCTCACGGCGTTCGGCGAGCAGCAGCTGGCGCGGTTCAACGCTTCGGCACAGGCCGAGGCGACGCGTGCGCGGGAGCTGCGCGAAGAGATCGGCAAGTTCAACGAGCAGCTCTCGGGCACGCTCCGCCAGCGGATCGCCGACCTGAGCGAGCAGCTGAGCACCAGCCTGGACGGCCTGCGGGAGACGGTGGACGGGCAGCTCACCGCGATGCGGACGGACAACGAGAAGCGGCTGGAGCAGATGCGGCAGACGGTGGACGAGAAGCTGCAGAGCACGCTCAACCAGCGGTTGTCCGAGTCGTTCAAGCTCGTGTCCGAGCGGCTGGAAAGTGTGCAGCAGGGGCTTGGGCAGATGCAGCAGCTCGCCGGCGAAGTGGGCAACCTGCAGCGCGTGATGAGCAACGTCAAGACGCGCGGCACGTGGGGCGAAGTGCTGCTGGGGAACCTGCTGGAGCAGCTGCTCACGCCGGAGCAGTACGCCGCGCAGGTGTCAGTGGACGGCGGGCCCGAGAAGGTGGACTTTGCGGTCAAGCTGCCCGGCCGCGACAGCACGGACGGACCTGTGCTGCTGCCGATCGACGCCAAGTTCCCCAAGGAGGACTACGAGCGGCTGCTGGCGGCTCAGGAGGCCGGCGACGCGGCGGCGGTGCAGGCGGCGGGCAAGGCGTTCGAGAACGCGATTTACGCGGTGGCCGACAGCATCCGCAAGAAGTACGTCAACCCGCCGCGGACGACCGACTTCGCCATCATGTTCCTGCCCTCGGAAGGGCTCTATGCCGAGGTGCTCCGGCGGCCGGCCCTTACCGACTACCTGCAGTTCCAGTGCAAGGTGCTGCCGACGGGCCCGACGACGCTGGCGGCGCTGCTCAATTCCCTGCAGATGGGCTTCCGTACGCTGGCGATCCAGAAGCGGTCGAGCGAAGTGTGGGCGCTGCTGGGGGCGGTGAAGACCGAGTTCGGCAAGTACGCCGAGCTGATGGCGCGGCTGAAGAAGCAACTCGACACGGCCAGCAACACGATCGGCGACACGGAACGCCGCACCCGCGTGATCGAGAGGCACTTGCGAGGCGTGGAGGCCAGCCCGCCCGAGACGGCCGAACGCCTGCTGGGTTCGGTGATGTCGGAGCCGGCGACGGACGCGGAGTGAGACGCACCCCGTACGGCCCCCACCCGGCGGCTCACGGCTTGAACTGCCCCACCTGCGGCCGAAGGGCGGGGATGCCGCGGCCGGACGGCGGCGAAGGAGACCGGGTGCCGGGGACGTCGCAGCCGGCCTCCGTCATGCCCAGCGAGGCCGGGTCCAGCGGCCGGGGGCCGGGATCGTCCGCGGTCTGGACGACCAGACGCATCTGCCGGATGCGTTCGGCGAGGTGCATCTGCTGCTGGAAGATTTGCCGGTTGACGCTGGCCATCGCGCGGTCGTCGGCGCGGTAGATGTCCATCGTGAGGGTGCGGGCGATGGCGCTTTCCACGAGGTGGGCGCGGGAGGTTCCGCCGCCGTCCTGCCAGTCGGGTCGGACGACCACGTGCACGCCGCTGCTCCCGTAGGCGAGCAAGCCCCAGCGGGGCGGAAGCTCCTTGCGCTGGATCATGCCGGCGGGCGCAAGGATGTAGTGCAGATTGGCCATCGGGGCGGCCAGACACGCCGCGAACTTGCCCAGCCCGACCCGCTGGGAGAGGGCGCGACGCCGGCGGCGTTTGCGGTTGCCCCGGCGCTCCATCAGCGCCAGCGTGAGCTGGCCGTCTTCGGAGAGGTCGCGCAGGAAGTCGGAGCGCGACGCCTTGCACTCGATGAACACCGTCTGATGCAGCGCCGTCGGGACGAACAGGTAGTTGTGGTGCGGGCGGAAAAGGCCCGTCCCGACGGCGTCCACGATGCCCAGCCCCGGCAGGCGCACCTCCGCGGCGATGCACCGGTAACCCATGCGGTACAGCCAGCGGCACGCCTCCCGCTTGAGCAGCTTGTGCAGGTCGGTTTCACCGGCCATCCGTGGCCTACCTCCTTCAGGACGCCGTCGAGTTTAACCGCCGCCGGTGCGGGGGTCACACCAGTTTTTTCAGCAGCGCGATGGTTTTGCGGGCGGCCTCGTACTCGTCCATCTCCTTCGGGCAGCTCTCGATACCCCACGTGCCGTCGTAGCCGGCGGCCTTGAGCGTCCGGACGGCGTGGGGGATGTCCTCGTCGGGCTCGTTGCCCGCATCGTCAAACCGGAAGGTCTTCATGTGAGTGATGGCCGCGTACGGGGCGCACTTCTCCCGGCCCTCGCGCTTGAGTTCGGGCACGAAGTTGTACGAGTCCCACAGCATCTTCAGCCCCGGCACCGCCCCGAGGATGCGCAGCAGGTTGTCCGGCACCTGGCTGGCGCCCCAGTGGTTCTCGATGACAACCTCGACGCCGCGGGCGGCGGCACGGGCCACGACGTCGCAGAACCCCTCGACGATGACCTTGAACTCCGCGTCGGGCATGGCGTGCGTGCCGCCGGAATCGAGGCGGATCTGCCGCGCCCCCAGTACGGCGCACACGTCGATCCAGCGGTAGGCGATGGCACGGTTGGCGTTGCGGGCGGCGACGTCCTTTTCGTACATGTGCCCGCCGTCGACCGCGATGCAGCCGAAGGGCAGCCCGGCCCGCTCGGCGGCCCGGCGCACCTCGGCGAGGTAGCGCACCTCTTCAGAGGACAGATAGCTCGCCTGCTGATGCGGAAACGGCACCTTCCGCCACTCGCTGCACGCCGCCTGAATCGGCTCGAAATGGGCCATCCACGGGTCCAGCTGCGTGCAGCCGAGGTCCCGGCAGTCGGTGATGTAGCGGAAGATGTCCTGTTTGCCCTCGGCCAGCAGCCGATGGAACGAGTAGGAGCAGATGGAGAGTTTCATGGCGGTGGTGGGGTTGAAGGATCGTGATCGCGTCGGACGTCCGGTTGGGTGACACGCGTGAACGCCTGTTCACTGCAGCACGACGAACATGGCGTCCTTGGGTAGTTCGAGCACCAGCGTATCGCCTTCGCGTCGCACGGGCACGTCGCCGGCCGGGTAGCCGTTGATATCGGTGACCGTGGCGCGGCTGAGGTGCGGGTTGCGGACGCGGAGGGTGGCCAGCGTGTGAGCGACCAGCCACGGCGGCGAGCCGGTGGCGACGATGACCTCGCCGTCCACTTCGGGGTCGTCGTCGCGGCCGCCCGCCCGGAACCGCTCGGGGCGGGTGGTCCAGCCGCTGAGCCGCGCGGTGGTGCCGACCTGCACGAGGAGCTTCCGGCTCGCGGCGATGGGCTGGTCGTCCAGCGGCACGACGCCAAGCGTCGCATACTCGTTGTCGGAGCGGAAGGTCACGTCGGCGGTCCGGAACTCGCCGCCGGCGCCTTTGAGAAAGCCGCCCACGGCCTGCAGTTTCGGGGCGTCGACGGTGAGCACGCCCCGGCGGTGGTCGAGCTGCAGCTCTCCGGTGACCGAGCGGACGACCCCGCGCTCGCGGTCGATGTACGGGGACAGGTCGGTGACGACCGAACGGGCCGGGTCGGAGTCGTACGTCACCTCGACCGGTCCGACGAGGAAGGCGAGGCGGTCCACCTCCTGCTTGATGGGCGACTGGACGGCAAAACTCCCCTCATCGCGGTTGGGGTCGAATCGCCCCGACTCCGAAATGATCGGCACCCGGCGCTGCCAGAGGTCGGTGAGCGCGCGGTGTTCGCTCACGACCGGGCGGTCCGCCGGCTTCACGTAGCCTTTCCGAAAGGCCAGCGCGTAGGCGGGCCACTGGGCGGCGAGCATCGGCGTCGAACACGACCACTTGTCCAGTGCGTAGCTATCGCCGACACGCCAGAACATGCGGCGGGGGTCGGCGAGGAACGTGGGCGTGTTGGCGGCAAACCAGTACATCGTGTCCACGCCGGTGAGCGAGAAGTAGGCCGCCACCATCAGCGGGCCCTCGGACTGGTACAGGTTCGGGTGTACCCAGGTGCTTTCGGTGACGATCATCGGGCGGCCGGCGGTCTGTTTGAGGTTTCCGGGGAAGGCGGTGGGCGTGAGCAGGGCGGAGATGTTGGTGAAGCGGTGGCCGGGGTCGATGCGGTAGCCGTTGTTCTCGCCGAGGTGAAGCCCGTTGATGTAGTTGTTGGTTGCCGGGAGCGACATGGCGGTGTAGCTCCAGCGTTCGGCGTCGTCGAGCAGGACGGGGTCGGCCGACCGCCAGTTCATGGCGTTGGTGAGGCTCCTGACGCCCAGCTCGCGCAGGTGCTTCTCCACCATCGCGTAAAAGTTGTACTGCGTGCGGGCGAGGAATTCGGTCTGGTCGTCCAGCCGCTGCCGCTGCCTGGGGTCGGCGGGAGGGGGCTGGGTGAGATGCCAGATGAGCCGGAACCCCACGACGCCGGCCGCCGGATCGTCGCCTTCGACGGTCGGCCCGCCCCACGCTTCGAACGCCTTCTCCAGCGAGCCGTACTTCCCGGCCGCCCACTGACCGAACTGCCGGCCGATGAGGCGGCGCTGGGCCGGCCGGACATCCTGAAACGTCCAGAACAGCAGCGAGTCCTCGTTCTTGACCTGCACGATGGCGACGGCCGGGTCGTCCTTGAGGGCCAGCCCTGTGTAGGGGTTGACGGTGGTGTAGAGCTGGCGTGTCCAGCTCCGGTAGGCCTCCTGCAGGTCGGGGTTGAAGAACATCAGCCCCCAGATCTGCCGGTCGGCATAGTCCTCGATGCCCCACGACGCGGGGGCGCGCATGTGCGCCCAGAACGGCGAGATCGTGATGTAGATGCCGTGGCGGCGGGCGACGGAAATGAAACGAAATGTCCGGTCGAGGTCGCGCTGGTTGAGGCGGTCCATCCGGCTGCCCGGTGACGTGTCCGGGAGGTTGAGATGCAGCCGGATCATGTTGATGCCGCGCTTGGCCAGGAACTTGCAGTGCGTCTCCATCTGCTCGGGGGTGAAGCCGATGCCGTCGGAGACGACGCCCCAGAAGCGGATGGGCGTGCCGTCGCCGCGGACGAACGATCGCCCGTCTTCACTGAGGCGGATGAACCCCGTCTCGCCGGCGACCCGTTCGTTGAGCCCCCGCAAGTCCCACAGCGCGCCGGGCTTGAAGTCGTCGTCGTCCGGCTCGAAGGCCCACGCCGTGTCGAGGCCGGCGACGTCAGCCAGCGGCGGGGTCTGGTCGGGCTTGAGCGTGCCTTCGGGCCGCCAGCGGGTAGAGACAAAGGTGAAGCAGTCGATCGAGCCGTGGTTGGCGTTCTCCGAGTGCATCCGGAAGATGACCGTGTTGCGTCCGGCGCGCAGGTTCACCCGCCCGACCCGCGTCCACGCGATAAACCGCAGGTCCACCCGGCCGTCGCTGGCGATGTTGCGGTTGTCGAGGTGATTGCTGAAGTCGATGGCCGTTTCGGGGCCGCCGTTGAGCCGGTACGAAAGCTTGCTGGAGACCGGGTTGGCCCGAAGCCAGAAGTGGTAATCGCCGGCCGCGGGCACGTTGAACTGATACGTTGCCGTGCCCGGGCGGGCGGGGTCGAAGTGGGCGAGGAAGTCGCCACCGGAGAGGGCCGACTTGTCCACCTGATTGCTGTACCACGGGTGCGGGCGGATGTTGGTCTGTGTGGGGTTCTCGCCTTCGATCCAGACGAACAGCGGCCCCTGTGCCGACGCACCGCCCGGCCGCTCGGTGCCGCTTCTCGGTGGTGAAGAGACCGGCTGCCCGAGTGTCGAAGCCGCCATCACCAAGTACGTTGCAATCCCCAGTACCAACGACACGACCGACCCGAGTCGAAGCACCATCGTGTGTCCTGTTGCCGCAGTTGTACCACAAAGTGCTGCGGTCCGTTGACGTGGCCCCATCGGACGCGATGTCGCACCCGCATGCGTCGGCACTGCAGGCGAAGGCCGGCCGCGGCGCGGTGAGGGTTATGATGCGGCGTGGACGACGGTGGCGTGGCCCTTGGAGCTGCACATGCGCTGCTGCGGGCCGTGTACATCGGTCTGCCCGTGGTAGCGCTGGTCTGGGCGATCTGGCCCGGGCCGCACCGCGGCGTGCGGTGCTTCCGGCTGGCGGCGATGGCGATGCTGGGGCTGTCGCTCTCGGCGGGACTGTCGTGGGTCTACGCCTTCGTCGGCGATGGCACGGTCCGTCCGGGACAGGTGCTGCTGGGCGCGTACTTTGCTGTGGCGCTTATGTTGGTGCTGCGGGGGCTGGACCGCGGCGTGCTGCTCGGCATGGCCCTGCTCCTGCACCCGTGGCTTCGACGGCGGTCGGCCAGCGAAGGCCCCGGAGGCCGGTCCGGAGGCGGTCCCGGCCCGGCGGGTCTCGTGGGGATGCGTGCCGCAACGCTTCTGGTGCGGGGGGCGATTCTCCTGACCGTCGGCTTGCCGTGGGTCATGGCCGCCGTGATGGTGTACCGCGTCAAGGTGACGCCGGCCCTCACGCCCGAAGCCCTCGGCGAGCCCTTCGGGAGGGCGGAGGCGGTTGAGTTCGAAGCCACCGATGGCACGCCCATCGCCGGGTGGTTCATCGCGCCGCTCACGCCCGACCTGCCCGTCGTGGTGGTGGCCCACGGGCTTGGGGCCAACTCGGGCAACCAGCTTCTGGTCGCCCGCCGCATGGTGGATGCGGGTCTGGGGGTGCTGGCGATCGATTTGCGGGCGCACGGTCGGTCGGCCGGCCAGCTCGCCAGCTTTGGCATCCGCGAGCGTCATGACGTGCTCGGGGCGGTGCGGTGGCTCCGGATGCGGGCGGACGTGGCCGGGCCGGTGGGGGTGGTGGGGATCAGCCAGGGGGGAGCGGCCGCCCTGGCCGCTGCGGCGACCGATTCCGCCGAAGGCCGGGCCATCGCGGCTGTGGCGGTGGTTAGCACGTACGGCGACCTCGGGCGGCTCATGCAGGAACTGTCCTACCGCCAGTTTCCCGGGCCGCTGGGGTGGCTGGTGCGGCAGGTGGGCTTCCCCCTGGCGGAGCTGCACTCGGGCGTGCCCCTGAGGCGATTTCGTCCGGCCGACGCAGCCGACCGGCTCTGGCCAAGGCCCCTGCTGGTCGTTCACGGCACGGCCGACGAACTCATCCCGGCCAGCGAAGGTCGGCGTCTCTTTCGGGACGCGACGCTGCCGAAGCAGGCCCTGTGGCTGGCGAACGCGAACCACACGAGCGTGGTGTTCGATGAGGCGGTGGCGGCCGAGCTGGCCCGTTTCTTCGCCGACCCCCGCCCGGAGCCGGTCGTGCGGCGATGAGCCGCCCGGCCTCGGCGGACAAGGAGGGCCACGGGCCGTGTCTTCGGGTATCTTGACCGGCCGATGGCGGAGGCGTTGCTGGAGGCGTCGGGCATCCACGTGCGGTTCGGCGAGATCGAAGCCTTGCGTGGGGTGTCGCTGGCGTTGTCTCCGGCGTCGCTGATGGGGCTGATCGGCCCGAACGGCGCCGGCAAGACCACGCTGCTCCGGGTCCTTGCCGGGCTGCAGCCGCCGGACTCGGGCGAGGTGCGGCTGGACGGCGCCCCGCTCACGCCCGACCGCAGGCACCTGCTCGGCTTCACGCCCGACACCCCCGCACTCTGGGAAGACCTCACGGTCAGGCAGTTTCTCCACGCCGTCGGCTTGGGTTACCGGCTCGACGACAGCGAGATTCGCGACCGGACCGAGCTGTGGCTCAGCAAGCTGTGGCTGACGGAGAAGGCGGGTCAGAAAGTGCGCACGCTCAGCCGGGGCATGCGTCAGCGACTGGGCATCGCCCGGACACTGCTTGCCAACCCGGCGGTGGTGCTGCTGGACGAGCCGGCCGCGGGCCTCGACCCCGCCGGACGCGTGCAGTTCCGCCAGCTCCTGATCGACCTGCGTGAGCAGGGCAAGGCGCTGGTGGTCTCCAGTCACATCCTTGCCGACATGCCGGAGTACTGCTCGCACATCGGCATCATGCAGGCCGGCCGGCTGGTGCGGTTCGGGACGGTGGCGGAGGTGGCAGGCGCTGGGCCGGATGCAGGCCGGCGGCGACGGTACCGTCTGCGTCTGTCGCGTCCGGTAGCCCGGCTCGAGCAGACGCTGCTGGCGATCGAAGGGGTGTCGGCGGTGGAGGTGGAGCGCGACCGCGCGACCCTCGAGTTCGACGCCGACGACGAGGCGTCGCACCGCCTGCTGCGTCGCCTGCTCGACGACGGCGTGCCGGTGTGTGAGTTTGCCGCGCTGGTGGTGAATCTCGAGGAACTTTACCTGCGGTCGGGGCTGGGGCAGGTGGACTGAACGGTGCAGCGTCCGGGCGGGGGCAGCGGGGTTGGGGGGGATGAGGAGGGGCTGAGGAAGTAGGAGAGGGCGGATGAGCTTCTGGCCTGCAAGAAACCCGGTCGCCTACGCGTGGTTTCACGCCCGCGGGGGGCTGCGCGTGCACGGCGGCGTGGCCGTGCTGGGGACCGCTGCCGGACTGGCCCTGCTGTGGCTGAGCTCGTGGGAGATGTCGCCGGCGGTGACCGGCGGCTGGGCGGTGGCGATGCTGATGCTGCTGGGGGTGCTGAGCGTGCTGGTCGGTGGGCTGGGCGTGGCCGGGGCGTTGCGAGCGGACGTCGGCGGCGACGGCGGAAGTGCCTGGTGGGCGGGGGGCGTCGGGGGCGGAGGCGGACCGGGCAGTGGGGGGGGCGGAGGGATGCACGACTCGCTGCGTCTGATGGACCTTTCGCCCGCGTCGGTGATGTTCGGCTACGTGCTGGGGGCGTCGAGTCAGGCCCTGTGCGCGATCGTGCCGTGCACGGTCGTTGGCGTCGTGGCCAGCTACGCTGCCGACGCGAGCCTGCTGCTGTGGTTCCGGGCGGCCGGCCTGCTGCTGATGACCGCGGTGGCCACGTGGGCCGCCACGGCGCTGCTGGCGATGCTGACCCGTCAGGCGGGGGTGATCCTCGTGGTGCTGGTGGTGGTGTCGCCGCTGCTGCTGGGGGTGATGTCGTTCGTGCCGGCGATCAGTGTGCTGCTGCCGCCCCTGGCCGGGGCGAGTGCCTTCGACGTGCGGTCACTGGATGTCGGCGCCGAGGTTGTCGTGGCAGCGCTGGTGCAGTTCGTGCTGGCGGGCGTCCTGTTCTTCGCTGCCGCGCGCAAGTTCAGCCAGCCGCACCGCCACGCGCTGGGCGTCGACCTGGGGTTGTGCCTGCTGGCCGTATGGAGCGTGGCCAACGCGCTGGGCCTGCTTTTGTGGGAGTCGATGGGGCCGCGATGGCTGGACGACCTCAGCGCCGGCCGTGGGCGGCTGGTGGGCGGGGCATCGTTGACGCTGCTGCTGTTTGCCCTTGCCCCGCTCACGTCGCTCGCCGCCCGGCTCGGGACGGCCCGACGTGTGCAGCGGCGCCTTGGCATTGTCCCCCGGGACACGCCGCCGTCGTGGATGACCCTGTGCGTGGCTGCCGCGGCGGTGACGCTGGGGCTGCTGCCGGTGGCCGCCGCCTTCCCCGAACTCGAAGTGGAGTTTGGTCTGGAGGGGGCGCTGATGCGGGCGGCGGCGGCGGGCGCGGCGTGGGCCGCCTTCGCCGCCGCGTTGCTGCAACTGGGGATGGTCGCCCATTCCCGGCTGGCCACACGTGGCCGCCTGGCCGTTGCTTTGGGCGTGGCAGGGCTCATGATCCTGCCGCTGCTCGGCGAGTTGACCGTGCAGCTCCTGGTGTTCAGCGCAGCGCCTTTCGAACGCTCGACGCCGCTGGGTTGGATGTCGCCGGCGGCGGTGCTGTGGGGGCTGTTCGTCTCCACGGAGTTGCCCTGGGTGGCCATCGCGGGCGGTTTGACGCTGCAGGTGCTGACGGCGGTCGTCCTCCGTTTCGGCGTGCTTCCCTCAGGCGACGGCAGGGCAGAGGTCGCGTCCACCTCTGCGTGACCGCCGGCAACGGGTGCAGCGGAGGGGCCTGTGGTCCCGCTGTTGGCGACGGCTCGCCTCGCCCGCCTACCCTCTCTGCCCTATGGGACTGGAAGTGGGGATCGTCGGGCTGCCGAACGTGGGCAAGAGCACGCTGTTCAACGCGCTCACCGCCGCCGGCGCTCTGGCCGCCAACTACCCGTTCGCCACCATCGAGCCGAACGTGGGCGTCGTGAACGTGCCCGACCCGCGACTGGCGATCCTGAACCGCTACCAGAAGACCCAGCGGATCGTCCCGGCGACGGTGCGGGTGGTGGACATCGCCGGCATCGTGCGTGGGGCGAGCACCGGCGAGGGGCTGGGCAACAAGTTCCTCTCGCACATCCGCGAAGTGGACGCGATCCTGCACGTCGTGCGGTGTTTTGAGGGCGGGGACATCACGCACGTCGAGGGTTCGGTGGATCCGATCCGCGACATCGAAACGATCGACACCGAGCTGGCGCTGGCCGACCTCGAGACGGTGACCTCGGCGCTCGACAAGTCCGAGCGGCTCGCCCGCAGCGGCGACAAGGACGCCATCGCCCGGGTGGAGCTGCTCCGCAAGGCCAGGGCACACCTCAACGAAGGCAAACCGCTCCGGTCGCTCGCGCTCGACGCCGACGAGCGGAAGATCGTCCGCGGGCTGGGGCTGATCACGGCCAAAAAAGTGCTGTATGTGGCCAACGTTGGCGAGGACGACGTGCTGGGCGAGAAGCCGCTGGTGCAGAAGGTGCGGCAGCGGGCGGCCGCCGAGGGCGGGGACGTGGTGCCGGTGTGCGGCAAGCTGGAGGCCGAGCTGAGCGAACTGCCCGAGAGTGACCGCGCGGAGATGCTCGAGAGCCTGGGGCTCAAGGAGCCGGCGCTGGCGACGCTCACGCGGGCGGCGTACAGGCTGCTGGGGCTGCAGAGCTTTTTCACGATGGGGCCGAAAGAAATCCGGGCGTGGACGATCCCGGTGGGGTGCAAGGCGCCGCAGGCCGCCGGCGTCATCCACACCGACTTCGAGCGCACGTTCATCCGGGCCGAAGTGTTCTCCATCGACGACCTCGTGGCCTGCGGGTCGGAAGCGGCGGTCAAGAGCTCCGGCAAGCTCCGCGTGGAAGGCAAGGACTACATCATGCAGGAAGGTGACGTGGTGCACTTCCTCGTGGGCGCTTAGTTTGGACCGGGGAGGGGCGGCGGCGCGGTGAGCGGGCGTACGATGCCCCGGTCGCAGCTGTAGCTCAGCTGGACAGAGCAGCGGATTTCTAATCCGCCGGTCGCAGGTTCGAATCCTGCCAGCTGCGCTGCGTGGCCGGGGGACGGTTTCGCGCGTGCGGGGACTCGCGGGCACCCCGCCCCGTCAGCCGATGGCCACCGTCCCCCCGGCGGGGGCCATCGCCCGTCCCATACCGGCCTCCACCAGACGCCAAGCGAAGCCTTCGCACCGGTCGGCTTCGCCGTGCACAACGTAGGCGGTGGTCGTCGGCCTGAGCGTGGGCCGCAGCCACTCGAGCAGCTCGTCGCCGTCGGCATGCGCGGACAGCCCGTGCAGCGTGTGGATGCGGCAGCGCACTTCGTAGAAACGGTCAAGGATGCGCACGCGATACGGCGCGCCGCCCGGTGCGGGTGGTGCCGTCGCCGCGTCCTGCAGCCGCCGGCCGAGCGTGTTCGGCGGCGTCCACCCCACGAACACCACGGCGTCGTCCGGGTTCTCCACCGACCGCTTGAGGTGGTGCAGCACCCGCCCGAACTCGCACGTCGGGCTGGAGGCGATGATCACGGCGGCCCCGGCCACCCGGTTGATCGCTCTGGACTCGTCGCCCGTCACCGCGAAGTGCACCCGGGTCATGCCGAAGAGGTCGCAGCGGTCCCCGTCGCACACCGCCCGCCGCGTCTCGTCGTCGAACGCGTCGGCATGCCGCTGATGAATCGCCGAAATCTCGCTGCCCATCGGCGAATCGACATAGATCGGCAGCTCGGGCAGCTCGCCGTTCTGGATGAACCGCTGCACGTACCAAAGCAGCGTCTGCGTGCGGCCGACGGCGAACGCGGGAAGGATCACCCGGCCGCGCCGCCGGACCGCTTCCCGCAGGATCTGCAGAAGTTGCGGGCCGACCTCGGACATCGGCGCGTGCTTCACCGTGCCGTACGTCGATTCGGTGATCACGGCGTCGAACGCACCCGTGAGCGGGGCCGGGTCGCGCAGGATCGGCGTGCCACGGCGGCCGACGTCCGCGGTGAACAGCAGCCGCTGCACTGAGCCCGCCTTCGCGTGCTCCAGCGTCACATACGCGGAACCGAGGATGTGTCCCGCCTCATGCAGGGTCACCGTGACCCCTTCCGCCAGCCGTGCCGGCTCGCCAAGCCTCACGATGCGAAACTGACGCATCACCCGCCGGACGTCTTCTTCCGTGAAAAGCGGGCGAACCGGCTGGTCCATCCCCAGGCGCGTCCGCCGGTTGAGGTAGTCGGCGTCCTCTTTCTGGATCTGGGCGGCGTCCATCAGCACCACGCGGGCCACATCGGCGGTGGCGGCCGTGGCGTACACGGGCCCGTGGAAGCCGGCCCTTGCCAGCATCGGCAGCCGCCCGCAGTGGTCGAGGTGTCCGTGCGACAGCACCACCGCGTCCACGTCGGCAAGCTCCGCCGAAAGCGACTCATTCAGCCGTCGCGCTTCCTCCCGCCGACCCTGAAACAGTCCGAAATCCAGCAGCACCCGGCACCGGTCGGCGTCCACGAGATGCGCCGAGCCCGTGACCGTCTGCGCCGCACCGAGAAACCGGTATCGCATCGGCCCGCAGTGTACCCGTTTGTGGCTTGCGTCGAGGACCGCCACCGAGCCCGCACGCCGCCGCCGGTGCGGTGGCCGCGGAGGGTCGTTCGGCGGACAACCGGGCTTGTCCGTCCGGTGCGACCCCTACCGTGACGGCGGATGAACGTCCGCATCTTCAGGCTCCGCATCGCTGCCGCGACCTTCGCGTGCGCTGTCTCCGTCCTGGCGGGTACCGCCACGACAACCGCCCAGACGGTCCGCGTCGAGGTGGACCCGGCCCTCGGCGAAGTTCTTCGAGGGCGGGACGGCCGGCTCGTGCTGTTCCTTACACGGCCGGACGCCCGCGTCGGCCGGCGGGCGCGCCCGGCCGATTTCTTCTTCCCCCACGACCCGCAGCCGCTGTTCGCCATCGACGCCGCCGGCGATGCGCTGCTCGCGGGAGAGGTGGAGCTCGGCCCGGACGCCCCCGGTTTCGACGGCCGCCGGGCCGCCCGCCTCGGCGAACTCCCCGCCGGCACCTACCGGGCCCAGGTCGCGTGGATCCACACCCGCGGCGACGTGGGCGACTTCCAGCTCGTGAGGGGCAACGCCCTTTCCGACCCCGTCTCACTGCAGCTTGCGGCCGGTCGCACCGCCACCCTGCGGCTCCACCGCGCGACGCACGACCGGGCGTTTCCCGCACACGTTCAAGGCGTCGAAGAGTTTGTCGTGCGTTCTCGGCGGCTCTCCGAGCACTACGGCCGTGATTTCGAGCTCCGGGCGGGCGTCCGGCTGCCTCGCGTCCTTCGCCCCGGCACCCTGTACCCCGCCGTCTATGAGGTGCCCGGGTTCGGCGGCGACCACGGGCAGGTCGCGTGGACCGTCGCTTCTTCCCCAAGCGGCTCCGACCAGGCGCTGCTCGCCGACCACGCCTTTCACATCGTGCTCGACCCCTCCTCGCCCAACGGCCACACGCTCTTCCTCGACTCCGACAACAACGGACCGTGGGCACAGGCCCTCGTGCACGAGCTGCTGCCCGCTCTCGAGGCGCGATACCCGCTCCGGCCCCACGCGCAGGCCCGCGTGCTGCGCGGCCATTCCTCCGGCGGCTGGACCGTCCTTCACCTCGCGCTGCACTTTCCCGAGCTGTTCTCCGCCGCATGGTCCACCGCGCCCGACCCGGTGGACTTCCGCCACTTCCAGCGCATCGACCTCTACCGGCATGTCAACGCGTACCAGCTTCCCGACGGCAGCGAGACCCCCAGCGTGAGAAACCGCGCCGGCACGGTCACCATGACCGTCCGGCAGGAAAACCTGCTCGAGCACGTCCTCGGGCCCAACCTGACCTCCGCCCAGCAGTGGGCGAGCTGGCAGGCCTGCTTCGGGTCGCGACGGCCGGATGGCTCGGTCCGTCCCCTGTTCGACCCCCTCACCGGCGAGATCGACCGCGACGAGGCCGAGCGCTACCGCCGTTTCGACCTCGCCCATCTGCTGGCCACGCAGCCCCAGCGCTACGTCCCCCTCTGGCGTGAGCGCATCCGACTGATCGTCGGCGCGGCCGACGACTTCTATCTCGACGAGGCCGTGGCGTCCCTCGCCGCCGTGCTGGACGCCCTCGACCCGGCCGACCCTGCAGCGCCGACCACACGCCCGGTCCGACCCGGTACGGTCCGCATCGTTCCCGGGGCGACACACGGTTCGATCCTGCGGAGCCGCGAGGCCCTGGCGATCCCCGGCGAGGTCGTCAGGCACTTTCGCGCCGCCGGCGTGTGGCCGGGTCCGTAGGCCGCCCGCAAAGGGGGGAACGTCCGCAATGGGGGGGGCGCCCGCGATGGCCGGTGCCGGCCCGATGTGACGTGCCGACCGGCCCCGGCGTGCCGCGAAAGGCAAGTCCGGCGCCGTTACGATTGACATCGTTCATATTTTCGCGCAAGCTGCTTCCGCCATGGGACGGCTCCCCCGGCACGTCACCCTCGCCCGGCGGCAGCGGCTGCAGGAGCTGCTGGCCAGCCAGCATTACCTGCCCGTGTCGCGCGTCTGTGAGTTGCTGGGCGTCTCTGAGGCCACCGCCCGACGCGACCTCGCGGCCCTGGCCCGCAAACGCCTGGTCCGACGCACGCACGGCGGGGCGCTCTCCCCGTACGCCGGCGACCTCGGCGATTTCGAATGCTTCTTCCCGGCCTTCGAGCTGCGCCGTGCCCAGCACACGGCCGCCAAGTCGGCCATCGCCGACGCTGCCGTCCGCCTCCTGCGGTCCGGCCGGCGACTGACATCCGGCGCACAACTGGCGTCCGGCCGGCCGCCGCGGCCGGGCACGACCGTCTTTCTCGACGCGGGCACGACCTGTTTTGCCATCGCCGAGGCGATCGAGGCCGAGTTCGCTGCCGGGTTGCCCGTCGGCGAGCCGGGCGACCCGCCCCCCCGGCTGACCGTACTGACCAACAACCTCGCCGCCGCCATCAAGCTCTCCGTGGTGCCCGGGGTCGATGTGGAGGTGCTGGGTGGGACGCTGCTGCCGAGGCAAGCGGCGATCTTCGGCGACGACGCGTGCCGTGCCGCCAGCGGACGCGTGATCGACCTCGCGTTCGTCGGCGGTGAGGGGTTCACGGCCGACGGAGTGTGGAACAGCCAGAACGACGTCGTCCGGCTGCAACGCGCCGTCCTCGCCGCGGCCGAACGCAGTTATTTCGTCCTCGACGCGAGCAAACTCGGCGTGTCCGGCCCGATGCTCCTGTCCGCGTGGGCAGGGCACGGCCTGATCACCGACGCCCCGGCGCGGCAGGTTCAGGCCCACGGCATCGACCTGCCCGCGCGACGGCTGCTCGTCGCCCGCCCGGACAGACCACCGGCCGCCCCCTGACCCGGCGGGACACACGTTACCCAAAACCATCTGCCCGACCGCATCACCACCGCCAACTGCCAAGGGAACCCACCTATGAAAACCGCATATCTCGTCGTCTCCGGCGACCTTCGCACGTCCGCCAACGTCGTCTGCCAGCCGGCCCAGTCGGCCATGGAGGCCAGACTCACCGACGCGTTCAAACGCGAAGGTGTGAAGCTCGTCCGTGCCCACCCGATTCGCAAGGACGTCGGCCACGGCTTCATCGACTCCCAGAAGTACGGCATGGAGGTGTTCGCCAAGATCCCCGACGACGCGCCCGTGGTCGTGGCCGAGGCCGTCTGGCAGTACTCGCACCATGTCCTGCACGGTCTGATCGGCCGCAAGGCGCCCATCCTCACCGTGGCCAACTGGTCGGGGACATGGCCGGGGCTGGTGGGGATGCTCAATCTCAACGGCTCGCTGACCAAGGCCGGCCAGCCCTACGCCACGCTCTGGTCGGAAGACTTCACCGACGACGCGTTCCTCAAGGGCCTGCGTTCGTGGATCCGCACGGGCAAGGTCAAGCACGACACGTCGCACGTCCGCAGCCTCGACGACGTGAAGCTCCCGGCCGCCGCCCGCAAGGCCGGTGAGGCCTTCGCCCAACAGCTGCGGAAGCACAAGGCCATCCTCGGCGTCTTCGACGAAGGCTGCATGGGCATGTACAACGCCATCATTCCCGACGAGCTGCTGCATCCCACCGGCGTCTTCAAGGAGCGTCTGTCGCAGTCCACGCTGTACGCCAAGATGCTCACCGTCTCCGACGAGCAGGCCAAGGCCACGTTCGACTGGCTCGTCGATCGGGGCGTGACGTTCCATTTCGGCGAGGACGAGACGAAGGACCTCACCCCCGCGCAGGTTCTGCAGCAGTGCAAGATGTACATCGCCGCCGTCCGTCTGGCCGACGAGTTCGGCTGTGGCGCCATCGGCATCCAGTATCAGCAGGGCCTCAAAGACCTCACGCCCGCGTCCGACCTTGTCGAAGGCCTGCTGAACAACGTCGACCGGCCGCCGGTGATCTGCGAGAAAACCGGCAAAATCCTCTTCAAAGGGCAGGCCGTCCCGCACTTCAACGAGGTGGACGAGTGCGCCGGGCTCGACGGCTACATCACCTATCACCTCTGGCGTTCGCTGAAGCTCCCGCCGGAAAACACCCTGCACGACCTGCGGTGGGGCCGTCACTACACCGGCCCCGGTACGACCGCCGACGGCAAGAAAACGCAGCTCGATGACTACGTGTGGGTCCTGCTCATCTCCGGCGGCGCGCCCCCGGCCCACTTCATCGGCGGCTACAAAGGCACATCCTCCATGCGCCAACCGCCGATGTATTTCCGCCTCGGCGGCGGCACCTGCCGTGGCATCTCCAAACCCGGCTACATCGTCTGGTCCCGCATCTACATCGACGGCCAGCTCGACGGCAACGGCACCTGGAACGGCCAGCTCGCCTGCGACATGGGGCTCGCCGACGTCGTCGGACTTCCCGACGCCGAAACCGAAGACCGCTGGAACCAGACCACCCGCCAGTGGCCCATCATGCACACCGTCTTCCGCGGCGTCTCCCGCGACCAGATGATGGCCAAACACAAGTCCAACCACATCCAGGTCGTCTACGCCAAAGACCTGTCTACCGCGCGACATGCCCTGTTCGTCAAGGCCGCCGCCCTCGATGCCCTCGGCATCCACGTGCACCTCTGCGGCGACCTCGACTGACGCTCCCGCCCCTGACGGACGCTACCGCCGTGACCCCGCCAGCCGACCTGTACCGTTCAGCCCTCGACGAGTTGCTGACCCTCTCCCACCGCATCGGACGGGCCGGCGACCTCGCCATCCTCGCCGAGGGGAACACGTCCGTACGCCTGCCGTCGTCGGGCGTGTCCGCCGGCCGCTTCCTCGTGAAAGCCTCGGGCCACCGCCTCGCGGACCTCGACCCCGACGGGGTCGTCTGCTGTGAGATGGCCCCGCTGCTGGCGGCCGTTGAAGCCGACGATGTGCTCTCCGAGGAAGAGGTCGAGGCCCTGCTGCGAAGCGTCATCGTGCCCGCGCACGGCACACCGGCCGGCACAGCGTCGCCCAGGCTTCCGTCGGCCGGGCCCGCCCCCAGGCCCGAGGCGTCCTCACCGTCGAGCGGCGGGACCAAACCGTCCGTCGAGGCGTTTTTCCATGCCGTGCTGCTGGCCCGGCCGTCGGTGGCCGCGGTGGCGCACGCACACCCGGAGGACGTGCTCGCGGTGATGTGTTCGCCGCTGGCCGACGACTTTGCCGCCCGGCGACGGTTTCCGGACGAGGTGGTGTGCTGCGGGCCGACGTCGATGCGACTGCCGTACATCGACCCCGGGCTGGCGCTGGCCCGTGAGCTTCACCGCCGGCTGCCGTCCGACCGCCCGCCCCCCCCGGTGATCCTGCTGGACAACCACGGGGTGATTTGTCCTGCCGCCACGGCCGGGCTGGCGTGGTCGGCGCTGGCGATGACGGCCAAGGCCGCCCGGGTGTACACCCGCTCGGCCGCGCTCTCGGCCGGCCGTCCGCCCACCGCACTGCCCGACGCCGAGGTGCACCGCATCCACCACCGCCTGGATGAAGCCCACCGCCGCAAGCAACTGGAACGGTGACGACGGGGCTCGTGGTCGCGCTCCATCCGACCCGGGCGAACCGCTGTTGGCTGGGCCATATTCCACCGCGACTGCGGGTTGCCCGGCCGCATTTCTCCGCTCGGTCCGGGTACCACGGCTGCCGTTTCGGGTCTGCAATCGCTGTGCCAAAAGACGCGCTTTGTCAAAGTGCTGACCACTCCGTGTCAGTTCGGTGTGGGTGGACGTGTTGTCTGCGATCGTCGTCGGGGTAATCTGGTGCACGATCGGTCGTCATCCTGATCCCGCGTGTTCGCGGACGCATCGACTGCGATGCCAGCGGGAGACGTGCGGCAGGGCGAGCTTTCAAGAACGCATCGCGAGACGCATATGGCCCAGTGGATCTTCCGCGCGATGAATCCAAACGATGACCTGAGCGGCGCGGCCCAGGTCGAGGAGTTCCTCGGTGACAGCGACAAGGAATTCACGAATTATCTTGTCCGTGAAGCCTTCCAGAACGCGCTGGACGCCGTCCACGATGAACGCCAGCCGGTCACCATTCGCATCGCGTTCGGCCGCCTCGTTTCGAAAAGAGCTGCGGAAGAAGAGTGGTTTCGTGGCCTATTTGATCATGTCCGCAAATCGGCGGACGCGAAGATCATCCCGCCCCGTTCAGACACGCCGTGCGACTTCCTCGTGATTGAAGATTTCAACACGACGGGGCTGCTCGGCGATTACAGCAATCCCACGGGAGAGGAACCGAATAACTTCTGCAATTTCCTGTTCCACGAGGCGGTGACGGCCAAGTCGGGCAGCAACCTGGGGAGCCGCGGCGTGGGCAAGGTGGTGTTTCTGAAAGCCAGTCAAATCCGGACCTGGTTCGCCTTGACCGTCCGACACTCCGACAAGCCGCCTAAGCCGATCCTCGCGGGGCGCGCGTTTCTTGGCGTCCGACATGTCAACGGGAAAAAGCATCTCCCGGGGGCACACTTTCTCGACCGGATGGACGAAACCGGGGTGCGGTGGCCCATCGAGTCGAAGGAGTGGAATGAGCGCTTTCGCACCGCGTTCAGCGTCGCTCGCTCCACTCAGCCGGGTCTCTCAGTGGCGATTCCCTATGTCACGGACGTGATCACCTTCGAGGACCTGCGCGACGCCATCGTCGAGAACTTCTTCTACGCCGTTCTTCAGAACAAACTCAAAGTGCATCTGGAAGACCGCCGGACCGATCCGCCGACGACGGTCAAGATTGATCGCGACTGCATCGATCACATCTGCAGCGAGGAGATCCGCCCCCTGGTTCATCTTGCCCGGTACGCCATCGTGAACCCTGCACCGGCACTCGCCACGCTGCAGCCGCAGCCCAATGAAACCCAGAAGCTCACCCGCGAGCTCGTGCCGCCGGAAGTGGTTCAGGCGGTGCGTTCGGGCCTGAAGTCCGGACAGGTCGTCTCCGTGCGATGTCCGCTCTTCGTGCACCCGAAGACGGCTGCGCCCACCCAGACGTTCGTTGACGTGTACCTCACCTCGGCACCGCAGGAGCGGGAGCGCCCCACCTTCTTCCGCGGACTGCTGCCCATTTCGCACGAAGGCGACAAGCTCAATGACGTCCGTGCCCTCGTACGCATCGATCAACCGGCCATAGCTGACCTGCTACGCTCGGCGGAAAAGGCCAGTCACACCAAATGGACCTCCCAGGCCGATGAGTTCGAGAAGAACTACAAGCCGCGAAAAGGAGAAATCGAGTTCGTGCGGTCCATCGTCACCCGGTTGCTGGAGCACACCCGCGAAGAGGTCAAGACCCCCCAGGGTGGCGTGTCCACCGATATCTTTTCGGTCATCGACCGGGAACACCCCGATGCCATCCCCATGCAGGCCACGACGCCGGAAGGCCCCAAGCCAGGTGGCAAGCCGCAGGTTCCCACGCCGCCCGGCGGCGACAAGCCGAGGCTTCCATACATCCTCTCCAAGATCGATCACGGCTCGTCCAAGGGCTTCGTGGTCAAGGGCCGGCCTGGAGAGACGCCGCCTCGGCGGATCACCATCGAGGTCGCCTATCGCCCGACCGTGGGCAGCCCATGGTCTCAGTACGACCCGCTCGATTTCGACTTTCGCGATTCTAAGAGCGAGCTGGTGATCCACTGTGATGGGGCGAAGTGGGAGCCGGCTGACCCCGGCAACAAGTTGCACGTCTTCCCGACCACGGACAACTTCAAAGTGGAGGTGACCGGCTTCTATCCGCTCTATGACATCGTGCTTCGGTTCGACGATGAGCGCGCGGAAGTGACGGCATGACCCTGCGGAAGCGAGGACACCATGAACACGGTCAAGTTCAATTTCAGCGACCGCGTGCGTCTGACCCGCCGGCAGGCCAATGTGCAGCTGATCGAAGGTCCGCCGCTGAGCTTCGACGTGCATCTGCAACTCGGCGAGCTCGCCGAACGGTTTCCCACGGCCAGGGTGTTCGTCGAAGCGTCGCATCGAACGGTCCGGATGCGTTTCCCGTGGGGAACCGCTGCCCAGCTCGAGCCGGTGCCGATGGCGAAACGGGCGCTGACGGCGTTCAGTGACCCGAAACTCGCCCTCTTTACCGTCAAGTTGGTGGACGCCGAACGCGACCCCGGCCGTCTGATCGCGCTCGCGGAGGGGATCTCTCCGCAGGGCGACGGCCCCTCGCCCCGGCGTGATCTGGTGCGTTGGCAAAATAAGGATCTGCATGGCCTGGTCTGGACGCTCGAGTGCGAAGAGGAGGACCCCATCGCGGTGCTTGACACGGCCTGTGGCGAACCGGCCGTGCTGGGCCGTGATCCCAACTTCCGGGCACTGGTTTACCCGGAGATCCTGCGTCGAGCTCTCATCCATGCCTTACTGGTCAAGGAGACCGACACCGATGACGACGACCACTGGTTCCACCGCTGGTACCACGACTTCATCATCGGTCAGCTCGGCTCGCAGGAGCTGATCATCACGGATGAGACGTCTGTCGAGGACAAGCTCGATTGGATCGACCAGGTCGTGAGGGACTTTGGTGAAAAGCAGCGGTGGTCCAGGAAGTTCGACCTGCTCAACTCGGGACAGAAGGAGGGCCGATGAAGCTGCGTCGCTTCAATCAGCAGGGCATGAAGCAGTTCGTTGAGCTTATTGAACGGGGCCGAGCGGAAGGCCTGTCGTCGGTGCCGTTCGAATGGCTCGAGGCACCGCCCCTCACCGAACCTTTGCGACCGGCCATCGAGGCGGAACGTCCCACCGGCTTCGACTCGAAGCTCCAGTACGTCGAGTGGCTCGACGGGGCAGCCCGGCGCAGCGGCACGACGGTGCCTAAGGAGGACGACGGCTTCTGGGCGTGGCTGACCCTGTGGCTGTTCGATCTTCTGTGTCCGCCGAATGCGGCGGGTGTTAGGAAGTTGAAGGAGACCATTCGGTATATACCAAATGTCAAAAGCCTCGCCTATAAGCGGCATTCTTTGACAGGTCCTTATTTTGTCTATGATTCCTATCGTGATCGGCTCGAGACAGCGCAAATCCTTTTGTCGGGCAAATTTGACGAATTGGATCGGCTGTATCGGTTGACGTATGAGAACGACGTCGTGGGCATTCCGTGTGTTCTCGATGTTTTGACCGAGCTTTATTTTGATCGGCAAGCCAAGTCACTCAAACGCAATTTCGGAAGTGAGCAACCAGGTAACGTCCGCCGCCTGTTCAAGTTCTTCGATCGTTTGATGTGGACGTACGACCTGGACTCGCTGACGAAGGAAGGCGTGCTTGCCATGCTTCCCCGTGAGTTCGACCGCTGGAAAAAGGGGACTCCGGCGCCGAGCCACCTGAAGACAGCTACGGCCTGAGCGGTCGGCCTGGTTCGGATGCGGCGATTCGTGATACGCAGCCGTGAACACTCGTCATCGCCCATTTCGCGTCCGGCCCGTGCCGCGTTCGTCCAGCGTGATGTTGTTGTACCGCAGCAGCGTCCCCTTGGCCCGCTCGAGCTGGCTGATCGCCACGTTGTAGTTCGCCAGCGCCGCATACTCCTGTGCCTCGGCCTCGGCCAGCCTCGCCTGCGTGTCCAGCTTGTTCCGCACGAAAAACGGCGTCAGCGGCTGCCCCGTGTCCTCCTGCACCTGAATCGCCCGCAGCGACTGCTCCTGCGCAAACTTCGCCGCCCGCGCGTTGACCAGCTCCTGCCAGGTCGTCTCCACCTCCCGCAGCCGCGTCTTCACGTCCAGCGTCACCTGCGACACCAGCGACGCGTACTGCGTCATCGCCTGCGTCCGCTGCAGAAGGCTCCGCCGGTAAATCGCCCTCGCCTCGCGGTTGCCCAGCGGGATCTCCATCTGCAGCCCCAGCGAGTAGCTGATGCGGTTGAAGTCCGCCTGGCTGGAAATCGCCCGGTCGAACGTCGTCGCCAGCCCCGACGGGTTCACCGAGCCCACGAAGTTCAGGCTCGGCAGCAGGTTGTTCTTGGCCGCCTCCAGCGTGATCGACGCGTTGTTGATCCGAAGCTGCTGCTGCGAAAGCTCCGCCCGGTTCACGCTCGCCGTCTCCAGCAGCTCGGCGAGGTCGAAGCGGACCGGCTGCTCCAGCGGCCGGCTCTCGGCCACGATCAGCTCCGGCCCGGCCACCGGCAACTCCGGGTCGTTCATCAGCTGCTTGAGCTGGTCGGAGAGGTCGCGCACGCGGGCCTGCGCCCGCACCAGCACCGACCGCCGGATCTCCGCGTCCGCCTGGGCCTGAGTGAGGTCCAGCCGCGTGGCATCGTTGGCCAGCCGCTGCTGCAGGATGTCCGCCGTGCGGATGGTCCTCTCCAGCAGCCGCTCGGCGTTGCCCACTTGCAGCTGCGCCGCCACCAGCTGCCAGTACACCTGCTCGGCCTTGGCCACCGCCTCCTCGACCGCGTTGCGGAACTCCAGCACGCTCACCCTCTGGTTGTTGCGGGCGATGTCGATCCGCGCCCGGTTCACCTGCCCGCCGAAGTCGCGCAACAGCGGCTGCGTGAGCTGCAGGACCAGGTCCGCCTCGGAGTACGGGTCGATCAGGAACGTGCTGGGGTTGAGGTCGGTCCGTCGAAGCTGATAGCGCGCTTCGATCTGCCCGCCGCCTTCAAGGATCTGCCGGATGCCCGTCGCCCCCGTGTACTGCACCTGCCGCTGGCGGTCGCTGATGATCGTCGAAAAGTTGTTGTTCGGGTCGGGGATCACCGAGCCGGCCGTCGTGCGGTTGGTCACCTCCGCGCCCAACGTGCCGAACAGCGTCGGGTCGAACCGGGCCTGCGCCTCCAGCACGCGCGTCGCCTCCACCGCCGGCTGCACGCTCGCCACCTTCACGTCCAGGTTGTTCGCCACCACCCGCTGAATGACCTGCTCCAGCGTCAGTGGCACGCGACGCTCTTCGCCCGTGAGCACGCGGCCCGGCGGCGGCGGGGGGGGCGGGTTTTCCTCACGCTCCCGCCGGCCACGCCAGTCCTGATACTGCGTGCTCAGCTCCCCCATGGGCGTCAGCGGCGCGTCCTTCGCCGCACGCCGTTCCGCCAGCCCCACCTGCCTCGGGTCGAACGGCGCCACCGGCTCGCGGGCACATCCCCCGCCGCCAACCCCCGCCAGCCCCGCGCCGGCCACGGCCAGCCACAACGCCCATGCCACCTGCCGCCGACCCCGACCGCCCCTGCTCGCCGTCCGTGTCTTATCCATGCCAGCATCCCTCTTCGCAGCCCGGCCCGACCGGCGATCATCCCGACGCCTGTCCTCATCGCCCCCGGGGCCCGCATCGTACGAGATGCCCCCTGTCCCGTCACCCCGCCGACCGCCCGCCCCCAACCTCGCGCAACGGCAAGTGCCCCGCCCGCCCTGAGTTCACGCCGCGAAGACCCGCGCCGCCATCGCCCACACGCCCAGCGCCGCAAAGCCCAGCAGCAACGTCCCGCCCACGGCGTCGGCCGCCGCCTCCCACCACGGCCGGCGCCACCGTCCCAGCGCCGCCAGCGCCGTCGCGAACGTCAGCACCCACGCCACCGTGCCCACGAACACGCCCGCGGCGAGATACCCCAGCGACGCCGACTCCACCCCACGCGTCACCGCTTGTCCCGGCAGGGTGACGAACCAGAACACCACCGTCATCGGGTTCACCGCGGTCATCGCCAGCCCCGTGAGGTAGGTCCGGCCCAGCCGCGACGTCGTGCCGGCGGCGGACATCGCCCCCGAAAGCCGGTCCGCCCCGCGCCATGCCGCCCACGCCGCCCGCAGCGACAGGCCCCCCAGATAGCTCAGCAGCAGCACACTCGCAGGTGCCAGCGCCCAGAACACCACCGGCGACGCCGCCAAGCCGCCGGCGGCAGCCGCCTCTCCGACGCCGCCCGTCGCCGCCGCCCCTGCCCCGAGCAGCCCCACCGCGAGCACCGCGTAGGCGACGTCCACGCTCACCGCGCCCAAACCCAGCGCCACGCCCGCCGCCCAACCGCGCGTCAGTGTCCGCCGCGCCAGCTCCACGTTCACCGGCCCGATCGGCACCGCCGCCGCCAGCCCCAACACCACCCCCACGCCCAGCGCCTGTCCTGCCGTCATCTCTGCCCGGCCAGCCTAGGCCGCCAGGCACCGTACTTGGGCCGATGGTCTGGCAGCGGGGGGCCGCACGTCCCCTGCACGTCGAGTCAGTCGCTCCGCACCAGCAGCAGCCCCAGCAGCGCCCACGCCAGCCCCGCCGCCTGGACGACTTGCGTCCCGCTCAGCACCCACACCGAGGGCACCATGCCCCCGAGCAGGTGTCCGGCCAGCAGCAACGCGGCCCCGGGGATGACGAACCAGCCCAGCCGGATCCCCGAGAACACCGCCGACACCAGCAGCAGCAGACCCGCCACGCCCGCACCGAAATCCGCCCACAACCCGGTCACCGCTTTCGGCAGCATCGGCAGCTCCAGCGGAACGCGCCGGCCCGAGTCCTTCGGCACCACGACCCGTGCCCCGCTCCCTTCGACGTCCTCGCCGGAGACGTTGCCGATCGCCTCGTTGATCCGGTCGGCCGTCTGGCTCATCACCGCCCGCCCGGCCGCCGCCCATTCCGAGAGCTTGAGGTTGTCGTTCTGCCGCAGCCACAGGGCAAAGCCCAGCAGCACGACCAGCCCCAGCGCCAGCCGCGCCTGCGGTCCGATCAGCAGCCCCACGACCCCGCCGTACCGCCGCTTCACGAACCCCCGCTCCCGTCGCACCCTCGCCCGCTCGTCGCTGGAGAGGTCCTGCACCGACCCGTCGGCCCGCACCAGCGCGATCGACATCTCCACCGGCCGGCCTGCCGCCTTCGCCGCCTTGGCCTTGGCCTCGGCCTTCTTTGCGTCCGCCGCCCGGAGCACCATCGCCTCGGCCAGCTCGCGGGCCTCGGCCTCGGCGTTCTTCTTGCCTTCCTTGGCCAGCCGACGCGCTTCCACCTTCGCCAGGTGCCGTGCCGCCGCGGCCGCACGTGCGGCCTCCGCCGACTTCTCCAGCCAGCGGACGATCCAGTCGCGCCACGGCGCAAAGAGCTTGCGTTTCTTCCCCATCTCCCCTTGCCGCAACACCTGCCGCGCCTCCAGCTTGGCCTCGTAGCCGAACAGGGCCTCGTGCAGCTCTTCCCAGTGGGCACCGGCGTTGCGCGCCACCGTCAGCCGCACCGCCTCTTCGTCCATGCCCCGCTGCCGCAGCACCTTCAGCGTCTCACGCAGCTCGGCCAGCACGCCCCGACGCGCCAGGGCCGTGGGCATGTCCACCCCGAAACACCACCCCACGCCCAACGCCACGCCCAGCACGGCCATCGCCAGCACCGGCCCCAGTGCCCCGATCGCCCACAGCACCACGAGCACCACCAGCGCGTACGCCGCCGCTTTGCCCGCCACCGCCAGCGCGCGGCCCCAG
The DNA here is from genome assembly GCA_046299715.1 of Tepidisphaerales bacterium. Lineage (GTDB taxonomy): Bacteria > Planctomycetota > Phycisphaerae > Tepidisphaerales > Tepidisphaeraceae > JBBRUM01. The sequence continues at coordinate 249,898 of JBKBHU010000004.1, read as the reverse complement.
CCCCCGGCAAACCACGCCTCCCGCAGCTTCCGCAAGAGGAGCCCGCGCCCGACGAACCCCAGCGTCACCTCCCGCGCCCCCCACATCCACAGCGGTATTGTCAGAATCCCCAGCCCCCACGCCCAGTTCGCCGAAAACAGCATCACCCCGCCGACCGCGACGCACACCGCCCCGACGGCCAACCCCAGCGGCAACCGGTAGGGGGCCAGGCCCGCACGGTTGAACTTCTTCGCGTTGGCTTCGATCAGCGACACCTCGGTCTGACCGGCCGCCGACAGCCCGCCGCCTTTGAGCCCGAGAAACCCTTCCAGCGCGCCGATGACCTCCGCCATCGTCCGGTAGCGCTGCTCCGGGTTACGCGCCACCATCCGGTTGACGATCTCCGCCAGTCCCGCCGGCACGTTCTTCACCACCACGTCCACCGGCGGCGGCGGCTCCGTCGCCTGCTTGGTCAAAATCTCCTCCACCGTCCGCCCCGTGTACGGCGGCCCGCCGGTCAGCAGGTTGTACAGGGTGCACCCCAGCGAATAGACGTCCGCCCGCTCGTCCACACGCGTCGCGTCCTTCGCCTGCTCCGGCGCCATGAACGCCGGCGTGCCCATGGTCTTGTTGAACCCCGTCTCCCCCAGTCCCCCCGTCCCCGACCCGCCGCCGCCCGGCCGGCCGTTCTTCTTCTCCGAACCGCGCTTGACCAGCCCCAGGTCCGCCACCTTCACCAGCCCCTCGTCCGAGAGCAGCAGGTTCGCCGGCTTGACGTCGCGGTGGATCATCCCGCGGTCGTGCGCGGCCTTGAGCCCACGCGCCGCCTGCAGCACGTACGCGACTGCCGTCTCCACGTCCAGCCGCCCGAGCTCCCGCACCAGCCCCGAAAGCGGCTTGCCCTCCACCAGCTCCATCGCGAAGAAGTGCACGCCGTTGCTCTCGCCGATGTCGTAAATCTGCACCACGTGATGGTGCGTGAGCTGCGCTGCCGCGAACGCCTCGCGCGTGAACCGCGCCACAAGGTCCGGGTCCTTCGCCAGCTCCGGACGCAGCGTCTTGAGCGCCACCTTCCGGTCCAGCGACACCTGCCGCGCCAGATACACCGCGCCCATGCCCCCCTGGCCCAGCTTCTCCAGCACCTCGTACCCGCCCAGCATCGTGCCCACGAGCGGGTCATCGCCCCCGCCCGCCCCGGCCGTGGCTGGCGCCGCCCCGGCAACGTCGCCCGCGGCCATCCCGCCCGCCCCCCCCATGGCGACCGTCGCGCTACCGCCTTCACCCCTGCCGGCCGCCGTCGCGCCGGCCGTCGCCATCGTCGCGACCTCCGGAGAACGCGTCGCCATCACGTCCGGCGCCGCCCGCAGCGAGACCTCCGCCGAACCGTCGTCCTTCACCACCAGCAGCAATCCCGACCCGCAACGCGGACACTTCGGGCTGTACCGCCCAGGCTTTGCCCCCTTCAGTCCCAGCTCCTTCTGGCACGACGGACAGACCACCGCCATAGCGCACCTCGCTCTCGAGCGCACCCCGCTCGCGCCCGTCGATGCAGGCGACCGACGCGGCTGACTCGCAACCCTTCGCTACGTCCAAGGTATCGGCTGTCCACCCGTTCTTCAGCCGGTCCGATAACCCGCACCCCCCGGCCCGCCGGACCTACCCTCCGGCCGTGCCCCGACAACTTCGCGACATGACCGTGCTCATCACCGGCGCCTCCGCTGGCATCGGTGCCGCCCTCGCCCGGCAACTGCACGCACACGGCGCCCGTCTCGTCCTCTCCGCCCGCCGGGAAGACCGCCTGCACCAGCTCAACCGCGAGCTCGGCGGCCAGCACCTCGTCGTTCCTGCCGACGTCGCCCTGCCCGACCACTGCGCCCGTCTCGTCGACGTCGCCTTCAGCGCGTTCCCGCGGCTGGACACGCTTGTGCTCAACGCCGGCTACGGCGACATGCGGCCGGTCGCCGAAACCGAGCCCCACCACCTGCAAGCCATCTTCGCCACCAACCTGCTCGGCACCCTCGAACCCATCCGCCTCGCGTTGCCCCGTCTGCTCGCTCAGCCGCCCCGCGACCCGCCCTCAGACCCGACGCGGGCCCACCTCATGATCGTGTCATCCGCCGCCGCCCGACGCGGCCTGCCCTACTTCGGCGCCTACTCCGCCACCAAGGCCGCCCAGCTCTCCATCGCCGAAGCCCTCCGCGTGGAAATCCGCGGCCGCGGGATTCCCGTCACCACCGTCCATCCGGTCGGCACCGCCACCGAGTTCTTCGACGTCGCCCAGGCCCGGGGCAACCGCAAGATGCCCCCCCGCGTCCCCGGCGACATCCAGCAGTCGGCCGACCAGGTCGCTGCCGCCATGGTCCGGGCCATCCGCAAGCCCGGCACCCACGGCGGCGAAGTCTGGCCGTTCAAACCCGCACGGTTCGCCCTCTCGCTGGCCACCCTGCTCCCCGGCTTCACCGACCGCATCATGGCCAAAGCCCGCGGCCACATCGAGACGGCCCAAAACACAACGCCGCAGACCTGATTGGCCCGCGGCGTCGTTGCGTATCCCTGTGACCTCGGCGTCCGGCCGGGTGCCGACTTACCTTCGCCGGCGGCCGAGCAGTCCCGCCAGACCCAACCCGCCCGCCACCACCGCAGCCGGCACCGGCACCGCCGCGGGGTTGCTGCCCCCGCCGCCGGTCGGGTCGCCCCCGTCGTTGGGCATCCGCGCCCATGCGGCTGGCACCTTGTCCGAGCCGCCATCGTCGAAGCCCCGCATCACGGCCACAAAACCCGGCTCCCCGCCCAGCCCCGCCACGAAGCTGTCAACCGAAAGCCCCGGCGACGCACCCGTCGCCCCCGTGGTCACCGCCACCTCGAACGTCGAGGTCGAACCGGCAGCCACCCCCTGCGTCGGATCGCGTCCCAGTGCGCCGCCGCCCAGAACGATCCCCCACGACACCACCGCCGCGGGCGTTCCCCGAACCCCCGCCCCCGGCGGAAGCGAGACCAGCTCGAACGTGTCAAACCCGCTCACCGGCGATAGCTGCAACCCGGAAGGAGCGAGCAGCGACATCGCCGTGATGAACCCACCCCCGGACGTGTTCGTGATCGACAGCCGCAGCAGCCCTGAGCGTCCACCGCTAGCCTCATACGTCAAGGTCCCCGTAAACGAACCCCGCCCCTCACTCCCGGGGAGACTCTGGAGCTGCACCGTCCCGGCCGACACCACGCCCGATGCCGCCAGGACGCTCCCCGCCACCACCCACTCACGCAGTACCACTGTGAAACTCCCCTTCCGTTATAGGACGTGTGCAACATATCCCCACCCCGCCCGTTGTGCAAACACACGCACCGCAATCTGGGCAGATTCGCAAGACCCCCAAACCCGCTCAAGGAAACACCGATGCAAGGGCGTCGTTGTGCGTCGTGGGGCCCCCCTTTTTTGCACACGTCACGCGGATATCCGCTTCAAGCGGACATCCGCTCTGCCTCACCCCCACCCAGGCCGAGCTTTCGCATCTTTTTGTAAAGCGTCGTCCGGTCGATGCCCAGCTCCACGGCGGTCGCGGAGCGGTTCCAGCCGTTACGCTCGAGGGCGGCACGGAGGATTTTCCGCTCGGCCGTCGCCAGCGCCCGTTCCAGCGGCATGGGGGCGGTCAACTCATCTTCGTCGTTCCCCGTACCGTCCGTGGATGCCGCGGCCGGACGCCCCCCCCGGCCGTCGCCGGCGGCCACCGCCTCCGGCAGATCCGCCACGTCAATCAGCGGCCGTCGCCCCAGCAGCACCGCCCGTTCGACGGCGTTCTCCAGCTCGCGAACGTTGCCCGGCCACGGATAGCGGCTCATGGCGGTCAACGCGGCGTCCGTGAAACCCACAACCTCCCGACGCATCTCACGGCTGAATCGCCGCAGGAACGTGCTCGCCAGCAGTGGAATGTCGCCCGGCCGCTCCCGCAGCGGGGGAAGCCGCACGTGCACGACGTTGATGCGGTAGTAGAGGTCCTGCCGAAATCGTCCCGCCGAAACCAGCTCCGCCAGCTCGACGTTGCTCGCCAGCACCACCCGCACGTCCACGGTGCGTGTCTCGTGGCTCCCGACCGGCTCGAACTGCCGTTCCTGCAACACCCGCAGCAGCTTCACCTGCAGCGCGGGCGAGGCACTGTTGATCTCGTCCAGAAACAGCGTCCCGCCGTCGGCCGCCTGAAACCGCCCGGGCCGGTCGGCCACCGCCCCGGTGAACGCCCCCTTCACGTGCCCGAAGAGCTCACTTTCCAGCAGCGTCTCCGGCAACGCCCCGCACGACACCTCCACGAACGGCCCGTCGCGACGTGACGACCGCTGGTGCATCGCCCGGGCGAGCAGGCTCTTGCCCGTGCCGCTCTCGCCGGTCATCAGCACCGTCACCCGCGAGTCGGCGGCCGCCGCCACCACCTCAAACACCTTGAGCATCCGCGGGTCGTGGCCGAGCAGTTGGCCCATCCCGTAGCGGGCGTCGAGCTGCTGCCGCAAGGCCCGGTTTTCCCACAGCAGCCGCTGGTGCCGCACCGCCTTCTCCACCACCAGCCGGACCTCCTCATCCACCACCGGCTTGGTGAGGTATTCAAAGGCGCCCAGCTTGGTCGCACGAACCGCCGACTCGATCGTCCCGTATGCCGTCAGCACCACGGTCACCACCGACGGAAACCGGCGGCGCACTTCCGCCAGAAACCCCATCCCCTCCCCGTCACCCCCCGCAGGCCCCACGTCGCTCCCGGCCCAGCCGCCCAGCCCCGGTACGTGGACATCCACCAGAAGAACCTCCGCCCCGCGACGCTCCAACTCCGCAAACACGTCCTCGCCCCGGTCGCAGGTGAAGACCTCATATCCCTCCCGACGCAGAAACATCGACAGGCTCTGCAGCAGCAGCCGGTCGTCGTCCACCAGAAGCAGTCGCGGTTTGTCCACCGCTCACCTCCCTCGAGTCTGCATCCGCTCCCCCCGTCCCGGGCCGCGGAGGCGACTCCGGCCCCCCACCCGACTCGGCCGGCCGGGTGTCGCCCCCCGTCAACATCGGCGCAAAGACGCTGTTGCATCACGGCGACACGGGCGGCAGAACGCCACGCGTGGCCCGGCGGACGGCCTATGGCAATAAAACGACAAGGCGGCCCCGCCCTGCAAATCGCCGGGTCGAGCGTGGGCGACCGCGTAGAATGGCCCGGGTCACGCGTGAACCTCACCCTTACTCTCGACAACCCGACCAAGCGTCTCGCGCTCTTCGGCACGGCCGACCGAAATCTGCGGATGATCCGTGACGCGTTTGCCGTGCAGATCATCTCCCGGGATGACACCATCCGCCTTGCCGGGCAGCCGGACGATGTGGCCCGTGCGGCCGCCGTCCTGGAGAACCTTCAGAAACACCTTCGCCGGGCGGACTTCGTCACCACCGAGGACGTGGCCGCGGCCATCGCCAAGGCCGCCGAGGCGGAAAAGCGCGACGCCGAGGGTGCGCTGGAGGTGTACGCCCGCGGGCATACGGTCAAACCCAAGACCGAAGGTCAGAAAGCCTACATCGAGGCGATCTTCAACAACGACCTGACCTTCTGTCTCGGCCCTGCCGGCACGGGCAAGACCTACCTCGCGGTCGCCGCCGCCGCCTCGCTGCTCAAGGCGGGGCGGGTGAAACGGATCATCCTGGCGCGGCCCGCCGTCGAGGCCGGCGAGCGGCTGGGGTTTCTCCCCGGCGACCTGCAGGCCAAGGTCAACCCCTACCTCCGCCCGCTGTTCGACGCCCTGCACGACATGATGGACTTCGAGCAGGTCAAGCGGTTCATGCTCAACGACATCATCGAGGTCATCCCGCTGGCGTTCATGCGCGGCCGCACGCTCAACGAGTCGGTCATCATCCTGGACGAGGCCCAGAACACCACGCCCAGCCAGATGCTCATGTTCCTCACCCGACTCGGCCATGCGTCGAAGATGATCGTCACCGGCGACCCCACGCAGGTGGACCTCGAGGAAGACCAGCCGTCGGGCCTGATCGACGCCGTGCAACGCCTGCGTGGCATCAAGCACATCGCCACCGTCGAACTTCAGCGCAGCGACATCGTCCGACATCGGCTCGTCCAGAACATCGTCAACGCCTACGGCCGGCCGGAGTGACCTGCCATGCCTGCCGCGTCCTTCCGCAACCGCCCGGCCGAGTCGCGCCCCGCCCGACGCACGAGCCTGCCCACCCTCGAGGTCACCCGAGTTCGCAACGCCGGGGGCGCTGACGGGCCGGCCGCCGAGCGATATTTGCGGCAGCACCTGAGGCGACTGCTTCCGCTGCTCCCCCGCAACCGCCTGCGTCACGTCTCTGTGGCGCTGGTCGGGGACGCCGCCATGTCCGCCCTGCACGCCCGCTCGCACGGCCTGCCCACGCCCACCGACGTGCTGACCTACCCTCTGGAAACCACCCCGGGCGGTGACGTAACTGAAGGCGAAATCGTGATTTGTGTTCCTGAGGCGCGGCGGAATGCGGGGGCGGGTAACATCGCATGCAGGCGGGAGCTGCTGCTCTACGCCCTCCACGGGCTTTTGCATCTTTGCGGCATGGACGACCACGACCCCAACGACGCCCGACGGATGCACGCCGAAGAGGACCGCCTCCTCACCCGTGTCGGCGTCGGCCCTGTGTACGCCGGCCGCGGGCATCGACCGCCCGCCCGACGTCGTCGCCCCCGTTCCGCGTCATGACCGCACTGCTGACCCTTGCCGCTGTCGTCCTCACCGCGCTCAGTTGCCTCACCGGGGCGCTGGCCTACGCGCTGCGGGATTTTTCGCGCGCCCGCCTCGAGGACGTTCTCGAACGCCAGGGCCGACGCGACCGGCTGCAGCCCATCCTCGACCACCTGCGCGACTTCATCCTCGTCGCCGCCAGCCTCCGCCTGTTGACGATCCTTGCCCTGCACCTTGTGCTGCTCGCCCTCTTCAGCGTCGAACCGTGGCCGACCTCGGCGAGCTATGCCGCCGCCACCTCGCTGGCCGCGGCCATCGCCGTCGTCTTCGGCGTCGGGCTGGCCTCATCGCTGGCCAATTACTTCGGCGAGGTCATTATCGCCCGGCTCGACCCCGCCTTGCATACCCTGCGGCTGGTCGTCTGGCCCGTGCTCTACCTGCTGCACCGGCTCGACCGTCTGGTCTTCCGGGTCTCGCCCCACGCCCATGCCGACGCCGAGGAACAGGCCGAACAGCAGGTCGAGGAGGACGTGCTTGCGGTCGTGGAGGAGGGGGTGAAGGAGGGCGTGGTCGATGAGACCGACCGCGACATGATCGAATCGGTCATCGAGTTCCGCGACACCACCGCCGGTCAGATCATGACCGCCCGTCCGGCCATCGATGCCCTCCCCGTCACCGCGACGCTGGATGAAATCACCCAGCTCATCGAAACCTCCGGGCACTCCCGACTGCCCGTCTACGAGAACGACCTCGACCACATCGTCGGCATCCTCTACGCCCGCGACCTGCTCAAGCATCTCGCCGACCCGTCGCGCCGCGCCCGCTTCGACCTGCGCGCCAACCTCCGCAAACCGCTCTACGTCCCGGAGACCAAACCGCTCAAAGACCTTCTGGCCGAGTTCCGTCTCCGCAAGGTGCACCTGGCCATCGTCCTGGACGAATACGGCGGAACGGCGGGCTTGGTCACCATCGAAGACGTCCTGGAAGAACTCGTCGGTGAGATCGCCGACGAGCACGAGCCCGCCGAGCCGGCCGCCGTCCTCAAGCTCACCGACGACACGTGGGAGGTGGACGCCCGCACCCACATCGACGAAGCCAACCGGGTCATCGGCCTTAATCTCCCCGAGGACGCCGGCTTCGAAACCCTCGGCGGCTACCTGTCCTCGGTCATCGGGCGCATCCCCGCCGCCGGCGAAGTCATCGACACCCCGGGCGTCCGCTGGACCGTCCTCACCGCCGAACCGACCCGCGTCGTGCGGCTGAAACTCCAGCTTGCCCCGCCCGATGAACGACCCGAACGCGAGGGCGAGCAAAGCCACGACCACCCGGCCGCCGACTCACCCGCGCCTGAAGTGTCCCACACCTGACCGGTTCGCGCAGCGCCACGCCGGCGCGTCCCGCCGGCTGCTTGTCAGCCCAGTCACGCGGCATCCCGGTCGCCGCGCTCCATCGTGCAGCCCGCCGCGACGCAAAGAGCCCGTCAAGAACACGATAAAAATCATGGCGACGCCGAGGTGACTGCGGTATCTTGCTCGGTGTGAGTGAGAGCGGCGGCCGTGAGTCTGCGCCTTGTCCGACCGACCGCCCGGCCTCCCCGCCCGTCGCGCCTGTGTCGTCGTCGGCCTCCGCGGAACCGCTTCCCACGCTCGGGGCGCCCAGCGCCGGGACATCCGCCCGTGCTGACGCCGACGGCACCGCCACAACTGCTGCGTCGCAGCCGACCGTCTCGGCCGGCCTGCCGCCGATTTCCGCGGCGTTCACTCTGGAGGCGCCGCCCGTTGTCCCCCCGTCGGCCCGCAGCGGACGCGACACGGAGGTGAGCGGCCCGCCCGACATGGGCACCGCCGCGCGGGGTTCATCCGCCGTCAGGCCCGCCGCCCTGTCGTCGTGGTCGGGGGCGGACCCGGCAGGCGTCACGGACGGCGATGACACGGGCGATGTGGTGCCTGCCGCCGTGCGCGTGGCGAACGCGCCACTGCGGGTCGGTCGATATGAGATCTTGCGACCGCTGGGCGAAGGCGGCTTCGGGACGGTGTATCTGGCGTTCCAGACGCATCCGGTTCAACGCAAGGTCGCGCTCAAGGTGGTCAAGCTCGGCATGGACTCGGCCGAGGTGCTGGAGCGGTTCGAGCGGGAGCGTCAGGTCCTGGCGATGATGGACCACCCGTGCGTGGCCAAGGTGTACGACGCGGGGGTGACCGAGCGCGGCCAGCCGTACTTCGCGATGGAATACGTTGACGGCGTGCCGCTGTCGAGGTTCGTGGACGACGAAGTGTGCTCGCTGCATCAGCGGCTGGAGCTGTTCATCGACGTCTGCAAGGCCGTCCAGCATGCCCACCAGAAGGGGCTCATTCACCGCGACCTCAAGCCGGGGAACATCCTCGTCACGCGGGTGGACGGACGACCCGTACCCAAGGTCATCGACTTCGGCATCGCCAAGGCGATGTCGGACAACCTGGTGGAGACGCAGTTCCGGACCGAGACCGGCCGGCTGATCGGCACGCCCGAGTACATGTCGCCGGAGCAGTGCGCCGGTTCGCCCGACATCGACACGCGCACGGACGTCTACGCGCTGGGCGTGATCCTCTACGAGCTGCTCACCGGTCAGCTGCCGTTCGACCCGACGTCGCTGCGGTCGGGCGGGCTGGAGGGGATCACGCGGATCATTCGCGAGGTCGAGCCGCCAAGGCCGTCGCTGAGGGTCACCGCCGCCGACGCCGTGAGCGGCGAGCAGGCGGCCCGGTCACGACGGACCGACCTGCGCCACCTGCAGCGAGCCCTATCGGGCGACCTCGACTGGATCGTGCTCAAGGCGATCGAGAAGGACCGCGACCGCCGCTATGCCACCGCCAGCGACCTGGCCGCCGACGTGCGTCGGCACCTCGACCACCAGCCGGTGTCCGCCGGCCCGCCCGACCTGCGGTATCGGCTAGGCAAATTCGCCCGGCGGAACAAGCTGCTGGTGGCGACCACGTCGGCCGTCGCCGCAGCGGTCGTGGTCGGGTTGCTGCTGGCGACCGTCGGCTTTGTCACCGCCTCGCGAGCCCGCGACCGGGCCGAGCAGGCCCTGCTCCGCGAGCGGGAGGCCCGTCGCAACGAGCAGCTCGCCCGGGAAGCCGAGCGCCTGGCCGCGGCCGACACCGCCGCCGCGGCTCGGGAAGCCGGCGTCCAGTTGGAGACGGCCAACGCCGTCAAGGGTTTCCTGGTCGACCTCTTCGCCGCGGCCGACCCGGCCCGTGCCCGCGGCCGGGAGTCCACCGTACGCGACGTGCTCGATGCCGCCGCCGAGCGCCTGGACCGCGGGCGGTTTGCCGACCGTCCCGATGTCGAAATCGAGCTGCGGTCCACGCTGGCCGCCACCTACCGCACGCTCGGCCTGCTCGGCCACGCCCGCCGGCAACTCGACCGCGCGCTGGCCACGGCGAGAGAAAGCCCCGGCCTTGCCCGGACGCTGCGCCTGAGCCTCCACAACCGGGCCGGGCTGCTCGCGTTGGATGAGGGCGACGCCGACGCCGCCATCGAGCAGCTACGCGAAGCCGCGATCCTCGCTTCGGCCCACTTCGGGCAGGACAGCGTCGAGAGCGCTTTGGCAAGGCAGAACCTGGGCAACGCGTACCGACTTGACGGCGCCCTGGCCGATGCCGAGCGGCTGCTCCGCGACGCCCTGGCTGACCTCGCGCGCGGCTTACCCGAGACCGACGCCCGGGTGGCCGTCTGCCGCAACAACCTCGCGGCCGTGCACCACCTGCGCGGCGAGCTCGACATCGCCGAGCGGCTCTTCCGCCACTCGCTGGCCGACGTCGAGGCCCGTCACGGCCCCGACCACCCCGAGGTCGCCGCCGTGTGTCGCAACCTCGCGCTGGTTCTGCACGATCGGCATCAGCTCGAGGAGGCCGAGGTTCTGCTGGCGCGGGCCGTGCGCGTGTGGAAGGCCGTGTATCCCGCCGAACATCCGGCGTACCGCGAGGTGCTGGAGCTGTGGGGCGACTGCCTGCGTGACCTGGGCCGTCTGGAGCAGGCGGCCGTCGCGGTGGCGGAAGCGCTGGCGATCCGCGAACGGGTGCACGGGGCGGCCTCCGCCGAGGCGTGCGCGGCGATGGCCAACCTCGCCAACCTCCGGCAGCGGCAGGGGAGGCTGGACGATGCGTTGGAGCTGGCCGACGAACTGCTCCGCCGCGCCAGCGCCTCTCTGCGGCCGGACCACCCGGACGACCTCATCGAGCTGGCCGGCTACCTGGCCCTCCGGGGCACGCTTCTGCTGGACCTGCACCGGGTGGATGACGCCGAGCCGGACGTCCGGCTGGCGCTGGAGCTGCGGACGCGGCATCTGCCCGAGGGCGACTGGCGCACGGCCAACACGCGCTCGCTGCTGGGGGCGCTGCTGCTGGCCCGGGGGGACGTCTCCGCCGCCGAACCGGTGCTTTTCGAAGCGCACGAGACGCTGCGCCACAGCGACCAGGCGCCGCCCGTGGCCGTGGAGCGCAGCCGGGAGCGCCTGCGTGCGCTGTACAAAGCCACCGGCCGCGATGAGCTGGCCCGAACCGTGAAGTAGGTTCATCGGGCCGCAAGCCGTCGGGATGACCGTTTCAGTAGGTCAGCACCGAGTGCACGAGCTGGCCGTGTCGGCCGAGTTTCTCCCGCCCCTGCAGGAAGCTCAGCTCGATGAGCACCGCGACGCCCGCCAGCTCGCCGCCGAGCTTTTCCACGAAGTCGATGCAGGCCTTCATGGTCCCGCCGGTGGCCAGCACGTCGTCCACGACCAGCACGCGCTGACCGCGGATGATGGCATCGGTGTGCATCTCGAGCTTGTCCTGCCCGTACTCGAGGTCGTAGGCGATCGAAAGCGTCTCGCGGGGCAGTTTGCCCGGCTTCCGCACCAGCCCCAGCCCCGCCGACACCGCGCACGCCACCGCGGCCCCGAAGATAAATCCGCGCGACTCGGCCCCGATGACCAGATCCACCCCCCGGCCGCGGTACGGATTGGCCATCAGCTCGATCGACAAGGCCAACGCCCGCGGGTCGGCCAGCAGGGGGGTGATGTCGCGGAAGATCACGCCTGGCTTGGGCCAGTCGGGGATGTCGCGGATGAACCGTTTGAGGTCGTCGGGCATCATGGCTGGCCGAGTCTAGCCGCGACGCCGCGTGCGTTTCGCGCGCACCGGTGTGACCCGTTTCTCAGCGTCCCGCGCACCGCCAGCGGCCCGAGGCCCGGACGCCGTGCCCGCAAGGTTGCCCACGAACAGCACCCGCGGCAGGCCGCTCTTGGTGGCCGCCGCCGTTTTCGGCCAGCTCAGCCGGTACGGCTGGCCGGGGTAGAGGTCGAAGAAGTTGTCCGGCAGCGGCTGCTCGCCGTCGAGGTCCACACACACGCCCAGAACGAAGTCGTCCGACGCGAAGACGACGTCGCCGCCGTCGCGCGTCACCGTCACGCGCCCCGGCCCCCACACCATCTCCTTCCACAATGGCAGGATCAGACGGTTGCGCGCCACGACCCGCCCCGACGGCCCCTCCTCCATGAGCACCGCGAACGCCACCTGCTCGGCCGGCTTCGTCCACAGCGACCGTGAGAACCTCGCCAGCGGCGTGGAGGCGTTCGGCCCCAGCACCACCCGGCGTGTTTCGTCCAGCACGTAGCCGCCCCGCGTGCCGAAAAGGCCGTAGCGCAGCACCAGCGTCCTCGGCAGCAGCAGGTCGCTGACGCCGTAGACGACCACCTCCTCGCCTTCCTCCACCACGACCACGCTCACGGGCGCCATCGCCCTCCGGACGGGGTGGAAGCTCGGCGTGCGGTTGAGCCGCCAGTCCACGATCGTCCAGCTCCGCGTGGCCGGCCACACGTCGTTGTACATCCAGAAGATCGCTCCCGACGACAGCCACCGCCGCCGACGGAAGTTGTCCACATACTCCCGCAGCCCCTCGCCCTGCAGCAGCCCGCCCCAGTACGTGTACTGCTCGAGCGTCATGTCGCGCAGTTTCATGCCCAGCCACAGCTCGGTGGCGGTGTCGAGCATCGACGGCTCGTGCCAGCAGTCCACGCCGTTGTCGTGCTGTTTCCAGTGGAAGTTGCCGATGCGGCCGTCGCTGCCGGCCATGCAGTCGCGCATCGTCGGCAGCGACGTCGGGCCGAGCACCCCGCCCTCGTTGGCGAACCGGCAGATGAACGTGCGGTATTTCCGGAAGTCGAAATCGAAGAACCCGATGTCCCACGGGTGCTGGTCGCCGTAGGCGTGGTCGTGCGGGTTGATGTGCGGGTGGAAGGAGTACGGGCTGGACGGCTGATACCAGCGGGCAGGGTCTTCCGTCCCGAGCATGCGCGGCAAGGCGTAGTGGAACAGCCCGTAGTCGGGCTGGATGTGTCCGCGGTCGACGCCGCCCCAGTTCCACAGCGCCGTCTCCAGCTCGTTGTTCCCGCACCAGGCGATGAGGCTTGGGTGATGCGCCAGACGCCGCACGTTGTACCGTGCTTCGCGCATCACGTCGTCATAGAACCGCTCGTCGTACACCGGGTACTTCATGCACGCGAAGATGAACTCCTGCCAGACCAGGATCCCCTTGCGGTCGCACAGCTCGTAGAACACGTCGGACTCGTACTGCCCGCCGCCCCAGACGCGGAGAAAGTTGAAGTTTGCCTCCAGCGCCCGCTCCACGAGCGTCGCGTACCGCTGCGGCGTCATCGCCGCGCCGATCAGGTCGCACGGGACGAAGTTGCCGCCCTGTCCGAACACCGGGCGGTTGTTCACCTCGAAGCGGTAGGTCTCGCCGTCCGCCACCTTCTCCCGCACCACCCGCACCTTGCGAAACCCGACGTGCTTCGACTGCGAGAACACAAGCTCCTCGCCCACACGCACCGTCACCTTCGCCTTGTGCAGCGTCTGCTCCCCGCACCCCACCGGCCACCACAGCGTCGGCGCCCCCGGATACGTCACCTCCATCTCGGCCGCCGACTCGCCCGGCGCGAAGACCACCTCGCGCTTTTCGACGACTTTGAGCTCCGGGAGCATGCCGGTCAGCACCGCCGTCAGCGGCTCGCCCGTCAGGTTCTCGGCGATCACGCGCAGACGCACACGCCCCGTCTGCAGGTCGTCGCTCACCGTCGCCAGCGGCACGAACGCCTCCACCCGAAGCGGCGCGTCCGTCCACTCCAGACGCGCCCCGCCCTGAATGCCGCAGTTGAGCAGCCTCGGCGACCAGTCCCAGCTGCTCTGGCTCTGGATACGCCGTGTCCAGAACCGTTTATTGAGCAGCTCGTCTTCCTGCCGGGCCAGTCCCTCGGCCTTGCGGTCGGCGACGCCGTACAGCCCCGGGTCGAGGTGCACGCACAGCACGTTCTTTCCTGGCCGCAGCACGCCGTCGACCCGCGCCCGGCAGGGGTAGAACGCGTTGCCGTGCCGTGCGACCTCTCTGCCGTTGAGCACGACCCGCGCGAACATCTCCACCCCCTCCAGCACGAGCCACGCCGCGCGGGCCGAGAGGGCCTCGGCCGGGCACTCGAACTCCCGCCGGTACGACCAGATGTACTCCTCCACCCAGCGTGCCTGCAGCACCCCCAGCCCGCGGTAGATGTCCGGGATCAGCCCGGCGTTCATCAGGTCGAGATGGATCTCCCCCGGCACCTGCGCGTCCACGTACCGCGTGGGGTCGATCTCGTCCTTTTCCGCGAAGCCCGGACGCCCGCGCATCCCGTCCGACCAGTGCGCCTTCCAGGTCCCCGACAAGTCCAGTGCGGGCAGCATTCAGCCCTTCCAGTTGACTTCGCGTTCGAACGGCCCCGCGGACAGCGCTTCGGCTTTCCCCGGCCGGCCGTCCGGCGCCGGCAGCAGCAGCTCTGCCGTGCTGTTGGGCGGCACCACCCCGCGGACCTTGAGCGTCTCGCCGGCCACCTCCCAGCCGCACTCGGCCCAGCCGTAAGGCGTGCGGTGTCGTGCCCTTGCCCGCGAAAACGCCGTGCGCACGTGGGCGGGCGCCGTCGGCGGCGGCGGGTGAGGGGCCAGACGCAGCCGGCGGTACCCCGGCTCGGCCGCATCCAGTCCGGCCACGACCCGGTACAGCCAGTCGCCCACCGCCCCGTAGGCGTAGTGGTTGAACGAGTTCATCCCCGGGTCCTGAAACCCTTTGTCGTGCGTCCAGCCGTCCCACCGCTCCCAGATGGTCGTCGCCCCCTGCGTCACGGCGTACAGCCAGCTCGGCCACTGCTTCTGCAGCATCAGCTCGTACGCCAGCGTGAGCTCGCCCTCCCGGCTGAGCACGTGGTTGAGGTACGGCGAGCCGACAAAACCGCAGGAGAGCTTCGTGCCCCGGCGCCGGATATCCGCCACAAGGTCCGCCAGCACCGTCTTCCGCTGCTCGGGCAACAGCAGATTGAAGTGCAGCGCCAGCAGGGCCGCCGTCTGCGTCTGGGCCATCATCCGCCCCGACGGCGTGACGTAGTGATGCCGGAACCGCTCGGCGACCCACTGCCGTTTGTTCGCGTGCGCCTCAGCGTCAGCCGCGTTGCCCAGCACGCGGGCGATATCGCTGAGCAGCCCGTGCGCGTGGGCGTAGAACGCCGTGCCGATGAGCTCCTTCGGGGTGTCGGCGTTGATGCTCAGCCAGTCGCCGAAGCCCCCCCAGCTGCCCGTGCCTTCCAGACCGCGGCGCCCGTCCCGACTGGTCTCGTCGAGGAAGGCCACGAACCGCTTGAACGTGCCGTAAAACCGCTCCAGAAGCCGCGTGTCGCCGTAGCACAGGTAGAGCGTGTGCGGGCAGATCAGCGCGGCGTCCGCCCACGCCGGGCCGCCGTCGGCCGACAGGATGTCCGTGCTCGGGCACGTCGCCGGCACCCCGCCCTTGGCGTCCTGCGCGTCCGCCACGTCCTGCGCCCACTTGCTCCAGAACGCCGCCACGTCGAAGTTGAACATCGACGTCCGCACGAACACCTGCGCGTCGCCCGTCCACCCCAGACGCTCGTCGCGCTGCGGGCAGTCGGTCGGGATGTCGACGCTGTTGCCCCGCCAGCCCCACCGCACGTTCTGCTGCAACCGGTTCACCAGCGGGTCGGCACACTCGAACTCCCCGGCCGACTCGTAGCCGCTGTGCATCACCAGCGCCTGCGCCTCGTGCTCCAGCAGCTTGCCCGGCCACGGTCTCACCTCGGCGTACCGGAAGCCGTGGAACGTGAACCGCGTCTCGAACACGCCCTCGCCGCTCTCGCCCAGCGTGAAGTAGTCCGTCTGCCGGGCCGTCCGCAGGTTCTCCACGTAGATGTCCTCTTCGCCGGGACGCGTCGCGGGCCCGTGCTTGAGCATCTCCGCGTACCGCACGCGGACCGTCGTCCCCGGCTCGCCCTTGAGCCGGATACGCAACTTGCCCACAAGGTTCTGACCGAAATCCAGCACGTGCGACGGCTGCGGCCATCCCGGCCGCACGAACGTCGCCACCGGCTTGAGCACCTCGGTCACCCGCACCGGCTCATGGGCCTGACCCACCAGCCGGCCGTGTGCGGGCGTGTACACACTCACGGGCAACCAGCTGGCGGCCGGCTCGGCCTTGAAGCCGGGGCAGTCCCAGCCCGGCTGGACACGCCGCAGGTCGATCGCTTCGCCGTGCTGAAGGTCGCTCTCGAGGATCTCGCCCTTCCCGGCATGCCACGACCCGTCGCTCACCACCACGTGGCTCGACCCGTCGCTGCAGGTCACCTCCAGACGCGCCAGCAGCATCGGCCGGGGCCCGTAGAACTGTCGGCCGCGCCATTCCACGCTGCCGCAGTACCAGCCGTCCCCGAGGATCGCCCCGAGCACGTTCTCCCCCTTGGCCAGCAGGGCGGTCACGTCGTAGGTCTGGTAGTACACGGTCTTGCGGTAGTCGCTCCAGCCCGACGTCAGTTCGTCCTGCCCGACCTTCCGGCCGTTGATTCTCGCCTCGTACACGCCCAGCGCCGTCACGTACAGCCGTGCCCGCAGCGGCGACGCCGGCAGCACGAACGGCTTACGCAGGTAGGGCGGCGGGCTGCTGGTCCGCGGGCCGCCGGCGTCCGTCGAGCCGATCCATTTTGCCTCACCGAAGTCGCCGCCGATGCCGGTCTCGAAAAACGCCGGCGCGCTCCACGGCCCCGCCTCGCCCGCGGCGTCCCATACCCGGACCCGCCACACCCGCCGCTGACGCCACGACAGCGCCGGTCCGTCGTACACCACCTGCGTGGACTGCCCCGACACCACCTTCCCCGTGTCATGCACCAGCTTGCCTGTGCCGTCGCTGAACTCGAGCTGATACGCGGTCTGCATCGCCCCCGGCCGGGGGTCACGAAGCTCCCAGCTCAGGCGAGGTCGCAGCTCGTCCAGACCCAACGGGTCCGTCAGGTACTCGACACGCAGGCGGTGGGGACCGGCAAGGAACGTCGCAGAGGCGGAAGGGGGGGCTTCGGACATGGGCTTCCCGGGGCAGAGAAACGTTCAATCACCGACGGACGGTCCGTCGGCAAGGGGGACATGGTACCGCAACAGGTTTTCTGTTCACGCGCTCCCCCCTGTAAAACGGCGGATACGGCCCGCCCCGGCCGGCCATCGTGCCCCGAGCCGTGACGATGGAGACGTCGGCGGGCGATGGCGTCGCGGCGGGGCTCGGCCGACTCGGCGGTCCGTCCGATCCGGTGGCCCGTCCTGCGCGTCGGCTCGCAATCTGCTGCAGCCCGGCCTTTCGTTTTCCGGCAGACGTCCGTGGCCACGCCCGGGTCACGCGGTGCCGAAGGCACGTGCCCCGTCCTACCGCGGCTCGGTGTGGACGCCCCGCCCCGGCGTCGTGCAGCTGGAACGTTGGATCAGGTTCGGCCGCACGGTGGACCGCGTCCCGCGGTAGCGGCGGATCGCCTCCGTGTCGTTCACCATCTCCATGCACAAGTCGGTGGCGAGCCGACCCATCTCGGAGAGCTCATGGCTCACCGTCGTCAGCCTCGGCAGCGCGTAGCGGGCGAGCGTGTCGTCAAAGCCGACCACCGAGACGTCGGTCGGGACGCGGTAGCCGGCCTCGCCAAGGGCTTCCATCACCCCCAGCGCGGTGATGTCGTTGTAGCACACGATGCCGGTGAAGTGGCGTCCAGGAGAGCGAAGGAACTCGCCGAACTCGCGGGCGTTGGACGTGATCTGCAGGTCGGGGTTGCGGAACGCTTCGTTGCTCGGCAGGTGCAGGTCCACGCGGTCGAAGTGGACGCCCAGCCTCCCGCACTCGGCCTCGCAGTGCCTGCCCCGGGCGTCCGAGTGACGCATGTTGCCGGCCTCGCCCACATACAGCAGGTGACGGTGCCCCAGTTCGATGAGGTGCTGCACGGCCAGCGAAATGCCCGCGAGCTGGTCAAACACGACGCACGCGTGCACCGTGTCCACCGGCGGTTCGATCACGACCACCGGCAGGTCCACCGGCTCGGAGAGAAAGTTGGTCCGGTCGGTGCGGACCACCGCACCGGGGACGATCATGCCGTCGAAGCGTCGCTGACGGATGCCAAGCAAAGCGCGGTCCGGGGCACGCATACGGGCCTCAGGACCGACCAGGGTCATCAGGTAGTTCATCGACCGGGTCTGCCGCTCGATGCCGCCGAGCATGAATCCGAAATAGGGATTGCTCAGCTCCAGCTCGACCCGCGACTTCTCGTCTTCGTGGCCCACGTCCATGGCCACGGCCAGCACCTCGGCCCGACCCAGCTTCATGGACCGCGCGTGGTAGTTGGGGACATAACCGAGTTGCCGGGCCGCCTCCTGTACGCGTGCCGCACAGGCGGCGGAGACGCGGTTGTGTTGTTTTCCCTTGTTGAGCACCATGCTCGCGGTCGTCAGCGATACGCCCGCGACACGGGCCACATCCGTCAGCGATGCCATGTCTACAACTCCTCGATTCACGGCCACGGCGGGCCATTCGCACGCCGCGAGCCGGCCTTGGCGCTCACCCGCCCCGTTTCGCTGGCGCTAAGCCGCGTCGGGGCGTCGTGGAGTGGGCCGGGCCGCGGCAAGACGAAGTGCCGAAAGTAAAAGGCCGCGGATGGTCCGCACTTGCGTGCAAAAAAATACCACAACGTCGCTTTCAGTCCAACGTTTTCTCCCCACCAAGTGCAACGTTTCGGCCCGCCGGCCGGTATCGCCTCTCGGCCGCTTTGACCCGGTGCCACTTCCGCGGGCAAACTTTGGACACCTCACCATGAGCATCGGCATCCTCTTCCGCTGCGACGACGCGGGCGCCTCACCGGGCACCAATCGGGCCATCCTCCAGTGTGTGACCGAGGGGGTCGGGCGCAACGTGGGCGTCATGGTCCCGGGGCCGGCCTTTGCCGACGCCGTTTCGCTCCTTGCCGATGTCGCCCACCTGTGTGACCTTGGGCTGCACCTCACCCTCAACAGCGAATGGACGGCCTACGGCGAGCAGCCTCCTGCCCGGTGGGGGCCGGTCCTGCCGGCCGCCGCCGTGCCGTCGCTCGTCTACCCCGACGGCACGTTCCGCTGCACGCCGATGGAGAACCACGAAGCCGGTGCGTCGCACGATGAGATGCTCGCTGAGGCCACCGCACAGCTCAAACGTGCCCTGCAGCGGCTGCGTGTGGACTACATGGACGAGCACATGGGCTGCGGCTGGCTGCCGGGCCTGCGAGACCGGCTGAGGTCGCTGGCCCACGCGCACGGCGTGCGCTACGCCATGGACGCCGCCTTACAACACCTGCCCGAGTTGCCCGACGAGTCGCCCGACCTGCCGCCGTGGACCAGGCTGGCGCGTCGCATCCTTGCCGCCCCCGACGGCAACTACATCGTGGTGACGCATCCGACCTTCAATGACGCCGATGCCCGGGGCATGTGCCTGCCGGATGCGCCGCCGGGCAAGATCGGCCACGACCGCGACCTCGACCGCCAGATGCTGATCCATCCGGAAGTGCTCGACGCCGTGCGGACACGGGGCGTGCGGCTGCTGCGCTACTCTGACGTGCTCGACGTCAACTGACCCGGCGAAAGGTGTGCAACCCGTGGCCCGCCGCTGGACCACCCTCATGACCGTCTTCGTGGCACTGCTGCTTGCAGCGGCAGTGGGAAGTGCGTTCTCACGCGGTCCGGACGGCTCGTCCCCGATGGTGCAGGTCACGCTGCGGGATGGACGCACGCTCCACGGCCGCGCGACGCTCGGCGAGGATGTCTTGCTTCTGGCGAGCGTCGGCGCCCCCGCCGAAGGTGCAGCGGTGCAGTCGGTGGCCGCGGCCGACGTGCTCAGCATCGTGCGGCTCGCGACGCCGCCGCCCGCCGGCCCTGCGTCGCCGCTTACGGGCCCCACGCCGCCACCTCCCGTGACGCCTGCCGCGTCCGGACCGCCGGTCGGCCTGCTGGGGGAGTACTTCGGCGACACCGAGCTGTCCGACTGGCTCTTCGACCGGCTGGATGCCGAGGTCAACTTCGACGGCCGCGGCGACGCCCCTCCGCGGCTGAACCTGCCCGGGGTGCCGTCGGCGTTTTCGGTGCGATGGACGGGCTTTCTCGTACCGCCCGTGACCGGCACCTACCGGTTCTGGGTGTCCTCCGACGACGGCGCGCGGGTGTGGGTGGGCGAGACGGTCGTCTCCGACCTCTGGGGGTCGCGGGTGCTGCGCGACGTCTCGGCGACCGTCCGTCTGACGGCGGGCCAGCCCGTGCCGCTTCGCATCGACTACATGGACATCGGCGGGGGCCAGTTTTTCCGGCTGGAATGGGAGGCCCGGGCTGAGCGGCCGGCCGGCGACGCCCCCGGCGGCGGGCGGGGCGGCGCGCCGGGTGACGCGTCGGCCGACGTCGGGTTCGACCGCCGCCCGGTCGGCAGCCATGCCCTTCGGCCCCCGGAGCGGGTGGCCTCCCGCGTCTGGCCGGGTGAGGAACGCCGCGGCGGCTGGCAGGGCACGTATTTCGCCGCCAAGGGGTTCGAGGAACGCTTCGGCGTGCAGACGTCGTTTTCGTCGGTGATGGAGTGGGGCAGCGGTGCCCCGGTGCCCGGCATGCGGACGGCAGGGGGGCCGTGGTCGGCGGTGTTCGAGGGACGGCTGTACCCGCCGGTGGCAGGCCGCTACGGCCTGCAGGTGCACGCCGACGACCGCGCCCGTGTCTCGATCGACGGCCGGGTGGTGCTGGACACCTTCGACCGCCGCGGCTTCTTCCGCGAAACCGAGGTGGAGCTGCCGGGCGACCGCGGCGTGTCCCTGCGCGTGGAGTACGAGAACGAGATGGGCGACGCGTTCCTGCGCCTGCGATGGCGGCTGCCGGGCACACGGGAGTGGCGGGAAATCCCGGCCTCATCGCTCGGCCTGCCGGAAGGCCCGGACGTCTCGCCGCTGGTGTGGGTGGACCGCAGGACGGTTCCCACGCGGTTTTTCACGGGGGAGGCCGGCAGCCGCGCGATCGAAGCCCGCGTCTGGACGGCCGACGGGACGGTCTCGCGGGCCGAGTGGCTCGTGGGGGCGACGGTTCTGCCGGTCGAGACCGCGCCGGGCAGCGACACCGTCCGCCTGAGCTGGTCACGCATCCCGGTGGGCCAGCAGAGCATTCAGCTCCGCCTCACCGACGGGGCCGGACGCCATGCGGTGTCTTCCGCGCTGGTGGTGGAGGCGGAAGGTCTGGAAGGGGGCGTGCTCGAGGGTCCCTGGCGGGACGTCCGGATCGGCGGCAGCAACCGCCCCGCAGACGTTTCCCGCAAGCCCGACGGCCGCATCGAGCTGGTCGGCTGGCCCGGCGACCTCGAGTTGCAGTCGGACACGCTCCGTCTGGTGTGCCGCCCGATCGCCGACGGCCAGACGGTGACGACCACCCTGTTTGCCCTCGACAGCGAGACCGGCGCCTACGCGGTCGGCGGGCTGATGCTCCGCGAGTCGCACGAGCCGATGTCGGGCTTCGTCGCTGCTGCCATCGACACCGAGGGCCGGCTTAGGCTGATCACGCGACCTGCGCCCTGGCAGCCCGTCCGTACGATCGAACTCCCGGTCGCGCAGCCGTTGCACGAAGGGGTACGGCTCCGGTGGGTCCGGGAAGGCTTGGCCGTGCGGTTGCTGCTCGGCGACGTGGCCGCCGGGGCCGCGCGACGGGGGCAGGCGGGCTGGCGCACCGTGTACCGCGGCCACTTCACCGGCAGTGGGGAGGCGTGGTGTGGCGTGTTCGCCGTGTCGCGGGCGGGCCGGGCACGGCTGGTGACCTCCCCGCCGGAGCTGGGCGCGGCCGAGCCGCCCGCGGCCGCGACACGAGGTGTCCTGCTCACCACGGGCAGTTTCCTTGCCGGGGACGTGGGGCTGTCGCGCTCGCCCGCCGGCGAGCGGGAGATCGAACTGTGGCGCGACGGCAACGCCATCCGGCTGCCGTGGTCGTCCGTCGCCATGATCAGCTTCGATACCGTGCCGTCGGCCGCGTGGGCGACGGCGTCCATGCAGGCCCCGGCGGTCCTGCTGCGTGGTGAAGACGTCCTGCCCGGCGAGCTGACCCGACTCGAAGGCGGCCGCCTCGAGCTGGAGACGATGCTCTTCGGCCGACGTGAACTGCGCGCGGGCGATCAGGCGATGGCCGTGGTCCTTCAACCCTTGTCCCCGGACTCACAGGACCCGGCGGCCTCGGCCGCCGTGGCCTTGCGGCTGGAGGACGGCTCCGTCCTGCGCGGGCGGCAGTTGTCCATCTCCCCGCAGGGGTTGCAGGTGCTGGGCAGCGGGGCGGAAGGTCGGCTCCCGCCCGTACCGATCGACCGGCTGGCCGAGTCGGCGGCACGCGAGTTGCCCTGACGCGCGGACGACGGACGGTCCGTGAAGGGGGACTCAGCGGGCCGTGGAGGAAAGCAGGTGCCGGAGGCGGGTCTGCTCCTGACGCGCCAGTTCGATGTCGCGGGGGGAGGTGAGGCGGGGAAGGGCCTTGTCGATCCGCTCCAGCGCCAGCGTGGGCCGGTCAAGGTACCGCGCGTAGAGGATGCCCGTGAGCAGTTCGACGTGTGGCACCTGGTCGGCCGTCGGGTAGGTGCGAAGGAACAGCTCGTACGCCTCCGCGGCATCGCGGAAGTAGGCCATCTCGGCGAGCTGGTTGGCGATGTCGAGCTGAGCGTTACGCGAAAGGACCTGCCCCGGGTCGATCTGCCGGAGCTGGCGGTACAGCTCGGCGGCGCCGGGCAGGTTGCGGTGGGCCATCGCTTCGGACACCTGCGCCCGCATTTCCATGATCTGGGTCTCCCGGGGGTCGGCCGGGCCAGCGCTGGGGGGGCGACGGCGGCCGCCCCCGGTCGGCTCGTCCTCCGACGGGAGCGTGCCGTAAGGGTTCCATCCGCTGGCCACCGCCGCCCGGTACTGCCGCCGGCGGTTCCAGCGGGTGATCAGCGCCAGCAGGTCGAACTGGTCGCGGTCGAGCAGACGCGTGGCCAGCAGGCCCAGCGCGACGGCGACGCCGAAGAGCGTGCCGGCAATGTGGGCCGTGTGCGCGACGTTCGTGCTCGCCCCGAAAAGCTCAAAAATGACGTCGCGGGCGAAGAAGAACGCCACCAGCAGCAGCCCCGGGACCTGAAAGAACGTGATCACGATAAACAGCAGCAGCACCGTGACCTGCGACCGCGGAAACAGGACCAGATACGCCCCCGTGACCGCCGCCACCGCCCCGCTGGCCCCCACCACCGGCGCGTACACGTTCCCCTGCACGGGCTGCGCCAACAGCACGTAGGCGATCCCCGCGAACACCGCGCCGCCCAGGTAGAACGCGAGGTAGGCCCACGGCCCCATCTTGTCGCAAACGTTGTTCCCAAAGATGTACAGGAACACCATGTTGCCGATGATGTGCAGGTACCCCCCGTGCAGAAACGCGTAAGTGACAAAATGCAGCACCTGCGGCTCGCCGGGGTCCAGTGCCAGGCGTCCCAACGGCAGCGGCACGACCCCCGCGGCGGCAAGCTGCTGAACCGCGAACACGGCCACGTTCAGGCCGATCAGGACGTAGTTGACGTACGGCGTCGTCCGCAGCGGGCAGTCCGTCCGGATGGGAATCAACATGCCGCCGGAGGTTAGGGACCGCGGCATCGACGCGTCTTACAACCGGCCACGCGCTCCCGCCGACGGCCGACGCCGGGGCCGCCCACGTGGCGTCAGGTGCTCCCTCGCCGCCCTTTGCCGCCTGCCCGGTTGACGCCCGCTCAGCCCGCCGCGAGCTGGGCTTCCCGCGTTTTGCACATGCGCAGCCGCCGCCCCTGATTACTCCACTCCACCTTCGTCATGTACGCCTCGATGAGAAGGATGCCCCGTCCGGAGCTCTTTTCGAGGTTCGCCGGGTCGGTCGGGTCGGGCACATCCGCACGGTCGAAACCCGCCCCCTGGTCTTCGATGATGATCTCCACCTGCTCGGGGTTCACGCGGGCGTGCACCGTGACGGTCTTGGTCGGGTCGAGACGGTTGCCGTGCTTGATGGCGTTGATCATCGCCTCTTCGAGGGCGAGCTTGATCGCGAAGAGGTCATTGTCGGAATACTGCAGTGCTTCGACCGCAGCGATGATGCGGTCCTGAACCACCCGCGACTGGGCGAAATCCGACGGTATCACGAAGTCCAGCACCTGCTCAGCCCTCGCGCTGCCCCCCGCGCCTCTGCATGTGTCCGCCGACAAACCTCCCTGCCTGCCTGCTCCCTCGACCTCCCCCGCCCCCCCCGTGCCCCCCGCCCCACCCGGGCCGGCCCGACCGCCCGCCGGCGGACCCGATGCCGGCGACGCGTCCGACCCCGCCCCCACGCCCGGCGCAGCCGCCCCCTCGCGGCCGCCCATGCCGCCTGAACCCCCGGCCGGCGAGTTCGACCCGTTCCCAGTGGTCATCGATGCCACATGCGACACACGACCGGGCTCACCGCCTCTCCCAGACCAGCGGCTGACACCTCCGTGTATCCGCCCGCTCCGTACTTTTGCCTACAAACGTCCGCGGGGCGAATCGGCGATTCCGTTCGCCGCCCCATTTTTTTTCTGCCCGCCGCTGCAGCCCGACCGCTCCGTCCGCCACCACCTCCCGCCCGTCGCACCGGCCGGGCCGTCGCAGCAGCCCGCCCGCCCCCACTGCCCGCCCGCACTGCCCGCCGGCACGCGCCCGGCTGTACCCGTTCCACGCGGTCGTCCCCGCCACGTCCTACTGGTCGAAGCTCGCCAGCGCTTCGTCCCGGCTGGGCAAAATCCTGAAGAGCTTGTTGAGCTTGGTGATGACGAAAACTTCGAAAATCTGCGGCTTGATCGACGCCAGACGGAGCTGGCCGTTGCGCTGCTTGATCTTGTTGTTGGCGTTGATCAGCATCCCCAGGGCGGCCGACGAGAGGTGGTCCACGTTACGGAAGTCCAGCAGCAGCCTGGGGTTGGGGCGTTCGTCAATCAGCGACGACAGCGTCTGACCGATCTCGGCGATGTTGGCCTCGTCGAGAATCTTGTTGTTCGTGAACTCGACGATCCGCACGTTCTTTTCAGTGGTCACTGAAACAGGGGCCGAGGTGTCGGACATGGCTCCAGCTCCGGGAACAGGGTTTTACACCGCACGCCGTCATCGCCACGGGGCAACCATCCCCACAGGGCGACGCTCATCGCAGGGCGATCAGCACCACACGGCGTCTGCCGACCCCCACCACGGCCGGTTGACGAGACAACATCAAGCACTCCCCATCGGCCGGGTCATCGGCGGTGCGGCCGGGTGGCGACCCCGCCCGCGACCCACGCGGGACGGCAGCCGTCGGCCGCCTGACCGTTCTAACTTCCGCTGCTTTCGTGGCCTACGAACTGCTTGGAGAAGGTAAAGTCCGGCGTAAAAATCGTCAAGCCGCCTTCTACCGCTTTTCGCCCCGCCTCGGTGTCGGGTTCGACTCGGCCAGCGTCGACGCCCCCCGTCGCGTCGCCCGACGCACCTTCCCGGCGTTGGCTTACGCTCACTGACGGCTGTCAATTTTGCTGCACGACGTCCGGGATCACCACGGCCTTTTCGATGAGAAGCCCGTTTCGTCCGCGGTATTCGGTCACCATGCCGGTCACGCGGAACCGCAGGTTGCGGTTGGCCGACCGCACCGCCTCCTCCATCATCTGCAGCCGCGAGTTGGGCAGGATGATCATCGGCGGGTCGCGCAGCGTGCGCCCGTCGGACTCGAACACGAACTCGAAGCCGAACCCTTCCCCGCTCCGCAGCAGCCGCCCGGTGCGGTCCACCACGAAGGTGCCTTCACGCAGCAGCGGAAGCGACGGCGCGTTCGGGGCCGCCGCCCCCTGGCCGCTGGTGGCGTCGCGGAGGTCGGTCTGCGGCAGCGGGGTGAGCGGACGGGCCGCCTGCTCGGCCGGCCGGAGCATCTGCGAAAGCAACTGGTCGGCCGGCTGAGCCGTAGGCGGCGTGGCGGGGCGGGTGGACGGCGTAGACGCACCCGCGGACGGTGTGGACGCACCCGCGGCCCCCGCCGAAGCACTGCCGGCCGGCGGCGTCGGCGCGGGCGTCGATTGAGCCAGCGTTCCCCTCGTCAGTGCCCACGTCAGCGGCAGAGCGACGGCCGCGAGCAGCGCGACCGCCCGAAACCCATCGGCGGTGGTGACCATACCTTCACTCCTCGACGACGAATCCGGCGGGCCCGACGCCCGCCCCGGGGTACGTTACCCGTCGGCGGCGCAGAAACCTACCGGCCGAGCGACCGGCGGCCTCGTCGGGCCACCCGTCGCGGGCGACGATCGCCGCAGCGCTCGCACCGCCGGCGTCGGGGGGTCAGCTTGCGTCGGGGGGGCAGCTCGCGTCGGGGGGGGGTCAGCTGGCGTCGGCAGATCCGTCGCCGTGGTTTGCAGCGGGCACGCTCGCCTGAGGCAGCGCCGGGCCGGTCGGCCGGCGCATCGGCAGGATGAGGATCACCCCGCGGGGCGCGGCTGGCTCCGCTGTCGTGGGCGGCGGGGATTCCGCGTCGGGGCGGCCCCCGGCCGTGGGCGCGACCAGACGCGTGCCGTCGGGTTGCCGCACGGCCTGCGCCCGCACGTCCGCCATGCGGAAGTAGGTCGGCACGCTCCGCTGGGCGGCGTTGAACGCGTCGGCCGGCGTGTAGCCGAACGGGGCGAGGTCGATGCCCGGGGCGGCGTCGGAGTACACCGGCGGCCGGCTGGCGTGGACGGTTCGTGTGCCGGACGAGAACGCAGCCCCGCTCACACGGCCGAAGCCCGGGTCAACCGAGAGGCGCGTGGCCATATGGAACACGAACGGGTCGGCCCCGCCGTAGAAGAACACCCCGCCGCCGTTGGGGGCGCGGTGCTGGTGCTGCACGGGCAGGTAGATGGTCTGTCCGACGACCGGTGCGGCCGCGGCAAGGACCAGCACGGACACAACACGACGCAGCGCACGCGACGACATGACCCCTCCCGGGTTCGGGCTCTGGCGGAAGACGGCACACCCGCCTGTGCCCGATAATATCTGCTGCGGGGTCGTGGAACTGCCGCGTCACGGTGTGGTTCGGAGAAACCGCGTGGGTGGGATGTCAAGGTGGGCAGGCTGTTCGGGTCGGTCCGCTGACGCCACCGTGTCAGTCCACGGCCGACGACGAACGTGACATGCCGTACGAGCCGGGTAGTGTCTCAGTTGCGTGGCCGGGCAAGGCGGCGACGCGGGATGGAGAGTCAGCCCCGATGCGTTCACGACAGCGCGTCATCGACCACGGCGAGGTGTTCACGCCGCCGAAGCTGGTAAGCGACATGCTGGACCTGGTCGCGCACGAATGCGAGCGGCTGGACTCCCGCTTTCTCGAGCCGGCGTGTGGCGACGGTGCGTTTCTGGTCGAGGTGCTGCGTCGCAAGCTCCGCACCGCAACAGTCAGGCACCGGAAGAACGCCGACCGGTGGACGCGCGACGCCTTCATCGCCGTGTCCAGCCTCTACGGCGTCGAGCTGCTCCCGGACAACGTGGCCGCCTGCCGCGCACGGCTCCTGGAGGCGGTCACAGCGGCCTTCCGTGAGCAGTTCGGGCGGCCGATGGACGATGCCCCGCGGGACGCCCTGGCCTACGTGCTCTCGGTCAACATCCTGCAAGGCGACGCCCTGACGCTGAAAGACGCTGCCGGCCGGCCGATCGTGTTCCCGGAGTGGTCGATGCTGCCCGGGGGGCGGGTGAAGCGGCGGGACTACGCGTTTCACGAGCTCATCGAGCCGCACCGGGGCAAAGTGGAGTGGTCGGCCATTGAAAGCGATGAGGGCCGGAAGGTGTTTCTTCCGCAGGCCGTGCGGAACTATCCGCTGTGCCCCTATGTGAAGGTGGCGGAGCAGGCGGTGAGAGGGGTGGCGGCATGAGCGACTACGTGGTCAACCGGCCGCCGGGGTTCATCCAGCACAACCCGGACATCCTCACGTGCCTTGCCAACCTGTCGGCCGACGAGGTGTTCACGCCGCCCAAGCTCGCGTCGGCCATGCTGGACCTGCTGCCGCAGGAGCTGTTTCGGTCGCCCGAGACGACGTTTCTCGACCCGTGCTGCAAGAGCGGGGTGTTCCTGCGCGAGATCGCCCGCCGGCTCAACGAAGGGCTCAAGGACCAGTTGCCCGACCCGCAGCAGCGGGTGAACCACATCCTGACGAAGCAGGTGTTCGGGCTGGCCACCAGCGAGCTGACGGCGCTGATCAGCCGCCGGACGCTGTACTGTTCGAAGAAGGGCGACGGGAAGTATTCCGTCGTCACGCTGTTTCGTACGCCTGAGGGGAACATCCGGCTGCCGCCGACGGCCCACGCGTGGGACGACGGCGGGCGGTGTGAGCAGTGCGGCGCCAGCCGCAGCGAATACGAACGCGACGAATCGCGGGAGTCGTACGCGTATCCGTTCATCCACGGCATCGATCCGAAGGAGCTGTTCAACGTGAAATTTGACGTGATTGTGGGCAATCCGCCGTATCAGTTAGACACTGGCGGAGCTGGGAGACAGGCTATCCCGTTGTATCCACTGTTTGTGGAACAAGCCAAGAGACTTTCGCCACGATATATTACTATGGTTACACCTGCGCGCTGGTTCGCCGGTGGCATGGGACTTGATAAATTTCGCACGGCCATGCTGAAGGATAAACGTATCCGCGCGTTGGTGGACTTTACCAACTCCAAGGACTGCTTCCCCGGCGTTAGTATCAGCGGCGGCGTCTGTTACTTCTTGTGGGATAGTAATTATGGTGGCCCATGTCAGTTCACAAGCATGCACGACGGGAAGGTGAATGTCGCGATTCGATTTTTGGATGAATTTGACGTACTTGTGCGGTACAACGAAGCGATTGACGTAATCCATAAAGTTCGCGCACGGGGCGAACCTAGTCTTAGTGAAATCGTTAGTCCGATTAATCCTTTCGGGTTTGCAACGTCTGTGCGAGGGGGACGGGAAAGGACTGGCGACGCACTAACTTTGTACTCTAGCCGCGGCGTGGGATATGTGTCGCGTTCGGAACTGAAGCAGGGGCACGACAAGGTTGATAAGTATAAGGTCATGGTTAGTCAGACGACGTCAGAACATGCCGGAGAGCCGAACAAGGGAGGCGCGTTCCGCGTCCTTTCGACGGTCCGTGTGCTGAAGCCGGGCGAGATCTGCACTTTTTCATACATTGTACTTGGTGCTTTCGAATCTCTCGCGGAAGCGGAAAACCTGGCAGCATACATCAAAACAAGATTCACGCGATTTTTGATTTTGCAGGCTGTTTCGTCAATCCACTTGAGTCGTGAGAAGTTTGGCTTTGTCCCGCTGGTCAACTTCGACAGAAGGTGGTCGGATGAGGAACTCTATAGGCGGTATGGCCTGACCGCTGACGAAGTTGGCATTATTGAGCGATTGATCCGCGATTAACATTTTATGATGGACTTTTTTCCCTCGCGGCCGCTGACGACGCCTGCCATTTACGCCTTTTCGGTGACGCACGCCGAGCACGCCGGGCTGCTGAAGGTGGGGTACACCGAGCGTCCGGTGGCGCAGCGGGTGGCCGAGCAGTTCCCCACGGGCTTCACGGGCTATGACATCCGGCTGATCGAGCCGGCGACGCGTCCGGACGGGACGACGTTCACCGACCACGACGTGCATCGTCAGCTTCGGCAGCGGGGCATCGTGCAAGTACAGGGCGAGTGGTTCCGCTGCACCGTGGACGACGTGCGGGCGGCGGTGCTGGCGGTCCGCGAGCGGCGGGCGAACGTCGAAGGCCGCACGCTGAGCTTCGGCTTGCGGCCCGAGCAGGCGCGGGCGGTCGAGATGACGGCGGCGTACTTCCTGCGGGCTCGGCATGAACAGCCCGGACGCACGCCGCACTTCCTCTGGAACGCGAAGATGCGGTTCGGCAAGACCTTCGCGGCGTACCAGCTCGCCCGGCGGATGGGCTGGAAGCGTGTGCTGGTCATGACGTTCAAGCCGGTGGTGGTGCACGCGTGGCAGGAAGACCTGGAGCGGCACATCGACTTCGAAGGCTGGCAGTTCGTCACCCGTGGGGGCATGACCTTCGAGCAGGCGGACGAGACGCGGCCGATCGTGTGCTTCGGGAGCTTTCAGGACTTCCTGCAACGCACGAAAGAGGGCGCCATCAAAGCCCGCAACGAGTGGGTGCACCTGACCGAATGGGACTGCGTCATCCTCGACGAGTACCACTTCGGGGCGTGGCGGGACAACGCGCGAGGCCTGTTCGGCAGCGACGAGGAGGAGGAGGGGGAGCTCGAGCGGGAAATGGGTGCGACGGGTGAGCGCGGTTTCGATGAGCAGGAGCTGCCGATCACCACGCGGCACTACCTGTACCTCTCGGGCACACCGTTCCGGGCGCTGGCGTCGGGGGAGTTCATCGAGGAGCAGATCTACAACTGGACCTACAGCGACGAGCAGCGGGCCAAGCGCGACTGGAGCGGGCCGGGGCCGAACCCCTACGCGTCCCTGCCGCGGCTGGTGCTGATGACCTACACCCTGCCGGACGAGATCCGCCGGGTGGCCGAGGAGGGAGAGTTCAACGAGTTTGACCTCAACGAGTTTTTCCGGGCGGAAGGGGAGGGGGACCTGGCGCGGTTCGTGCACGAGGAAGAGGTTCAGAAGTGGCTGGACCTCATCCGCGGCCAGTACCGGGGATATACGGTGGAGGACCTCAAACTCGGACGCGAGAAGCCGCCGATGCCGTTTTCGGACATCCGGCTGCTCGGGGTGCTCAACCACTCGGTGTGGTTCCTGCCGGACGTCGCGTCGTGTTACGCGATGGCGAACCTGCTGAAGCAGCGGCAGAACACGTTCTACCACGAGTACAAGGTGGTGGTGGCGGCGGGGCCGAGGGCCGGGATCGGGGCGGAAGCGTTGCCGCCCGTGGAGGCCGCGATGGGGAGCAACCCGCTGGAGAGCAAGACGATCACGCTCACGTGCGGGAAGCTCACGACGGGCGTGACCGTGCGGCCGTGGGCCGGGATGCTCATGCTGCGCAAGTGCAGCAGCCCGGAGACTTACTTTCAGAGCGCCTTTCGGGTGCAGTCGCCCTGGACGACGCGTGCGGAAGACGGCTCGGAGGTGATCCTCAAGCCGGAGTGCTACGTCTTCGACTTCGCGCCCAACCGGGCGTTGCGGCAGATCGCCGATTACGGGTCGAGGCTGTCCACGGACGAGGCGACGCCGGAGCAGCGGGTGGCCGAACTCATCGGCTTCCTGCCGGTGCTGGCGTACGACGGCAGCGCGATGCGGCAACTGAACGCGGAAGCGATCCTCGACCTGGCGACGGCCGGGACGAGCGCGACGCTGCTGGCCAAGCGGTGGGAGAGCGTGCTGCTGGTGAACGTGGACGACTCGACGCTCAGCCGGCTGATGTCGGACGAGGCGGCGATGAGAGCGCTGATGAACATCGAAGGCTTCCGCAACCTCAATCAGGAGCTGACCACGATCATCAACCGGTCGCAGCAGATCCGCGACACCAAGCGGCGGCTGGGGCTGGGTGAAGAGGTGTCCGAGGCCGAGAAACGGGAACTCACGGAAGCCGAGAAGGAGCGGCGAACCCTTCGCAAACAGATCCAGCAAAAGCTGCTGAAATTTGCCGCACGCATCCCGGTCTTCATGTACCTGACGGACTTCCGCGAGCAGCGACTGAAGGACGTGATCACCAGCATCGAGCCGCGGCTGTTCCAGAAGGTGACCGGACTCACCAAGCACGACTTTGAGAAGCTGGTGACCCTCGGCGTCTTCAACCGGGAGCTGATGAACGATGCGGTGTGGAAATTCCGCCGGTATGAGGACGCGAGCTTGCGGTACCTGGGCATCGAACGGCACCGGCCGCTGGAAATCGGGCTGTGGGATACGGTGCTGACGGAAGAGGACTTCAAGGCCAGCTTTACGGGGACGGTGAACCGGTAGCCTCTACCTTAAGGCACGGAGTGGTTCGACGGAGGCGGCGGGGCGGGTGTACCCTGTGGGCCCAGTGGGCCAGACGCGGGACGAGGACGGCGGTGAAACGGGCGCGGTGGGCAGCGAGCCGGGCGGGGCCGAGGGCAAGCGCACGGTCGTCCGCAGCTATGTGTCGCAGCGGTACGCACGGCTGAGCTTCGGCCCTTACTCGCTGGTGGGCTACTCCGTGGCGGGGGAAGAGACGCTCGTGCAGGTGCCCGAGTACGGGGTGTGTTTCGACGTGGGCCGGGCACCGCAGTTCTGCCTGACCAGCGACGTGCTGTGTCTGACGCACGGGCACATGGACCATGTGGCCGGGGTGGCCTACTTCCTGTCGCAGCGGTTTTTCCTGGGCCTCAAGCCGGCGACGATCCTGCTGCCGATGGAGCTGGCGGGGCCGATCGACGAGGTGATGAAGGCGTTTCGGCAGGTGGAGCGGCAGGTGGTGCCGTACACGCTGGTGCCGATGGCGGCGGGGGAGTTTTACCAGGTGCGGAAGGATTTCGGCGTCCGCACGCTGAGCACCCACCACGGCGGTGGGGCCTTGGGCTTTTCGCTGATTTCCGTCCGGGAGAAGCTCAAGCCGGAGTTTCAGGGGCTGGAGGGGACAGAGCTGGCGCGGCGCCGGCGCGAGGGGGTGCAGCTCACGTACCGCCTCGAGGTGCCGCTGGTGACGTACCTGGGCGACACCGCGATGGGGAAGGTGTTCGAGCACCCCGACGTGGTGAACTGCCGGACGCTGGTGACGGAGTGCACCTTTTTTGACGCGGAGCATCGAGGTAAAGCCAAGGCGGGCAAGCACTTGCATGTGGAAGAACTGGCGAGGGTGTTGCCCGGCCTGCGGTGTGAGCATGTGGTGGTGACGCATGTTTCGCGGCGGACGGCCGCCCCCGGGCCCGCGGGGTGTTGAAGAAGCTGGTGGGGGAGGCGGAGATGGCGCGGGTGCTGTTTCTGATGGACTTTGAAGGGGCGGACGATGCCGGGGACGCCGGCGCGATGGCCCCGGAGTACGACGACTGAGGCCGTGGGGGGCGGCAGCGGGTGCAGGGGAGGGCCGCGTTTTGCACGCGTCTTGACTCGCAAGGATGGGGCTCCGAAGATGCGGAGCCCCGGGCCGGAACCGTCCTGAACCAACCGCCGGTCGGCCCCTACCACGCGGCATGTAGCCCCCCTTTTCTGATAGGAGATTGGCCGATTATGGCGACTCTACCTCGTCATGAGGCAGTGCGTTCCATTGCCAGCGCGAAGCACCAGCTCAAC
Source organism: Tepidisphaerales bacterium (assembly GCA_046299715.1). Taxonomy (GTDB): domain Bacteria; phylum Planctomycetota; class Phycisphaerae; order Tepidisphaerales; family Tepidisphaeraceae; genus JBBRUM01. The sequence goes on along the minus strand of JBKBHU010000004.1, from coordinate 216,671 downwards.
CGGGTGGATTTCCGCTCGGTGCACGTCAAGGAGCTCTTCGGTGCCAACGTGTTCTCGGAGGAGGTGCAGCGGCAGCGTCTGCCGAAGCTGGTGTTCAAGGCGTTGCAGCGGACGATCAAGCTGGGCGTGCCGCTGGACCCGACCCACGCGGACGCGGTGGCGACGGCGATGAAGGACTGGGCGATCGAGAAGGGGGCGACGCACTTCACGCACCTGTTCCAGCCGATGACGGGGATCACGGCCGAGAAGCACGACAGCTTCCTCGTGCCGGACGGGACGGGGCGTGCGATCGCCGAGTTCTCGGGCAAGGAGCTGATCAAGGGCGAGCCGGACGCGTCGAGCTTCCCGTCGGGGGGGCTGCGGGCGACGTTCGAGGCGCGTGGGTACACGGCGTGGGACCCGACTTCGCCGGCGTACATCATGGAGAACCCCAACGGCTCGACGCTGGTGATCCCGACGGCGTTCCTGAGCTGGACGGGCGAGGCGCTGGACAAGAAGACGCCGCTGCTGCGGTCGATGGAGGCGTTGTCGGCGCAGGCGATCCGGGTGCTGCGGCTTTTCGGCAACACGACGGCGCAGAAGGTGTTCACGACGGTGGGGGCCGAGCAGGAGTATTTCCTGATCGACAAGCAGCTGGCGTTCCTGCGTCCGGACATCCTGACCACGGGCCGGACGCTCTTCGGGGCGGCTCCGCCGAAGGGGCAGGAGCTGGAGGACCAGTACTTCGGGTCGATCCCCGAGCGGGTGCTGGCGTGCATGGCCGAGGTGGAGGCCGAGCTGTTCAAGCTGGGCGTGCCGGTGAAGACGCGGCACAACGAGGTGGCGCCGAGCCAGTACGAGATCGCGCCGACGTTCGAGAACTCCAACCTCGCCACCGACCACCAGAACCTGATCATGGAGGTGCTGCGGCGGGTGGCCAACAACTACGGGCTGACCTGCCTGCTGCATGAGAAGCCGTTCGCGGGGATCAACGGCTCGGGCAAGCACAACAACTGGTCGATGGCCACGGACACCGGGGAGAACCTGCTCAACCCCGGGGACAACCCGCACGACAACGCGCAGTTCCTCGTGTTCTGCGTGGCGGTGATCCGCGCGGTGGCGAAGTACAGCGAGATCCTGCGGCTGTCGATCGCGTCGGCCCACAACGACCACCGGCTGGGCGCCAACGAGGCGCCGCCGGCGATCATTTCGATCTTCCTGGGCGAGCAGCTCAACGACGTCATCGAGCAGATCGAAAAGGGCGGTGCCAGGAGCTCGAAGCAGGGCGGGACGTTCCTCACCGGCGTGTCGGTGCTGCCGCCGCTGCCGAAGGAGGCGGGCGACCGCAACCGCACGTCGCCGTTCGCGTTCACGGGCAACAAGTTCGAGTTCCGGGCGGTGGGCGCCAGCCAGAACATCGCCGGGCCGAACACGGTGCTCAACACGATCGTGGCCGAGTCGCTGGACTACATCGCGACCAAGCTCGAGGCCGAGGTCAAGGCGGGCAAGGAGCTCAACAAGGCGGTGCAGGAGCTGCTGCCGCAGATCGTCAAGGAGAGCAAGAAGGTCATCTTCAACGGCAACGGCTACTCCGAGGAGTGGCACCAGGAAGCCGCCCGCCGCGGGCTGCCCAACCACAAGAACACGGTGGAGGCGTTGCCGGTGGTCATCCGTAAGGACACCATCGAGCTGTTCACGAAGTACAAGGTGTACACCGAGCGGGAGCTGCAGAGCCGCTTCGTCATCCTGTCTGAGGCCTACGTCAAGACCATCAACATCGAGGCCAACACGGCGCTGATGATGGCCAGGACGATGATCCTGCCCGCGGCGCTGAAGTACCAGACCGACGTGGCGCAGTCGGTGGCGACGGCCAAGGCGGCAGGCGTGTCGGCCCCGGGCGTCGAGACGCTGCAGGTGCTGGTGACGGCCATCGCCGAGTTCCAGAAGGCGCTGGCGGCGCTGGAGAAGGCGAGGGAGCACCAGCCGCACGGCGACGCCTACGAGCACGCCAAGTACATGCGCGACAGCGTACTGCCGGCCCTCAACGACCTGCGGTTCACCGCTGACAAGCTCGAGACGCTGGTGGCGGACGAGTACTGGCCACTGCCGACGTACCGCGAGATGCTGTTCCTGAAGTAAGCCCGCGGCCGTCGCGCGAAACCGCCCCGTGCCCACCGGGTCGGGGTCCACGCGGCAGGTCAAACCGGACGACCCCCCGGCGTTCCGTTCACGGGACGCCGGGGGTTTTTCGTTGGCCACGATCCAACCCGCTCGTGCGTCGGCATGCGGAGAACCCGTTTGCGTCTGCGTCGCGGCGGGTCGCGTTGACATCGGACGCCGTGGGGTCGCGTCGGGCCTCTGGCTGGACTGCGAGGCGGTGAGGCGAGGCAGCGTGGGGGGGGGGCGAGGCAGTGTGGTTTGCGGAGCGCTGTGGAATCCGTAGAGTAAAGGTTTCACCGCGGCGGGCGTAGGGCCGGTCGGTCCGGACGTTGGCCGTGGCAGGGCACGGAGCTGACATGCGTTGGGGCTATGCGCTGGTGTGGCCGCCGCAGTTTCTGACGTTGGACCGGGACCCGCTGTACGCGAAGCTCAAGTGGCTGCAGCGGTACGGGCTGGCCACCACAGGCATCACCCTTCATGAGCTGGAGGCGTTGGGGGACGCCGGACGCGAAAGGCTGTTCGGGTATCTCTCGGATCGCCCGGTGGCGTTCACGCTGGTGCCGCACGCGGATTTCTGTGCCCCCGACGAGGCCACCGCACGGCGCGAGGTGGAGCGGGCGTGCGAGGCCGTACGGCGGTACGCGCGGGCGGTGAAGGCGCCGATCTGCCATGTGGGCGTGGCCCGGCTGCACCGCTTCGTGCGTTCCCCGAGTCTGTCGTGGCAGATGGAGCGGCTGGCGAAGCTGCTGCCGGAGCTGGCGCAGGCGTGCCGGGAGGCCGGTGCGCCGCTGGGGATCGAGAACCACGGGGACTACTACGTCAGCGACCTCGTGGGCCTGTGCCGTGCGGTGAGGGACCTGTACATCTTTCTCGACACGGGCAACACGTTTCTCATCGGAGAGAAGCCGCTGCCGGCCGTCGAGGAGGCCGCGCCGTACGTGATCGGCGGGCACTGGAAGGACCACAAGGTCGGCCCGGTGACCAGCGGCGGGCCGCTGCGGTTCGAGATCGGCCCCAGCGTCATCGGCGAAGGAGATGTGCCCCTGCGGGAAGCGTACGCGGTGCTCAAGGCCCGATGCCCGCACTTCGCGGAGCTGGCGATGGAGATCGAACTGATCCCTCCGAGCTTCACCGGCAACGACCCGGTGACCGCACTGGAGAAGTCACTGGCGTTTTGCCGTTCCCTCGAGACCGGAGCCGGGGTGGCGACATGAGCGAGATGACCACGGATGTGGTGCGTTCGTACGAACGGCCGAAGGTGCCGTTGCGTCTGGCGGTGGTGGGGCTGCGGATGGGCCGGGCGCACGCTGACGGGGCGTCGGCGAGCGGGTGCTTCGAGGTGGCGGGGCTGTGCGACCTGGACGAAGGGACGCTTGCATCGGCGGCGGAGCGTTTCCCGAACGCTCGGACGTTTCGCGACTTCCGGGAGATGCTCGAGGGCGTGAGGCCCGAGGTTGTGGTGGTGGCGACCCCCAACCGCCTGCATTACGAGGAGTGCGTCATGGCGCTGGAGTCGCCGGGGCTTCGTGGCGGCGGCGGGGGTCGGCGCGGGCTGATGGTGGAAAAGCCGATGACGCTGACGCTGGGGCAAGCGCGCGACGTGCTCCGGCGCGCGAAGCTGGCGGGCGTGGCGGTGGCGGTGAACCACCAGCGACGCACGTGGCCGGCGTTCCGCACGATGCGGAAGCTGATGACCTCGGGCGCTATCGGCACCCCCCAGCTCATCCGGGCATCGTGCGCGGGCGACTTCCTCTCCGACGGCACGCACCTCGTGGACACGTGCCGCTATCTTGCGGGCGACGTGCCGGTGCGGCGGGTGTGGGCGACGGTGTTCCGCCAGAAGGACGGCTACTACACCGGCGAGCGGTACGGCCACACGGTGGACACGGCCGCGATGGCGGTGATCGACTTCGAGGGCGGGCTGCGCGCCGAGCTGCACACCGGACAACTTCAGCCACCGGGGCGGAGCTATCAGGACTACGAGGTGTTCGGGACGGAAGGTCGGCTGTGGCGGGCGGGCGACGGGGCGGCCGTGCCCTTGCTGCTGCAGGACACGGCCGGCGGGTGGCGACAGGTCAAGCTCGAGCCGTTCGACGTTCCAGAGCATCCGAACCTGTCGCTCGCGGGCGTGTACGTGCGGTTTTACCAGCAGATCGCGGAGGGTCGGCCGAATCCGATGTCGGGCGAGGCCGGGGTGGCGGCGATGGAGATCTGCCATGCGGTGTATGAATCGGCACGGCTCAATCGCGTGGTCACGTTGCCCGTCGAAGGCGAGGTGGACCGCTGGGTGCTGGATGAGATGATCGCCGCGGGGCGGTTTTGAGCAGCGCCGGCGGCCGAACGGAACGGAGGGATGCGAAGGTGGCGGTGGCGGTGTCGAGCGCGATCGGGTGCGGGTCTCCGCTGCAGCGGGCGCTGGCGATGGTGGCGGCGACGGGGGCTCGCTGCGTCGATGTGCTGATGATCGGCACGTGGGCACACGTCAACCCGGCCGAGCTGGCGATGGATTACGACGCCGTGGCCACGCGGCTGGGCCGCCTGCTCTCGGGGCTGGGCCTCAAGCTCAGTGCGCTGAACACGGGGACGACGGTGCAGCTGCACGACCGCTCGGAGGCCGCCAACATCGCCCGGCAACTGGAAACCGAGGCCCTCTGCCGGCTGATGAGCCAGCACGGTGTGAAGACGGCCGCGGTGCAGCCGCTGCAGCGCGACCCGAAGCGCGACCCGGCGGAGGTGATGGCCGACTGCATCGCGTCCCTGCGGCAGCAGTATGCGATCGCGTCGAAATACGGTGTGCGTCTGGCGGTGGAGCTGCACGTGAACTCTCCGTTCGAGACGCTCGACGAGGCCCGCGCCCTGCTGTTGGAGATGCCCGAGGTCATGGTGGTGTACGACCCGACGCACTTCGTCATGCAAGGGGTGCCGCTGCGGGAGACCACGTGGCTGATGGACCGGGCGATTCTCGTGCACGCGCGGGACGCCGCGCGCGGCAAGCTGCAGGTGCCGCTGGGCACCGGCGACATCGACTTCGACTGGATGGCCGGCGCCTTGCTCGACCGCGGCTTCACGGGCAACGTGTCGGTGGAATACCTGGAGACCGACCAGTTCGACGTGACCGATTCGGCCCGTCGGCTGCACGAGCGGCTGTGCAGGCTCTTCGGACCGGCGAGGTGACCGATGGCGACATTCGTCTGGACCGACGGGCACGGCCGGGGGCGCAACCGCTATGCCCTCTTCCGCCGAACGCTGATGCTGGGCGAGGGGGCGAGCGGCGTGGTCCGCATCTTCGCCGACACCCGCTACCGCCTGCTCGTCAACGGGGCGACCGTCGCGCACGGCCCGGCGCGGTTTTTCCGCACCTGCCCGGAGTACGACGAGGTGGACGTCACGGCGTGGCTTCGCGGGGGCCAGAACGTGCTGGCGGTGGTGGTGAACTCGCTGGGGGCGGTTCAGTTTCAGGGCGAGTTGTCGGCCGGGGCGCTGTGGGTCTCGGGGGTCGTTCGGGAGCAGTCCGGACGGGAGCACGTTCTGGACACAGGGCACGTCGCGGAAGGCGAGCGCGGCTGGGTCGCCATCGAATCGCCGGGACACGTGCGGGCGACCCACGCGCTGTCGTTTGCCGTCGGTCCCGTCGAGCTGCTGGACCTCTCGGCTCTCCCCGCGGGGTGGGCGTTGCCCGGGTTCGATGACGCGGCGTGGCCGGCGGCGGTAGAACGCGTCGGGTTGAGCTACGGCCCGATGCGGCCGCGGTCGATTCCGATGCTGGACGAGCGGGCGGTCGTGCCGGTGTCGATGTCGGGGGTGTTCGCGGGTCAGACTCCCGAGGCGGAGGACGTGTACGGCCTGTCCGTCGTGCCCGAGGACCGCACGCGGCACGGCCAGGCGTCGGTGGCCGCGGCGGTGACGTACGTCTTTTCCCCGCTGCGACAGGACGTGACCTTCTACGGCTGGTGGGGACGTTATCTGCTGGGCGGGCAGGAGCTGACCGCGGCCGCGACGGACGAACGTCGGCGTCGGCAGGCCTTCCACGTGACGCTGTCCCCGGGGTGGACGCCTCTGGTGTGTGCCGAGCGGTTTCACTGGTCGGCGTGGGAGCTGGTGTTGCGCTTCCCGTCGGCAAGGGGCATCGAACTGAGCGCGACCCGCCGGCCGGGTTCGCCCGAGCTGTTTCGCGTGCTCGGGCCGTACCTCGAAGGCTCGGCCGAGGCGTGCGACCTGTGGGAGCGGGTCGGGACTTTGCATGAGCTGCTGCGGCCGGAGGAGGGCTGGGTGTGGCGGAGAGACCGGTCACCGGAGCTGCCGCACCGGGAGCGGGCCAACCGGGTCTGGGGGCGTGTGCTGGAGTCGGCTCCGCCGGGGCCCCTGAGCTTCAAGGGCGACGACCTGCCACACGGTACGCAGAGTGTGGCGGTGGTGTACGACCTGGGCACCGAGGTGCTGGGACGGCCCCGTGTGCGGTTCGTGGCGCCCCGGGGCACCCGGGTGGACCTTGTTTACGCTGAGCGACTGACCGACGCGGGCACGGCCGACGCCCTTAAGCATCACCTGGTGGACCCGTGCGAGCGGTACATCGCCTCTGGCAAGGGTGTGGAGACGGTGCACACCTTTCACCCGCGGGGCATGCGGTATCTGGAAGTGGTGCTGACGCCGCCGGACGGTGCGACGGACGCGGGCGTGTGGGACGGGGTCCGTGTCGAGTCCGTGGAGCTGACGCGGGCACGCTACCCGGCCGTTCGGACGGCCGACCCGACGGGCAACGTGGGCCGGTTCGAGTGCTCCGACCCGGTGCTGAATCACATCTGGGAGCTCGGCAGTCGGACGCTCGCCGCCTGCATGGAAGATGCTTACCTCGACTGTCCGCTGAGGGAGCGCGGGTTGTACGTCGGGGACGCCCTCGTGCAGTTTTATGTCAACCTCGTCACGTGGGCCGACACGAAGCTGTTCCGCCGCTGCTGGGAGCTGTTTTTTCTTTCGGCCGCCGCGGGGACCAACGGGCTGGTGGCGGGCGGCTGCTTCGGCCTGGCCCCGGGCACCTGTCCGGACTACTCGTCGCTGATGCCGTGGGGGCTGCGGGCGTATTACGACGTGACAGGCGACTTCGATTTTCTGCAGCAGATGCGGCCGCCGCTGGAACGGCTGCTCGCGGGGCTCGCCGCACTCGTCGGCCCGCATGGGCTGGTCGATGCGACGGGGCTTGGCGCCTACGTGGACACGGCGGCTCACGACCACGATGGGGTGTCCGCCGCGGTGAACGGGTTCGTGGCCGGGGCGTTTCGTGAGGCGGCGGCGGTGTTCGACCGGCTGCGGGACGCGGAGGCCGCGGCCGCCTGGCGAGCGCGCTACAACGCATTGAAGTCCGCCTTTCATGCCGCGTTCTTCGATCCGGGCCGGCGGGTCTATCTGGACCGGCAGCGCGGTGAAGGCGGCGAGCCGACGCCGAGCGTGCACGGCAACACGCTGGCGCTGCTCTTCGGGCTGGCCCCGGCCGAACATCGCCCCAGCATCGTGGCCTATCTCAAGTCCGCGATGGAGAACACGGCCGCGGTGCCGCGACAAGGTGGCAGCGCGTCGAGGTTTCCCGTGTCCAGTTATTTCAGTTTTTACACGCTTTCGGCGCTGGCCGATGCGGGCGAATGGCCCTTCGCTCTGAAGTTCATCCGGCAGAACTGGTCGCCGTATCTGGCGGCGGGCAGCGCGACGGCCTGGGAGTACTTCAGCGACGAGGCGTCGCTCTGCCACGCGTGGAGCGCGAGCCCGACGTACCTGCTGAGCCGCTACGTTCTGGGGGTGAGCTTCCCGGTGCCCGGCGACGTGTCGCGAGTTCGCATCGAACCGGAAACGGCCGGGCTGGCCTTCGCCGAGGGGGTGGTGCCGCATCCCGGCGGGGCGGGGCCGATCTGGGTGAGCTGGCAGCGTCCGGACGGTGGGCCGGTGCGTCTGCAGGTGCGGCTGCCGCGGGGCGTGACGCGGCTGTAGACCGACATGCCGGGGTGTGAGGCAGTTGCCCGTCGTCGGGACGGCCGGGTCTTTCGAGGTCAGGGCAGCGGCTTCTGTCGGGCGGCCACGAGGATGCGATACCACTGCTCGCGGGTGAGGTCGATGTCATCGGCCCGGGCCGCGTCGCGGATGCGTTCCGGGCGGGTGGTGCCGATGATGGGCACGATGCCGCTGGGGTGTTTGAGCAGCCACGCCAGCGAGATGACCGTGCGCGAGACGCCATACTCGCGTGCGGTGGCATCGAGGACCGAGAGCAGGTGGTGTCTCGGGTCGCCGTCGCGCAGGGTGCCGCCCTCGCCGAGGAAGCCGCCCCCCAGCGGGCTCCACGCCAGCGGTGTGATGCGCCGCTCAAGACACTGGTCGAGCGTGCCGTCGTAGAAGCAGTCCAGCCGGCCGAGGTGGATTTCCACCTGGTTGACCACCAGCGGGAAGGGCAGGGCCGACTGCAGCAGTGAAACGAAGCTGGGCAGAAAGTTGGAGACGCCGAAATAGCGCACCTTGCCCGCGGAACGGAGCTTGTCGAAGGCTTCGGCCACCTCGGCCGGGTTCATGAGCAAGTCCGGGCGGTGGAGCTGATACAGGTCGATGGTGTCCACGCCCAGCCGTCGGAGCGATTTCTCGCACGAGGCGAGGATGTGCTCGGCGGAGAAGTCGTAGCGGTGGGGCGAGGTCGGGTTCGGGTCGCCCGGGAAGCGGATGCCGCACTTGGTCGCGATGAACACGCGGTCGCGCATGCCGGGGACCTGTTTCAGGGCCAGCCCGAAGATGCGCTCGCACTCGCCGGCACAGTAGATGTCGGCGTGGTCAAAGAAGGTGTAGCCGGCCTCGTACGCCGCAAGGACAGAGGCGATGCCCTCGCGTTCGCGATCGGGGGTGACGTCGCGGGGGTTCCACGTGTGCGCGATGCGCATGCAGCCGTAGGCGAGGCGGGTGACGCGGACGTCGGTCGGTCCGAGAGGTTGGGTTTTCATGGAGCCAGCATCGTACACTCGCGCCCGGGGAAGGCATGATCGACACCCACTGTCATCTGACGGACGAGCGGCTGAGTCGCCAGCTCCCGGCAGTGCTCGAGCGGGCGGCGGCCGCCGGGGTCAACCGCTGCATCACCATCGGCACGGACCTGGCCGACAGCGAGGCCGCCCGCGTCCTGTCACACGCCCACCCGCCGGTCGTCTTCGCCGCCGGCATCCACCCCACCTACACGCGGCCGTACACGCCCACGGACGTCGAGCGGCTGCGGCCGCTGCTGGCGGACGAGCGGTGTGTGGCGCTGGGCGAGATCGGCCTCGACCACTACTGGAAAGACGTGCCCCGGGAGCACCAACGGGCGATGTTCATCGCGCAGCTCGCGCTGGCCGCCGAAACGGGCAAGCCCGTGATCCTCCACTCGCGGGAGGCCGTGGACGACACGCTGGCCGTGTTGCGCGAGTTCCCGGCCGTGCCGGCGGTGTTCCACTGTTTCGGCGGCTCGGTGGAGCAGGCGCGGGCCGTGGTGGAGGCGGGTTATTACATCGGGCTCGACGGGCCGCTGACCTATCGTAACGCCGCGGTGGTGCGGGCGGTGGCGGCCGCGGTGCCGGCCGACCGACTGCTGCTGGAGACCGACTGCCCCTACCTCACCCCCGAGCCACACCGCTCGGCGGGCGTCAAGGTGAACGAGCCGGCGTACGTCCGGGCCGTGGCCGAGGCCCTGGCTGCGGTTCGAGGCTGCACGCTCGACGACATCGACCAGCAGACCACGGACAACGCCCTGCGACTGTTCGGGCCTGCCGTCGGCGCTTGAGCGGAGTCGCCGCAGCGCTGCGGGGGCGGCGACGGGGTCGCCGGATGCCGGCGCCCCCGCGGATGACGGGCGGCGTCGAGTGGGGTATTTTGGCGGCCATGTCGGTCGGGCTGGAGGCGGTGCGGGCGGCGGCGGGTCGGATCGGCGGTGCCGGCGGCGTCTACCGCTCGCCCCTGCACCACTCGGTGCAGCTCTCTCGGCTGTGCGGCTGCGACGTCTACTGCAAGCTCGACCACCTGCAGATCACGGGGTCGTTCAAGGAGCGGGGGGCGCTCAACCGTCTGCTGCTGCTGAGTGCGGACGAGCGACAGCGGGGCGTCATCTGCGCGTCGGCGGGCAACCACGCGCTGGCCGTGGCGTACCACGGCGGGCGGCTGGGCATTCCCGTGACGGTGTGCATGCCGCGCTGGGCACCGCTGATCAAGGTCAGCAACTGCCGGTCGTTCGGGGCCGACGTGGTCTTCGCGGGCGAGACGTTCGTCGAGGCGTACGACTTTGCCCTCGCCGAGGCCCAGCGGACGGGCCGGCGGTTCATCCCGGGCTTCGACGACCCCGACGTGGTGGCCGGGGCGGCGACGGCGGGGCTGGAGATTTTCGAGGACTTGCCCGACGCGGAGGTCGTGGTGGTACCCGTCGGGGGAGCGGGGCTGATCGCCGGCGTGGGGCTGGTCGCCCGTGAGCTGGGGGTGCGTGCGAAGGTGGTGGGGGTCGAGCCGGAGCATTGTGCGTCGCTGACGGCGGCGATCGCGGCGGGCCGGCCGGTGCGTGTGGCCTCACGGCCGACGCTGGCCGACGGCCTGGCCGTGGCGGAAGTGGGGCGGGTGCCGCTGGAAGTGATCCTGGGGCCGCCGCGCCGGGTGGACGACATCGTGCTGGTCAATGAGCCGCAGATCGCGCGGGCGGTGCTGCGGCTGATGGAGCTGGAGAAGATGGTGGTCGAGGGGGCGGGGGCGGCGTCGCTGGCCGGGCTGCTCAAGCTTCTGGACTCGCCGGGAGGCGAGACCCTTCGCGGGCGCAAGGTCGTGCTGCTGCTGTGCGGCGGCAACATCGACGTCACGGTCCTCAACCGCATCATCGACCGCGGGTTGGCCGCCGACGGGCGGCTGTGCCGCGTTACCTGCCGCACCAGCGACCGCCCCGGCAGCCTCAACCGGATGACGTCGGTCTTCGCCCGCTGTCAGGCCAGCGTGATGGAAATCTTCCACGACCGCTTCTTCGGGCCGGCCGACGTGGCGGACGTCGCCATCACCGCCGTGCTGGAGACGCGCGACGCCGCGCACGGGGCCGAGGTCGTGGCGGCCCTGCGGGCGGAGGGGATCGACGTCGCGCACGTGGACGGGGCGACGTGAGCAGGTCGGCCGGCCGGTGTCGCCCGAAGTGGCCGCAGCGGGTATGTTCGACGGCATGTCAGACGTGACGGGAAGCGCGTGGACGAGCGGGTCGGGCGGCGGGGTGCGTCGGGTGCCGTGGGCGGGGCCGGGCCCCGGGGGCGGTGGGGGAGGTAGTGGGGGGGGCGGGGTGCCAAGCGGTGAAGATGTGCTGCGATGGTGTCACGAGCGCGGCGTGCGCTTCGTGGACCTGCGCTTTCTCGACTTCCCGGGCCTCTGGCAGCACACGACCGTGTCCATCAGCGAGCTGACGCCCGAGAGTTTCCTCAACGGGTTCGGTTTCGACGGGTCGTCCATCCGCGGCTGGCAAGCCATCAACGAGACGGACATGCTTCTGGTGCCGGTGGCGTCAACCGCGCGGCTCGACCCGTTCATGCCGCACCCGACGGTCTCGATGATCTGCGACGTGCGGGACCCCATCACCAAGAAGGAGTACTCCCGCGACCCGCGTTCGGTCGCGCGGAAGGCCGCCAGCTACCTCCGCCGCCGCGGCATCGCCGACGTCGCGCTGTTCAGCCCGGAGATGGAGTTCTTCGTTTTCGACCGCGCGTTCTACGACCAGGGGATCAACTACGCCAAGTACTACGTCGGCTCGGCCGAAGGGATCTGGAACCGCGGCGACGAATCACCCGGCAACCGCGGCAACCAGCTCCGCCTCAAGGAAGGCTACTTCCCCACGCCGCCCAACGACTCGATGCACACCCTGCGCAGTGAGATGGTGAGCGTGCTCGAGGAGATGGGCATCGCGGTCGAGGCACACCATCACGAGGTGGCCACCGGCGGGCAGTGCGAAATCGACATGCGCCACCAGGACCTCGTGAACATGGCCGACGCGATGATGATGTACAAGTACGTCGTCAAAAACGTCGCCCACCGCCACGGCAAGGTCGCCACGTTCATGCCCAAGCCGCTCTTCGAAGACAATGGCTCGGGGATGCACGTGCACTTTTCCATGTGGAAGGACGGCCGCAACCTCTTCGCCGGCAACAAATACGCCGGCCTCAGCGACATCGGGTTGTGGGCCATCGGCGGCATCCTCCGGCACACCCGGGCGCTGTGCGCGTTGTGCAACCCGACCACCAATTCCTACAAGCGGCTGGTGCCCGGATACGAGGCTCCGGTCAACCTCGTCTACTCCTCACGCAACCGCTCGGCCGCCATCCGCATCCCGATGTACTCCCAGCGGCCGGAGAGCAAGCGTCTGGAGTTCCGCTGCCCGGACGCGTCGTGTAACCCCTACCTCGCGCTCTCGGCCATCACCATGGCCGCCCTCGACGGCATCGAAAACCGCATCGACCCCGGCGACCCCATCGACCGCGACCTCTACACGCTCAGCCCGGCCGAGCTCGAGGCCATCCGCTCCACACCGGCAAGCCTCGAGGAAGCCCTCGACGAACTCGAGCAGGACCACGAGTTCCTCCTGCGCGGCGACGTGTTCACCCCCGACGTCGTGCACTACTGGGTGAAATACAAACGGGAGAACGAAGTGGAAAGCCTGCGCATCCGCCCGCACCCGTGGGAGTTTTGTATGTACTTTGATATCTGAGCGACGCAGCGACGTAGCGACGGAGCGACGAAGGGGGGCGACGAAGCGACGAAGCGACGGAGGGGGGAGCGACGAAGCGACGGAGGGGGGGCGACGCAGCAACGAAGGGGCGGGCGACGAAGGGGGGAGCGACGAAGCGACGGAGGGGGCGACGAAGCGACGGAGGGGGGGAGCGACGAAGCGACGGGGGGGGAGCGACGAAGCGACGGAGGGGGGCGACGCAGCGACGACGGGGGGGGGCGACGGAGTGTCGCGGGGGGGTTCAGCGGGCGTGGTGTTTGTACCAGTTGATCAGCCCGTTGGTGCTCGAGTCGTGCGTCGTGACCTCGCCCGTGCCGTCCAGCTCCGGCAAAATCGCCTTCGCGAGCTGCTTGCCCAGCTCCACGCCCCACTGGTCGAACGAGTTGATGTTCCAGATCACCCCTTGTGTGAAGATCTTGTGTTCGTAAAGGGCGATCAGGTGGCCCAGCACGCGCGGCGTGATCTTCTGCACCAGCAGACTGTTGGTCGGCCGGTTGCCGGGGAACACCTTCTGCGCGGCCAGCGCGTCGGAGATGCCCGGGTTTTCCCTGCGGACCTCCTCCAGCGTCTTCCCCTTCATCAGCGCTTCGGTCTGGGCAAAGAAGTTCGAGAGCAGGATCCGATGGTGCAGCCCGCCGCGGAGCGGGTTGTGCGTCTCCACCGGGGCGATGAAGTCGCAGGGGATGAGCTTGGTGCCCTGATGGATGAGCTGGTAGAAGGCGTGCTGGCCGTTCGTGCCCGGCTCACCCCAGACGATCGGGCCGGTGGAGTAGTCCACCGGCGTGCCGTCGCGCTGCACCGACTTGCCGTTGGACTCCATGTCGCCCTGCTGGAAGTACGCCGCGAACCGCCAGAGGTACTGGTCGTACGGCAGGATCGCCAGCGTCTGGGCCGGGCCGTGGGGCGGCCGGAAGAAGTTGTTGTACCAGATGCCGATCAGGGCCAGTGCGACGGGCAGGTTCCGCTCGTAGGGGCTGGTGAGGAAGTGCTGGTCCATCTCGTGGCCGCCGGCGAGCAGCTCCTCGAAGTTCTCCCAGCCGATGTACAGCGCAATCGGAAGCCCGATGGCCGACCAGAGCGAGTAACGCCCGCCCACCCAGTCCCAGAACCCGAACATGTTGGCCGGGTCGATGCCGAACTTGCGGACTTCGGCTTCGTTGGTGGAGATGGCGGCGAAGTGTTTGCGAATGTCCGCCTCGCTGGCCCCGCTCTGAAGGAACCACTGCCGGGCCGTCTCGGCGTTGGTCATCGTCTCCTGCGTCGTGAACGTCTTGGAGGCGACGAGGAACAGCGTCGTGTCGGGAGAGACGCGTTTGAGTGTTTCGGCGAGGTGCGATCCGTCCACGTTGGACACGAAGTGCACCCGCAGTTTGCGGTCGTCGCCGTAGGGCCGCAGCGCCTCGGTGACCATCATCGGGCCGAGGTCGGACCCGCCGATGCCGATGTTGACGACATCGGTGATGGGCTTGCCGGTGCGGCCGGTGTGGGTGCCGCCGCGGACGGCCAGCGTGAACGTCTTCATCCGCGCCAGCACGCCGTTGACGTCCGGCATCACGTCGCGCCCGTCCACCACGATCGGGGTGTTGGAGCGGTTGCGCAGGGCCACATGCAGCACCGCGCGGTTCTCCGTGACGTTGATCTTCTCCCCGGTGAACATCCGCCGGGCCATCCCGGCGACGTCGCGCTCGCGGGCCAGCTCCAGCAGCAGCCGCCACGTCTCTTCCGTGATGCGGTTTTTCGACAAATCCAGCAGCATCGGCCCGCCGCGGGCCGGCGTGAACGTCAGGTGAAACTTGCGGAACCGGTCCGGGTCGGCGGCGAACAGGTCGCGCAGGTGCAGGTCCGCGACCGTCGGGTAGTGGGCTTCAAGCGCCTTCCACGCGGGTGACTGGGCAATCTGGGCCATGCGGCGGGCTAGCGTAACCGAAACCGCCCCGTGGCTGCCAAAAGGAAAGGGCAGCGCCGAACCACCGCCCGCGCCGCCCGCAAGCCCGTCACCGGACACGCCCGGCCGTCTCGACTACTTCCCGGGCAAAATCACACGCTCCACCGCGTGGACCACCCCGTTTTCTCCGGGAAGGTCGGCCTCATGCACGGCCGCGCCGTTCACCTCGATGCGGTCGCCGTCACGCACGACCTTGAGGCGGGTGCCGGCCAGCGTCTCCAGCACCGCCCCGTTCTTGAGCTCGCCCGCCGCCACCTTGCCCTTGACCACATGCCCCAGCAGCACGGCCTTCAGCTCGTCCCGGTGAGCGGGCGCGGTGAGCCGTTCGAGCGCGGCCTCCGGCAGCGCGCTGAACGCGTCGTTCACCGGCGCGAAGACCGTGAACGGCCCCTCGCCGCTGAGCGCTTCCTCCAGACCCGCCTGCTTGATCAGCCCCGCCAGCGTCGAGAACTCCTCGTGCTCCGCCAGCAGCGAGAAGACCGTGTCGTGGTGGCAGTGCTGATGCCCGTCGTGCTTGTGGGCATGGCCCGGTTCCTTCGGTTCGGGACC
This sequence comes from Tepidisphaerales bacterium, assembly GCA_046299715.1. Taxonomy (GTDB): domain Bacteria; phylum Planctomycetota; class Phycisphaerae; order Tepidisphaerales; family Tepidisphaeraceae; genus JBBRUM01. The sequence continues at coordinate 201,303 of JBKBHU010000004.1, read as the reverse complement.
GTGCCCATGCCCCGGCTCGGCCAGCGCAAACCCACCTGCCACCGCCAGAGCGACCACACCCTTGAGCCACATGCTTCACCTCCCGACTGGTTTCTGGATGTCAACAACAGATGCAACTGACGTGCATAAGGGTAGTCGAAGGGCCCGAGGAACGCAAACGCGTCCCTGGCGCGGGCGTGGTGGCGGGCGGGGGCGGGAGCCGTGCCCGGCGGCCGATGTGGCCGCCGCCTGCTTCGTCCCGACGTCTGCGTGAAAGACAAAGGCCCGCCGTGTGGGAGCCGGCGGGCCGTGCGGAACACTCCGCAACTTTCGGGAAGTTACTTGGGGACGATGACGCCGTCAATGATGTGGATGACGCCGTTGGTGGCCATGACGTCGGCCGTGACCACGTTGGCCCCGCCGATGGTGACCTTGCCGCTGTCCACCTTCACCGGGATCGCCTTGCCCGACATCATGGTCAGGTCGCCGCTCTGGACGTCGGCCGCCTTGATCACCCGCGGCACGGCGTGCGAGGTGAGGATTTCCATGAGCTTGCCGCGGTTCTGCGGCTTCTTGAGGTCGTCGAGGGTCGCCTTGCCGAGCTTGGCGAAGGCCATGTCGGTGGGCGCGAAGAGCGTGAACTGCCCCGGCGAGCTGAAGGCGCCGATCAGGCCGCTCTCCTTGAGCAGGGCCGCGAGCGTGGCGTGGTCCTTCGAGCCGGCGACGATCTCGGCGATGGTCTGGGTCGGGGTTTCGGCCGGTTCGCTGCGGGCGAGCCCGAACGCGAGGGCGGCCGACACGGCCACCGCGGCGACCGCGGACAGAATCGAACGCTTCATGCGGTTCTCCTTGTGAAAATGGGGGATTTGTGCGGACAGTGTGGACCAAGAAAACGTTTGTTGCAAGGTCGCCAGCGCTGCGGGAGACACAAAAGGCGTTCGACGGTGTGGGAAACCTCAGCCGCCGAACGCCCTGAGAGAGGGGAGATGCCGAAGTATACGTCATTCTCGATATGAGACATCGATTTCTTATCCCAAATCGACTGGACACTTATCCCAAGCGGCCCCGGACGTCCCGTCCAACGTCCCCGGGGCCGGGCGGTACACTGCCCACATGAGCAAGGCCCACGTCGACCCGGCTGAACTGCGGCGGTTCGCCGCCGACCTCAACCGTTTCAATCAGGAGCTCACCGGGCTTTTGCAGGGTTTGCACGGCCGGCTGCGGAATCTCGAGCAGTCGTGGCGCGACCAGGAGCAGCGGAAGTTCACCGAGGCGTTCGAGTCCACCGCACGCACGCTCACGCAATTTCTGGAAGCCAGCCACGCCCACGTGCAGTTCCTCAACAAGAAGGCGTCGGCCGTGGAGGAATACCTTCGGCAAAGGTGACGGCGTAGGCGCGGTGCAAGGCGGGGGGCGGCGGCGACGGACGGGCGGGTCAGGTCGGGCGTGGGCATGGCAACGCACGCGAAGGTCGAGTCTCTGGAGGCGTTGCAGCGGCTTCGCGCGGCCATCATCCGGTTCACGGAGGTGGTCGGTGCGGTGGTGGCCGATGCGTCGTCGGATGTGAACCGGACGATGCAGTGGCTGGAGCTGGACCGCGCCCGGCATTGGGAGACGGAGCGTCGCAAGCGTCACGAGCAGCTTCAGCAGGCGTTGGAAGCCTTGCGGATGAAGCGCATCTTCAAAGGCCCGGCGGGCGAACGGCCGTCCACGGTGGACGAGGAGAAACGGGTGAAGGTATGCCGGGCGGCACTGGAAGAAGCGGAGAACAAGCTCCGCGCGGTGGCCGCCCACCGGACGCGGTTATCCCGGGAAGCTTTGCTGTTTCAGGGGGTTTTGTCGCGGCTGGGGGCGATCGCCGTGCACGACGGGCCGGCCGCGGCAGCCGAGCTGTCCAACCTGATGCTGGCGCTGGAGAAGTACGGCACGCTGGCGGTCGTGGTGGGCTCGCAGGCGACAAGCCCGGCCGCCGCAGGCACGCCCATCGCCGGCGAGCTGTCGTCGGCGATGTCCAGGGGGGCGGCCGTGGGTGAGGTGGGCGGCCACCCCGCCGGGCAGGCCCCTTCGCCGGTCAACGACGCGGTCGAAGGGCAGGCGACGTCAGCAGCCAAGGAGGCGACGTCATCGGGCGATGCGTTGAAGGCAGCGGGGGCGCCGACGGACGCGGACAACCGCCCGGCGACCGACTGGTCGGCCGTGCGGAAGCGGGCGCGGGAGGCATGGCGGTGGCGTGCCGAGCCGGTCGTGGTGGAACGCGGTGCGGCCGCGGCAGGGGCGGGCCCGGCCCTGGTGTTTCGCGATTTCCTGCGGGGCAGGGTGTTCGTGACGCCCGTGGTCGGCGACCCGATGGCAGCTGTGGGCGACTCGGGGGCGGCGTCGGCCGGGGTAACAGCAGCGTCGGCGGACGCGTTCGAGGGTTGGACGCTGGAGCGGCTGCTGAGCTGGTCGCCGGGGCTGGAGTCGGCGTTGTCGTCGCCGGGCGATGTGCGTGCGGTGGTGGAGGACGGCGGGCGGGTGGTGACGGTGGTGAACGGCTAAGGCAACGTCGTGCGACGGGAGGACGGCCGATGGCGGTGCAGGATGCGATGGCGGTGCTGGCCAGAGCGCTGAAGGACCTTGAGTTGCGGTGGGCGGAGGCACGAGGTCAGTGGACGGATGAGGTGGCCCAGCAGTTCGAGGCGAAGTACCTGCAGATGTGGCAGCGGGAGATCCGCACCGTCTCCGGCCAGCTGGACGCGATGGCCGCGTATCTGACGCAAGTGAAGCGGGAGTGCGCGTAGGGTCGGGGGTGAGCGGCCTGCGGCGGGAAGGCGGCGAGTGGGCGGGTGGGGAGAGCGGGGGGCGGGGGATGTGAGAAGGAGCGGCAGTGGACGCAGCGGCACAGACCAACCTGAAAGACGGACGAGTTGTCGAGGCGGTCGTCGGTGGACGGGCGGAGGGGGAGGCGGGGTCTGCCGACCGGTGCGGGCCGTCGGAGGTGGTGGGGCATCCGCGGGCGCTGTTGCGGGAGGCCTTGCGAGACCTGCAGACGTTGTCGGCCACGCTGGCGGCGGAAGAGGCGGATGTGGTGCGTCGCTATGAGCAGGCTCGCGCGGCGGCCGAACGTGCGGCGGAGAAGCGAACATGGGACGCGGGGGAGTGGCAGCGAAAACAGCGTGCGGCGGTCGAGGCGGAGACGCAGCAGCGACTGGACCAGCTCGCCCGTGAGCGGGATGCGGCCGTCCGGGAGGCGGAGTCGGCGTGCAAGCGGGCGAAGGCGGCGGCCCAGCAGACGTACGACGAGCAGCGACGGGCCATACGCAAGGCCATGGAGGAAGGGGCGTGGCTGGCCGAGTCGCTGCTGGAGGGCGCGGAGGCGGCGGCCGCCCGGGCGATCAAGGACGCCAACGATGCGGCGGCCCGGACGCTGGCGACCCTGACCGAGCGGTCTGCCCGGCACGCCGACGTGCTCGGGCTGTACGGGATGCAGCATCTCGTGCTGGAGCCACCGCCGGACGTCTCGCCGACGGTGGTGGCGTCGGAGACGATGGACGAGCGTCACGCCCAGCAGGCGCTCGAGCGGGAACTGGAAAAGCTCGCCGGTCTCGAGCGGACGCTCGAAGGCCTGGAGCTGGCGCGGGCGTTCGTGGGGCTCAAGCCGTACGCGATCGGGACGGTGGTGGTGGCGGCGGGCGGCGTGATCGGCCAGCTCACCACGCTCAGCGGCGTGCTGGATCTGGTGCGCGTCGGCATCGGGATGGCGGCAGCGCTGCTGGTGAGCCTGGCGGCGGGCGTGGGGCTCAAGGCGGTGGCCAACCGGCAGGTGAAGGCGGCGTACGCCCCCGTGCGGCAGGCCGTGGAAGACGCCCGCGGCTGGGCCGAGCTGGTGCGGCAGCTCGCGATGGAACGCATCGAACTGGACCGCAAGACCGCCGCGGCACGACGGGACGAGGAGTTGCGTCTGGTCAAAGAGCGGCATCAACCGAAGCTCGAGCAGCTGGAGCGGCAGCTCAAGGAGGCGGTGGCGGCGGCCGAATCGAGACGGGCCGACGCACTGTCCGCGGCGGAGCGCGCGTACACCGCCGGGGTGGAAGCGGCCACGGCCCACCGCACGTCGCGTCTGGCGGAGCTGGAGCGTCGCGCGGCGGCCGAGCTGGACGCGGCACAGCGCGAGCGTCTGGCGGCGCTGGAGAGGGCCGAGCGCGCCTGCGCGGAGGGCAAGGCGGGGCTGGAGCGACGGTGGAACGAGGGGCTGGAGCGGGTGGCGCGGGCGATGCGGGTGAGTTCGTCCGTGGCCGGGGCGGCGGCGGTGGATTGGGCGACTTTCACCCCGGAGGTGGAATCGCTTCCGTCGGCGTTCTCGCCGGTGATCCGCTTCGGCGAGCTGACGGTGGACGTGCCGTCGCTCGAGAGCGAGGCGGTGACGGGGCAAGGCGGCACGGCGGGCGGCGCGGGCGATGGTGCGCAGGCGGCCGACCGGCCTGTCGAGGTTGCTTCGTCTGAGGGCGCGGCGTCGGCGGGACGGGTGTGGCGGTTCGGGGGCGTGCTGCCCGAGCGGTTCACGGTGCCCGCGGTGCTCGGCTACGGGGTGGGCGCGACACCTGCGATGGGCAACCTGATGGTGGACTTCGACCGTGGCGGACGCGAGGCGGCGTTGTCGGTGCTCCGTGCGACGATGTCACGGCTGCTGCTGGGCATGCCGCCGGGACGGGTGCGGCTGACGATGTTCGACCCGGTGGGGCTGGGGAAGACGTTCGCCGGCTTCATGCATCTTGCGGACTACGACGAGCAGCTGACCGGGCCGAGGATCTGGAGCGAGACCGAGGCGATTGAGCGGAGGCTCGCCGACCTCACCGAGCACATGGAGACGGTGATCCAGAAGTACCTTCGCAACGAGTTCGACACCATCGACGCGTACAACGCACAGGCGGGGGAGCTGGCCGAGCCGTACCGGTTTCTCGTGGTGGCGGATTTCCCGACCGGCTGGAGCGCCGAGGCGCTGCGGAAGCTCGGCAGCGTGCTGACGTCGGGGGCGCGGTGCGGGGTGCACGTGCTGCTGGCCCGCGACGTGCGGGTGTCACTGGAGCGCCGGGTGCTGGAGGACATCCGCGCGGCGGTGACGCCTCTGGAGGTGGAGGCCGGCGACGCGGCCGAGGTGCTGCGCTGGAAGGACGAGGTGTTCGGGCGGTTTCCGCTTCGCGCGGATGCCGAGCCGTCGGACGCGGCACTGACGGCGCTGTGCCGGGCGGTGGGAGAGGGGGCGCGGCGGGCCAACCGGGTGGAGGTGGACGTGGCGGCGGTGCTGCCTCCCCCAGAGCAGCGGTGGACGTGGTCGTCGGCCGAGGAGTTCCGCGTGCCGCTGGGGCGCAGCGGCGCGACGCGGTTGCAGTACCTTCGGCTGGGCAGGGGCGTGAGCCAGCACGCGCTGCTGGCCGGCAAGACCGGCTCGGGCAAGAGCACGCTGCTGCACGTGCTGGTGACGGCGGCGTCGCTGTGGTACCCGCCGGACGAAGTGGAGTTCTACCTCATCGACTTCAAGAAAGGCGTGGAGTTCAAGACGTACGTGGACGGCAGGCTGCCACACGTGAAGGCGGTGGCGGTGGAGAGCGACCGGGAGTTCGGGCTGAGCGTGCTGCAGCGGCTGGACGCGGAGTTGACGCGTCGGGGCGAGCTGTTCCGCCGGGCGGGGGTTCAGGACATCTCGGCGTACCGCGCGGCGGTGAGCGTGGCTGGCCGCGCGGACGAACGGTCAGGCGGCAGGGAGAAGCTGCCGCGCGTGCTGCTGGTGGTGGACGAGTTTCAGGAGTTCTTTTCGGAGGACGACAAGCTGGCGCAGGAGGCGGCGGCCCTGCTGGACCGGCTCGTGCGTCAGGGACGGGCGTTCGGCATGCACGTGATTCTCGGCAGCCAGACGCTCGGGGGCAGCGCGGGGCTGCCGCGGGCGACGCTGGGCCAGATGGCCGTGCGCATCGCTTTGCAGACCACCGAAGCCGACAGCACGCTCATTCTCGGCGACGGCAACACCGCGGCCCGGCTGCTCACGCGCCCAGGCGAGGCGATTTACAACGACAACGGCGGGCTGCCGGAGGCCAACAGCCCGTTCCAGGTGGCGTACCTCAACGAGACGCGTCGCGACGCCCTGCTCGCGGAGGTGACCGCGGCCGGCAGCTCTCGCGGGTGGCGCTACGACGCGGTGGTCTTCGAGGGCAACAAACCCGCCGACCTGCGCGAAAACCGCGATCTCCGTCGGCTGCTGGCGGGTGAGGCTCCCGGGCCGGCCGGCGCGGGCGTGTGCCTCATCGGCGAACCGGTGGCGATCAAGCCGACGACGCGGGTTGAGCTGCGTCACCAGCCGGGGGCGAACGTGCTGCTGATCGGCCAGCAGGACGAGGCCGCCATGGCGACGCTGCAGGCGGCGGTGCTGTCGCTGGCGGCGGCCGAGCCGACCGCGCGCTTCGTCGTGCTGGAAGGCACGGTCGAGGGGTCACCGCTGCGCGGCGGGCTCACCGGGATCGCCACAATCGCCGAGAGGCTGGGGATGCGGGAACCGCCGGACGTGATCGACGTGCCGTACCGTGAGGCGGAGGACGCCGTGGCCCGGATGCACGCCGAGCTGAAGCGACGGCTGGAGCTGCCGTCGGAAGAGGCGGGGCGGTCGGGGCGGCTGGTGCTGGTCATCTACGCCCTTCAGCGTTATCGCGGTTTACGGCGCAGCGGCGACGACTTCTCCTTCTCGATGTCGGGCGAGGAGAAAAAGCTCTCGCCGGACAAAATGCTCGCCGAGCTCGCCCGCGAAGGACCTCCGGTCGGCGTGCACGTGCTGTGCTGGGCGGACACGCTCACGGCGGTCGAGCGCGTCTTCGAACGGGGGGTGATGCGCGAATTCGACCACCGCGTGCTGTTCCAGATGAGCGCCAACGACTCCAGCGCGCTGATCGACTCGCCGGCAGCAAACCGGCTGGGGCCGTTCCGCGGGCTGCTGTTCAGTGAGGAGCAGGGCACGCTGGAGAAGTTCAGGCCGTTCGCGGTGCTGGCCGGCTGAGCTGCCCGAAACGGCAGTCGTCGCGGAGACAGCAGGATGCACAGCGGGGCTGCTGCGGGCGGCACACGCGCTTGCCGTGCTCCAGCAGCAGCACATGCATCGGATAGCGCTGCTCGGGACGCAGCGTCGCCTCGAGTTGTTCCTGAGCGGCCGTCGCCGGCGTACGCGGCGGGAGCCAGCCCGTGCGCAGGGCGATGCGGTGGACGTGAGTGTCCACCGGGAACAGCGGCATGCGGCAGGCGAACAGCAGCACGCACGCGGCGGTCTTGGGGCCGACGCCCGGAAACCGGCACAGGTAAGCCATCGCCTCCGCCGGCGGCATTCTCCTCAGAAACCGCAGCGACACGCGCCCGCGTTCATCGCGGATCTGCCGGAGGATCGCGCGGATGCGGGGGGCCTTCTGCCGCGACAGGCCGCTGCAGCGGATGGCCCGTTCGATGGTCTGCACCGGGGCATCGGCGACGGCGTCCCACGTTGGCAGCACACGTCGCAAGGACCGATAACCCCGGTTGGCGTTGGCGTCGGTGGTGGACTGACTGAGGATGGTCGCGACCAGCGCGCCGACCTCCTCCATGCCGCGTCGCGGATGCGGCCGCGGGCCGTAAACGCTCGTCAGTGCCTCCAGGGCGCGCGTCAGCCGGTCGGTGAGCGGTTGTTCGGAGAGACGTTGGTCACGCCGGTGCATGGCGTCGCCCGAGCGTAGTCGCGCACGGCAGGTGGCGGTTGGTGCTGCTGCGGCGCTAGGCTCGGGCGTCATGGAGGTCAGGCGACCAAGGAAGGCCATGCTGAAATGGTGCGTCGGTGCGGCGATCTTGCTTGCCCTCGCGACGGGGTGTCGCCGGGAGAAGGACACCCCCGACGCGGCCGACTCTGAGCCGCCGCCGCAGGACGGACCCGTGACGGCGGTGACGGCGGTGGTGCCGCTGCGCCCCAGCACGTTCCCCAGCGCTCCGCCGGGCACGGAACTGCGACGCTATGGCGATGAGATCATGGTCGCCGGGCGGCTCTTCCGCACCGGCACGCGGGTCGTCCTCTGGACCGACCCCGGCGGGTACGATGCCTACCGGACGGAGCGGCGTTTCTCGCCGTGGGCGACCGCCCCGTGGACGCCGCCGGTGATGCGGCCCGCCCCGCCGTCCACACGGCCGACCCAGCGCACCGGCGCTACTGCGCGGCCGGGGGGTACGCCCGCCGGGGGAAGCAGGGTCGAGGGCGGGGGGGGCATGGTGCTGGCGTTTCCCGAGGGCTTTCAGGACCAGCCGCCGCGTCCCAGCCGGGTGGGCATCCGCGACGGCGTGCTCAACTGGCCCGAGCTCGAGCAGGTCCGCGGCGGCGGGTGGACGCTGGAGCTGCTGCAGCAGAAGGTGGACCAGTTCGTCATCCACTACGACGCGGTGGGCTTTGCACGCTTCTGCTTCCGCACGCTGCACGACAGCCGCGGCCTCTCGGTCCACTTCCTGCTGGATATCGACGGGACGATCTACCAGACGATGGACCTGAAGGACCGCGCGTTCCACGCGACGACCTCGAATCACCGCTCCATCGGCATCGAGATCGCCAACCGCGGTGCTTACGAGAGCCTCGTTCCGCTGCGCGAGTTCTACGAGCAGGACGAGCTGGGCGTGCGGCTGACCATCCCGGCCCGTTTCGGCGACGGCGGGTTGCTCGTCCCGGGGGTGTACCGGCCGGCCCGACCCGAGCCGATCCGTGGCCGGGTCAACGGGCTCAACGTCGTCATGTACGACTTCACGCCGGAGCAGTACGACGCCCTCACCCGGCTCGTGGCGACCGTGGCGACGGTGCTGCCGCGGATCACGCTGGACTACCCGAAGGAGCCCAACGGTCAGCCCAAGATGCGTCGCATGACCGACGCGCAGCTCGAGCGGTGGCAGGGCTTGATCGGCCACTACAACATCCAGACGGACAAGTACGACCCCGGGCCGGCCTTTCAATGGGAGCGTGTGGTGGCCGGGGCGAAGGCGCTGATGACCCCCGAGGCCCTTGAAGCCAATCGGCGGGCCCGCAACCACCCCGTGCGGCCGGGGACCGTCCTTCGTACGGCCCCGCCGCTGCCTGAAGCCGACGCGGCCGCCCCGTCCGCCGGGAGCGAGATGCTCCGCAGCGACCCCACGGGGCGATAGGGCGCTACCGCCGGCCGTTGCGCACGATGAGGCGACAGCGCCTTGACGCGGCGGTCCGTTGACGTTGCGCTAGGACGGATGGACCGGCCGAACCTGCTGTACCTGCACTCCCACGACACCGGGCGATACATCTCGCCGTACGGCTACGCGGTCAGCACTCCGAAGCTGCAGGCCTTTGCTCAGCGGGCGGTCGTGTTTCGCAACGCGTTTACCGTCAACCCGACCTGTTCGCCGTCGCGGGCGGCGCTGCTGACCGGCCAGTGGCCCACGCGTTGCGGCATGCTCGGGCTGGCACACCGCGGCTCACGACTCAACGACCCGTCGATGCATCTGGCCCGGAGGCTCGCACGGCACGGTTACGGCACCTTCCTCGTCGGCATCCAGCACGAGACGGCCTTCGAGGAGGAGGAGGTTCTCGGCTACACGCGGCTCAAAGGGCCGCCGGGGCCGATGACGCACGAGGCCCGTGACGAGGCCCATGCGGACGTCGCCGCGGCGTTTCTTGAGGAGCGGGCGCGGTCCACAGAGCCGTTTTTCCTCTCCTGCGGCTTTTTCACCACGCACCGTTACAGCCTGCCCGATGTGCCACGCGGCGACGACGGACTGCGGCCCGACCCGCACAACACAAGCCCCACCCTGCTCGGCGACCCGCGCTACGTCCGCCCGCCGGCCTGCCTGCCGGACACCCCGGCGGTCCGGGCCGACTTCGCCGATTTCACGGTCGCCGTCAGCCGGCTCGACAAGCTCATGGGCCGCGTGCTCGAGACGTTAGAGTCCACCGGGCTGTCGCGCAACACCATCGTGCTGCTGACCACCGACCACGGCATCGCCTTTCCGGGGATGAAGTGCAACCTCACCGACCACGGCACGGGCGTGATGCTCATGCTCGCGGGGCCGGGCCTGGAGGCGTACGGCGGCAGCGTCGTCGAGCCGATGGTGACGCACCTCGACATCCTGCCGACCCTGCTGGAGAGGCTCGGCCTGCCTCAGGAGACACCGCTGGACGGCACTTCGCTCTGGCCCCTGATCACCGGGCAGACCGAGCGTGTGCACGAGGCCGTCTTCGGGATGGTCAACTTCCACGCCGCCTGCGAGCCGATGCGTACGGTGCGGACGGGCCGTTTCCGCTACATCCGTCGGTGGGAGACGGGCGGCCGAGGCCGGGTGCTGCCCAACTGCGATGACTCGCTCAGCAAGCGGGAGCTGATGACGCACGGCTGGGCGGAGAAACCGCCGCCGGCCGAGGAGCTTTTCGACCTGATGCTCGACCCCGGCGAAGCGTGCAACGTGGCGGCCGACCCCGCGTATGCCGCTCCGCTGGAGCAGATGCGCAGGCGGCTGGCGGCGTGGATGGACGACATCGATGACCCGCTGCGGGCCGGCCGCATCGCACCGCCGCGCGGTTTCGTGCTCAACGCGCCCGACCAGCCGTCGCCGTCGCTGCCGCCCTTGCCGCCTGCGACCTAGCGACGGGCGGCCGGCCGGCTTGGAGGAGATGTTGGCGGCGTGGCGGCGGGCGACCCGGAACCGGCACGCGACAGCACCCAGTTGACCAGGGTGCGGACGCCGTAGCCCGTCGCGCCCTTCCCGAGGTACGGCAGCACCTTGTCCGTCTCGGCCACGCCGGCGATGTCCAGGTGCGCCCAGGGGACGGAGCCGTCGTCGGGCACGAACAGCGAGAGGAACGCCGCGGCGGTGAGCGGAGAGGCGTAGCGGCCGGCCGAGTTCACCACGTCGGCCAGGTCCGACTTGAGCATGTCGCGCTGGTCATCGCCGACGGGAAGCCGCCAGAGCTTTTCGCCGGCATCGGCGGCGGCGGATGCGATCTCCGCGGCCAGCGCGTCGCTGTTGGAAAACAGCCCGGCCATGGTCGTGCCCAGCGCGACCACCACGCCGCCGGTCAGCGTGGCCAGATCAACAACAGCCGCCGGCTTGTAGGTGTCGATGCCCCATGCGATCGCGTCGGCCAGCACCAGTCGCCCTTCGGCGTCGGTGTTGGTGACCTCGACCGTGTAGCCGTTGTACATCGTCAGGACGTCGCCGGGCCGGTAGCTGTGGCCGGAGACGTGGTTCTCGGCCGCCGCCAGCAGACCGACAACGTGCACCGCCGGCCGGAGCCGCGCCAACGCGTGCATCAGCCCGAGCACGGCCATGCCGCCGCACTTGTCGTAGATCATCCGGCCCATCCGCTCGGCCGGCTTGATGGAGATGCCGCCGGTGTCGAAGGTGATGGTCTTGCCGACCACCAGCAGCGGTCTGGCCCCGCGCGGCGCTTTGGGAGACCGATACTCCAGTGCGATGAGCCGGGGCGGCGTGGGGCTGCCCCCGCCTACGCCCAGCAGTCCGCCCATGCCGAGTTGTCGGAGCTTGCGGTCGTCCAGCACCGTGCACTTGAGCCTGCTTTCGCGGGCGAGCGTGCGGGCGACGTCCACCAGCGAGACGGGATTGATGTCGTTGCCCGGCCGTGACGCGATGGTGCGGGCGATGTTCGTGGACAAGGCCACGGCCGAGCGCGTCTGGAGTTCCCCGCGGCCGTCGGCATCGCACAGCACGCGGAGCACCACCGGCTTGCGTTTGGCCAGCTCGGCCGACTTGCGTTTGCCGGTCGTGCGGGTGAACTCGAAGCCGGCCAGCAGTGCTCCTTCGGCCAGAAGTGCCGCCACGTGGCCGCGGACGGCCTTGCCCAGCCTCGGCGGCACCACGAAGACGTCGGTGAGCTTGCGGGAATAGGCCATGCGCGTCACCGCCGCGCCTGCTGCGCGCAAAGCATCGGCGTCGAGCTTGGACGACGGCCCGAGACACACAACGTGGACCGCGCGGGTCTTGCCCGACTGGTGCAGCACGGCCGAGAGGGTGTCGGACTTGCCCGGGCTGCCCGGCGCGGAGAGGGCGAGCTGGGCCGCACCGAGCAGCTCGGGGGCGAGGTCGTCCGCGGGGCTGAGGAGCCTGGGCGGTTCGTCGGCGGCGAACAGCACCACCACCGCCGCATCGGACGGCATTCGCTCGACAGGTTCGACACGCAGCCGGGTTGAGGTCTCCATGGAGGTGTCCGTGCGTAAGGTTGGGACCGCACCGGGGTCGGGGCGGATGTGCGCGACGGCCGCAGCGCGTCGCGGTGAACGGTCCGGACGGTACGCACGATGTGGGTCGCCTTTCTGCTGCTTCTGGGCGTCGGGCCGCTGGTCGCGGCGGCCATGGCGTCGTCGCGAACGATCACGGAGCTGATGTACCGCGGATTGACGCTGGTCAGCCTGCTGCCGCTGCTGGCAGGGGGCGTCTGGGGCGTGCTGCGGACGCCGGCCGGCACGGACTCGGCGACGGTCCGCGGGGTGCAGGTCAGCCTCGTGGTGCTGACGCTGGTGGCCGCGGCGGCGGCGTGGGCGACCGGCAGTGGCCGTCGGCTCGCGGCGGCCCGGTGGCTGTCGCTGGCCGCCGGCCTGCTGGGCGTGCTTGCGGCCAGCCACGTCCTGCACGATGACCTGTTCGCCCGCGGCACGGGCGTGGTGCAGTCGCCCAAGCTGCTGGCGATGAGCATCCAGACGCTGGCGTGCGTGGTGACGATGGGCGTGGTGGGGCTGCCCCCGGCCCTGCTCATCGCCGCCGGACAGGGCTGGACACGGGCGCTGCGTCGGCTGCTTTCGATGTGGGTGGTCGTGCTGGCCGCGTCGGCCGCGGGAAGCATCGCGTCGGTGGCCGCGTTGGGGGGGGCGGTCCCCCTGAGCGGGCTGGCAGCGGTCCGCTGGGTGCTGTCCGCGGCACTGCTGGCGCTGGCAGTGAGGCAGTGGCGGGCCGGCGGCGGCGCCATGCGTCTGCCACGCTCGCGGCGGGTCGTGGGTGGCGGCGTGCTGCTGCTGGTCGGCTGGGCGATGAGCCTTGCATCGGCGGTGGTGGCGCTGCTTCTGCTGCGGGCAACGGGCTGGCCCCTGTGAAACTGGCGCGGTCGTCAGGGAGCGGGCGCGGGCCGTTCAACGCATGACCGTCTCTGCGGTAAGGAGAAGTCCGCAAAGCCCTTCGCGTGCGTCGGCTACGGACGCACGTGCCGGGTTTGGACGCACGGCCCGGGGTGGCTACGCTGGACGACACGCACATGACCTATCCACGGCGGACGATGATTGGATTCCGGGCGGTTCTCCTTGGGGCGGTGGTCTGCGGGTCAGGGTGGTGGGGCGGCGGCGGGGTGATGCCGTCGCCGGCGGTGGCCGCCGGAAGCTTCGTGGGGCAGGAATCGGGTGTCGCGGTCGTGCCGGTGCGTCGGTTCGTAGCGGCCGGGCAGCCGATCCGCGTCCGCGTCGAGGCGTCCGCCCCGGTCGAGCTGCTCCTGCAGGACTTCATCGGCCGCGCCACCTCGGCCCGCTCGACCACGCCGGTGGTCGGCGAGGTGGACCTGATGTCGCATTTCGAGCTCACGCTCGCCCGCCCCGGCACCTACGTGCTGTACGCGGTGCCCCCGGGCGGGACGGCCGGGAGCTTCATGGGCACGCCCCTGCTGATCGATGTCCGAGACGACAAGCGTCGCGGAGCCGCGCCGGGGCCGATGTTTTACAAGCTCGAGCCGCTGCGCTACGCCGTCCTCCGCACCAGCCTCGGCGACATGACCATGGGCTTTTACTACGACACCGCCCCGAACACGGTCGCGGCGTTCATGCGTCTGGCCGAAGGCGGCTTTTACGACGGGCTGGAGTTCTTCCGGGTCGAGCCGGGCTTCGTCGTCCAGACCGGCGACCCCCGCAACAACGGCACCGGCGGCCCGGGCTTCAACGTGCAGGCGGAGTTCTCCGACCGTCAGCACCTGCGCGGCGTCGTCTCGCTGGCCCGGCAGACCGACCCCAACGAAGCGCCGGGGCTGCTGCCGCGTACGGAGTTCGCCAACTCCGGCGGTTCGCAGTTTTTCATCTGCCTGGACTACTCCACCACACGGCAGCTCGACCGCCGCTACACCGCCTTCGGCCGCATCATCGACGGGCTTGATGTGCTGGAGCAGATCGCCGCGACCCCTCTGCAGCGGGAACGGCGCTTCCGCCCGGTGAACCCGCCGCTGGTGCTGAGCGTCTCGCTGGTGAACGTCACCCCCAACGACAACCCCTACGCCCGCTTGCGTGTGGTCGAGTCGGTTGAAGTGCCGCCGGCCGCCACCGCCGTCGAGCTGCCGCCCACCCCGACGCCCGCGCCAGCGCCATCGCCCGCGCCGGCTCCAGCGCCGTCTGGGCCGGACAACCCGTCGCCCTCACCGAGATGACGCTCAACGGCCGCCGTGACGCGGCCGGCATCCGAGCTGCGTGAACGCTCAGCCCCGTCGCTTGGCCTTTTTCGCCGTCATCTGCTGCAGCTCGTGCTCGAAGCGGATCCGCTGCACCTGCGCAGACCGCTCCCCCGCGAACAGCGTGAGCACCGCCCACGCCAGCACGACGCCCGCGACGGTCAACCAGAGGGCCACCTTCTCTGCGTATCGGCCCTCTCGGCAGGGCGGGTTGAACGGCGGGCTTGAGGGAGCGACCGGGGCGGGCCGCCGCACTTCGACCCCGATGGCCTAGCGGTCGCGCACCATCACCGCGACATAACCCCCGTCCGTGTAACGGGTTGCATCAGAATCCGGGCAGGCCGGCAACGTCAGCCGCTCCATCCGAAGCACGAACCGACCGTCCGATTGCAGAAACCTGCCTACCTGCTGCTGGTTTTCCGACCGCCACAGGGAGCACGTGGAGTAGACCAGCAGCCCGCCGGGCTTGACGCACCCCGCCGCATCGCGGAGCAGCGCCTGCTGCACCGCCTGCAGCGGCGCGAGGTCGCTCTCACGTTGACGGAAACGGGCTTCGGGCCGGCGGGCCAGCACGGCCGAGTTGGAACAGGGCACGTCCAGCAGCACACGGTCGTACGGTGGGGCATCGGGCGGCGGCTCGGGCAGAACGCAGACGTTGCCGATGCCGCGCCGGGCGAGCAGGGCGCTGAGGCGGTCACGTCGGCGGCCGTCCGGGTCGGTGGCGTCGATGTGGCCGCTGGGGCCCAGCAGGTCGAGTATCTGGAGGGTTTTGGTCCCGTTGCCGCAGCAGCGGTCGAGCACTCGCAGGCCCGGGGCAAGGTCCATGTCGGGCACCACCGCCGCCGCGGCAGGGTCCTGCACTTGCGCGATACCGGCCTCGGCGAGGGCGGCGAAATGCTCGCGTCGCCCGCCGTCCACGACCACCAGCCCGTCGGCCATGTGCGGCGTGACCCGCGGCAGGGGGGGCGGGTGCGCTTCCAGGACGCGGGCGACGTCTTCGACCGACCGTCCGCTGTAGAGGCGAAGGATGGTCGGCGGCGTGAGGTCGGCGTGCGCTGCGAGCAGCTCGGCCCTCTCCGGTCCCAACTCGTCACTGAGCCTGGCGGCCACCGCGCGGGGAATCCCCCAGAGGAGCTCGAGGCGTTCCGGCAGGGGGGTCCCGGCGGGCAGCTCCGGCGGAGGCTGCCGCAGGACGTTGCGCAGCACGGCATTCACCAGCCCCGCGGCCTTGGCGCGGCCGAACCGCCGCGTCTGCTCGACGGCCTGGTCCACCGCGATCGCCGCAGGCACATGCGTGAGGCCGGTGAGCTGCCAGGCGGCGAGCACAAGGATTTTCTGCACGAGCGGGTCGATGGCGCGCAGCGGCCGGCCGGCGTGATGCGCCAGCCGCCACCGCAGCGGCAGCAGCCGCTTGACCGCGCCGACGTAGAGCACCTCAGCAAACGCGGCGTCGCTCGCGGACGCCGGCTCGGGCGGAGGGCGTCCGGTCAAGCCGGTCGGCCAGCCGGGGAGGTGGGCGTGGTCCAGCCGGAGCAGCGCGATGTCGCGCGGCGAGGGTGGGCGCGACGCTCGTGGGGGGGTGGGCTCGGCCATCACAGCAGCTTGCGGACGGCGGCTTCGATCCCGGCCGGGTCAAGTCCCTGATAGCCCACCTGCTGCCACAACCCGCCACAGCCTTCCCTGTGCACGCCGATGTGGTGGTAGCGGCCCTTGAAGCCCCGCTTGAGCAGCTCGGTGCCGAAGCGGCAGCCCAGCCCGGTCTTGACGTTCCAGCCCTCGGCCACGAGGACGAACGGTGCGGCGACGAGCTGCTGCATCATCGCTTCGTCCATGACGTTGAGCGTGGCCTTGTTCACCAGACCTACGGGAACACCTGCATCGCGCAGCCGCAGCACGGCGTCCAGCGCCCGGTAGACGATTTCGCCGAAAGCCACGATGTAGCCGCCGCCGTTCGCCGGCCGGATGACGTCGTCCTTGCCGGGCACGAACGGTTTGCCGGCGTAGAACGGCTTGCCGTCGTCGTCGAGGAGGTCGGGCACGGGGGCACGGGTGGAAAAGACGAACCGCAGTCCGGGGTCGTTGAACACCGCCTTCACGCACGCCGCGAACTGGTGCTGGTCGGCGGGGAAGTAGAGCCGGGTGGTGTCGCTGCCGTGGTGCGGGGTGACGCCGCCGTCGGCGAAAAACGAGTTGATGCCGAAGTGGCAGGTGTTGTCGGCCATGTCGTCCACGCCCGAGTGCGAGAAGTGCGCCAGCACGTTGGCATAGTTGAGGCGTGCCATGGTGATCTCGCTGATGCACATCTCGAGAAAGGCGGAGAACGTGGCGAAGATGCCCTGTTTCCCGGCGACGTGGCCGAAGCCCGCCGCGGCGGAGAAGTTGCCGCGCTCCATGATCCCCGCCTGCACGAACACCTCCGGGTGCCGTTTGCGGACGTGGTGCAGGCCGCAGGAGCCTTCCAGGTCGTTGTCGAAGACGCGGACGGCGGCCTTGCGCTGCTCGGGCGGCATGGCATCCAGCAGGTCGCAGACGATCTTGCCGAAGTCGTCGCGGTTGCGGCCGGACCCGCTCGAGCCGCGGTAGGTCAGCGGGCTCTTCTCGCCCTTGGCCGACTTGAGCATCTCCACCGCCTTCGTGTGCCCCCGGGCCTCGAGGTACGCCGCGGCGACGTCCGCCTTCAGCACCTCGTGCGCGTGGGCCGAGCCCTCGGCGTGCGGGATGCCCGCCGCCATGGGCCGTTTGATCACCACCGCGTGCGGCTTGTCGTCGGAGAAGGCCCGGCACAGCGCCGCGTACAGCGCGTCCACGTCTTCCCCGTTGACCGTCTCTACCGTCAGCCCGTGCCCGGCCAGCGTCCGGGCCACGTCGTACCCGGGCATGTAGGTCTGCGGGTGTCCGGAGATGGTGACGTTGTTGTCGTCCACGAGCAGTTTGACGTTCAGCGACTTGCCCACCGCCAGCCGGGCGGCCTCGGCGTTGTCGCCTTCCATCTGCGAGCCGTCGGACCCCAGCAGCACCACCGCCTTGCCCGGGTTGGCCATCGCCACGCCGTTGCAGTAGGCCCACATGTGGCCCAGCCGGCCGGAGGAAAAGTCCAGCCCAGGGGTGAGGTGACGCTCGGGATGGCCGGGCAGGTGGCTGTCGTACTCGCGGTAGTGCAGCAGCTTCTCGAAAGGCATGTGCCCGTCGAGAGCGCACAGCAGGTACTGTGTGGCGACGCGGTGGCCGGCCTCATCGAAGAACGTCGGGACGATGGACGCTCCCCCGGCGATGAACGCGCGGACGATCATCACTTCCGGCACCGTGTCGTACGCGCCGCCGGTGTGGCCGGAGAGGCCCTTGGCCCCGGCGAGGGCCGTGAAGAAGACGATCGCATCGCGGCAGAGCTGGATGTTGTGACGCAGCGTCGCGCGCTCGGCGTCGGTGAGCGTTGGCCGTGCGGGCGAGAGCGAGAGCGGCTTGAGGGCGGTCAGGTCGATGGGGAAGGTCTCGGTGGCCATAGGACGTGCACTATCCGCGCACAACGGGGCAGAAGGCAAGCGCGGCGTCGCGTGGGGTACCATGCCGCCGCCATGGCCAAGGTCTACGTCTGCGGGTTTCTGTTTTCACCGGACCGCTCCCACGTGCTGCTGATCCGCAAACGCCGCCCAGCGTGGCAGGCCGGCAAGCTCAACGGCATCGGCGGCAAGGTCGAACCGCAGGAGACCCCCGCCCAGGCCATGGCCCGCGAGTTCGCGGAGGAGGCCGGCGTGCAGGTGGCCCATTGGCGCGAGGTCGTGGTGCTCGAAGGCCGACCGACGTCCTTCGACCCCGACGGCTGGCGCGGACACTTCTTCGCCGCCGTCGCGACCGCACACGACTGGGAAAATGTGAGAACGCTCACCGATGAGACGATCGAACGTCACCACGTCCGCCATCTCCCCGACGAGGTGATCCCCAATCTACGGTGGATGATTCCGCTGATGCTCGACGACGACCACGCCTGGGCACGGGCGTACACGGTCCGCGTGCTCACACCACCGGACGCCGACGGCTCGCAGAGCGGCTGACCCGCGGCGGCTCCGGGCTTACAGCCCGCTCTCGTTGGTCCGGATCCCCAGGCCGAGCTGCACCAGCTTCTCCTGCTGGAGTTTTTTCGCCGTCTCGGGGTCCACGTAGTCGCTGTGGCACGATGCCTTGTGACCCTTGGTCTCGTCCTTGGGGGCGACGGCCTTTTTCACCTTGCTCGCGAGCTTGTGGATTTCCTCCGGCGAGAGCACTCCCCGCTGGCGGAGGATCTCCTGCTGCTCGGGCGTGAGCGGGGCGGAGCGCCTGGGCTTCTCCCACTGGTAGTTCTCGTCCTTGCCCGAGTAGAACTCGGCGATCTCTTTCGAGATGCGCACGGAGCACCAGTCGTGCCCGCACATGGCGCAGAAGTCGGTGTCCACGTCGAGGTCTTCATCGTGGTACGCCCGGGCGAGGTCGGGGTCGAAGGACAGCTCGAAGTGCTTCTGCCAGTTGAGGGCGGCGCGCGCCTTGGTCAGCTCGTCGTCGCGGTCGCGGCTGCCGGGGATGCCCAGCGCGACGTCTGCGGCGTGTGCGGCGATCTTGTACGCCACGCACCCCTGCTTGACGTCGTCTTTCTTCGGCAGCCCGAGGTGCTCCTTGGGCGTGACGTAGCAGAGCATGGCCGCGCCGTGATACGCCGCGGCCGTGGCCCCGATGCAGCTGGTGATGTGGTCGTAGCCGGGGAAGATGTCGGTCACCAGCGGTCCGAGCACGTAGAACGGCGCCCCGTGGCACAGCCGCCGCTGCAGCTTCATGTTGTATTCGATCTGGTCGAACGGCACGTGACCCGGCCCTTCCACCATCACCTGCACGCCCTGTCGCCACGCCCGCTCGGTGAGCTCGCCGAGGGTCACCAGCTCCGCGAGCTGCGCCGCGTCGGTGGCGTCGGCCAGTCCGCCCGGACGCAATCCGTCGCCGATGGAGAAGGTCACATCGTGCCGGCGCATGATCCGGCAGATGTCCTCCCAGTGCTCGTACATCAGGTTCTGCCGTCCCGTCGCCAGCATCCACTTGGCCAGCAGACTGCCCCCGCGCGAGACGATGCCGATCAGCCGCTTGCGCACCAGCGGCAGATGCTCCCGCAGCACGCCGGCGTGAATCGTGAAGTAATCCACCCCCTGCCGGGCCTGCTTCTCCAGCGTCTCCAGCACCACGTCGATGGTGAGGTCTTCGATGCGGCGGCCGATGATCATCGAGTAAATCGGCACCGTCCCGATCGGCACCGTGCTGTGCCGCACGATCGCCTCCCGGCACTCGTCCAGGTTGCCGCCGGTGGAGAGGTCCATCACCGTGTCCGCGCCCCAGCGCTCCGCCCAGCGCAGCTTCTCCAGCTCTTCCTCCGTGCCGGATGACACCGGGCTCGCCCCCATGTTCGCGTTGACCTTCGTCCGCAGTGCCCGCCCGATGCCCATCGGGTCCAGCCGGTAGGTCAGATGCGTCCTGTTGGCAGGAATCACCAGCCGCCCCGCGGCCACCTCGTCCCGCACCTGCGCGGCCGTCAGGTGCCCCTCGCGCTCCGCCACCCGCTTCATCTCGGGCGTGACGATGCCCAACCGGGCGAACTCCAGCTGCGTCACCGGCTCGAAACCTGCCGGCGCCCGCCACGCCCCCGGACGCGCGTAGTTCTCCCGGTCCAGGCACGTCCAGTCGGCCGGCATGAAGTCCCACGCGGTCTTGTCGCTCGGCGGCGGCATGCCCGGGGTGTCCGGCGAGGAAAACGTCCGGGGCGTCCCGATGGCCGGCGGGTTGGCGAACGAGCCCGGCGAGGTGCCCTGACGCGACGACGACGGGTTGTTCCCCAGCGGCGGCAGCGCATACCGCGACAGCGACGGATGGCTCGGCGAGTTCAGCTCGTTCATGGACGTCCTTCCGGGAAGGGCGGGGTGCGGTGAAGGACGCCTCGTCTGCACCGTGCCGCCGCAAACCACCGCAGAAGCACGGCTTCAACGCTCGCCTCCCTACGCCCCGCCGAGAGGGCCAGGTTCCAAGGGTGTGATCTCAGCCGACCCGCAGCGGGGCGGCACCCCTGGCAAGCTGTCCCAACCATAGCCCCCCGAACCGGCCACGGCGTCAACCTTCCAACGCACCCCTGACTTCGCCTCCGGCGGGTCCCGCAAACAAGACCTCCGCCTCCCGAATCAGCCGTCGCGCGAAGGCCGACTTATCCATCGGCGGCAAAGCGACCTCCCGCCCGTCGGCCCAGAGGAGCGTCGCCGCCACATCGCTCGCCCCCATCGTGCCCAGGGGGTTGACGACGATCAGGTCCAGCCCCTTCTCCTGCAGTTTGCGCCGAGCTCGCGTGAGCGCGTCGTCCGCTTCCAGCGCAAAGCCGATGACCTTCTGGCCCTCCCGCCTTCGGGCGGCCGCCTCCGCGACGATGACCGGATTGGGTTGCAACTCCAGCACCAGCGGCCCCGTCCGGCGGTCGAGCTTGCCTGCCGCCGGTTGCGCCACGCGATAGTCGGCCACCGCCGCCGCCATCACCAGCACGTCGTGCGAGGGCCACTCCGCCAGCACCGCCTGCCGCATCTGCTCGGTGGTTTCGACGTCGAGCCGGCGGACCGACGGCGGAAGCGGCAGCGCCACCGGTCCCAGCACCGCGGTCACCGCATGTCCCCGCTCCACCGCGGCCTGGGCGATCGCCAGACCCATCTTCCCCGACGATCGGTTGCCGATGTACCGCACCGCGTCGATCGGCTCGCGGGTCGGTCCGGCGGTGAGCAGCAACTTCATGAGCCCTTGAGCGGAAGCACGCGGCCACCGCTCACTCCTCGTCGTCTTCGGCTTCCGCCAGCTCGCCGCCGACCACCGCGGGCAGCTCGCCCGGCACGGTCAGCATCCGCACCACCTCCGCGACGATCTTGGCCGGCTCGGTGAGCCGACCCGACCCCACGTTGCGGCAGGCCAGCCAGCCCGATTCCGGGCCGATGAAGCGGTAGCCGAGGCGGGCCAGGCGGGCGAAGTTCTCCTGCGCGATGGGGTGGTCCCACATGCGCGAGTTCATCGCCGGCGCGAACACCACCGGGCACGCGGCCGCACAGACCATCAGCGACACGATGTCGTCGCACAGCCCCGCCGCGACCTTGGCGATCAGGTTGTTCGTCGCCGGCGCCACCAGCATCAGGTCGGCCTTTTCCGTCAGGCTGATGTGCTGCGGGTCGCTGCCGGCCGACAGGTTGAACGGGTCCGTCCGCACCGGCCGCCCGCAAAGGGCCTCAAACGTCAGCGGGGTGACGAACTTCTGCGCCTCCGGGGTCATGCACACGGTGACCCCGGCCCCGAGCTGGACCAGCTTCGACACCACGTCGCACACCTTGTACGCCGCGATGCCCCCGCACACCCCGACAATGACCTCACGCCCCTTCAGCCGCGGCTCGACACCACGCGGCTCCTCGGGCGCGTTGAAATCCGTGTAGGCCATGGCAGAAGCGTACCCGCAAATGCACGGGCACCCCAAGCTCGCTTTTCACGGGCGATACGTCGCGGACGTGCGGCGGTCTGCACCGCCGCTTTTCGCGTGGCGTTGCGTGCCGACGTTATGGCAACATCTTGCTGCATCCGGCAGCCTGCGGAAACGCCGTCCGCGGCGGCCGGCTGGCGGCTGACCGCGGTCCCGGTGAGCCGAGCTGCGTTGCGTCGGTCGTGGGCCGGGCCGTCAGGTCAGGCGGACGTGCCGGCTTTGCGTTTGGCGCCCGCGGGGCCTTGGAGCTGCTGCGGCGGCGTCATGCCCGACTCGGCCCAGTTGATCGTGATCTTGTCCTGCAGGATTTCCTGGATGACCACCTCGAGGTCGGTCATGTTGCCCCGCTCGACCAGCGGACGCGCGCCCTGCATGAGCTCGACCATGCGCTTCTGGATCAGCGCGGTGAGTTTGAACCGTCCGCCGAGCTTGTGCACGATGCTGTCGTCTTTGAGCGCTTCGATCATGGCTGGTGGTCTACTCCTAAGCAAGATCCGGCGAATCGTCCGGGACGGCAACTATACGCGTGCCGACCGCTTGTGGCGGATGATGCGGGCGATTTCCTCCACGGCGTCGTCGAGGTCGGCGTTGATCACCATGTAGTCGAACGCCCGCGACCCCTTGGCCATGTGGATTTCCCGGCGGGCCGCACGGAAGCGTTTGGTGATGTCGTCGGCCGAGTCGCGGCCGCGGTCGGTCAGGCGCTGCATCAGCGTCTGTTCGTCGGGCGGCAGGATGAAAATCAGCAGGGCATCGGGGTACTGGTACCGCACCTGCAAGGCGCCTTGAACGTCAATTTCCAGCAGCACGTCCTCCCCCGCCGCGAGATAGTCGAGCGTGGGGTGTTTCGGGGTGCCGTAATAGTCGCCGTAGACGTGGGCGTACTCGAGAAACTCGTCGTTGTCGAGCCGGCGGAAGAACTCCTCGCGGCTGATGTGCTCGTAGATTTTCTTGTCCTCGTCGCCGGGCTTCTTGGGCCGTGTGGTGACCGAGACGATGTAGCGGACGTTCTGCGTCTCGGCGAGCCGGCGTGAGATGGTGCTTTTGCCCACCCCAGACGGTCCGCACAGCACGATGAGTTCGCCCTTGCGGGCTTTGTCCGTGGCCGACACGTCCGAACCCTCCCTCACTCGACGTTCTGCACCTGTTCCTTGAGCCGGTCGATCGCGCCTTTGATTTCGACGATGTGCCGGGCGATCTGCGCGTCGTTGGCCTTGGATGAAATCGTGTTCGCCTCGCGGAGCATCTCCTGCGTGATGAAGTCCAGCTTGCGGCCGGCGTGCACGCCGTGCCGGCATTCGTGCTCGAAAGCCCGCACGTGCTCGGAAAGCCGCTGGATCTCTTCGGAGATGTCGGCCCGCTCGGCGAACAGCGCGATTTCCTTGATCAGGTCGCTTTCGCTGAGCTGCAGCTCGGCCTTGCCGATGAGCTGGTTCACCCTCTGGGTGAGTTTGCGGTGGTAATCCTCGACCACGAACGGCGCCCGGCGGGAAATCTCGGCCAGGTGTGACGTGACGGCCGACACATGGCGCATCAGGTCGGCGAAGAGGGCCTCCCCCTCGCGGCGTCGCATCGCCAGCAGCCGCTCGATCGCCGTCCGCGTGCACTCGCGGATCGCCGGCCCGTGCCGCTGCAGCTCCTCCGACTGGTCGTGCGGCTCCTGCGTCACCCCCGGCAGCGCCAGCAACGCCGCCAGATCGATCGTCGTGCCCGGCTGAGCCACGGCCCGCAGCTGTCGCAGGTACGCCTCGAGCGCGGCCCGGTTGATCACGTACGCCGCGTCGGCGGATTCCACCCGCATCTTCAGAATGAAGGTGATCGACCCCCGCTGCAGCTTCTCCCGCAGCGTGCTCTCGATCTCCGGCTCGAGCATCGACACGTTCTCGGGGAGCTTGATGACCGGCTTGAAAAAGCGATTGTTGAGCGAGCGGATTTCCACGCTGTAGTGCGTCCCCCCACGCTCCAGCGAGGCGTCGCCGAAACCGGTCATCGAGACGATCATGGCAGTTGACCCTGCTAGCCCCGTGCTGGCCCACCCGGACGGAACCATGCCCCGGCCGGCTCGAACGCAGCGCCCTCAGACCCGGCCGGTGCGCCAGCCGTGACCCGGCGTGCCGGCCGCGACCCGGCGTGCCGGCCGCGACCCGGCGTCACGGCTGCGACGGCGGGGTGGCCGGTGCGGCGGGTGCCCCCCCTGAAGCCTCTCCCGGAGCCGAAGGCGGTGCCTCGCCCGGAGCCGAAGGCGGTGCCCCTCCTGGAGCCGTAGGCGGCGTGTCACCCGGCGCCGTAGGCGGCGCCTCCCCCGGCGATGCAGGCGGGGTTGTCGGTGCTTCCGCCGGCACGGCCCCCGGCACCGTCAGCGGACCACCCTCCAGCGGCGCTGAGGCCGGGGCGGGCTCCGTCGGCACGGCCACGGCCGGGCCCGGCGAGCGGAAGTTCGCGATGAGGTTCAGAACGATGGCCAGGACGAGGAAGACGCCGAAGATCACGGACGTCGCCCACGTCAGCACGTCGCCCGTCTTGGAGCCGAACGCGGTGGCCGTGCCCGAGCCGCCGCCGAAGGCCGTGGCCAGCCCGCCGCCCCGACCCTTCTGGATGAGCACCACGCCGATGAGCAGCAGGCTCACGAAGCCGAAAAACAGCAGCAGCAAGGTTTCTAAAATCGCGAGCATGAGAGCGGGATGCTAGGAAGTCCGCCCCCCGCTTACAAGGCCGCCGCGACGATGGGCAGGAAGGTCTCGGCCTTGAGCGACGCCCCGCCGATCAGCCCGCCGTCCACGTCCGGCTGGCTCAGCAGCTCGCGGGCGTTGTCCGGCTTCATCGACCCGCCGTACTGGATGACCACGCGGTCGGCGTAATCGCGGTTGAACCGCCGACCCAGCTCGTCACGGATGAACGCGTGGACCTCCTGCGCCTGGGCGGCCGTGGCGTTGCGGCCGGTCCCAATCGCCCACACCGGCTCGTAGGCGATCACCAGCCGCGACGGGTCGGCCATGGCGGCCGTCAGCTCGTCGAGCTGTCGGCGGCACACCTCCAGCGTCTTGCCCGCGTCCCGCTCTTCCAGCTTCTCGCCGATGCAGTGCACCAGCGTCATGCCCGCCGCGTAAATGGTGTGGGCCTTCTTCGACACCAGCTCCGGCGGCTCGAGCAGGACGTGCCGTCGTTCCGAGTGCCCGGCAAGGCAGAAGCTCACCCCGAGGTCGAGGAGCATCTCGGCGGAGATCTCGCCGGTGAATGCCCCGTTCTTTTCGACGTAGCAGTCCTGCGCGCCCAGCAGCACGCTGCTGCCGGCCAGCGCCTGCCCGACCGCATCGAGGTACACGAACGGCGGGGCGACGCCCACACGCACCTGGGGGTAGGCGGCGGCGCCGCCGGCGACAGCCTTGGCCAGCGCGACGGCCGACGCCTTGGACGTGTTCATCTTCCAGTTGCCGGCGACAAAGGGGGTTCGGGCCATGGTGGCGGGGAAGATAGAACACGCACCGCACGGTCACAAGCCGCGACCGGCAGGGTGCGACACGCTGTCGTCAAGGCAAACGCTCCCGCCCGCGGTGCTGTGGCAGTTTGACCCATGCCGGGCATCTGCTGGCGGCTGGACCGACCCCTTCGCGCAGCCCCTGGCCGTCGTCGGGCTTACTCGGCCGTGACGCCCCACAGGCCGCCGGTGCCGTGGGTCGACGCGGCGACGGGGACGGCGGATTCTTCGAAGTAGCGGCCGTGCACCTTCGCCACCGCCGCCAGCTTGGGCACCAGTTCGGCGAAGGTCTCGGGCAGCATCGCCTGCGGGCCGTCGCACTGCGCCTCGGACGGGCAGTAGTGCACCTCGATGATCACGCCATGCGCCCCCGCGGCCATCCCGGCCAGTGCCACCGACGGCACGAACTGCCGCGCCCCGGCGCAGTGGCTGGGGTCCACGATGATGGGCAGGTGCGAGAGGTGCTGCACCACGGAGATCGACGTGATGTCCAGGGAGAAGCGGATGGAGTCTTCAAACGTCTTGATGCCGCGCTCGCAGAGGATCACGCCGCGGTTGCCCTGCGAGAGCACATACTCCGCGGACAGCAGCCAGTCTTTCACCGTCGCGGCCAGCCCGCGCTTCAGCAGCACGGGCTTGCGCGTCTTGCCCACTTCGCGCAGCAGGTCGAAGTTCTGCATGTTGCGGGCGCCGATCTGGAACAGGTCGGTGTAACGCTCCACCAACTCGACCTGCCGCGTGTCCATCACCTCGGTGCAGATGGGCATGCCCAGGTCGTCGCCGCACGCCCGCATCCACTTGAGGGCCGTCTCGCCGTGGCCCTGGAACGCGTAGGGGGAGGTGCGCGGTTTGAAGGCCCCGCCACGCAGGATGGTGGCCCCAGCGTCCTTCACGAGCACGGCGATCCGCCGCAGCATCTCTTCGTTCTCCACCGCACACGGGCCGGAAATGACGGCCGCATGCGGCCCGCCGATGGCCACCTGCGGCACCCGGCCGCCGCCCACCCGCACGACGCTGTCTTCCGGCCGGAAGTCGCGCGAGGCGAGCTTGTACGGCTTCATCACCGGCAAGACCTGCTCGACCCCATCGAGGCTGGCCAGATGGTTCTGGTCGAGATTGGCCTCCTCGCCGACGGCCCCGATGATGGTCTTGAACCTCCCCTCCGACAGGTGCGGGGTGCAGCCCATCCGCGTGATTTCGTCAACGACGCGTTCGATGTGGGCGCGGGTGGCATCCCGCTCCATCACAATGATCATGAGGAACCTCCCGGGCGTGCTGGACTCGTCACGGCGGACGGCCACGGCCAAGGTTAGGTGGGACACCGACGGCCCCGACACACCGGAACGACCCCACGCGCCGCCCTGTTTTGTCGCCTTGTTGCTGTCCGCGGGTGCCGGCGTGCCGTCCCGGCCGTCCGGGTGCTGTTCACCGTCGTCGGCCGGGGAAAGAGGGGTGGGCCCAACCGCAGCGCCCGATGTGGGGCGTGCGTTTTTGCCCCATGTAAAACGTTCGCTTTCCGTCGATGCCCCGAGGTAAATTAGAGGCTGTCTCAGGGGCGGCGCCGTCGCGTTGGGCCTCATGTGCCGTGGGCCTGGAGGGCGCGCCGGTCGCCGCCCGAAGCGACGACGGAGGAGGAACACCGTGAACAGGCTGACTCAGTTGGGCGGGCTGCTGGCCGTCCTGGCAGCCCCGGTCGTGTCGGCATCGCCGATCGTGGTGTTGTCGGAGAACTTCGAAGACCCCTCGTACTCGACGACCACGAGCCTGCATCTGGTCGCCCCCGGCCGTTTCAAGCGGTCGAACCTCGGCCTCGCGGACACCACGTTCGTCGTGGTGAATGATGACGTGCCTGGCGGGCTGAACTCGGGCAACGCGATGGTCTACACCGCCGGGGTGGCCGGTGCCGGGACGGCCCGCGAGATCCTGCGTGTGACCGGGACGCCTGCCGTGCTCGTGCAGGACGGCGACCGGATCAACCTCTCGTTCCGGTTCCGGTCCCTGACGATTCCGAATACGCCCGACAACGCCGAGTTCCGCTTCGGGCTGTCGTATTCCTTCGGGACGGACCAGGGCAACCCGTATCCCGACCCGATGCTGATCGCCACGGGCGCGGCGGACGACCGGGTGCTGTTCAACCGGATCGATGTGGGCCCGCGAACGTCCAGTCGCCAGCCGGTGGCCTCGGTCTTCCGCCAGCTGGCCAGCGACAACTCCTACCACCTCGCCGGCCCGAACGGGCCGCTGCCGGGCGGGTTCCTGAACCTGAATGCCGCCAACAACGGGACGACCCTGACGGGGTTCCTTCCGCCGGCGGCCAGCGGCTTCGTCAACGACACACTGCCCAGGCTGGTGGAAGCGGAGCTGCTGCGGACCTCGGCCACGGGGTTGACGTACACCATCCGCATCGACAGCGTGCTCGTGCTGGAGCGGATCATCACGGGCGTCTCCGACACGGCCAACTTCCTGACCAGCATCGACCAGGTGGCCTTCGGGGCGGGCATTGGCGCTGCCGGCAACCCGACCTATCTGGTGGACGACGTGGTTCTCTCGTACACGCCGATCCCCGAGCCGGCGGCGGCATCGGTGCTGGCGCTGTTCACGCCCCTTATGCTGCGACGTCGCTAGTCGGCAGCGCTGGCCAGACCGGGCGCAGGGCTTGGGGGGGCGCTCGAGGCCGTATCTGTGTCGCTCCGGCAGGCGGCAGGGGCTTGCGCTGCGCGCTACGCCCGGCAGCGGACGAAGGCGACACGCCCTCCTGACGGGCCGACGACCGAGCGGTGCTAGGCCGCGCCTGCGGGGTCGTCTGCCGGCGGGCAGGACAGGCGGACGGTGAACTCCGAGCCCTTCCCCAGCTCCGACGAGACGCTGATGTCACCGCCGAGCAGCTCGGCGAGTTTCTTGCTGATGGCCAGGCCTAAGCCTGTTCCGCCGAACCGGCGGGACGTGGACGCGTCGCCCTGGGTGAACGGGGTGAAGAGCTTGGCCAGGGTCGCGTCGTCCATCCCCACACCCGTGTCGCGTACGCAGAGCGTGAGCTGGTGCGGCGGGGTGAAGCTCAGCCGGACGGTGACTTCGCCCTGCGGCGTGAACTTGATGGCGTTGCTCAGCAGGTTCATGGTGATTTGCCGTACCCGCAGGGGGTCGGTGAGCACCACGGCAGGGACGTCATCCTCGACCGAGACGGTCAACCGCACGGGCTTCGAAGAGAGCGTCGGCTGAAGCAGATGTCCGATGTCGCGGAGCAGGCGACGCAGGTCGGTGGGCACGCGCTCGACGCTCAGCCGCCCGGCTTCGACCTTGGAAAGGTCGAGGATGTCGTTGAGCAACTGCAGGAGCGAGCGTGCGTTGCGGCGGATGGTCTTGACCGCGTCGCTGGCGTCTTCCCGCGGGACGTCGGGGTCGGTGAGGATGTCCGCGAAACCGAGGATGGCGGTCATCGGCGTGCGGAGTTCGTGTGAGATGTGGGCCAGAAAGAGGGACTTGGCCGCGTTGGCGGCCTCGGCGGTCTGCTTGGCAAGCTCGGCCTCCGCCGTGGCCCGCGCCAGCTCGGCGTTGAGCCGCTCAAGCTCGGCCTCGCGCCGCTCCAGAGTCTCGAAGGCCAGCTTGGTCTGCGTGATGTCGAGGAAGGTGACCGAAAACCCGTCGCCGACGCGTACGGCCGAGATCAGAAACCAGTGCCTCAGCCCGTCGTGCTCGTAATAGTGCTCGAACCGGTCCGGCTGTCCGGTCTCGACCACCCGGACGTAGCGGTCGAAAAGACCGTCGGTCTTGTTGCCGGGAAACTCGTCCAGCAGCCTGCGGCCGAGCAGCCGGTGCGCCGAGCGGCCGACGATGCGCGCGGCGGCCGCGTTGACGAGCGTGAACTCGAAATCCACGATCCGGCCGTTGGCGTCGCGGAGCGCTTTGAACGCCATCACCCCGTCGTTGGAAGCATCCAGCACGGCCGACAAGAGCTCGTCGGAGCTAAAGGCCGCGGCGGCGTTCGAGGTCGCGATGGCGGTCACGGGCCTTATAGAATATCGGCGTGTGGCGAAGTGCTCCAGCGGAAGTGGTGGTGCGGCCGTTCGTCGCACGGACGGCGTAGACGGGCTACGGCCTTCGTCGGATTCGGGGATTCACGGATGACGCGATGCCACGGGGCGGTCGGCGCCAGGTGAGTTTCAAGGGCCGGTCGTCTCGGAGGAGCCGATCGATCCGCACGATGTGCCCGCCGTGTCGAAGTTGACGGATCCGCACCGTGCCTGCCCCGGGCTGCAGGGTGAGCGTGCTGTGTGTCAGCCGGGCGGTGCCCCACGCGTTGCCGGCCGTCCAGAACACGGTGGCGGGGAGGTGAGGTGGGTTGAGGGTGAGCGTGGCGGTGCGGCCGTCGAAGTCGGTGCCGCAGAGTGCGGGGACGGCGGCCCAGATGGCCAGCGCGCGGGCGTAATGGTGGCCGCACTCGGCTTCGTCAAAGGGGTTGCGTCGGCGGCCGTCGTAGCGGGCGCGGACGGCACGGATGAGTTGGAGTCCGGCATCGGTAAGTCCTTCCTGGATCAGGCCGACGGCGGCGGTGTACTCGAAGCCGGTCATCGCTTCGTTGTAGTAGGGGAACGGGCGGCGGGGGCGTCGCCCGCGCGGGTAGGTGCACATCAGCGTCGCGGACTCATCGGCCAGCGCGAAGGAGCGCATGTGGTTGAAGTGGTGCCGGAGGCTGTGGCGGAAGTTGAACCGGACGACCGACTGCAGGGCCTTGCGGACGTGGGCTTCATCGAGCAGGTGGCCGAGTTTGCACTGGTGTGCGACGAACTGGCCGGCGAGCTGGTCGATGAGGCAGCCGGCGCCGAGCTGAATGTCGGGGTCGTCGAGGTTGGCGGAGCCCATGCCGGCGGTGAGGCCGGGGTGGATGGGGGTGGGGCCGGGGGGGCGGATCTGGTGCTCGTAGTAGTCGCCGTTGAAGAGGTGGGCGTCGGTCCACGCTGAGCCACGGACGAAGAGGTCGGCGCAGGTCTGGGCGAAGTCGGCTTCGCCGAGGTGTTCGGCCATGTCGGCGGCGGCGAGGAGGGCGCCGAGGTACCAGCCCTGCATCTGGGGGTTGGGCCCGTAGTACTCGACGTCCATGGTGTTGTGCTGGCAGCCTTCCATGACGCCGTCGCGGTCGGCGTCCCAGCCGCCGGGGACCCATGCGAACTCGAGTGCCCGGCGGCACTGGGGCCAGAGGTCGCGCAGAAAGGCGTCGTCGCCGCTGTGCCGCCATTCGCGGTAGAGCTTGAGGACACAGCCCATCTGCCCGTCCGTGGCGGCGACTTTCCACGGTTTGCTGACGGCCAGCGGAAGCGAGATGCGGAAGGTCATCAGGCCGTCGTCGACGACGCCGTGCTTGAACTCGACCTCACGCATCGACCTCGCCAGCGACGGGTAGAGCTGCCAGAGGGCGGCGTCGTAGTTCCAGACGTGGGTGCAGGAGCCGGGGCAGCAGCCGGCGTGGTCGTGGCAGCCCTCGAAGCCGTAGAAGCGGCCGTCCTCGGTGCGAAAACAGGTCTGGCTGCGGAGCGTCGAGAGGTTGAAGAGGGCGGCTTCCTTGACCTCGGCGGGCAGGTCGGCGGAAAGGAAGGAGGTGACAAACCGGGCCGTTTTGCGTTCGAGCTCGGCGGCGCGGGGGGCGAAGCGTTCGAGGACGTCCCACGCGTCGGTGAAGCGGGTGGTGTAGTGGTTGCCGACGCGTTCGGGGCCGCCGGCGGAGCCGGTGTCGCCGGTCCAGGTGTGGCGGTTGGGGAAGTGCCAGGCGAGGTAGAAGGTGATGACTGCCTGGCCGCGGGGCGGAAGCTGCGTGCGGACCGCCAGCGACCCCGTGGGGCCTTGGATGTTGCCGACGTCACGGTCGTCGAGTTTGCCGTCGGCGGAGAAGTCGTCGTGGAAGTCGAGCTTGGTGTCGCCCCAGGAGTAGTCGGCCCACGCGGTGCGGTACGTGACGCCGGTGCGGGCGGTGGTGGCCATCGCCAGCGTGCCCCACGTCTGGGCGGCGGGGTCGAGTTCCTCGGACTTCATGAACAGGCCGCGGAGGTGGCGGGCGGTTTTGAAGATGTTGCGGTTTCGCTTGAAGAGGGGCGCGTAGTGGGGGACGCCGCCGAAGCCGGGGACGCTGGTGCCGCCGTCGGCGCCGATGAAGTTCTGCATCGAGAAGGCGATGGCGGCGGGGCGGGCCCGGCGGGTGCGGTTGGTGAGGACCCACCGGAAGACCGCGACGGGCCACGCGGAGTCGTCCACGTCCGGCGGGGTCATCGGGGAGAACACTTCCAGCCGGGCGGTGAGGGGCACATCCGGGTCGGCGAACTCCATAGCGCCGAAGGGGTAGGCGGATTCGAAGCGGTGGTTACGGAAGCGCGGCCAGCCGTGTTGGGGGACGGCACAGCCGTAGGGGCCTTCGAAGAGGGCATCGGGTACATCGCCTTCGAGCAGCCATGCGGCGGGCAGGCCGGGCCTGGCGGGCGGCGTCCAGAGGGCGAAGAACGTGTGGTCGGGGGTGAAGCCCTTAGCGGGGCGGTTGACGCACTCGAAGTCCTGCAGGTTGCCGCGTCCGCCGAGGGAGATGGTTCCGGTGCCGATGCCGCCGATGGGAAGGGCGATACGCGTGGTATGCGACTTCGGGTAGGTTTTGAGGACGGGGACCATGTCGGGACTCGGTGGGGAGGGCGGTGCGGTGAAGCGGTGAGTGGGGCGGCTGCTTGGGGGGTGCGTCAGCTCAGCCCGAGGTCGGCGAGCATGCGGGGCAGCACGGCACGGGGCGAGAGGTACTGCTCGGCCACCGCGTAGGCTGCCTCCCGCTCCTGGGCGGGTCGGCTGAGGACGCGGTCGATGGCGGCGACGGCCTGCTCCAAGGTCGAGAACGCGTGCACGCCTTCGCCGGCCGGGACGTAACGCGGCCATGCCGTGTCCTGCACGACGGCGGGTCGGCCGGCGGCGAGATAGCAGGCGGTCCGCGTGGAAAACCACCCGGTCCGCAACGCCACGAAGACGTTCTTCGCCACCGACCACTCGCCGGCCGAGTCGGCGATGAACCGCTGGTAGCTCTCCGGCGTGAGCGTGAGCTGGCGGGCATCCAGCAGCTCAAAGCCGTCGGCGCGGATCTGGTCGGTCGGCGTCTTGTGACCGCCGACGGCCAGAGCGATGCGGGCGGGCGTGCGGCGTGGCAACGCGCGGAACTTCTCGTACTCCGGCGGCTTGCCGTGATACTCCACGCCGTCGAGCTCGAGTTTGCCGGGGAAGTAGTCCCACGACATCACCGTGGTCAACGCGGCGTTGTCGGGCGGGGGCGTCTGCCGCACCCACGCCCAGTGCTTGAGCGTGGCGACCGGGCGGGTGGGGATCCACTGCAGGTCGAGGCGGGGGAGTCTGCAGTCGTCGGCGTGGATGTTCTCGGCGTAGGTGAGGTGGCGGTCGTGGGCTCGGACCTGTGCGATCCAGCGGTCGATCTGTTCGGCCCATGCGGGCCGCGTGGCCAGCCGGATGTGGTTGTAGCCCGGGTCGGTGTCCATCCACGCTTTGACGCAGCGGGGTGAGAGGTGCTCGGGAATGAAACACGCCCCGGAGACGTTGAGGAAGAGGTCGGCGGTGCGGGCGAAGTCGTCGAACGCGTCGGCGGACATGCCGAAGTGCTTGTCGTGCAGGAGCACGTAATGCCAGCGGTCACGCAGTTGCGGCGCGTGGCGGTCGAAGAAGCTCTGAAGGAAGCGGACGGTGTAGTCGGGGTCGTCGGTGGGGTAGCCCTTGACGGGGTCGAAGGGCCAGACCCAGGTGTCTTCGTGGTAGACGACGTCGTGGCCGAGCTCATGGAGGGCCAGCACGTAGTGCAGATAGTCCCACGCGACGCCGCCGAGGGGAAACTGCCCGACCATGCCGCCGACGATGATGCGAAGGGGAGTCATAGGGGTGGGGTGAGACGCGGTGTAGCTCAGGTGGACGTGTGGAGCGGGGGGGCCGGGTCCGGGAGCTGGAGCTGGTGGCGGGCCATTTCGAAGTAGAGGCCGCCGCGGGCGACAAGCTGGGCATGGGTGCCGGCTTCGACGATGCGGCCGGCGCGAAGGACGAAGATCTGGTCGGCGGAGAGCACGGTGCTGAGGCGGTGAGAGACGACGATGAGCGTGCGCTGGCCGCGGAGCGACTCCAGCGTGCGGGTGATGTACTGCTCGGTCTGCGGGTCGAGCGCGCTGGTGGGCTCGTCGAGGACGAGGATGGGGGCGCGGGTGAGCAGGGCGCGGGCGATGCCCAGGCGCTGCCGCTGGCCGCCGGAGAGATTAGCGCCGCCCTCGGCGACGTCGGTCTGGAAGCCACGGGGCAGTTTCTCGATGAACTCCAGCGCGCCGGCCAGCCGGGCGGCTTCGCGGAGCTCGGCTTCGGAGGCGGTGGGGCGGCCGTAGGCGATGTTTTCGGCGATGGTGGTCGGGAGGACGAGGTTGTCCTGCAGCACCAGCGCGACGTGCGCCCGCAGCTCGGCCAGACAGACGTGGCGGATGTCGATGTCGTCGAGCAGGATCGCCCCGGCGGTGGGGTCATAGAAGCGGGGCAGCAGCGACAGCAGGGTGGTCTTGCCCACGCCCGAGGAGCCGACGAAGGCGACGAACTGGCCCGGCGGGATGACCGCGGAGATGTCGCTGAGCACCGCTTCGCCGGGGGTGCCGTCGGGCCCGGGGTAGGCGAAAGTGACCCCGCGAAACTCGAGCCGGCGGGGACGTAGCGGCAGCGGGACGGGCTGCGGCGGGTCGGCGACGGTGACGTCGCGGTCCAGCACTTCGAAGACGCGCTTGACGCCCGCCTTGGCCGACTGCCACGCCGAGCCCGAGGCCGAGAGGCGGTTGAGCGGGTCGTAGAACCCCTGCAGGTAGCCGAGGAAGGCGGTGAGCACACCGACGGAGAGTTCGCCGCGGTAGACGAGCATCCCGCCGATGCCGAGGAACGCCGTGGAAGCGAGGGTGAACACCAGCCCCAGCAGGAGCCAGTAAAGCACTTCGCGGCGGTGCAGCGCCATCCACGCCGAGACCGAGCTGTGCACGGTCGTGGTGAAGCGTTCCTGCTCGTCGAGCTGCCGGTTGAACGCCTGCACGAGGGAGACCGCCGCGACGGCGCGCTGGATGGAGCTGGTCAGTTTCGCGTCGGCGGCCTTGGCCGCCTCGGTGTACCGCTGCATCAGCTTGCCGTAGCCGCGGATGATCGCCAGCAGCGGCGGAATCACCGCCAGCGAGAGCAGCGTCATCCGCCAGTCGAACGAGAGCATGACCGCCAGCATCATCGCCAGCGTGACGACGTGGCCGAGCGAGCCGAAGAGCACGTTGTACAGCGACTGAATGCCGAAGGTGTCCCACTGCAGGCGGTAGATGGCGTCGCCCTGCGGCTGGCTGCGGTGGTAGCCGACGGAGAGCTCCTGGAGCTTGCGGAAGACGTCACACCGCAGGGCCATGAGCGCGTCGTAGCCGATGCGGATGTGCAGCAGCGTCTGCGTCATCTGCAGCAGCTCCTTGGCCAGACGCAGCGCCAGGGTGAGCAGGGTGATGAGCAGGATCTGCGCGGGGACCGACTCGGGACGGAGGGCGGCCCAGCCGCGTTCGAGCCAGGTGTCTCGCTCGGCGGGCGTGGTGGCCGCGAAAAGGTCGATCAGCAGGGCCAGCAGCAGCGGCGGCAGAAGGCCGAGGAACGTCATCGCCAGCATCAGCGCGGTGGAGAGTCCGATGCGGGTGAGGCTGGGGCGGAAGTAGGTCAGGGCGCGGCGGATCATCGTCGGGCGGTGGGTGCGGCCGGTTCCATGGCATCGTCGGCAGGTTCGGGGGCTGCGGGAGTGTCCGGCGGTGCAGGTGGAGGGGCCGGCGTGGCCGGGCGGGCCGGCACGGGGTAGAACCCCGCTTTCTCCGCCGCGAAGTCGATCAGGCCCAGCACGGGCCGGCTGACGCGATACTTGTTCCAGAGGTACAGCGCCCAGGCGATCAGCGGCAAAAGGACCGCCGGCCGCGAGAACGGCCAGAGGTTGGCCAGAAGCAGAAGGGTCAGCACGCCGACGGCGGTCATCAGCACACGGGCGAAGTTGCTCATGACGATGCGGACGCGGACGCGGGTGAGCAGGCCCGAGCCGTGGTGGCGTTCGGTGGCGGTGAGCAGACGGACTTTGACGTAGCGCGAGCCGTAGATCTCCAGGTCGTAGCTGGCGTCGGGGGGGCCCCAGCCGGAGTCCACACGGTGTCGCCAGCGTGCGGCTTCGACCTCGGCAAGGATGGCCTTGAGCAGGTCGAGGCGGTCGTAGGCGTGGTGCCAGTAGCGCAGGGTGCGGCGTTCGAGGGGGTCGAGCGGGAGCGGGTTGGGCCGGACGTAGCCGACGGCCTGCGTCCGCATGTTCTTGGCCTTGAGGCGGACGGTGTAACGCGCGTAGCCGCGGGTGATGGGCTGGCGGAAGTGCAGGTAGGCGATCAGCGGCCGGGACAGCAGACGCGCCCGCCGGGGCACGGGGGCCTGCACGGCCGCGGCCACCGCCAGCAGCACGGGGATCGCCGCCATCGAAAGGGCGACGTAGATCAGCGGTGGGAACGCCAGACCCAGCAGGAAGACGAAACCCCACAACAGGTGCCACTCGATGCTCATGAGCATCGCCGCCAGCAGCGACGGCGGCGTGCGGTAGAGCGTCTGAAAGAGCCCGGTGCCGAAGATGCCGTGGTAGATGACGTCGGTGCCGAGGCGGACGCCGACGGCGTCGCCGCCGTAGATGCGGCCGCGCCAGTGGCTCGCCCCGAGCGTGTTGAAGTGCTCGGGGTGCTTGTAGCGGAGCAGGGCCTCGGCCTCGCCGTAGCCGCGCTGCTGCCGCAGGTACGCCGCGACGGTGTTCCGCCGGTAGTGCCAGACCTGCGCGGCCGGCGAGAAAACGATGTGGTAGCCGAGTGCCTGGATCCGCCAGATGACGTCCACGTCGTCGCCGGCCTTGCGGAACTGGGGGTCGAAGCCGTTGACCGCGCGGAGCACGTGCGCCCAGAAGCCCATGTTGCACCCCGGGACGTGCTCGGCGATGCGGTCGTCGATCATGACGTGCGTCGGCCCGCCGGGGGCCAGCCCCACGCAGTCGGCGACCCACGACCCTTCATCGGGGATGAGGTTGGGCCCGCCGACGCCCCCGGCCGACGGCCCGGCGCGCACCAGCGCCAGCGCCAGGTAGTACAGCCAGTCGGGGTCGGCTTCGCAGTCGGAGTCGGTGTAGACGACCACCTCGCCCCTGGCCAGCGCCAGCCCGTTGTTGCGGGCCTGCGACAGCCCGGTGTTGGACTGCACGTGGTTGCGGATCACGGGCTTGCCGTGCTCGGGGGTGTCGGTGGCGAACCGGCGGACGATCTCCTGCGTGGCGTCGGTGCTGCCGTCGTCCACGAAGATCACTTCGTAGTTGGCCGAGCCGTCGGGTCGGTGGTAGCGGATGTGCTGCA
Source organism: Tepidisphaerales bacterium (assembly GCA_046299715.1). Lineage (GTDB taxonomy): Bacteria > Planctomycetota > Phycisphaerae > Tepidisphaerales > Tepidisphaeraceae > JBBRUM01. The sequence goes on along the minus strand of JBKBHU010000004.1, from coordinate 164,497 downwards.
TCGACCGCAGGCACGACTCGACGGTGGACGCGCCGTTGTACGAGCAGATGATCACCGACACGAACGGCAGCGGAAGGTCCGTGAGCTGCGGCACGCGCTTCCACACCTCGGCCAGCGCGCCGTAAGCCGGCTTGGGCGAACGGTCGGCGCGAACGATGCCGAACTGCCAGTCGTCGATCAGGTAGCCGTGGGTGAACCACTCGTCGGTGAAGCTGAAGATGAACGACCCGGCAAGTCCTTCGTCAAAGACGGCTTTGACGTGGCGGACGAGACGCTGAGCCTGCTCGTCCTCGGTGGCTTCGCGGCAGGTGTCCACGCCGTATTCGCCGAGGATCAGCGGCTTTTCGCCGGCGATGGACTGCAGCCGGGCGAGGTAGTTCCGCAGTGCGGCCTCGTCGTGCAGGTAGACGTTGAAACAAAGGAAGTCGATCTTCCGCGGCAGCAGGTACTCGGTCGTGGGGAAGTTGGCGAAGGTGACCAGACAGTCGGGCGCGACGGACTTGGCGGTGTCCACCAGCTCGTCGATGAACGCTTCGATTTCATCGCGGCCGGCGTAACGCACGATGTCCGGCGGGATTTCGTTGACCACCGAGAGGGCGAACGTGGCGGGGTGGTTGCCGGCGACGCGAGCGGCCTGTCGCACGGCGTCGTGGGCCGCCTCGCGCAGCGCCGGGTCCACGGTGAACGTGAGGTTCTTCGGCCAGGCGACATCGAGGAACACCTTCAGGCCCATCTCTTCGGCCATCTCCAGCAGCCACACCGGCGGCGTGTGGTAGAGACGGATGCAGTTGGCTCCCAGCCGTCGGATGGACTCGAAGTCGGCGCGGGTTTGCGCGGGTGAAGCGAAGGGCAGTCCGTCCGGGCCGGGGGGCAGCGGCCCGTAGGTGACCCCCTTCACGAAGAACTTCTCGCCCCGCAGCCGGAAGAACTTGCCGTCCGGGCGGACCCGCCCCGTGTCGGCTTCGATGCGGCGTGCACGTCCGACGGCGTCGGGGTCCTGCTTGGACGGTCGCGGGGTCGCGAGGTTCATGGGGGCGTACCCGGAAGCTTCACTGTAGCGGCCTCCCGGCGGGCTTGCGGGATGCGGCCGAGGCGGGCCCCGGAGGCGGCAGCACTCGCGGGGGGGGCAAGCGGGGCAGCCTGTGCCCGACCGACGGGGTGGTTCGACGCCCTCCGCAGCGGAGAAACTGCGGCCAAGGCGGTTCGACATCCGGCGTTGCCTTGGGCATCATGCCGCCCGCGACGATGGACGCGACACTGCGAAAACGTCTGACCTCGGGCACGCTCATGCTCGCGGGGCTGCTCGGGTTGCTGGTGCTGGACCATTACGTTCAGGCGTGGACGGTCTCGCCGGCGTACCCGAGAGGCGTCAAGGGGGTCGGCATCCTTGTGCTGCTGGGCGGGCTGTTGCCCCTGGCGGCGTTCGAGCTGGCCCGGCTGTTCGGCGCCCGGCACAGCCCGCCGTACCGGTTCATCGCCATGGCCGCGATTTTCTGTCTCATCGGCCACGGCTTCCTCACCCAGTTCGACTGGTTCAAGCCGGTGGCGGCGTCGTCGCTGGCGTACATCGTGGTCGGCACGATGATCGCCTCGGCCCTGCGTCTGGGCGTGGTCCGTCAGGTCGAAGGCGCCATCAACGTCATGGCGGCCACGGTGCTCGCCACGCTCTACCTCGGCGGGCAGGGGTGGTTCCTGATGGCGCTGCGCGTCAAGGAAGGGCGGCTGGTGGACGGCGTGCCCGCCGTGGAAGGCACCACGATGATGATCGTGATGATCCTGCTGACGGTGAAGTTCACCGACATCGGTGCCTACTTCGGCGGCCGTGCCCTCGGCAAACACAAACTCATCCCGTGGCTCAGCCCCGGGAAGACCTGGGAGGGGCTGGTGTGCGGGGTCGCGACGGCGGGCGTGGTGGGCATGGTCTGCGCGCCGGCGGTCGTGCAGCTGAGCCTCGTGAAGGGGCTGATCTTCGGCGTGCTCATCGGCGGCGTCGGCCAGCTCGGCGACCTGCTGGAATCGCTGATGAAGCGGGACGCCCATGTCAAAGACTCGGGGCAGATCATCCCCGGCTTCGGCGGCATCCTCGACGTGATCGACTCGCCACTGCTGGCCGCCCCCTTCGCTTACCTGCTGTTTTCGCTCTTTTGACGCGACTGAAATGCACCGTCGGGCACGGCCGTGGCGGTGCCAGCAGCCCGATGACCTCAACGCGCTGGCGACGGGTGCCGCGGCGGGCTTCGCGGAAGCGGCCGCGGGGGGTGCGGCCGGGGGGTGAGGCGGGGCGGCCGGGGGGGGCCCGGGGGGGGGCTCACCCCGACGACGCCACTTCCGCCCCGGCGGCGGCCGCAGCGTTGGCCTTGAGCGTGTCCATCGACGCGGCGATCTCCCGGGCGAACACCGCGTTGGGAAACTCGCGCACGATCACCTCGCCCACGCGGACCGCCTCGGCCCAGTCTTTGCGCTCGACGGCGGCCCGGAACGCTTCGCGAAGGGCCGCCTTCCGCTCGTTGATGAGCGCCCGCGCCCCCTCGGCCAGCCGCTCGCTTTCGGCCGGCGTGAGGTACGGGTCGAGCTGGCGGAGCACCTGCATGCCCGTCTCGTGGTCGTGTCGGAGGACGCACTCGTTCCAGCGGTCGAGCAGCTGCTTCTTGTGGGCCGCCCGGCGGGCGTCGATCTCGGCCGGGAGCCTGCGGGCGGGCTCGAAGTCGCCATGCTCACTGATGAACCGCGTGGCCTGGTGATGCGCGCCCGCCCAGTCCTCGACGCCGCAGAGCCGGTCGATCTCCCGCTGCACCTCGCGCAGCCGAACCTCCGCCTGCTCGTTCTGCTGACGGGCGATCTCCGCCCGCAGCCGCTCGGCCTCGATGCGGTAGCCGAACGTCGCCTCCATGTCGTCCACCAGACGCCGTGCGGCTTCGAAGTCGCCCCGGGCGAGGTCCTCCGCGATGGCCTTCCGCAGGGCTTCGCGGTCCTTCTCCCGAAACGCCACCGACTTGGCCTTGTCGGAGAGGAGCTGCTGCTCCCGGATGACCTCTACCGCACGCTCGATGGCCGGCAGGTGCTGGGCGAGCAGCGCGTGCAGGCGACGGGCTTCGTGGTGCGCCGCGAAGGTCTGCGTCAGCAGCTGCTCGTACACCAGATACGCTAAAGCGGTCAGCACCGCCCCCATCAGCCCAACGCCCAGCAGCACCAGCCCCAGCCCCGGCGACGTGCCCTGCGACGCCGTCGCCGAGAGCGACAGCCACAAGCCGCCCAGTGCCAGCACCACGCACGCCACCAGCACCGTGGCGAACAGCAGACCGCTGGGGCCGGCGGCGAACTCGGTCCGGGGCGGCTCCGACGGAGGTTTCGGGGGCTGAGGGTCGAGCGGGGAGGTCATCGTTCGGCTCCCTGCGGGTCGTGGCACGCGGCGCGTCTGTCCGAAGCTTTCGGGCTGTCCTGTGCCGGCCAACGTGCTTCGGGCCGGCCGTGGCCATCCCTACTTCGACGGCGCGGGGGGCGGTTCGCTGCCGGGGGCCGGTTCCTTCAAGGCCGCCTCGATCGCGCGGTCGATCCGCTCCGCCGACCCGGGCCCGAAGCCGACGAACACCTCCCGCACTTTCCCGCTGCGGCCGACGATCACCGTCGTCGGGATGCCCCGCACCCGGTAGAGCTGGCCGAACTTGCCTTCGGGGTCCATCGGGACGGTGAACGTGTAGTTGTTCTGCTGCAGGAAAGCCTGCACCTTGCCGGCGTCCTCGCGGGCGTTGATCGCAAAGACCCGCAAGCCGCGGGCGGCGAGGTCCGAGTCATTGGCCAGCTTGTTGAAGTGCGGCAGCGACTCCCGGCAGGGTGGGCACCACGTCGCCCAGTAGTCCATCACCACCACGTTCCCCTTCAGGTCGGAGAGTGTGAACGTCTCGCCGGCGAGCGTGTCGAGCGTGATGTCGGGAGCCTGCTGGCCGCGAAGCGAGCGGGTGTCGGTCTGGGCCAGCCCGATGCAGAGCAGCCCGAGGGCGACGGAAAGGCCGGCAACAGCCATCGAACGAATCGTCATGACGTGCTCCGTGAAGAGGGGGTCGGCGGACGATCTGCCGGCGTCGCGCGACGGCGACCGGCGTTCCACTTGCGATGCATTATGGGGAGGCTGCGGGGTTTTGGACAATGCCGAAGGGCGGTGCACGGAGATGATCGACCGTGTGGCTGCCGGCCGATCGGGCCGCCCGCCGAAGGGTTTGAACACCTGAAAGCCGGTTTGCCATCGTGGCGACGGGCGGAAAGACGGGCTACGCTTTGGACTACACGTCGTCGCCCCGCTGAGCACGCCGTCTTCGGGGACGACGGCCGGGTCCGATGCACGGGCCAGGCTGCGAACCGGGTCAGGTCCGAAAGGAAGCAGCCCTAAGCAAACCGGTTCGGTGCCGTCGTGCACCCGGTCGTCTTCCCCGCAGACGGTGCTGACGCGCTCCGCTGCCGTCCGAACCGATGCCTCGACACAAAGCGGTCGCCCAACCCGCGGTGCACGGCCGCGCGGCGTGATTCAGGTCACACTCGGCGGCCGCCAAAGCTGGAGACGGCGGGCCGCCACTGACACCGGGCTGTCAGAGACCGCAAAATGACGTGGTGCGGGCTTCGCGACGCTGTTATAGCTGCTCGCCATGACGATGTCGCGTCGCACGGGCGTTGCGTGGGTGGTGGCACTGCTGTCGGTTGGGGTGTTCGGGGCGTCCGCCGTCGCCGCGCAGGCCGGCCCCCCGGCGGACCGGGACACCGTGCTCCAGCACGTCAAGCGACACGTCCTGCTCATCCGGACGTTCGATGACACCGGGCGAGAACGTGGTCAGGGTACGGCGTTTTTGATCAGCGACCAGGGGCACGCGGTCACGAACCTGCACGTGATCGAGAAGGGTCACTCGGCCACGGCGGAGTTCGTGGAGTCGGGCGAACGGATGCCCGTCGAGATCTGCTACATCGAGTTGCAGAAGGACCTTGCGGTTATCCGTGTCCCGCTTCCCGCGGGCGTGACGCGAAGCGGTCTGCTGCTCTCGGCCGTTCCACCCACCGAGGGCGCCGACGTCTGGAGCTTCGGGTTCCCGCTCGGGCTGGGGTATTCGGTGAACAAGGGGGTGGTGAATGGTCTACGGACCGTGCGGACGCTTCCCGACAAGCTGCGGGCCGAGCTCATGAGCGAGGGATGGTCGGCCGACACCCGGCTTGTCCAGCACGACTGCACGATCAATCCCGGCAACTCTGGCGGGCCGCTGGTCAATAGCCGCGGCGAGGTGGTCGGCGTGAACACGTTCGTTCTCACCCGGGGAGACAACGTCTACTTCGCGGTATCGGCATCGGAAGTGCTGTCAGGGCTGAGCCGCATCCGGGAGAGGATGTCGTTTGCTGAGATGCTCAAGGCGGTCGCGGCCAACCGAAATCCGATCGTGCTGCCGCAGCCGGCGCCGCCGGGAGCGACGCCCATCTGGACCTCGGTTACGCCTTACAAGGCGGATGCGGTTCCCAGCGTGCAGCAGCTGCGGAGCCTGCTCACGTCGATGCGAACCACGCTGCCACACACCTGCAAGACCTGCGACGGACGCGGCCAGATCGACGTCAAGCGTACCTACGGCTACAGCCAGGTCACCACCACCCAGGAGGACTGCCCCTCCTGCGAAGGCGGCGTCGCCATCGCGTCGTTCGACCGTGTGCGGCGCAGCGTCCAGACGATGGCTTCACATCTGGCCAAGGTGCCTGCCGGTGACCCTGTGGCCTTTCCCCTGACAATCAAGGACCAGTTCACCGAGGTCCTCACGTCGCAGGTCGATCACAGTTTGACGCCGACGTACCACCTTGCCGAAAACGAGCTGCCCGCCCGTCGGACGCCCCACACGGTGTTCATCGGCCGGGGGGAGCTGCTCAGCAAGGTGCCATACGGCGAGAAAGACGTAGGCTACATCGTCGAGCTTTCGAAGAAACGCCTGCTGCTGGTGAATCCGGCGATCGAAGCCAGCCGGGCCGCCCGCCCGTCGAGCCGGCCGGACGTTCTCTTCGGCGGGGTGTGGCAAGGAGAGGTCCCGTGTGAGGACGGCTCGACGATGCCCGTGCTCAAGGGGGGCTTCATCCTGCTGCAGAACTGACGGGGAGGGGGGGGGTAGGCCGGTCGGGGTTGCCAAAGTCGCCCCGAAGCCCGACGCTGTGGGGCATGCGTCTGCTGCTGGTGGCCAACTTGTCCAAGCCGCAGGTCCGGGAGGCCATGGACCGGCTGCTGCCGGTGCTCCGAACGCGCTTCGGCCACGTGGCCACTGACACCGACGGCACGACCGACCTCAAGACCGCCCCGGCCGACCGCCTGATCGTGCTCGGGGGCGACGGCACGCTGCTCTCCGTCGCCCGGCGGCTGGCCGGCCGTCAACTGCCCATCCTCGGCGTCAACTTCGGCCGGCTGGGCTTTCTCGCCTCGTTCACGCTGGACGAGCTGGAGTCGCACCTGACCGCCCTCTCGGAGGACCGGCTGCCCGTCTCGCGCCGCATGGCGCTGGAGGCGTCGGTCGTGTCGGCCGGAAGCTGCGGCGACCTGGCCGATGTGTCGGAGGTGCACCGCTGCCGGCGGTTCGTCGCCACGGCCCTCAACGACGCGGTCATCACGGCCGGCCCGCCGTTTCGCATGATCGAGCTGGAGGTGGGCGAAGGGCGGGAGACGGTCGTGCGTTACTCGGGCGACGGGCTGATCGTCGCCACGCCGTCCGGCTCGACCGCGTACAACATCTCCGCCGGCGGGCCCATCGTCTCGCCGCGTGTGGAGGCGATGGTGGTCACGCCCATCTGCCCGCACTCGCTGAGCTTCCGCCCGGTAGTCGTCCCGGCCGACTCCACGCTGCTGATCCGTGCCGTCCGCGTGAACGCAGGGACCACCTTGTTCTGCGACGGGCAGGCGTGGACGGCCGTCGGCCCGGATGACCACGTCGTCATCCGCCGCTCGTCGCACGAGGTGCTGCTGCTGGAAAACCCGGACGTGCCGGCGTGGGAGTCGCTGGCCCGCAAGCTGCACTGGGCCGTCAGCCCGCAGTACGCCCTGCACGATGCCTTGCACGACGGACCGGCGCGGGAAGAGGGGGGCGGCGGTTGACGGCCCACGGGTGGGTCGCCGTCTCGCTCGCGGAATGGCAACTCCGCCGCTAGCTTGAGCCCCGTGAAGCGGCAAGACGCTACACACGCGTCGTCGGCGGATGCCGCGCTGCCCGGCGCCGCGCGGTGGTTCACCCTGCGGGCCGTCCTCGTGGGCTTCGCCGGGCTGACGGTCATCTGCGCGCTCACCAGCTACAACGACCACACGCTGGCCAACACGCCGCTGATCGGCAACTACCTCCCCGTGTCGGTCGTGCTGCTGACGTTCCTCTTCGTGGTGCTGGTCAACGGCCCGCTGATGCGCTACCGCCCGGCATGGGCGATGGGCAGCGGCGAGCTGCTGGTGGCGTTTTCCATCCTGCTGGTGGGCTGCAGCGTGCCGGGGTCGGGGCTGGTGCGGTACCTGGTGCCGTCGTGGGTGATGCCGGTCGCCTTGGGTCGGCAGTACCCCGAGTTCCAGGAGCTGTTTCTCGAGATGGGGTTGCCGGCATGGCTGTTCCCCACGTTCGGCACCGACGACCGGCGGGCGTGGGCGACCGACCCGGTCGTGACCGGGTTCGAGCAGCGGTGGAATGCCGACGGCGGCTACCCGTATTTCGCGTTCCTCAGACCACTGCTGACATGGGGCGTGTTCGTCTTCGCGTTCTTCGGGGGGCTGCTGTCGATGGTGCTGGTGGTCCGCCGGCAGTGGGTGGAGAACGAACGGCTGCCCTTCCCGCTCGCCCAGATCCAGCTCGCGCTGATCGCCCCGCCCCCACGCGGCCGATGGCTCAACGACACGCTCGGCCGCAGCTCCTTCTGGCTGGCTCTGGGGGCGGTGGTCCTGCTGCACGTCTACAACGGGCTGATGCAGTATCTGCGGCAGGATGAGATCGTCATCCCCACCGGGTTCAACCTGCAGACGCTGTTCACCGAGCGGCCCCTGAGTTTCGTGGAAGGCTCGCTCTTCCGGGCCAACCTCTACCTCACCGCCGCGGCCGTCACCTTTTTCCTCAACCGTGCCGTCGGCTTTTCCCTGTGGGCGTTTTTCATCGCCCAGCAGCTCGTCCGGATGTGGCTGGGCACGGCCACGGGCGACCCGACGATCCGCGGCCAGAGCGACCTGCACTTCGGTGGTCTCCTGGCCTTTGCCGTCATGGTCGTGTGGTCGGGCCGAAGGCACTACGGCCCGGTGTTCGCCAAGGCCCTGTGGCCGTGGGGCGGTTCGCGCAAGGGGTCCGTACCCGCCGGGGACGACGCGGTGTTCGCGGCCCGCGCCATGCTCGCGTGCATGGCCGTCATGGCCGCGTGGCTCGCGCTGGCCGGCGTGGTGTGGTGGGCGGCGGCGCTGCTCGTCGTGCTGCTGTTTATGCTGTTCCTGACACTGACGCGGTTCGTGGCCGAAGTCGGGCTCATCCACGCCCAGCATCAGCTCGCGGTTAACCGGCCCTTCCTCTTCGCCGATCAGGTGGGGCTGGGCAAGGTCGTGCCGGTCAAAACGTATTACCTCTCCACGCTGCTGCAGGGGGTCTATTTCGACGCTCGCGAGACGCTGCCGGTCTACGCCTCCCATGCCCTGAGGCTGGCCGACGAGACGCCGTCACCGAGCCCCCGCCGGCAGCGGCTCAAGCTGGTCGGGCTGTTCGCGGCCGTGCTCCTGTTTTCCTACATCGTGTCGGTGTTCTTCCACCTGCGCAACGAGTACACCCACGCGGTCACGCTCGACGGCCGCAACCAGTACCCGATCGACCTGTGGGGCGGGCGGGGCTGCTGGGAGTGGATGGTGGTGAACCCCACCCTGACGTATCACCGCTCGGCGACCGCACCGCCGCACGACCCCCTGACATGGTTCACCGGCGGCTTCGCGGCCGTCCTGCTGCTGTACATCGGTCGCCTCACGTTTCCCTCCTGGCCGCTGCACCCCATCGGCCTGCTCATGGTCGGGTCGTACCCGCTCAACACGTTGTGGTTGAGCTTTTTCGTCGGCTGGCTGGCCAAGGTGCTGGTGGTCCGGTTCGGCGGTACCGAGCTGTACGCGGCGGCCAAGCCCGTGGCCATCGGCATCATCGTCGGCGAGTCGCTGGCGGCGGCACTCTGGATGCTCACGGCCATGCTGCTGGCCGAGGCACACCTGCCGCTGCGGCCCGTGCCCATCCTGCCCCCCTAGACCCCGGCTGAGGCGGCCGGGCGGGTCCTGGCGGGAGCTCTGCGGCGGGGTCTTACGCGACGTCGTCGTTGGCGCGGGTGACGGCGTCGATGAACGCGTGCAATCGCCGGCCGTCCTTGCGCAGCGGGACCGCCGGGTTCTCCACCCCCGAGGACGTGTCCACCGCATACGGCCGGAAACGCCGGACCACCCCGGCCACGTTGTCGGGGTTGAGCCCGCCGGCGAGGATGAGCGGTGGCAGGATGCCCGGTTCGATCTGCGACAGCGCCCACGCCACCGCGTCGAAGTCGGTGAGGATGCCCGTGCCGCCGTGTACGACCGGGGTGGCGGCGGCCGGCTCGGCCGTCCCCTGCGTGGACGCCGACGCCCGGCCCGGCCCCTCCAGCAGCACCGCCGAGAGGTGCCGACGCTCGAGCAGCGCCCAGTGCTCCAGCTCGGCCTTGAGCGTGATCCCCACCTCCAGCCGCTTGATCACCGAGAGGTTGTGCAAGGCCAGCGCCGTCCGCACGGTCTCGTGGCCGTGCAACTGGACCGTGCGGACACCGGTCTGGTGGGCGACGTCGAGGATGTGCGCCGGCTCGGCGTCGGCGAAGACGAGGACGGGGGTCACGAAGGGGGGCAGCGCCGCGGCGATGGCCCGCGCGGTGTCCGGCGGGATGTACCGCCGGGCGTGGGGCACCTGAATCATGCCGATGGCGTCGGCGCCGGCCCGCACAGCGCGCAAGGCGTCTTCGACGTGCATCACGCCGCAAACCTTGACCCGCGTACGGAAGGCCATGCCGGTAGGGTAGCCCGGCCGGGGGCAGCGCCGGGACGGAGAGGTCCCCCCGTCGCCGGCCGGGGTCGGACGGACGTGAAGGCCGATGGGCACGCCAGGTGGTGTAACGGGGTGCTTCAGGCGTTCGCGGCCGTCGGGTACGCTGGAGGGCATGATTCGGCGGTTTTTGGCATTTGACCTGGGCGCGGAGTCGGGCCGCGCGATGGTGGCATCGATTTCCACGGACGACGCCGGCGGGCACCGGCTCGAGCTGGCCGAGGCGCACCGCTTCCCGACGCGGCACGGCCGGCTTCAGGGCGTGCTGCAATGGGACCTGCTCGGGCTGTGGGAGGAGATCAAGGAAGGCCTTCGAAAGGGGGCGAAACTCGCCGGCGAGCGGCTCGACGGCGTGGGGGTGGACACGTGGGGCGTGGACTTCGCGCTGCTCGACGCCCGCGGTCGGGTGCTGGGCAACCCTGTGCACTATCGCGACCGCCGCACGGCCGAGATCATGCCCAAGGTCTTCGGAGCGCTGGGCGGCAGCGGGGGGGTGGAGGAGGGACGCCGCCGCCTCTTCGCCGCCACCGGCATCCAGTTCATGCCGTTCAACACCCTCTTTCAGATGGCGGCGCTGAAGGAGAACCCCGAAGCCATCGGGCTGGGCGGGGCGGCGGCCGAGGCCCGACGACTGCTGTTCATGCCGGACGTGCTGCACTACCTGCTCAGCGGCCGGGCCGTGAACGAGATCACCATCGCCAGCACCGGGGCACTGCTGGACCCGCGCACGCGAAGCTGGCAGACGTCGCTCCTGCAGGAGCTGGGGCTGCCGGAGTCATGGTTGGGCGAGCTGGTTCCGCCGGGGAGCAAGCTCGGTGGGGTGTTGCCGGAGGTGGCCCGCGAGACCGACTGCCCCTCGGGCACGCCGGTGATCGCGCCGGCCAGCCACGACACGGCCAGCGCGGTCGCGGCCGTCCCGGTCACCGCGGGCGAAGCCAGCAGCGGGGGCTGGTGCTACCTGTCCTCGGGCACGTGGAGCCTCATGGGCGTCGAGGTGGCCCAGCCCGTGGTGGATGACCGCACGCTGCGGCTGAACTACACCAACGAGCAGGGCTTCGGCGGGACCGTCCGGCTGCTCAAGAACATCATGGGACTGTGGCTCGTGCAGGAGTGCCGGCGCGACCTTGCCCGACGCGGCACCGAGCTGGACTACGCCGAGCTGACACGCCTTGCCGCCGAAGAAAAGGGGCTGGAGACGCTGCTGGACCCGTGGCATGCGCCGTTCGCTGAGCCGGGCGGCATGCTCGGCAAGATCGATCAGTTCGCCCGCAGCACGGGTCAGGTCGTGCCGCAGCGGCCCGGGCAGTACGTCCGCGCGTGCCTCGACTCGCTGGCGCTGACCTACCGCGTCGTGGCAGACCACCTCGCCGAACTCATCGGCCGCCGTATCGACACGGTGCACATCGTCGGCGGCGGCACGCAGAACAAACTGCTCAACCAGATGACCGCCGATGCCACGGGCCGACGGGTCGTGGCCGGCCCGGTGGAAGCGACCGCCATCGGCAACGCCATCACCCAGGCGATCGGGGCGGGCGTGCTCGCGTCGCTCACCCCGGCGAGGGCGATGGTGGCGGCGAGCTTCACCCCCGAAACCTACCAGCCCAGGGAGCCGGACAGGTTCGAACGCGCACTGGGCGGCTTCCGCGAGCTGTGCGGGCTGTAAGTCCGTCGCGGTGCAGGCCGTGAGCCCACCGCAGGCCTCCCCCGGGGAAGCACCCACGCGGGCGAGCCGCGCACGGCCGCGCACGGCACCGGGCAGGCCCCCGACAGGCCCTCTCGCCCGCTACTGCGGCAGGGCCGCCAGCTCCTCCGCCACCGCCTCCACCAGCGGGCGCACGGTCTTCTCCGAAAAGTCGAAGTGGAGCCCCGCGGCCTCGAACAACCGGGGCAGCGGCCGTGTTCCGCCCAGAGAAAGCGCGTGTCGGTAGTTGGCCAGGGCCGCCTGCGGGTCGTGCCGGCTGCGCTGATACAGCTGCAACGCCCCCAGCTGCGCGATGCCGTACTCGATGTAGTAAAACGGCAGGTGGAACAGGTGGAGCTGGCGCTGCCACATCGACTCGTGGAATGGCTCCAGACCGCTGAAATCGACTTCGCCCATGAACCGGCGGCGGACGTCCAGCCACGCCCGCGTGCGTTCCGACCGCGTGTGGCCGGGGTGCGTGTACAGCCAGTGCTGGAAGGCGTCGATGGTCGCGATCCAGGCGAGGATGCGGATGTTGCCTTCCAGTTGGAACCGCTTGGCCCGCGCGGCCGACGCCGGGTCGTCGGGATAGAGCAGGTCGAAGTGGTCGCAGGCGAGCAGCTCCATCGACATCGACGCGACCTCGCAGAACTCGATCGGCGCGCTGCGGAGGAACACCAGCGGCTCGGAGCTGGCCGCCAGCGCGTGGAAGGCGTGCCCGCCCTCGTGGAGCAGCGTCTCGATGTCCCGCTGGGTCCCGGCGGCGTTCATGAAGATGAACGGCTGGCGGACCTCATCCAGCGTGGACTGATACCCGCCCGGCGCCTTGCCCTTGCGCGAATCGAGGTCGAGGTTGCCGTGCGTGCGCAGCGACTCGAACTGCTCGGCCAGCTCGGGCGACATGCGATGAAAAACGGCCTTGGTCCGGCTGACGAACCCGTCCACGTCGGCGGGGTCGAAGGGCCGCAGCGGGGGCCGCCCCCGCACGTCCACGTCGGCGTCCCACGGACGCAGCACGTCCAGCCCCAGCGATTTCGCCCGCGCACGGTCCAGCTCGCGGATCACCGGCACGACCGCTTTCTCCACCGCGTCGTGAAACGCATAGCAGTCCGCCGGCGTGTAGTCGAACCGCCGGAGCTGCTTCCATGCGTAGGCGCGGTAGTCAGGCAAGCCGCTGTTGGCGGCAATCTTCTGCCGCAGCGGCAGCAAACGGTCGAACAGTTCGTCGATCCGGTCGCGGTCCTGCAACCGCCGCTCGGCCACCGCGCGCCACGCCCGCTCACGCAGCCCCCGGTCGGTCTCCTCCAGAAACCGGGCGGCGTGGGGCAGCGTGTATTCCTGGCCGTCCACGACCGCCGTCATCGCACCGCAGAGCTTGTCGTACTCGTTGGTCAGCCGGTTGACCTCCACCTCCAGCGGGACGTTCTCCTCCCGGAACAGCTCCACTTCGGCGGCCCAGTTCCGCCGCAGGATCGCCAGTCGTTCGTCGCTCGCGGCCAGCTCCTGCATCGCCGGCGAAGAGACGGCCTTGCGCTGCAGGCGGAAGAACACCGGCTTGACCTTCGGTTCGAACTCCTCGACGAAGTACAAGTACGCCTTCTGGGCTGCAGCGTCGTCCGTGTGGCACGTCTTGGCGATGTACAGCCGCGCCGCGTGCTCGTCCACCACGCTGGTGAGTTCAGAAAAGTCGCGGAGGAATCCGCGGAGCGGCTCCGGGCCGGACACGTCGCGGGCCTCCAGCTCGGCATAGAGCGGGGCCACGTCCTCGAACGTGCGGACGGTCAGGTCGCGGGGGACGAAACGCCGCCGGGCTCGGGCGGCTTCCAGGGCGGGCGCGGTGTCGGCTTTCACGTCCCCACCGTAGCCGCCCGTCGCCGCAGATGCGAACGGCGAGCCATCAGGACGCCGCCACAGGGCGTCATGACGCACCTTGTTGGGGGCTGCCGCTAACCCGCCAAGCGCCGGCTGGCCGTCGTCAGGCACGCCGCCGCCGGGCCTAGCCTCTCGGGCATCGTGACACGGCTCGCTTCACAAGGTATCGACCCCATGCTCGCCCAAAGCCCGACCCGTCGTGTGGTGGCAACGCTCGCTCTCATCGCCGTGGCCCTGCTGGCCGTGACCGGCTGCCGCACCTCGCCGCAGCAGGCCCCGCCGGCGGCGACGGCCGCCGTCCACGACGTCGCCCAGCGTCCGCTCACGCCGCGGCAGCGCGAGCTGAATCTCGAGACGTTCGATGTCGTCTGGATTACCGTCCGCGACCGGCATTACGACCCCACGCTCAACGGCGTGGACTGGCCGGCCGTCCGGGACCGCCTGCGGCCGAAGATGGAGCAGGCCGCCACGATGGCCGAGGCCCGCGCGGTGCTCGGCGAGATGCTCGCCACGCTCGGGCAAAGCCACATGGCGATCCTGCCCGCCGAGGCCTACGACGGCGGCGAGACGGCCGAGTCCGAGCCGGCACCGCCGGCGGCAGAAACGACAGCGGCGTCCGACGGCGCGCCCGGCGCTCCCCGCGCCCCCGCAACGGCGTCGCGCGAGGCGTCCCGCTCGAGTGAGGCCGAGGCCGGACGTCTCGGTCTGGACTTCCGGGCGGTGGACGGACGCGCGTTGGTGTTCCGCGTCGAACCGGATTCGCCCGCCGGGCGGGCGGGCGTGCGTCCCGGTTGGGAGCTGGTGTCCGTGGGCCGGCGGGAGGTCCGCCCGGTGCTCAGCCGCGTAGCCAGCATGCCCACGATGGCGGGCGTGCCGCTGGCGGCACTGCAGGCGATGGCCGTCCGCTCGCTGACGTCCGTTGACGTTGGAGAAACGGTGCACCTCGGTTTTCTGGACGGGCAGAACCGCGCCGCGGTCGTCTCCCTCACGGCCGACACGCCCTCGGGTGTGCCAGTTCGGTTCGGCCAGTTGCCCATCGAGTACCTGCAGATCGACACGCGTCGTCTACCCGCATGGGGGCCGACCAACCTGCCGCCCCCGGCCCGTGGCGGCATCGCCTACTTCTCGTTCAACATCTGGCTCGACCCTGTCCGGGTGAACGCCGCGTTCGAGGGCCTTCTCCGTGACATGGACGGCGCGGAAGGCCTTGTCATTGACCTGCGGGGCAACCCGGGCGGACTGGGCGCCATGGCGATGGGCCTCGGCGGCTATCTCGTGACCCAGCGCAACCTCGTCCTCGGCGAAACCAAACTCCGCAACGGCAACCAGCGGTTTGTCCTCAACCCCAGACAGCCCAGCTACACCGGCCCCGTGGCGGTGCTCGTGGACGAGCTGTCCGCTTCGACCAGCGAGATCTTCGCCGGCGGGCTGCAGGACATCGGACGGGCCAGGGTCTTCGGCACCCGCACGGCCGGGGCCGCCTTGCCTTCCGTTATCGAAGTCTTGCCCAACGGCGACCGGTTCCAGTACGTCTTCGCCAACTACGTTTCGGCTTCCGGGCGGGCGTTGGAGGGGCAGGGGGTGGTGCCCGATGAGGTCGTCCCGCTGGACCGCAAGAGCCTGCTTCAGGGCCGGGACGTGGTGCTGGACGCGGCCCGTGCGTGGATTCGCAGCCAGGCCCCCCGGGCGGTCACCGGAGAGGGGCGGGGTGAGGGGCACGGCCGTGCCGGGGCGTGAGGTCAAGGGGTTGGAGGGGCCACAGACGGGCGGGGTTTCGCTAACATGCTGTCGCTGAGCGTGTCTGCCGAGGCGTCGGTCGGCCCCGGTGGGCCGACTGCGGACACGCCTTCACGCACGGAGAAACGAAGTCATGGTTGCAACGCACAAGGTTCGGGTCGCCACATGGGTCATCGGCTGCCTGCTGCTCAGCGGGACGTCCTTCGCGCAGCCCCAGGAGCCGGTGTACGAGCCGGAGGCCAAGGCCGTGCTCGAGCGGTACCTGGAGGTGACCGGGGGGCGGGCGGCGTATGAGCGCGTGACGGCGCGACGCATGACGCTCAGCCTCACCGTCGTCGGCCAGGGGATCACCGGTCAGGTCAGCATGCAGGCCAAGGCGCCCAACAAGCTGCTGGTCGTGCAGGAGATCGCCGGCATGGGCCAGTCGGTGACCGGCTTCGACGGCGAAACGGCGTGGGAAAAGAGCCCGATGATGGGCAACCGGCTCATCGACGGCGACGAACTCATGCAGATGAAGGAGCGGGCGTTCTTCAACGTGGCCACGGAACCGGAGAAGGTGTTCCCGTCCATCCGGCACAAGGGGGAAACCGAGATCGACGGTCGGGCTGTCCACCGCATCGAGCTGACCAACGACGCCGGCACCACGGTGCAGTTTTATGACAAAGAGACCGGCCTTCTCGTGCGGCAGGACTCGGTGATCAAGTCGCCGATGGGCGAGCTGCCGGTCACGATGACCTTCAGCGACTACAAGGACGTTGACGGCATCAAGTACGCCCACACGATGATCCAGAACATCGGCCCGGCGGTCATCGAGACCAAGCTGGTCTCGCTCGAGCACAACCCGGAGATCCCCGATGAGACGTTCGCGGTGCCGGCCGAGCTGAAACGCTAGCCCCCTGAAAGAGAGGGGTGTTGTCCGCTGGCAGGTCGGTGCGCCGCGTCGTCCTCGGCGCGGAGCGGCCGTCTGTCGCAGGGGATGAACCGCGCCCGTGCGGGCGTCGTAGTGGACACGGCGGAAGGAGTCGCCGTGACGTGGCCCCTGCGTGCCGGCGTCCGCGGCGGAGGGCGATGCCCGGGCGAAGCACCCGTCAACCGCGTGTGAATCCCTTGACCCTTCCCGACGCTGCCCATCTGCGGAGCTGGTCGCTGCTGGCGCATGAGCTGCGGGGGCGTCTGAGCGCGTCGATTTTGTCGGCGGAGTTGTTGCTCAAACAGATGCCGCAGGGGCCGCCCGGCGTGCTGGAGGAGCTGCACGCGCTGCGTCTGAGCCTTCACGAGACGTTGCTGAAGCTCAACAGCCTGGTGGCCCTCGAACGTTTGCGCACGGGCGTGCTGGCGGTGCGGCCGTCCCGGCTGTCACTGACTGAAGTCGCCAACCTGCTGCGGACACGTTTTCGCGACGCGGCGACCGTGGCAGGCATCGAGCTGACCGTGCAGGGCGAGGGCGACGTGGACACGGACCGCGGGCTGCTCGAGCTGCTCTCGTCGTCGCTGCTGGACAACGCCATCCGTCACAGTTGCGGGACGGCGGTGTGGTGCCAGTTCTTTGCCAGCGGCGAAGGCGCGTCCGCAGGCTGGGGGCTGGAGGTGGTGGACAACGGGGTGGGTTTGCCGGCGTCGGCGGTGGCGGTGCTGAACGAGCCGTCGCTGCCGGGCTTCCACCTCGAAGGGCCGGCCGGGCTGCGGCTGGTGAGGGGGCTGGCCGACCGGCTCGGGCTGACGGTGCGGGTGCTGGCCCCGCCGGACCGGGTCGAGGGTCCGCGGCTGGTGGGTCGGGGCACGGCCGTGCGGCTGGAGGGCCGGGCGGCGGACTCAAGCCGGGGGACGGGCACGACCGATAATGTCACGCAGGAGCAGGGCTGACCGGCCCGCTCAAGGCGGCGGCCCGTAAGCGGACTGGAGCGAGACGAGCGATGCCTGTCGTGGCGGAAAGACCCAGCGGGCGGACGCCGGCGGTCGAGCGCATCCTCAAGCTGCAGGTGCCGGTGGTGGTGAAGCTGGCCGAGCGGCGCATGGCGCTCAGCGAAGTCCTGCGGCTGGGCGTGGGCGCGATCATCGAGTTTTCCAAGAGCTCGGAAGAGCCGCTGGAGCTGCTGATCAACAACCGGCCGATCGGTCTGGGTGAGGCGGTGAAGGTGGGGGAAAACTTCGGCCTCAAGCTCACCCGCATCGGTGACATCCGCGACATCGTGCGGGCGATGGGCAAGTAGAGGTCTTCTGCCGGTGCGCCCAGGCCTGCGCGGGCGGCTCAGAGCAGGTGGACCGGGTCCACATCGACGGCGATGCGGTCCAGCGGTTTGAGGTGGCCGCCCGTGCGCAGGTCATGCAGCAGCCGCTGCAGGTCGGCAGCCCGCGGGGCCGAGAGCAGCAGGTTCGCACGGTGGTAGCCGGCGATGCGGTTGATGGCGCAGGGCATCGGGCCGCGGAGCTTGACCTGCGGGTGCCGGGGCAACAGGCTTTGCACCGCCTCGGCCAGAAGGGCGACGTGTCGCTGGAGATGCGCGTCGTCCTGGTCGCGCAGGATGATCCGGCAGAGCCGGTGGAACGGCGGCAGGCCCACCGCCTGCCGCTGCTGCAGTTCGCGTGAGGCGAAGCCTTCGTAGTCCTGCCGGATCGCCGCGGTGATGGCCGGGTCATCGGGGTTGAAGGTCTGCAGGATCACGCGACCGGGAGCGTTGCCGCGGCCGGCGCGGCCCGCGACCTGCGTGATGAGCTGGAACGTGCGTTCGGCGGCGCGGAAGTCCGGCAGCGAGAGGGCGGTGTCGCCGGAGATGACCCCCACCAGGGTCACGTTGGGGTAGTCCAGCCCCTTGGCGATCATCTGCGTGCCCAGAAGAAGTTGCAGCTCCCCGCGGCCGAAACGCTCGAGGGTCTGGACGTAGTCGGCACCCGTCCGCATGGTGTCGGAGTCCACCCGGGCGAAGCGCAGCCCGGGCAGCTTCTTCAAAAGCTCCTCTTCCACGCGCTGGGTGCCCAGCCCGAACAGCGAGAGGCCGCGACCGCAGGTGGGGCACCTCTCGGGCAGGGGGTTGACGGCAAGGCAGTAATGGCAGTGCAGCTGGCCGGTGTGGAGGGCCTGGCGGTGCGTGGCGGGCAGGGGCTGCACCGCCGGGCCGGTGTTGCGGTGGTAGGTCAGCGCGGCGTCGCAGTACCTGCACTGCAGAGCTTCGTTGCAGTGAGCGCAGTAGACGAAACTGGAGTAGCCGCGGCGGTTGAGCAGCAGGATGGCCTGCTGGCCGGCCGCGAGCGTGGACCGCAGCAAGGTCTCCAGCCGGGGCGAAAGCAGGTGCACCCCCTTGCGCAGCCGCGCGACCTGCTTCATGTCCACCAGCTCGACGGTCGGCATCTGGATGCCGCGGACCCGGTGCGGCAGCCGGAGCAGCGACTGGGTCGCCGACGCCCGGTGGTAACTCTCCAGCGACGGCGTCGCACTGCCCAGCAGGCACAGGGCATGTTCGAGCTGAGCCCTCTTGATGGCCAGGTCGCGTGCGTGATAGCGCGGGGCCTGGTCCTGCTTGTAACTGGCCTCGTGCTCCTCGTCCACGACGATCATGCCCAGCCGGGGGACCGGGGCGAAGACGGCCGAGCGGGCGCCGACCACCACGTCGGCCCGGCCGGAGAGGATGGTGTGCCACTGGCGGTGGCGCTCGGTGGCGGTGAGCCCGGAGTGCAGCACGCACACGCGCGGAAAACGCCCGGTGAACCGCTTGACGGTCTGCGGGGTGAGCGCGATCTCGGGCACGAGCACGATCGCCTGTCGGCCCTGCGCGACCACCCGACGAATGGCCTGCAGATACACCTCGGTTTTGCCCGAACCGGTCACGCCCATCAGCAGGCACTGTTCGAACCCGTTCGGGGCGTCGGAGAGCCGGTCCAGCCGCCGGAGGATCTGGTCGAGGGCGGCCTGCTGCTCGCTGTTGAGCGGCAGGTCCGCCTCTTGCCCGGCGGCCGGGTCCACGTCCAGCTGGAGCGTGCCGAGGTCCGGTCCGGTCTCCAGGCGCAGCACGCTGTCGGCCTCGGCGGCGAACTTGCGGACGGTGGCAGGCCGGGTGCCCGACTCCCGGGCCAGCACCGTCAGCTCGATGCTCTCTCCGGGGGGCACCTGCAGGAGTCGGGCCAGCACGGCGCGACGCTTGGGCCGCTTCAACGTCTCAAGAACACGCTGCGCCTCATCGTGGGGTACGGCCAGACGCACGCGGGTCACCCGGCCGAGCCCGGTGAGCTTTTTCACCGCCGAGGGCAGCATCGTGTCGATCACGGTGCCCAGCGGGCAGATGTAGTACCGGCTGACCCAGCGGGCCAGCTCGAGCAGGCCGGGCGTGAGCAGCACGCGGCTGTCGGCCACCGCCAACACCGGCTTGAGCTTCTCGGTCGCGACGTCGGCGGCCTCGGGGAAGCCGACGACGTAGCCGATGGCCGGGCGGTCGCGCCGGCCCAGCGGCACACGCACCCGCATGCCCACCGAGACCGACGCGGCGAGCTGCCGGGGCAGGACGTAAGTCAGTGTTCGGTCGAGCGATTGCTCGATGGCAACGCTGCACAGTCGGGCTGCCTCACGCGGTCCCGGTGACGCCGCCGCCGCGACGGAGGGCCGTGTCCCATCGCCCTGACGCGCGTCCGTCCCGCGTTCCGGGGGCGTGGGGAGGTCCGGCGGGAAAAGGGTCATGTGAGGGCGACCGGAGTGAGGGGAGCCGGTGGCAGGCCCGAACCCGGGGCCGCGTGCCCGGCGAGGTCATGCCCACACGTTGCTCTGCAGTCATGCTAAGCTGGGGCGTCTGTAACGGCGAGACGGGTGACTCCGCGGTGGAGCGGGCCGGTCTCGGGTTCATCGAACGGGAACGCTCAACGCATCGATATGTCGCTGGTCACCTACTGGAGAACGCGGACGTTGCTGCTGGCCGGCGGCGTCGTGTCATGCGCGTTGGCCGCGACGCTGTTCGCCGCACTGGGTTTGCCCGCGCCCGGGTCGCCGTCGCCCGTGCTGCTGACGCAGCCGTCGCCGGCGGTGCTGCTGGGGCTGGTGGCCGTGCTGCTGGCGGTATCGGCGACGGTCGGGACGCTGATCGGCGGGCGGATCCGCCCGGATGCGGGTCTGCTGGCGGCGGCGATGGCGCTGGTGGCCGTGTCGTGGTCCACGGGCGGCGTGCGGCATCTGATCTTCGCGCTACCGCCCGACCGCAATCCGTTTCTGTGGATGGCGGTCGAGACGGTCGTGCTGGCGGTGCTGATGGGCGCGGTTCAGGTGGCGCTGCACGGGCTCGTTGCCCGCGGCGTGCTGCTGGACGACGGTCAGCGCGATGGCGTGCCCTCTCCGTCGGCGACGGCCGGCGAAAACGTGCTGGCGCTGCTGTGCACGGCCGGCGCCTTCGTCCTGCTGGCGTTCTTCTTCCTGCCGACAGACCTGAAAAAACAGGCCCTCTTCGGGGTGGGGTTTGCCGCTGCCTTCGCCGCCATCGCCGTGCACTACATCATCGCGCCGCGGGCGGCGAGCTGGCCGTTCTGGTGCGGGATCTTGCTCGGCGGCTTGGCGGTCTACCTCTATGCGGCCAGCGGCTTCCGGCCGGGCGGGGCGGTGTCCATCGGGTACATCGAGCTGGCGCCGGCACGGGCGGCGCCGATCGACCTGGCCGGGGCTGGCGTGGCGGGCGCGCTGATCGGTTACTGGTACTCCCGACGGTGGAAGCGCCCCACCCCCGAGCACGAGCCGGCCTGAGCGTGCGGCGAGTGGTCAGCAGGCGCCACGCTGCGGCCAGCGGCGACGGCGCAACAGGCAGAAGCCCCGACAGGCCCACGCCCTTATCGACGTGCTTCGACGTGGGGGCGGAGCGTTCAAAAGTGCTGGACGGCGGGGAACGGCGTCTGGCCCGGACCCACGCCACCCCGTACGCTTGGCCCGAGATGAGCACACCGGTCGCGGAGGGTCGGACGTCGGCGGGGCGTCCGGGGTATTTCGGGGCGTACGGGGGGACGTTCGTTCCCGAGACGCTGGTGCACGCGCTGCAGGAGCTTGAGGCGGAGTACGAGCGTGCCCGCCGCGACCCGAGTTTTCAGGAGCAGTTTCATCAGATCTTGCGAGACTTCGTGGGGCGACCGTCGCGTCTGTACTTCGCCCGGCGGCTCACGGAGCACTTCGGGGGGGCGCGCATCTTTCTGAAGCGCGAAGACCTCAACCACACCGGGGCCCACAAAATCAACAACACCATCGGGCAGGCACTGCTGTGCCGGCGGATGGGCAAGAAGCGGATCATCGCCGAGACGGGGGCGGGTCAGCATGGGGTGGCGTCGGCCACCGCCGCCGCGCTCTTCGGGCTGAGCTGTGACGTGTACATGGGGGCGGAGGACGTGCGGCGGCAGGCGCTGAACGTGTTCCGCATGCGGCTGATGGGCGCGCGTGTCATCGAGGTGCAGTCCGGCTCGAAGACGCTCAAGGACGCGACCAACGAGGCCATGCGCGACTGGATGGGCTCGGTCCGCGACACGCACTACATCATCGGGTCGGTGGTCGGCCCCCACCCGTTCCCGACGATCGTGCGCGACTTTCAGTCGGTGATCGGCGTCGAGACCAGGCAGCAGTGCATGGAGCTGCTCGGGCGATTGCCGGATCTTGTGGTGGCGTGTGTCGGCGGCGGCTCGAACGCGGCGGGCATCTTCGCGCCCTTCGAGTCTGACCGGTCGGTGGCGCTGCTCGGCGTCGAGGCCGGCGGCACCGGGCTGGAGCTGGGCAAACACGCCGCCTCGCTGTCGCAGGGCCGTCCCGGCGTGCTGCACGGCTCGCTCTCGTACGTGCTGCAGGACGACGACGGCCAGACCGCGCCGGTGCACTCGTGCTCGGCGGGGCTGGATTACCCCGGCGTCGGGCCGGAACACGCCTACTGGAAGGACAGCGGCCGCGTGCGGTACGTCGCGGTGAGCGACGAGCGGGCGCTGGAGGGCTTTGCGCTGCTCTCGCGGCTGGAGGGGATCATCCCGGCACTGGAGACGGCGCACGCGATCGCCGCGTTGGCGGATGTAGCACCGGCGATGCCTCCGGAGGCCATCATCGTCGTCAATCTGTCCGGCCGCGGCGACAAAGATTGCCAGGAAGCGGCGCGGCTGATGGGGATGACCTGACGCGACGACGACGGCCCCTTGCGCGGACCGCGCGCTCGGCCATGGAGCGACGTCGATACGACTGGCGCGGTTAACCCAATTTTGTTGCTTCAAAAACTGCGGCTGAATGACACAGACGTCCGACTTCATGAGACGTCACGTAGACTTTGATGGAAGCCCGCAGCGCGTTCGAGACGGGGGTGCGACCGACCGAGCGCGTGCGGGGCGGGCGGCGGGGCCGCCCGGGTGCCTGCAGGTTGAGCGAGCCGGCCCGACGTGCGGCATTCTTGAGCGTTCCTTCCGGCCATGAGACGCCGTAACCCCCGCGTGGGACGAAGGGCCGCAGCGCTGTGACGATGCGGCGTGTCTGAACCCCGGGGGCTGTCGGACGCACGCACTTGTTGCCCGAGACATGGCCAGGTGCGTGTTTCGGGCACGCGATTTGCCAGACGACGTGGCGTGGTGAATGTTCAAACCCGGAGCGACCCATGACACAGCCTGCCCTGACCCCGCAGCGGTCCCGTTCGGCGACGACCCGGCGGTGCTTCACGGTGGACGAGGCCAACCGTTCGCTGGTCTACATCGGGCCGATCGTCCGGGACGCGGTGGCTGCGTATGAGTCGGCCAAGTCGCTGCGGCTGCAGCTGGAGATGATGGAGGACGGCCAGCCGCGGTCGAAGATGCAGATGGAGCTGGCGGCCCTGATGGAGCGGCAGCGCGACCTGCGGCGCGAGCTCGACCGTGCGGGCGTTTCGCTCGCGGACGCCGCCAGCGGGCTGGTGGACTTCCCAGCGTGGGACCGGGGACGGGCGATCGAACTGTGCTGGCGACTGGGCGAATCGGAAGTGCGCTACTTCCATGAGATCGGCGCGGGCTATGCCGGTCGGCAGCCGATCTCCCGGCTCGAAGAGGTGGCGACGAAGGCGTCGGCCACCGAGCCCGGCGGTGAGACACACCGCAGCGGCAAGCCGTAGCGAACGCCCACTTTGCGTAGAGCGCCCAAGGTCACGTCGGCCCGTGCAACGAAAGCCGATGCCGGCGGCCAGCGCGTGATCCACGCGCGGCCGTCCCCGGCGGCCGAGTTCGCACAACCTAGCCCGTCAACAGTGAACCTGGGTCCGCGCTACACCGACACCGCGGTGCTCTTCGACATGGCGCGGACCTCTTCCGCGGTGACTTCGCGGCCGAGCTGCTCGGAGAGGTAGATGCCTTCTGAGATCAGCATGGTGGTCAACGCGATTTCGGCGGTCGGCAGCAGCTCGACCTTGCCCAGCAGGGCGTTGATCCAGTGATGCTGCGGCGAGGCGTAGAGCTCGGCGGTGCCGTGGACGTTGGCCCAGCGGAACGCCGCCTGACTGAGGTCGGCCGACGCGGAGAGGGAGAGGTCGCCGAGGTTGTGGAAGAAACCGAACGGTTCGAGACGGACGCCGCCTTTGGAGCCGAGCACGACCGAGCCGTCGAAGCGATCCAGGTGCACCGCCCACGCTTCGATGATGTCCATCGAGAGGTTGCCGGCGAAGCGGACGAAGCCCAGACCCAGCTCTTCGACGTCGTAGCCGGAGTCGGCCCGGCGTTTGGGGTCCATGTCGATTTCCTGATAGGTCTTGCCCGTGATGCGCTCGACCGCCGGGTTGTCGAGCAGGTAGAGGAGCTGGGAGATGTGGTAGACGCCCATGTCGTAGAGGGCGCCGCCAGCGGCGTGGCGTTTCTGGACGAAGGTGGGGGTGCCGTAGCCGTCCACGAAGGGGCGGCCGCGGCGGCGGTGGCCGGTGGAGCGGGCGTGGTAGAGCCGGCCGAGGTGGCCGTCACGGATGAGGGTCTTGGCGGCGCGGGTCTCGTTGGTGAACAGCAGCGCGAGCTGGATGGAGAGCTTGTGACCGGTCTCGTCACGGGCCTTGAGCATCGCGTGAGCGTCGGCGTAGCTGCCGGCCATGGGCTTCTCGCAGTACACGTGCTTGCCGGCCCGCAGCGCCTCGATGGTGACCGGGGCGTGGTAGTTGTTGTGCAGGCACACGTCCACGGCGTCGATGTCGTCGCGGCGGAGCAGCTCGCGGAAGTCGGTGTGGATCGCCGAGGACGGCAGCTCGTGGTCGCGGGCGGCGGACTCTGCCGCGGCCCGCTGGATGTCACACACGGCCGTGAGTCGGGCCCCACGGATGCCGGCGTAGTTCTTCATGTGCGCGCGGGCGATCTGCCCGCAGCCGATCATGCCGATGCGGATGGTGTCCATTCCCGATAGCATCCGTGCGGATGGACCTTGATGCAATCCGGGCGGAATTGTCTCGACAGCGGCTCGACGGCTGGCTTTTCGTGGACTTCCGACGACGCGACCCCATCGCTTACGACGTGCTCGGCCTGCCCGCGGGCACGCCGTCGCGACGCTGGGCATATCTGATTCCTGCCGAAGGGCCGTGCCGCAAGCTTCTGCATCGCATCGAGCCGCGACAGTTGGACGCGGTCCCGGGGACGTCCCGTCACTACGCCACGTGGCGACAGTGGCAGGCCGGGCTGGCCGAGCTGCTGGGGGGCTGCCGGCGTGTGGCCATGCAGTATTCGCCGGAGAACGCGTTGCCGTACCTTGCGACGGTGGATGCGGGAACGGTGGAGCTGGTGCGGCGGCTCGGTGCAGAGGTCGTGAGCTCGGCGGCGCTGGTGGCGCGGTTTCAGGGCCTGCTGGATGCGGTGCAGGTGGAGAGCCATCGTGAGGCGGGCGAGCGGGTTCACGCGGTGCTGGCGGAGGTGTTCGCGGAGATCGGCCGGCGCAGCCGCACCGACCGCCCGATGTGCGAGCGCGAGGCGGCGGATGCGATTCTGGCGGGCTTTGCCGCCCGCGGCATCGTGCCCGAAGGCCACGGACCCAACGTCTCGGCCGGGGCGAACGCCGCCGACCCGCACTACGACCCGCCGGCGAGCGGCTCGGCCGCTCTGACGCCCAACACGGCGGTGCTGATCGACCTCTGGGGCAAGCTCGCCGGCGACGCCCGCTCGGTGGTGTACGACATCACGTGGTGCGGATGGATCGGTCCCGAAGCGCCGCCGGCCGAATACGTTCGACGGTTCGAGGTTGCGGCGGCGGCGCGGGACGCGGCATTGGAGACCATCCGCCGGGCGTATGCCGAGGGGCGAGAGGTACGGGGGTGTGATGCCGATGACGCGGCGAGGGCGGTGATCGACGCCGCCGGCTTTGGGGCGTTCTTCACCCACCGCACGGGGCATGCCATCGACACACGCACGCACGGGTCGGGCGTGAATCTGGACAACTTCGAGACGTGCGACACCCGGCCGATCCTGCCGGGGGCGTGCTTTTCGATTGAACCGGGGATTTACGACCCGCCGTGGGGCGTCCGCACGGAGATCAATGCGGTGGTCCACCCCGTGACACGACAGCTGCGGGTGTACGGGCCGGTGCAGCGGGAGCTGGTGAGGCTGTGAGCGCGGGCAGCGGGGCCGACGGGTCGGCGTCACGGCGGACTAGCATCCGGCGATGACTTCATCGAGCAGGCGGCGGTGGCACGGGGCGCGACGGTGGGCGGCGGGCGTGGTCGCGGGCGCGGCGGTCTGGGCGGCCGTAGCGCCCGCCGGTTGGCTGCACGGGCAGACGACGCGACCTGCGGTGACGGCGGCCGAGCCGGCCGAGCGGCCGGCGTTCGCGCAGCGGGACTTCCTGCGGTTCGTGGACGACGACGTCAAGCCGCGGCTGGAGGTGTCGGTGATGACCTTCCGCGGCGAGGACGGCTTCGAAGTGGACCTCGTGTCCGCCGTGCACATCGCCGACGCGGCGTATTTTCAGGAGCTCAACCGCCGCTTCGACGGCTACGACGCGGTGCTGTACGAACTGGTGAAGCAGCGGGGGATGGAGCTGCCGGCTCCGGGCGAGCGACAGGGCGGTGGCGGGGTCGTCGGCGGGCTGCAGCGGGGGATGAAGGCCATGCTCGGGCTGTCGTACCAGCTCGACGAGATCGACTACCGCCGGGCAAACTTCATCCACGCCGACATGGACGTGCACGAGTTCTACGAAGCACAGAAAGCGCGGGGTGAATCGCTGTGGACGCTGGTGATGAACGCGTATCGGCAGTCGCTCACGGCACCGCGGACGCGGCCGGCCGACGGTGAGGGGCGGGACGGCGAAGCCCGGCCGGTGCGGATGCGTCCGCTGAACTTCGCCGGCAGCCCCGCCGAGCGGCAGCACGCGTTCAAGATGCTCATGGCCGGGATGTTCGACCAGCTGGAGCGGCAGTCGCTGGGGTTGGACGGCCCGGAAGGCTCGGCGATCCTGACCGACCGCAACGACGCGGCGCTGAAGGTGCTGCGGGAGGTTCGGGCGGCGGGGCAGCACCGCCGCGTGGCCCTGTTCTATGGGGCGGCGCACATGCCAGACCTCGCCCGCAAGCTCGTGGACATCGACGGCTTGAAACCGGTGGGTACCGAATGGCTCACCGCGTGGGACCTCACCCCGCCGGCGACCGCGACGCCCGAGCGGCCGTGAGCGGGCGATGTGGCGGCCCGTGCAGGCGCAAGGCCGGGGGCTGGGCAGACGGGTTGATGGTCAGGTCGGTTCGGGCCAGTCCCACGCGAGCATCACGAGCGGACAGCCGGGGGTGAGCCGGGCGGTGGCGTGCAGGGGCAGAGGCGCCCGCTCCGGGCCGTGGCCGACGGGGAGGGTGTGGAAGACGGGGATGCCCAGACGTTCGGCCAGGTCGGTAAAGACGTGGCGGTGCCACGTCTCGTAGGGCAGGCGTGGCCGGCTGAGCTCGACGGTGCCGTCGGGGCGGGTGGTCTGCGAGGGGGCGTCGATGCAGTCATCGAAGGTGCCCAGCACCACGGCATCGATGCCTGCAAAGAAGCCGCTCTGGATGAGCTGGTTGAGGTAGCGGTCGATGCGGTAGGGGGCTTCGGACACGTCTTCGAGGAAGAGGATGCGGCCGCGATCGGCCGGCAGCGCGAACGGCGTGCCGACGAGGCTGGTGAGCACGGTCAGGTTGCCGCCGACCAGCACGCCGTCGATCGGGCCGGCCGGCGGGCGGCCGTACACGTCGAGGGGCGCTGTGGCCCACGCGGGCTCGGCGTCGGCCGTGGACGAGCCGCGGACGAGCCGGAGCGTGGCGGCGAAGTCGCCGCCTGCCAAACCGAAGCGCGCCGAGGCCGGCATGTCGCAGTGCAGCGTGCTCCAGCCCCATTCGCGGCGGACGAACGCGTGCAGGGCGGTGATGTCGGAATAGCCGCACAGCAGCTTGCGGGGCGGCAGCCCGTGCAGCCGGGTGAGGCGGTGCAGCTCCGGGAGGATGCGGGCGGCGCCATATCCGCCGCGGGCCGCCCAGACGATGCGGCTGTCGGGGGCGCAGGCGGCCGCCCAGACGCCGTGGGCGCGACGCAGGTCGTCGCCGGCGAAGACGAAATGCCGCTCGTGGACGCCGTCGGCCAGCCGGGGGCGAAGTCCCCGTTCACGAAGCAGGTTCAGCCCGCGGTCCAGCTCCCACGGGACGACGCTGCCCGAAGGCGCGACGATGTCCACGATGATCGGTTCGACCGGTGTTTCGGAGGTCCCGCTGTCCATGGCCTCTCCCGAACGCTGAGCTTCGCCTCAGGGCCGTGCGTCGCCCGGCAGGCGGCCGATGAGGCACCTGCATCGGGAGTGTACCGCATGGGCTTGCAGGTCAGCGGCGGGTGCGGCCGCGGTCCTGTCGCTCTTCGACGAGCTGGTCGGTGGTTTCGATTTCGACGCGTCGATTGACGGCCTGGCTGTCGGGGCCGAAGAGCCGCTGTCGTGCGGGCTCGAAGGTGGAGCAGCCCTGTACGCGGAGCACTTCGGGCCGGATGCCTTCGGCGATGAGCAGCTTGACGACGGCCTCGGCCCGCATGACCGAGAGTTGCATGCGTTCGGCTTCGGTGGCGTCGTCGGGAAGGTCGTCGAGGGCGGTGTGGCCCTTGACGAGGATGATGTTGCGATGGCCGCGGAGCGTGCGGGCGATGTCGGCGACGCGGCGGCGGACGTCGGCGGAGGGTTCGGCCGACCCGGCATCGAAGAGCAGAGCGCCGCCGGCGGTGGCGACGGAACCTTCGCGGATTTTGGTGACCTCGGGGTCGGGGCCGTCGGTGCCGCCGTGGTCGGTCTGCGTCTTGCCGCCTTCACCGGGCCCGCGGGGGAGCGTTTCGCCGCGGAGCCGCTGGATCATCAGGATGTCCACCGGGTCATCCGAGAGCGGGTCCGGCCGGTAGCCGAAAGCGTTGCGGATGGCGGCGGCCAGCTCGATGTACTGGGCCTTGCTGGCGGCCTGGGCGGCGGCGTCGCCCGCGCCGGCCGAGGGGTTGCCGCTGGGTTTGAGCACCCAGAGGATCACGAACAACCCCATCATGCACATGATCAGGTCGGCGAGGGTGAAGATCCACTCCGGGCACTCCTCGCACTCCTCCTGCTTGCACTTGGGGCAGCTCTTGGCCATGAGGTGCTCACGCGGGTCGAAGGGTCATGTAACGACAACCGGCTTGCGAACGGGCGGCGGGTGCGGCTGTCCGCGGCGGGGTCACGCGGCCTTGGCGAACGCCTGCTGCTGCTTGGTCGAGATGAAACTGAGCAGCTGCATCTCGACGACGCGTGGGTTGTTGCCCGCCTGGATCGCGAGAACCCCCTGCAGGATGATCTCCTTGACGATGGCCTCCTCGCGGCTTCGCAGCGCCAGCTTCTCGGCCATCGGCCCGGCGATGACGTTCTGCAGCATGGCGCCGTAGAGCGTGCCGGTGAGCGCGATGGCCAGAGCGGCGCCGATCTTGGCGGCGTCGCCGTCGAGGTTCATGAACATCGCGATCTGGGCGATGAGGCAGGCGATCAGACCGCAGCCCGGGCCGAACTTGGCCACCGAGTGCCAGAAATGCTTGCCGTGCTTGTGCCGCTCGACCATCGCCTCGATTTCGATGCGCATGATCTTTTCGATCACCTCGGGGTCGGTGCCGTCGATGGTGAGCTGGATGCCCCGGCGGAGGAACGGGTCGTGGGCCTCACGGGCCACCGATTCCAGCGCCAGCACGCCGTCGCGGCGGGCCGTCTCGGCGTACTGCACCAGTTCCTTGATCAGGTGTTCGACGTGCGCGTCCTTGGCGAACAGCAGCTTGTTGACGGCTTTAAGGCCGGAAATCACCGAATGCAGCGGCATCGATGCGATCGCCGCGCCCAGCGCGCAACCGCCCACGAGGATGATCTCGCCCGGCTTGAAATACGGGGCGAGGTTGCCCCCCGCGGCATGGTGAGCGCCGTAGAACATGGCGCCCCAGGCGACCACGTACCCGATGATCGTCCCGATATCCATGGGCTTCGTCGGCTCCCTGCTTCCCTGCGAGCTCCCAAAGACACCCTGCTGAACGAATCCGACTCCGCCGGATGTACTCTTGTATCGACCAGCCGACCCGCGGGGCTTGCGGATTTATCGGTCGAGCCGGACGATGCGCACCTGGCGTTCTCCGGTTTCTCCTCCGCGCCGATCAGCTTCTTGCGACTTCGCCGGTGAGCTCAATTACACATGGACCGGACAGACGCGCGTCATGTCGGGGTCTTGCTGGTCGGCGTGATGGCGGCGGCGTCCGCCGTGATCCTCATCCGCCTCTCCAGCGTCGGACCGCTGCAGCTTTCGGCGACGCGGCTGGTGCTGGCGGCGGCGATCCTCCTGCCGCTGGCGCTGGCCGAGTGGCGACGGGCCGGCTGGTGGGCCGGCGGGGCGGCTGACGCTGGCCCGCTGTTCTCGGCGGGCGAGCTTTTTTATCGGACGTGGCCCGGCGCGGTGTTCCTGGCCCTGCACTTCGTGTCGTGGGCGGCCGGGGCGCGCATGACGCTGGCCGCCAACGCGTCGCTGGTGGTGAATCTGGTCCCGGTGGCGATGCCGCTGATGCTGGCGGCCGTCACGACGGAACGCGTCCGGCGACGGGAAGTGCTCGGGACGGCGGTGGCCCTGCTCGGGGTGGCGGTACTGGTGTACCCGGCGGTGCGGTTCGACCGGGGCACCGTTGCGGGCGATGCGGTGTGTTTTGTTGCGATGTTGCTCGCGACGGCGTACCTGATCGCCAGCCGGCTGTACCGGGGGCCGCTGGGGTTGTGGAGTTACCTTGTGCCGCTGTACCTGATGGCGGGGCTGCTGTGCGGCGGGGCGGCGGTCGTGGCGCACGGGGCGGGGGTCCCCGGGTGCGAGCTGGTACGCCCGGATGCCAGAGAGTGGGGGTTGCTGGTGGGTTTGGCGGTGGTGCCGACGGTGGTGGGGCACTCGGCGTTGAACTCGGCCATGAAGCACCTGCGGCCGCAGGTGGTGGCGGTGCTGAACATGGGGCAGTTCGTGTTCGCGGGGGTGCTGGCGTTTGTGCTGTTCCGCGAGCTGCCGGCGGCGTCGTTCTATCCGGCGGCGGCGCTGGTGATGCTGGGCGGCGCGGTGTGCGTGGGTGTGGTTCGGTGGCCGGGGTGGGGTAGGTCCGGGCGGGTGGACCACTAGCATCGAGCGTGGACGGCGAAGTGGTGCTGCTCGTGTCGGACCTGCTGCTGGCGTCGCGGGCGCGGGCGGCGGTGGAGGGGCGGGGTCTGGCGTGCCGTTGGGTGCGTCGCCCGGACCAGCTCACGGACGTGCCCGGTGGGGCGACGGTGCTGGCGGTGGACTGTCATCTGGAGGGGGCGTTGGAGGCGGCGGCCGCGTACAAACGCCGCAGCCCCCGCACGCGACTGGTCGGTTTTGTGTCGCACACGGACGGGCAAACCATCGCACGGGCCCGAGCGGTGGGGATGCAGCGCGTGATGGCGCGGTCGGCGTTTTTTGAGCGGCCCGAATCGTGGCTGGGTGCGACAGATTAGCGCTACTGGTTTGCCCCGCGGACCCGGTAAGATGCGGGAGCAAGGGGACGCCACGGTGTCCAAGGAAAGGGCCGCCTTCAACGTCCCACGGACCTGAACACGACGAGGTTCACCATGACTGTCGCGACCGGATTGTCGAACAAGTATTCGGCGCTGCTGGGCGAGCGCGCCGAGGAGCTGCTGACGTATAAAGCCAAGGGAATCCCGAAGGAGAAGCTGTACCTGCCGGGGCCGGACTTCGTGGACCGCGTGGTGGCCCAGTCGGACCGGACGCCGGGCGTTCTGGTGAACTACCAGCGCATCCTCAACAGCGGCCGGCTGGCGGGCACGGGGTACGTGTCGATCCTGCCGGTGGACCAGGGCGTGGAGCACTCGGCCGGTGCGTCGTTCGCGCCCAACCCGGACTACTTCGACCCGGAGAACATCGTCAAGCTGGCGATCGAGGGCGGGTGCAACGCGGTGGCGTCCACGTTCGGCGTGCTGGGCGCGGTGGCCCGGAAGTACGCCCACAAGATCCCGTTCCTTGTGAAGTTCAACCACAACGAGCTGCTGACCTACCCCAACAGCGGTGACCAGACGCTGTACGGGAACATCCGTCAGTGCGTGGACATGGGCGCGGCGGCGGTGGGCGCGACGGTGTACTTCGGCTCGAAGGAGTCGCGTCGGCAGATCTACGAGGTGGCCGAGGCGTTCGCCGAAGCGCACCGCTACGGGCTGGTGACCGTGCTGTGGTGCTACATCCGCAACGAGGCGTTCAAGGTCAAGGGCCCGGACGGCAAGTCGGTGGACTACCACACGGCCGCGGACCTCACCGGGCAGGGCAACCACCTCGGCGTGACGATCCAGGCCGATATCATCAAGCAGAAGCTGGCGGACAAGAACGGCGGCTACGTCGCGCTGAACATGGGCGGCAGCAGCTACGGCAAGTTCGACAAGAAGATCTACACGCAGCTCACCGGCTGCGACGAGACCGGCCAGGGCGGGCACCCCATCGAGCTGGTGCGGTATCAGGTGGCCAACTGCTACATGGGCCGCTGCCCGCTGATCAGCTCGGGCGGCGAGAGCAAGGGCGCGACCGACCTCGCCGAAGCCGTGACCACCGCGATCATCAACAAGCGGGCGGGCGGCATGGGCCTGATCTCGGGCCGCAAGGCGTTCCAGCGGCCGATGCCCGAGGGCGTGAAGCTGCTCAACGCCATCCAGGACGTGTACCTCGACAAGAGCGTGACCGTGGCCTGAGTCGCTGCCGCCGCGGAACGGAACGTCCACGCCCCGGCCCCCTGCGGGCCGGGGCCTTTATTTGACGCTTGTGTTAGGTTGTCCGGCATGTGGCAGTGTGGGTCGATCGGCGGGGTGAAACCGGCGGGGTTGCTGGCGGCGACGTGGCGGGCGATGTCGGGGCTGGGGCGGTGGGTGGTCGTTCTCTTCGTCAGCGGCTGCGGGGTCGCCGGCGGAGGCCCGGCCACACGTCCGGCCGGGGTGGCCTGGCCGGTCGTGCTGACCGCGGAGGCTGCCGAGCCGGCCACGCGGCCGGCGCGCCAGCGCGTGCTGCGGCCGTTGCGTCCGGGGACGTACACGGCAGAGTCGCCGTCGCTGGACCGCCCGGCGGTGGTGCTGCGCGGGCTCAGCGGTGTCACGGTGGATTTCTCCGGGGTCGTGCTGCGCGGTTCGGCGGCCGATGCGTTGCCCGACCAGCGCGAAGGGCTGGCAGTGCTCATCGAAGACTGCGCGGACGTCACGGTGCGCGGGCTCGCCGCGCACGGCTACCGCGTGGGCATCCTCGCGCGGAACTCGCCGGGCCTGACGCTCACGCGGAACGACCTCTCGGACAACTACGCCCCGCGCCTGTATTCCACGCCCGAGGCCGAGGACCTGCGCGACTGGCTGAGCTACCACCACAACGACAACGACGAATGGCTGCGCTACGGGGCGGCCATTTACCTGGTGGACTGCCCGTACCCCACCGTGAGCTGGAACCTCGCCCGGGGCGGGCAGAACGGGCTGATGATGAACCGGGTCGAGCGGGGGCTGATCCACTCCAACACGTTCCACTTCCTCTCGGGCGTGGGCATCGGGATGTACCGCAGCTCGTTCAATGCGGTGATGCACAACCGGCTGGATTTCTGCGTCCGCGGGTTCTCGCACGGCGTGTACCGGCGCGGGCAGGACTCCGCCGCCATCCTCGTGTACGAGCAGTCGTGCAACAACCTCTTCGCGTACAACTCGGCCACGCACTCCGGCGACGGCTTTTTCCTCTGGGCCGGGCAGACGACGATGGACCACGGCTGGGGCGGCAGCAACGACAACGTGCTGTACGGCAACGACTTTTCGCACGCGCCCACCAACGGCGTCGAAGCCACCTTCTCACGCAACTACATCGTCGCCAACCAGATCGACGACTGCGACCACGGCATCTGGGCGGGGTACTCGTTCGAGACGGTGATCCTCGGCAACACGCTGGCGGGCAACCGCATTGGCGTGGCGATCGAGCACGGGCAGGAGAACGTCATCGCCGAGAACGTCTTCACGGGCAACGCCACCGCCGTCCGGCTGTGGGCCCGCGAGCGGGAGCCGGACGACTGGGGCTACGTGCGCGTGCGCGACACGCGTTCCCGCGACACCCTTATCGAAAGCAACCGTTACGAGCCGCCGCCGGGACGTGAGGTGGACGTGCTGCTGCAGCGGACGACCGGCGTGCGGCTGGCCGGATCGCCGCAGCCGCGTGTCCGCGCGGACGCGCTGTCGTCCGTGGAGCCGTCCGTCCCGATGAACCGGCTGAGTGTGGAGGACTTCCGGCCGCCGCAACTGCCCGGCGCGCTGGACCCGTTCCTGCCGGCGTCGTTTCCGCGTGGCGTGCAGTCGATCGTGATGACCGAGTGGGGGCCGTACGACTTCAGTGAGCCCCGGCTCGTGCGGCGCGGTGAGGTCGTGGGGAACCGGCTCGAGCTGGAGCTGCTCGGCCCGTCCGGACGCGGCGGAAGTTACCGCGTGACCCGGCTGGAGGGGGCGACGCTGGGCGCGTCGTCGGGGCGGTTTCCCGCGAAGCTGGTGCTGACATTACCGATGAGGCCGTCCACCGTGGTGCTGGACGTCGAAACCACACTCGGCGGCCAACGCAGGAGCCACCGGTTCACGTACCGCCACCTGCCGCTGGACTGGCAAGTGCGGTTTTTCACGTATCCGGCGGGCGTGGACCTCACACAGGGGCCGCTGCCGCTGCTGGAAGCGCTGAGCCGGCCGCCGGTGTTGCGCGAGCGGGTGTCGCGGCTGATGTACCGCTCGGTGCCGCCGCGTCCGGGCGTGCCGGCCAGTCACTACATCACCGTGGCGGAGACGCCGCTGGCCTTGCCGCCGGGGCGGTACGAGCTGGCCGTGGTCGCCGACGACGGGGTGCGTGTGTTCCTCGACGGCCGGGTGGTTCTGGAAGAGTGGCGACATCAGGCGCCGACGCGGTTCACCGTGCCGCTGGACGTCACCGGGTTTCAGCGGCTGAGGGTGGAGCACTTTCAGATCAGCGGAGCGGCCGCGCTCGAAGTGACACTCACGCCACTCCCGTGATGCGCAGGCGAGAGATGCGTCCCGCGTCGGACCCGCGTCGGCCCGGCGGCACTACGTCTGCCCCTGGCCGGACTCGGTGGTGAGCCTGCGGGCGGCCAGCCGACGCCAGCGGGTGGGTGTCAGCCCGGTCGACTGCTTGAACCGGCTGGTGAAGTGGCTCTGGTGAGCAAAGCCACAGTCGGTGGCGAGCTGGGGCAGGGGCTTTTGCCGGGCCACAAGCTCCCGCTTGGCTTCGTCGATCTGGAACTCGAGCAGGAAGTGCTTGGGCGTCAGCCCGAACAGCTCGGTGAAGCGGCGGTGGAAGTGGAACGGCGAGAGGTGCACCTGCTTGGCGATGTCGTTGAGCGTGGGGCTGCCGCGGAACTCCCGGGCCATGTAGCGGACGGCGGGCATGAGCCGGGTGAGCTCGCTGTCGGCGGCGAAGTCGTGGTTCGACAGCGACAGCCAGTCGCTGGCCTGCGGTTGCAGGCACATCACCGCCACCGGCCCGCTCACGACCCCACCCAGCGACGGGGCGACGACGACTCGGAAGGTCCAGAGGTCGCCGTCGGCGTCGGGGAGCGCGACCCGCGGGTTGACCGGCCGGTGCGTCGCGTGCTGTTCGACGGCCGCCTTCGCCGCTCGCACCATGTGGTCGTCGTAGAGGACCTTGTTCAGACCCGGCGGGAGCGCGGTCGGATGCACGCGGTGGCCGTGTTCGTCAAAGATGAACACCTTTTCCGGGAGCGTGTGCCGCCACGGGGCGGTGAGGTCGAGCCCCTCGGGCAGACGCTCCTGACGTGTGCGGACCAGCAGCTCGGAGAGCTGCGCGGCGAGCGCTTCCAGTGTCGCCAGCTCTTCGGCCGAGAAGTCGCCCTGCTCGGCCGAGCGTCCGAGCCACAGCACGCCCGGATACCCCTCGAAGACGGCGTGCGCGACCGGGGCGGCGGCCGCGTACTTCAGACCTTGTCCGCGGAGGAACCGGCCGACGTAGGGGGTGGTCTCATCGTCGCTGCCGTAGACCTGTGAGGACGAGATCGCCCGGCCGGTCACGATCGCCCGCCAGACGACGCGGTCGTCCCAGAGGTGGTCCCGCTGGTAGGCCCGCAGGAGCGATTCGCTGACGCGCTGGGGCTGGACGATCTGGAGCGTCCCGCGGGGCATGACCGTCAGCACCAGGGCCGTGGTGAAGGGAATCTCCCGGGAGATCAAGTCCAGGACCTGCGGGAAGGACACGCCGTCTGCGACGGTCGGCGGGGGATGAAAGATCGACGCGGAAGACGACTCGGCCGTTGGCATGGAGAGACGCGACATGGTGGCTTCTTACGGTTGAGAGAGACCCGAGGTTCTGAAAAGACGTCCACCCCTCGACTTCCGAACGCGGGCGCACCGACAGCGCACGCCCGTCACAACCTCGCCCAGCAGCCGCCGACCACTACAAGCTGTTGGGGCATCGGCGAGCCCCCAGCCACAGATTGGGGGTCGCAAGTGTACTGCCCGGATCCCCACGGGTCAGCACACTAAGTTAGTACCTCGTTGCTTTCGCAAAGTTTAGCATCAAACTTGAGTTTTTTCCTGAAGGGACCACAGATTTTGCGCTGCGGCATCACGTCGCAATGCCCTGGCCACATCACGCCCAAGTGGCCTTCCGCCGTCGCGTCGTAAGTCCCTTTCGCACTTCCCTTTGCCCGAAGCTGAGGTATGGTGAACTTGCGATGCGGCAACTGCTGCTGAGTTCGCTGTACTGGGAGCGGAAGGTCCGGATCTTCGTGCTCACGCTCGCCACTTACCTCTCGATGTGTTAAGACCGCGGAGAGAGAGGGGTCGTACCGCCGGCCGCGGCGGCCGGGGCGGGTCGCGGCAAGAAACTGCGAGCTGAGCGTGGGGGGACGGGTTTCCGGGTCGCGGAGGCGGGCCGGGCCGACGCGGGGCTGACCTGAATCACTTACCTGACTCGGAGCCGGCGGCCTTGCGTTTCTTGCCTTCGGGCGAGATCGCAAAAATGTGGAACTGGTGACTGAGCGGTTCCCAGCCGTGCTCGCGGCAGATGTCGTCGCGGAGCTGACGCAGCTTCTCGGAAGAGAACTCGATGACCTTGCCCGTCTCGACGCAGACGAGGTAGTCGTACCACTGCCGGCCGGCGAGCACCTCGTAGTGCGAGCGTTTGTTGTCGAAGAACACCTGACGGAGGATGCCCGCGTCCTGCAGGTGGGCGAGCGTGCGGTAGAGCGTGGCCCGCGAGACGGAGTGGCCGAGCTTTTTGAGGTCTTCGGCGAGGTCCTCGGGTTCGAAGAGGCCGGTGCGGCGAAGGACGGCGTCGAGCATCATGGCCCGCTCGGGGGTGAACTTGAGCTTCTGCGAGCGGAGGTAGCGGCGGAAGAGGGCGCAGACAGGTTCGTAGGGGGTCGTGGGAGTGATGCCGCTGCCGGGGAGTTTCGGCGGATTGGACAGAAACTGGGGCATGGCCGGATGGTAGGGGCGGGGAGTCGGCGTCCCCGGCCAAGGTTGGTTGGACGGCGGGTCCGGCGGACGTGAGAATCGCGCGTGTGGATGGGTCGGCGGCGACGGGCGTGAGCTGGGGGGGGCAAAGGGCGTGGGCGGGTGTCGCGGCGGCGGGCGTGCTCGGGGTACTGGGTGTGCTGGCACTGGGGACCCTCGGGGCGACGGAGGGTGCTAGGCCGTCGCGGGTGTGGGTGTTCGATCCGGCGTCGGTGGCGGATTACGCCGCCGTGGGTGCGGTGGAGGTGGTGCCGAGCCGGTACCTGGCGCTGCGGCTGAGGCTGATGGCGATGGCCGGCGGCGGACGGCCGCCGACGCTGGCGGAGGTGGAGGTGGGGTCGGTGGGGGCGGGCCTTCTGGAGGGGTTTGAGGCACTGGGGCTGCCAGGGGCAGGCCCGGTGGGTGAGCTGCGGGCGGGGAACTGGACGTGGAACGGTGCGGTGCGGGCGTGGCCGAGGGACGTGCATCCGGTGGCGCTGCTGTACCGCGAGGACCTGTTTCGAGCGGCCGGCGAGGACGTCGCATCGTGGACGACCTGGGACGACCTGATCGCCGCGTGTCGGCGTTACGACGCGGCGGCGGGGGCGGGGAGACGGTCGGTCGAGTGGCCGAGGTCGTCGGCGTCGCACGTGGTGATGCTGATGCGGCAGACGGGTCGCCTGCCAAGGCGTGCCGGTGAGTGGAGAGACGAGGGATTGGTGGAGCTGGTGTCGTGGTATGCGAAGGTGTCGGCGGAAGGGGTGGGGCGTGACGCGGCCCGGCGGGTGGACCTGCTGGCGGAAGAGCTGGCGACGGGGCGGACGGCGGCCGCGGTGGTTGCGGACTGGCGTTACGGGCAGCTCCGACGGCTGCTGGCGGGCCGGCCGGGGACGTACCGGCTCAGGCGGCTGCCGGCGTGGCGTGTAGGGGAGGCGGAGCAGGTGCCGACGTGGGGCGGCACGGGTGTGGGCGTGCCGACGCAGAGGGATGCGGCGGCCGCCGCGGTAGCAAAGGACACATTGACGGAGCTGTACGCGGACGAGAGCGCCTGGCTGGCGCGATGGGAGCGGGATGCGGTGGTGCCGCCGGTGGCGACGCTGTGGCCGCGGGCGGCGGATTTCGCGGACGACGGGGTGGTGGCGGGGTCGGCCGAGATGTTCGCCGGGCTGGCCGGTGAGGTGGGGTGGGCGGCGGGGGTGCGGCTGTCGTTGTCGGAGGAGCGGCAACTCGCGTGGGTGCTGTACCGGGCGGTGGGGACGGCGAAGGCGGGCGGCGATGTGGAGGCGGTCGTCCGGGCGGGGCTGGGCGCGATAGCAGGGGGGGCGCGATGAAGACGGTCGGGCGGATGGGGGGACTGCTCATGGCGTTGCCGCTGCTGACGCTGGCGGCGGTGGTCGCGGGGTATCCGCTGTGGCGGGCGTTGCGGTGGGCGGTGACGGGCGCGGACGGGGGGGGGTCGCTGGCGGCGTTCGGGCGGCTGGCGGGGGACGCGACGTTCGGCTTTGCGCTGCTCAACACGCTGGGATTTGTCGTGGCCTACGTGGCGTTGCTGTTGCCGGTGGGTCTGGGTCTGGCGCTGCTGCTGCAGCGGGGGCTGCCGGCGGGGGTGCGTGGGGCGTGCCGGCTGCTGCTGTTTTCGACATACCTGGTCGGGCCGGTGTACCTGGCGGTGCTGGTGCTGACCCTGCTGGGCCGGGAGGCGGGGCTGCTGACGCGGTGGCTGCCGGCGGGAACGGACGTGCTGTCGGTGCCGTGGCTGGCGATGCCGGTGGTGCTGCTGGCGTCGGTGTGGGCGTCGGCGGGGTACGCGATGGTGTACTTTCTGGCGGCGCTGCAGGCGGTGGACGTGGACCTGCAGGATGCAGCGCGGCTGGACGGTGCGGGGGCGTGGCGCGTGCTGTGGCATGTGACGCTGCCGCAGGTGGCGCCGACAGCGGTGTTCGTGGCGACGGTGGCGGCGCTGGCGGGGTTGCAGCTGTTTGAGCTGCCGTTTGTGCTCTTCGGTGGGTCGGCCGGGCCGGGCAACGCCGCGCTCACGGTGTCGATGTACCTGTTTTCGGTGGCGTTCGAGCAGGGGGATTTCGCGTACGCGTCGGCGGTCGGGTGGGCGTTGGCCGGCGGCGTGGCGGGGCTGACCGCGGTGATGCTGCGGTACGGGGTGCGCGTGGGAGGGGGGCTGTGATGCGGCGGCAAGGCGTGGGATGCTGGTGGCGGACGGCGGCGGCCGTGGCCGTGGCGGCCGTGGCGGCGGGTCCGCTGATGCATCTGGTCTGGGCGTCGATGGGGGCAGGCGGCGCGGGTGCGGCGGGGGCGTGGGCGGAGGTGCTGGCATCGCGTGAGCTTCTGCGGGCGGCGGCGGCGTCGCTGCTGCTGGCTTCGGCGCAGACGCTGGCGGGGGTGACGCTGGCGTCGATGGCCGCGTACGGGCTGGTGTTCGGGGGGGAGCGATGGCAGCGATGGGGGCGGTGGGTGGTGGTGGCGATCATGGCGCTGGTGGCGTTGCCGCCGCCGCTGCTGCTGCCGGGGGGGTTCGAGCTGGTGGTGTGGCTGGGGCTGTTCGATTCGTGGTGGGCGGTGGTGGTGCCCGGGTCGCTGAATCTGCTGGCGGTGCTGCTGTATCGGGCGGCCTGGGTGTCGGTGCCGCGTGAGCTGATCGAATCGGCCCGGATCGACGGCTGTAGCGAGCTGCGGGCGTGGCGGGAGGTGGCGATGCCGGTGGTGGCGCCGACGACGGCGGCGTGCCTGATCCTGTCGTTCGCGGGGGCGTGGAACGCGGTGGTGTGGCCGACGGTGGTGCTGCAGGACGCGTCGTTGCGGACGCTGCCGATGGTGGTGGCGACGCTGGCGGCGGGGGTGCGGTCGCCGGAGGAGGAGGCGACGCTGGCGGTGTATGCCGTCGTGGGGATGCTCCCGCTGGCAACGCTGTTTCTGCTGCTGCAGCGAGACTTTCTGCCTGTGCTGCACGCGGGGAGGCCGGGCGGGTGAGGCCCGCCGCGGGGAACGGGATGGGAGGGCACCTACGCTGTGGGTGGTGAAGCGGCCGCGGGTTGCATCGGTGTCGTACCTCAATGCCAAGCCGCTGATTGACGGCCTGGAGGCGACGTGTGATCTCCTGCTGGATGTGCCGTCGCGGCTGCTGGGGCTGATGCGGGAAGGGCGGGCTGATGTGGCACTGCTCCCGGTGGCCGACGTGCCGGAGCTGGCGCGGGAAGCCGGGGCGAGGGTGCTGCGGGCGGGGTGCATCGGGTGTGACGGGCCGACGTTGACGGTGCGGGTGTTTTCCGACCGGCCGCTGGCCGAGGTGCAGACGCTCTACGTGGACACCGACTCGCACACGTCGGTGAACCTGGCGCGGGTGGTGATGCGGGAGCTCTACGGGCGGGAGGTGATGCTGGTTCCGCTGGAGCGGGGCGGGGCGGGTCGGCCGGGGGGGCGATGGCCGGAGGGGGCGGTGCTGCTGATCGGCGACAAGGTGATGACGGCGGCGCCGCCGGCATCGGAGAAGCCCGTGCAGGTGGATCTAGGGGAGGCGTGGAAGCGGCTGACCGGCTTGCCGTTCGTGTTCGCCGTGTGGACGGCCCGCGCCGACGCCGATGCCGCAGCGCTGGAGGCGGTGCTGACGGCGGCGAAGGTTCGGGGTGTGTCGCGGGTGGACGAGATCGTCGCGACGCACGGGGTGCGCTACGGCTGGCCTGCGGACTGGGCGCGGCGGTACCTGACGGAGTTCCTGAAGTTCGACGTGGGGCCGAGGCAGCTCGAGGCGATGCGGCTGTTCTGGAAAAAGGCCGGGTTGGGGGACGCGCCGGGTGCGATGCCCGAATGAAGGGCCGGCGCGGGGCGGCGTGGACGGGGTTAGTAGAGGGCGTTGACCAGTGCGTTGCCGAGGGCGATTTCGAGGTTGTGGTCGCGGCCGATGGCGTACCAGTAGGTCGGCGGGGCCTGAGCGCCTTCCTCGGTGATGGCGACGAGAGAGGACTGGTCGATGGTGGTGAAGCCGCGGAAGCCGACGACGGCGGTGACCCGGCGGCCGACCAGGGCCTGCTGTTCGACCAGCACGCGCGGCTCGATCACGAAGCGGTTGTCCTCCGTGGGGCGGATGTCGAAGCGGACGGTGCGGCGGTAGGTGCCCAGCGAAGAGCGGGCGACGTCGCCGGCGGTGGAGTTGTCCCACCGCCAGACTTCGAAGAACTGGGCGGCGGTGTTGGGTTTGCTGAGCACGAGGCCGCGTCGGGCGTCGGTGAGGTCGATGTCGAAGAAGCGCTGTCGCAGGACCTGCTCGGCGGCGGCGACGGCCCGGTCGAAGTCGGCCGCGGGGACGCGCACGACGACGGGCTGGTCCCACCAGAAGTCGGGGCTGGCCCGGTCGGGGTCGATGTCCGTGGCGACGGGGCCGGCCGGGGGCAGCGCGCAGCCGGAAAGAAGGCCGAGCAGGGTCAGGCCGAGGGCGCGACGCACAAGGCAGGGGCGTGCGGCACGTGGGGGCGGGGAGTGCATCGGAGGTGCTCCGTGAACCGCGGACGGCTCAGGGCGGACGGCTCAGAAGGCGTCCACCGGGGCTCCGGTATACGCGACACCGGCGATGGGTGGCAAATCGTCGGCGGCGACGGCGTTGGGCAGCGGTTCGACGGGCGGGCTGCGGCCGACGTCTTCGCCGAGGGTGTGGATGACGATGCCGTTGAGGGTGGCGGGGGTGCCGAGGGCGGCGCCGGCGACGATGACGACGCGGTCGCCGAGGGCGGCGAGCTTGCGCTGGCGGGCGATGGCGTCCACGGCCTGCACGAGGTGGGTCATGGAGGTGGGCGGCTCCATCTCCACCGGCAGCACGCCGTACATCAACGCCATGCGGCGCAGCGCCCGGTGGTCGGAGGAGAGGGCGAGGATGGGGACGGGGTAGCGGTTTTTGGCGAAGACGCGGGCGGAGGTACCGGTCTGCGACCAGATGACCACGAGTTTGACCTTGAGGTCCTGCACGATTTGCCACACGCCGCGGGCGACGGCCGACGAGAGCTGCAGGGTCTTGAGGGAGAGACGCGGGAAGACGGGGGTCTGACGGGTGATGATGTAGCGCTCGGTGCTCTGGCAGATGTGGGCCATGACGCCGACGGCGCCGAGGGGAAACTTCCCGATCGAGGTTTCGCCGGAGAGCATGACGGCGTCGGTGCCGTCGAAAATGGCGTTGGCGATGTCGGACACCTCCGCGCGGGTGGGGGAGGCGTTTTCGATCATGGACTGGAGCATCTGGGTGGCGACGATGACCGGTTTGCCCGCCGCCTGGCCTTTGCGGATGAGTTCTTTCTGGATGAGCGGGACGTCGGCGAGGTCGAGTTCGACGCCGAGGTCGCCGCGGGCGATCATGAGGCCGTCGCTGGCTTCAAGGATGGGGTCGATGTTCTCGACCGCCTCCTTTTTCTCGATTTTGGCGATCAGGCTGATGTCCGAGCCGCGGTTGCGCAGGTGCTCGCGGAGGTGCAGCAGGTCGTCGGCGCGGCGTACGAAAGAGAGTGCCAGATAGTCCAGCTCGTTGTCGATCGCCCACTCGACGCACTCCCAGTCGCGTTCTGTGATGGACGGGACGGAGACGGCGGAGTTGGGTAGGTTGATGCCCTTGGCGGATTTCAGGACGCCGCCGACCGTGCAGGCGAGGCGGAGCTCGTTGAAGTTCTTGTCGGTGCAGACGAAGCGGAGCAGGCCGTCTTCCACGAGCACGCGGTCGCCGACGGCGACGTCGTCGACGAGGCTGCGGTAGTTGGAGGAAACACGGACCAGGCCCTGTTCGTCGCGGTGGCCTTCGACGGGGGTGCGCTGGATGACGATTTCGTCGCCGGTGGCGACGGGAAGGCCGCCGGTGCCGTCGTGGTCGGCGATGCGACCGAGGCGGATTTTCGGCCCGCACAGGTCGCCGAGGACGGCGATGGGGCGGTCGCTGCGGGCGACGGCTTCGCGGATGTTGCGCAGGGTCAGCAGATGGCCGTCGAGCGTGCCGTGGGAGAAGTTGATGCGGCAGACGTCCATGCCGCCTTCGATGAGCCGGTGAAGGGTGTCCACGCTGTCGCAGGCGGGACCCATGGTGGCGACGATTTTCGTGAGGATCATCGTGGGGGGATGTTACGTGGGCAACGTCAGCACACCAGTAAGACCTCGCCGCAGCGGCGTGGTCACCATGCCAGCACCTGCCCGGAGATGATCCGTCGCATGCCGCTGGCCGTCTGCAGGAGCAATCGCCCGCCGGCGTCGGTGCCGGTGCACCGGCCGGTCACGGTCTCGTCGCCGAGGTCCAGCGTGACGTCGCGTCCGACCAGAAGGTGGTGGGTGTGGTATCGGCGGAGCAGGGCCTGCGGCGACTCGCGCGCAAGCAGCACGCCGTAGAGGTGTCGGGCGACGGCGACGAGGGCATCCTGCCGTGAGACGTTGCGTCCGGCGAGCTCGAGCGAGGTGGCGGGCTGAGGTTTTGCCGCCGGCACGCCGTGCGGTCGCCGGGGCGGGCGTTCGAGGGCGGCGAGACGGCGGGGGCTGGTGGCGACGTTGAGGCCGACGCCGATGAGGTCCACACCGTGCACGCGTTCGCACAGCAGCCCGGCGAGCTTGCGGCCGTCGAGCAGCACGTCGTTGGGCCACTTGAGCTGCACGGACACGGGCAGGTCTCCCAGCAGCTCGGCGGCGGCGTCGCGGACGGCCAGCCCGGCCAGCAGCGGGAGCAGTGTCGGGGCGACGTCGCCGTCGCAGGGGAAGGCGAAGGTGACGGTGAGGGTGCCGGCGTCGGAGATGAAGCGGTTGGTGCCCCGGCCGCGGCCGGCGGTCTGCCGGGACGCGACGACCACGGCAGGAGCGAAGAGCCGGCCGAGCTGCCGGTAGCGGGCGGCGAGCGTGTTGGTCGAGCGGCAGGTCGCCACCGGGTAGAGCCGCCACGGCCGCACCGCGTCGGCAAGGCTGTCCCAGCGGTAGCGGTGCTCGGGCGGGGGAGGCATGGGCGGGGGCAGGTGGCGAGAGGGGCGAAGAGAGGGGGGCTGGGATGGGCTGCGGGGGGCGAAAGAGGGGGGGGGCGGTGCGGGCAGTGGGGGAGGAGGGGTGAGGGGGGTCAGCCTTCGAGGACGACCAGCAGGTCGCGGGCGGCGACCACCGTGCCCGGCTTGACCAGCACGTCGCCGATGCGGGCGTCGCGCGGGGCGTAGATGCTGGTTTCCATCTTCATCGCCTCGATGCTCAGCAGCCGGTCGCCGGCCTTGACGGTCTGCCCCTTTGTGACGTTGACGGCCGAGACCTTGCCGGGCATCGGCGCGCCGATGTGGGCGGCGTTGTCGGGGTCGGCCTTGGCGTGACGGTGGACGGTGGGCGAGGTGGAGCGGTCGGCGACGACCACCTCGCGGGGCTGGCCGTTGAGCTCGAAGTAGACGACGCGCGTGCCATCCTCGCGGGGGTCGGAGACGGTGAGGAACTTGATGACCAGCACCTTGCCCGGCTCGATTTCGACGTTGATTTCCTCGTTGGGCCGCAGGCCGTAGAAGAACGCCGACGTGGGGAGCACCGAGACGTTGTCGTGGTTGCGGCGGACCTTCTCGAAGTCGGCGAAGACGGCCGGATACATCAGGTGGCTCATGACGTCGAGATCGGAGACTTCGCGGTGGAGTTTCTTCTCCAGCTCGGCGGCGACGGCCTTGAAA
The DNA here is from genome assembly GCA_046299715.1 of Tepidisphaerales bacterium. Taxonomy (GTDB): domain Bacteria; phylum Planctomycetota; class Phycisphaerae; order Tepidisphaerales; family Tepidisphaeraceae; genus JBBRUM01. The sequence continues at coordinate 119,569 of JBKBHU010000004.1, read as the reverse complement.
TCGGCGGGCGGCAACTGGGCGCCGTAGCGGCCCCTGACGGCGGTGGCGCGGGCGGAGCGAAGGATCGCCTGCTGGAGCTTCTTCGGCCAGCCGCCCTCGGGGTAGCCGATGTGGCCCTGCATCATCTCGACGACAGACTTGGGAAAATGCAGCGTTTCGGCCTTCTCCAGCACGTCGTCGGGCGTGAGGTTGTTGGTCACCATGAACAGGGCGAGGTCGCCGACGACCTTGCTGCTGGGCGTGACCTTGACGATGTCGCCGAGCATGCGGTTGACGTCGGCGTAGCGTTGGGCCACTTCATCCCAGCGGTCTTCGAGGCCCAGCGACTTGGCCTGCTGTCGCAGGTTGGTGTACTGCCCGCCGGGCATTTCGTGCTGGTACACCTCGGCGGTGCCGGCGCGGATGCCCTCCTCGAAGGGGTAGTAGAGGTCGCGGACGGCGTCCCAGTAGCGGGCGAGGCGGTTGAGGTCGTCGAGTCGGAGGCGCAGGTGCGGGGGGATGTCGTCGGCGTTGACGTCGCGGGGGGTGTGGGCCAGCGCGGCGACGACGGAGTTGAGGTTGGGCTGGCTGGTGCCGCCGGACAGCGGGGCCAGTGCGAGGTCCACGGCGGTGACGCCGGCGTCGGCGGCCTGCAGGACGGACGCGGCGGCGATGCCGCTGGTGTCGTGGGTGTGGAAGTGGATGGGGATGTCCAGCTCGTCGCGCAGGGCCTTGATCAGCGCGCGGGCGGCGTAGGGCTTGCACAGCCCGGCCATGTCCTTGATGCCGAGGATGTGCGTGCCCATCTTCGCGAGCTGGCGGGCCATCTGCACGTAGTACTTGAGGGAGTACTTGCTGCGGCGGGGGTCGAGGATGTCGCCGGTGTAGCAGATGGCCGCCTCGCAGACGGCGTCGGTGTGGCTGCGGACGGCGTCCACCGCCGGGGCGAGGGCTCTGGTCCAGTTGAGCGAGTCGAAGATGCGGAAGATGTCGATGCCTTCGCGGGCGGCGAGCTTGACGAACTGGCGGACGACGTTGTCGGGGTAGTTGGTGTAGCCGACGGCGTTGCTGGCGCGGAAGAGCATCTGGAAGGGGATGTTGGGGATGCGTCGGCGCAGCTCGCGCAGCCGCTCCCACGGGTCCTCGTGGAGGAACCGCATGGCGGTGTCGAACGTAGCGCCGCCCCAGCACTCCAGCGAGAACAGGCCGGAGGCGAGGCGTGCGGTGGCGTCGGCGACGGCGAGCATGTCGTAGGTGCGCAGGCGCGTCGCCAGCAGGCTCTGGTGGGCGTCGCGGAGCGTGGTGTCGGTGATGAGCAGCCGCTTCTGCCGCAGCACCCACTGCGCGTACTTCTCCGGGCCGAGCTCACGCAGCTTGTCGCGCAGGCCGGGCGGCGGCGGCTGGGCGAGGTCCACGTGGGGCGGGACGGGCGTCTTGAGCACGCGCTTCGGGTCGAGCTTGCCTTTGACCTCGGGGCGGCCGTTGACGATGACGTCGCCGAGATAGGTCAGTAGCTTGGAGGCCCGGTCGCGGCGGGGGCGGAAGCGGAACAGCTCGGGGGTGGTGTCGATGAAGGTGGTGGTGGCGTCGCCGGCGACGAAGGTCGGATGGTTGATCAGGTTCTCGAGGAAGGGGATGTTGGTCTTGACGCCGCGGATGCGGAACTCGCGCAGGGCGCGGTCGGTGCGGCGGATGGCTTCCTCGAAGGTGTTGCCCGCGGCGGAGAGCTTGACCAGCAGCGAGTCGAAGTAGGGCGTGATGGTGGCGCCCCCGTAGGCGCTGCCGCCGTCGAGACGGATGCCGAAGCCCGCGGGCGAGCGGTAGGTGGTGAGCCGGCCGTAGTCGGGGATGAAGTGGTTGGTGGGGTCTTCGGTAGTGATCCGGCACTGGATGCAGTAGCCGCGGGTTTCGATCCGCTCCTGCGGGGGGATCAGCAGCGGCGGCTCGTGCAGGCGGTAGCCCTGTGCGATGAGGATCTGGCTCTTGACGATGTCGATGCCGGTGACGACCTCGGTGACCGTGTGCTCCACCTGGACGCGCGGGTTGACCTCGATGAAGAAGAACTCGCCGGTGTCATCATCGACGAGGAACTCGACGGTGCCGGCGTTGTAGTAGTCGGCCGCCCTGACCAGACGCACGGCCGCCTCGCAGATGGCCTGTCGCAGCGACAGGGGCAGTTTCACCGACGGGGCGATTTCGACGACCTTCTGGTGCCGGCGCTGCACGGAGCAGTCGCGTTCCCAGAGGTGCACGAGATTGCCATGGCGGTCGCCGAGGACCTGCACTTCGATGTGCTTGGCGCGGCGGATGTAGCGTTCAAGGAACACTTCGGGTCGGCCGAAGGCGGCGCCGGCTTCGCGCTGGGCCTCCTCGAGCTTGGACAGCAGCTCCGACTCCTTGAGGACGATGCGCATGCCGCGACCGCCGCCGCCGAAGCTGGCTTTGATGATCAGCGGGAAGCCGATCTCGCGGGCGGCCTTGCGGATCTCCGCCGGGTCGGAGAGGGCATCGGGGGTGCCGGGGATGGTGGGGACGCCGGTACGCTGGGCGAGCTTCTTGGCCGCGGTTTTGTCGCCGAAGGTCTCCAGCAGGTCGGCCGAGGGGCCGACGAAGACGATGCCGGCGGCGTCGCACGCGCGGGCGAGCTCGGCGTTCTCGGAGAGGAAGCCGTAGCCGGGGTGAATCGCATCGGCCTCGCACTTGACGGCCGTCTCGATGATCGCATGGACGTCGAGGTATCCCTTGACCGGAGCGCCGCCGGTGGGAGGGCCGATGAGGTAGCTCTCGTCGGCTTTGAAGCGGTGCAGAGCGAAGCGGTCTTCGTAGGTGTACACCGCGACGGTCTGAAGCCCCAGTTCGGTGGCGGCACGGAAGACGCGGATGGCGATCTCCGAGCGGTTGGCCGCCAGGAGCTTGCGGATGGGGCGGACGGTCGAGGGCGGGGTTGCGGTGCGGGTCCTCATCAGGGGCGAGGTTATCCGTGTCGCACGCGGGATGGGCAAGGGCACGGCGGGCCGATTGGCAGTCGGCGGGCCGACGCGTTGGGGCGGACTGAATCGGCCACGTGAACTCCGTGGCCGCGGCGGCGGGTCTCCGTTACAACATGCATCAGGAGGTGAATGGTGAACAGCAAACGCTTTCTCGCGGCGGCCGTGGGGCTGGCGTGCATGGGTTCCGCGGCGTCGGGTCAGTTGGTCGCGCCCAACATCTCGCTGGTGCGGGTGGCGGCGGGGCTCTCCAGTCCGATGTTCGTGACCGCGCCGCTGAACGACCCGCGGCTGTTCGTCGTCGAGCGGGCGGGGCGGGTCCGCGTGATCGACAACGGCGTGCTGCTGCCGACCCCCGTGGCCGACTTCTCGTCGCTGGTGTCCACGACCGGCGAACGGGGCTTCCTCGGGATGGCCTTCGCGCCGGACTTCGACACGTCGCGGGCCTTCTACGTCAACTACACGCGCAACACCGGCGCCGGCGACAACGTCATCGCCCGTTACCGGCTGCCCGTGGGTTCGAACACCGCGGTCTTCGATGAGATCGTCTACGTCATCCCGCAGCACTCCAACTCCAACCACAAAGGCGGGTGGATCGGCTTCCGCCCCGGAGACGGCAACAACCTGTACATCGCCATGGGCGATTCCGGCGGGGGCAACGACCCGCTCAACGCCGCCCAGAACCTCAACTCGCCGTGGGGGAAGATGCTCCGCGTCACGGTCGGGCCGACCGGCCCGGCGGTTCCCGCCGCGGGCAACCCGTTCTCGGCCACGACCAGCCCGCCCGGGCGGACGGACATCTGGTCGTACGGCCTGCGTAATCCGTTCCGCAACTCCTTTGACCGCCTCACGGGCGACTTCTACATCGGGGATGTCGGGCAGGACACCCGCGAAGAGGTCAACGTCGAGCCGCCCGGTCAGCCCGGCCGCAACTACGGCTGGCGGCCCCGCGAGGGCAACGGCGACAACCCCGGCGTGCCCGACCCGCACCCGCCCAACTTCACCGACCCCGTCTACTCGTACAACCACGGCGCGCCGCCGATGTCCCAGTCGGGGCAGCGCGGCTCGGTGACCGGCGGCTACGTCTACCGCGGCAGCCAGGTGCCGCCGATGTACGGGCGGTACATCTTCGGCGACTACGTGACCGGCCGCATCGGCTCGTTCATCTACGACCCGGCGACCGAATCGGCCGTCGATTTCATGGATCTGACGCAGTTCCTCAACCCCGGACTGTCCGTCATCGGCCGGTTCGATCTGGTCAGCTTCGGCGAAGACGGCTTCGGCGAGCTGTACGTGGTGGACTTCGACGGCGAAATCTACCGGATGACGTACAACGTCATCCCCGAGCCGGGCGCCGCCGCGCTGCTCAGTGGTGGGGCACTGGCACTGCTGGGCCGGCGGCGGCGATAAGCTCACGCTGCGATGGCCCACGCCGACGGCTCCAACGACGTGCCGAAGCAGTCGGAGCTGCCCCGACGGGCCGACCCGCTGGTGACGGCGGTCCAAGCCGCCCGCAGGCCCGACGTGCGGCAGGCCGTGCACGCGGTGTACGCGGAGCTGGAGCGGGAGATCGCCCGGCGTCGCCCCCGGTGCGACATCTCGGGCCGGTGCTGCCATTTCGATGCCTACGGCCACCGGCTGTACGTGACCACGGCCGAGCTGGCGACGTTCCTCGACGACCTCGACGCCGGGGCGGTGCCGCGGACCATGGCTGCCTCGACGGAAACCCGGCGCGCGGGGGGTCTGGCCCTGCCCGTGTGGCAGGGGCCGTCCTGTCCGCTGCTGGTGGACGGGTTGTGCTCGGTGCATCCGGTTCGGCCGTTCGGCTGCCGGGTTTTCTTCTGCGACCCCGACGCATCGGCGTGGGTGCGGGACACGTACGAAGCGATTCACCGGCGGCTGCGCGCCGTGCACGATGAACTGGGGCTGAGCTATCACTATGTGGAGTGGCGGTCGGCCCTGAGCCGATTGGGCATCGGCCTAGGAACGGCGCGCCGGCTGCCGCGGGGGCTTTGACAACCGCCGGGCGGTTTGTTTTACTCCTGCAACAGTCTCACAACGGAAGGAACCGCACGTGACGAAGAAGCTGGTTTACCCGATGCTTGCTGCCGCCGTGGTCGTGTCCGCGGTGGGGTGTGCCCGTCCCGGTGAGTTTGGTTACACGCCCGCGTACACGGCCAAGGAGCGGTACAACATCATCGCCCGGGCGTGGGACAACGACGGGAAGCAGCTCTCCGATGACATCGACTCGCTGCTGCTGCTGCGGCCGCAGTCGCGCCTGACGCCGTGGAACATGCGGTAAACCGGGACGACGTCGTGCGTCGGCGGGATGGGCTGCGGGCGGCTGGCGCCCAGCCACGGGGTGCCCGTAGGTTGTTTTTGCGTTTTCTTGATACAAGTAAGGGCGGCGCGGCTCATGTCCGCGTCGCCCTTTGTTTGTTCAATCGCGCAGGTGGGTGACACGGCACACCCTGCGGGTAAGTCGGCCGGTCTACCCTGGCGGAGCGGGTTGTGGCTCAGGCGGCGGCGGGACTGAGCGGTGCGGGGGATGCCGGCGGGTTGGCTGGCACGCGAAGCGGAGCGGCCGCAGGCCGCGGCGACTGGCCCACACGGAGGTGCTTCTGACGGGCGGCCGTGAGGTGGGCCAGGTACTGCTGGAGTGCATTCTCGTCGAACTGCGCCAGGAACTGCGGGGCGGCGGTGGTGTTGTACTGGCGGATGTCGTCGATCAGCTGACGCTTGGTCATGGTGTTGGGCTCCGGCGACTTCACGTTGTGTCGGCTGGATGTGGGGCCAAGGCCGCGTCCGATAGGCGGACTTCCCGACGCAGTGGCATCGGCGGGATGGCATGAAACGCTTGAACGCGAGACGAACGCGGCGACGTCCGGTAACCGGGCGACAGCAGCTGGGGTGTAGAGCTTGAGGGTCGGGCTCGGGTCGCAAAGGACCCGGTCTTCCACGGAGCCGGGCTACACTCCGGGCGTCCGAAGGGCCGCGCGGCTTGGGTGGTGCAGGGGGGCGGGGGGGGCGGCGCGGGGCGGGTGGGGACGGGGGGGCGTAGCGGGTGGGGGTTGGAGGGGAGGGGTGGGGGCGGGTGGTGGGGGGTGGGCCGTGACGAAGGGAAAGGCGCGATGACCAGCTCATCCACACAAACGCCTCCGGAGCTGATGAAAGGGCAGAGGTCGGGTGTTGATGGGGGCGGTGCGGGAGGTGACGACCCGTTCCGGAACCTGCACCGCATGTCCACCACCGCGGGTGTGGGTGCGACGGACTACGTGGCCGTCAACACGCCGTCGGTGGTGGCGCTGGTGGCGGGGCTGGCCTCGGCGGCGGCCATGATCTCGCCGATTTTGCTGGCGATTCCCGTGTTCGCGTTGATCTGTGCCGTGATGGGGTGGGTGCAGGTGGGCAGGAGCAACGGGACGCAGACCGGGCGTGTGCTGTGCGTGTTGGGCGCGGTGCTGGCGTTGGCGTTCGGGGGGATCGTGGTCCGACAGGAGGTCGCCACGGCGCGGGCGTTTGCCGAGTCGCGGAGGGAGATCGGCGCGTTGTTCCAGCGGTTCGCGGAGGCGACGAAGGTGGGCGACTACGAGGCGGCCTACCGGGTGTTCGGGCCGGCGTTCCAGTCGCGGATGCCCTTCGAGCGTTTCAAGGGGACGCTGGACCATATCGCCAGCTTCCCGAACTACGGCCGGATCGTCTCGTGCAGCTGGAACGAGCGGCTGCAGGCGGTGCCGGACACCTCGGGCCAGGGGAACGACTTCGCCCGGGCGGCGGTGCAGGTGGGCTTTGAACACTCGGGCGTGACGCTGGCGTGTGAGGTGGTGCTGGTGCGTCGCCGGGGCGACGAGCGGTGGGTGATCGAGCAGATGGTGCCGTTGTTCCAGCAGGAAGGCTCGAACTAGCCGCTCAGCGGTGCGGCCCGGTCAGGGCGCGAGTCGCGCGGGTGGGAAGGGAAGGGGGGGAGGGGAAGGGGGGGGCGGCGGCTCAACCCGGGACGGGCGGGCGTCCGATAACCGGGGGGGATGGCGTGCTTCGCGGAGGCCGATGGCAGGCGCGACGATTTAGCCGACATGGCACGCAATGCGCGCGGCGGTGTGAGGACGGGCGTGGTCGTGGGCGGTCTGGTGCTCGGCGGCCTCTGGGGGGCGGGCTGTGTGGTGGCACCACCGCGATCGGTGGTGGTGATTGAACCGCCCGGGTCGAGGGTCGAGCGGCCGGTCGCGGGAGCGGTCTCCGGGTCGCCGGGACTGCCGGCCGGGGGCGTGTCTGCGGAAGGCGCCGATGTGGTGCGGGCCGCCAGCCCTGGGCGGGGCGTGGTGACACGGAGTGGGGTGAGCGTTCTGGGTGAGCTGTCGGCGGTGCCGCCGCCTGCGGTGAGGGGGTCGCCGCTGCTCACGTTCCAGCAGCACACGTTCGTCGCGGAGGGTGCGGACGGCGACGTCGCCATCGACCCGAGCGGGCAGTGGATGGTGTTCACGTCGACGCGGCACGAAGGCCGGCCGAAGGTTTACCTGCAGAAGACGGACGGCCTGACCGTGACACAGCTCACGGCCGACGACTCTGACGACGCCCACCCCACGTTCTCACCCGACGGCCGTCGGATCGCGTTTGCGTCGAACCGCACGGGCCGCTGGGCGATTTACCTGATGGACATGGACGGCCGCAACGTGGTTCAGGTTACGCCGTCGCGGACGCACGACCTGCACCCGTCGTTTTCGCCGTGCGGGCGGTTTCTGGCGTACTGCTCTCTGGGCCCGCGGACGCAGCAGTGGGAGCTGTGGGTGGTGGAGCTGGCGACGGGGGCGCGGCGGATGATCGGCGAAGGGCTGTTCCCGAGCTGGTCGCCGGATGCGAGCGTCAACCGCATCGCCTTCCAGCGGCCCAAGCGGCTGGGGAGCCGTTTGTTTTCGATCTGGACGGTGGACCTTGTGGACGGCGAGCCGCGGCGTCTGACGGAGGTCGCGTCGTCGCCGAACTCGGCGCTGGTGACGCCCGCCTGGACGCCGGACGGGCAGACGCTGGTGTTCACGTCGATCACGGAGCAGGACGGCTCGGCGCAGTACGACCTCTGGAGCGTTCGGGCAGATGGCAGCGAACGTCGCCGGCTCACCGACGGCGTGGGCATGGTGCTCTCGCCGGCGGTGGCATCGACGGGCCGGGTGTTTTTCATCTCGGACCGGTCGGGGCTGGAGTCGGTGTGGTCGCTGCCGGGCGCGGGCTCGCCGGCCGTGGCGGGCGGCGGCGAACAGGTGCCTTCGGCGTCGCGGTTTGTCACGCCCGAGCGGACCGCGTCGGGCGTGCCTGCCGGAGCGGGGTCAGCGGAGGCGGGCGGGAAGGTCGCGGGCGAGACGCCCTGAGCGTTCACGCCCGCATCATTCGCAACGGGCCATGGAGGGCGCGGCGATGCGTACGTGGAGCACAGGCGGCAGACGGCTGAGTCGGCCCGGGTGGAACGCGGGACGGCGGCTGGCGTCGCTGGGCGGTGCGGTGGCGGCGGCGGCGCTGCTTCTGGCCGGTTGCGGCGATACGACGGCGGTGCGGGAATACGGGCGTGAGTCGCAGGTCGTGCTCGCGTTGTCGCGGCCGCACGTCTGGGCGGTGGCGCCCGCGGTCAACCTGTCCGGGCAGCCGTCCGTGGACCCGCTGCTGCAGGCGGACCTCGTGTACCAGCAGCTTCAGCAGGTGCAGGGGCTGACGGTCATTCCGGTGGACCGCGTTGTGGAGGCGTTGACGGCGCTGGGGCTGAATCAGGTGCGGACGGCCGAGCAGGCTCAGGCGGTGTGTGAGGTGCTCGGGGCGGATGCGCTGCTCATCCCCACGGTGACCGCCTGGGACCCCTACGACCCGCCGAAGATGGGCGCGACGCTGTCGCTGTTCGTCCTGCCGGGCCGTCTGGCGTCGGACGTCTCGGTGGACCCGCGGGCGCTGGCACGACGGGCCACACCGATGTCGGATGCCGAGACGGGCGGCTTCGACGGCGGCGCGGCGGTCTCGGGCGGTGGCGGTCGGCGCGGCCGGACGCCCGGCAGCGACGGGTTCTTTCAGGCATCGGGGATGTTCGATGCGTCGCACGGGTCGGTGCGGGAAGCGCTGTTCCTGCACGCCTACGGGCGGACGGAGCCCTTGGGCCCGTATGGGATGAGGGAGTTTCTGGTGTCGTCGGACCGGTATGCGTCGTTCGTGTACCGGCAGCTCACGCTGCGGCTGTTCGACCAGGTGTTTTTCCTGCGGTCGCCGGCGGCCCCCCCGGGCGTGGCCGGAGCCGGCGAAAGCGGTGGGCGATCGGGGTCGGAGGCGTTTTTTCCGCAGGGCGGGCCGGCCGGACCGCAACCTTTTCCGTCAAACCGCCGATAACGGAAGTGTGAGCGAGACACCCAACGGGTCACACGGGGCCGAGGGCAGCGGTCAAGCGCGGGGGGAGGGTCGTGCGCCCGGCCCGAACGCGGGCAAGCCCGGACGCGACGCGGGCAAGCCCGGACGCGATGCGGGCAAGGCTGGACGCGATGCGGGCAAGGCCGATGTTGCGTCGCGGACGCTGTCGTTGGTGAAGGGGGAGCACCGGTTTTTCTTCCGGTACCGGCCGGGTGAGGAGACGGCGGTGTTGCAGGCGGTGGCGGACATGGCCAACCGTCGGGACGTGCCCTTCGACTGGTTTGATGCGGCGGTGGTTTCGCATCAGCTCGGCCAACAATTGATGAAAGAGATGGAGGCTTTTCTGCCGAAGAAGGCAGCGTAGTTATGGGGCTAACGCGGGTCGGCCTGGGCCGTGGGGAGCGAAAGCGCGGGCCGGACGGGACGGGTTAGCGCCGGTTCAGTGAAGCGGTTGCTTCACATGCGATACGGGGACCGTTTCGCATCGTGCCTGGCGGTTTTCCGGTGAGCAGCCGGTCGGCCGTCGGGAGTTCTCTGGATGGGTCGCCGTCACAAGTGCCGCGGCAGAGTGCGGCAACGGTCACCATGGAACCCACGTACACGTCTCCGGAATCGCCCATCGGGGCGTCGGTCGAGGTCGGCAAGGCGGAGGGCAGGGTCGAGCCGACGGCCGCTCCGCCGCCGCCGGACGGCGAAGCGCGTCTGGTGACGCCGCTGATCCAGGCGTTTCTCGACTACCTCAAGCTCGAGCGGCACTTCTCGGATTACACCATCCGCTCGTACGGGGCGGACCTCGCGCAGTTCGGGCAGTTCCTGGCCGGTCAGATCGGCCGCAGCGCTTCGTCGCTGGCGCAGCTCCCGCCGCCGAGGTCGCTGGAGGAGATCGACCAGCGTTTCCTGAAGGTGGAGCCGCTGAACGTACGCGAGTTTCTGGCGTATCTGTACGGGCAGAACTACACCAAGAGCACGACGGCGCGGAAGCTGGCGACGCTGCGGAGCTTCTACAAGTTCGCCATCCGTCGGGGGCTGCTGTCGGTGCACCCGCTGTCCACGATCCGCACGCCCAAGCAGGAGAAGCGGCTGCCGAAGTGTCTCGACCTCGAGCAGGTGCAGCGGCTGCTGGATGCGCCGGGTGAGGGCGACCTGCTGTCCATCCGCGACAAGGCGATGCTGGAGGTGCTGTACTCGTCGGGCATCCGCGTCTCGGAGCTGGTGGACCTCACGTTCGCCGACATCGACCTGCAGGAAGGCGTGTTGCGGGTGCGGGGCAAGGGGCGTCGCGAGCGGCTCACGCCCATCGGGTCGCAGGCGATCCGCGCGCTCAGCCGCTACTTCGAAGTCCGCGCCGCATCGCTGCCGGAAGGCAAGAACCCCGAGAAGGTGTTCCTGAACAAACACGGCGAAGCCCTCTCGACGCGGTCGGTGCGCCGCAAGCTCGACAAGTACCTCGCCAAGGCGGGGCTGGACCCGGGCATCTCGCCGCACACGTTGCGGCACTCGTTCGCGACGCACCTTCTCAACAACGGTGCCGACCTGCGCGCGGTGCAGGAGCTGCTGGGCCACCAGTCGCTGTCCACCACGCAGGTGTACACGCACCTGACGACGGCGCGGGTGAAGCAGGTGTACGACGCGGCGCACCCGCGGGCGAAGGTGCCCGGCGGGCCGTCGCCGGTGGGCCCGCGGCCGGCCGGACAGCCGCTGGGGCCGATCGGGCCGGACGGCCGCCCGGCCATCGGGCCGACCGCGCCGGCCACCGTGCCGCATCCGGCGGCGCAGCAGCCGTACTACCCCGCCAAGGCGGGCTGACGGCCTGTGGCAGCAGGTTCGGGCGTGCGGAGCGTGTGGAGCGTGCGGCAGACGCTTCGTGTCAGCGGTTTCAGCGCGGCGTGAAACGGGGCCGCGTGCGGCGCCGCCCTAGCATGCCGCGATGAGCACCTCAAGGCTCGCAAGTGCGTCGGCAGGCAAGCACCCGCCGGCGGCGACGGTCGGTCAGTTGCGTGCCACGGGCTATACGCCCGTGTCGGTCAAGGACGAGCTGCGGCGCAACCTCATCCGCAAGCTCAAAGCGGGCGAGGAACTGTTCCCCGGGATCCTCGGTTACCGGGACACGGTGATTCCGCAGATCGTCAACGGCATCCTCGCCCGGCATGACCTGCTGTTTCTTGGGCTTCGCGGGCAGGCCAAGACACGCATCCTGCGGATGCTGCCGACACTGCTGGACGAGTGGATCCCCGTGCTCGCGGGCGTGGAGATCCCCGACGATCCGCTCCGGCCGGTGACGACGGCGGGCAAACGCGTTCTGGCCGAGCAGGGCGACGACGCGCCGATCGCGTGGCTGCATCGCGAGCAGCGGTACCACGAGAAGCTGGCGACGCCGGACACGACCATCGCCGACCTCATCGGCGAGATCGACCTCGTGAAATACGCGCAGGGGCGCTATCTGTCGGATGAGTCCACGATGCATTTCGGGCTCATCCCGCGCTCGAACCGGGGGATTTTCGCCATCAACGAGCTGCCCGACCTCGCCCCCCGCATTCAGGTGGGTCTGTTCAACGTGCTGGAGGAGCGGGACGTGCAGATCCGCGGGTATCCCGTGCGGATCGAACTGGACGTGTGCCTGGTGTTTTCGGCCAACCCTGAGGATTACACCAACCGGGGCCGGATCGTCACGCCGCTGAAGGACCGCATCGGCACGGTGGTCCGGACGCACTACCCCGAGACCGTGCAGGAGGGCATCGCGATCGCGCAGGCCAACGCCTACCTCGACCGCGACGGTGGCGTCAGCGTCGAGGTGCCGGGTTTTCTGGCCGAGGTGATCGAAGAGGTGGTGCGGCTGGCGAGGTCGTCGCCGCACGTGTCGCAGTCGTCGGGCGTGTCGGTGCGGACATCCATCGCCAACCTCGAGACGGTGGTGTCCAGCGCCGAGCGTCGGGGGCTGCTCACCGGCGAGACGCACGTGACCGCCCGGGTGTGCGACCTGGCCCACCTCGTGGCATCGTGCCGGGGCAAGATCGAAATGAGCCTGGCCGACGAGGACGGCTCGGAGGACAAGCTCATCCGCTCGCTCACCGGAGAAGCGGTCAAGCAGGTCTTCGCCCGCTATGCCGACATCAACGACTATGACGACGTTGTGCAGCTGTTCGCGGGCAAGCTGACGTTCCCGGCGGGCGATGACCTCTCGGCGGCGGAGTTCGTCGCGAACATGAAGGCGCTCAAGGGGCTGGTTCCGGCGGCGGCCCGTCTGGCCCGCGAGCTCAACCTCGACGCCGAGCGGGAGGCGCACCTGGCCGCGGCCGGCGGGTTCCTGCTGGAGGGGCTGTACGTCAACGACCGCCTCTCGAAGTACGCCAGCAAGGGGAAGCACTTCTTCCGGAAGTAGCCCGGCGGCGTGGGAAGCTGTCGGGGCGACCCGACTACACTGGCTGTCCATGAGCCCGGTGCCCCAGACGGTTTCGCCGCCCGCGGATTCGCGGCTGAAGTCGTGGTTTTCGGCGTCGCGTGCCGCCGGCCGGCTGGCGCTGATGCCGTTCGTGCCGGCGGGCTACCCGTCGCTGGAGGCTACTCGGGCGGTGCTGTGCCGGCTGGGGGGTGACGCGGCGGGCGGGGTGATCGAAGTCGGCATTCCGTTTTCGGACCCGATCGCCGACGGGCCGGTGATCCAGGCGGCGTTCGCGCACGCGCTGCAGCAGGGCGTGACGCTGGACGGGGTGCTGTCGGCGGTGGCCGGCGTACGCGAACGCGTGGCCGTGCCGCTGGTGGCGATGGTGTCGTACTCGCTGGCCTTTCGACGCGGCGTGGCGCGGTTTTTCCAGCAGCTTCGGGAGGCGGGTTTCGACGGGCTGATCCTGCCGGACCTGCCGCCGCCCGAGGCCGAGCCTGTGGTGGCTGCGGCTTGGGCGGCGGGTCTGGAGACGGCGCTGCTGTCGGCGCCGACGACCCCGCCCGAGCGGCGCCGGACCATCGCCGCTTTGTCGTCGGGGTTCGTGTACTGCCTGTCGGTGACGGGCATCACGGGAGAGCGGCGCGAACTTCCCGCGGAGCTGTCCGAGCATCTGGCGGGGCTGCGAGCGGTGACCGAGCGGCCGCTGTGCGTGGGTTTCGGGATTTCATCGCCGGAGCACCTGCGGATGCTGCAGGGCAAGGCCGACGGGGCCATCGTCGGGTCGGCGCTCGTTCGGCGAATGCGTGAGCAGGGGGATGCCCCCGACGCCGTGGCGAGGGCGTCGGCCGCGTTCTGCGAGAACTTGCGTGGCGGCTGACCGTCCCGGGCACGTGGAGCGCGGGCGGCAGTCGGCCGGCGTGGGCCGACGTGCTGGAGTCGGCTGGCGTGGAGACGTTGGCGGGTGCTCCCGTTCGGCGGGTGCGGGCGTTTCTGGTACACTCTTCGACCCATGTCCAGCAGCGATACGAAGCGTCCGTACTCGTCGGTGGTCACGGATGGCCCGCAGCGTGCCCCTCAGCGGGCGTTCTTCAAAGCGATGGGGCTGACGGACGCGGAGATCAGCCAGCCGTGGGTGGGCGTGGCGTCCACGTGGAACGAAGCCACCCCGTGCAACATCACGCTCGACCGGCAGGCCAAGGCGGTGAAGGCGGGCGTGAAGGCGGCCGGCGGTACGCCGCGTGAATTCGTCGCCATCGCGGTCTCCGACGGCATCGCGATGGGTCACGAGGGGATGAAGGCGTCGCTGGTGTCACGCGAGGTCATCGCCGATTCCATCGAGCTGATGATGCATGCGCACGGCTACGACGGGATCGTGGCGCTGGCGGGGTGCGACAAGTCGCTGCCCGGATCCATGATGGCGATCGCCCGGCTCAATCGCCCGGGCATCTTCATCTACGGGGGGACGATCCTTCCCGGAAACTACCGCGGCAAGGCGGTGACCATCCAGGACGTGTACGAGGCGGTGGGGGCTTACGCGGCGGGCAAGATCACCGCCGACGACCTGTACGAAATGGAGTGCGTGGCCTGCCCCGGGGCGGGGTCGTGCGGCGGGCAGTTCACGGCCAACACGATGGCGTGCGTCTCGGAAGCCATCGGGCTAGCCCTGCCGGGGTCGTCGGCCCCCCCGGCGACCGAGCTCGACCGCGACCGGCTGTGCGAAGCGGCCGGGCGGCAGGTGATGGAACTGATCCGCATGAACCTGCGTCCGCGAGACATCCTCACCCGCAAGGCCTTTGAAAATGCCGTGACGGTCGTGGTGGCGACGGGCGGCTCGACCAACGCGGCGCTGCACCTGCCGGCGATCGCGCGTGAAGCGGGGGTGGAACTGACGCTCGACGACATCGACCGCATCTCCAAACGCACCCCGCTGATCTGCGACCTCAAGCCGTTCGGTCGGTACACCGCGTTCGACGTCTACCGCATCGGCGGCGTGCCTGTGATCCTCAAAACCTTGCTCGACGCCGGGCTGCTGCACGGCGACTGCCTGACGGTGACGGGCAAGACGCAGGCGGAAAACCTCAAGGACGTGCGTCGGCCGGACGGGCAGGACGTGGTGGTGCCCGTGGAGCGGGCCTTGGAGAAGACCGGCGGGCTGGCGATCCTTCGGGGTTCGCTGGCCCCGGACGGGGCGGTGATCAAGACGGCGGGTGTCAAGAAGTTGCAGCATCGCGGGCCGGCCAAGTGTTTCGACTCCGAAGACCTGCTGATGGCGGCGATTCAGCGGAACGCCATTCAGGCCGGCGACACCGTCATCATCCGCTACGAAGGGCCCAAGGGCGGGCCGGGCATGCGGGAGATGCTCGCGGTGACGGCGGCCATCGTCGGGCAGGGGCTGGGGTACTCGGTGTGTCTGATCACGGACGGCCGGTTTTCGGGGGCGACCCGCGGGCTGATGGTGGGCCACGTCGGCCCGGAGGCGGCCGTGGGCGGGCCGATCGCGCTGGTGCGGGACGGCGACATGGTGTCGGTGGATGCGGAGAAGGGCACCATCGAGCTGGAGGTGTCGGCGGAAGAGCTGGAGCGTCGCCGCCGGGCGTGGTCGCCGCCGCCGCCGCGGTATCCCACGGGCGTGCTGGCGAAGTATGCCAAACTGGTCGGCCCGGCCAGCGGGGGCGCGGTGACGCACTGAGCCCCCGCTTGGACGGTTCCGGTCGTCAAGCTGACGGCTCGTGGAATTACTGAAAATTGCTCAAAGCGGGGTGATCTGGGCCCCCGGCGGGTCTCGTTTCGCGCCGCGTGCTCACCTCGGGGCGGTTAGAGTGTCCGACGTGACGGAGCACCCGGTGTCCAGTCCGGCAGGTGCGGGCGGCGAGGCGGGACGTAACCCGAACGTCTCGCCTTCCAGCCTGTCGGACGGTGAGCTGGCGCGACTGGCGTGCAGGAAACGGGAGTCAAAGGAAGGCAAAGAAGCATTCTCGGAGCTGGTGAAGCGGCACCAGAAGTGGGCCGTGACCGAGGCGAACCGGATTCTGAACAACCTGGACGACGCTCAGGAGGCGGTTCAAGACGCCTTTTTGAAGGTCTGGAAGAAGCTGGTCACGCTCGAGCAGCCGGAAGCGTTCATGGGTTTTCTCAAGACGACGTTGACGCGTGGATCTTTCAATTACCGGCGCAGGCGAGCTCTGCGGAACAACCCGGGCCTGAGCGACGCGGTGCTGGAAGGGGACATCAACCCGAAGCTTCAGGAAACCGGTCGTGGCGTGCTGTCGGAGGACAACATCCGTTCGACTCGACCGTCACGGTCGATGGAGAACAAGGAGCTGGGCATGCGTGTGACGGATGCAATGGAGCGACTTCCCGAGCAGGAGAGACTGGCCCTGCAGCTTTTCGCGATCGAAGGCCTGCCCCAGAAAGAGGTGGCCGTGCGGCTGGGCTGCAGCGAGGGGATGGTGAAATGGCACGTGTCCCAAGCGAGAAAAAAGCTGAAGGAAATGCTGGACGATCTGTTGTCCAGCAAGGACTGATCAGCTGACGCGTTGAGGCGGGGCGGGCGATGTTGAACCAACGCGACGAGTTCCTCATTTCGCGGTGGGTCGATGGCGACCTGACGGAAGAGGAACGCGCGCACGTCGAACGCCTGCTGGCTGAATCGGAGGAGGCGCGGGCGCTGCTGCGGGAGTATCGGCAGCTGGGCGGGTTGCTGAAGCTGACGCGTCAGCCGCCGGACATCGACTACGACGCGCTGCACGCCGCGGTGATGCGTCGGATCGAGGCCTCCTCGGTTGATGAGGGGCAAAGCGGCCAGGACGCTGATGACGCGGAGACCGAGGTCGCCGCGCTGGACGGGCACACGCACGAACTGGGTCAGCACCACGCGCTGGCGCCGCCGCTCAGGCTGGTGACGGCGTATGCAGGAGAGTCGATTTCCGAGCGGCGGTCTTTGGCGGCGGGCAGGGCCGGGCGGCTGCGGTGGCTGGAGGTGAGCCGTCGGGCGAAGTGGGTGGCGGTGGCCGCGAGCGTGGTGCTGCTGTCGGGGCTGGTGTGGCAGGTGTCGTCGGTCTGGCAGGGAGGTGGCGGAGGCCGGGACGGCGGAGGGTGGGATGGCGGGGGGTGGGATGCCGGGGGCCGGGAGGGGGCAGGGACCATCCTCACGGCCGAGAGCGGCTCGTCCGCGGGTCGGGTGCTCGTGGCGGTCGGGCCGGCGGGTGCGGCCGGGGCCGGTAGCCCGGCGGGCGGGGCGGGCGTGCTGGTGGTGCATGGGGGGTGGGAGCGGAGTGGCAAGGGCAGCGCGGAGCGACCGGAGGCGGTGGCCGTGGTGGTCGGGCCTCCGCCGCCGATGGCCAAGGAGGTGCCGCTGGTGTCGTTGCCGTTGTGGGAATCGAGCGAGGTGGTGGGGCGGATCGAACTGATGCCGGGCTCGGCGGTGGTGTCGGGAGCGGGCGGTCGGGGGGACGACGACCCACCCTGGCTGTCGTGGTGAGCGGGGCGGGCGTGGACGCGGGGGGCTACCATCGCCGTCCCTATGAAGACAATGCGGGCGCTGGTCAAGCGCGAGCGCGGGCCGGGGCTGTGGATGGACGAGGTGCCGGTACCGGAGATCGGCATCAACGATGTGCTCATCCGCGTGGAGCGGACGGGGATCTGTGGCACGGACGTGCACATTTACAACTGGGACGCCTGGGCGCAGAAGACGATTCCCGTGCCGATGGTGGTGGGGCATGAGTTTGTGGGGCGGGTGGTGGCGTTCGGGAGCAATGTGAGGGACGTGCGCGAGGGGGACGTGGTGTCGGGGGAGGGGCACGTCGTGTGCGGGCGGTGCCGCAACTGCCTGGCCGGGCGGCGTCACCTGTGTGCGCACACGCAGGGCGTGGGGGTGAACCGCCCCGGGGCCTTTGCCGAGTATGTGGCGATGCCGGTGACCAACATCTGGCACCACGACCGCACGATCGACCCGGACGTTCAGGCGATTTTCGACCCGCTGGGCAACGCGGTGCACACGGCGTTGAGCTTCGACGTGCTGGGCGAGGACGTGCTGATTACCGGGGCCGGGCCGATCGGCTGCATGGCGGCGGCGGTGGTGCGGCACGCCGGAGCGCGGCACGTGGTGGTCACGGACGTCAACCCGTGGCGGCTTGGGCTGGCGCGGCGGATGGGCGCGACGCGCACGGTGGACGTGCGTGAGGAGAACCTGCGCGACGTGCAGGCCGAGCTGGACATGAAGGAAGGGTTCGACGTCGGGCTGGAGATGTCGGGCAGTGGGGCGGCGTTCCGCGACATGCTGGCGAACATGTGCCACGGGGGAAAAATCGCGATGCTGGGCATCCCCACCGGTGAGATCGCCATCGACTGGCAGACGGTGGTGTTCAACATGCTGACGATCAAGGGGATTTACGGCCGCGAGATGTACGAGACGTGGTACAAGATGACGGTCATGATCCAGAGCGGGCTGGACATCTCGCCGGTGATCACCCACCGCTTCCCGGCAGAGGAGTACGAACAGGGGTTTGAGGTCATGCGGTCGGGCAAAAGCGGGAAGGTCATCCTGACGTGGTGATCCGGCCGCATGGGCGGATGACAGGCGGACGACACCAAGGGGGGCGAACGGGCGTGGGAAAGGGGTCACGATGTACGGTGCGATCGGGCAGCACGTCGCGCGGACGCTGGACGAGATCAGGTCGCAGGGGCTGTACAAGGCCGAGCGGGTGATCCGCACGCCACAGGGAGCGCACGTCGGCGTGGACGGACGCGAGGTGCTCAACCTGTGCGCCAACAACTACCTCGGGCTGGCGCAGCACCCGGCGGTGCGTGAGGCGGCGAAGGCAGCCCTGGACCGCTGGGGCTACGGCATGGCCTCGGTGCGGTTCATCTGCGGGACGCAGTCCATCCACCGCGAGCTGGAGCGGGCGCTGGCGGAGTTTCTCGGGTTCGAGGACACGATCCTCTATACCTCGTGCTGGGACGCCAACGGCGGGCTGTTCGAGACGCTGCTGGGCCCGGAGGACGCCGTCATCTCCGACGAGCTCAACCACGCGTCGATCATCGACGGCATCCGGCTGTGCAAGGCGGCCCGCTACCGCTACCGCAACTGCGACATGGCCGACCTTGAGATGCAGCTCAAGGCGGCATGCGATAAGGGGGCACGGTTCAAGCTCATCGTCACCGACGGCGTGTTCTCCATGGACGGCACGGTGGCGCCGCTGGGGAAGATCTGCGACCTGGCCGAGGCGTACGACGCGCTGGTGATGGTGGACGACTCGCACGCGGTGGGGTTCGTGGGTGAGCAGGGGCGCGGCACGCACGAGCTGTGCGGGGTGATGGGGCGGGTGGACATCCTCACGGGCACGCTGGGCAAGGCGCTGGGCGGGGCCAGTGGCGGGTATCTGGCAGCCCGCGGCGAGGTCGTCGAGCTGCTGCGGCAACGCAGTCGGCCCTACCTGTTTTCCAACACGCTCGCCCCGCCGATCGTCGCCGCGAGCCTGCGGGCGCTGGAGCTGGTGCGCGAGCTGCCGGAACTGCGCCGGAAGCTGGCCGAGAACACCGCATACTTCCGCCGTGAGATGACCCGCCACGGGTTCGACCTCCCCGGCGGGGTGGAAGGCCGGCCGCGCCCGGACGCCCCGGCGTACCCGCATCCGATCTGCCCGGTGATGCTCGGCGACGCGGTGCTGGCGCAGCGCATGGCCGCGAAGATGCTCGAGAAGGGCGTGTACGTGGTCGGGTTTTTCTATCCCGTGGTGCCACAGGGCAAGGCAAGGATCCGCACGCAGATGTCCGCCGCGCACACGCGGGACGATCTCGACCGCGCGATCGACGCGTTCGTCGCGTGTCGCCGCGAGCTGGGGATGGCCTAGGTGGGGGACGCGCGGCACATCACGTTCGTGACGGGCACGCGGGCCGACCTGGGGCTGATGCGGCACACGCTTCGGCGGCTGTGCCGCGCTAGAAGCCTGTCGCTGAGTGTCGTGGCCACGGGAATGCATCTGGACCGCCGATATGGCCCGCCCCTGTCGGCCGTGCGGGAGGTCTTGGGGCGGGAGCCGGACGCGGTGGTGCCGTGGCCGCGGACCTCGAGCGTGGCGGACCTGGCGGCGGTGGCCGGGGCCGCGGCCGGGCGGCTGGCCCGGACGTATGCCGCGCTGGGCACGCGTGGGGTGCTGCTGGTGGGCGACCGTCCCGAGGCGCTGGCGGCGGCGATGGCGGCGCATCTGTCGCGCATCCCCATCGCCCACGTGCACGGCGGCGACCGCGCGGAAGGCCAGACGGACGACGCCATCCGGCACGCCATCACCCACATGAGCCAGCTGCACCTTGCGGCGTCGGCGGACGCGGCGGCGAGGCTGGTGCGGCTCGGGCAGGACCCGCGGACGGTGCACCATGTCGGTGCCCCGGGGCTGGAGGACATCGCACGGGATGCCGCGAAGGGGCTGGCGGAGGCGAAAGCGCGGTTCGGCGATCTCAGCGACCCTCGGCGGGTCGTGCTGCTGCTGCACCCGACGTCGCCGGACCGCTCTCTGGAGCGGAGGCGAGCGCGTCATCTGCTTTGGGCGCTGGCTCGGGCCGAGCTGACGAGGCCGCTCGTGCTTGCACCGAACAACGACCCGGGCCATGAGGGGATCCGCGAGGCGTATGGCGATGCCGGGCTGAAAGTGGTGGGCGACCTGCCACGGGGGGTGTTCCTCGGGCTGCTCAAGGGGGTGGGGCTGCTGGTGGGCAACTCGTCGGCGGGGGTGATTGAAGCGCCGTCGCTGGGGGTGTCGGTGGTGGACGTGGGGGACCGGCAGTCCGGACGCGTGCGTGGCCCGGCGGTGCGGCAGGTGGGCTGGGCGGCGGGGGAGCGGGGTTTGGCGGCGGTGGTGTCGGAGGCGGCCCGTTGGCGGGGTCGGGCACCGTCCGATAACCCCTACGCGCCCCCGCCGGGGAAGCCGGGCGGGCCGGGTGGCGCCACGTCGGCGCGGATTGTGCGGCTGCTTCGCGCGCGGTGCATGGTTTACCCCGCTTGTCCAAAGCGCTTAACCCATTAAGTCGCTGAAGAGGTCTCCCGATGTTTCACGGGCCGGAGTGCTGCAAAGCAGCTTCGGCGGAGCCGCCCGCGGCAGGGCGGTTGTCCGGCAATCAGCCACGGGAGGCCCGATGTCCACCGTTGCCGTCCTAGACCCGTCCAGCAGCGTGATGGCCACACCGCCGGTGGCCCCGGCGTCGCCGGAGGCGATCCGGGAGGCGGTGCGGAAGATCACCACGATCGCGACGCTGCCGGAGGTGGTCGCGAAGATCGTGACAATCGTCGAAGACCCGCGGTCGTCGGCCGCTCAGCTCCACAAGATCGTTTCGCACGACCCCGCTCTGGTGACGCGCATCCTCAAGGTGGTCAACTCGGCCTTCTACGGGTTGCCCGGACAGATCGGCTCGATCGAACGGGCCATCGTGCTGCTGGGACTGAATGCGGTGAAGAACATCGCGGTGGCGGCGTCGCTGGGCCAGCTCTTCCGCGGCGTGAAGCTGTGCGAGGGGTACACGGCTCGAGACCTCTGGACGCACTGCATCGCGGTGGCCGTGGCGTCGCGGGACCTGGCGAGGTCGCTCAAGCTCCCGGTGGCCGATGAGGCGTTCCTGGCGGGGATGATCCACGACGTGGGGCTGCTGATTTCCATGCAGCTCTATCCGGAAAAACTCCGTGAGGCGTGCGAGACGGCGAAAAAGCCGGGAGCGGCCGACTTCTGCAGCATCGAGCGGCACCTGATGGGCATGGACCACCAGCAGCTCGGCGCGGCGCTGTGCGAGGCGTGGAAGTTCCCGCGGAGCTGTCAGGTCGTTGCCGGCCACCACCACAACCGGGTGCTGCCGGGCGACGCCAACCGCCAGCTCCTGTCGATCGTTCACGTCGCCGACACGCTGGCGTGCTCGATCCCCGAGGCGGGCTTCCCGCTGACGGCCGCGGGGCAGACGCTGGACAACCGCGTCCTGTCGGACCTGGGGATCGACCCGGTGGCCGTCGAGCGGACGAAGCAGCGCATGCCCGAGTTGCTTGCAGCGGCCAGCACGCTGCTGTAAGGGTTCCGCGACAGGCCAGTCGCACGGTCGCGTCCGTTCGCGACGGGCCGGCGCGTTGTCCGCGACGGGCCGGCGCGTTGTCCGCGACGGGCCGACGCGTTGTCCGCGACGGGCCGACGCGTTGTCTGCGACGGGCGGCGTGGTCAGCCGCGGCGCAGCTCCGCCGCCCCGGCTTCGATGTTCACCGGGATGACGATCCAGAAGGTGGCGCCTTCGTCCGGTGCCGACTCGACGCCGATGGTGCCGCCGAGCAGGGCGGTGAGTTCTTTGGAGATGGCCAGGCCCAGGCCGGTGCCGCCGTACTGGCGGGTGACGCCGCCGTCGAGCTGGCGGAACTTTTCGAAGATGAGCCGGGTCTTGCCCGGGTCGATGCCCGGCCCCTGATCGGTGACGGAGATGCGGATGTCGCGGACGGGCCCGAGCCGGGGCGTTACGCCCGCCGTTTGCGTGCCTGCCGCAGCGGGCGGGCTTGCGCCCTCGACGGGGTTGTCGTCCGGAGGCGGGTCGTGGCTGTGAACCATCGCGCGCAGGAAGATGGTGCCGCCGTGGGGGGAGAATTTGATGGCGTTGGAGAGGAAGTTGTAGAGGATTTGCTGGAGCTTGTGCGCGTCCTGCCGCAGCGGCGGGATGGTCGATTCGATCTCCCAGAGGATGCTCAGCGACTTGGGTTCGGTGAGCGGTTTGAGCGTGCTGACGAGCTTCTCGAACAGCTCCGAGAGGACGAAGTCGGCCGGGTGAACCTCCATGCGGCCGGCTTCGACCTTGGCCAGGTCGAGCAGGTCAGTGATCAGCGCCAGCAGGTTGGTGCCGGCGGTGTGGATGTTTTGCGCGTAGCGGTAGCTCTTGGCGTCGTTGGCGTCGGCGGCGGCTTTGCGGAGCAGGTCGGCGAAGCCGAGGATGGAGTTGAGGGGGGTCTTGAGCTCGTGGGAGACGTTGGCGAGGAACTCGCTTTTGAGGCGGTTGGTCTCGGCGAGGGCGACGTTGGTCTCGGCGAGCTGCGTGAGGCGGGAGTCGAGCACCGAGTTGGCCTCGCGGAGTTTGGCCTCGGTGCGGCTGAGGTTGGTGAGCATCGTGTTGAACGTCTCGGAGAGCTGCTGGAACTCGTCGCCCGTGGGGATGTCCGAGCGGACGTCGAGGTCGCCTCTGGAGACCTTCTCGGCGGTCTCCTGCAGCACGCGCACCGGCTGGAGGATGAAGCGGCTGGTGATGAGCGAAAACACGAGGATGGCCAGCGCCCCGGCGGTGAAGGCCGCGGCGAGGAAGAACACGCGATTGAGCGCGACCTGCCCGGACTCCCGGTGAGAGGGGATGTCCACCGACACGAGACCCATGAGCCCCGGCGGAAGCCGCAGCAGCAGCGGCGGGCCTTCTTCGCCGGGCGACCGCGGCGGCGCGAGCACCTGCAGCGACACCCCGTCATATTCCGCGTGACAGCTCAGGCAGTCGTTGCGGGCGAAGAGGGCGCGGGTGTAGCGGAAGGCCTCGGTGCCGTCGCGACGGGTGTAGTAGACGGCGCGAAAGTCCTCGCCGCCGGCCAGTGAAAACCGCTGCAGGGCCTGACGCTCGGCGCGGGTGAGGTCGTCGCGCCACACGCCCACCAGCCGCGGCGTGAACATCCCCACCCGGTTGAGCACGTACGGCCGGGTCGTGGTGAGCGCCTCAGGGCGGTGCGGCGGCGGCAGCGGCGGGCGGGCTGGCGTCGGCGATGCTGAAGGCTCGGCGGCCGGCGGCTCGGCCGCGGCAGCAGGCACCGTCGGCGGCTCCTCCCCGGGCGACGAGCCCAGATGCGACAACACGTGCTCCAGCAGGACGTGGTCCGTGAGCGTCCGGGCGGCGCGGCGGTCGATCTCCTCCATGAGCTGTTCCATCCGCTGCCACGGCGCGAACAGGGCCGCACCGATGATCAGCGCCAGCGCCAGCCCGAACAGCAGCTGGCACTTGGCCGCCAGCGAAATCTTCAGCTCGCGGAACGGCTTGAGCACGCCATGAATCTACGTCGCCGCAGGCGGCGGACGGAAGTCGGCCTTCAAACGCCCAGCAGCCGCATCAAGAGCCGTGCGACCGCCGTCGCGGGCACCTCGGGTCGGCCGGGGTCAACCCGGCGCGGCAGCAGCAGGATTCCGCAGCGGTCGGTGCGGCCGTGGGAGCCACGGACCCGCCGCGCGTCCGTGGCGATGCGGCGGGGCTGTGTGCCCGGGAACAGCTCCAGGGGGTCGTATCCGGGCTTGCGGTGGATGTCCACGGTGGTCGCCCAGTCGGGGGCGATGTCGCGGTCGCCGGCTTCGTCGTCGCCCCACCAGCGGTAGTCGAGCCACGCGTCGGGCGGGGCTTGAAGCTGAAGTTGGCCGGCCCGCGGGTGGGCGATGGGCGTGTCGGCCGGCTCGAGACCGCCCCGGACGGGATCGCACAGCACCGTACGGGCGCGGTCGGCCGCGTCGGGGGTGCGGCAGTAGACGTGGGCCACCTGATGGTCGCACAGGGCCCACGCGTCCGAGCCGGCGTAGTCGATCAGCGGGCCGTCGGCGTTGCGCGTCAGTCGGAGCAGCCCGGCCTCACGAAGCAGCCGATTCGGAAACAGCGGCCTCTCCACTCTCGAGATGGCGTATTCGCTGAGCAGTACGACGGTGTAACCGCCAGCCGTCGCGTGCTGCAGCAGCGTCTCGGCGGCCGAGGCGAGGTCGGCGACGGCGGAGGCGATGCGGGCGTCATCGGGGCCGAACCGCTGGAGGTCGTAGTCGAGGTGAGGGAGGTAGACCCAGGCGAGGTCCGGGCGGTGCTCGCGAAGGATGTCGGTGGACGCGGCGGCGATCCAGCGGGTGGCCGCGATGCCGGCGGCGGGGCCCCAGTAGTGCTGCAGAGGAAAAACACCGTGGGCGCGTTGAAGCTGCCCGCCGAGCGTGGGCGGCGAGGTCCACAGCAGGGAGGTGATGCGTCCGTCGGGGCCGTGCTCGGGTTTGGGCGTCAGCACGATGTCGGCAGCGGGGCACAGCGGCTTGTGAAATCCCGGCATCGAGTGCTGGAAGCACACCATGGCGGTGGTGAGGTGCCGGGGAAGCAGCGTCCAGAATCTCGGCGCCGCCACGAGCTGGTTCGACTGCTCCCAGAACGAGACGGCCCGGCGGTACTCCACGTGATTGCCCGGGTCAGTGAGGTCGGCTTCCACCGGCAGTCGGTACGTCGGCAGACCGTTGGCGATGATGCCGTGCACGGCCGGCGGCAGGCCCGTGGTGAGCGTGGCCTGGACCGAGCAGGTGACCGCGGGCCAGCTGGGGCGGAGGTCGAGCAGCGTGTGGTCGGGTCCGCCCAACAGGCGGCCGAGTGCGCTGCCGCTGGGGACGTGCTCGAGCAGGCCGCGGCAGAGGCCGGGGAGCGAGAGGACGAGAACCTTGTCGGCGTCGGACATGGCTGAACCATACTGCCGTGACGGCGCGGCCGGCGAAACGACGGCGTACGCTCGCCAGCGATGAGCAGCGTCCCCGATGCACGCGTGATTCTTCTGCCCGAGGGGCTTTCCGCAGCGGACGTGACCGGGCGGGTGGTGGTCGTGTTCGATGTGCTGCGGGCCACCAGCACGGCCACGTCTGCGCTGGCGGCGGGGATGTCCGAACTTCGGCTGTACGGGTCACTGGACGCGGCCCGGGCCGGGCGGCGAGCGGCCGGGCGTGGCGTGCTCCTGGGCGAGCAGCACTGTTTGAAGCCGGCCGACTTCGACTACGGCAACTCGCCGGGTCAGTTTGCCGGACGGGATGAGGTGCGCGGGGCGACCGGTCACATGGCCACCACCAACGGGACGACGGCGGTCCGGGCGGTGTTCGAGACCGGGCGGCCGGCGCGGCTGCTGCTGGGGAGTGTGCTCAACCGCGCGGCGGTGGCGCACGCGGTGGCGGTCGAGCTGGGTCGGGGGGGGCAGGAGACGGCACGGACGGGCGTGACGCTGCTGTGCGCTGGGACCGAGCGCAGGCCGTCGGCGGAGGATGTGCTGGGAGCCGGTGCGGTGCTGGAAGCGCTGGTTTCTGCTCAGGTGCTGGGCGGCTGGGATGACCTGTCGTCGCTGGCGATGGCGGGCTGGCGCGGCTGCCTCGACCTCGGGCGGGGCGATGCCGCGGCGTGGGCGGGGGTGTGGGGGAGCCGCGGGGCCCGAAATCTCGTCGCGGCCGGACTCGGCGCCGACATCGCAGAGGCGTTGCGTCTGGACGTGGTGGATGTCGTGGCGGAGGCCGTGCGCGATGGAGATGACGTGGTCGTGCGTCGCTGGACGACGGTCTGACGTGTGGCGTGCTGTGGGGCGGGGAAGGCAGTCGCCCGGCCATGCCAACGAAGCGGGCGACGCGGAGGGTCGCGTCGGCCGGGATGATGGGTCACTTGACAGGGTGACGGAACGACGGCCGCCGCCTACCACGCGAAGTGAGCGAAGGCCTTGTTGGCTTCGGCCATGCGGTGGGTCTGGTCGCGCGTGGCCATGGCCTTGCCTTCCTTCTTGTACGCGGCGATGAGCTCGTCGGCGAGACGGTCGGCCATCGGACGCCCGCCGGACTCGCGGCAGGCGGAGATGATCCACCGGAAGCTCAGGCTCTGCTGACGCCGCTTGTTGACCTGCATGGGGACCTGATAGTTGGCCCCGCCGACGCGCCGCGACCGCACTTCGACGAACGGCTTGACGTTGTTCACTGCGTTTTCGAAGAGCTCCAGCGGGGGGACCTCTTTCACCTTCTTCGCGATCAGGTCCATCGCGTCGTAGAAGACCTTCTGGGCCACGGTCTTCTTGCCGTCGTACATCAGGCAGTTGATGAACTTGCTGACGAGCTTGGAGTTATACCGGGGGTCGGGCTTGAGGATCTTCTCCGACGCGGTCCACTTCTTATAGGCCATGACTCAGATACTCCGCATGGAGACTCGACGCTCAGCGGCAGGGTGGCGGCTGCAGGTCCCGGCTGGAGCCTTCGGCGACGTGCAGCGTGCTGGGCGGTCGGTCTAGCTGTTTCTCCGGGTACGTGGGGGTAGGCAGGGGGGTTACTTGCCGCGCTTCGTACCGTATTTGCTGCGGCCCTGCTTGCGGCCGTCCACGCCGAGGGCGTCGAGCGTGCCGCGGACGATGTGATAGCGCACGCCCGGGAGGTCGCGGACGCGGCCGCCACGGACGAGCACGATCGAGTGTTCCTGAAGGTTGTGCTCTTCGCCGGGGATGTACGCCGTCACCTCGCGGCCGTTGGAAAGCCGCACGCGGGCGATTTTGCGAAGGGCCGAGTTCGGCTTCTTCGGGGTCATGGTCTTGACCTGCAGGCACACGCCGCGCTTCTGCGGGCAGGCCTCAAGGTCCTTGACCTTGTTGATCCGCGGGAGCGACCGCCGCGGTTTCTTGATGAGCTGGTTGATCGTCGGCATTCCCGAAATCCTCAGACGTGGCCATCCGTCCAACACGGCACGCCCGGGGAACGTGCCCCGGTGCGGCCCTCCTGACCCCGCGGACGCCTTCTTCCGACGCGGGGACGGGGCGGGTAAGGGGTGAAAGCTAGGAAGGCGTTCGGGCGTTTTCAACTGCAGCGGCCCGCCGCCGGGGCCGACGGCCCAAAGGCCGGGCCGTACGTCGAGGGGACGGTGCGTCGGGCGGGCGATGCGTCGGCAGGCCAGGAAACCTGGCTAGGCAAGGAAATGATAGATAAGGGGGGGGTGACGATGCCGTCGCCGCTGTCATCGCGTCGCGTTGATGTGTCGTTTTCGCGGGCGAGAAGGCTGGCAGCGGTTCGGGGCATCGCGTACGCTTGTTCTATCAGGGGTCGGCTGGGAACGACCGGGCTTGAATTGGCGTGTGCATGCAGGCAGAGGTCTTATTGCGCCGCAGCCCGGCTTGGTGAGGCCGGGACGGGAGGGGTGTTGGGGTGTGGTGCCGGGGTGGTTTCGGGGTGGTTCGTCGTGGGGTCGTTTTCAGGGAGTCCGGAACGATGATGCGGATGTGTCGATTTCTTGGGGTGACGGCCGTGGCGTCGGTCGTGCTGGCGGCGGGGGCCGCGGCGTCGGCGTGGGGCTTCTGGGCAAACCCGGTTCACGGCGGGTCGGGGCTGGTGGGGCTGGCCGTTCAGGCGTCGCCGACGCCGCCGGCGGCGGCACCGGCCACGCGGACGCAGCCGTTCGCGGCTGTCAAGGCACGGGCGGACCGCGTGACCAAGCCGATCGACGCGGTGGTGATCTGGCAGCAGTACATCGACTCCGGTGTGGAGGGTGAAGACCTCGAGAAGGCCAAGGCCGAGCTGCAGGTGTGGCTGGAGCGGGATGCGGACGACGCGCAGCTGATCAACCGCCGGTGGGTGGGGGGGGCGGAGAAGGACCGCATCGTCGGCGAGGTCAAGCGGCTGATTGACGAGGGCCGGGAGATGCTCAACGGCGGGCAGGCGCTGAGCGCGGTCGGCCGGTTCGAGCAGGCGGCGAAGCTCTGGCCGGAGAACTTCGATGTGCAGTTCTTCCTGGGCTACCTGGCGCTGCAGAAGCAGGACGGCGACAAGGCGCTGCGGCACTTCGAGGCGTGCAACCGGATCGACCCGACCAACATCGAGGTGCTGAACAACCTGGCGGTGGGCTACTTCTTCAAGCGGCAGTTCGAGCGGTCGATCACGACGTTCCACCGGGCGGCGGAGTTCGGTGACACGCGGGAGCTGGCGCAGAACTTCCTGACCGCGCTGGCGAACTCGCCGGAAGGCCTGCAGCGGGCCAACCGGCTCAAGCCCGCACGCGACGCGGCGAACCTGCTGGCGCGGAAGTACGGCATCAGCGGCCCGAGCAACGCGTTCGTGTACATGCTGCCCGGGGCGGCCGGCCGGGCGGGCCGGGAGAGTGCCCGCCGCGAAGAAGAGCAGCGCGGCGTGGTGGGCAACGGAAGCGGATTCATCATCACGGCGGACGGCCTCATCCTGACCAACAAGCACGTGGCCGGTGCGGGCAAGAGCGTGATGGTGAAGTTCAACGACGGCACGCAGCGGACCGGCGAGATCGTGGTGCTCGACGACGAGCAGGACCTGGCGCTGGTGCGTGTCAAGACGGACGAGCCGCTGCCGTTCGTGCGGCTGGCCCCGTACGACAACCCGGCCGACGCGGCGATGGCGGTGGTGATGGGCTACCCCGTCACCGGGATGGTGGGCTTCTCCGTGAAGACGACGGTGGGGCGTGTGTCGTCGGGGAACAACGCGGGGATGACCTCGGACGTGACGCTGGACGTGCGGGTGAACCCCGGGAACTCGGGCGGGCCGGTGTACGACCAGTTCGGCAACGTCATGGCCATCGTGGCGCAGAAGACGCTGAGCGTATCGGAGGCCATCGATACGTACGGTCTGGCCATTTCCAACGGCCGTATCCGCAAGTTCCTGGCGAAGAACAACATCCAGCTGGAGCCGGGTGAGGAGACCGGCCAGCCGCTGCAGCCGGAAGAGATCGCCGCCCGCAACCGCATGGCCACGGTGTGCATCCTCATCGTGAAGTAGCAGCACGGGTCGTAAAGCGGCAGCAAGGGTCGTGCGTGCTTGGCGACGGGGTGCAGCCGTCCCCGCGGTGGCGGTTGCGGCCGGGCGGGGATGGAAACCGGGTCGCACGGGGCGTCCATGCACCGGAATGTGCTGGTTTTTCACACGGGGGCACTGGGAGACCTGGTGCTGGCGGCCCCGGTCGCTCTGGCACTGACCCGGCTGTACCCCACCAGCCGGGTCCGGTGGGTCGGGCCCCGGCAGAAGGGCGAGCTGATGTCGCGCCTGGCGGGGGTGGAGCCGGTGGACGTGGAGGGCGGCTTCTCCGCCCTGCATGCCGAAGGGGCGACGGTCGCCCCGGCCGTGGAGCGTCTGCTGGCACAGTCGCACCGGGTGGTCAGCTTTGTGGCCGAGCCGGGCGATGTCTGGAGCCGGCGGGTGGCGACCCTGGCGCCTTCCGCGACGCTCACGTGGCTGCGACTGCGTCCGCCGGCGGACTGGCAGGACCCGGTCAGTGGCAGTCGGCACGCGGCCGACCACCTGGTGTGGCAGTGCGGCCGCGCGGAACAGGGGGGTGACGTGTCGCTGGGGGAGGCGGCGCGGCAGATGCGGGCTCACATGGAGAGCGCGGGGGTGTTGCCCCGGCGGGCCGTGTCGCCCGAGGCGCCCGTTCTGCTGCACCCGGGGAGCGGCTCGGCGGCCAAGTGCTGGCCACTGGACCGTTACCGGGAGCTGGCGCTGCTGCTGCGGGACCGGCTTGGGCGTCCCATCGTGTGGTGCGTCGGCGAGGTGGAGCGTGAGCGTTGGAGGCGGGACGAGTGGGAGGCCATGGCCGCCCTGGGGGAGGTGGTGGCGTGTGACACGCTGACCGGGCTGCTCGAGCAGCTGCGGGGTGCGGCGGTGGTCGTGGGCAACGACAGCGGGCCGGGACATCTGGCGGCGGCGGCGGGCGTGCCGGTGGTGAGCGTGTTCGGGCCGACGGACCCGGCTGTGTGGAAACCGCTGGGTCCACGGGTGAAGGTGGTCGTCGCACCCGAAGGAGACCTGCGGCGACTGGGGGTGGGGCCGGTGTTGGACGCCGTGGTTCGCATGCCCGAACGGGAGCGGTTACCCTCGGACACGAGAGATGAACCCGACGAGGACTGACGGCAGACCGGGCGGAAGGCTGGGGCGTCGCTGGGCCGCGGCCGGCGTGTTTCTCGTCGGCTTACTGGGCGCCGTCGGCCCGTCCGCCGCGGAGACAAAAGCCCTCAGCGGAGGAAGTGACGAGCTGCTGGTCGAGGCGCAGTCGCTGCTGGCGGACCGTCGTCTTGGCGAGCTGGCCGTGCGGATGGACGGCCGGATTCTGGAGCTTCTGGAGGGTGAAGGTGTCGAAGGTGCTGCGCTGACGCGGCTGACGGCGTACCGGCAGTTTGCGGCACTTTTCAGGCGTCTGGGCCGCGTGGAGGGGCGGGAGCGGGCCACGCTGCGGTGGCTGCTGGCCGGCCGGGAGACCGAACGTTTGCTGGAGACGTTCGTGCTGGCTTTGTCGCCGCAGGACGACCCGGAGGCCGCGCTGCGCGTGCTGGCCCGGCTGTACGCGGAGCATGGGCGGTCCGTGGCGGAGTTCCCCGAGCTGGCGACAGCGCTGGCGGTGGTGTACGACGCCCGGGAGGACATGAGCGGCGAATCGGCCGACGCGCCGGACCCTGCGGTGGCGTCGCGGTTGTTCAGCTATTACGTGCGCGGGCGCCGGTCGATGCGGCTGGACGCGACCTCGTTGCCGTGGCCGCTGTCGGTGTTCACGGTGTACAACGAGGTCGACGAGGCGGACCTGCCGTGGGCCCTGAGGCAGTTTGCCGGGCGGCAAAACATTCGGGACCTGTATCTGGACCTCGCACTGGTGGAGCGGTCGTCGGCAGACGATGTGGTTCGTGGACGGCCGGAGCGTTGGGC
Source organism: Tepidisphaerales bacterium (assembly GCA_046299715.1). Lineage (GTDB taxonomy): Bacteria > Planctomycetota > Phycisphaerae > Tepidisphaerales > Tepidisphaeraceae > JBBRUM01. The sequence continues at coordinate 88,415 of JBKBHU010000004.1, read as the reverse complement.
GAGAGGGGGGCGGGAGGGGGGCGTGGCGATGACGCGGCTGCGGGAGATCGCGGCGTCGGGCGGCGATACACGGGAGCGGGCGCTGTATGCGGTGAGCGTCGCACGGGCGCTGGGGATCCCGGCGGCGGTGATGCTGGAGGCGTCGGACACGGGGCGTGTGCTGGGCTGGCCGGCTCTGCTGGAGCTGCGCGACGGACGGTGGACGTTCGACAGCGACCCCAAACGGTTCCCGGAACTGCACGGCTTCGGCGGACAGACGATGGACCCGCAGGCGTTTCGTGTGATCAGCGATGCGGAGCTGGGGCTGCTGCCAAGGCTGCTGAACACGCCGGCGGCGGACCGCGCGCGGGCGCTGGCGCTGGTGCGTCTGACGCAGGCCCGGCAGGTGGAGAACGCTGACGGCGGGCGCGGGTCGGGCGACGCGGACGACGAACCGACCCGTGGCCGACCGCTGTTACTCTCGGACGACGAGGGCAGGCCCGACCACACACGCAGACTGACGTTGCTGCTGGCGGCGGCGGAGCTTTCGCCGGGATGCCGGGAGGCGTGGGCGGCGGTCCGCGAGATGGGTCGGCGGGGCGAGATGACGGCGGCGGGGCTGGAGGAGGCGGTGGGGGCGGTGGGACGTCTGCTGGTGGAGCGACACCCGGACTTCGCACTGGAGGTGCTGCTGGACGCGATGTCGTTCCGGGGTAGCCGGGAGCAAATCCTGCTGCTGGACCGGGTGCGGCGGTGGTTCAGCGGCCGCCCGGCTCTGCTGGTCAAGCTGCACGTGCGTCGGGCGGACCTGCTGGCCGACAGCGGCAGGGTGGCCGAGGCCTTGCAGCACTACGCGGCGGTGCTGGAGGTGGCGGCCGACGCGGGCCCGGCGGCGGTGGAGGCGATGCAGCGCGTGGACGCGCTGTTGCGGCGGCAGGGCGAGCTGCCGCGATTGCTGTCCGTGTACCGGCAGACGTGGACGTCGATGGCGATGCCGACCAGCGGCTCGGAGTCGGCGCGGTCCACCAACTGGTATCGCATCGGCGAGGCGTATGCCGGGCTTCTCGAGGAGATGGGGATGGGGCCGCAGGCGCGGCAGGTGCGTCAGCGGCTGGAGGTCCTGGAGCGGACGGGCGTGCAGCGGGGTCGGCGGTAGGCGGGCGACCGTCCGCGGCAGGCGACGCGGCTTAGCTTTCCGGTTGAGGCCACTCCGGCCGGGTGAATCGGCCGTTTTCCGCAATCAGTTGGCCGTCGAGCTCGATGCGTCCGCCGGACCGGAGGTCGAGGACCATGTCCCAGTGCAGCCCGGAGGTGTTGGTGTTGCCGGTTTCGGGGTAGCCGGCGCCGAGCGCGAAGTGGACGGTGCCGCCGATCTTTTCGTCGAAGAGCGTGTTGCGGGTGTGGCGGCGGATGCTGTAGTTCGTGCCGATGGCGCACTCGCCGAGTCGCCGCGCCCCCGCGTCCATCTCCAGCATGGCCAGCAGGAAATCCTGCCCCTTGCTGGCGGAGGCGTCCACGACGACGCCGTCGCGGAAGACCAGGCGGACGTCGGTCACCTCCCGGCCCATGTGCACCGCGGGGAACGAAAAACACACGGTGCCGTTCACCGACTCGGGAACGGGCCCGGAGAACACTTCGCCGTCGGGGAAGTTTTCATGTCCGTCGCAGTTGATCCACCGTTGACCGGCCAGCGACATGCGCAGGTCGGTGCCGTTGGGCGCGGTGACGCGGTAGTCGCTTTTCCCGTTGAGGAAGTCGACCAGCCGCTGCTGCCGCTCCGAGAGGCGCTTCCATGCGGCCACGGGGTCGGCTTCGTGCAGCAGTCCGGCCGCGAACACGAACTCCTCGTATTCGCTCAGCGACATGTCGGCGTCCTGCGCGCACGCCTGCGTCGGGAACTGGGTGCCGACCCACTTGAGTTCGCCGCTGGCGGCGCGACGCATGAAGATTTCCATGATCGGCCGACGGGCCGCCGACGCCAGCGCCAGACGCCTCGGGTCCACACCGGTCATGCTGCGCGTGTTGGACTCGGCCCAGACGTTCACCGTCGCGTCAAGGGTTTCGATCTCGCGGACGGCCAGCGGGTAGAGATAGCTGATCTGGGCCTCCGAAGCCTCCCGCAGGAACAGCTCGTTGCAGGCGTCGAGCGTGAGCCGCAGGACCGGGTGGGCGTCGGCCCGGAGCACGGCACGGTAGAGCTCGACAATCAGCGGGACGGCCAGCTCGGGCCCGGAGAGCCGCACGGTCTGCCCCGGCTTGACGCCGAGTGAATAGTGCACCAGGACGTGAGCGAGACAAGAAAGTCGTGGGTCGGTCATGGGGTTGGGCAGGTTGGAGGTGAGCAGGGTCACCGGCCCGTGCGTGGCGGGCCGGCGGGCCGGCGGCGGGTTGCAAAGCCGTCGCCGCCAGTGCATCGTACCGCGGCCGGGGCGGTGGCAGGCGGATCAGGCCAGACGCCCCGGCGGGCGACGGCGGAGCCGTGTGTGCGGCGGGCCGTCGGTTCGTCCGCGCGCCGGGACGGGTGCGGCGTCGCCGCGGTGCCGGTGAGCTGGCGGGGGATGGGGGTGGGGCAGTCGCGGGGAGGACGGAAGCGGGGCTGGCCGGGAAGCGGAGACGGGGCGCAGTGGGAGGGCGGGACGGGGCGAGGTCGGCGGATTCAGGGAAAGGGACAGGGTAGGTATGTTGCAAGCAGCGTCATCGCCGTGCGCGGTCGTCATCTTCGGGGCCAGCGGGGACCTCGCCAAGCTCAAGCTGATCCCCGCGTTGTACGAGCTGGCGCGGGAGAAGCTGCTCTCGGAGAAGTTCGCGCTGGTGGGCTACGCGCGGACGGAGATGAGCGATGACGCGTTCCGGCAGGTCTGCCGGGAGGCGATCCAGCGGAACGCACGGACGCGGCGTCTGGGCATCGACGACTCGGTGGTGAACTTTCTGCTCCAGCGGACGACGTACTGCTCGGGCGGCTACGGCGACGCGGCCGGCTTCGAGCGGCTCCGGTCGATGCTCGAGGAGGCGGATCGCACGTGGGGCTGCGCGGGCAACCGGCTCTTTTACATCTCCACGCCGCCGGCCGCGTTCGAGCCCATCATCCGCGGTCTTGGCGAGTTCAAGCTCGCGCACAAGGGGGCCAGCGGTGAGGCGAACGGGTCCGCCGGGGGGACGGCGGAGAACGCGGCGGGCGGCGGCAGCTGGCAGCGGGTCATCATCGAAAAGCCCTTCGGGCGCGACCTCGCCTCGGCCCAGGCACTCAATCGCGTGATCCACGAGTACTTTGACGAGTCGCAGGTGTACCGCATCGACCATTACCTCGGGAAGGAGACGGTTCAGAACCTGATGGTGATGCGGTTCGCCAACAGCATTTTCGAACCGATCTGGAACTACAAGTACATCGACCACATGCAGATCACGGTCGCCGAGACCGTGAACGTGGACGACCGCGGCGGCTATTACGACACCAGCGGCGCGACGCGGGACATGGTGCAGAACCACATCTTCCAGCTCATGGCGCTGGTGGCGATGGAGCCGCCCGCGGCACTCGATGCCACGTGTGTCCGCGACGAGAAGGTCAAGGTGTACCGCAGCATCCGGCCGATGCGGCCGGCGCTGATCGACGAAATGTGCGTCCGCGGGCAGTACGGTCCTGGCGAGTACAACGGCGTGAGCACGCCGGGCTATCTCAAGGCCCGCGGCGTGGCGCCCGACTCGAAGACCGAGACGTTCGTCGCGATGAAGCTGTTTATCGACAACTGGCGCTGGAGCGGCATGCCGTTTTACCTGCGCACGGGCAAGTTCCTGCCGCAGAAGGTGAGCGAGGTGGTGGTGCGCTTCCGCTCGCCGCCGCTGACGCTGTTCCAGAAGCAGACCCGCACGCCGGTGTATCCCAACGACCTGATCATCCGCGTGGCACCGGAGGAGGGGATCAGCATCCGCCTCAACGGCAAGGTGCCGGGCGGCACGCTGAACATCAAGCCGGTGGCGATGGACTTTTTCTACAAGAACACGTTCAAGACGGAGGCCCCCGAGGCCTACGAGCGGCTCATCTACGACTGCACGGTCGGCGAAGCGTCCCTGTTCATCCGTGGCGACGAGGCGGAGGCCGCCTGGCAGGTCATCGACCCGATCGAGAAGCACTGGGCCGGCAGCGACAGGCGGCCCGAGGTCTATGCGCCGGGCACATGGGGCCCCAAGGGGGCACAGCGTCTGATCGAAGCGGACGGCCGTCAGTGGGTCGTCTCGACCGACCCCGAACTGCAGCCGATCCTCGCGTGCGCCCTCTAGGTCGGGCCCGGGGTGAGGTCAGGACGGGCCGGGGGAGTCGCGGCAGTCAGGCCGAGCAGGCGGAGTGTCTCCGGGTCGGCCCGGCCGGCGTAGAGCCGCTCGAGCAGGGCGTGAAACGGGCTGCCGGGCGGAGAGACGGCGGCGAAGAGCGTTGCGCACGACCGCAGCTTCAGGCAGTCGGGGAAGCCCACGAGGGATTCGGCGTCCACGCCCGCGTCGATCGCCGCCCGGCAACAGGCCACGAGACGCGGCCCGAGCACGGGGTGGGCAAGGTAAGCGCGGGCCTCGTCGAGGCCCGAGATACCGAAAAACCGTGATGTTTCACTGCGTCCCAGCCCGGTGAGCTGCGGGAAGATGAACCACATCCAGTGGCTGCGTTTCTGCCCGGCGTGCAGTTCGTCGAGCGCGACGTCGTACACGCCGGCCTGCGCGTCGAGGAACCGCTGCAGGTTCCAGGGGTCGCCGGCGGCCGTGGGGTTCGTGGTTGATGGGGAGGCGGTCATGGCAGGGGCACCTCGTCGTTGAGCAGCCGGTTGCCGTCGAGTTCACGCAGGCCGACGCGAACGACCCGGATGGCGCCGGCCCCCGGCTCTGCTTCGGGCAGGGCGGGAAAACGGAAGCGTCGCACGACCGAGCGGCCGGGGCCGAGCCCGGCGATGAGCCGCTCCTGTCGCTGCTGCCCCGGAACGATGGCAAACGCGTTGAAGCTGATCGGCGTATCCCCCCGGTTGGTCACGGTCACCTGCACGACCAGTTCGGCCCCTTCCCGCACCACCGTCGTCTGCAGGGCGACCTGCTCCAGCCCCACCTGCAGATCGACCGGCACCACCACCGTCGCCGGCGTGATCCCGACCAGCTCGAAGCTCACCGCGAGCGGGTGAACGCCGGCCAGCGTGTTCATCGGCAGCTCCAGCTGGACTTCACGGCTCCACGTCTCGCCGGGGTTGAGATTGAAGCTGAGCGTGTTCGGGGTGACCGTCCACCCGGCGGGCGGTTTCAGCCGAACCGTGCCCGAGAGAAAGTCGGGGAACGGGTTGGTGAACGTGAGTTTGCGGACGTGCGGCTGAAACTGCGACTGGAGGTAAGGGTTGTCCACCGCCACGGACATGCGAAACAGGGCGACGAACGGGTCGATGCCGTCGACGAAGACGGGCATCTGCTCCAGCGGGAGCTGAACCGCCGCCGCGGAGAAGGGCGACCGGTCGGACGCGACGGAGGACAAGCCCGCAGGCGACACCGTGCCCGCGCCCGAACTCGCTGCTGTGCCCGAAGCCCCTGCTAAGCCCGAAGCCCCTGCGACGCCCGGAGTCGCTGCAGCGCCCGAAGACGGGGGCGCTGCACCTATCGCCGGCCGCACGGCCGGCCGGAGCAGCGTGCGGTTGCCCCACGCGTCCACCCGGACAGGCCGTCCACCGAGGTCGAGGGTGAGCTGCTCCGGTGCAGCGTCGCCCGACCGACGCGGCCACAGGGCCAGCACGCCGCGGGCGCCCTGCTGAAACAGGTGCGCTTCGACGCCGTCGTGCAAGCGAAGGGGGCCGCGGTACACCGTGTTCGAGAGCATCCCGTAGACGGTGCGAAGCACCAGCAGCAGTTCGTCGGGGTCCTGCCCGTCGTAGGGCAGGCGGACGTCGATGCGCGCGGCCGGGCTGGCGGCCGCGTACACCAGTCGTTCGAACAGGTCGCGCAGGCGTACGGCCCGCGGGGTCTGGCCGTCACGCGGCACCACGATGAGGGTGACCGGCCGTGACATGGCCGACGGGGCCGCCCGCTGAGCGTCGGTGACGAGCAGGCCGAGCTGGTCGGGCATCACCTGCGGCGGGACACGCAGCGCCAGCGTGACCGACGGGGTGGCCGACTCCGGCTCGCGGGTCGCAGACCACGGCAAGGTCAGGTTCGGCGGGGCGGTGAGTTCCGCGACGGACGAACGCACGGCGTCGAAGGCGGCACGGTACGCCGGGTCCGCCACGGTCTCGGCCGCGTCGTCGTCGCCAAACTGCCATCCGTCCATGCGGTTGCCGTGGCGGGAGACGAGGTACATCAGCCGCGGCTTCCAGACGGTCGGGTCGAGCTGCCCGAGTCGCGCGAGCCGTGCGCTCCCGGCCGCGCGGGCGATCTCCGGGGGCAGGGCACTGAACACGGCCGACGGAGCGACCTTGAGGCTGAGCACGCGGTCGAGAAGCTGGTCGAACGCGACCTGTGCTGTGCCCTGCACGTCCCACGCTTCCGCCCACACCGCCAGTTTGACCCGTCCTGCGTTGAGCGTCGCCAGAACGGCGGGCAGTTCAGCCCAGCGCTGCGGCCCGACCTCGGTGGCGGTGATGCCCAGACGCGGGTCGGGGGGTACCGCGCTGCCCTCATCCGGGAGCTGGACGAACGTGCGCCGCGCGAAGGCAACCTCCTGTCCGCGTGCGGTGAGACCGACGGTCGCGGCGTACCAACCTGCAGGCAACTCCGGCAGCTCGAGCACCTGTTCGTGCAGGAGCACGCTCTCGCCGTGGGCCGGAGGAAGCTCGCCCGAGCGCTGATGGACCAGCCGTCCTTCGGCATCGCTCACCTCGAGTCGCAGGAACAGGTCCGAGACGTCGCGGTCGGAGACGCGAAGGGCCAGCCGCGGGGCCTCACCTCTGCGGAAGACGCCGCCCGGCGAAAGGACGTCCACGGTCAGGTCGGGCACCTGCGACACCGAAAGGTCGGTGAACCACGCCGAGCCCGTGACGTCCTGGTTGAACAGGGTCCGCGGCCCGAGATGCTGCGGGGCGTAGAGCTGCGGCTGGAGCAGCCCGAGCTCGAGCACGAGAAACGCGGCCGCCCGGTCGTCGGCGTGCAGCTCAACGGTGAGAGGATGCCAGTCGTCACTGAGACCGTGACCGCGGAAGAGGTCGGAATGACGCACCGACCGCTCGAGCTGCCGCCCGTCGCGGTCCACGAAATAGGCCGTCAGCCGAGCCCGGGCGTGCTCGAGGGCGGTGGTCTTGACGTACACCTGCACGCGGTACGTCGCCCCGTGCACGACCGCGATCGGCCCGGGAAGGTCGGACTGCTGGGCGGCCTTGGCGGCGGCCGGGTCGAACACGTACACCACCGAACCGCCATTGAGATCGAAGCGGAAGGAAAAGTTGGACGACCTTCCCACCCCCTGCACCAGACGGCCACGCACGTAATGCGGCAGGCCCGGGCCGGTTTTCTTCACCCAGAACATGGGCAGGTCTTCGCGGTTGCCGAGCCGACGTTCGTCGAAATCGAAAAACCGCACCACACGCCCCTCGCTACGCGGGGCAAGGGCGTGTTCACGCCGAGCGGACGCCTCTGGCGAACCGGCGGTCGAAGCGGTCGGCATCAACCCCGGCTCCGCCCGTGCCCCCCTGGCCGCGAACCCGCCGGCGTCGGCCGGCAGGGTCAGCGCTGCCGCCGCCAGCAGCACGAGCGCCGGCCAGCATGGCCTTCGCGATCGACCTGTTCGCGCCCGCATCATCGTCCGATAAGCGGTGTATCGGCTATCGGCCGGGGGGGGGTGCAGTCCGATGCGTCGCCCGCCAGCCTTGGTCCCGCTCCCGGCCGGCCGTCTGCCTGAAGGTCCGATCGCCCCGGGGCCTGACGCTTCCGGCCACGCATGGGGCGTCGGATGCGTCTTCATCACGGCGGGGCATACGGGGCGACCGATAGCCGTATTCAATCGCCCGGCCGCGGGGCGGGGGCCGCAAGGGCCTGGGGAAGGCCCTTATCGGCTGCGTGGGGCCGACCGTGCGGAAAGCGTCGCACCCCGAAGACGGTGTATGGTTTGCTCGCGTCTCGCCGATAGCCTATACTACCGCTAGTGGGGGTTCGGGTGGGGCCTTCGATAGGGGCCGCTGGGGACTTGGAGAAGGCACGAGTCGGGTCGTTGCGGCGAACGTTGCGAAAGGCGTCGGCCAAGGGGCGACGTCGCGTGACCGCCAACGACCGACCCAGGTGCGGGCGGCTGTCGCGGTGGACGGCGGGGACGGGTGGGTCGATTCGGGGCGAGGGAGCGTACGGGATCGTCAACGGGGCGGGGGTGACGGCGGCGTTCGCGGCACGGTGGGTGCCCGGGGGCGGTCGCCGTGACGAAGGGGGCAGTAAGACGCCGGACCGTCCGCCGAGCGGAACGGCCGGCGGGGCTGGGTGCGGAAAGTGACGGGTTCGCCCTCAGCAGGGCGGACGAGACAGGGGTTTGAGGTGAACGGACGGGCGGGCCGCGGGCTGAAGACGGCCTGTCGTGCGGCAGCCGGAGTACCGGTGGTGTCCGGGGTATCGGTGGTTCCCGGGGTGCTGGCGGTTCGATGAGTCCCGTCCTCAAGGCCGTGATCACGGCAGTGAGTGAAGCGATGCAGACGGCATTGGCCCCGATCGAGGGGCTGCTTCAGTACACCAGTGAAAAGGGCGACGGGCAGTTGCGTGACCCCAAGCAGCCATTGCGTGCGGTGGGTGGCGGCGATGGGATCTTCGTGCCGCGGTCGCTCATCCGCGAGCTGAACCTGCGTCCGGGCGTGATGCTGCGGGCGTTGCCCAAGGGCCGCACGGTCAGCCGGATCGAAGCCATCGAAGGTCGTCCGGTGGACGACTACGCCCGCTTTGCCGGCACCACCAGCATCTACGAAGGGACCGCGCTGGACCCGTCGCCCCAGATCAGGCTCGAGCACCGGCCCGACGAGTACACCACGCGCATTCTGGACATCCTCTGCCCGATCGGGTTCGGGTCGCGCGGGCTGATCGTGGCCCCGCCGCGCGTGGGCAAGACGATGCTGTTGCAGAACATCGCCCGCGGCGTCGCCGCCAACTACCCCGACGTCGAGCTGGTGCTGCTGCTGATCGACGAACGCCCGGAAGAGGTGACGGACATGCGCCGCAACGTCCCCGGGACGGTGTACGCGTCGTCCAACGACAACGACGTCTCGAAACACCTCGACCTCGCCCAGCTCGTCATCGAACGCTGCAAGCGGCGGGTGGAGATGGGCAAGAACATCGTCGTGCTGATGGACTCGCTGACCCGGCTGGGCCGGGCGTTCAACAACGGCAGCCGCGGCGGCGGCAAGACCCTCTCCGGCGGGCTGGACTCGCGGGCCCTGGAGGTCCCCAAGAAGATCTTCGGCGCCGCCCGCAAACTGGAAGAAGGCGGCTCGCTCACCATCCTCGCCACCTGCCTCGTGGACACCGGCTCGAAGATGGACCAGGTGATCTTCGAGGAGTTCAAGGGCACGGGGAACATGGAGATCAACCTCGACCGCAAACTCGCCGACCAGCGGATCTTCCCCGCCATCAACATCGCCGAGTCGGGCACGCGGAAAGAAGAAAAGCTCATGGACGAGAAGACGCTCGCGGCCTGCCGCAGCATCCGCCGGCACCTCGTGTCCATGCCGCCGCACCAGGCCATCCGCACGCTCACAGAAGTCATGAGCAAGGTGCGCACCAACGCCGAACTCCTGGCCAACGTACGCGTGAGCTGACCTGCGGCGACGCAGGGGCCGCAAGGGCGTTGTGCGAGGATGAGCGGGGGGGTGAAAAGCGGGGGAATGGGCGGTCAGCTTGTGGCGTGTGTGTGCCCGCCGGGCACACGGCGGACGTTGAGCGGCGTCGAAGCGGGCCTACGGCTAAACTCCCTCCCCCGTGCGGCGGGTCGGGACCGCGCTGCCCAGCGGCAGCCGCGGCCGGGCCGCAGGCCGGCCGAACGCGAGCTTCGACATGTCCATCACGCTTCCGCCGAAATACGACCCGGCCGCCGTCGAGTCGGCCGTCTGGGCCGACTGGGAGTCGGGAAACTGCTTCCGGGCCGAGCCCACGGCACCCGGCGAGCCGTACTGCATCGTCATCCCGCCGCCGAACGTGACCGGTGCCCTGCACATGGGCCACGCGCTCAACAACACGCTGCAGGACATCCTCATCCGCGTGCACCGCATGAAGGGGTTCAACGCGGTGTGGATTCCCGGGGTGGACCATGCGGGCATCGCCACGCAGGCGGTGGTGGAAAAACAGCTCAAAGAACAGGAAAACAAGACCCGGCACGACGTCGGCCGGGACGGCCTGGTGCAGCGCATCTGGGCGTGGAAGGAGCAGTACGGCAACCGCATCGTCGAACAGCTCAAGCGGCTGGGCTGCTCGTGCGACTGGAGCCGCCAGCGCTTCACGCTCGACGAGATGTGCGGGCGGGCAGTCCGGCAGACCTTCTTCCGGATGTTCCGCGACGGAAAGGTGTTCCGCGGCAAGCGGCTGGTGAACTGGGACACCCACCTGCAGACGTCCATCAGCGACGACGAGCTGTACACCCAGCCGGTCAAGACCAGCCTCTGGTCGATCCGCTACCCCATCGACGGCACGGACGAGTACGTCACCATCGCCACGACCCGTCCCGAAACGATGCTCGCCGACACGGCCGTGGCGTACCACTCGTCCAACCCACGCGCGGCCTTTCTCAAGGGGCGATTCGTCCGCCTGCCGCTGACCAACCGCCTCGTTCCGCTGATCGAGGACGACGAACTCGTGGACCCGGAGTTCGGCACGGGCTACGTCAAGGTGACCCCGGGCCACGACCCCAACGACTACGCCGTCTATCAGCGGCATCTCGGCAAGCCCACGGAGATCGGCATCCTCAACATGATGACCCCCGACGGGCGGGTGAACGATGCCGACCCGTCCTGGCGGGCGTACGCGGGGCTGGCGATGGAGACCGCGGCCCGCAGAAAGGTGCTCGAGGAACTCGCCGCGCTGGGCCTTCACGACCCCGAGAAGGACGTCAAGCCCCACGAGGCCAACGTCAACTATTCCGACCGCAGCAAGACGCCGATCCAGCCGTACCTGAGCGACCAGTGGTTTGTGCGGATGGCCGAGCTGGCCGAGCCGGCCCTGCAGGTCGTGCGGTCGGGCGAGGTGCGCTTTTTCCCTGAGCGGCACGCCCAGCAGTACCTCGCGTGGCTGGGCGAAAAGCGCGACTGGCCGATTTCTCGGCAGCTCTGGTGGGGCCATCGCATCCCGATCTGGACCCGGGAGACGCCGCGGAGTCCCGACGGCGTGCCGCCGCCGCTGGAACTGCCCGACGCGCCCGGCGTGGAGGTGTGCCGGCGCGACCTGGTGGTGCCCGAGCGGGGCGTCGTGATCACGACCGTGTGCACGTCGGCGCCGTCGGAGGCGATCGAATCGGCACTGGCCGCGCAAGGCTTCACGCAGGAGGAGGACGTGCTCGACACGTGGTTCTCCTCCGGGCTCTGGCCGCACTCGGTGCTCGGCTGGCCCGACGACACGCCCGAACTGCGGACGTGGTACCCCGGTTCGGTGCTGGTGACCGGCCGCGACATCATCACGCTGTGGGTGGCGCGGATGGTCATGATGGGCCTTTACAACGTGGGCAAGATCCCCTTCCGCCACGTGGCCATCAACCCGACCATCCTCGACGGCAAGGGCGAGCGGATGTCCAAGTCCAAGGGCAACGGGGTGGACCCCGTGGACATCATCGAGACGCACGGGGCCGACGCGATGCGCTTCACGCTCGCGACGATGGCCACCGAGACGCAGGACGTCCGCCTGCCGGTCAAGAAGGACGACCGCGGCCGCAATACGTCGGAGAAGTTCGACCTCGGCCGCAACTTCTGCACCAAGCTGTGGAACGCGGCCCGGCTGGTCATCGGCAGCCTGTCTGCCGACGCACCCGCCGCGGGGCTGGCGAAGCCGACCACGCTGGCCGACCGGTGGATCCTCTCGCGACTGGCGGCGACGGTGCAGTCGGTCGAGCAGGCGCTGGCGTCGTACCGCTTCGATGCGTACGCCAAGGCGGTGTACGACTTCGTCTGGGGCGACTTCTGCGACTGGTACCTCGAGGCCGCGAAACCGGCCCTGCGCAAGCCGGCTGCCGCCGGGCCGACGGCACGGATGCTCGCCGGCGTGCTGGACGCCTCGCTGCGGCTGCTGCACCCGATCGTGCCGTTCATCACCGAAGCGCTGTGGAGTCAGCTCAACGCGGCGATGCCCGATCGCACACTTGAAGGTCTGCCGCTGCCGCCATCGCCGCGGCTGATCCACGCACGCTGGCCGACGCCGCCGGTCGGGGTCTCCCTCGCGGATGCGGGTGAGTTCGACCGGGTGCGCGAGCTGGTCAGCGCCCTGCGGAACGTTCGTAACGAGCACAAGGTCGAGCCGAAGCGCGTGCTGGAGACGGTGCGCGTCGCCGGTGCGTTGAGCGACGAGGCCTTCGCGTACATCGAGCATCTGGCCGGGGTGAAGCGCGTGGCCGGCGGCGATGCCAGCGGTGCGGCGAAGGTGATCGCCGCCGGGGTGGACCTGCTCGTGCTCGGCGTCGTGGACACCCAGGCCGAGGCTCAGCGGCTGGCCAAGCGTCGCGACGAGCTTCAAAAGCTCATCCGCACGCTCGAAGGCCGCCTCGCCTCGCCTGCGTACGTGGAAAAAGCGCCGCCTGCACTGGTCGAGCAGACGCGGCAGCAGCTCGCTGAAGCGCGGGCGGAACTGGCACGGCTGTGACGTCACGGCACGCTCGTACGCAGCCACTACACCGGGCTGCGGCGATGACGCCCGGCCTCAGCGCAGAAAGGCCTCGTGCAGCCCGCCGTCCACCGGAAGCGTCTGCCCGGTGGTTTTGCTGAGCCGCTGGCTCAGCAGCAGGAAGAACGCCTCCGCCTGGTCGGCCGGCGTGATGGGCGACTTGGTCAGCGTGCGGTCGGCGTAGAACTGGGCCAGCTTGGCGGTGAGCGACTCGGTGGGCTCGTCCGGGCTGTGCGGGATGTTGTATTTGGCCAGCGAGCTGAGCACGCGGTCGCGGGGGAACATGGCCGACCCCTGCACCACCGTGGCCGGAGCCACCGCGTTCACCCGCACGAGCGGGGCCAGTTCAATCGCCAGCTCACGCGTGAGATGGGCCGCAGCCGCCTTGGACGTGTCGTAGGCGACCGAGCCTTTCTTGCTGACCACCGCGTTCGCCGAGGTGGTGAGCACCACCGCCGCCTTGAGGTTCTGGGGCTTGAGCACCCGGTGGAACGCTTCATCGGCGACGATGTACGCGCCGGTGACGTTGATGGCGAAGGTGAGCGCCCAGCGGTCGTCGGGGATGTGCCCGGTGTTGTCGGGGGGCACGAAGATTCCCGCGGTGACGGCCAGGGCGTCCAATCCGCCGTACGCCAGCACGATCTCGTCCAGTGCCGCCGCCACCGACTCGCGCCGGGTGATGTCCGCCGCCACCGCGATGGCGAATCCGCACCGCGACGGCCCGCTGCCGGCCACGCCGATGCCCTCGCCGAGCTTGTCGTTGAGCTCGTGGGCGGTCGCCGCCGCCGCCTCGGCCTTGAGGTCCACGCACACGACGTGCGCGCCTTCGGGAGCGATGCGGTGCGCCACCTCGCGCCCGATGCCGGACCCGGCCCCCACCACGGCCACCACCTGCCGGGCCAGCTCCTTCTCCGGCGGCATCCGCCGGAGCTTGGCCTCCTCGAGCTGCCAGTACTCGATGTCGAACGCCTCCTGCTGCGGCAGCGCGATGTACTCGTCGATCGCCTCTGCACCCCGCATCACGTCGATCGCGCAGGTGTAAAACTCCGCCGTCACCCGGCTCTCAGACTTGTCTTTCCCCCATGCGACCATCCCCACGCCGGGGATGAGAATCACCGTCGGGTTGGGGTCGCGCATGGCCGGCGAGTCGGGCCGGCGGCAGCGCTGGTAGTAGGCCGCGTAGTCGGCGCGGTATTTCTCCAGCCCCGCCGCCAGCAGCTCCTTGAGCGCGTTGACGTCCTGCGCGTGCGGGTCCCACGGCACGTACAGCGGCTTGATCTTGGTCCGCAGGAAGTGGTCCGGGCAGGAGGTGCCCAGCTCGGCCAGCCGGGGCGCGTCGGCCGAGCAGACGAACTGCAGCGTGGCGTCGTCGTCCTGCCACGTCGCGATCATCCGCTTGCTGCCCGGGTAGCCGGCCAGCCGCCCGCGCAGCCACGGCAGCACCGTCAGCAGTACCGCCCGTCGGCGGTCTTCGGACAGCGGGGCGAAGCGGGCGCCGCCGAACGTGGCCGTGCCCCGGTCGTGGGCGGCGATGTACTCGGCGGCCCGTTCGATCAGGCTCAGCGTCCGCTCGTAACACGCCTTGTCGTCGTCGTGCCAGTTGATCAGGCCGTGCTGGCCGAGGACGACGCCGGCGGCGTCGGGGCGGCGACGGCAGATGTCCTGCAGCTTCAGCCCCAGGTCAAAGCCGGGCCGCTGCCAGGGCGTCCAGACCACGTCATCGCCGTAGATCTTCCGCGTCAGCTCGGCCGAGTTACGCGACGCGGCCACCGCGATCACCGCGTTGGGGTGCGTGTGGTCCACGTGCTTCCTCGGCACGAACGCGTGCAGCGGCGTGTCGATGGAGCTGGCCCGCGGGTTGAGGTTGAACGTGCAGTGGCTGTAGAGACCGACCACGGCGTCTTCCGGCGGCGTCTTCGGGCCCGTCCCCGGCTGGCGGGCGTACCACGCCTGCAGGCCCATCAGCTTCGACTGGTACAGCGAACTGAAGTTCTCCAGCCTGCTGGTGCGCAGGTCGCCCCCCGAACCCTTCACCCACAGCACCTCCACGGGCTCGCCGGTCAGCGGGTCGGTCTCCATGAGCTTGGACGAGGTGTTCCCGCCGCCGGTGTTGGTGACCCGCTGGTCGCTGCCGAGCAGGTTGGAGCGGTATACCAGTCGTTGCCGTGGGTCGAGCGTCGCGGCCTTGCTGTCATCCCAGAGGTAGGAAACGAATCGAGTCGAGAGGGCCATGGTGGTCGGGTGCTGAGAAGGCAGGCAGTATAGCCGTCGGGGGGCGGTTAGGGCCGGGTGCATGTCCCGGCCGGCCACGTCACCGGCAGTGGCCATGACCCGAGACGATCCATTTGTAGGTGGTCAGCTCCGCGGCGCCCATCGGCCCGCGCGCGTGCAGCTTGTCTGTTGAGATGCCCAGCTCGGCTCCCAGCCCGTATTCGCCGCCATCGGCGAACCGCGTGGACGCGTTGACCATCACCGACGCGCTGTCCACCTCGTTGACGAAGGTCTCGGCCGCCCGCAGGTCGGTCGTGAGGATGGCGTCCGTGTGCCGCGAGCCGTAGCGATTGATGTGGTCGATGGCCGCCCGCAGCGACGGCACCACCTTGAAGGCGATGGTGAGCGAGAGGTACTCCTTCGGCCAGTCTTCCTCGGTGGCGGCGACCGTGATTGACGGGTCGATCCGCCGGCTCTCCTCGTCGCCGCGGATGTCCACCCCCGCCTGTCGCAACGCCGCCGCCACCTTCGGCAGCAATTCGGGTGCGGCGGCCGCGTGGAACAGGATCTTCTCCGCCGCGTTGCACACCGCGCCGCCCGGGTAGCTCGTCTTGGCGTTGACGCACACCCGCACCACGTCGTCGGGGATGTCTATGGCCGACGCGTCCACGTACACGTGGCAGTTGCCGTCGAAGTGTTTGAGTACCGGGATGGTGGACTCGCGGACCACGGTCGTGATCAGCGAGTGACCGCCGCGCGGGATCACCACATCGATGAGGTCGTTCAGCTTGAGCAGCGGCGGCACCAGCGAGCGGTCGGGGTTGTCGAGAAACACCACGGCGTCCGGAGGCACATCCGCCGCCTCGAGCGCTGCACGCACCGCACTGACCAGCGCCCGGTTGCTGTGCAGGCTTTCCTTGCCGCCACGCAGGATCACCGCGTTGGCGGATTTCAGGCACAAAGCCGCCGCGTCGGTGGTGACGTTCGGGCGGGATTCGTAGAAAAACAGCACGACGCCCAGCGGTACGCGACGTTTTTCGATGCGCAGACCGTTGGGTCGAACATACCCCTCGAGGGTTTGGCCGACGGGGTCGGTCTGGGCGGCGATCTCCTCGATGGCACGGGCGATCTTCTCGATGCGTTTGCCGTCGAGCTTGAGACGCTCGATGAGCGGCCGGGCAAGCCCTGACGACTCGGCCGCGTCCACATCGGCAGCGTTGGCCGCGAGGATATCGGCTTGCCGCGAACGCACCTCCTCGGCCATGCGGCGAAGCGCCGCGTCGCGGACCGAGCCCCGCAGGGACACCAGGGCGCGGCTGGCTGTCTTCGCTCGCTGGGCGAGTCCGGTGACCAGCGTAACGGCGGAGGCATCGGCAGTCATCGTGGCATGTTACGTCAGGCCCCACGCGGCCGTCGCGCACTCAGCGTCGGTGTCGCACAGGATGCGAAGCTCCCCCGGAGGCACTTCGATCTCGCCGTCCAGGGGGCCCGCGGTACGGTGCCACGGGTCGATCCACGTGCGGAACTCGGCCGGGTCGAGCCGGGCGACTTGCTCCTCTTCGTTGAACACGAGCACCGCCTGTCCGAGCGACGCTTCTCCCCTGACCCGGCGCACGCGCAAACCCGGCGCGGGCGTGCGAAGGGCCAAGGTGCGCGGGACAAGGGATTCCAGGGCCGCTTCCCAGCCCGGAAGGTCGGTCCGCAAGAGACGCGCGCACTCCGATGGCAGGTCCCCGACACCGTCATGGAGCAAGACCGTATAGCGGTCCGCCCAAGGCGTGCCGAGATCGGTGTCGAGGACATACTCGAAGTCGTACTGGTGTCGAAACAGCCATTCGGCGGCCGCGTCGGGGGCTTCGTCACCGCCGGCGATCAGACCCACATGGATGACCGGCGGGCACATCGCCACCAGCCGGCACAGCCGCTCGGCGTACGCGTTGTACTGGCCCAGCTGATCCGCCCAGCGGCTGTTGAGCCCCACATCCGGGGGCCGCTCGTCCCGGCGCGGCCCGCGGAGGGAGTAGTAGTAAGCGTGCGGGATCAGCCAGTTGATGCCGCGGATCAGGCAGTGGTGGGTGAGCCAGAGAAACTCGTGGAAGGTGAGCTCGTGTCCGTAGGCACCGGCGAACTCATTCGAACATCGGGGGCGGCCGAACCGCACGGCGGCGGAGGCCGCCGACTTGCACTGCGTGGACTGCCTGCCGCGCGTGGCAGAGGGGCCGGGGAGCACCCATCGCCACACGAGGTCCTGTCCGGGGACATGAAAATGTCGCTGGACAGCAAAGTCGTCCGGCCCTTCAGGATGCCCCATGAGCTGCAGGCCATGACGCTCACACCACTGCGACATCGGGCGGTAGTAGGTCTCTTCCAGCCGCAACCGGCACGCCCGCGCCCACGCCCGGCGGACGGCCGGACCGTCGGGATGGTCGTCCTCAAAGAGGGCGGCAAGTTTCGGTGAAAAGTCGATGCCGGTGAGACGCCGAGCGTCATCGAGCAGGCCGGTGGTGCCGGGGAGGATGCGCCCGAGGCGGCGGGCGTCGCCGGTCAGCCGTCCGAGCAGCGAAGGCTCGTCCGTGAAGATGCCCGTGATGGGGTCGCCGAAAAACTCGCCCAGATGCGCGTGGAACACGTCGTGGGTGAGGCGGAGAAAACACGCCATGGCGTCGGGGTTGAGCAGGTCGGCGGCGGGTGGCGTGTCTTCGGCGTCGCTCGCGGGGCTGTGCGGGCCGCCGTCATCCGGGCCGCGATAGTGCAGGCCGCGGATCACCGACGGCAGTGGGGTGTCGATGACAAACCGTGTGCGTCCGTCCGCAGTGGTGTAGCTGCCGACGAGCGTCTCCCCTGGTCCGATCCGGTCGTGGTCGCGGCAGATCCAACCGCGGCACTGGAAGGCCGGGTTGCTCGCCACCACCCCGCCCGACGCCGATCCCGACGGGTACATCCCCTCGTCGTAGAGGATGATCCGCAGCCCTCGTCTGCCCGCTTCCCGACAGATCGCGCGGTAGATGTCGAGAAGCTCGGGGCTCATCCAGCCCTGATCCCGAGGCAGCCCCACACGCGGGTGAAGCACCACGCCCCCAACGCCCGCTTCGTCCATCGCGGCCAACTGCCGGAGCGCTTCGGTGACGTCCAGACGGTCGTTGAGGAACCAGAACGGGGTGACCCCGTAGGACCGACGCAGGGGCATGGCAGGTCGAGCGACGCTACTCGGGGCGGGTGCGGGGGACAAGCGTGAACTCGACCTCGCGGCGGGCGTCTTCGGGTGACACGCGAAGGCCTTCCGGCAGGTCGAAGCGCACCTGCCGCGTGCGGGGCCGCCCCGGCGGCAGGTCGTCCCGCGACAGCTCGAGGATCGCCCGCGGCATCCGGCCGGCCGTCCCGTTGCGGAGCGACTCGATGACGTCCCGCGGGCCGATCACCGTCACGTTCGGCAAGGTCGGCTCGAACACCGGCCGGTAGGTATCCAGCAGCGTCTGCGGCGCCAGCGGGAAGATCGGCACCGACGGCAACGTCAAGGTCACGTCCGCCTGACGCACGCGGAACGTCGCCCGCACGCGCTCCGGCTGCAGCGTGAAACGGGACGGGTCCACCGAGTCGCTCACTGCCGACGGCATCACCAGCGACACCTCGACGTTGACGTGCTCGCCCGGCGAGCGCAGCGACGGCAGCGCCTGCAGGGCCGCCCGCACCGCCGGCCGCCCGGCGGCGTCCTCCTCCGTGATGCGGTCCAGCACGGACTTCGGCCCGGTCAGCTTCACGGTGGGCGGCTCGAACACCGGCAGCCCTTCCAGCCCCGTCGCCGACGGGTCGGCCACGACCACCAGCTCCTTCGTCGCCAGCTCGTCCACTTCGACCACGAACTGTGCCGGCGCCGCCGACACCACCTTCACCCCGTTGAAGCGGAACAGCGACTGGCGATTGAGTTCTTCCACCACGCTGCGGCTGGCCGTCCCCAGCGGCACGTCCGGGGGCAGGTCGATCGTGATCACCGACTGCGGGCCGTCCCCGGCCAGACGCGTCCGCAACGAGTCCAGACGTACGCGTGGGCCCTCGAGCGTCACCACGACCGTCCGGTCGGCCGGACGGACCACCGTCGCCACCTGACGCAACCCGTTGGCCTCGACGTCGAACCGCACCGGCACGTCGCTCACGGTCGCGATCTGTTCCCGCTCGGCGTACAGCCAGATCAGCAGCGTCAGCGGGGCCACCCACAGCAACGTGCGCAGATAGTCGGCCAGCCGCTCCCGCGAGAACATGCGATTGAGCCGTCGCCGGGAACCGTACCCGCTCACCGTCGCCCTCCTCCTGCCGGTTGACCCCTACCTCGCCGACGTGCCCCCGCCCACGGTGCCGCCGCCCACTTCGACCCCGTCCCCCGCGCCCACGTCGGACGCCGCCGGCTTCTCCGCGTCGGGCGGCCGGCCCTTGTTCGCCCGCGGGGCGAAGGTGATCAGCCGCGGGAACCGCACCGACCGCGACGTCTCGTCGCCCGCCACGCCCAGCAACTCCGCCAGCAGGTCGCGCAGCGCGTCCGGCGAGAGCTTGCGAAACAGCTGTCCCTTTTCTGCCACCGAGATGTCGCCGGTCTCCTCCGACACGACGATCACCACCGCGTCCGACTCCTGCGACAGCCCGACCGCCGCGCGGTGCCGCGATCCCAGCTCCCGCTCGAGGTCGCCGGCCTCGGCCAGCGGAAACTGCACCGTCGCGTGCGTGATCCGACCGTTGGAGACGATCACCCCCAGGTCGTGCAGCGGCGAGTCGGGGAAGAAAATGCTCTGGAGCAGCTCCGGCGTGAGCCGGGCATCGATCGGCACCCCCGTCTCGGCGATCGCCCCCAGGCCCACTTCCCGCTCGACGGCGATCAGCGCGCCATACTTCCGCCGGGACAGCCACGTCGCCGCCGCCACCAGCGCGTCGATCTGCTGATCGATCATCGATGTCGCCGAACGGAACAGCCGCGTCTCCCCCAGCCTCATCAGGGCACGGCGCAGCTCCGGCTGGAAGACGATCACCAGACCCACCGACGCGAACAGCAGGAACTTGGAATAGAGGAACTCGATCCGCGCCAGGTCGAACCGCTCCGCCAGCAACCGCACCACCAGGTACACCGCCACCAGCAGCACCACGACCCCGCGGAGCATGCGGGCGCCGCGGGTGCCCTGCAGCGAACGCACCGCGAAAAACACGACCGAGCCGATGATCAGCAGCTCGATCGCCACCTGCCACCACGGGTAGCTCCGCAGTGCGGTGATGAAGTTGGACAGGTCGTGAAGCATGACCGCCTCAGGAGACCCCCCACACGTCCCGCCCTTGCAACATCGGACTATACCGGCCTGCGCTCGCCAAGACCGGTGGGGAGCAGGTGAAATCCTCCCGGGGGGGCCGCTCCGCGCTCGGCTACGGCGCTTCCCGTTCGTCCGCCAGGTCGATCGCCTCCCACGTCACCAGCACGTCCCGCATGGCGGCCACATCGTGCACCCGGACGACGGCCGCCCCACAGAGGGCCGCCCAAGCCACCGTCGCCGCCGTCGCCCACACGCGTTCCGACGGCTCGGCCCGCCCGGTCAGACGGCCGAGAAACCCCTTGCGCGAGGTGCCCACGAGCTGGGGCAGCCCGCAGGCCCGTTCGATCTCCTGCAAGTGCTTGAGAAGCTGAAGGTTGTGAGCGTCGGTCTTGCCGAAGCCGATCCCCACGTCGCCCAGCAGGTGCTCGCGGGGGATGCCCGCAGCCTCGGCCGCCTTCCTTCTCTCCACGAGAAAACGCGCCACCGCCGACACCACGCCCTCCGCCCCGTACCGCGGGTCCGTCTGCATGGTCGCCGGCTCCCCGCGCATGTGCATCAGCACGTAGACGGCCTTCTTCTCGGCCACCACCTCCATCACCCGCGGGTCGTCCCGCCCACCGGAGACGTCATTGACCCCCGAAAACCCCGCGTCCAGCGCCGCTTCAGCGACTTCGGCACGCGTGGTGTCCACCGTCAGCGGTACGCCCGGCGGCCCCGACCGCCTCAGCACCTCCATCACCGCCTCCAGCCGCCGCAACTGCTCCGAGGCCGGCACACGCTGCGCTCCGGGCCGCGTGGACTCCGCCCCGATGTCGATCACGTCCGCCCCCGCCCGACACATCTCCCGGATCTGGTCGGCCACCGCTTCGGCCGTCACGGTCTGCCCGCCGTCCGAGAAGGAATCGGGCGTCACGTTGATGACGCCCATCAGCAGCGGTCGGGGCCGTCTGACGCCGCTCTTCCCGCCGCCGGCGATGGCGTCGTGAAACGGCCGCAGCCTCGAGAGCAGCGTCGCCATCAGCCCCACCGGGGCCCCGCGCGCGGCGTCATCGGCCGGGGGGTGCCCGTGGCAGGATGCGCAGTCGCCGCCCGTGGTCTGCCTCACGCGACAACAGTAGCCGCCCCATGCAACCGATACCGCCGGGTAGGGCGTTTCGGCCGGCGGCGTTGACGCATCTCGCGACGTCATCGCCAGGACCGCTCGGCGGCGTGAGGGAGAAGGGGGGGCCTTCGGGGAGTCAGCACATGGCACTGGACCTCGCCCACACCCGAACCTTTCGCAGCCGTCTGGCCGACGCGTTCGACCGCGTGCGCGGCTGGCTGTTTTTCTCCCTCTTTCTCTTCGTCGCGGCAACCCTGTGGTTCGCCGCGTGGGCACGCAGCATCGCACGCGACCGCGAAGTGCATTACCTCGCGCCCGCCTACACATGGCACGCCGTCGAGGAAGCCGACGGCGAAGAGGTCTGGCGGGTGGTTCCGCGGACCAATGCCGGTCTGCAGCCCGTTGTGCGAGCCGACGACAGGCGGGTCGGCAACGTGGGGTCCGACAGGACGCTCCAGGCCGTGGACGAACTGCCCGCGACGCGGCCGTCGGAGGTGGTCCGGCTCGACGTGGAGCCGTAGCCCGCACGCCGGGCACGTAGCCCGCACGCCGGGCACGTAGCCCGCACGCCGGGCACGTAGCCCGCACGCCGGGCACGTAGCCCGCACGCCGGGCACGTAGCCCGCACGCCGGGCACCGCCCCGAAACGCGTCGCGCCCGCGCGTCCTACTCCATCAGGTTTTTCTCAAAGACGACCATGTTGTCGGCGTGGGTCGAGTCCCAGCGCACCCCGACGATGTCGTAGCCCAGCGTCAGGCAGAAGTGGATGAACTCCCGCTGGTGGTTCATCGCTTCCGTCCGGATGTACTCGTAGCCGTGGTCCTTCGCCCACGCCTGCTGGGCTTCGTGGAGCTGGCGGCCGATGCCTTGCCGCCGCAGCTCGGGCACGACGGCCCCGAGCCAGTGGTAGAACATGCCGGGCTTGAGCTCAAAGCCGATCCAGAAGCCCACCGGCCGGTCGTCCACCCGCGCCAGCAGCGTCAAGGCGTTGTAACGACCCATAAACCGGCGCTTGAAGAAGTCCACCTCGCGGCGCGGGCGGAAGACCGCGTTGTACAGCTCCACCGCCTGCGGCAGCAGTCGATCGTCGGCGATGATGATGTCGGCCTGAGCCACGGCAGCGGTCTCCCAAGTGCTTGAGGCAATCCGGCGGCGGTTCCCCGTGGATTGTGGCGGCCTCCGCCAAGGATTCAACGCCGCACCGGCCACGTCCCCGACAGCCCGTCTCCCCCCCACCGCGAGCTCCGGTCGTTCATCCATCCATCGTCAACCGTCCATACGTCTGCGGCCGATACGGTCTTGAACGTTTTTCCAAAATGGGGTGCATCAAGCGGTTGCGACGACAAGACGATAGCGGGGAAAGCGTGAGGGTCGGCGTCCCGCCGGTGGGACGGGCAAACGGTCTACCTCCCCCGCTATGTCAGCGTCGAATCCGGAAATCTCGCCGTCTGCCGACGGGTCTGTCGCGGCGGGCCAGCGTGAACACCCGCGCGGGGCACGTCACCTTCTTCGCCCGTTCGCCGAAGGGTTGGCGGCGTTTTTCCTCGTCTTTGCGGTCGCCCTGATGGCGGTCTTCGGCGTCTGGGAGACCGCCGAGCGGGCCATTCGGGCCAAGCTCACCGAGTACCTGCAGTTTCTTGCCCGGGCGGCGTCGAAGCAGGTGGACATCGAGCTGCACCGTCAGCTCCGCGACCGCTCGCAGATGGACGGGCCGCTGTACACGCAGGTCCGTGAGCGGCTGCGTCGGATTCGCGATGCCGTCGGCCACGTTCAGTACATCTACACGATGGTGCTGGATGAGGAAGGCAAGGTCCGTTTCGTGGTGGACTCGGCCGAGCCGGGCGACCAGGACAACGACGGCGTCGATGACCGTGCCGAGCTCTGGCAGCACTACCACGACGGCCCGCAGGCGGTGCTGCAGGCGTTCGGGCTGCTCGACGGCACGCCGCAGGCGGTGGTCATGCCCGAGCCGTACACGGACCGGTGGGGCACCTTCGTCGCGGCCTACGCGCCGCTGGTGGACGATGAGGGTCGGCTGGAAGGGGTCGTCGGCGTGGACATCCGCGCCGACGCCTACCTCGCGCAGATCAACGAGGTCCGTCGCAAGGCGATGATGGGGCTGATCCCCGCGTTGCTCGCGTCGGTGGTGGTGGGCGGGGCGGTGTTCCGTTTCCGCGGACGCGAACGCCGGCTGCTGCTGGAGGCCGAGACGGCCCGTCGGCAGGTGGACGAGGCGCTGCACCTGGCGCGTCAACGCGCGGATGCGGTGGAGGCGGCCAACGCGCGCCTCAACAAGATTTCGCTGCAGGTCCCTGGGGCGCTGTACCAGTTCCGCATGCGGCCGGACGGGACGTGCGAGTTCCCCTACGCCTCGGTGGGCGTGCACCAGGTCTTCGGTCTCTCTCCGGAGCAGCTCCGCGACTCGGCCCAGGCGCTCTTTGAACGCGTGCACCCCGACGACCTGCAACCGCTGTGGGAACAGATCGCCGCATCGGCCGCCGACCTCTCGCCGTTCCAGTGCGAGTGCCGCGTGGCAACCACCGAAGGGGACTACCGGCGCGTGCTCGCTTCGAGCCAGCCCGAACGCGAGCCCGACGGCAGTGTGCTCTGGAACGGCTTTGCGATGGACGTCACGGAGCGGCATCGCGCTGCCGAGGCCCTCGACCTGGCCCGCCACCGCTTCGACGCCGTCCGCAAGGCCGTCCGCATCGGGCTGTGGGATTGGGACGTAGCCACGGGGACGCTGTGGTGGGACGAAGAAAGCTGCCGGCTCTTCGGCATCTGTCCCGAAGCCTTCGACGGCACGATCGCCACGGCCAAGCGGATCATCCATCCTGACGACTTCGAGCAGGCCATCGCCCCGATGGAGCGGGTGCTCACCTCCGCCAGCGGCGAACGCGACTTCTCGGTGCGGTTCCGTGTGGTCCACCCCGACGGCAGTCTGCGGTGGATCAACGGCATGGGCGTAGCGCTGACCGACGCCCAGGGGCGGCCGCACCGCATGATCGGCCTCAATCTCGATGTGACGGAGGAGGTGCTGGCGCGACAGGAGCTGGCCGACGCCCGCGCCCGCGCCGAAGCCGCCACACAGCGGGCGGAAGCCGCCAACCGCGCCAAGAGCGAGTTCCTCGCCAACATGAGCCACGAAATGCGGACGCCGCTGACGGCCATCCTCGGCTACAGCGAGCTGCTGGCCGACCCCGCGATCGCCAACGACCCCAAGGAACGCGCCGATACGCTGGCGATCATCCGCCGTGCCGGCGAACACCTGCTCACCCTCATCAGCGACATCCTGGACCTCTCCCGCGTCGAAGCCGGACGACTCACGCTCGAACGCATCGAGGTCCGTCCCGGCGAGCTGGTCACGCAGGTCGTGCAGCTCTGCCGACCTCGCGCGCAGGAAAAGGCTGTCACGCTGGAGCTCCAGTTCCTCGACCCGCTGCCGACGTCCGTCCGCTCCGACCCGGTGCGGCTGCGGCAGATCCTGCTCAACCTGGTCGGCAACGCCGTCAAGTTCACCGACCGCGGGCACGTCTCCGTCGTCGTGAGCCGGCCCGAACCGCTGTGGCTGCGGGTGGACGTCAAGGACACCGGCATCGGGCTGACCGCCGAACAGGCCGGGCGGCTCTTCCAGCCGTTTTCGCAGGCCGACAGCTCGGTGACCCGGCGCCACGGCGGCACGGGCCTGGGGCTGGCGATCTCCCGGCGGCTGGCCGAGATGTTCGGCGGAACGGTCACGCTGGTGTGGTCGCAACCGGGCGAAGGGTCGCACTTCCGCATCGAACTGCCGATGGACATCGTGGATGCGGCGCCGTGGCTGCCCGGGTCCGCCGAGCCGTCAGCCAAGGTCGCGCCGGGGACCGCGACGGTCCAGCCGCTCGAGCACGTGCGGGTCCTGCTCGTGGAAGACTCGCCCGACAACCGCCGGCTGATCGGCCTGCACCTTCGCCGGGCCGGGGCGGACGTCACCATGGCCGAGAACGGCGTCGAAGCGCTCGGGAAGCTCCAGCAAGGTGCGTTTGACCTGGTGGTCTCGGACATGATGATGCCCGAGATGGACGGCTATACGCTGGCGCGTTCGTTGCGTGAGCGCGGCGTCACGCTGCCGATCGTCGCGCTGACCGCCAACGCCATGGCCGACGACCGTCAGAAGTGCCTCGACGCCGGCTGCGACGACTACGCCACCAAGCCCATCCAGCCGAAGCAGCTGCTCGACGCGTGCCAGCGGGCCCTCGCTGCCCGCCGGGCCCAGCGAGCCGCCTGACGGACGCCCACGCGTCCGGGCGTACACTCGGCCATGGCCAGAAGGCGACGCCCGGCAGCATCGATGTGGCCCGCTCCCTTCCCTGCGTCCGGGCGCCGCCGCCGCGGCGGACGCCGTCTGGGGCTGCGTCTTCCGGCGGCCGCGTCGCTGCCGGTGCTGCTGTTCATGGCTGCGGTCGTGCTGGTGGGCTACCTGCTCAGCGGGCCGAACACCAGCTCCACGGCCGAGCGTTCGCCCCCGCCGCCGACGTCTGCGTCGCCGCCGCCAGTTCCCGCGGCTGCCGACTCGCCACGCACGCCCGCAGGCGAACCCGCCGAACGCTCCCCGCACCTGCTGCTGGGCAACCCCAGCAACGCCACCCCCGACCCGGCCAACCGCACCAACTTTCTCATCGTCCGCCGGCAGTACGCCCTCAGCTACAACGACCAGACGGCCACGGCCAACTGGGCGAGCTGGCGGCTGCAGCAGTCCGACCTGGGCGATGCGCCGCGGCTGCGTACCTTCCTCACCGACGACGAACTGCCTCGCGGGTTCTACCGCGTGACCCATCAGGACTACACCAGCTCGGGGTTCGACCGCGGCCACCTGGTCCCGCACTCCGACCGCGACGCCACCCCCGACGACGCCGCTGCCACCTACCGCATGACCAACATCATCCCGCAGGCACCCAACATCAATCAGCGGTCGTGGGCCACACTGGAAAGCTACGCGCGCGGGCTGGTGGCAGGGGGGCGCCACACGCTGTTCATCGTGGCCGGACCGCACGGCCGCGGCGGCGTCGGGAGCAGCGGGCCGGCCGAGACCATAGCTCGCGGCCGCATCACCGTCCCGGCCGAGTGCTGGAAAGTGATCGTCGTCGTGCCCGGCGACCGCGTGGACCGAACCGACCGCATCACCGCGTCGACCCGCGTCATCGCCGTCCGTGTCCCGAATGACGACCGCATCGACACGGTCGAGTGGGCCGGCTTCCGCACCACGCCGAGGGACATCGAGCGTCGCACCGGGCTGGTGTTCTTCAACCGACTCCCGCCGCAGGTCGCCGATAGCCTTCGTGACCAGCTCGACCGCGCGTCCGTCCCCACGCCCACGGCGCCCCGCTACCTGCGATGACCGGCCAACCCACCCGAGCCAACGGAGCTGAGGCATGATCCCCGACTTCTGGTCGCAGCTTGCCGACGCCTGCCATGGACTGCTCTATCCGAGCGAGACGGATGCGCCGGTCGAGCCGGTGCGTCTGCGGCCGCCGTTCCCGTGGGACGACCCGGAGATGCCCGTGGTCGAGCAGTCGGCAGACGACTTCTTCGCCGAGCTGCGCAACGCCCCGCATGCCGCGGGCTTTCACGCGCTGCACCTGCTCCTGGCCGACGCACTCGAGGACCTGCGCGTCCACCGCGTGGGCGACGTCCGCGTCGCGGTGTTCCTGACCGGCCGGCTCAAGGGCGCACCCTCCGACGACCCGACGCGGATCGGCGTCCGCACCTGGTCGGTGGAAACCTGAGCGGCGGCTGGACGTGCCGCCGACCCGGTCGAACAATCTGAGCATGAACCTGAAACCAACCCACAACGACCTGCCGGCGTCGGTGCGTCAGCCGGTGGTCGAGCTGCTCCAGCGTCGGCTGGTGGACCTTATCGACCTGCAGGCCCACGCCCGGCAGGCCCACTGGAACGTGAAGGGCCCCACGTTCATCATGCTGCACGAGCTCTTCGGTACCATCGTGGACGGCCTCGATGAGCCGGTCGATGACGTGGCCGAGCGCATCGTTCAGCTCGGCGGCACGCCCTCGGGCACCGCACAGACCGTGGCCAAGACCTCCAGCCTGCCCGAGTACCCGGCCTCGCTGGTGAGCGGCCCCGACCACCTCAAGGCGGTGCTTGCGTCGCTCGCGACCGTTGCCAAGTCGGTGCGGGCGGACGTCCGTACCACGGATGAGCAGGGCGACGCCGACACGTCGGACCTGCTGCTGGGCATCTCCCGAAAGCTCGACAAGTGGGTGTGGTTCGTCGAATCGCACCTGCAGGGCGAGCGCTAAGTCGGCAAGCCCCGCGCGGGGGTCGCGGTTTGAAGCGTCCGGTCCGGCAGGCTATGCTCGCCGTTGCACATTCACGGCGGCGCGCTGCCGCCGTTTACGTTCCCGTAGCTCAATTGGATAGAGCGTCGGCCTCCGGAGCCGAAGGTTACAGGTTCGAGCCCTGTCGGGAACGCTGCCCGCCCGGGACCCGGGAACCGCGCCGCGGCCCACCACGCCCCCGTTTGCACACCGCGGCTTCTGCGGTACGTTGGCCGGGATGACCGCCGCCTGCCCCCGTCCGGAGTATCCCCGGCCGCAGTTCGCCCGCGACGTCTGGCTCAACCTCAACGGGCCGTGGGGTTTTGAAATCGACCCGGGCGACTCCGGCCTCGCCCGCGGGCTGCTGACCCGCCCGCTGACCCAGCAGATTGTCGTTCCCTTCTGCCCCGAATCGCCCCTCTCCGGCGTCGGCAACACCGACTTCCTCCGCGCGGTGTGGTACCGCCGCAGGGTGGAGCTGCCCGCAGGCTGGACGGAGGTCACCTCCCGGCTGAGCGGGGCGGCCGGTGAAGTGCTGTTGCACATCGGCGCGGCGGACTGCGACGCCACCGTCTGGGCACATCGCGCCGGCGGCGAACCGGTCGAACTTACCCGCCATCGCGGCGGTTGGACGCCGCTGGTGGCCTCGCTCGCGGCGGCCGCCGGCCCCGGCGACACGCTCGACCTCGTCGTCCGTGTCCGCGACGACCCGCAGGCACCGATGCCCAGCGGAAAGCAGTCCCGCCAGTACGACAACCACGGCTGCCACTACACCCGCACCACGGGCATCTGGCAGACGGTCTGGCTGGAGCCGCTCCCGGCCGTTTCCATCGGCACTGGCTTCGTCGGCGGCTCGGGGGGCCGCGTCCGCATCACGCCCGACGTTCCCGGCCGGCGGTTCCTGCTCTCGGTTCCCCTGCGGCTGGCTCCCCAGCCGTTGCCCGGCGGCGGCTTCGCCCGCGCCACTGCCCGCGGTTTACGCATCCGGGCCACGCTGTTCCCGCAGGACGGCGCTGGCGTCGCCGACCCGCTGGACGCCGCCGAGACCGCCGCCGACGCAGCCCTCTCGGCCCAGCTCGTGCTGCGCGTCCCCCCTCAGGCCGTCCAGCTCTGGGACGTCGGCAAGCCGTACCTCTACGACCTCGTGCTCGAGCTGCTCGACGGCGACGGCCGCGTGCTCGACCGTGTCCGCAGCTACGCGGGGTTGCGTTCGGTCGCCCTCGACGGGCGGGCGGTGCTGATCAACGGCCGACCCGTCTTCCAGCGGCTCGTGCTCGACCAGGGCTACTACCCCGACGGCATCCTCACCGCGCCCACGGACGAGGCGTTGCGACGCGACATCGAACTGGCCATGTCCGTCGGCTTCAACGGCGCCCGGCTGCACCAGAAGGTCTTCGAAGAGCGTTTTCTCTACCACGCCGACCGGCTCGGCTACCTCTGCTGGGGCGAACTGGGCGACTGGGGCATCGACAAGTCCGACCCGGCCGTCACCACCGTCGCCCAGTGGCTTGAGGCCCTGCACCGCGATTACAGCCACCCCTGCATCGTCGGCTGGTGCGCCCTCAACGAGACCGGCGAAGCGCTCACCGACGTTCATGCCCCGCTGACCGACCTCACGCTCGCCTGCTACCTTGCCGCCAAGGCCATCGACCCCACCCGGCCCGTGCTCGACGCCTCCGGCTGGTCGCACCGCGTGCACGATGCCGACGTCTACGACACGCACGACTACGAGCAGGACGTCGCCCGCTTCGCGGCCAAGTACGCACCCGCGCTCGAAGGCCGTCCGCCCGTCGTCGCCGGCTGGGGTGAGCTGGCCGGCAAGCCCATGTCAGTCCCCTACGCTGGCCAGCCCTACTTCGTCTCCGAGTTCGGCGGCACGTGGTGGAACCCCGACGCCCGTCCCGGCTACGCCTCGTGGGGCTACGGCGACCGCCCCACGTCGCCCCAGGCTTTTCTCGACCGCTTCCGCGGCCTCTGCTCGGCCCTGCTGAGCAACCCCGCGATCTTCGGATACTGCTACACCCAGCTCACCGACGTGTATCAGGAGCAGAACGGCCTGTTCACCTTCGACCGCCGGCCCAAGTTCGACCCCGCGCTGCTCCAACACATCCAGTCGGCCCCGGCCGCCACCGAGCGTTGACCGGATCGGCCTGCCCGGTCACGGCGCCAGCCACGCCGCGTCCACACGCCGGCCGTGCTCGTCGTAGAGGAACTCGGCCCGCAGGTGCCCAGCGTGGTCGAGGTCGAGCCACTCCAGCCGCCGCACCCGGCACTCGGCGCACGCGAAATGCTCGAAGCCCCCGTCGTCGGTCGTGGGGGCCGCCGGCGGCTCGGGTACGCGGGCCGATGAGCCGACGCGTGCCGCGTAGCACAGCCGGCTGCCCGGCCGGCTTGCCGACCACCGTGCCCGTGCGGCGTCGTCCCCGTGGTGCAGCACCACCGACGCTTCCGCCCGCAACTGGAGCCCGGCCTGAGCGTCGTAAAACAGGAGCGTGGCGACGGGCTGACGCATCAGCTCGCCGAACTTGGGGCTGCGGGCGTCGGTGTGAAACCACAAGGTCCGGGCCGCCTCATCCACATGCCGCAACACGACCGTCCGGCACTTCGGCGACCCGTCCAGCCCCACCGTCGCCAGCGAGAGCGTGTGGAAGGCGTGTTTCGCCCGTGTGACGCCGTCCCGTAGGCCGTCCCACGCCCGCCGCTCGGCCTCCTCCAGCGTGGGCACCACTCGTCGCGTCGTCTCCATCCCGGGCGTAAGGCTAGGTTCGCTCCTTGCCCTCGCGAACGGCCGACGCCGCCCGGACCACGTCCGCAGCGAACGGGTCTTCGGGCCACGCGTGCTTGGGATATCGCGCGCGCAGCTCCTTCCGCACCTGCGGATAGGTGTTGGTCCAGAACGATACAAGGTCCTGCGTCACCTGCACCGGCTTGTACCCCGGGCTGAGCAGGTGCAGCACCAGCGGCACCCGCCCGCCGGCCACGGTCGGCGTACGCGTCACGCCGAAGAGCTCCTGCAGCCGCACCGCCAGCACCGGCGGCGACACGGTGTAGTCGATTCGCACGCGGTGCCCCCGGGCGAGCGTCCACCGCTCCGGCACCTGCTCGTCCAGCCACCGGTCGAGCGGGTAGACCAGGCGGGACCGCAGCAGGGCGGTCAGATCGATCTCGGCCAGCCGCCGACGGCCCGTCGCCGCCGCCACCGCCGCCTCACGCCAGGTCGCGGCGTCGTCCACATCGGGCCAGGTCACGCCGCCCGGTGCCGGCACGTTCGCTCTGGCCAGACGCATTCGGCACGCCAGAGCCCACGCCGCCTCGTCCCGCCGGAGACGCTCGGACCACCGCTCCAGCAGCGCATCGGCCAGTGCCGTCGCCGCCAGTTCATCGGAAACGCCCCCGTCGTCGCGCGACTCCAGCACCAGCTCCCGGTACACCCGCTCCGCCCGCACCACCACCTTGTCCCGGTCGGCGTCGTACAACGCCGTTCGACGCACCGTGATCAGCCCGGGAAAGGCGGCGTCCAGCTCGGCCTCGTCCACGCCGTGCGCGACGGTCACTTCCGCCTGCTTCTGCTCCTGCCGCTCGTCGTCCCGCAGGTCCAGCGCCAGAAACAGCCGTCCCCGACGCACCCCCGACTCGGCCGAGAGCACCACCCCCACGCCGCCGACCATCAGCCCGGCCGCGCTGTCCGGTTCACGCCGCACGCACACCCGGTCCGGGAACGCCCGCAGCAGCTTCACGGTGTCGGGCGTCTCATGCGCCGCGCGCCCGCCGACCTTCTCGCCGCCCATCCGCCTCAGCAGCTCATCCCGCACGCGTGCCGCCCGGCGGGCCGCCTGCGGGTCGATCCCCTGGTCTTCCAGTTCTGCCGAAAACCCCCTTCGCTCGGCATAGGCGAGGTCCTCGAGGTGCAGGTGCAAATCGCTGACGGTGAGGTGAGACGGCCTTCGCTCGGCCCGTGGCACGCTCCGCTCGCGCCACCGCACACCCCCTTCGGAAAGCACCGCGGCCGTCGCCGCCGCCGCCTCGGCCCATGGGGTCCCCGTCGCCTCGACCAGCAGCCTCGCCAGCCTCGGGTGCACCGGAAGCTCGGCCATCCGCCGGCCGACCGGGGTCACCGCGCCCCGGGCGTCCACCGCGCCCAGCATCTTCAGCAGCCCCAGGCCCCGCTCCACCGCCGCCTCGCCCGGCCGCTCGAACCAGCCGAAGCCATGCACATCCTGCACGCCCCATGCCAGCAGCGTCAGCAGCGTCGGCGCCGGGTCCACGCGGTGCAGCTCGGGCACGTCAAACGCCGCCAGCTCCTGGTGTTCCTTCGCGCTCCAGAGACGCACGCACCGTCCAGGCCTTGTCCGCCCCGCCCGGCCGGCCCGCTGCCGCGCGCTGGCCTGGCTGATCCGCCCCAGCTCCAGCCGCTCGAGGCCGCGCTTGACGTCAAACCGCACCTGCCGGCTCAGCCCGCTGTCCACCACCGTCGTCACGCCGTCGATGGTCAGCGAGGTCTCCGCGATGTTCGTGGCGAGGATCACCTTCCGCCGCGGAGACGGCGCGATCGCCGCCCGCTGCTGTTCGAAGGGCAGCGACCCGTGCAACGGCAGCACCTCCCACCCATCGGGCAGCCGACCGCGGATCGACCGCTCGGCCCGGCGGATTTCTTCCGCTCCGGGCAGAAACGCCAGCACGTGCCCGTCCGACGACCCGGCGGACTCCACCACCGCGCGCTCCAGCAACTCCTCCCACGACAGACCCCGTCGCTCCCAATGCTCCACCGCCACCGGATGCGTCCGCCCCGGGACTTCGAGCACCGTGGTCTCCGAGCCCAGAAACGCCGCCACCGCGCCGGCCTCGAGCGTTGCCGACATCACCACCAGCCGCAGGTCCGGACGAACCGCCTCCTGCACCTCCCGCAGCAACGCGATGGCCACGTCAGTGTGCACCGAGCGCTCGTGAAACTCATCCAGCAGCACGCACCCCACCCCGGACAGCTCCGGGTCGGCAAGCAGCTGTCGCGACAGGATCGCCTCCGTGAGCACGCGGATGCGCGTCCTCGGGCCGATCCGCCGCTCGAACCTCACCTGGTACCCCACCTCGTCTCCCACCCGCCATCCTCGCTCCGCCGCAATCCGTTCCGCGGCGGCCCGCGCCGCCACCCGGCGGGGCTGCAACATCACCACCGCCCCATCGCCTGCCACGCCTGACTCGGCAATGGCCGGGGGGACACGCGTCGTTTTGCCCGCCCCCGGCTCGGCCACCAGAACCAGGTTCCGTCCTATGCGCAGGGCGTCCACCACCTGAGGCAGATACGCATCAATCGGCAGGGGCGTCACGTTCTCACGTTACGCCGCCCTGGGGCGGGTGCGGCTGCCGTTGAAGAGGTGCGCGCCGACCGAGGCGGACAAACACAGCCACCGCCACCGCCCACGGCGTTCATGCCGCGGCGGTCAACGAAGCTCGACTTACGCGGTGCCCGCCAGCGCGACCCGCCTCACACCCGGCCGGCGTCACACCCGGACGGCGTCACACCCGGCCGAAGATGTAGTCGTGCATGCCCGCCAGCTGACGTGCCTGATGCTCGACGGCCCAGGCGTTGAGGTCGCCGATGCTCACCAGACCCACGAGCACGCCGTCGCGGTCCACCACCGGAAGGTGTCGGATGCGCCGGGTCTTCATGATCTCCTGCACCTCTTCGATGTCCGCATCGGGCGACACCGTGACCACGTCGCGGGTCATGACCTCCCCCACACGCAGGCTGGTCACATCCTGCAGGGCACCGACCAGCCGGAGCACGTCCCGTTCGGTGAACATCCCCACCACCCGACCGGGGTAGGTCTCCCCGTCCACCACGACGAGCGCGCCGATCCGCCGCTGGTTCATCTTCCGCACCGCCTCCAGCACCTCGGCCGACGGCGGAATGGTGAACACGTAGCCGTCCTTGTTCGCGAGAATCTCCGACACGCAAGGCATGGCGTCGTCCTCCGACGAAAGAACACACCGGCCCGGCAACACCCGCTCCCCTCCGCCGGGCCGCTCTGGAAGATAACCTGATTTTCGCGAATGACAACGTTTTCTATGGGACAAAATCCGGTTTTTCTCCCGCTCGCCCCGGTGACAACACGCGCCCGACGCCGCCGCGGCGGCTTCTCATCCGCCTATCCTTCCCCTTCGCCCCCCAACCGGACGTCCCATGTCGGATACCCCTCAGCCCGTCTCCCCGCCCATCTCCCCGCCAGCCGCTCAAGCTTCGGACGGCCCGGCTCCTGCCGCCGTCCCCGCCCGCCCCGCCGGCCCCCACGCCCCGCGTCCGCGTTTGCCCGTGGTGGCGATCGTGGGCCGACCCAACGTCGGCAAGTCGTCGCTGCTCAACGCGCTGGCCGGCCGGCTGATCTCCATCGTGCAGGACATGCCCGGCGTCACCCGCGACCGCATCGCCTACCCGCTGCCCGTGCCCCTGCACGACGGCAAGGACGCCGCCGTCCGATACGTCGAGCTGCTGGACACCGGCGGTTACGGCTTCACGGACCCGACCGGCCTCACCGAGCACATCCACCACCAGATCGAGCTGGCCATCGCCCGGGCCGACCTCGTCCTGTTCGTCGTGGACTGCCAGGCGGGGCTGACCGCCGCGGATGAGCACATCGCCCGGCTGCTGCGTGAACGCGGCCTGAAGGTGGTCCTGCTGGCCAACAAGGCCGACGGCGACAAGGCCGACCTCAGCCTCTCCGACTTCGCCCGCCTCGGCTTCGGCACGCCGCTGGGCATCTCCGCGCTCAACAAGCGTCATCTCGACGACGTCTTCGCCGCCATCCGCGACAACCTCCCCCTCGAGCGGGCCCCGGCCGAGCTTCCCGAGCCGGACATGCACATCGCCATCGTCGGCAAGCGCAACGCGGGCAAGTCCACGCTCGTCAACGCCATCGCCCGCATCTACGAAGGCGAAGACGCCGACCGCGTGATCGTCTCGGAGGTTCCCGGCACCACGCGGGACTCGGTGGACGTCCGCTTCGAGAAAGACGGCCACACGCTGGTGGTCATCGACACGGCCGGCGTCCGCAAGAAGCGGCACATGGTCACCAACGACATCGAGTTCTACTCGTTCCACCGGGCCGAGCGATCCATCCGCCGGGCCGATGTCGTGCTCCTGCTCATCGACGCCACCGAGCCCGTCTCCGAGCCGGACAAGAAACTCGCCGCCTACATCGCCAGCCAGTACAAACCGGTCGTGATCGTCATCAACAAGTGGGACCTCGCCCGGGCCGAGTTCTCCACGCGGGCCGACGCCGATGGCCAGCCGTTCGACGACACCGCGGCCATGGCAAAATACCGCGACTACCTCGACAAGACGCTGCGACACGTCGATTTCGCCCCCATCGCGTTCATCACCGCCAGGGACGGGAAAAACGTCCAGCAGGTGCTCGACCTCGCCCGGCACCTGCACAAGCAGGCCAGCCAGCGTCTCGGCACGGGCCGGCTGAACGCCGCCATCGCCCAGGTCTTCACCGAACGCACCCCCAGTCACCCCAGCGGCAAGCGGCCACGCGTGTACTACGCAACGCAAACGGGCATCAACCCGCCGGAGATCGTCCTCTTCGTCAACAACCCGTCGCTCATCACCGAGACCTACCAGCGGTTCCTGCTCAACCGACTCCGCGAACTGCTGCCTTACCCGGAGGTGCCCATCAAGCTCGCCATCCGCGGCAAGGGGACTTCGGGCAAGCCGGCGCCGGGGCAAAGCGCCCCCGCGGCACCCCCGCCCGGCTCCCCAAAAAGGCCGATCTGGGACGGCACCGCCCTCGAGCACAAGCCCGCCGGCGGCCTCAAGCCCCCGAAACCGCCCAAGCCCGGCAAACCGCTGCCCCGGCGGGTCGCCACCCGCCGCAAGCCCGGGCGACGCAAGAACTGACCCAACCTTGATGACCGCTTTGGAAAGCGTCAAAACGCCAGCTTGTTAGCACAATCTCTGTCCGCCAGATTCAGCCCCATCTAGAAAAATATAAATTCGCGGTAAGCAGTGGACCGCGACGGCGGTCATGGCCTAAACCATGGCCCCGTTGAATGCACCTACGGGAGCGTCCGGTAGCGGTGGGCGGTCCACCGCATGAACGCCCTGAGAACCCCGGAGCGGGGGGAGCAACAACGGGATAGAGGGCATCGGAAATCGTTGTCAGATGTGACTTTATGCCGCAGTGAAAAGGGTTGCGGAACCCGCGGCAGGCCACGATACTCCGATGTAGTGGCAACCGATTGCGAAGGTGACCCATGCCTTGGCAGTCGATCACCCCAACCCACAAGGAAGGAGCCAGCCATGCGGATCAGCTTCATCATCATCGCGGCACTCATCATCGCCGGCGCGGCGACTATGTTCATCGCGCAGCGGGCTTATAACGAACAGCTTCAACGGTCGGCCGAGCTCGCCCGTCCGTCGCTTGAAGCCCTCACGCTGCTCACCAGCGACGACGCCCAGCTTGACACGGCCACGGCCAACGTCCCCGAGAACTGACCGGGCCACACGGCGGCCGAGTCACACGGCGGCCGGGGCACAGAGCGTCGAAGGGACATCGCGGAAAGGGGCGCCGTTCCTGACGAACCGGTCTCAGGCCGCGGCTTCGCCCAACGGCTCCTGACGACCGTCGCAAGTAACGCACACACGAACCTCACATGAACACGCGGGTGTCGGCGGCGGCTGCCGACACCCGCGCCGTTTTTCATCTTTCGTGAAGGCCGTGCGCCCCGGCTACCCTCTGCCGGTGCGGCAACCCGAGTCGAGCCCGGAGCTTTCCCCGCAAAGCCGCGATGAAACGCCGGCGAGTGGCGGCTCCCGTCAAGCGGACCGCGATGTCCGGGACCTGGTGAAGAACGCCGGCCGAACGCGCGCCGGCGACCCCACCCCGCCCGGCCCAACGCCGGCGGCAGGCCCGCTGATCGCCTTCTCCTCCCCGGCCTACACCGCACCACTGCCCCCGGGACACGTCTTCCCGATGAGCAAGTTTCAGCAGACTGCAGCGGCAGTCGCCCGGTTTGCTCGTGTGGTGGACCCCGGCCCGGTGTCCGACGCCGACCTCTACCGCGTCCACACCCGCGATTACGTGCAGTCCATTCGGACCGGCGTCTTCAACGAGCTGACCCGACAGCGGCTGGGGTTGCCCTGGTCGCCGCAACTCTCGCGGCGCAGCCATCACGCCACGCAGGGGACGGTCCTTGCCGCGCGGGCGGCGTTGAGCGAGGGCCTCGCGGTGAACCTGGCGGGAGGCACCCACCACGCCTTCCCCGACTCCGGACAGGGATTTTGCGTGTTCAACGACGTCGCGGTGGCCGTGCGGTCGCTGCTGCACGACGACCCGCTCTATCAGATCATGGTCGCGGACCTCGACGCCCATCAGGGCAACGGCACCCACTTCATCTTCCGCGACGACCCTCGGGTCTTCACCTACTCCCTGCACGTCGGACGCAATTATCCGTCCGTCAAGGTGCCCGGGTCGCTGGACGTCGAACTGGAACGCTTCGCCCCGTCGGCACGATTTTTCGAGAAACTGCTGGAAACGTTGCCCGCAGCCGTTGAGACGTTTGAGCCGGACATCGTCTTTTATGTGGCCGGGGTGGACGTGCACCGGGACGACCGGTTCGGGCAGATGATGCTCAGCACGGCGGAGGTGGCCGCCCGCGACCGCTGGACGCTCGACCTGCTGCGTGACTGGGGCATTCCCACCGTGGTCGTCTACGGCGGCGGGTATCACCGCGTCGCCGGCATGACGGCCGTTTTGCACGTTCAGACGGTTCATGTGACCGCCGCGCGGCTTGCCCGGGAGCGTGGACTGCCCCCTCCGCCGCCGCTCGACACGGTGCTGCGCGGCTTCGACTGGGTGCCGCCGGAAGCGTTGGAGGCGTGTGGCCGAACCGCGTGGGAAGCCCTGTCCGTGCCCCTGTGAACCCCGCCGCCGGCTGCACGGCCCTGAGGGCGAGCAGGGGTGGCATGTCAGGCGGGGGGCTGGTCCACGCCGGATGGTGGGGCGGCTCAGGGCCGATGGAACGTCCGGAAATCTCCGGGCGGTGTTTTCCGAAGGGGGCGGTCGGCCCGGGGGGCCTGCTGTGGCGTATACTGCCCGGACGATGCGGCCCATGCGGTGTGCGTTTTTCATGACGTTGCTTCTGACCGCCGCGGTGAGCGGTCGCATCGGTTGGGTGCTCCCGGGCATGGCTGGGGCGGCGTGGTCGGCCGGCGCGACGGCCGAGGTGACGCGTCTGGCCGAGATGGTGCGTCGGGCCACCACGCGATGGCGTCGGCGCGACCGGGGCGGGGTGCTCCGTCTGCTGGCGTGCCCAAAGTGCCGGGTGACGTGCGTGGGGCTCTCGCATCGGGGCTTGCCGCCACGGCGGCCGGTGATGCGTCGTCGTGTGCTGGGTTGGTCGCAGTGGCGACTGCCGCCGCCGCTTTTCGCCATGTAGCTGGTGAGCTGCCCGGTGCCGCCTGACGCGGTGGGAGCGTGGCGGCTGGGGCGACAAGCCAGCGGGCGCATGTTGGCGATGGGGGGCGTTTGCGGCTTGGTCAACGTGGCGGGGGCGGAAGTCCCCGGTTGGGTTGAGTTCCACCCCACGTGAATGAGCGAGCAGACCGGGCGGAAGCCCGTGAGCGACAGGCTCACGGTCGAGGTAAGAGACAACGAAGCCGGCCGACGGTCTTCTACGGCCGCCGGCGTGATTTCCCGACGGGCGTGCTCTGCGGCAACTGACCGGGGCATGTCGGGACGAAGGACACCATGAACGCGGCGATTCACAAGTTGCTGGTCAAGATTTTCGGTTCGCGGAACGAGCGTTTGCTCAAGCGGTATCGGCGGATGGTGGCGTCGATCAACGCGCTCGAGCCGGAGATGGTCAAGCTCACGGACGCGGAGCTGCGGGAGCGGGCGCAGGCCCTGCGTGCGGACATCAAGGCCGGCAAGGTGAAGCTGGCCGACCGCATTCCCGAAGCGATGGCGATCATGCGGGAGTCGATGGATCGCAACATCGGGATGCGGTCGATCTTCAACCCCGACGAGAACTTCAACCCCGAGCAGTTCCAGTCGAACGAGGCGTACAACGCGTTCGCCGACCTTGAAGACCGGATCATCCAGCAGGGGATGCCGTGGACGAAGGTGGAGATCCCCAACGTCATCTACGACGAGGTGCGTCGGCTGTATCCCGAGTCGCGGCCGCCGTTCCGCGCCAGGTGTTTCGACGTGCAGCTGATCGGGGGGCTGGTGCTGTACGAGGGGAAGATCGCCGAGATGGCCACCGGCGAGGGCAAGACGTTCGTGGCGCCGCTGGCATGCTTCCTGTGGGCGCTGGAGGGGCTGCACACGCACGTCGTGACGGTCAACGACTACCTCGTGCGGCGTGACGCGACGTGGGTGAGGCCGGCGTTCGAGGCGCTGGGGTTCACCGTCGGGTACATCCAGTCGGAGATGGACCCGGGCGGGGACGTTCGGCGGAAGATGTACGCGTGCAACGTGACCTACGGGACCAACGCCGAGTTCGGCTTCGACTTTCTGCGTGACAACATGAAGTCGACGCTGGCCGAACAGGTTCAGGGGCCGCTGGACTGCGCGATCATCGACGAGGTGGATTCGATCCTGATCGACGAGGCGCGTACGCCGCTGATCATCTCCGGCCCGGCCCACGACGACGCCGAGAAGTACCGCAAGGCCGACGCCGTGATCCGCAAGGTGCTGGAGCTGCACGAGCCGTACGCCCGGGCCGACCGGGAGGTCATGGAGTGCAAGCGGCTGATCAAGGCGGCCGAGGGCGACATCGAGCGGCTTCGGCATGACAAGAAGGCCGCCGAGGCCGCCCGCGAGCGGAAGAAGAAGCTGGAGGAGAAGCTGGCGGCGGCCGAGGCCGAGCGGAGCAAGTACACGCAGTACTACGAGGTGGAGCTGGACAAGAAGTCGGCCCACCTGACGCACGTGGGGATCGCCGCGGCCCAGGAGTTCGCCGGCGTCGGCTCCTTCTACCTCGGGGACAACATGCACTGGCCGCACCTGCTCGAGCAGGCGCTGCGGGCGCACGTGGTCTTCGAGCGCGACCGTGATTACGTCGTTGAGCGGGGCCAGAAGGGCACGATGGAGGTCGTCATCGTCGACGAGTACACCGGTCGGAAGATGGTGGGGCGGCAGTGGTCCGACGGGCTGCACCAGGCGGTGGAAGCGAAGGAGCGCGTGCCGATCAAGGAGGAGACGCAGACGCTGGCCACCATCACGCTGCAGAACTTCTTCAAGCTGTACAAGAAACTGGCGGGCATGACCGGCACGGCCCAGACGGAGGCGGAGGAGTTCTCGAAGATTTACAAGCTCGACGTGGTGACCATCCCCACCAACCGCCCGCGGATCCGCGAGGACTACGAGGACCGCGTGTACCGGACCGAGCACGAGAAGTGGGAGGCGATCCTTGAGGAGATCAAGGCGCACTCCGACGCCGGCCGGCCCGTGCTCGTGGGCACGACGTCGGTGGAGAAGTCCGAGATGCTCTCGGCGCTGCTGACGCGGAAGTACGGTATCCAGCATGAGGTGCTCAACGCCAAGTTCCACGAGCGCGAGGCGGCGATCGTCGCGCTGGCCGGCCTGCAGCACACGAACCGGCACGGCGAGGTGGTGGGCAACGTCACCATCGCCACGAACATGGCCGGTCGCGGCACCGACATCAAACCGGCCCCCGAGACGTTCTTCGACGTGGTGAAGGTCGAGCCGGTGGGCGGCAAGGGCGGGGGCGGCCCGTACCGCTACACGCTCAAACAGCGCAAGACGGAGAAGGAGATCGTCATCGAGCCCGACTCGCCGCTGACCCGCGTCTTCCAGCTCAAGCCGACGGCGAAGGTGGTGGGCGGGCTGCACGTGGTGGGGACCGAGCGGCACACGGCGCGCCGCATCGACAACCAGCTCCGCGGGCGGTCGGGCCGGCAGGGCGACCCGGGGTCGAGCCGGTTTTTCGTCTCGCTGCAGGACGACCTGATGAAGATGTTCGCCGGCGAGTGGACGATCAAGGTGCTCGGCTTCCTGGGCATGCAGGAGGGCGAGGCCATCGAGGACCGGCGGATCACCAAAGGCATCGAGCGGGCCCAGCGCAAGGTCGAAGAGCGGAACTACATGGCCCGCAAGTCGCTGCTCGACTACGACGAGGTCATGGACCGCCAGCGCGTCGCGTTCTACGGCATGCGCCAGCGCATCCTCCGCGGCGACAAGGTCGAGCAGATCATCTGGGACATGATCGGCGACGCCGTCCGCGACGCGGTGGACAAGTACATCACGCAGGACCACGTGGCCAACGTGGTGGCCGAGTGGACGCGGCAGAACTTCGAGGTGGTCATCGAGCCGGCCGACCTGTACGGCCAGCGGGAGCTCCTGCAGCTGGAGATGATCGTCAAGTCGGCCGCGAAGAACGACGTGCTCACCACGCTGCCCAACACGCTGGGCGAGTTCGCCGGCGAGAGCGACGAGGACGTGAGCACGTGGGACCTCAGAGGGCTGGCCGCGTGGATGCGCCAGCGCTATCACGTCGAGGCGTCGGTGGCCGAGATGAAGAAGATGACCCCGCGTCAGCTGGAGGAGTATCTGACGAAGCTGGCGACCGACGCGATCGACAACGCCGACTGCTCGGGGCTGGCGAAGTTCACCGAGAAGATGTACGCGCAGTCGGAGCTGTCCCGGTGGGCGCGGGACAAGTTCGCCATCGACATCGACCCGAAGGAGTTCGTGGAGGACTTCCGCGATCACCGCCCCAAGCCGGCCGAGGTCATCGAGGAGATCATCCTCAAACGCGCCCGCGAGGTGTATGCCCGGCGCGAGGTGGAATACCCGGTCGAGCACGTTCTGCTCTTTGCCTTCGGCGGCGAGGACGCGCCCACCGACAACCCCTACGCGGCCGAGTTCCTCCGCCAGTGGACCTTGCAGCGCTACGGCGTGGACCTGCCGCTGGAGCACATCCGCTCGCGCAGCGTCCGGCAGCTCCGCGATGAGCTGATCGGCCTGCAGACGCAGATGCTGCACGAGGGCGGCGTGGAAAAGGTCACCGCCGAGCTGCTGGCGGGCAACCCGGACGACGTGGAACTGGCCCGGCGGATCAACGAGCGGTTCGGGCTGCGACTGAGGCCCGAGAACGTGCAGCCGACGCCCGACCCCGAGACCGGCGTGGTGCCCGGCCGCGAGCAGTTCATCCGCGAACGTGTCCGTGGCATGTTCCGACGCGAGCTCACCGACCTCGAGCAGTTCGTGCTGGTGCAGATCCTCGACCAGTCGTGGAAGGACCACCTCTACGCGATGGACATGCTCCGTTCGGGCATCGGGCTGCACGCGTTCGCCGAGAAGGACCCGCGGATCCTGTTCAAGAAGGAAGGCTTCCGCTACTTCGACGAGATGATGATCGGTGTGCGCGAGAAGGTGACCGACCTGATCTTCCGCGCCCGCGTGATGGGCGCTCAGCCTGCCCGCAGTGTCTACCAGCCGGTGGCGGCGATTCACCAGACCGTTGACACGTACGGCGTGGGCGAAGAGCTGGCGGCGACGGGCGGGCTTCCGCAGCCCGGCGAAGCCGCCGCCACGGCAGAGGCAGAGCCGGAGACGGCCGCCGCGGGCGGGCGTGGCCCGACGGTGACCGTGACCCGGCCGATCACCAACGACGAGGAGAAGGTCGGCCGCAACGACCCCTGCCCCTGCGGCAGCGGCAAGAAGTACAAGCAGTGCTGCGGGGCGTGAGACGACGGCGCACCGGCGGCCGACGGAGATGCGCCCCGTGCCGGAGCCGGTGCAGTGCGGTGCCCTTCAGCCGCGGGTATCGGCAGGGCGGCAAAGCGCCGCTTGCGCGGTGCACAGCGACGCGATGTGGGGCCTAGTCGCTAGCCCTCGAGCGGCACCCGCGTCGCGTCGCCCCAGAGCGATTCGAGGTCGTAGTACTGCCGGGCGTCGGCGCTGAAAATGTGCAGCAGCACGTCCACGAAGTCCACGCACACCCAGGTGTCGGAGTCGAGCCCGGAGGCGGAGAGCGGCGCGAAGCCCGCCTGCTCACCCAGTTCGATCAGGTCGTCGGCGGCCGAGCGCATCTGCCGGCCCGAGGTGCCCGTGGCGATGACGAGGTAGTCGGTCACCGGCGAGAGGCCGGAGACGTCGAGGATGACCACGTCCGTGCACTTGTCGGCGGCCGCGAGCCTGGCGACCTCCCGAGCAAAAGCCAGCGACTGGGCGGCCCGCTCGGCCTGCGTCGGCCCCTGCGTCGTGGCGGGCGCGGAAGCGGCCGGTGCAGCCTGCGCTGTTGAATCTGTGGCGGGCGTCGCCGAGGCTTTTTTCGGGCTCGCCCGGCGTCGTGAAGCCGTCTTCCCGGCCTTGGTCCGCCCGGCACGCGCGGGCGACGCCGCATCGTCGGCGGGCGGGGCAGCCGGTTTGACGTTGCGCGGTTTCGCGGCCGGCCGGGCCGCTTTCTTGCTCACTTTTCGGGTCGATGCCTTGCTCGACGACGCGGTCTTCCTGGCGATGGGTCACCTCCGTGCATCGGCGACGTCGCAGTGTAGCGGGACCGCGGCGTGCTGGCGAACCCGTCCGTTACGCCCCCGGTGGAAGCACGTCCGGGTCAAGGTATGCGGCGACCAGCGCGGCGAGGGCGTTCCCGCGGCCGACTTCACGCCGGCGGCCTACCCCTCCGACTTGATCCGCATGCCGTAGAACGAGCGGTAGATGAAGAACAGGGCGATGATGAAGGTCACGGCCGCCAGCCCCAGCGTGAGCCCCGCGCCGTGGGCCGCCCGCAGCTCCAGCGCCAGCTCCACCGCCAGAAGGCCGAAGAGCGTGGTGAACTTGATGATGGGGTTGAGGGCCACCGACGAGGTGTCCTTGAACGGGTCGCCCACGGTGTCGCCGACGACCGTCGCGGCGTGCAGCTCGGTGTTCTTCATCCGCAGCTCGGTCTCCACGACCTTCTTGCCGTTGTCCCAGGCGCCGCCCGCGTTGGCCATGAACACCGCCTGGAAGAGGCCGAACGTGGCCATCGAGACGAGGAAGCCGATGAAGAAGTAGGGGTCGAGGAAGGCGAACGCCAGCGTGATGAAGAAGCCGACCATGAAGATGTTGAACATCCCCGACTGGGCGTAACGCGTGCAGATGGCGACCACCTTCTTCGAGTCGTCGATGGACGCCCGCGCGTAGCCGGGGTCGAGCCGCATGTTGCGGCGGATGAACTCCACCGCGCGATAGGCCCCGGTGACGACGGCCTGGGTCGTCGCGCCGGTGAACCAGTAGATGGTCGCGCCGCCGAGGATCAGCCCCAGCAGGAACGGCGCGTGCAGAACGGAGAGCGACTGGAACACCTCCGCCTTGGCCGCCACGGTCACCCCGCCGCCGAGCGAGTTGCCCGCCGCGCCGGCGATGGCGTCGGCCGCCGTCCCGGCCTGCCGGGAGACCGACTCCATGAGCACGAGGATGATCGAGAAGATCATCGTGGTGGCGCCGACGACGGCCGTGCCGATGAGCACCGGCTTGGCCGTGGCCTTGAAGGTGTTGCCGGCCCCGTCGTTCTCCTCCAGCAGGAGCTTGGCGGTGGCGAAGTCCGGGTCGATGCCGAAGTCGCGACGCAGCTCCTCGCCCACCCCGTCGAGCTGTTCGATCAGCGAGAGCTCGTAGACGCTCTGCGCGTTGTCGGTGACCGGCCCGTAGCTGTCCACCGCGATGGTCACCGGGCCCATGCCGAGGAAGCCGAAGGCCACGAGGCCGAAGGCGAACACCGCCGCGGCGAAGCCCAGGTTCGGCTGCAGGAGCTGCGCGACGCCCAGGGTCGAGATCAGAAACGCGATGCCCATCAGCCCGGCGATGACGATGCCGCCGAGCCAGAAGCCGGAGAAGTTGCCCGCGGTCAGCCCCGAGAGCACGTTCAGCGACGCCCCGCCTTCACGCGAGGCGTCCACCACCTCACGGACGTGCCGTGAGTGCGTGGAGGTGAAGACCTTGGTGAACTCGGGGATGAGCGCCCCGGCCACCGTGCCGCAGGAGATGATGGTGCTGAGTTTCCACCACAGCGAGCTGTCGGTGAGCTTGCCGGCCAGCAGGAAGTACGACACGACGAACGTCGCCGCGATCGACAAAGCCGACGACAGGAAGACAAGGTTCGTCAGCGGCCGCTCGAAGTCCATCTCCCCGGCCTTGGCGTTGCCGTAGCGGGCGCGGGTGTACGCCTCGTTGATGAGGTACGCCGCCCCCGACGTGACCACCATGACCAGTCGCATGACGAAG
This sequence comes from Tepidisphaerales bacterium, assembly GCA_046299715.1. Classification (GTDB taxonomy): domain Bacteria; phylum Planctomycetota; class Phycisphaerae; order Tepidisphaerales; family Tepidisphaeraceae; genus JBBRUM01. The sequence goes on along the minus strand of JBKBHU010000004.1, from coordinate 43,512 downwards.
ATCCACACCAGCAGCGTCACCGCGAGGTTGGCCTCGGGGATGCCGACCTGCCCGGGGCCCTGCGGCACCGCCAGCAGGATGAACGTGATCAGCGCTACGCCGGTGACGCCGTAGGTCTCGAAGCCGTCCGCCGACGGGCCGACCGAGTCGCCGGCGTTGTCGCCTACGCAGTCGGCGATCACGCCCGGGTTCCGCGCGTCGTCTTCCTTGACGTTGAAGACGATCTTCATCAGGTCGGCCCCGATGTCGGCGATCTTGGTGAAGATGCCGCCCGCCACGCGCAGCGCCGCGGCCCCCAGCGACTCGCCCACCGCAAAGCCGATGAAGCACGGCCCGGCGTAGTCGGCGGGCATGAACAGCAGAATCCCCAGCATGATCAGCAGCTCGAGGCTGATGAGCACCATGCCAATCGAGATCCCCGCCTTCATCGGGATCGCGTAGACCGGATACGGCTTGCCCGCCAGCGAAGCCAGCGCCGTCCGCGAGTTGGCGTAGGTGTTCACGCGAATGCCGAACCACGCCACCGCATAGCTGCCGGCGATACCGATCAGCGAGAACATCAGAATCGTCAGCACCTTCGCCACGCCCAGCGACTGGCCCTGCGCGTCCTTCGCGAAGATCCCGAAGTACACAATCAGGATGAGGCCGATGAACAGCTGCAGCAGCAGGATGAACTTCCCCTGCGTGATCAGGTAGGTCCGGCAGGTGGCGTAGATCGTCTCCGACACCTCTTTCATCGAGGCGTGCACCGGCAGGTTCTTCAGCTGGTTCTGCACCACCAGCCCGAAGACCAGCCCCGCCACGCAGATGAGAATGCCCCACAGCAAGAGGCTGTAACCCGTGATCGCCCCGCCGAAAAACGACGACGACGTCAGGTCGGGCATGACCAGCTTGGCTTCACCCGCCCACGCCGGGGCGGCCCAACCCGTCAGCAAGGCCACCGCGAGAAACGACACCAGAGACAGCGATACCGAGCCACGACGCGTTTGAAGGTCCTTCACAGTCTCTCCGCTGATGTGCCATGCCCCGGGCTTGGCCGATGGCGAAACCGCCCCCGTGCCTCCCCCCCGTGCCTCCCCCCCGTACCTCCCACCCGTGCCTCCCCCCGTCGGCCCGACCACACACCGAAACACAACCTCCCCACAGTTGCCACGGCCATAGCCGGCTCGCCGCGCCCGGCCATGCGGCCGCCGTCGCCCACTCCGGTGATGTCCGTCCGCCCCGAGGCGACGACCCACCTTGACGCGACGACCGCCCACCTCACGGCGACGACGGCTCGTCGTACAGCGATGACGACTCGCCGCCCGGCGCCTGACGAGACGCCGTCGGGTTCGACCGCTGTACTGACCTGGCCGGCCAGTCCGGCGGGGGCGTTTATAGCCACAACCCGGCCCGAGGGCAAACGTTCCGCGAGTTTGTCGCCGCGCGCCCTCCGCCGCCCACCCGCCCCCGCCCGCCGCCCACCCGACGCCGCCCGGCGGTCAACGCTCCGGCTACTATCCGCCCGCCATGTACCGAACCTGGGTCATCGCCCGGCACACCTTCACCGAGGCCGTTCTTCAGCCCATCTACTCCCTGATGATTCTGCTCGGGGCGGCCGTGCTGGCCGTCTTCGGCGGGCTGCCGTTTTTCACGTTCGGTGAAGACACACTCATGTTCACGAGCGTGTCCCTGGACGTGATCCTGCTGTTCGTGCTCATCTCCACGCTGTTCGTGACCAGCCGGTCGATCTACGAGGAGATCGAAGACCGCACGATGCTGACGCTGATGAGCAAGCCGGTGGCCCGGTGGGAGGTGATGGTGGGCAAGTACGCCGGCATCATCGCGGCCGCCGCGCTGGCGATGGCCGCGCTGGCCGTGGTGCTGGCGCTGGCGACGTGGTGGCGCATCCCCACCGACTACCAGATCCGCGCGGCCACCGTCAGCGACGTGGAAGCGCGCAACCTCTGGGAGACCCGGATGATGCATCTTGCCGGCCTGGTGCCCAGCATCGTGGTCATCTGGCTGCAGGTGTGCGTGCTCGCGGCCATCGGTGTCGCCATCTCCACCCGCTTTTCTCTGGTGGTCAACCTGCCCACGGTGATCATCATTTATTTCGCCGGCAACCTCATCCGCTTCCTGCCCGAGGTGGCCACGGGGGTGCTCACCAAGGGGCTGCTGTACCTCAGCTACCTGCTGCCGTTCCTCTCGGTCTTTGACCTCAAGTCGCAGGCGGTGCTCTCACCGATCGCGTTGCCGGGAACGCAGTTCGAGGGTCAGTTCAACGCGGTGTCGCTGGGCTTCCTCTGGACCAACGTCGCCCTGGCGGCATTGTACGCCGCCACCTACGCCACCTTCGCGCTGGCGCTAGGGCTGTATTTCTTCCGACATCGCGAGCTGGGCGGGTCGGAAGGCTGACCCGGCTCCTGACCGGTGCAGACCGCGACGATGGCCGCTGGGTGGTGGCCCGTTCCCTGCGGCGTCCCGGCCCGTTAGAGCCCGTAGCGGGAAAGCAGGTGTCGCCACTGCGCCACGGGGTCGGTGTCGCGAAGCACCCCGGCTGCCCGGGTGACCGCTTCGACGTGCTGCTGCAGCCGAACGCCGTCGCTCAAGTCCAGCAGCGTCTGCGCCAGTGCCTTGGGCTGCACGTCTGCCGGCAAGCGCAAGGCGGCGTCCACGAGCGGTCCCGTGGCCGTGCTGAGCGTCGGCACCTCGGCCGCCACGCTCGCATACAGGGCCGTGGGGGGCTCTCCGTGCGGCTCGGTCGTGTCCACCGCGATGTCGGCCGCCGCGAGCAGCTGTGCGTAGGTGAGCGAGGCGTCCTTGACGCGGGCCACCGTGAGCAGCTCGGCCCGGGGCGTGCTGCGGGCGAAGCGCACCAGCCGCCACACTTCCGGACCATCGCCCGACAGCAGCAGCTTCCAGCGGCGGTCGAGCATCGCCAGGATGGTCACCGCCCAGACGAGCAGCCCGTGCCGTGCACGCCGCGTGGACGGGCCCACCGCCAGCACCACCCGGTCGGTGGGCAGGAAGCCGAGACGTCGGCGAAGGGTCAGGTCGCGGGCGACCCGTTCAGGCGGCAGGCGGTGCGTCGGCGTGATCCACCGCGTCTCGCGAACGCGCCGGTCCAACCCTGCCGGCCGGCCGGTGACGACGTCGCTCCCCGTGCGGTGGACCGCCGCCGGCCTTGCCTCCGCCGCAAGGATCGCGCGCCGGCGGGCCCACTCCACCGGTCCTCCCGCCACCACCGCGGCTACGGCCGAGCGGCTGACCCGGCCGAGCGCCCACTGCTGACCCGCCGTGACCCGGCCGTGCGGGGTGAAAAGCACGGGCTGCCGGCAACCCAGGCACGCGAAGATCGCATCGCCCACCGCGTGCACCACCGCCGCCCGTCCGTACCCCTCCCACGCCAGCGGAAGCCACGCCCAGCATGGCCGGTCCACGGCACGGCGGAGCACCGTCGCTCGGCTTCCTCCGGCGTGGCCTTCTCCGGCGTCGACGGCCGCCGCCGTACGGGCTCCGTCCGCGTCGGAGGCGGCGGCCACGAAGGACGCGGCAAGGTCTGCGGCGACGGAGTCCGGAGGTAAGCCGCGCGGCAGCAGTTGCAGCACCCTCGCCCGTGCGTCATCGACCCACGCGTCGTCGGCCATCGGGAGCCTCGTCAGGACCGTCCGCGGCGTCATCTCGCGCCGGGCGGGCATGTTAGGTCCGCGGGCGTCACCCGCGTCACCGCCCGCGACACCCCTCTGCCGCCTCCCACGTCCACGGGCGACCGATCGCATCGGCCACCCGTCGCACGCACATCCGGTCGGCCGCGGCTTGGAACCGCCTCAGCGGCTCGTCCATCGGCTCGTGACTGAGCCGGAACACGCCGTAGTGCATGGGCATCACCGCCCGTGCGCCGGCCAAGGCGGCCATCTCCACGGCCTGCTCGGGCGTGGCATGCGCGGCGATGTACGGGTCGTAGGCGCCGATGCCGACGCACGCGAGGTCCACGCCGCCGCCCGCGCCCACGTCGCGCCAGCCGTCAAAAAACGCGGAATCGCCGCCGAACAGCACCCGCACGCCACGGTGTTCCAGCAAAAACGCGGCGTACCCCCGGTGCGTGTCGGCAAAGACGCGTGCCCCCCAGTGTTTCGCGGGAATGGCCGTGACGTGCAACTCGCCGCACCGCGTGGACTGACCCCACCCCAGGGCACGCACGTCTCCAAAACCGAGGTCGTCGAGCAGGTCGATACATCCCGCCGCCGTGACCACGGTCGCGTTCGGAAACCGCAGCGCGAGTCGGTCCAGCGTGGGGCGGTCGAGGTGGTCGAAATGGGCATGCGACACGAGCACCACGTCCACCGCCGGCAACTCGTCCAGCATGATCGCGGTGGGCCGTAGCCGACGCGGCCCGGCGGTCAGTCGGCCGGCCCGAAGGCCGATGCGCGACGAAAACACCGGGTCGGTCAGGACCGTCGTGCCGCCGAACCGATACAGTACGGTCGCGTGACCGACCGGCAGCGCCGCATAGCCGGACGTCGCGAACGCCTCCGACGCCCCGGCGACCGGCCAGACCTCCGGCCGTCGCCGGTCTTGCGGCCCGGTCGCGTCTGGCGGCGACGCAGGCCGTCGCCCCTCCCAGGGCCATCGGCCCCGACCTCTGCCCAGCCGGTCGGCCATCCACAGTACGGCCCGCGACCGCTTGCACACGTCTGCCACCGGCCGCCAGACCGTCCAGCCGTCGCGACGACGGCGACCGTGCGTGGCCGAATCGAAAAGTTCACCGGCGGTGTGACCGGAGCCGGTCTGTCGGGCGTTCACCGCCACAACGGTAGGTGGCGGCGCGGGGCGTTCGCGGACGGTGCAACGGGTGGGGAGCCAGCCGACCGGCCCCCGGCAAACCGGTCCACGCATTGGGCGGACGTGGCGTGTTGCCGCAGGCCGTGCTCAAACGATGCCTGCCGCGGGAAATGAAACGCGCCACGGCGAGAAAAAGCTTTCCAACGGGTCGATGTTCGGATACTGTTCTTGTGTCGCGACAGGGTTCTGCCGGCCTGGTGCCGGTGCACGTCTCGGACCTGTCGCTGGTGGATGCGGGCGTTTTGCACGTCGAAGCCCGCGGTCGCAGGTGTCCGGTCACGCCATGTGCGTGCAAGGCGTGACGCAGCGGTGCGCGAAAGCGCACCACTTGGAGTGGTCCATGACCCCCGTCGAACGCAACGAACGGATTTTCCAGGCGTCGATCGGCTGCTCGTCGGCGGCCGTGGAGTTCCTCCGCTCGGTGAACAAGCCGCTGAACGTGACTTACATCGCCCAGACCGCCTGGGACATCGCCAAGAAGCTGGAAGAGTTCATGGAGGTCCACACGCAGCGTGAACTCGAGGCCGAGGCCGCAGGCAACGCCAATGCTGCGGCGGCTCAGCCAACCGCCGCCCCCGCGGCGAGCACGCCCGCGCCGGCCCAGGCGGCCAAGCCCGCCACCCCGGCAGCGGCCAACCGCTTCAGCGACGCGGACCTCGTGCCGCTGAAGTGAAGGGGCAGGCTGCTGGCAGCTTCGCGTGCGCAACCGAGCGCGTCGCGACACCGCCGGCCGCGCTGGAAAGGCTGGCACATGGCACGTCGTGCGACGGACGGAGACGTCCTGCGACGAACGCAACCGTCCGTCACGCGCGGGCACGGTGACGGTCCCCTCACCTGAGGGTGAGTTCAAAGACGACCGGGTAGTGGTCCGACGCGTAGGTGGCGAGGCGGTCCGTCTCCAGACGAACCGCCTTGACGGAAGCGCCCTTGACCAGCAGCCGGTCGGGGGCTGAGGTCGGCCGCTGCGTGGGCCAGTTGGGAGGCACGGCCACTTCTGCCCAGCCCGACCCCGCCAATGTCCCGAGCTCGGCGACGCTGGTGCCCTCCAGAGTTCCAGCGAGCAACGCGCACGTCGCGCCGGCGGCCACCGACGCGACGATGCCCTCGGGCAACAAAGCGCGTTCGTGACCGTCCACAACGAAGAGTTGCCACTCGGGCAGAACGTCAACCGCGATGGGGTCGGGTGCATGTGACGGCTGGCGCGCCGCGGAAGCGTTGTGCGCGGGTCTTGCGGTGACCGGGGCGTCGGTCGGGCCGGGAGGGGAGGCCCATCGCAGCTCGAGCAGGCCGCCGCGACGGCAAGACGTCCGTCGTATGGCAAGATGATGCAACGAAGCCGCCGGGGTGAGCTGCGGCACGACCAGGGCGGCGGCCGAGCCGTCCGCCAGCAGGTTCATGCGGAGCCGCCGGGCCAGCCGTTGCCGGACGTCCGGGTCGTGGGCCTCCGTCAGCAACACGACGTCTGCGCCTTGCGCCTGGAGCACTTCAGCCAGCGGGTCGGCCCGTCCTACGCCGCCGTCCATCAGGTTGTACAGACACACTCGCATGCGTCGTCCTGCTCCGGGAAGGGGAAGAACGTTCTGTCCGGTAACCGTGAGAGCGTTTGCCGCAAGCTGCCGAGCATCGTAGAGCGGAAGCGTAGCGTGCCCTTCGCCGGGAACCGGCGCGGCGAAGCCCGTTGTCCACAGCACGCGACGGCTGGCGGCGATAGACGCCCGCGGCGTCACACACCATCGGCGCCGCACGCCAGCGGCGACACCACCTGCTCCACGGAGGCTCGGCGATGTCCCGTCGATTTGGCGAATTGTTGACACAGCAACTGCCCCTCTCGCCGCTGGACATCGAAGAGGTCCTCGTCGAGCAGGCGTGCAGTCGCAGGTCGTTCGGTGAGGTCGCGTTGGAGCTGGGGTTGTGTACGCCGGAGCACGTCTGGCGGGCGTGGCTGGCTCAGCTGGATGAGGGGGTGCGACCGGTGGACCTCAACCGGGTAGGGATCGACGCGCAGGCGATCGCCGCCGTGCCTCCGGACGTCGCGATCGAGCTGGGCGTGGTGCCCGTGCGCCTCATCGACGGGGTGCTGGTGGTGGCCACGACCGCGGAGCGGCTGCCTCTGGCGCGGGTGCTCCTTCCACAACGGGTGACCTGCCCCGTGAGGTTTGCAACGGCCGACGCCGGTGACATCGCGCGGGCGGTTGAAGTGTGCTACCTGCCCCTGCTGGCGGAGTGTTGACGTGCGACCCCTCCGAGCGGGCCGGTGGACGGCCGGCGAGCGTGCCTGATGTCCACGGGGGCTGCAACGCGGGGCACTTGCCGTCGGTAAACTGCCGGTGGGAGGCGTCGCTGTTCACGTTGCACCTGCCGATGGGTTGGGTGGGGCTGCTCTGGCTCGTGGCCGGCCCGCTCGTCGTCCCGCCTGAGCTTCAGGAACGCTTCGCCCCCTTCCGTCCGGAGGGTTACGTTCGGCCCTACGGCCCGGCGGCGCCGTGGAATGTGCCACTGGCCGGGCTCCCCCGACACCCGGAGTCCGACTTCTGGGTGGACCGGCTCTGGAACCGCACGACGGCCGACCGACCGGGCAACTTCAACGTGGGCGGGTTCGACAGCTACGGCTTTCCGGTGTACGACGCGGCGGAAGCGACGATGCAGGCGACGGTCCGTCTGCGGCACCCCGACTGGGGCAACCTGCACGGCCGGGCCGTCCCGTGGAACCCGGTATGGAAGCCCGCACGCGGGAGCGACGGTCAGGTCATCGTCCTCGACCACGCCACGGGCCGGGAGTGGAACCTGTGGCAGGTGGAGTTCGACGGCACCGTGCTGCACGCCGGCAACGGCAGCCTCGTGGACGGGGATTTTCGCACCAAAGAGGACGGCTTCCGGCCGTCGCGCGGCTGTGGCATACCCTACCTTGCGATGCTGCTCCGGCCCGAAGAGGTCATGCAGGGCCACGTCCGCCATGCTCTGGCAATGCCGATCAAGAATCCGCACGCCGAGCTGTTCGTCCCCCCGGCCACGAAGACCGACGGCGACCGGTTCGGCACCCCCGACGGCGTGCCGGAGGGGATGCGGTTCGGCCTGGACGTCACCGACGATGAAATCGACGCGTGGGTCGCTAGTTTGCCCGCGGAGCTGGACCCCGCGTTGCGGTTTTCCGCCCGCATCATCGCCCGGGCCCTCCGCGAGTACGGCTGGATCATCAGCGACAATTCCGGCGGGGCGTTCTTCCAGTGCGAGTCGAACGAGACCGCCGCCGACAAGTGGAAGGCCCTGGGGATGCACCGGCAGGTGGTGGGCGATCGGGAGTTCCCGCGGGACCTGCTCGACGGACTGCTGAAACCCGGGCGGATCTACGCCGTGGTGCCCAGCGACCAGTACCCCCAGGCACCCGACCTTCCCCCGAGGCAGCCCGCCCCGCACGGCCGGTGAGAGGCGACGGCGGCGGGCGGTTTCAACAATCGTGACATCCGACCGTACCGGGAAAGGCGGGGCACTACCATCGGGTGATGCCAGTCGTGTCTGACCCGGGTTTCGTGAACGAGGTGTGTGCGATGAAGTGCGGCTCGTCGGTCGTCGGGCGTGGGAAGCAGCGGCGGTTCCGTCCCGCCGGTCGGTGGGGCTTCACGCTCGTGGAGCTGCTGGTGGTCATCGGCATCGTCACCATCCTGATTTCGCTGCTGCTGCCCGCGCTCTCCCGCGCGCGGAAACAGGGCGAGCTGGTGCGGTGCATGTCCAACCTCAAGCAGATCGGCAACCAGATGCTGATCTACGCCAACGACAACAACGGCTGGCTGTTCCCGCCCATGCTGGGGGTGAACGTGGAGCCGCACCGGCGCTGGCCGGTGGTGGTGTTCAAGTTCGACCAGCTCCCCGACCCCCCCGTGGCGGACCCGGCGGTCTACGTCCCGAAGATCATGATGTGCCCGACCGACGCGACGGACGTGATCGTGCAGCCCGGCTCGTCGCCGTTCGTGCTGCCGGGGCAGTTCAACACGCACACCTACGTGATTTCACACAACGTCGGGCTGGAAAACGTGAAGTTCTCCACGCGTGAGCTCGGCGGGCTCACGCCGTCGGAGTTCGTCATCATGGGCGAGAAGAACTCCGAAGCCCCGGACATGTACATGGGCACCCGCTCGGCCCTGTCGGACTACCGCCGGGTCGTCGATTTTTACCGCCACGGCCGGATCGGTTCGAACTACCTGCACCTTGACTTGCACGTCGAGACGCGGCGGGAACGCGAGGCCCTCCGCGGCATCGACCCGTGGTTCTTCAACTCGCTCGTGCCGTCGGGCGGGAACGAGATCAACTGAACGGCCGCAACGGAGCGACGGCGTCCACGGCGGACCCGCGACGATGCGGGCGACCCCGGCGATGCCGCAACGCTGCGGTCAGTCAAACGGTGTCTCGAGGTCCACCTCAGCGCACTTGACCAGACGTTCGACGAGCTGGTCGATGGTGTAGCTGGCGGAGAGGTCCAGCGGCAGGAACACGCCGTGGTTGTGGTCGGAGGCGATGATCAGATGCCGGTCGCCGTTGGTGGCAAAGCCCATCTCCTGCGGCTGGTGGCCGGTGATGAGCAGTTGTGCTCCCACGCGTGAGAGGAAACGCTCGACGCCTGCCGGCCCTGTGCGTCGGCCCCAGATGAGCTGGTAGACCGGGCCGGTGCGCTTGGCGTAGTCGGGCCCGGCGAGGTCGCGGTCGAAGACGGTGTAGTCGAAGGTGTCGATCTGGTCTTCGTTGGGCAGCGAGTGGGCGAAGAAGAGGCGGTCGGCGACGCGGGCGGCCAGCGGGAACGAGAGCAGGAACTCGGTCACCGCGACCTGCACGCGCCCCGCGTCGGGGCCGAAATCGCGCTTGATCGCCTTGTTGAACGCTTCGCAGACGCTGCAGCCGCCCTTGGAAATGCCTTCACCATGAATCTGGGCGAGGTCGTGGTTGGCCAGCAGGAAGTGCACCTGGTCGGGGAAGTCGAGCTTGAGCACGGCCGCCCGGTAAAGCGTCTGCCACGAGTCCTCCGCGCCGGCCGCGTCGTAGTGGTCGCCGTGGATCAGCTCGTGGAGGATGAGGTGGCGGTCAGGGTGTTCGCCGAGGTTGGCGGCGTGGACGATCTTGTTGAAGTTGGACCGGTGGTCGTGCAGGTCGCCGGTCATGAACAGCTCGCCGGACTCGGGCAGGCAGGTCGTCTGCCCCTTGCGGCACCGGCACAGCAGGTTCTCCTGCGTGGCGTCCTGAAACGCGTCGATCACTTCCGTGGAGGAGGGCAAAGCCATGGGTGGGGAGAATAGAACCGCAAACCGGGCCGGTCGGAAAGCCCCGCGCCGCGGCGAGAACGTTCCCGCAGCGGCACGCCCAGCGGCCGCAAGGATTCGCAGGCCGGACGCCGTTGCTGAGGCGGTGGTGACTCAGGACCGCACCCTCGGAGGGCGAGACCGCGGAGCCCATAGGGCGGCTCAGGCGGCGGGGCGGCTCAACGGATCGGCGGGTTAGGCGGCGGGGCGGCTCAGCCCATGATTTCGTCCACCTTCGCGACGCGACGCTGATGCCGGCCGCCTTCGAAGGGCGTGGTGAGGAAGATTTCGACGATCTTCCGCATCTGGTCGTCGGTCAGCAGGTCCACGCCCATGCACAGCACGTTGCAGTGGTTGTGCGCGCGGGCGACGCGTGCAGTCACCTCATCGTGGGCGAGAGCGGCCCGCACGCCGCGGACCTTGTTGGCGGCGATGGACATCCCAACGCCGGACTTGTCCAGCAAGATTCCGACATCGGCGTGACCGCTTTGGATGGCCCGGGCGACGCGCAGGGCGATGTCCGGGTAGTCCACGGGGGCGGTGGAGTTACAGCCGAGGTCGGCGGGGTCGTACTTCTGTGCCTTCAGCGACGCCAGGAGGCGTTGCTTCGCTTCGAAACCCCGATGGTCACACGCGACAACCAGCCTCACGGCACACTCCTCCTGCCGGCCTCCAGCGGTCCTGCCCGAGCTTCAATATACGGGGAAACCGATTGTCCTGCTAATCCGGAGACGAAACGCCACAGCCCGACGATGGGGAGCTGAGCGGGTTGTAGCGGTCGGCGGGGTCAGCTCGTGAACTGGTCGAGCCGGCTTTCAATAAGTTGCTCGAGCTTGTGGGCGAGTTCGCGGTAGACCGAGACGTCCGAGCCGATGGGGTCTTCGATATCGCCGGTCGGGTCGAGTGTGGTGGTTTTGGCTTCGGCGGAGGGGACCATCGCCAGCACCATGGCTTTGTGGGAGCGGCCCATGGTGTAGATCGCCTGAGCCTGCTGAATGAGCTCGACGGTGAGCGGCTGGGAGCGGTGGGCGGAGAGGTCGGCGCCGAGTTCGCCGGCGGCCTGCACCGCCTGCGTGGTGGCGCGGCTGCCTGGGAAGGCCATGGTGCCGGCGGAAATCACCCGGTAGCCCCGGGACTCGAGTTCGGCTTCGCGGACGCCCAGCCTTGCCGCCAGCAGTTTCCGGGCAAGGGCCATCGCCATGGGCGAGCGGCAGGTGTTGCCGGAGCACACGAACAGCAGCGTGGTGGTGAGCATGCGGTCGACGATGCGCTGGTCGTAGACGCCCGCGCGAAGCACGGCGAAGTGGTCCGGGAAGACGTGCAGCAGTGTAGAGGGGCGGTTGAAGCGGGTGGGGCCGGCGTCGAGCGCGAGGCGGGCGGCGTCGAGCGTGGCGGGGGTGACGTCGGCGAGGCGGTGGGCGGGGCGGCCGTGTTCGTCGGTGGCCTGCGTACACGCCACCGGCTGCGGGAACGCGGAGAGCACCGCCCGGGTCAGTGGCTCGTCGGGACAGCGCAGCGTGATGCGTCCCTGCGGGTCGAAGAGGTCCTCCGGGGGCACGCCGAGGCGTTCGGCCATCCGAGGTTGGTCGTCGGCGGGGATGTCGAACACCAGCCCGACCGGGCCGGGCCAGAGGCGGGTCATCAGCCGATGGGGCATCGGGCCGCGGGCAAGCACCGATGGGCCGAGCACGTCGGACGCGGCCGCTGCGGAGGGCAGGTGGAGCGTCAGTGGCGGCGGGGCCGACTGGGACGCGGCCGCCGCTGGGGCCGATGGTCTCCGGACCAGCCGGAGTTGGCGTCGGGCGTCGGGCGACGCGGCCCGTCCGGCGACCGCGTACATGGTCTCGGTGGGCAGGATCACCACGCCGTCGTCGCCGAGCACGCGCGTCGCCCGGTCCACCAGTTGGTGCAGGTCGGTGCTGCCCACGTCCAGTCGCTCGGCGGCCATCTGCATCCACGACGCTTGAGGCGCTGGGCGCGCCGGTCAAGCTGCCGCACCTAGACTGACCCACGATGGACGGCGTCCGCGGACAACACGGCCCGGCGGGCGGGCTTCGCCTGGGTGGCCCGGGCAGGCCGAAGGGGGACGTCGGGCCCAGCCGTGTGGTGCTGCTGGACCTGGACGGGACGATCACCCGGCCCGTGCTGGACTTTGAGCGGATGCGGGCGGAGATGGGGCTGCCGCCGGGACAGCCGATTCTGGAGCAGCTCGAGCGGCTGACGCCCACCCGACGGGCCTGTGCGGAGGCGGTGCTGGAGCGGCATGAGCGGGCGGCGGCCGAGACGGCCGAGCTCAACGACGGATGCCGGGAGCTGCTGTCGATGCTGGCGGGGGCGGGTTTCGCGTGCGGGCTGGTGACGCGGAACAGCCGGCGGTCGGTGGAGGCCGTGCTGTCGCGGCACAACCTTGCGTTCGGGGCGGTGGTCACACGCGATGACCCGCCGTTCAAGCCGCATCCGCACAGCGTGGCCCTCGCCCTGCGGCGGCTGGGCGTACCGGCGGGCGCCGCGGCCGAGGTGTGGATGGTCGGCGACGGGGTCCACGATGTGGAGGTGGGACGGGCGGCGGGGGTGAGGACCGTGTGGGTGTCGCACGGCGCGGAACGGCGATTCGCGGCCGAGCCGGACCACGAAGCCGCCGACCTGTTCGCCGTGGCCCGGATCGTCCTCGGGCGGGGCTGACCGGACGGTCGCTCGCGTGTCTACGGAACGGACGGGGGCTTCAACGGTACGAGGCGACGATGCAGCGACTTGAGGGACATGGTCAGTCGGGGCGGGCCGGGCAGCGTGCGTTGGCCCAACGGATGTCGGGACGCGACGTTGCAGGGCGGCTGCGGCCGGCGTGTCGGCGCGCTTTGCTGCTGGTTGTTGCGGTGGGCGTGCTCGCCGCGGTGGGGCGTTCGCACGGGGGAGAGGGGGGGCGCTCGCCCGGTGGGGAGCCGTCTGCCGAGGTGGAGCGGCTGCTTGAGCGGCTCGACGAGCACGGCCGGACGCTGCGGGAGTTTGTTGCACAGGTGGCGTTGTCGGAGTCGGACGCGTCCACAGGGCTTGGCTCGGTGCGGACGGGGGTGGTTCGGTATCAGGCGGCCGGGGCGGCGGGAAGCCCGAGGCTTCGGGTGAGCTTCGTGTCGCGGGCGGAAGATGACGGCCCACCGCGGGCCGAGCGGCTGGAGTACCTGCTGGACGGGCCCTGGCTGACCGAGCGGAACTACCGGCGCAAGGCCGAGGTGCGTCGGCAGGTGGTGCGGCCGGGGCAGACGCTGAACCTGTTCAGGTTGGGCGAAGGGCCGTTCCCACTGCCGATCGGCCAGAAGCCGCAGGACGTGCACCTGCAGTTCGAGGTGTCGCTGCTGGAGGGGGAGGCGAACGCGCTGCGTCTGATACCGCGGGAGGGGACGCGGCTGTGGTCGCGGTTCGCCACGATCGATGTGTGGGTGGACGAGCAGACCGGCTTCCCGGTGAAGATCGAGACGCTCAACCGTCAGGAGACGACGGTCAGGACGACGGTGCTCAGCGACCTGAAGCTCAACCCGCCGGAGGGGCTGCCCGACGATGCCTTCGTCCTCGAGCCGGTCGATGACACGTGGAAGCGGACCGAGGAGGCGTTCGACGAGGGCTAGGCCGGCCCGGCCGCGCGTTGCAGCAGAGGCCGCAGGCTGCGGAATCGCTGGGTGAGCCGCTGTTTCAGCGCGACGTGGCCGGGGCGGTAGGTGTGAGCCTGCTCGGCCAGCGCGATGAACAGCTTGACCATGTTGCGGTAGTCGGCGAGCGAAATGTGCTCGGCCGCCACACGGGCCGGGGCAGCGGCGGCCTTCGGGCGGTCGGACGACCGGGTGACGGTTCGGGCCGGCAGACCCGGCGTTGGCGGCATGTTGTGGTAGTTGCCCAGCGGGACGCAGACGGCCGCGGCGTGGTAGCCCCACGCGTCGTAGACGGTCGATTCGCACGTTCCGCCGGGCATCAGGGCGCGCTGGTAGCGGAAATCCGGGTCGCGCTCGGCCAGCGCCCTGGCGGTGTCGGCGAGGAAGGCGGTGAGCGACGAGTTGAAGATGGACGTGCGGTCGCCGACGCGGAGGACGACCCCGTCGTGCTGCCGGGCGTAGGGCTGCTCGGCCGAGCACTCGATGGCCAGCAGGAGGTCGTGCCGCTTGCGGAGCAGACCTTGGCCTGAACGGTCCATCACGGCCGCCAGAGCGCCGATGAAGCCGACCTCTTCTGCCCGCGTGAGCAGGACCGCGACGGGCGTAGGCGGTTTCCGGCGGGCGATGGCGTCGAGTGCGGCCAGCGCGGCGGCGGCGCCGGCGAGGTCGTCGCACGCGCGGCTGTGGAAATGCGTGCGGGTGAACCGGGCCGGCGTGAGGTCGAACATGCCGGGCGTGCCGGGCGGGAGCGGCGGGGCATTGCCGGGCAGCTCGACGAGCGCGGAGACGGGATACGGCTCGCCGGCGGTGGCGACCACGCGGCCCCGGACGCCCGGTGCGGCGGGGTCGGGGTAGAACCGGACGGCCGCGCCCATCACGTGGTCGGCGCGGACGCCGCCTCGAAAGTGTGCGGTGAGTGTGCGGCCGTCCCGAGCGTGGGCGACGAAACCGGGGTGGTCGGTATGTGCGGCCAGCACCAGCCGGCGCTGCCCGGGGCGGAGCCGTCCCGGCGGCAGGGTGGACACGAGCAGGTTGCCTGAGGCATCACGCGCGAGGTGCAAGCGGCGGCGACGGGCCCAGCGGCACACAAACTCCAGCACGGCGGATTCGGCGAACGGGACGGTGGGGCAACTGCACAGCTCGGCCAGCAGACGCAGTTCCGGTGACGGGGGCATGGCGGCCACTGTAGCCGGGAGCCCGCGCGTGGCGGTAGGGGTGGGGGCCGGGGCGAAGGCGGGTCGGCTAAACTCGCGCCGATGCTCAAGATCTGGACGTATCCCCGGGACCGTGCCGAGGTGGAGGAGCTGCTCCGGCGGCTGAGGATCGATCCGTCTGCGGTGCTGACGGGCGCGGGCGAGCTGGGCGAGATCGAACGCCGCGTACGAGAGCTGCTCCGGGACGTGCTGGAGCGCGGCGACGAGGCGCTTCTGGAGCAGACGCGGCGTTTCGACGACCCGAACATGGAGCGTTCGCGGCTGCGGGTGACGGCGGAAGAGATGGAGTCGGCCCGGCGGCGGCTGGCCGACACGCGGCCGGAGCTGCTGGGGGCGATTCGCAAGGCGATCGAGCAGGTGCGGGGGTATCAGCAGCACATCCTGCCCGCGTCTGCGGGGCCGCTGAGGCGGGCAGGCATGGAAGCTTCGTTGCGGTTCACGCCGGTGGACTCGGCCGGGTTGTACGTCCCCGGCGGGACGGCCAGCTACCCCAGCAGCGTGATCATGCTGGCGGTGCCGGCGCAGGTGGCGGGCGTGAAGCGGGTGGTGGTGTGCACGCCGGGCGGGGCGAAACTCTCCGACGCGGTGCTGGCGACGTCGGCGGAGCTGGGCATCGGCGAGATGTACCGGCTGGGCGGGGCGACGGCGATCGCGGCCATGGCGCTGGGCACGGCGAGCATCACGCCGGTGGACGTCGTGCTGGGGCCGGGCAACCTGTACGTGCAGATGGCCAAGCGGCTGCTGAGTGGGCTGGTGGGGACGGACGGCTTTGCCGGACCGTCGGAGATCCTCGTGCTCGCGGACGAGTCGGCCGACGCGGAAACCGTCGCGGCGGACCTGCTGGCGCAGGCCGAGCACGACCCGGGGAGCTGCTTTCTGCTCACGGCGTCGCCGGCGGTCGCGCACGCCGTGGCGTCGTCGGTGCAGAGGCAGGCCGCGAGTTTGCCGCGGCGTGAGGCGCTGGAGCGGTCGCTGTCGGGACTGTCGGCGGCGGTGGTGTGCCCGGACATGGAGAGTGTCTATGCGCTGGCGAATCGCATCGCCTGTGAGCACGTGAGCCTGCAGGTATCGGACGTGGAGACCGCGCTGGCGGCGTTGCGCCACGCGGGGTGCGTGTTCGCCGGTCGTGACGGGCCCGTGGCCGCGGGCGACTACGTGGCCGGGCCGTCGCATTGCCTGCCGACCAACACGACCGCGCGTTTCGCCAGCGGGGTGAGCGTGTACTCGTTCCTGAAACGCAGCAGCGTGGTGCGGTACGGGATGGAGGGGTTGGCGGCGGACGGCGATGCGATCACGACGCTGGCGCGGGCGGAAGGTCTCGAAGCGCACGCGCGGTCGGTCGAGATGCGTTTGCGTCGCGACGAGAGCGGCCGACGTGCCGGGATGTGAGCGGCGTCGTACACTCACGGCATGGCTCCACGTTTTGTTCGACCCGCCGTCGCGGCGATGGAAGGCTACACGCCCGGCGAGCAGCCCGGCCCGAACGAGCGGGTGGTCAAACTCAACACCAACGAAAACCCCTACCCGCCCAGCCCGCGGGTGCTGGCGGCGTTGCGCGATGTGGAAGGCGAGTTGCTGCGGCGGTACCCCGACCCGGTGGCCAATCGCTTCCGGGACGCGGCGGCGCGCAAGTGGGGGCTGACACGGGACCACTTCCTTGCGGGGAACGGGTCGGACGACATCCTGACGATCGCGATCCGCACGTTCGTTCCGCCGGGGGGGATCCTCGCGTTCCCCGAGCCGACGTATTCGCTGTACCCGGTGCTGGCGAAGATTCAGGAGGCGCAGGCGGTGGCGGTGCCCTGGGAAGACGGATACGCGCTGCCGGCCGAGGCCTTGCGGTCCACGGGGGCGCACGCGGTGTTTCTGGCCAATCCCAACGCGCCCACGGGGACGTTTGTGCCGCCCGAGCAGGTTGAAGCGTTCGCCCGGTCGTTTCCAGGAGCGGTGCTCGTGGACGAGGCCTACGCAGACTTCGCCGACGGCAACTGCATGGGTCTGGTGGGCCGGTGCCCCAACGTCGTGGTGTCGCGGTCGATGTCCAAAGCGTATTCGCTCGCGGGGCTGCGGTTCGGGTATGCCGCGGCCCCCCCCGACGTGATCGCCGAGATGGTCAAGGTGAAGGACAGCTACAACGTGGACGCCGTGTCGGTCGTCGCCGCGACGGCAGCTCTCGAAGACGAAGACTATGCCCGCGGAATATGGGAGCTGGTGCGGAGCGAGCGCAAGCGGCTGACCGACGAGTTGGCCGCGCTGGGCTACGACGTGCTGCCGTCGCAGGGGAACTTTGTTTTGGCGAAAGTGCCCGGCGGGGGGGCGCGGCAGGCGTATCAGCGGCTCAAACAGCAGGGCATCCTCGTCCGCTTCTTCGACCGCCCCGGCCTGAGCGACAAGCTGCGCATCACCGTCGGCACCAGCACCGAGAACAACGCGCTTCTGGCCGGACTCAAGTCGCTCCGGGAGACGGAGAAGGCCGCCTGACTGCCGCGCCGGTTGAACCCTTTTTTCGTGAGAGTGAGAGACCCCTGATGGCCCGCACGAGCGAGCTGCACCGCAAGACCCGCGAGACCGACGTCCAGGTCGAGGTGAACCTCGAAGGCCGCGGAGACGCCTCGGTCGAGACCGGCGTCGGCTTTTTCGACCACATGCTGGAACTGCTGGCCCGCCATTCGCTGGTAGACCTGAAGGTGCGTGCGCGCGGCGACCTGCAGGTGGACCCGCACCACACGGTGGAGGACGTGGGGCTGACGCTGGGTGCCGCGATCTTGCAGGCCTTAGGCGACAAGCGCGGCATCACCCGCTACGGCCACTTCACGCTACCGATGGACGAAGTGCTGGTGACGGTGGCGATCGACTTCTCGGGCCGGAGCGTGCTGGTCGCGGACTTGCCATTCCGCTCGCCCGTCATCGGGACGTTCCCGTCCGAGCTGGTCGAGGAGTTTCTGCGGGCGCTGGCCAACGCGGCCAAGGTGAACCTGCACGTGCGGACGCTGGCCAACGGCAACAGCCATCACCTTGCCGAGGCGGTGTTCAAGGCGCTGGGGCGTGCGCTGCGGATGGCCGTCGCGGTGGACCCGCGCGAGCCGGGCGTGCCCAGCACGAAGGGCAGCCTCTGACGGCCGTGTTAACTCGGCGGGCAGCGGCGTGCCAGTGCAGCGCACGGGCCTGCAGGGCGGCAAGGCACGGGTCGGCGACAACGTCGGTACCGACGCGGCGGTCAGCCCTGTCCCAGCTCGCGGAGGCTGCCGACTTCAGGCAGCGAGCCGACCAGCGGGCGGGCGTAGTCGATGAACGCCTGTGTGATGTCGCAGCCGTCCTTGATGTACTCCGGGGGCATGTGCCGGGTTTCGCGGGCGACGGTGTGCAGCGGGGTGAGGAACGTCTCGATGGCGTAGGCTGGCCCCGGTTTGCGTCGCATCGCCACGCTGTTGCCGGCGGTGCCCTCTTTGGCCGACTCGGCCGCCGCCACGGTGCCCACCAGCCGGGCCTCGTGGGCGTCCACCTCGGAGACGTAGCCCGGGAAGGACCGCTGCGGGTAGCCCAGCGTGTCGCCGCGGACACGCAGCTTCTTGCCCGTCGCCT
Organism: Tepidisphaerales bacterium; assembly: GCA_046299715.1. Classification (GTDB taxonomy): domain Bacteria; phylum Planctomycetota; class Phycisphaerae; order Tepidisphaerales; family Tepidisphaeraceae; genus JBBRUM01. The sequence continues at coordinate 24,966 of JBKBHU010000004.1, read as the reverse complement.
TGCCGAGCTTGGTGGTGATGAGGTTGGCGATGCCGTCGGCCAGGGCGCCGGTGCCGGCGAGCTGGATGTTGCCGTGGCTGTCGCGTTCGAGGTCTTTGAGCAGCCCCTCGGTCCAGGTCTTGCCGTCCGGGGTGGTGATGCCTTCCGAAATGGCAATCACGCACCGCCCGAGCTTGCCGTACACGCGGTCCACGTCGGCCAGCAGCTTCTCTTCCGTCAGCGGGGCTTCGGGGACGTACACGAGATGCGGCCCGTCGTCGTCGTACTTGCGGCCCAGCACGGACGCGGCCGTCAGGAAGCCGGCGTGACGGCCCATCACGACGTTGACCTTGATGCCCGGCAGAGACGCGTTGTCGTAGTTGTCGCCGATGAACATCGACGCGACGTAGCGGGCGGCCGAGCCGTAGCCCGGTGTGTGGTCGTGGACACGCAGGTCGTTGTCGATGGTCTTGGGGATGTGATAGGTCCGCAGCTCGTAGCCCTCCTGTCGGGCCAGGTCGTCCACGATGCGTGCGGTGTCGGCCGAGTCGTTGCCCCCGATGTAGAAGAAGTAGTGGACGTTGTTCTTTTTGAAGTTGGCGAAGATCTTTTCGCAGTAGGCCGCGTCGGGTTTGTCACGCGTGGAGCCGAGGGCGGCGGCGGGGGTCTTGGCGACCCGCTCCAGGAGGTCTTTCGGGGCCCGGGTGAGGTCGTAGTACTGGTCGTTGATGATGCCCCGGACGCCGTGGCGGGCACCGAGGATCTTCTCGACGTGCCCGAGCCGCTGAAGTTCGAAGACGACGCCGACGAGCGACTGGTTGATCACCGACGTCGGTCCGCCGGACTGACCGATGACCGCGTTGCCTTTGAGCGTGGTAGCCATATGGGACGCGCCAAGATAGGACTCTCCCCGGTGGCTGCAAGGGCCGGGCGGCAGCTGCGGCAGGATGCTGCAGTTTGTGCGCGGCCCGATCGCCCGCCGCAAGCCATCTCGAGCATCGACGGCCGCTCGCTTGACCACCTACGCGGATGCTGTGTCTCTTGAGTGTGAGCTTGCTCACGTATCGGTGGCGGTCCTGTGGGGGCGTGTAGGTTGAACCCCGAGGGTTCGAGTCAACTGAACAGCGACGTGAACGGGCCAAGTCATCCGCAAGAGCGGACCAAACCGATTAAAGCGAGCAAGGCGCTGTCCGATGTTGGGGGCGGAAACGCGGAGCGGCCCATCTTGGACAGGCGTGGCCGGGACACAGCGTCTGTGCCACACGGCGTCCGGGGGCTGGGTCGCAGGGGCGAGAGTGGGAGTCCACGCGGGAGGTCTCTTGAGCACGGCCGAAGACAGGGTGAACGACGGCGTTGAGGGCGGTTGGTCTGTGGCGGGGGACGGCGGCGGCGTGACCGTGTCGTCGTCGCTGACGCAGATGGCCGAGCTGATGAACCAGCTGGGCACGGACATGGCGTCGGCGACGGCGGCGATCCGACAGATCACAACGCGTAGCCGGATGCTTGCGCTCAACGCGCGGATCGAAGCCGCCCGGGCGGGGGGCGCGATCGGGGCGGCGTTCGATGTCGTGGCGTCGGAGATGTCGGAACTGGCCGGGCGGACGGCCGAAGTGGCCGGGAATCTCAAGACGGAATCGGAGCAGCTCACGCAGCGGATCCTCGGCCGGCTCTCCACGCTCAACACGCACCTCGAGACGATCGTCAAGGGCGAGCAGCTGGCGACGGCGGCGCTGACCACGGTGGACCTGATCGACCGGAACCTGTACGAGCGGAGCTGCGACTGCCGTTGGTGGGCGACGGATGCGGCGGCGGTGGACGTCCTGACGGCGGTGACCGAGAACCGCCCCAGCGATCAGGTGCGGCAGGCGGTGGGGCATGCCAACATGCGACTGGGCGTGATCCTCGACGCCTACACGGTCTACTACGACATCGTGCTGGCCGACACGCGGGGCCGGCTGATCGCCCGCGGCCGGCCGGACCAGTTTCCCCTCGACGGGGTGGACGTGAGCCAGAGCCGGTGGTTTCAGGCGGGAATGTCCACGCCCAGCGGCAACGACTTCGGCTTCCATTCGATGCACAGCTCGCCGCTGGTCAACGGGCGGGAGGTGCTGATTTACTCGGCGGCGGTCCGGGAGGGCGGGCAGCGGAACGGCCGGCCGCTGGGGGTGCTGGGGGTGATCTTCAACTGGCGGACGTTTGCCGAGAAGATCGTGACGCAGATGGCCCGCAGTGACGACGGCTCGCAGCGCCGGGTCGTCGTTGTGGAAGGGTCCGGGCGGGTGCTTGCCGACAGCATCACGAGCGTATGGGACGGCCGGTTCGATTTTGCGGGGATGTCCGACATGCTCGTCCGCGACCGGAATTACGGCGTGGCGAGCATCGCGGGCACGCGGTCGGTCGTAGGCCACGCGCAGTCGCCCGGCTTCGAGACGTACCGCACCGGGTGGCACGCGTTTGCCATCTCGCCGATGGTCGAGATCGACTTCCAGTTCGGCGGGATGTCGTCGCAGGCGGCCTGAGCGGCTCAGCCCACGGTGTCGTCCGGCGGCAGCCCAAGGGCGTCGTAGTGGCGTTTCCTGGCCTGGCGGTCGCGCTGGTTCTCCTCGCGGGCGAGGACGGCGACTTCAGGTGCGATCTCCCGGGGGACGACGATCACCCCGTCGCCGTCGGCCACGAGCACATCACCGGGCACCACGGTCACCCCGCCGACCGCGACCGGCACCTGGGTGGCATCGAACTGGATCCGGCCCTGGACCATCTTCTGGCTCGTGAAGGCCAGCCACGCCGGCACCTTCTGCAGGATCATCTCATCCGTATCGCGGAAGCTGGAGTTGGTGACGAAGCCGCGCAGGCCGCGTCGCAGGCACGCCAGAGAGTTCTCGCTGCCGATGAGCCCGGCGTCCACGCCGGACTGGTCGATGACCATCACGTCGCCCGGCTCGATCGCCTCCACCCACGGGTAGGTGCACACCTTGCCGTAGTACTCGCCGGACCAGCGGGCGTACTCGGCGGGGGAGAGCTGTGTGGGTGTGCGTCCGCGGTAGGGCAGGTAGCGTGCGGTGCGGGCGATGCCAACGATGCGGGTCCGCCACAGCGGCCGAATCTGCGGAGAGACCGAGCCGACGCCGGGGTAGCCCAAGGCGTCCATGGCGTCGCGTACGTCCGCCACGCGGAGCCCGTCGAAAAGATGCAGGAGCGCGTCTCGGTCGGGTGGGGCGGGGTGCGTCATGTCGTCGGATGGGCGGGATGTTGGATGTCGGAGTCGGGGCGGATCACGGCTAGCGGGCCAGCAGGACGCGCTCGACGAAGCCGGTGTCCACGTCGCCGGCGCGGAACTTTTCATGCCGGAGGATCTGCTGGTGCAGCGGGATCGTGGTCTTGACGCCCTCGATGTGGAACTCGGACAGCGCCCGCAGCGCGCATTCGATGGCCTCGGCCCGCGTGTTGCGGTGGATGATCAGCTTGCCGATCATCGAGTCGTAGTTGGGCGGGATGCGGTAGCCCTGATACGCGTGGGTGTCCAGCCGCACGCCGGGGCCGCCGGGGGCACGGAACTCGGTGATCACGCCCGGCGAAGGGGTGAAGTTGCGGGCGGGGTCTTCGGCGTTGATGCGCAGCTCGATGGCGTGGCCGCGCTGCTCGACGTCCTTCTGCGTGAAGCTCAGGGGTAGCCCGGCGGCGACGCGGATCTGCTCCTTGATCAGGTCGATCCCGGTGACCTCCTCGGTCACCGGGTGCTCGACCTGGATCCGTGCGTTGACCTCGAGGATGTAGAAGTTCTGCTGCTGGTCCACGAGGAACTCGACGGTCCCGGCGTTGTAGTAGCCGGCGGCCTTGACCAGCCGCACGGCCGCCGCACACAGCGACTCCCGGGTTTTCTGTGAGAGAAACGGCGAGGGCGACTCTTCGACCAGCTTCTGGTGGCGTCGCTGCATCGAGCAGTCGCGTTCCCAGAGGTGCACGGCGTTGCCGTGCTGGTCGGCGATGATCTGCACTTCCACATGCCGGCCGAACTCGACGTACTTTTCGATGAAGACGGTGGGGTCTTTGAAGGCGGTTTCGGCCTCGAGCATGGCCTGGCGGAGCCCGGCCCGCAGCGACGCCTCGTTGTGGGCGACGCGCATCCCGCGCCCGCCGCCGCCGGCCGACGCCTTGATGATCACGGGGTAGCCGATCTCCTCGGCGAGCTTGACCGCCTTCTTCTCATCGTCGATCGCGCCGTCGGACCCGGGCACCGTGGGCACTTTGGCCTTGCGGGCCAGTTTCTTGCACGACACCTTGTCGCCGATCGCGGCCATGGCACTGACCGGCGGCCCGATGAATTCGATCTTGCAGCTGCGGCACACCTCGGCGAAATGGGCGTTCTCGGCCAGAAAACCGTACCCGGGGTGGATCGCCCCGGCGTCGCACACCTCCGCCGCCGAAATGATCCGCGGGATGTTGAGGTAGCTCTCGGCGGCGGGGGCGTCGCCGATGCAGATCGCCTGGTCCGCCAGCTTCAGATACGCCGCGTCGCGGTCGGCCGTCGAGTACACCACCGCGGTCTGAATGCCCAGTTCACGGCACGCGCGGATGACCCGCAGCGCGATTTCACCCCGGTTGGCGATCAGGATTTTCTGGAACATGGCGATGGGAAGGAAGGAAGAGAGCGACGGAGCGACGAAGGGACGAAGCGACGGAGCGACGAAGGGGCGGAGCGACGAAGGGACGGAGCGACGAAGGGGCGGAGCGACGAAGGGACGAAGCGACGGAGCGACGAAGGGGCTGGGTTACGACCGGAGCTGCAGCCACCTGCCTGCGGGCCGCCGTGTCGGGCCGCCGGACCGCGCAGCTGGGGTCAAGCGGTCCACACGACCCTTGGCGGCCAGCGTTGCACGCGTGCCCGGCTGGCCGCCGGGCCGACCCGAATCCGGTTCGCCTAGGGCTTGACCAGGAAGAGCACCTGCCCGAACTCCACGGTGGAGCCGTTGCTGACCAGCACCTTGACGATGGTGCCGCGGCACTCCGCCTTGATCGTGTTGAACACCTTCATCGCTTCGATCACGCACACATCGGTGTCCTCGTCCACCACCGACCCGACCTGCACGAACGGCTTGGCGTCCGGGCTGGGCGCGGCGTAGAAGGTGCCCACCATCGGCGACTTGATCGGAACAAGACCGGCATCGCTGTCCGAAGAGGTCGGCGGCGGGGCGGTAGCGACAGACCCCGAAGAGGCCGTGGCCGCCTGCACCGGCGCGCCCCCGGCGCCCTGCGCGGGCGGGGCGGCGTACACCAGCGGCGCGTTGGCCGTCGGCAGGGTCGCGCCCCGCTTGAGCACGACGCGTCGGTCACCGTTGCGGACGTCCACGGTGGACAGGTCGTGCTGGCTCATCAGCTTGACCATCCGCTCCAGCAACGCGAGGTCCATCGGGTCGGCCGGGACGCCTGCGGGCGTCCCGTCGGCCGACTTGCCCTTTTTCCCCCGTTCGCGACGCCCCTTGACTGACTTGTCACTCACGTTGGTTCCTCGATGAATAAAGCCCGCGGGACAGGCGTGCCCCGGCATGGAGCACGCGCCGGCCCGGGTCAACCAGGAAGGACGTTGTCCTCCAGTGTCTTGCCGAGTGAGGAGAGCACCTCACACCCGGTGTCGGTCACCAGAACATCGTCTTCGATCCGCACCCCGCCCACGCCCGGCAGGTAGACCCCCGGTTCGACGGTCACCACCATGCCGGGCCGCAGCGGCTCGCCGGGCGGCGTCTTACGCAAGCCGGGCGCTTCGTGGATGTCGCGCCCGATGCCATGGCCCAGCCCGTGGCCGAACCGCGGCCCGTAGCCGGCCTTGGCGATGTGATCGCGTGCGGCCTTGTCCACGTCGCACGTGTTCACGCCCGGCCGGATGGCGGCGATCGCGGCGAGCTGGGCTTCGAGCACGACCCCGTAGACCCGTTTCAGCTCGCCGGCCGGCCGGCCGATGAACAGCGTGCGCGTCAGGTCCGAGCAGTAGCCGTCCAGCCGAGCCCCCCAATCCACCAGCAGCACGCCACGGCGCGGCAGTTTCACCTGCCGCGGGCGGTAGTGGGGCAGGGAGCTGTTGGCCCCGGCCGCGACGATCACGGGGAAGGAGGCGTCGGAAGCGCCCCGCCGCCGCATCTCCCACGTCAGCGTCGCCGCCACCTCGTTTTCCGTCATGCCGGGTTTCAGCCGCGAACGCAGCGTCAGGAACGCGTCCTCGGCGACCTTCACCGCCCGGCGAAGCACGGCCAGCTCGACGTCGTCCTTGACCTTCCGAAGCCCCACCAGCACGTTCTCCAGCGGGACGAACCGGTGCGGCCGCCTCGCCGTGGCGGGTCGAGACCCTGCGGTCCGGGCCATGGCGTGTCCCGCCAGCGATGCCCGCAGCCCCATGATCAGTCCGAAGCTGGTGGTGGCGGCTTCGAAGCCGATACGCCCGACCCCCATCTTCAGCAGCGTGCGGCCGAGCGCGTCGGCCATCTTCCCCTCCCGCAGCACCACGCGGAGCCACGGGCACTCCCGCTGGGCCTGCTCCTCAAACCGCGAGTCCGTCACCAGCACCATCGTGCGGGGCGTGACGATGCCGAGCGAATCTTCGCCGGTGAAGTCGGTGGCCCAGGCGAGGTCGGCGGGGTGGGTGAGCAGCAACGCGTCGAGCCCGTGCTCGCGAAGGACCTGGCGAAGGGCCCGATGGCGGGCGAGCAGGTGAACGCTGGGGCGGGAAGCAACCATGTGTGGAGGCATCGGCGTGTGTCGATGCGTGGGAGACCGGCGGCGGGCCGGTCAGGCCGCGCCCGGTCAGGCGACGCCCAGTCAGGCCGCGCCCGGTCAGGCGACGCCGGGTCCGGCGGCGCTACCGGCCCTCCGCGCCACCGGCGTGTAGGGGCGCGTGGGGCGGCCCTGCGGTCCACGGAGACGGCGTTCCACGGACGCGGGGCGGGAGCCGCCGCAACGCCGGGTAAGGGGCGAGGTTATCGTGGGGGCTTTGGCGGGGTCAACCGCACGGGTCCGTGGGCGGGGAGCGGCCCCGGCCGGGTCGGCTACCCTTGGCTTTCGGCGCCGCGGTGCGATAGCGTGGCGATGTCGAGATGCGGAGGCCGTGACGCACCGGGACCAGGGGTCCTGCCGGCACCGTGCACGAGAGGGTCAGAAAGGTCGAAGAACATGCGGATCGGCGTGCCCCGGGAGGTCAAATCGGACGAATATCGCGTTGCCCTCATGCCCGTCGGGGCGGAGATGCTGGTAAGGCAGGGGCATGAGGTGCTGGTGGAGACCTCGGCGGGCGTGGGGTCCGGGTTCGGTGACGAGCTGTACGCGGCGGCGGGAGCGCGCATCGTGGACGGCCCGAAGGAGATCTTCCAGACGGCCGACCTCGTGGTGAAGGTGAAGGAGCCGCAGCCCCAGGAAATCGGCATGTTCCGTCCGGGGCAGATCATCTTTACGTACTTTCATTTCGCCGCGTCGCAGGAGCTCACGCAGGCCTGCCTCGAGAGCGGCATTGTCGCCATCGCCTACGAGACCATCCGTGACCGGGCGGGCCGGCTGCCGTGCCTGACGCCGATGAGCGAGATCGCCGGCAAGATGAGCATTCAGGAGGGGGCGAAGTACCTGGAAAAGCCGATGATGGGCCGCGGCATCCTGCTGGGCGGGGTGCCCGGGGTCGAGCCGGCCAAGGTGGTGGTGCTGGGCGGCGGCGCCAGCGGGACCAACGCCGCCAAGGTGGCCGCGGGGCTCGGGGCGAACGTGGTGATCATGGACATCAGCCTCGACCGCCTGCGGTATCTGGCCGACATGATGCCGGCCAACGTCGTCACGCTGTATTCCGACCCGGACAACATCCGCCGGCACGTCCGCGAGGCGGACCTGGTGGTCGGGGCGGTGCTCATCCCTGGGGCGCGGGCACCTCGACTGGTCACGCGCGACGACGTGCGTCAGATGAAGCACGGCGCGGTCATGGTGGACATCTCCATCGATCAGGGGGGCTGTTTCGAAACCAGCCGTCCCACCACGCACCAGAACCCCACCTACGTGGTGGACCACGTGGTGCACTACTGCGTGACCAACATGCCGGGCGCGGTCGGCCGCACGAGCACGATCGCTCTCTGCAACGCCACCTTGCCGTACGTGCTGCGCGTGGCGGCCAAGGGCTACGAGAAGGCGGCGGCGGAAGACCCCGGTTTCGGTGAGGGCATCAACCTCGTGCACGGGCGGGTGACCAACGCCGCGGTGGCCGAGAGCCTCAAGATGCAGCACCAGCCGATCAAGCCGCGGTGAGCGACGGGGGGCCCTCGGGCGCGCTCGGCGGAGGGAGAGTCGAGACGGCAGTACGGGGACAGGCGCGGCGAACGGGTCGGGGGGGGTTGGAGCAGGGGAGGCGTTGCAGCATGTCCACTCGCCTCGAACAACTTCGCAAACTTGCTGAAAAGAACCCGCGGGACCCGTTTCTTCACTACGCGATGGCGCTGGAGTTGAAGAAGGCGGGGGAGCTGGACGCCGCCCTCGACGCCCTTCGCAAGACCCTCGAGCTGGACGCCGATTATCTCTACGCGTACTACCAGCTGGGCCAGGTGGAGGAACTGCGCGGGCAGGCGGGCGCCGCCCGGTCGGCCTACGAATCGGGCATCCGTCGGGCCACGTCCAAGGGCGACCTGAAAGCTCTGGGCGAGCTGCGGACGGCGCTGTCCGGGCTCACGGGTTGACGGCCGGGGCGCAGACGTGCGGGGTGCCGTTCGGGGGTTGGAGGGGCCTGGCGCGATGTGAACGAGGGGGGCGGCAGACGTGGGAGCGTCCGCAGGCCGTGCTGAGCCGTCTGAACCGGTACCTTAGAAGACAGCACCATCGCCACCCCGTGCGGCGTGCCATCTGGGATGCGCTGGCACGGGTGGGGGCGACGGGCATGCACGCGTTGCCGGTGTCCCGGCGGTGGCTGGAAATCCATCGCCGGCCCATGCCGCTTCGCGGGCTCGCCTCGCCGCTGGAAGGGCTTCGGCTGGTCCAGCTTTCGGACCTGCACTACTCGCCGGTGGTGTGGCGGACCTACCTCGAGCAACAGATCGACATCGTCAACGAGTTGTCGCCGGACCTTGTGGTGATCACGGGCGACCTCATCACGGGCGGCTACCGGTATGCCCGCCGGGTGGCCACGCTGCTTCGCCGTCTCTCGGCCCGCCGCGGCGTGGTCGTAACCTTCGGCAACCACGACTACTCGATGTGGGGCCGGCAGATGCCCGAGCAGGCCCGGCGGCGCGGCGACTACCTCGAGCGGATGATCGAAGATGAAGGGATCATCGTGCTGCGGAACGAGGTGCTGCGCGTCGGCCCGCAGAGCTTGACACAGCACCGCCCCGGGGAAACGCCGCCTCCCGAACCCACCGGCGAGCTCGTGCTGGTCGGGCTGGACGACGAGTGGACGGGCCGGATCGACCCCGCCGCGGCGTTCTCGCTGGTCCACCCGCTCGAGCCGGTGGTGTGCCTGAACCACAACCCGGCCAACGCCCGCTCGCTGCTGCGCTACCCGTGGCAGTGGATGCTCTGCGGGCACACGCACGGCCGTCAGCTCGGGCACAAGGGGTGGAGCAAGGCATTGCTGGCGTCGAAGCGCCGGCCCTTCACGCACGGCTACTACCCCGTTGAGGACCGACACCTGTATGTCAACCGCGGCCTGTCGTACGGGCAACGCGTGCACGAGTGGTGCCGCCCGGAGGTCACGGTGTTCCGCACTGCGGTGGCACCGGGCAGGGAAGCGGCCGAGTCCGGGGCGTCCGGCCCGCGTGGTGCCGGCCCGACGGGCGACGCGGCGGCGCGGCCGAGCACCACGGGTTGAGCGCACCGCGGCCGGGCGGCTAGCTTACCGGCATGAAGGAGCGACGTGGTCCGGAGGAGGTGGCGCGGATGATCGGTCAGCTCACCGACCGGATCGCCGCGGCCTTCGACCCCCGGGCCCGTCTCAATGTGGTGGGCATCCGAACCCGCGGAGAAACCCTGGCCGACCGGCTGGCCCGCGGCCTTTCCGCCCGCGGTTTCACAGACCTGGGCAGGGGGGTTCTGGACATCACGCTGTATCGCGATGACCTGTCGGAGGTGGGGCCGCGGCCGATCGTCGGCCCGACGCAGATCGACGTCCCGCTGGACGGTGTACCTCTGCTGCTGGTGGACGATGTGCTGTTCACCGGGCGAAGTGTCCGTGCGGCACTGAACCTGCTGAGCGACTACGGACGTCCGTCGGCGGTGCGACTGGCGGTGCTGGTGGACCGCGGCGGACGCGAGCTGCCCATCCAGCCGGATTTTGTCGGCACGACGTTCACGGGGCTCCGCGGCCGCGACCGGGTGAATGTGCGTCTCGTGGAGCAGGACGGGGTGGACGAAGTGGTGGTGGAGGAGCGATGAGCGAGACGGACACCGCCAGCACGACCGTGCCCGCGTCGGCGGGGTTGACTTCAAGCCCGCCTGCGGCGCCTGCCATGAGAAACACGCCGCCCGCCGCGGGGAGCACGGCGTCCGCCGGCATCCGGTGGACGCGAAAGCATCTGCTGGCCCTGCAGGACCTCTCGGCGGAGGAGATCACGTTCGTTCTCGACACGGCCGCATCGCTCAAGGAGGTGTCCACGCGTTCGGTCAAGAAGGTGCCGGCGTTGCGGGGGCGGGTGGTGGTCAACGCCTTTTTCGAGGACTCCACACGGACGCGGACGAGCTTTGCGCTGGCGGCCCAGCGGCTCAGCGCCGATGTGATCGACTTTTCGGAGAAGGGCAGCAGTGTCAGCAAGGGGGAAACGCTCATCGACACCGCGCGCAACATCGAGGCGATGGGCGTGGACGCGATCGTCATCCGCCACGCCGCGGCGGGGGCGGCCGAGCTGCTCTCGCGTGCGGTGAAATGCTCGGTCATCAACGCCGGCGACGGCGCCCACGAACACCCCACGCAGGGGCTGCTCGACGTGTACACCATCCGCGAGCGGTTCGGGACGGTGGCCGGGCTGACGGTGGCGGTCGTCGGCGACATCGCCAACTCGCGCGTCGCCCGGAGCAACCTCTGGGCGCTCACCAAGCTCGGGGCGAAAGTCATCCTGGTCGGCCCGCCGACCCTGCTTCCGCGCAGCTTCGCTCAGCTCGGTGCCGAGGTGTCGCACGATTTCGATGCCGTCGTCGGGCGGGCCGACGTCATCAACATGCTCCGGGTGCAGAACGAACGCATCGCCACGAGCCAGTTCCCCACCGTCCGCGAGTTCACCCGGCTCTTCGGACTCACGGCCGACCGGTTCAAGCGGTGCCGCAAAGACGTGTTCGTCATGCACCCGGGCCCGATGAACCGCGGCGTGGAGATCTCCAGCCACATCGCCGACGGCCCGCAGAGCGGCATCCTCACGCAGGTGACCAACGGGCTGGCCGTGCGGATGGCGGTGCTGTACCTGTGCCTCGGGGTCGGCTGAAGCGTCACGGAGCCGATGGCGTCGCTGCGGGGGCCGCCTGGGCTCGGCTCGGCGGGGCGTTGAAGGCGTGGCTCAGGGCGGTGTCCGTCGGCCGCAGCGACCATTTCGGGCACTGACCGAAGAAGCGGCAGGGGTTGTTGTAGAACACTTCCGTGGCTTCGTCCTCGCCGTGGCCGCGCTCCCGGAAGGCCCGCAGGGTGTCCACGAGCGTGTGGGGGCCGGACTCGCCCCAGTCGGATGCGGAGTTGATGCACATTTGCTGCGGCCCGTACTGCTCGAGCAGGTCCACCGCGCGTTGCGGGGTCATCTTGGTGACCGGGTAGATGGTCAGCCCGGCCCAGAAGCCGTGTTCGCGAGCCATCCGGAGTGTGTGCTCTTCGCAGTGGTCGATGAGCACCCGTTCGGGGCGGATCCGCCGGTCGTTCTTCAGCACCGAGCAGATGATCGACGTCCCCTTGTGTTTGTCCACAAGGTGCGGCGTGTGGATGAGGATGAGCTGGTCGAACCGCGCGGCCAGGTCCACCTGCTCTTCGAAAATGGTGATCTCGTTGCGGGTGTTCTTGTTGAGGCCGATCTCGCCGATGCCCAGCACGCGGGGATGGTCCAGCAGGGGCGGAATGAGCTTGATGACCTCCCGGGCCAGCGAGAGGTTGTCGGCCTCTTTGGCGTTGATGCACAGCCACGCGTAGTGCGCGATGCCGTATCGGGCGGCGCGTTTCGGCTCGACGTCGGTGAGGTGCCGGAAGTAGTCGTAAAAACTGGCGGCCGAGGAGCGGTCGAAACCGGCCCAGAAGGCCGGCTCCGTCACCGCCACGACCCCGCACCGCGACATGAACAGGTAGTCGTCGGTGGTGCGGGAAACGCAGTGGATGTGCGGGTCGATCAGTTTCATAACGGTGGAGGCAGGCGTGCCGGCCAGCGAACGAGGGCCTCTCAGCGGTGCCCTGAAGGGCTCGGTATGGGAGCGGGCGGCGGGGGAGGGGTGTGGTCGGAGAGGTGGAGTTGTACCCGTTCCGCCCGGCCGGGCCGGTCGGAGAGCAGTTCGCGGAGACAGTCCCGCAGCTCGCCGATGCGGGGGTCGGTGGCGAGCAGACGCTCGCCGCCATGGGCACGCTCGATGCGGTCGAAGTCGGCCGCGAGCGAGAGAATGTGCCACCGCATCTCAAGGTACTGCCGGTTGAGCAGCGTCTCGGCCGTCGGGCGGTGGGTGCAGGTGGAGACGGGGGCGGATGTGCCAAGCGGGGTCGCCGGCGGAGTCATGCCCCCCATCGTACCCGGATGCGGCATTTGTGAGCACCGGCCGGGTTTTCTCTTGGCAAAGCCGCAGGACGTAAGGGATAATGTCGATTGGAAGCTGATGGAGTGCATCCGAGCTTTCGTGGCCTCACCTTGACGTTGCAGCCCGGTTCAGGGCGTTGCTGGTCTGCTCAGTGACGCGGCAGCGACTTGAAGGGCGCGGTCGAGGTGGGGTCAGGTCAGACGAAGCGGTCGCGCGGTCGGCCGCGTAGGTCGCTTCGCCGCATCGGAACGGAGGTGATGCGTGGACCCATCGACGACAACCGGACTCGGCAGACGGATCGGGCGCTGACCCGAGGGGTCAGCGGGGCGACGTGCCGTGTCCCGCCGGAACGTTCGGCAAAACCAGCGTCCCGGTGCAACAAGTGAGACGACCCCGGCATCCCGCGTGGAGGGCCGGGGTTTTTTTCTGAGCAGGCGACGGGGCGACGCGACCGGCTTAGCCTGCCGCGGCATGGCCGATGACCCGTCCCAGCCGCATACGGACGATGGCGAGCCGATCCGCACCCGCACACGGGCGATCCGGCGGTGGGGCGACCCGTGTTTCCACCGCGTGGATGAGGAAGTGGAAGAGGGGTTCATTCTCGGCGGCGTGCTCATCCCCCGGGACGAGGTGCTGGAGGTGATCGACGTCGGCCCGGACGAGGTGTGCCCGCGACGCGTGGCCACGCTGCGGCTGCCGTCGCCTTCGGCCGCCCCGGGGTCCGTCGCTCGGCCGGCCATGGGCGTGCCGGCACCGGACACCGCCGCCCCGCCGTGTCAGTCGCCGCCCCCGATTTCTCCGGACGCGCCCGGCCCGCTCCCGCCCCCGGACAACTAGCATGGTGCCGGCTGCGGATGCCGCCGCCCCATGAACGTGTTCCTGGTCGGCGGCGACGTCGCCGATGCCGTGACCTTGCGCTCGGGTGACCACCGTGACGCTTTCGCTGCTGACGCCGCTTCGCGATTGCCGGCTCGTCTTTGTGGATGTCGAGACGACCGGGGCGGCCCCGGAGCTGGGCGACCGCGTGATCGAAGTCGGGGTGGTGCGGGTGGAGGGCGGTGAGGTGAGGGCGATGTACAGCCAGCTCCTCGACCCGCAACGCGCCTTCAGCCCCGCCATCACCGCCCTCACCGGCATCACGCCCCTGATGTGCTGCGGGCAGCCGCGCTTCGCCGACGTGCAGGACGTGGTGGCCCGCTGGCTCGGTGCAGGCGAGTCGGCGCTTGTCGTGGGCCATAATGTGGCGTTTGATGTCGGCTTCTTGCGGCACGAGTTCCGCCGAAGCGGTGGGGCGGCCCATTTGCAGCTCCTTGCCCCAGGTCTTGTGATCGACACCGTGCGGCTGGCGCGGCGTCAGTTCGGACGTGGGGGCAACGGTCTGCAGAGTCTGGCTCGTCGGTTCGGGGTGACCTCTGGCGGGCTGGAGGGTGACGGCCACACGGCCCATCGGGCGCTTCCGGATGCGCTGACGACCTTCCGGGTGATGGCCAGGCTGCTCGAGCCCCTGGGCGGCTGGTCGGTGACGCTGGCGGACGTGCTTTCGGCACAGGGGGGCGTGCTGCGGTTCGATGGGGGCGGGCGGAGGTCGGTGCTGCCGCTGGAGCTGGAGGAGGCCTTGGAGCATCGCCGGCCGGTGGAGATGGAGTACGTGGACCAGGCCGGCGAGCGAAGCTGCCGGGTGATCACACCGATCGAAATACGCAAGTTTCGCGGCGAACTGATTTTGCTCGCATGGTGCGCGCTGCGGCAGGAACGCCGCTCGTTCAAACTCGCCCGCGTGGTGCGGTTTTCGCCTGTGGAAGCGGATGGCGCGTCATAAACCGCGTGGTATGCTGGTGCAGCGCGGGGAAGACGTCGGCGGAATCGTGATGTAGAAGCGGTTGCCAAGGTCCGTGATCGGCCGGCTTGCTGCGTGTTCTCCCGATTCGGGATCGCGGTTTTTTTGAGTTCTGTCGCTGCGCACTGACGCCATGCTGTCAGTGCTGTGTGGATACTGCCCGTTGTGCTATCGCCGTGAGGGGATGCGTGTCTCCGTGAGCGGCGAGAAAGGAGTGTCCTATGCAGAGCGATGTGATGCGGGAGCTGGTCCTTGCGGCCAGCGAGGTGTTGCAGCCGAGGTTGAAAGAGTCGCCGGGCATGCGACGGTTGCTGTCGGCGATGGGCGCCTGGCTGATCGAAGAGTGCCGCAGGGCCGAGATGGAGGCCGATGCGGTGCCGGTGACGAGCCAGTTAGAAGCCTCTGTCATCAATGGGTCGCCGCGGGCCAAACCCGCCTCGGGTCCGACGACGGTGCGTGTAGGTCACGACGTCGCTGTGGCGGTTGCGGATGCGGAGCTGCCGGCGACGGGCAGCGTCACCTCGGACATCGGGATACCGGAGGCCGAGGTGAGTGCAACGGTCGAGACCGCTGCCGGGACGGACGATGGCGTGGCCGAGGTGACTGCCGCGAGGCCGACAAGCGATGAATCGGAGTCGCAGGCGACGGTTGATGCCAACGAGGTCGCATTCGTCAATGATGCAAAGTTGCTCGAGCCGGTGGCGGTGGAGAGTGACGCTGCTGAGCCCATCGCTGCTGAACCGACGGACGCGGAGGAGGTCGCTGCGACGGGTGAGTCGAGTTCGGAACAGCCTTCCGCACCGCTGAGCCAGCCGTCGCCGAAGGTCCGTAGCAAAGGCCGTTCATTCAAAGGCAAGCCCGACTTCAGCAACGTGCGGCACAGGGCGTCGTTGATGGAGCAGGCGTGCGAGCTGGCGCTTCAGCGGTTGCAGACCGGCGACCGGCCACCGGACAAGGAACAAGAGCTGCAACTGCAGATCAAGCTGCTTCGCGAAAAGATTGAACGGCTCAATGGGCCGACGCCGCGCGTGCTCGAAGTGGGCAACGAGGCGGACGCGACCCTTCTTTCGGTTCTCAAGTCGTGTTATGGCGGCCTTAAGGAGGGCGTCGATCTTCTGGAGGTGATCGAACACTCCGACAAGACCGTTCAGCGACAGCACCGCAACTATGCCCTCAGTCTCCTCGCGGAAGTGACGTCCATGCTGGAGGAGGCGATCGATGCAGTCGAGCTTGGCGAGGACCCTGTGGTGGAGGAGGCTTACGCGGCGATTCGTTGGTTGGCACGTAAGCACACGGTTTCTTGCGTCAAGTGCCTCGACGACGACGGCTGCGGTGATTCGACCAGAATCGACGAGCTGCGCAACGACATCCAGAATGTGTTGGGGAGCATCCACAAAAACACTCCGAAGACAGAGGTGCGGCGCGCCGCGACGAACTCCGCGCGATGGCGCATTTCTCAAGTCCTCAAGAACAGTGAGCAGCGGCTCACGCCCGCAAGCCGCAATGAGATTCGCGAGGGACTGGCGAGCTTGAGTGCGGCGGGTGCGGCGGGGAAAGCTCTTCTTGTGGATGCGGTGCGGTCGGTGGGCACGAAGTTAATCGGCGGCATGGACCTTCCCAAGCAGCAGTTTCTCGCCGAGATCGAGGAGTTCAGGAACGACGTGAAGATCCCGCTTGATGCGTCGGCCGAGGCGCCAGCGCGAGGCGATGAGGACGACGCGGACGACGACTCCCCGTGGTCGGAGGACGTGGCAAGAGTCCGCGAGACGCTGCGCGGCCGCAAGCTCCTGCTGGTCGGGGGAACGCCCCGACCCGAAGCGAAAGCCAAGCTGGTCGAGGCGTTCGAACTGGCCGAACTCTTCTGGGACGAGATCAAGGAGCACACCTCCGCCCAGCCGCTCAAGCCACGCGTGGACGACCCCGACACGGCGGTGGTCGTGGTGATGCCCAAATTCACCGGGCACGTCATCGCGGACAACGTGCAGGCGTGGTGCCGGGCCGCGGGCAAGCCGTGCGTGATGACCAACGGCGGCTACAACCCCAACGGCGTCGCCCACGCGATCTGCAAACAGGCCAGCGTGAAGCTCGGGCTCGACACGATGCCCAACGACGCCGGCGAGGGCATCTGACGCGGGCGAGGCGGGCCGTCAATGAGGCGGGCCGTCTGTACCGCAGGTGAGCCTGCCGTTATCTTGCCGAGCGGGCGTGAGGGCCGTCCGAAAGGGCGGCCCTCACCCTGCAAGGCGGCCCTTACCCTTCGAGGTGGCAGAGGTCGGCCGCAGACATGTGTGCACGTGCCGGGGCCGCCGCGAGGGCTGCCCGGAAAGGAGCGCGTCCGATGGTGGTGTGGATCGTTCTGGCGGTGCTGCTTGGCGGCGGCCTGCTCCTGCTGCTGTGGGTGGTCGCCACCTACAACCGGCTCGTGGCCTTGCGCGAGGCGGTGCGGGCGGGGTGGGCGCAGATCGACGTGTTGCTGAAACGCCGCTACGACCTGATTCCCAACCTCGTCGAAACGGTCAAGGGGTATGCCGCCCACGAGCGACAGACGCTGGAGGCGGTGATCGCGGCCCGTGCCGCGGCGGTCGCAGCCAGGACCCCCGAACAGGCGATG
Organism: Tepidisphaerales bacterium; assembly: GCA_046299715.1. Lineage (GTDB taxonomy): Bacteria > Planctomycetota > Phycisphaerae > Tepidisphaerales > Tepidisphaeraceae > JBBRUM01. The sequence continues at coordinate 7,840 of JBKBHU010000004.1, read as the reverse complement.
GCGGCCGAGGCGTCGCTCCGCGGGCCGCTGAGCCGGCTGCTGGCCGTCGCCGAGGCCTATCCCGACCTGAAGGCCAACCAGAACTTCCTGCAGCTTCAGCAGGAGCTGGCGGACACGGAGAACCGCATCGCCAACGAGCGCGGCGGCTACAACACGACCGTGCAGATGTACAACACCGCCGTCATGTCGTTCCCGGTCAACGTCATCGCCGGCATCGGCGGCTTCACGCCGGCGGCGTTTTTTGAGGTGCAGGACCCGGTCGTGCGGGAAGCACCGGCCGTGCGGTTCTGAACGTCGTGCCCGTAGCCCGTCCGTCCACTCGGCCTTGCACGCATCCCCGCTCTCGCCCGCAGGAAACCGCCGGCGGCCGTCATCGACCGGCCGGCGCCATGCTTCGACGGCGGACCGGGCTAAGGCGGCGCCGTCTAAAGCAAGCCCGATGAGGCGGGCTGTGCGGCCTGCACAGTCTGTGCCGAGATCGTTTGCATCCGCCGTCGTTCAGGTGCCTGCACGGATGGCCAACACGCGGCAGGCTGTTTCGCAGGATGACCGAAGTCGGTGAATCCGGATACCGATATTGACCGATACAGGACGGGCCGGAGACGACTCAACGTCACGATAACCCGCGTCGAACAGCGCTGGCCGTTGACGCCGGCCTAGGCTGCGCGTCGGCCCGGGTGCTGGTGGTCGGCGGAGTGTGGCCTGGGGTGGTAGAGCCGGCGGGTGGCGAGCCGGGGACCTTCGGGCAGGCAGGTCGAGGAGGCGGAACATGGCGTGGCTTGGCGGGACGTTGAGCGGTCATCTCCCTTCCCGCGACCGTCCCCACGTTGGCGGCTTCTGGAGCAGGACCGCCCGCCGGGCCGTGCTCGCTGTGGCGGCCGCCGCTGCCATCTGGGCGGGGGGCTGCCAGTCCGCGGGGACGGCGACGTCGGTCCCGGCCTCACCCGTCGCCCGGCAGAACTCTGCTCCGGCGGCAGGTACGGCCATCCCACGACCGAGCTTCGACGCGCCGGTGGTGATGTCGGCCGGCTCGAGCATGAGCGGGGGTGCGGCACGGCCGACCGCTCCGGCCGCATCGTCCGGCACGTCCAGCTCCGCCGGGACCGACCTGACGCCGTCGCGCATCATCCCCACCGGTGTGCCCCGCGACTGGGTTCCGGTGGTCAAGCCCAACACGTGGTACTGGATCATCATCCACCACACGGCCACGCCGGCCGGCGCCCTGGCCCGCATCAACGCGTCGCATCGGGGCAAGGGATGGGAGGCGGCGGGGTACCACTTCGTCATCGGCAACGGTACGGAGAGTGCCGACGGGCAGATCGAAGTGGGACCGCGGTGGCCCCAGCAGCGTGTGGGTGCCCATACCCGTTCGCCCGATAACCGCTTCAACGAGCACGGCATCGGCATCGTGCTGGTGGGCAACTTCAACGAGACCAGGCCGTCGGCGCGGCAGCTGGAGTCGGCCGCACGTTTGGTGGCGTACTTGATGAAGACGTACAAGGTGCCGCCCGAGCGGGTGATCGGCCACCGCGACGCCTCGGCCACGCAGTGCCCCGGCCGCAACGTGTCCATCGCCCAGATTCGCCAACGGGCGACGCAAATCCTTGCCAATGCAGGGGAGGCGATTCCGCAGTCGCGCAGCCGCCTTGCCGGGACGCCCAACGAGCTGCTGCGGGACGTGCGGTAAGCTGCACGACCCGCAGTCGGCGGGTACTTACCGGGGGCTGCCGGGTGGTGCCGACCGGTTGGTCCGCGCCGCCCGGACCGGATGCAAAGGACGGCTGGCGGAGCGGTCACTTGCCAGACCCCATCGGCGGGCTATCCTTCCTCTCCGCGGCCCGGGAGCGGCTTGGCTGAACTGACAGGCCGCCAGAAGGACGACGCGAGCGGGGTGTAGCTCAGCTTGGTTTAGAGCGCTTGGTTCGGGACCAAGAGGTCGCTGGTTCAAATCCAGTCACCCCGATAGGAGCAAAGCCGCCCCGGAGATGGGGCGGCTTCTTTTTTCGCGTTGGCGAGCGGAAATGGGGCGGCAGGTGGTCTTTCCAACCGCCTCACCGCTTTTTCCAGACGTCCGGGCCGTCGGAACCCGTTTCAGGGCACATCGCGGCCGAGTGCTCGGTGGGTCAGCGTCGTCCGGTCTGCCGCACAGCGTCCACGATGTACAGCGCTACGGCCGACCAGATGCACGCGAAGGCGACCTGGTGGGCGAGTGTGAAGGTCTCGCCCAGCACGAGCACGGCAAGAAGGAACTGACAGGTGGGGCCGACGTACTGCAGGATGCCCAGTGTCGAGAGCCTCAGGAGCCGGGCCGCCCTCGAAAAACACAGCAGTGGCACGGTCGTGAAGATGCCGCAACCCACGGCCAGATACAGCAGTAGACCCGGGCCGGGGCGGCCGCCTGGCAGGTCGGCGCCGGCCGCGTAGAGCAGGTAGGCCGCCGCCGGGACCACCAGCAGCAGGGTCTCGACCGCCAGGCCCGCCACCGCTTCCACCGGAGCCAGCTTGCGGACGAGCCCGTAGAGCCCCCACGTGAAGGCCAGCACGAGGGCGGCCTTGGGGGGCACGGCGAGCATCAGGCCCATCGCCAGCACCCCCGCGGCCGCCAGCAGCAACGCCCACCGCTGCATCGGCCGCCAGCGTTCCTTCAGGATGACCGCCCCGAGCAAGGCCGACACCAGTGGCGTGATGAAGTAGCCCATGGCCGACTGCATCACCTGCCCGTGCGTGGCGACGTAGGTGAAGGTGAACCAGTTGATGGCCACCAGCGTGGTGGAGGCGAGCATGAACAGCAGCGACCGCCGCCGCGAGACCGCGTGCCACACCTGCCCCCACAGCCCGGTCGCGGTCAGCAGACCGACCAGCAGCACCACCGACCACACGACGCGGTGGCAGAGGATCTGCAGCGTGGAAACCTGCCCCGATAGCGGGTGCAGGTACAGCGGCAGGACCCCCCACAGCAGGTATGCCGTGACGCCGAGAACCACGCCGGCCGCGGCCCCGTGCGATGCAGGGTGGGCCCCGGGAGCACGGGGCGTTGTGAGTGCGGGGGCGGGTTGGCCGGTCACGCCCGGCGTGCCCGCGGAGGAAGTGCCGGCAGACATGAGAGACAACGGTAGGCGACCGCGACGGTGGCCACGCCCTTTGCGACGCGGGCGGTCACAGGGCGGTGTGCTGGCTGATGCGTTTCTCCCTCGCATCGATGGACCGCAGCCGGTTGACCGCCGCGATGTATGCCAGCGCTGAGGCCTCGAGGATGTCCGTGCTCAGCCCTCGGCCGGAGATGCGTGCGCCGTTGTGCTCGAGTTCGATCTGCACTTCGCCCTGGGCTTCCTTGCCGCGCGAAATCGCACGAATGCGGTAATCTCTCAGCACCGTCCGCACGCCGGTGAGCCGGGCGATGGCCGAGTAGATTGCGTCCACCGGACCGTCGCCGATGCTCGCGTCCTGAACCGTTTTGCCGCTGGAATCGACGAGCGTCACGGTGGCGGTGGGGATGGTGCCCGAACCGGTCATCACCTGCAGCCCGGCGAGCTTCCACAGCCCCGGCTGCAGCTCGAGCTGCTCGTCCACGAGGGCCTCGATGTCCTCGTCGAAGACCTCCTTCTTCTTGTCGGCCAGCGCTTTGAAGCGGACGAAGATTGCGTCGAGCTGAGCGTCCGACACCTTGTAGCCGAGCGTGGCGATGCGGTCTCGCAGTGCGGCCCGGCCGGAGTGCTTGCCCAGCACGAGCCGCGTCTTGGAGAGCCCGACGGTCGCCGGGTCCATGATCTCGTACGTCTCGCGGTACTTGAGCATGCCGTCCTGGTGGATGCCCGACTCGTGTGCGAAGGCGTTTTCACCGACGATCGCCTTGTTCCGCTGGACCATGAGCCCGGTGAGCGACGAGACCATGCGGGAGACCGGGACGATGCGGGTGGTGTCGATGCCGGTGGTGACGGCCTCGCCACAGGCGGCCGTGAAGTGGTCCGCGCGGGTGCGAAGCGCCATGACGATCTCCTCGAGTGCCGCGTTGCCCGCCCGCTCGCCGATGCCGTTGATGGTGCACTCGACCTGTCGGGCGCCGTTCTCGACGGCCGCCAGCGAGTTGGCCACGGCAAGGCCGAGGTCGTTGTGGCAGTGGGCCGAGAGGACGATGCCTTTCTCGCGGATCATCGGGAGCTTGCGGAGCAGGTGAGCAAAGACACTGCCGTAACTGGCGGGCATGGCGTAGCCGACAGTGTCCGGCAGGTTGATGGTGGTGGCGCCGGCCTCGATGGCGGCCGCGACGATCTCCTCGAGGAACTCCAGCTCGGTGCGACTGGCGTCCTCCGGTGAGAACTCGACGTCGGGCGTGTAGCTGAGGGCATGTCGGATCGACTCCACCGACAGGCGGAGGATTTCGTCCTTGCCTTTGCGCAACTTGTGTTCGCGGTGGATCTTGCTGGTGGCGCAGAAGACGTGGATGCGGGTGCGCCGACCGCCGCGCAGTGCCTCGCCGGCACGGTCGATGTCGGCCGGGGTGCACCGGGCGAGCCCGCACACGACCGCCCGCTCGACCTCCTGCGCGATCGCGCGCACCGACTCGAAATCGCCGTGGGAGGCGATGGGGAAGCCGGCCTCGATGATGTCCACGCCCATCGCATCCAGCGCGCGGGCGATCTCCAGCTTTTCCGGCCCGGTGAGCGTGGCCCCGGGAGACTGCTCGCCGTCGCGGAGCGTCGTGTCGAAGATGCGAATCTGCGGCATGGTCGGCACCCTATTGAAATCAAAAGCCCTGCGGCCGTTTCGGGGGGCCACAGGGCGTCGTGTCTTGCCAGCAACGAAACGAGGACCCGTGCCCTACGGCCCTTGGACGAGGGAAAGCAGCAGGCCGGAAAGTCGGCGGGCGAGAGTCATCTGCGAAAACACTAGCCGACGGGGGCGGCTTGTCAACCGCCAACGCGGAGCGGGTACGGCCGGCCGATTAGTGCACCAGCACGAGACGGGCGGCTGCGCGTGGGGCCCAAGCGGGGCGGCGGCGGGGCGGAACGAGGGAGCACGCGGGTGACGTGCGCGGCAAGACCGCAGCCGTTGGAAGCCTCGGTGGCCCGGTGGAATAATGCAGCCGAGGAATAATACAGGCGACGCGCGGGGCAGAGCCTTGGGTGGCCCCGGCGCTTCGGGCCCCTTGGCGGAATTGGCAGACGCAGCGGATTCAAAATCCGCCGCCCATAAAGCGTGTGGGTTCGAGTCCCACAGGGGCCATCCGGGGGGGTTGGGCCACTCCGCGACACTCCGCGTCAGAACGCGTCAAAACCCTGTTTTTTCCGGCGTTTTCTTCACCTTGTGTCGCGGATTGTCCGTCGGCGTCTAGCACCGTCTGCGCCGCATTTTGTGCCACGCGCGCGCCGGATTCTGCGCCGCCTATTTCGCCGCCCGCCGCACGGGCAAAATCGGCCTCGGTCGTCATCAAGTAATGCCCGGCAGCCACGCTCGGCGAGTTGCCAAGCCAAGCACAAACAACGTGCGTTGGGTACTCGGCCTCCAACTCCGTCTGCCGACTCGCCCGCAGTGCGTGGAACAGCCGCGGCCAGGGGAGCAGCCCCGCGTTGCGGATGAATCGGGTCAGGGATTGCCGCCAGTTCACCTTGCCACCCCTCGCCCGTCGGTGGTGGATGACATACTCCGCCCCGTCCGGGGCCGCCTCCAGGCCCGCCAACAACTCCCGGCGAAGCTCCGGGAACAACGGGACGAACCGCTCCTCGCCGCCGGGATGCCGGGCAGTCTTCGGACTCGTTACCCGGATGCGGCCCGCCGCCCAGTTCACGTCGGCCCACCGCAAGGCCAGCACCTCCGAAGGGCAACGCAGCCCGCCCCAGCGGCACAGGGCGAACAGGCAACGCCACTCGGCGTCGGGGCACTCGTCCAGCACCTTGCGGGCGGCCTCGGCAGGCACGAATACGTTGCGGCTCCGGTTGACCTCGCCTCCGGCCACCACGTCGGCAAAGGGGTTCTCACCGACAAACAAACCCCACTTGATTGCACGCTTGAACAACATCCGCGCGACCTTGATGGACTTGCTGATCGTCGCCTTGGCCAGCCCGGCCTGCCCGCCACGCCGACAACCGGCCGTCGCTAGCCAAGTACGCCACTCCTCGGCCCGGATGGGGGTTATCTCGGCCAGCGGGGTCGATTCACCAAAAAACTCGGCCATCCGCCGCCGGACTTGGTGCCGGATAACCCGAGTGCTCGCCGCGAGGTCGGCCCCTTGAAGCCGCTCGAAGGCGTCCCACGCCTCGGCCAGCGTCGCCGAGGCCCGTGCCCGGCGGGGGGGACACAGCCCCCAGCGGGCGAGGTCGGCGTGAAGTTTGTCGCCGATCGAGTCCAGCCACGCCCGCGTTGCCGCCGAGGGCTCGCCCCCCACCCGGGCCGCGTCCTCGAGGTCGGCCACGTGCCGCCGGACCGTCTCCGCGTGCCGCTTGGCCAAGGTGCCCAGCCGGATCGAACGCCGGACCCCCAGCCCATCGCGGAACAGAAGCCGCACCCGCCCGTTTGTGTCGAAAGCCAACGCCGCCATCAGTCACCATCCTTTCACCGGGGGAGGATACCCGCCCGCTCCTCCGCAAGATAAGGAAAGTCTCTCCGACCTTTTGCCTGTTCCCGCGGCACAGCCTAGGGGAACCCCCGACTTGGGGGACCCAACCCGGCCGGGGTGCTCGCCACGCCGGACGCTGGATTGCCACCAGTGGCGATACGCGGGCTTATGGCGCGTTTTCTTTGCTTGGCCATATCGACATACCACCCGACTCGAAAACGTGGCTCATAAGGCTTCCTATTGGCTTTGTGATTCCGACCACACAGGGGGCTAGTTTTGCAACAATCCCGGCCGGCCGGGGTGTAAGTCATTGTCCAGCAAGGGGTTACGTGATAATACACTAAATACACGCCAGCTTCCGGGACGACAAAGCCCCCTAAGGGTTTTCCCTAGGGGGCGGGGAGGGCGCAGCAGGTCAGGGGGTGCTACACGTAGACCAAGGGTTTGTCGTCCAGCGCCGCGGCGAGGTCCTGGCGAAGCGGCGGCAGCGGGGCGGGGCGCTGGGGTTCGAGGTTGATTTCGCCCAACGCCCGAATCGCCGGGTGCTTTCGCAAAAAGTCCTTCACGGAATCCACATGGGAAATCCGCGCGAAGTCGTGCTGCGTAGCGGCGTGCATTTCCGCGCGATCGTGGGCGTGGAGTTGGAAGGCCACTTCGTCGTAGGCCTTTTGTGCAGCTTCCAGCGCGGCCTTCGCCTTCTCGAACCTTTTGACGATCGCCGGATCCGGCGGGACGGGGACGCGCGTCGCCATGTACCGCCGCGTGTCGGCCAGGGACCGAAGTTGCTCCAAGAACTCCTCGGCGGAACGCCTGCCGTGACCCTCATATCCGAGGCGCTCGAGCAGGGCCGTGGCGTTGGGCTCGGTCGGTTCGAGGTAAAAGGCGTTCGCCGCCTCGGACAGTGAGGCCGCCTTCGGTTGCGGACCAAAGACTTTGTCGATCAAGTTTGCGAACATTGGGGACTCCTATTAGCGACGGGACGAACAGAGGGCCGCAGCGAGGACCTTGGCCCACCCGGGCGAACAGCCCGCTTGCCTGGCGTGTTCCAAGAACCCAGCCAACTCCCCCCGAAGCCGAAGCCGCCGCAGGGCTTCGCGGCAACCGGGGTTGACGGCCAAGCGGGCGAAGATCCGGGCGAGGTCATACTCCGGAACCCCACACAGACTCAGAGCAGCGCGAAGGTTCCTGTAGTCACTGTGCAACGCAGCCTGCCGCGCGAGGATCATCGCCGCCGCCAGCGCAGCCCGCCTCCGAAGCCGGGACCGACGGGGCTTCGGCGGTTGGGGC
>JBKBHU010000003.1:0-305673 GCA_046299715.1 Tepidisphaerales bacterium | reverse complement strand
CCGCCGCAGCCGCCTCGCCGCCTCCCTACGCGCCCGCCTTGCCCCCCGCCCGACACACGCCCACACCCGCCCTTTTGTTTGTTGTCACAATCGACGGTGTGAGGTAGACTGCAGATATGCAGGGTCTTGCTCACCGCATCGGCAAACGGGGGCCCTTCGCGTCCCCCGAACAGGAGACGTATCTCAACCTCGTGCTCACCCGGGAGGTGCTGGGGGAGGCGTGGCAGCGGCTGTTCAAGACCGCCGGTCTTTCCGAATCCACTTACAACATCCTGCGCATCCTTCGCGGGTGCTATCCCGAGCCGCTGCCGGTGCTGGAGATCCGCCGGCGCATGGTCAACCGCGTCCCCGATGTCACCCGCCTGCTTGACCGGCTTGAGCAGCGCAAGCTCGTGCGGCGGGAACGCTGCGCCAGCGACCGGCGTGTCGTGTTCTGTCACGTGACCGAAAAGGGCCTCAAGGCGATCGCCGGACTGGACGCCCCCACACTCGAGCTGCACGCGAAACAGCTCGGACACCTCACCCCGGACGAGCTCCGCCAGCTCTCGGACCTGCTCGAGAAGGCGCGGATGCCGTGGGACAGCGGGTCCGTTTCGGCAGGGGGCGACGCGGGTGCGCCGTGAGGGCAGCCCCAGCGGCGTTGAGGCGGGCGGCCGGGCCGGTCACGCACGCGGCCGGTCGGGTCGGACGACACCCGGCGTGACGCCGCGCCAGGGAAGCCGGGTGGGGAAGCCGGGTAAAGCTCACGGGCTGAGCGGCGATCAACGGCGGCCTCTCAACGCTGCTTGCGGTGAACGTCACGAAAGTTCGAGGGCGGTGTGGGCAGGCGTGTTGCGGCGGGGGTATTGTCGGTTCGGGGACTGCGACGAGAAGGTGGTGCCATGGCAGGGCGTGGACGGCGGGAACGCCGACCGAACGGGTTGGCGCGCAGGTGGTGGTCGTCGTGGGCACTGATCGCGGGCTTGACGCTCGGCGTCGGCACGTCGGGCGGCGTTGCATTGGGCAGCTTTGCATGGGGCGGCGTGCTCTGCGTGTGGCCCCACGGCGTTGTGCACGTGCGGGCGGTGGCGACCGTCTCGCCCGACACCCCACCCCCGGCCGAGCCCCCGGCCGCGCCCCCGGCCGAGCAGCCGGCGCCGGTGCCGCAGCCGCCGGAGGCTTCTCCGGAGACCAACCCGCCCGCCCCGCCGCGGCCGCCGCGGGTGCTGGGGGCGTGGCGACCGCCGCCGCTGGAGAGCCTGACGCCACTGCCCCCGCCGGTGGTGCACCGCGTGGATGACGTGGAGTCGCCGGTGCCGTTGCCGGGTGCGGTGGATTCGCTGGAGTCGCTGCGGGCGCTCGAGCGGGTGGTGGAAAACGTCTCGCAGCGGGTGATCCCGGCGACGGTGGCGCTGCAGATCAACGCCAGTTCCGGCAGCGGCGTGATCGTCTCCCCGGACGGCTGGGTGCTCACGGCCGGGCACGTCAGCGACCGGGCCGGGCTGCCGGTGACGGTGATCCTGCACGACGGTCGGCGTGTCCGCGGCGTGACGCTGGGGGCCAACAAGGGCGTGGACTCGGGGCTGATCCGGATCCTCGACGAGGGGCCGTGGCCGTACGCGCCGATGGGCACCAGCGCCGAGCTGCAGCGTGGGCAGTGGCTGCTGGCCGTGGGTCACCCCGGCGGGTATCGCGTGGGGCGCTCGCCGGTGGTGCGGCTGGGGCGTCTGGTGTCGGTGGCGCGCGACCAGAACACGCTGGTGACGGACAACACGCTGGTCGGGGGCGACTCCGGCGGGCCGCTGTTCGACCTCTATGGGCGGGTTGTGGGCATCCATTCCCGCATCGGCCAACAGGTGACCACGAACATGCATGTCCCCGTGGATGCCTACGTGCGCGACTGGGAACGCATCGCCCAGGGCGACGTCTGGGGCAGTCTCGGCCCGCGCATGCCGCAGGCACGGCTGCCGTTCCTCGGCATCCAGTACGAGGCCGAGGAGCAGGGGCTGAGGCTGCAGGCGGTGACGCCGGGCGGGCCGTCTGAACGCGCCGGGCTGCGGGCGGGGGACGTCATCCTCCGCATCGACAACGAGGAGATGAAGAGCCAGCAGGACGTGATCCGTCTTCTCTCGCGGCGTGCACCCGGGCAGGTGGTGCAGGTCGAAGTGCGGCGTGAAGGGGCCGAGAATCAGGTGATCCGCGTGCGGCTGGGCCCTCCCCCGACGCCCGCGCCGTAGCGCAGGCCCGGCGGGACGACGGCGGGCCACGGGAACGCCCCCCCGGCAGAGCTCAGCCGGGGCGGCATGGGAGACAACCACAACAAAGGCGGTGTGCGGATGAACGCAAGCGGTCGGCGACGGGTGTGGCGGCTGGGGATGGTGGCGTTGGGCGTGACCGCGCTGATCGCGACGGCGGCTGCCCAGACGGCGGCCGCCCAGACAGCGCCCACCACACAGCCCCAGCGACGCGGCTTCGGCCCGCCGGTCAACCCGGAGCTGACGAAGGAATCGCCCACGGTGCTGGCGGCCGTGCGTCCGCTCACGCAGGCGGTACACCGCTCCGTGGCGACGGTGGTCGTGGGCGGCCGCCAGGTGGCGCTGGCCACCGCGGTGCGTGAGGACGGGCTGCTGGTCACCAAGGCCTCCGAGCTGCCGGAAGACGGGCCGTTCGAGCTTCGCCTTGCCGACAACACGACGCTGCCGGCGACGCGGCTGGCGGTCATCAACGACCACGACCTGGCGGTGCTCAAGGTCGATGCCGCGCTCGAGCCGGTCACCTGGGCGGACCCGGCGTCGGTGCGCGTAGGGCAGATGGTCGTGGCGGCCGGTACGACGCCCGAGCCGCTGGGCGTGGGCGTGGTGTCGGTAGGCCGTCGCCCGACGACGGGAGGCTTCCTTGGGGTGACGCTCTCGCAGGCGGAAGACGGCGTGCGCGTGGAGGCGGTCTCGCCCGGGCTGCCGGCCGAGCGGGCGGGCATCCGTCCCGGCGACGTCATCGTCGGCATCAACGACGAAACCTTCACCGAACGCGAAGAGCTCAGCCGCTACCTGCAGCTCCAGCAGGCGGGCACGGAGGTGAGCGTGACGGTGCGGCGCGGCGAAGAGCTGCTGGTGCTGCGGGCGACGCTGGCCCGCCGGCCTGCCGAACAGTCGCCCCGCTCCGCCATGCAGAACGCGATGGGTTCCACGCTCTCCAGCCGGCGTACCGACTTCCCCAGCATCCTTCAGCACGACACCGTCCTCCAGAGCACGGAGCAGGGCGGCCCCCTGCTGGACCTCGACGGCCGGGTCGTCGGCATCAACATCGCCCGGGCCGGACGCGTCGAGACGTACGCGTTGCCCGTGGAGGTCGTCCGCGGCCTGCTGGACGACGTCATGGCCGGCAAGTTCCAGCCCGTGACCTCCGACGACGGGCGCGCGGGCACCGACGAGAACGGGCCGGCCAAGGTGCTTGACGCGGTGCGACAGCGGCTGGAGGACCTGCGTCAACAGGCGGAGCAGCTTCGCCAGTCGGCCGACGAAGCGCGGCGGCAGCAGGACCAGGCTCGTCAGGCGCTGCTGCGTGAGCTCGACGAACTCACCAAACAGGTCCAAACGCTTGATGCGCCCGATGCCGTCAGCGTTCGCCAGGCCATCGAGCAGCTTCGGGCCTCCGTCTCGGCAGCCGGGCGATGACCGTCGCCTGGGCCGTTGACGTTAAGATGGGGAAACGCGGCCAAGGGCCCGTACCGCCGATTCACCCCGCAGGAGGTTTCCGAAATGATGCGCGTTTCCGACATCACGGACCCGGAACTCAAGCGGAAGGTGTGTGAGGTGCTGGCCGAATGGCGCGGGTTCACCGTCTCCGGCGTGCCCGAGTGGTACGAGCTGGACGACGCCGACTACGTGGAGGTGCTCAACGAGGTCCGTCGCCGGGAGATGGGCCTTCGCGAGGATGAGGAGCCGCCGGACGACCCGCGGGAGTAGCTGTCGGCGGAGCTTCGGACGGGGCCGGCAACGGCCGCCGGGGCGTCCCCAACGCCAGGTCCGCGGCGGGCAGCTCCCCCGAAATCAGGCACACATCGGACTTGCCGAACAGGCGGTAGCGGTGACGGGCGACCCACCGGTACGCGGCGTTCGTCCACGACCGCGGCAGCCGCCTCAGCACGGCCAACCATCGCCACGGCCGGGCCAGATGGGGCAGGACCCGAAAGACCGCCTCTTCATGCGTGTAGACCCGCCCCCCTTCCCATAGGACCACCGAATCCAGCCCCGGCGGAAGCGGGTGCCCGGCCAGCAGCGTGTGCGCCTGCGGTGACCCGAGGGCGAGAAACCGGAAGCCGCCCGTGCGGTCCCACCGGCGGATCAGCCGCACCGCCCGTGAGCACAGCAGGCAGTGGCCGTCGGCGAGGATGACCCGGGCGGGGACGTCCGCCGGGGACCTGCCGGCTGCCCGCTGGCCGGAGTGCGGGCCGAGGGGGTCGCCCGTCGGTTGCTCAGGCCGGCCGTCCCGTGTCATGAGTTCGACATTATCGCCGGGGCGTCTAGCATGTTGCCCCCTGAAGCCTGTCGGGCGCGGCGCTGGTTGCGGCTGACGGGTCGATCGCGGTCGGGCGGTCCGGCGGGGAAGTGTTTGGTTTTGGACACGTTGGGTGTGAGCGTCGTTGCCCCGCTGGCCGGCCCGGCGAGACCGTCACCCGCTGAAGGCGGCGTGCACGGCTTGAGGGGCGTCAGCGGAACCGAGCAGGAGGATGGCAAGATCATGAAGCTGGTGGGTTGCGACGTGTTCGTGTATTCCCCGAACGAGCAGTGCCCCGATATGCCGAAACAGGTCGGGCCGTTGAAGCTGGAGCTGATCAGCAATCGCGGGACCAAGATCTGGCCGGCCGGCAGTGCCCGCCTTGACTACCTTGCCGACGAGTGGCGCTGCCGTTACACCACCGAGGGCGACCAGCCGCTGCCCAACCAGCACGCCGACATCGACGCACTGCTGCGGACGATCATCGACCAGGGGAAGTTCTGGACACGCGTTCAGGTGCTCTGGCTGATGCCCGACGGTTCGCGGGGATTCAGCCAGCCGTATTGAGCGAGGCGGCCGGGCCGGGACGGGTGCGATGAAAGGGGTGCTTCAGGACGACAGCCGTCGGCCCGCATGGTGAGAAGCGAAGCTGAGTGGAAGGAAGACCACGACCATGGCACATCAAGCTGTGATCATCCGCGGTGACGGGACGGGGCCGGAGATCTGCGACGCGGTATTCCGGATCATCAACGCGTCGGGGGTGAACATCGAGTGGATCGACGCCATCGCGGGCGAGCAGGCGCTCAAGGCCGGCAAGCCGATCGTCCCCGACGAGACGGTGGAGCTCATCCGCAAGGTCAAGGTGGCCCTGAAGGGGCCGATGGGCACGCCGGTGGGCAAGGGCAGCGTCTCGGCCAACGTCACGCTCCGCAAGAAGCTCGACCTCTACGCGTGCGTGCGGCCGATCCGGCAGCTCCCGGGCGTGAAAGTCCCCTTCGAGGGGCTGGACCTGGTGATCTTCCGCGAGAACACCGAAGACCTTTACGCCCAGATCGAATACTACGTGACGCCGACGATGACGCTGGCCAAGAAGTTCATCACCGTCCGCGGCACCCAGCGCATCGCCCGCGCCGCCTTCGAGTACGCCCGCAAGCACAAGCGCAAGAAGGTCACCTGCGTCCACAAGGCCAACATCATGAAGGTGACCGACGGGCTGTTCCTCAAGGTCTGCCGCGAGGTCGCCCAGGAGTACCCGGAGATCGAGTTCAACGACAACATCGTCGACAACCAGTGCATGCAGCTGGTGACCAAGTGGAAGCTGTATGACGTGATCGTCACCGAAAACCTCTACGGCGACATCCTCTCGGACCTGTGCGCGGGCATGATGGGCGGGCTCGGGCTGGCCCCCGGCGCCAACTACGGCCAGGACTGCGCCGTCTTCGAAGCGGTGCACGGCTCGGCCCCCAAGTACGCCGGGCTGAACAAGGTCAACCCCACGGCGGTGCTGCTCTCGGGGCTCATGATGCTCGACCACCTCGGCGAAACCGAGGCGTCCAAGCGCATCATGACCGCGCTGGAAACCGTCCTCGTCGAGGGCAAGGTGCGCACGTACGACCTCGGCGGCACCTCCGGCACACGCGAGTTCGCCGACGAGATCATCCGCAAGATGAAGTAGCCCGCTTCCCGGCCGGGCCTGCCTTCCCCGTGCACGCCGGCCACGCGGAAAGACGAAACTTCCGACCCGGGGACCGACCCTGCCCATCAGGCGTCGGTCCCCCGTCGTTTGACGGCCGCGGAATACACTCCCCACATGACCCAGGGCATTCCCCACCCTCCCCCCGCGTCACTGCTCGCCGGTTCCACGCCGCTCGTGGGCGTCATCATGGGCAGCCGCAGCGACTGGGACACCCTCCGGCACGCCTCAACGACGCTGGCCGAGCTGGGCATCCCGCACGAGTGCCGGGTGGTCTCCGCGCACCGCACCCCCGACCGCATGCGCGACTACGCCCGCTCGGCCCGGGGCCGCGGCATCAAGGTGATCATCGCCGGCGCCGGCGGGGCGGCCCATCTCCCGGGCATGACCTCCAGCTTCACCACGCTCCCGGTGCTGGGCGTGCCCGTCGCGACCGGCTCGCTGCAGGGGGTCGACGCCGCGTTGTCCATCCTGCAGATGCCCGCGGGCGTTCCCGTCGGCACGCTGGCCATCGGCCGGGCCGGGGCGGTCAACGCGGCGCTGCTGGCCGCGGCCATCCTCGCCACCGCCGACGCCGGCATCGCGCAGCGTCTCGACGCCTACCGCCAGCGGCAGACCGACGCGGTGCCCGACACCGTCGAAGACGTGTCGCCCCACCCGCAGATCTGACCCCCCCAAGAGCGCACCTGTTGCTCTGGAGCGGGTCAGCCGAGCAGGTCCAGCGCCGGCAGGTCCGACCTGCCCATCAGGGCCTCATCGATGCACCGTGCCGCCTGCCGGCCTTCTGAGATGGCCCACACCACCAGCGACTGCCCCCGCCGCATGTCCCCGGCCGCGTAGACGCCCGGGACACTCGTGGCGTAGTTGCGGTCCACCTTGATGTTGCCGCGGCTGTCCAGCGCCAGCCCCAGCTGCTCGACCATCCCCTCCTTCTCCGGCCCGGCGAAGCCGATGGCGATCAGGCACAGGTCGCAGCGGATGTCGAACTCCGAACCGGGAATCTCCCGGGCCGTGCGTCGGTCGAAGATGTTCTGGTACTCCAGACGGGCGCAGCGGATGCCGCGCACGTGGCCGTGCTCGTCGCCGAGGAACGCCTTGGTCACGATCGCCCACTCGCGGACGCCGCCTTCTTCGTGGGCCGGCCAGGAGTGCAGCTTGGCCGGCCAGTACGGCCAGGGGGCCATCTCCGGCGTGCGCTCTTCCGGCGGGCGCGGGTAGATGTTGATCTGCGTGACGCTGGCGGCCTTCTGGCGGTGTGCGGTGCCGAGGCAGTCGGCGGCCGTGTCGCCCCCGCCGATGATGACCACGTGCTTGTCGCGGGCGTCGATGTGGTGCTGCTCGAAGATCGCGTCGCCGAGATTCATCTTCGTCGGCAGCGGCAGGTACTGCATCGCCAGATGGATGCCTTTGAGGTCGCGCCCGGGGATGTCAAGGTCGCGAGCTTTGCATGCCCCGGCACACAGCAGCACCGCGTCGAACTCCCGCCGCAGGTCGTCGATCGGCACGTTCACGCCCACGTTGGCGTGGCACTTGAACGTGATCCCCTCGGCCTCGAGCAGGCGAACCCGCCGCTCCACCGTGGACTTGTCCATCTTGAAGTCGGGGATGCCGTACAGAAGCAGCCCGCCGGGCCGGTCGGCCCGCTCGAAAACGGTCACGAGGTGCCCGGCCCGGTTGAGCTGCTGGGCGGCCGCCAGCCCCGCCGGCCCCGACCCCACCACGGCCACCTTCTTGCCCGTGCGGGCGGCCGGCGGACGGGGCACGATCCAGCCCATTTCAAAGCCCTTGTCCACAATCGCCTGCTCGATGGTCTTGATCGCCACCGGCTTGTCCGTCAGCGCCAGCACGCACGCCTCTTCACACGGCGCCGGACAGATCCGCCCCGTCCATTCCGGGAAGTTGTTCGTGGACAGCAGCGACTCCAGCGCCTCCTTCCACTGCCCGCGGTACACCAGGTCGTTCCAGTCGGGGATCTTGTTCCCCAGCGGGCAGCCGTTGTTGCAAAACGGCACGCCGCAGTCCATGCATCGCGCCCCCTGCTCCCGCAGCGTCGGCTCCGGCAGCGGAAGGTACACCTCGTCCCAGTCGAGCACGCGCAGCTCGACCGGCCGCTTCGGCGGCGTCTGTCTCGGATACTCCTTGAACCCCGTCGGCTTGCCCATCGCTGTTCACCTTCCCCCCCGAGTTGACGTCTCTTCCACCCGCTCCCCCCCCAACCCCCACCATCACCGCCCCGCTACCTCCGCTCGTCCCGGCCGCCCACCGCCTGCGTCGCCGCTGCGGCACGGGCGAGCTGGGCCTGCCGCTCGAGCACCCGCCGGTAGTCCTTGGGCATGACCTTCACGAACCACCGCACCTCCCGGTCGAAGTCGTCCAGGATGTTTTTCGCCAGCGTCGAGCCGGTGAAGCGATGGTGGTTGCTCAGCAGACGGCGGAGCGTGGCCAGGTCCTCCGGACGGTCGGGCTGCTCGAGGTCCACCATCTCGAGGTTGGCCAGACGCGGGAACAGCCCGTTGTCGTCGTAGACGTACGCGATGCCCCCGGACATGCCGGCCGCGAAGTTGCGTCCGGTCGGCCCGAGCACGACCACACGGCCGCCGGTCATGTACTCGCAGCCGTGATCGCCGCAGCCCTCCACCACCGCCGACGCGCCGGAGTTGCGCACGCAGAACCGCTCGCCCACGACGCCCCGCAGGTACAGCTCGCCCGACGTGGCGCCATAGGCGATGACGTTGCCGGCGATGATGTTCTCTTCCGGTTTGAACGTCGCATGCCGCGGCGGGTAGATGATCACCCGCCCGCCGGAAAGCCCCTTGCCCACGTAGTCATTGGCGTCGCCTTCCAGCTCCAGCGTCACGCCGCGGGCGAGGAACGCCCCGAACGACTGCCCCGCGTGGCCGACGAACTTGAAGTGCACCAGCTCGTCCGGCATGCCGTCTTCCAGCACGGCCGGGAGCAGACCCTTCGCCCCGTGCTTGAGCGCGATCCGCCCGGAGAGCATCGCCCCGACCGAGCGATCCACGTTGGAGATCGGCAGCTCCGCCCGCACCGGCTTGCCCTTGTCGATCGCCACCTGCGCGAGCTTGATGAGCTTGTTGTCCAGCGCGTCCTTGAGGCCGTGGTCCTGCGCCATCACCTTCCGCACCGTCGGCTTGCGACGCCCCAGCCCCGGCGGCACTTCCGGCTGAGCGAGGATCACCGACAAGTCCAGATGTCTGGCCTTCCAGTGCCCCGAGAGGTCCTCCACCTCCAGAAGGTCGGTGCGGCCGATCATGTCGTCCACCCGGCGGAAGCCCAGCGACGCCATGATCTCCCGCAGCTCTTCGGCCACGAAGAACATGAAGTTGATCACGTGCTCGGGCTTGCCCATGAACTTCTTGCGGAGCTCCGGGTCCTGCGTGGCGATGCCCACCGGGCAGGTGTTGAGGTGACAGACGCGCATCATCACGCAGCCGGCCGCGATGAGCGGCGCCGTGGAGAAGCCCACCTCCTCCGCCCCCAGCAGGAACGCGATCGCCACGTCGCGCCCGGTCTTCATCTGCCCGTCCGCCTGCAGCACCACGCGGCCGCGCAGGTCGTTGAGCACCAGCGTCTGCTGCGTCTCGGCCAGCCCGAGTTCCCACGGCAGCCCGGCGTACTTCAGGCTCGTCAGCGGGGCGTTGCCCGTCCCGCCGCCGTCGCCGGAGATGAGGATGTGGTCCGCCTTGGCCTTGGCCACCCCCGCCGCGATCGTGCCCACCCCCACCTCCGACACCAGCTTCACCGAAATCCGCGCCGACGGGTTGGCCACCTTCAGGTCGTGGATCAGCTGCGCCAGGTCCTCGATGGAGTAGATGTCGTGGTGCGGCGGCGGCGAGATCAGCCCCACGCCCGGCGTGGCGTACCGCAGCTTGCCGATGTACTCGTCCACCTTGTTCCCGGCCAACGCACCGCCTTCGCCGGGCTTGGCCCCCTGCGCCATCTTGATCTGGATCTCGTCGGCGTTGACGAGGTACTCGATCGTCACGCCGAACCGCCCCGACGCGACCTGCTTGATGGCGCTGCGCCGCGAGCGGCCGTCGGGGTCGGGCACGTAGCGCCGCGGGTCTTCGCCGCCTTCTCCGGAGTTGCTGCGGGCCCCCAGCGAGTTCATCGCCAGCGCCAGCGTCTCGTGGGCCTCGGTCGAAATCGCACCCAGCGACATCGCCCCCGTGCAGAACCGCTTGACGATCACCGACGCCGGCTCCACCTCCGACAGCGGCACCGGGCCCTTCTCGGGGGCCTTGAACTTCAGCAGGCCGCGCAGCGTGCAGCGGTGGCGCGACTCGTCGTTGACCAGCTTGGCATACTGCCGGTAGGTCTCCGCCGACTCCACCCGCACCGCGTGCTGCAGCTTGGCGATCGTCTCCGGGTTGTACTGGTGGTACTCTCCGTCGCGGCGCCACTGGTACTGCCCGCCGTCGTCGAGCACGTTCCCCGCACCCTCGCCGTCCACCGGGATCGGCGGGAACCCGCGACGGTGCCGCATCAGCGACTCGGTGGCGATGACCTCCAGCCCCACGCCGTTGATGCGGCTGGCGGTCCCGGTGAAGTACTGGTCGATGACCTCGCGGCCGATGCCAATGGCCTCGAAGATCTGCGCCCCGCGGTAGCTCTGCACCGTCGAGATCCCCATCTTCGACGCCACCTTCAGGATCGACTTGTTCGCCGCCTTGAGGTAGTTGTGCACCGCCTGCTCGAGCGAGAGCCCCTCGGGCAGCAGCCCGTCCTTGTGCAGGTCCGCCAGCGTCTCCAGCGCCAGATACGGGTTCACAGCGTCGGCCCCGTAGCCGATGAGCATGCAGAAGTGGTGTGCCTCGCGGGCCTCGCCCGTCTCGATGATGAGGCTGGCCTGCGTCCGCGAACCCACCCGCACGAGGTGATGGTGGACGCCCGCGGTCGCGAGCAGCGCCGGGATCGGCGCCCGCTCGGCGTCCACGCCGCGGTCGGAGAGGATCAGCAGCGTCACCCCCTCCTCCACCGCCTTCTCCGCCTGCATGCACAGCTCGTCCAGCGCCTTGCGCAGCCCGCCGGGGCCGTCGGCGACGTTGAACAGCATCGGCAGCGTGCGGGCCCGGAAGTCGCCATGCGACACCTCCCGCAGTTTCCCCAGGTCCGTGTTGTCGATGATCGGATACTTCAGCTTGATCAGGTGCGCCGACCGCGGCTTCTCGTCCAGCAGGTTGCCCCCGCGGCCGAGGTACGTGTACAGCGACGTCACCAGCTCCTCGCGGATCGCATCCAGCGGCGGGTTGGTCACCTGCGCGAAAAGCTGCCGGAAGTAGGCGTAGAGCAGCTGCGGCCGCTCCGACAGGCACGCCAGCGGCGTGTCCGTCCCCATCGACCCGATCGGCTCGGCCCCCGTCGCGGCCATCGGCGTCATGATCAGCCTCAGGTCCTCGACCGTGTACCCGAAGGCGTGCTGACGCACCCGCAGCGTCGCGTGGTCCACCGGGTGCACCTCCGACGGCTCGGGCAGCTCGTCGAGCGCCACCATGTAGTTGTCGATCCAGCGCTTCCACGGACGCTTGTCCACCAGGTCGCGCTTGATCTCCCCGTCGTCGATGATCCGCCCCTGCTCGAGGTCGATCATGAAGATCTTCCCCGGCTGCAGCCGCCACTTCCGCAGGATGTTTTCCTCAGGCACCGGCGTCACCCCCACCTCCGACGCCATGATCACCAGGTCGTCCTTGGTGATGTAGTAGCGGCTGGGACGCAGCCCGTTGCGGTCCAGCACCGCCCCGATCTGCCGCCCGTTGGTGAACACGATGCTCGCCGGGCCGTCCCACGGCTCCATCAGGCACGCGTGGTACTCGTAAAACGCCCGCAGCTCCGGGTCCATCAGCGTGTTGTTCTGCCACGCCTCGGGGATCAGCATCAGCACCGCGTGCGGCAACGCACGCCCGTTGACGCACAGGAACTGCAGCGCGTTGTCGAACGTCGCCGAGTCGCTGCCCACTTCCGTGAGGATCGGAAACAGCTTGCTCAGCTCCGAGCCGAACGTCTCCGACCGCAGCGTGCCGTAGCGCGCACGCATCCAGTTGCGGTTGCCCCGCAGCGTGTTGATCTCCCCGTTGTGCGCGATGTACCGGAACGGGTGCGCCAGCCGCCACGACGGGAAGGTGTTGGTCGAAAACCGCGAGTGCACCACCGCCAGGCTCGACTCGAAGTCCGGGTCCTGCAGGTCGAGGTAGTACTGCCGGAGCTGCTCGGCCGTGAGCATCCCCTTGTACACGATGCGGTTGCTCGAAATCGTGTTGATGTAAAACGTGTCCCGCGTCGCCTGCGACACCTCGCCGAACTCGACGTGGTTCTCGGCGATCTGCCGGATCATGTACAGCCGCCGCTCGAAGTCGGCCCGGTTGAAGAAGTGCTCCCCCATCCCGACGATCACCTGCCGGATCCGCGGCTCGGTCTTCCGCGGCGACGGCCCGATGATCGACGAGTTCACCGGCACGTCGCGCCAGCCCAATACCACAAACCCGTTGTCCCGCACCGCCCGCTCGATGATCGCCTCCGACTCGTGCCGCGCCGCGATCTCCTTGGGCAGGAAGCACATCGCCACCGCGTACTGACCCGCCGGCGGCAGGTTGATCCCCAGCTTCGCCGCCTCGCGGCGGATGAACCGGTCCGGCATCCGCACCAGCAGCCCCGCCCCGTCGCCCGAGTCCGGCTCGCACCCGCACGCCCCCCGGTGGTTCATGTGCTCGAGCATCTCCAGCGCCTGACGCACCAGACGGTGCGACGCCTGGTTCTTGATGTGGCAGATGAACCCCACCCCGCAGCTGTCCCGCTCGTACTCCGGCAAATAAAGCCCCGACGGCCCCGGCCAGTACTCCGGCGACCCACGCCACCCCCCCGTCCCCGACCCCGCCGACCGCACGCCCCCCCACCCCGTAGCGCGACCCGACCCCGCCGCCTCACTCCGGCCCGGCCCTCCATCACCACCCTGCCACTCGGTCATCGCCACACCAAGCTCCCGCAAAAATCCGCTCAACTTCCCCACTCGACCCAAAGCCCCAAGCTTACGCCACGGCCCTGCCCGCACACGCCTTCGCCCGTCTCGCCCACGTCACACCGCAAACTCCTGCCACAACACCAGTTCGAATGCATCCCCGTTCCCCCATCGGCTCCCGGGCTTGCCCGCTACGGATGAGCGCTCTCTGGGTTGCTCGCTGGTCTTGACCACTCGGGTCGCCCCTGGAACACGCCCTGCGGCACCACCGACCCCGTGGTACCACCGGCGCAAGACATATCGCCCGCGTCGCACCCACGCACGCGCAGGCGTCCGGGAACCCCGTTTGTTGCACAGCCCCACCAGAGAGGTAACTCCAGATAAACACTCACGTTATGCCGTGAGGGTGGGGACGGGGTCGGGGGCGGCATGGTCGGCCCGGTCGGCCGGTGCGGCCCTCGCCACCTCGACGCGAAGCCGACCTCTGCGTCCGGGCCGGCCCCGCCTGTTCAAACTGCCGTGTATTCTAATCCGTAAATCCAGTGGGTCGACACGGAAGTTCCCGGTCGGATGTTTCAATTTCGCCGAGGCTTAGGAGACGGCCCGCTGCACCCCTGCTGCAGCCCGACCGTCGCCCCCGGTCAGTCTTGGCGTTTTCTTGTGTTTGACCGTGCGAAAACGTTGACCGATACTTCTGTGTCTTTGCGTTCGGGAACGGAGGGATGGTCATGGCCGGCTACCGCATTGCATCGATTGCCGAACTGGCACGGCAGATGACCTTCACGCCCGCGGAGGTCCGCAAGGCTCAGGTGGACGCCGCCGAGGAGCTGCTGCACGAGCTGCAGCCGACCAAGGCGTATCCGTTCTCCTTTGTGGTGTTCCGGATCACCGGCTTCAACCCCAAGCCGACCGCCGAAGACCTCGAGAGCGGTAAAGAGCTGCTGACGGGCATGGCCCTGCAGCACGACCTGGGGCGGCTGATCGAAGAGGTGTCCGACTCGCTGGACGTCTCGGCCGAGACGCTGGGCGAGCCGGTGCTGACCATCGAGGACCTCACCGAGAAGTTCAACGTCACCTCCAAGACGATCCAGCGGTGGCGGCGCAAAGGCCTTCCCGCCCGCCGGTTCATCTTCGCCGGCGGCAAGCGCCGTGTCGGCTTCCTGGTCCGCAGTGTGGAGCGGTTCGTGCAGCTTCACAGTGACGAGGTGTCGCAGGCGAGCAACTTCAGTCAGCTCACGCCCGCGGAAATCGAGGAGATCCTCCGTCGGGCGCGGCGGCTGGCGCTGTCGTGCCAGTGCTGCATCCACGAGATCTCCCGGCGCATCGCCAAGAAGATGCGCCGCTCGCACCTGACGGTGCTGCACACCATCCGCAAGCACGACGCCGCCCACCCCGACCAGGCGATCTTCCACCTCGCCTCGGCCCCGGTGGACGAGGCCGACCGGCTGCGGATGGTCCGCGCGTACCGCCGGGGCACGCCGCTGTCGGTGCTGGCCCGCCGCACCTGCCGCCCGCGGAGCGTGGTGTACCGGGTCATCCTCGAAGAGCGGATCGCGCGCCTCAGCGCCCGCAAGCAGAAGTTCATCGACGACCCGCTGTACCATCAGCCCGACGCCGAGCAGGTCATC
This sequence comes from Tepidisphaerales bacterium, assembly GCA_046299715.1. Classification (GTDB taxonomy): domain Bacteria; phylum Planctomycetota; class Phycisphaerae; order Tepidisphaerales; family Tepidisphaeraceae; genus JBBRUM01. Next base: position 290,903 of record JBKBHU010000003.1, on the reverse strand, counting down.
GACGCACTGGTGCGGGCCGAGGAACTGGCCGCCCCGCAGCCGGCCGACGAGAGGATCCCGAAGGACCTCCCGCCCTACTTCGCCGCGCTGTACCGCACGCCGCTGCTGACCCCCGGCCGCGAGCGGGCGCTGTTCCTCAAGTTCAACTTCCACAAGTATCAGTTCGTCACCGCCCGGCGTCAGCTCGACCCCATCTACGCCAAGGCCCGCGACGTCGCCCGGCTGGAGCGTTACCTCAAGCTGGCCACGCGAACGAAGAACGCCATCGTCGCGGCCAACCTTCGGCTGGTGGTGTCCATCGCCCGCCGTCATCTGCGGCCGGGCATCAACCTGATGGAGCTGGTCTCCGACGGCAACATCACGCTCATGCGGGCGGTGGAGAGCTTCGATTTCCACAAGGGCAACAAGTTCAGCACCTACGCGACGCTGGCCCTGATGAAGGGGTACGCCCGCTCGGTGCCGATGATGCTGGCGGCCAAGCGCCGCGCCGGTGCAGGCGAAGAGATGCTCCCGAACGTTTCCGACGCACGGCACGACTCGCTGGCCGACCTCGCCGACCGTGAGCAGCTCCGCCGCCTGCTGGAGCTGCTGGAGCCCACCGAGCGGGCCGTGCTCATCAGCCGCTTCGGCGTGGACCCCACGGCCGAAGCCTTCCGGGGCATCGCCCCCTCCGCCAGCGAGCTGAGGCAGACGCTGCAGATGAGTCGCCAGCGGCTGCGGCAAATCGAGCAGCGGGCCATCGAGAAGTTGCGCCAGGCCGCTCACGCCATGGCCTAAGCGCGGCCGGGTCGGCCGTCAGTCCGCAGACGTGTGGTCGGGGCTACCGTCGAAAGCGGGTCCGGCTCACTTACTGCACTCGCTGGATGCAGTTTCGCTAAATCTCTTTTATGCAACAACTTAAGCGTTGATGGAACGCCGCCCAACCGCTACTTTACAGGACCATGCGGCGACGGCTCTGGCTCACGATCCTCGCGCTGATGGTGCCCGTTGTGCTTCTCGCCGTCCTCGGCGGGTACTTCGCCCTGGTCCGTGCCCGGTACGACGCCGTGGTCGCCGCCTACGTGGCGGCCGGCGAGCCGATGTCCGAGGCGGCGCTGGGGTGGCCGGAACTGGCCGATGACGACAACGCGGCCGTTCAGTTGGTCCGTCTGGCGCAGGCTCCGACGATGCCCTCTGTTGAGGCGATGAATGCTGCCCTGAACCGCCCGGCGTTGCGGTGGGATGCGTTCAACATCCACAGCGGGCTGGTCAGTCAGTTGGGCGTGCTGCGGCAACTCGCGTGGCAGCTCACCGACGACGCCCGCCAGGCCGCCGTCTTTCAGGACCCCGAACGCTTTGTCGTCCGCGTGGAACAGGTGCACCGTCTGGGCGAGCGTGTGAGTACCCACACGCCGCTGGTCGGCTTTCTCGTCGGGCTGGCGATGCAGGATCTGGCCGCGCAGCTCGTGCTCGAGCACGACCTGATATTGGGCGGCGAAGCCGTCGGCCGACTGCAGGACCTGTTCACCGAGGACCCGGAAAGGCAGCGGCAGCGCATCGTGGAGATGTCGCGTGCCGAGCGGCTGTACGCCCACCTCGACCTCACGCGTCCGCTCGCCCCCGGAAGCGGTCTGAGCGGGTGGTTGGACCGGCAGCTGATGCTTCGCGACGGCCCACTGCTGCTGACGCTGGCAGATGCGCTTCGCGACAGCCTGCTGGCCGAGCGCCCGGCCGACGCCGACACCCTCGTCGCCGACTTTCAGCAACAGCGTTTCCTGCACGCGGGCCATGCCACGGTGTCCGCCATACCCGGGGCGTTTCTGGCCAGCTACCGCCGGTTGCAGACGCACCAGCGTCTGGCTCTGGCCTTGCTGGCCGTGAGGCAGTACCAGCAACGGCACGGCCGTCTGCCCGACGGGCTGGACGAGCTGATCGCGGACGCCCGGCCCGGCGTGTTGAGCCTTTCCGCCCTGACCGACCCCTTCGACCCGGACGCACGGCCTCTGCGCTACAACCCACAGACCGGGCTGCTTTACAGCGTCGGGCTGGACCGCGCCGACGGCGGCGGGCGCATCGTGCCCGAGGCAGTGGCGGACGGCACGTCGGACCCGTGGGCCGCTCCAGACCGGGGCGTGCGACTCTTTCCCGAAGCCGACGCGGCGGCCGGCCGGTAGACTCGGCCGAGTCATGGCCCCCCACGCCCGCGACACCTCCAGCCCCCCGCGTCTGCCTTCGACGCCGATGCTGCTCGTCGTCGCCTTGTTTCTCGGCGGCTGCGCCACGCGTGCGGCAAAGGTGCTCTCGCCCGCGGCGGCCGAGCTCGAAGGCGGCCTGCGCCGCACCGAAGCCGCGGCCGGAACGACGCAGCCCGTCTTCGTGACCGGTTTCGCGGCCGCCGACGACCGTCTGGTTCACCGCGTCCGCACGCCCGGCGGGTTGTATGAGCTGGCCCTGCGCTACCGCGCCGGCCAGCCCAAGCTGTACGTGCTGCAGCTCAACGGCGAACCGTCGGAAGGCTACTTCATGCCGAGCGGCCCTGACGGCGACCTGCATGTCCACGGCCTCGTCGAACTGCCGCCCGGCGAGTCGGTGCTGAGCGTGGGAGGCGGCTGGGGCCATTACGACGTGGGCGAGGTGGTCCTTCGGCCGGTGTCGCGACCGCCGCCGCCGAGCCTGCCCGCCTACGCGCCGGCCGACCCGCTGGCGACGGCCGAGGCCCGCGAGCTGCTGCGGTTCCTGCAGCGACATTACGGCCGCGTGACGTTCACGGGGGTGTACTCGACCGACGACATCGACCACGTCCGCCAGCGCAGCGGGCACACGCCCGCCGCGCTCGGTGGCGACCTGATGGACTACTCACCGTCGCGGGTCGAACGCGGCGCCGACGCCCGCGGGGAGACCGAGCGGCTGATCGCCGCCGCCCGACGCGGTCACCTCATCACCGTGAGCTGGCACTGGAACGCCCCCCGGGGCCTGCTCGACCGGGTGGACGTGGACGACACCGGCCGCGAGGTGAACAAACGCTGGTACAAGGGGTTCTACACCAACGCGACCACGTTCGACCTGGCCGCCGCCGTGGCCGACCCTGAGTCGGAGGACTACGCCCTGCTGCTGCGCGACATCGACGCCATCGCCGTCGAACTCCGGAAGTTCGCCGACGCGCGCGTGCCCGTGCTCTGGCGGCCGCTGCACGAAGCCGAGGGCGGCTGGTTCTGGTGGGGCGCCAAGGGCCCCGAGCCCTACGTCCGGCTGTGGCGTCTGCTCTACGACCGGCTCACCCGCCACCACGGCCTGCACAACCTGCTGTGGGTGTACACCGCCGGCCCCGACCCAAGCTGGTACCCGGGCGACGACGTCGTGGACGTGGTCGGAGCAGACCTCTACCCCGCCGACATCCGCGACACGACCACCTGGGGCTGGTCCACGCTCCATCGGCAGTACGGGCGACGCAAGCTCATCGCGCTGACCGAAGTCGGCTTCGTCCCCGACGTGGACCGGATGCACCGTCTGGGCATTCGCTGGGCCTACTACACGACGTGGACGCAGCAGCTGGGCCCGCGACGGCACACCGACGCCGAACTGCGGTCGCGTTTGACCGAAAGCCGCTTCGCGCGCGGGCTGCCGCCGCGGGGGCCGGCGCCCCCGTTGCCGTAAGTTCGCGCTACGCCCCGACCGCCGCGCCTGCATCACCCCAGCGCCGGCCTGACCGGCTGCCCGGTCTGGCCGGATTCGAGGATCGCCTCCGCGACCGCCATCACGCGCAGCGCGTAGGTCGAGTCGGCCGTCGTCGCCCCGCCCGTTTCGATGGCCTTGAGGAAGTCGCCGCGGACATCGAACGCCCCGTCCGGCGTCGTCTCCTGGCGGTTCTCCCCCGCCCGCGCCACGTACAGCTGGTTCCCCCACTCGTTCGTGTAGGCGCCCCCCTCGGTGCCCATCACCTGACGCCAGTACATCGGCGTGGCGGCCATCCACGACCCCTCATGGAAGCCCGTGGCCCCGCCGGCGAAGGTCATCGTGACGAACAGATGGTCGTTGGCCCTCGGGTGCGGCGTCCGCCGGTAGACCCGCGCGTACACCGACTCCACCGTGCCGCCGACGTGCATCATCCATTCGATCTCGTGGATGTTGATCTCCATCAGCAGTCCGCCTGACAGCGCCGGGTCCTTGCGCCAGCCGGCCACCTTGGCCGGGTCCATCCACATCAATCGCCGCGACGCCACCGACACCAGCGCCCCGAACCGGCCTTCCCGGGCAAGACGGGCCATCGTCTGGATGGTCGGGTCGAACCGCACCGCGAACCCCACCTGCGACTTCACCCCCGCCGCCCGGATGGCCGCGTCGATCTCGGTGGCCTCCGCGAGCGAGAGCCCCATCGGCTTCTCGCAGTAGACGTGCTTGCCGGCGCGGGCGCATTCCACCGCCTGTTCCTTGTGCAGGAAGTTGGGCGAGGCGATCACCACCGCGTCCACGTCCGGAAGGAAGGCGTGGTAGTCGTGCACGGCCCGGGCGCCGCACTTGTCCGAAAGCGACTTCGCCCGCTCCGCGTCCACATCCGCCACCGCCGCCACGCGACAGCGCCCTCCCTGGCCGGCAAAGTAGCTCGCGTGGGCCGCCGCCATCGGCCCGGCCCCAATGATCCCGATGCGAATCATGCCGCGACGTTAGGCCCGTGCAGCCGTGCGGCGACGCCACAGCAGCACCGTCGCCCCCGCCACGGCCGTCATCAGGCCGGCCGGCTCGGGAATCACCTGCCGGGTCAGCGCCGGCCCGAGCGTGATCATGCGGAACTGCCCGTTGTCGGTGCCGGCGATCTGCACGCCGTTGGGGTCGCGCGTGACCCCGTTGAGCAGCCGCAGCCCGTCGGCCGTCGAAAAGAGCCAGTCGCCGTTGGCCATCCGGTAAATGCCCCGCGGGCCGAACGCGAGGTTGTAGTAGTCCGACTGGATGCCGTTGGCGTCGTAGACGTAGATGCCCGTGGTGTTCACGCCGGTCTCGAACGTGTTCGAGAACGCCGCGACGGCAAAGCCGCCGTTGGGCATCGGGAAGAGCTGCTGTGCCCCTGAAAGCCCCAGCGGGTCCACCACCAGCGGGATCGCCTCCCCCGTGGTCATGTCGATGCGGAACACGTCCGGCATCACCGGGTTGCCCCCGCCGGAGTTGTGAAAGTTCGACAGCAGCATCTGCCCACCGTGGAAGAGCAGGTCCCACGGCGCAGGCGTGCGGTCGGCGTAGTTGGCGGGCCGCGAGAACACCGGCGAAGGCGAGCCGTTGGGATAGGTCTCCAGCCCTGCCGGTTCGCCGGTGAGCGTATAGCGGTGCACCGTGTTCTGGGTGAACGGGTCGGCCGTGTTCTGCCCGACGGGCACGTACAGGTGGCCGTCGTGCAACAGGATGCCCCGCGGCTGGACCACCGACACGACCGTGCGCAGCAGCGTGCCGTCAAGGCCGATCTCGTACACCGCGTTGCGCGTCTGGTCCGACAGCAGGTAGGTGTTGTCCGGCGAGACGATCACCTTGAACGGCGTCATGAACAGCGTGTTGTTCGGGCCGACGACGCGGTCGCTCCACACCTGTCCCGTTTCCGGCGACACCGCCCACAGCCCACGCCCCGGCATCCCGCCCGTCGTCGCCGACTGTGGAATGAGCAGCGCCTGCACACCCAGCGTGGGCGTGACACCTTCGGCAAACGCCCAGGACACCGTCGCAGCGAGGCCGGCGACGGCTGCGACCGCACTGACCCTCAGTCGTGGATGCGTGGTAGAGGTCACGTCCGAATATACCCCGTTCGGACGACGGTTGTGTGCGCCGGCCCGGCCAACGCTCAACACCTGCGCGTCATCCGCTGAAATTGGGAAATCTGGGAAAGACGGGCTATCGACGCTCACGAAACGCCCCCGCCCTTTGGCCTAGCGGACCACCCCCACGAGCAGTGTGCGGTCGTCCTCGCCGCGTGGCTGGCCTGTGAACTCGCCGAGCCGTTCAAGGACGCGGTTCACCAGGTCCTGCGGCTCGCCGGGGGCGGCGCGCAAGGCCGCGTCCAGCCGTTCGACGCCGAACATCTCCCCGTCGGCGCTGAACGACTCGCTGATGCCGTCGGTGTACCACGCCAGCCGGTCGCCCGGCTCGAGTTGCGCGGTCATCTGCGAATACACCTCGTCGCTGCTGATGCCCAGCGGCAGCGATTTCGGGGGGCGCAGCGTCAGCGACTGACCGTCCCGCAGCAGCCTCGGCGGCGGATGCCCCGCGCACGCCAGCATCAGCCGTCGCGTCTGCTCTTCATACACCGCGTAGCTCGCGGTCACGAAGGTTCCCCCGCTGGAAGCGGGCGAGTCGCACAGCTTCTGGTTCAGGTAGTGCAGCAGCAACGACGGCGGCACCGCCCGCCCGGGATACGCGTGGGTCAGCGCGTGCGTCACCGCCATCACCACCGCGGCCGGCGTGCCATGCCCGGAGACGTCGGCCACAAGGATGCCCCACAGGCGTGAGCCGGCGTCGTCGTGGCCGAGGTCGAGGAAGTCGTAGTAGTCGCCCCCTGCGTTGCGCGACGTCTGGTAGTGCACCGCCAGCTCCAGGCCGCGGATGCCCGGGGGCGACGTCGGCAGAAGGTCCTGCTGCAGCCGCGCCACCACCTTCAGCTCGCGTTCCAGCGCGTCGTACGCCTCGTGCAACTGTCGGCTCAGCGCCAGGTTGCTCACGCCGCGCCCGAACAGGTTCGACTGCCACACCAGCTCGGGAAGGTCGTCAAACGACAGACGGGTCGGGTCGCGGAAGGCGTGCAGCACCATGTTGATCGACTTGCCGCGGTCGTAGTGCGGAATCGCCACCAGCAGTCTCGTCTGCGGGTCGAGGTAGGCCGCCAGCGGGTCCCCCGCCATCAGCCGGACCGGCGTGATGTAGTGCGGTTTGTCCGAATACAGCAGCTCGGCCGCCAGACCCCCGCTGTGTCTCGGCTGACGCTGCGGCTCCCGCCAGGGGTCGGCGTCGATGGGCCGCCGGGTGGACCGCGTCACGCGATACTCCGGATAGCTGTGCCCCCGCCGCGACAGCGACACCATCGCATCCGACCCGAGCAGCTCGGCCATCCGCCGGGCGTACATCTCCGCCAGCGCACGCGGGTCTTCCTGCAGGGAGATCTCCCGCATGAGCTCGACGACCATTTCCAGACGCTGGTGCGGGTCGGGGTAGCGGCGCAGTCCGAACATGCCGACCGCCGAGCGTAACGCAAGCCGCCCGCCAGAGCACACCTCGCCACGTCGAGGTGGTTCCCACCCCACCAGCCTCCCTCGCCCGTCGCCGCCACGGCGACGCGATCAAGGTGTGCCGGCCGACGCTCCCCCGCCGCCAACACCGCCGCCCCCGCCCGCGCCGCCGCCTGCGCCGCCTCCACCGCCCGGCGGCCTCTCCCGTCGCGGGCGACCTTCGCCTTCAACGCCGCCCATCCCCGGCCCCCCGCCGCCGCCTTGCCACTGCCGCCGTCGCTCGCCCGGCGCAGCCGTCTCGCCGCCCCCCCCGCCGCCCCCCCCGGCGCCGACCCCGTTGGTGAAACCGCGGCCGGCGTCGGCCGGCCCGTTGGCACCCGCCGCCCCACCCCCGCCCATGGCCGCCGGTCCGCCACCCGGCCCTCCAGGCACGCCACCCGGCCCGCCCGGCCCGCGGCCGTTCTCGCCGTTGCCGTTGCGCTGGAACGCCGGCGTGATCGGCGCTTCCTCGGCGATCCCGGCTTTGGCCAGCAGCTCCCGACCCTGTCCGGCCTGCAGCACGACGATCTCCTCCCCCACCGACAGCCCGTCGAGCACCTGCACGTGCGTTTCATTCGCCTGCCCGATGCGAATCTCGCGGGGCTGGGGCGTCTCGTTGGCCCGCGCAGGACGCATGAAGACGTAGCTCTTGGTGCCCGAGGTGTAAATCGTCGAGGTCGGGATGGCGATCACGTCCTCCAGTCGCGCAATCGAGATCTGCACCTCCGCCCCCACCCCGGGCTTGAGGTCCGGCGGCGTCGTGGCAAGGTCCACGTCCACCGGGTATTCCCGCAGGTCCGGGTTCCACCATCGCTGCGAGTTGTCGGCCATCACCGAGATCCGCGTCACCGTCGCGGGGATCGGCTCGGGGATGCCCGTGATGGTCACCAGCGCCGACTGACCCACACGAAGCCGGGTCACCTGCGCCTCCTGGATGCGCACCACCGCCCGCATGCGCGACGTGTCCGGCAGACGCAGGATCATCTGCCGCTCCCGCACCTGCGCCCCTTCCTGGATCGGCTGCTGCGCGTTGCGGTCGCCGGACGTGGCATAGACGACCAGACCGTCCTCGGGCGCCGTGATCGTGCTGGCCGCCAGCTGCCGCTGCAGCCGCTCGAGCTGCCGGCGACGCACCATCAAGGTCTGCTCGCGGGCGGCCAGGTCGGTTTCCCGCTGCGTCAAACTCGCCGTGTTCTCGCGGATCACCCGCGCGACGCGCGCCTCGGCCTGCGCGAGGTTCGACCGCAGGCTGGTGAGCGTCTTCTGCTGGTCGAAGTTCATCAGGTTCCGCAGGGCCGTCTCGGCGTCGTTGAGGTCGTTGCGGGCGCGGATGAGGTCCACCTCGCGGGCCTTCACGTCCGTGGGCGTGAGGAACCCCCGTGCGGCAAGATCCTGCACCTGAGCGAAATCCTGCTCCCGGTTGTTCAGGTTGATCCGGGCCATCTGCACCGCCGCCCGTGCCGAGGCCAACTGCCGCGGGAAGTCGCCCTCCATGTACTTCTTCAGGTCGATCTGGGCGTTCTCCAGCGCGACCTGTGCGGCCTCGAGGTTGGTGGCGTTCTGCGACCGCTGGATCTCCAGCATCTCGCGGGCGTTGACCAGGTCCGCCTCGGCCCGCTGCACGTCCAGCGTCGCGTCCTCGATGCGCTGGCGGATGCCCGAGCTGTCCAGCACCACCAGCACGTCCCCCTTGCGCACGAACGACCCTTCGCGGACGATCTGCTGGATCGTCACGCTCCCTTCCACCTCGGAGATGATGTCGATGTTGTTGACCGCCTGCAGTTCGCCCCGCTGCGTCAGCACGATGTCAAGGTTGCGCTTGCCCACCGTGTGGAACGTCAGGCCGCGCGGCGTCGCCGACGTCTCCGCCCGCACGAAGTACACCGCCGCCCCCACGGCCGCCAACGCCGCCAGCGGGCCGATCACCAGTGCCTTCGGAATCCGCCTTTTCGTCTGAACTTGCGGTGCCAGTGCGGTCATGGTTCCCTGTGATGAGTCGTCAACGCCGGTCGGACCGTACCTGTCAAGCGGGAAAACTCCCCCCCGACGCGGGCTCCGTCCCGCATCAGCGTAGTACCCCGGGGCGACCGGCCGTGTTGAACAGCCGCCGGCCGGCCGTTCGCGATGGTGCGCCCCCGCAGACTACCGTTGCCCAGATGGGCGGATCGCTTCCCAACCGGTCGTGGGCGGCCATAGCGGCGGCGCTGCGGAAGGTGCCGCGGGCCGGGCTGATTCGACTGCTGCGCGACCTGTACGACGCCCATCCGCCGGTCCGTACCTTCCTCGAGGGCCGGCTGGAGGTCGGGCCGATGGGGCACGGGCTGGAGGCCGCCTTCAGTCAGGCGGGACAGGAGCTCGAGTCGATCCTTCAGTCCGCCGAAGTCCGCGGGTCCCCGCCGTTTGCCGCCGCCCGGGAGGTCATCGACGGCTACCGGAAGGCATCGCTGGACGAGGCGGGCACCGCCCGGCTGATGATCACCGTGGCGGCGTGGTCGCTGCGCAGACTCGCCGACGGGGCCGGCCCCGAGCTGGCACGCCCCCTGCGGTCCTGGCTGCGCACACTCGATGGACGGCTGCGCACTCCCGACCTGCGCGACGCGTTGCCCGACATGGCCCCTGCTCTGCGGGAACTCGCCGCCCTGTCGGGCCGGTGCGCCGACGGCCTGGCCGACACCATCCCCGCGTGGGTTGAGGAGGTGCTGGCCGGCGTCCCGGAGTCCCCGGCGGCCGGTCGGCGGCGCGGCCGCTTCGACGGCGACCCCGACTTTGACTCGGTTTAGGGGTTGGGGCGAGGCAGGCCCACCACGGGGGAGACGAAAACGCGGCCGAGCCAGATGTGTCACGCCGCCAGCGGCAGTCGGACGGTGAACGTCGTGCCCCGCCCCACCTGCGAATCGACGTCGATGCGGCCACGGTGGGACTCGACGATCTGCTTGCAGATGGCCAGGCCCAGCCCCGTGCCGCGGAGTTGCCCGCGTGGGGCGGCGGTTTTCGTGGTAAAAAACGGCTCGAAGATGCGCGGCAGGTGCTCGGGGGCGATGCCCGGCCCGGTGTCGCTGACCGACAGCACGGCTTCGCGGTGGTCGAGGTCGGCTTCGCCGCGCACGGTCAGCGAGCCGCTCCGGCCTTGCGAAAGCATGGCTTGCCGGGCGTTGATGAGCAGGTTCAGCAGCACCTGTTCGAGCTGCACGCTGTCGCCGACCACCTTCAGCCCGGGCGTCACCTGAACGCGCAGGGCGATGCCGTCTTTGGCGGGGTCGCGGGCGAGCACCGCGAGCACTTCCTCGACCAGCTTCATGACCTCGACCGGGCCGAAATCGCCCTGACCGCGGGCCAGTCCGAGCATGGACCCGCAAATCCGGCCGGCCTTCTCCCCGGCCAGCGCGGATTTGGTGAGCGCCTTCTCGATCAGCGTCCAGTCCGGCTGGCCGCTCCGCAGGCTCTGCAGCGCGAACTGCGAGTACGACACGACGGGCGTGAGCAGGTTATTGAACTCGTGGGCGATGACGGCAGCGATGGTGCCGATGGTGGCCAGCCGCTGCGACTCTGACAGAAGCTTGCGGAGCTGTTGCAGGTCCGCCTCCATCGCCTGCACGCGGTCGAGCAGGGCCTGAGGGGATGGACCGCAGCTGGCCGTCTCGGCGGCACCGGGCGGCTGGAGGGGGTGGGATGCGTCGGACGGGCCGGGGGCCCCGGGAATGGCCGAAGGGGCGGGCGGGGCGTGGGCGGTGGGGGCAGTGGGTGGCGTCGGCGGGGTCGAAGCGGCGGCGGACGGCCGAACGTCGGACGGCCGAGCGGCGGACGGCCGAACGGGGGGCGGGGCCGACGCGGGCCGGGCGGCGGGCGGGATATCCCTCACTTCATGTAAATCGGACGTTCGTCGGCGGCGGCATGAGCCGCAGGGGCGACGGCGCGGGTAGACTGGCGGCATGACCGTCGCCACGCCAAACGATCGCACATCGTCCGACACGCTCGCGGGTGAAGAGGCCATCTATCTCGCCAGCCGGGTCCGGCGGATCGACGCCTCCGGCATCCGCAAGGTGTTCGACCTGGCGGCCAAGCTCAAAGACCCCATCAACCTGTCGATCGGGCTGCCCGACTTCGACGTCCCCGAGCCGGCGAAGCAGGCGGCGATCGACGCGATCCGCCGGGGCTTCAACCGCTACACGCCAACTCAGGGAATCCCTGAGCTTCGGGAAAAGCTGTTTCACCAGCTCACGGCCGAGCTGGGCCGACGCCCCGGCGAGCTGCTGGTGACGTCCGGCGTGTCGGGGGGGTTGCTGCTGGCGATCATGGCCTGCATCGACCCCGGCGACGAGTGTGTCTTTCTCGACCCGGCCTTCGTGGCCTACCGGCACATGGTGACCATGGCCGGGGGGGTGCCGGTGGCGGTGCCGTCGTATCCGGACTTCCGATTCGACCCCGAGCGGGTGGCCGCGGCCATCACCCCGCGGACGCGGCTGCTGATCCTCAACACGCCGGCCAATCCCACGGGCGTGGTCATGACCGAGCAGGACGTGCACGCGGCGGCGGAGCTGGCCCGGCGTCACGACCTCACGGTCGTGGCGGATGAGATCTACGACCCGTTCTACTACGGCCCGCGTCCGACGTCGCTGGCGAAACTGTGGGAGAAAACGGTGCTGCTGCGGGGCTTCAGCAAGAGCCACGCGATGACCGGCTGGCGACTGGGGTATGCCGCCGGGCCGGAGCCGGTGATTTCTGCGATGGCCAAGCTGCAGCAGTACACGTTCGTGTGCGCGCCCAGTCCGCTGCAGGTGGCGGCGACCGTGGCGGCGGACCTGGACATGACGGCGTACGTGCAGCAGTACCGGGCCAAGCGTGACCTCGTGTACGGCCTGCTGTCGCGCAAGTTCGAGGTGGTCAGGCCCGAGGGCGCGTTTTACATCTTCCCGAAGGTGACGCCGAGATGGAAAACCGCCACCGAGCTGGCGACGGCGGCCATCGAACGGCAGGTGCTGGTGATCCCCGGCGGCGTGTTCTCCTCGCAGGACACGCACTTCCGCATCAGCTATGCCGCGCCGGACGACAAACTGAAAGCGGGTTGCGAAGTGCTGTGCGAGCTGGCGTGAACCGGGGCGGCTCACGCCCGTCTTCGATGTCCGGATTTCCGGGTGGGGTTACACCTTGCGCATGAGCAGGGAGAAGGTGTGGGGGATGCGGGCGGCCTGGGCGGGGTCGAGGCGGGGGAACTGATTCCAGAACGGCTGGGGGTGCTCCTCGAGGGCGCTCAGACGCAGGCCGTGGCGGGCCAGGGCGGTGAGGATGTCGCCGAGGGTCCACTGGCGTTCGAACTTGGGCGAGAGCTGGTCGCGGGGCAAGCCGAGGTCGGCGCCGTCGCCGAGGTAGTGGGCCGGCCAGCCGCGGTACTGCTCGGGGACGGTGGAGAAGTAGCTGGTGTTGGGGGCGAGGCGGACCTCGACCGAGTCGTCGGCGAGCGCGCCGGTGAGGGGGTGGCCTTCGAAGCAGTAGAAGGTGCCCCCGGGTTTGAGCAGCCGGGTGACGACCGCGGCCCAGGCGTCGAGGTCCATGACCCACGGCAGGGCGCCTTTGCCGGTGTAGACGAGGTCGGCGGTGGCGTCGAGGCTGGCGGGGGCGTCGAGGACGTCGGCGCGGAGCCAGCGGGCCGGGGCCTGCAGGGCATGGGTCTTGCGACGGGCGCAGTCGATCATGCGCTCGGAGATGTCCAGACCGACGACCTCCTTGCAGCCGAGTTTCCAGAGCGAGAGCGTGCTTTGGCCGGCGCCGCACTGCAGGTGGATGGCACGGTTGCACCACACGGCCAGGTCGCCCAGGAAGCGAACCTCCTCGGGCAGCAGCGCGTGCTGGCCCGCGCGCAGCCGCTCGACGTCGGCGTCGATCGTGCGCTCGCACACCGCCGCGGCCTCGTCCCATGCGCGGCGGTTGACCTCGTGCATCTGTCGGGCGCTGGTCACGGGGAGAGAGGGTAGGTCGCCGCAGGCGACGGTCAACGCCCGTAAGGCCCAACCCGCATCACACCTCGCGGTCCACGGCCTGCGCGATCTTCCGGATCGCGGCCATCATCGCCCCGAACTGGGCGGGCGTGATCGATTGAGCGCCGTCGGTCATCGCGTGTTCGGGGTCGTTGTGGACCTCGATGATCAGCCCGTCGGCGCCGGCCGCAATCGCCGCCCGGCACATCGGGTCCACCAGGTGGTTCTTGCCGGTGCCCTGACTGGGGTCCACCACGACGGGCAGGTGCGAGACGCGTTGCAGCTCGGGGACGGCGGCCAGCGCCAGCGTGTTGCGGACGTACTCCTCGTAGGTGCGGATGCCCCGTTCACAGAGAATCACCTGCGAGTTGCCGCGGGAGATGATGTATTCCGCCGCCAGCAGGAACTCCTCGAGCGTGGACGACAGCCCGCGTTTGAGCAGCACGGGCTTGCGCTGCTCGCCGACCGCCGAGAGCAGGTTGAAGTTCTGCATGTTGCGCGCCCCCACCTGCAGCACGTCGGCGTACTTGGCCACCAGCGGCACCTGCTCGACCGCCATCACCTCCGTCACCACCCCCAGCCCCGTCTCCTCGCGGGCGAGGGCCAGGATTTCCAGCCCGGCTTCGCCGAGCCCCTGAAACGAATAGGGGTTGGTGCGCGGCTTGAACGCCCCGCCGCGGAGGCAGGTGGCCCCCAGCTCGCGGACGGCATGCGCGACCTCCAGCAGCTGCTTGCGGCTCTCCACCGAGCACGGCCCGGCCATGATGCCCACGCGCCGGCCGCCCACGCTGCCGCCGAGCGTCCCGCCCAAAGGCACGACCGTCCGTTCCCGGCGAACCTCGCGCGAGGCCATCTTGTACGGCGCGAGGATGGGCACGACCTTGTCCACGCCGGCGGCGGTCTCGAGGACCGACTTGTCCTTGAAGCGGTCGTTGCCGACGCACGCCACGACGGTCCGTTCGGTCCCGACGATGACGTGGTCCTTCAGCCCCATCTCGCGGACCAGGGCCCGGACGTGTTCGACCTGTTCGGCGGTCGCCCCCTCCTGCATGACGACGATCATGGCGCGTGTCCTCGTTGGCTCGACAGTGAAGCGGATTCCCAAACCCATGCCCCTGAAACGACCGAAGCCTCAGGAGGGTCTCCTGAGGCTTCCGACAAGGGCTGGCAGATGACCGTTCGGCCGGCGTCAGGAGACGGAAGATGTCCCAGGGCTAAAAAACCCGTACCACCGCCAGAACCAGACGCCGCCGAGCCGCATCGGGCAGAAACGTACTTCAGGTTTCGGCTCCGGTCAAACGGGCCACAAGCCGGGGAACCCGGACAACGCCTGTGAAAGCTGGCGAACTCTTACGCCTCTGTCGGCGGGCCGGTGCCGTCTGTCGCGAGCGACCCCGCTACCGTGGCCAGACCGGTCGGCCATGGAGCTAGCATCGCCGCGGGTGTGGCGGCTGTTGTCGTGACGGCCGCGCAGGGGATGGGCAGCGGGGAGACCGGAGAGCCAGAGATGCAGCGACAGGTCGCCGGCGTCTTGCTTTCGGCGGTGGTGCTGGCGGCGGGCCTGCTGCCGGTGTCGTCCGGCTGTGCTCGGCGGGCGGCGTCGGTGGACGGGGCCGCCGGTGCGGCCGGGCGCGTGCAGGCGGCGACGCGGCCGGTGAAGCCGGCGGAGGCCAAGCCGGCCGGTGTCCGCCGTGCGGTGGCCGCCGACGGACAGCCGCTGTTTGATGGCCGCCGGGGCGGGGGCGCGTTTCCCTATGCCGGCAGCGTGTTCCCCGCGTCGCTCGCGGACGTGGCCGCGGGCATGGAGCAGGCGTACGCCCAGCGGCTGATTCCGCCAGAGGACGGCAGGCGCGCCGTGTCGGCGGGCGACGGGGGGCTGACGGTCGACGTGTCGGGCTGGCGGGTGCGGCCGGAGTACGAGCCGGTGCAGTTCGACCGGCGGGGGGAGGAGCAGGCGGTGTGGCGGACGGCGCGGGTGCAGTACACGGCCGAGCCGCTGCACTACGAGACGGGGAGTGTGTCGGTGCGGCTGTGGGCGGAGGAGGCCGAGTTGCACGGGTTGCGTGAGAAGGGCCGCGCGGCGGTGGTGCTGGCGGGGGCGAAACGGGGGGAGCTGCGGTTTTCGGCCGACCGGGAGGACCTCTCGCGGGTGTTCACGGCCGGGGCGCGACGCGGTGCGGGCCGGGCGGGCGTGCGCGTGGAGCAGCTCACGCTGGAGGTGGACGCGCCGGCGTCCAACGTGCTGACCTCCAGCGTGGCGATGTCGGGGTCGTGGCTGCTGCTGCCGATGCGGCTGTGGATCACCGCCACGGTCGTGGTGGACGAGGACCACATGGCCCGGTTCGAGCCGTTTGTCGTGCGCGGGGAAGGCCCGGCGGGCGAGTTCCTCGCGCCGTTCATCTCGCGGGCGCTCAAACGCATGGAAGGCCGGCGCAACCCGCTGATGGCGTTCCGCGACGGCAAGACGACGGCGACGGGCTTCCACGCGAGCTGCGGAGAACGTCTGGAGGTGACCATCGCGTTCGGGCAGCCCGAGAGCGGCGAGAACGACGCCGCGGGGGAAACCGCCGGGTCGTCGCCGTCGGTGGGCGCCGGGAAGACGGCCAAACCGGCCGAAGGGACGCCCACGCGGCGGCGCTGGCCGACCGGACGGGGTCGCTAGGCCGACGTTGCCGCCGGCAGCCCGCAGGTCACACGCTCAACGACCGCTCTGAGCGCCTGGTCGAACCGGCCGTTGACAGCGGGCTGTCCAGCAACGTGTCGAGCTGGCGGGTGCGGCCGAGGTGCGAGCCGGGGCAGTTCGATCGGCGGGTGGCGGGGCAGGCGGTGTGGCGGGCAGCGTCGGAGTGGGTGGCGGCGGAGGGCACACCCCACGACGGCCGACAGCTGTCTCTACGGCCGACAGGCGTCTCTACCTCGGGCGGCGGCGAAGCAGCATCGCCGCGGGCAGCAGCAAGGAGGCCGCCGCGGGCTCGGGGATGACCTCGACCACGCCGTAGAACGGCGTGGGGATAGCGAAAATGGCGAGGATCGGGTTGGGGTCGTTAATCGCGTCATTCCACGTCCCCGGCGTGCGGAGAGAACCGAAGCCCTGGTTGGCCGCCCACATGTGGGCATACTGCTCCGCCTGGCCGCCGCCGCCGTTGTTGGGTTCCCCCGGAGCCCAGTTCGTGTAGGTCACAGGATCGCCGTTGACCCAGACGAAGGTGCCGTCGACCGCCACATCATTCATGCCGATCCACAGATTGCGATCGACGCCGCCGAAGGCCGCGAAGGTGTCGAAGATCCACTGGTTTTCGGCCGCGTTGCGGATGGTGACGAGATGGCCACCAAGGCTGACCGCTTCCGCCTGCGCTGCGGTCCAGCTTGACTCAGTGAGAATGTAGTAGCTGTAGCCGTTGGCCGGATTGACGATGGGGCCGCCGAGGATGCCCGCGTGAGCGCTGGCGGCGATCCACGCGGTGGCAACGGACGCGAGAACCGCCAGACGGCGGGACGGAGTGCTCAGGAACATGACGCTCTCCCTTTCCTTCGTTTCCGCGGGTTGCGCGCGTCCTGCAACGAGCAACGCAGCCACGCGACCGCGTGCCAATGTTCTACCAAGCGTTTTACCCACATGCAAACGATCGAACGCGCACATCGCCAGCCTGGGCGGCAGGTACCGGCGAAACACCGACTATTGAGCATCGGCACGCACGTTCGTGAGCGCGCGACGGAGGGCGGCGTCGAACCGGCGGTCGAAGAGGAAAAGAAACCCGCCCTGAATGAGCACGCCCGTGCCATGCCCGGCCAGCGGGAGGCTGGCGACCACGGCCGCGGAAAGCAGCAGTGCGGCCGCCGTGCCCACCCAGAGCCAGTTCAGCTTGTGTGAGAACTGCAGCGTCCGAAGCAGTTTCTGGGCGTCGGCCAGCTCCGGCGTTTCGGCGGGCGAAGGGACTCGGTCGGGTGCCGGAGCGCGGTCGGCCCGCCGGGCCTGCAGCACGCCGGGGATGGCAAACAGCAGGTCGATCGCGCCCCAGATCCAGAAATGGGCCCAGACGGGCCCGAAAAACGGCCTGTCCATCAGCAGCAGCCACAGCGGCAGGCCCACGGCTACGGAGCCGACCGACCAGTACAGCAAGCCCCAGGAAAAGCGTCGCCGGACGTCACGGACGGCCGTCATGCGGCGCATCGTATCGGCGGCGGGGCCGAAACGGGCATCACCGCAGGGTGACCGCCGCGAGGCTGTGCGGCCGAAGCTTGAGGTGCAGCTGGCCGTCGCGGGACGCGACGTCGAGGGGGACGGGGCGGACGCGGTCCGGCTGCTCGAAGGTGTTGTGGGCGTCGGGGGTGTCGGCGGCCAGAACGGCGGCCGATTCGACACGGCCGGCGACGCCGGCGAGGTCCACCGTGAGCTCGACGGGCTGGTCGGGGTGGAGGTGGGCGATGTTCACGTGCACGCGGCCGTCGTCGCTGCGCGAGGCGGTGGCGGAGATGCGGGGAATGTGGCCGCCGCCGTCGGTGGGCAGGTCGGGCACGTCGCTGGCGGTCAGCGGGATGTGCACCGCGTCGTGATGGCCGCGGTAGAGGGCGAAGGCGTGGTAGGTGGGGGTGAGGAGCATGCGCGGGCCGTCGGTGAGCGCCAGGGCCTGCAGGACGTTGACGGTCTGGGCGATGTTGGCCATGTGCAGCCGCGGGACGTGGGCGTGGAAGCTGTTGAAGCTGACGGCCGCGACGAGGGCATCCCGCAAGGTGTTCTGCTGGTAGAGAAAGCCCGGGTTCGTTCCGGGTTCGACGTCGTACCAGGCGCCCCACTCATCCAGGACGATGCCGATGCGGCCGGCGGGGTCGTGCTTGTCCAGCAGTGCGGTGGTGCGGCGGAGGAAGTCATCCACGTCGAGGGCTTTGCGGAGCGTGGTGAGGTACTCGGCGGTGGTGAAGCGCGTTGCCGAGCCTTTGCGTTCCCAGGTGCCGGGGACGGTGTAGTGGTGGATGGACAGGCCGTCGATGAAGCGGGCGGCGAGTTCGAGCAGGCGGTCGTTCCACGGGTCGTCGAAGCCGCAGGCGACCTTGTAGAGCCGGCCGCCGCCGTAGTGCCGGCAGTAGCTGGCGTACTGGCGGTAAAGGTCGGCGTAGTAATCCACGCGCATGTGTCCACCGCAGCCCCAGTTTTCGTTGCCGACGCCCCAGAAGCGGATGTCCCACGGCCTGTCGCGGCCGTTGGCCCGTCGGAGGTCGGCCATGGGGCTCTTGCCGGGCATGGTGAGGTACTCGAGCCACTGGGCCATCTCGCGGACGGTGCCGGAGCCGACGTTGGCGGCGATGTAGGGGGCGCAGCCGAGCTGGTCGCACAGGTCGAGGAATTCGTGGGTACCGACGTGGTTGTTTTCCGTGACGCCGCCCCAGTGGACGTTGACGATCTCCGGGCGGGCGGGTTTCGGGCCGATGCCGTCCTGCCAGTGGTAGGTGTCGGCGAAGCAGCCGCCCGGCCACCGGAGGTTGGGGATGTGGAGGTTGTTGAGTGCGGCGACGAGGTCGTTGCGCCAGCCCCGCGTGTTGGGGATGGACGAGGCTTCGCCAACGTAGAGACCGTCGTAGACGCATCGGCCGAGGTGCTCGGCGAAGTGGCCGTAGATGTGCCGCGAGATGCGGTGCCGGGCACGGTCGGGATGGAGGGTGAGTTGGGGCATGGTGGGCGGAGGGTCTTGGTTGGGCGTTGGGTGGGAAAAACCGCGCAGGCCGGAGCGCGCAGGAGTTGTACCAAGGTGGTTAGCTGTCGTCGCACGGGGTGCGGTTGACGGGGTCCGGGGGGGACCGAAATGTGAACAGAAAGAGTGGTTCTCGTTGCTCCTTTCTGTCGTGAAAGGTGGATGAGGTTTTGGTACTTAAGTGGTTGTCAGGACTTGGTCTGGGATGCTTGGGCGGAAAAGGGATGGGTGCGCGCAGTTGCGCGGGGCGGTACTTGTGGGGTGGTCCGGATTGCGGACTGCAGGCCTCGAATTGCGGATCTGCGTACGTGGCGGTGATGGGTGTGCGGAGGCCGTTGGGTGTGACGCGGGGGGCGGGCGACCTGCCGGCGTGGGCGTCAGTGCAGACGGAGTCAAACTGGACCGCCTCCAGCACGCTGCGGGGTGAGCGCATCCGGGGCCGGCGGCGGTGACGCGGAAGGTGCTACGGCGTGGGCAGCACGCGTGAACCTGACTACGGCATCGGTTGCGGGAGGCGTTTGATCATCGTGTGGTGAAGCCCGGCCGTGGGGATGTCGTACGGCTCGGCCGAGACGACCTGCCAGCCTTCCCGCTCGTAAAAACGGACCGCGCCGATTCGCGCGTTGCACCACAGCAGCCCGGTCGGCCGACGCTGCTGGGTCAGCGGCTCGAGAAAACGCAGCAGCCGTGACCCGAGCCCCATCCCGCGGAACGCCTCGTCGGTGGCCATGCCCCGCAGACGCCACGCCGGGACCGCTCCCCCGGAAGGCAGAGACGCCGGGGTCGGTTCGGGCATGAAGGTGGCACAGCAGGCGATGCGGCCGGCCAACTCGGCCACGCCGTGAAGTGTGTCGGGGGCCTCATCCCCGGGAAACACGGCCGACTCGCGCGGCAGGCCCAGCCGCAACACGCGGTGGCGGAGGTCAACGACCTCCTCCGGCCGGGCGAGCCGGAGCGTCAGCTGCGCTTCAGGCGCATCGGGGGGCGATTCGATGCGCGCGAGCAGGTCCTGCATGGCCGGGGCGAGGTCCTGACCCATGCCGTGGGTGACGGCCGAGGCCCGCGGGAGGCCCCGCCGGAGGACGTCGGCGGCTTCCTCACGCAAACCCAGTGCAAGCAAACACTTGCCGAGCACAAGATACGTCGCCAGGTGCGACGGGTCGCGGCGGTTGGCAAAGCGCAGGTGCTCGGCCGCCTCGGGAAGGTTCTGCGACGTCTCGTACAGCTTCTTCCCCAGCGCGAAACGGGACAGCGGGTCGTCGGGGTCGAGGGCGACGAGCTTGCGGAGCGTCTCGAGGGTCATGCGGGGGGGGAAAGCGACGGAGGGGCGGAGCGACGGAGGGGCGGAGCGACGGAGCGACGAAGCGACAGAGGGGCGGAGCGACGGAGGGGCGAAGCGAGGGAGGGACGGATTGACGGGGCGATGGGGGAAACTGGGAGTTTTATCCCTGCCAGCCCGCGGCGTTGTCCGTGGCCTGCAGGATCAGCTCCAGCACGGCCTTGCCCTCTTCCGGGCCATGCAACGGGGCCTTTCCCTCCAGCAGGCAGTCGGCGAAGTGCCCGATCTCCTCGGCGAAGGTGTCCACGCCCGGATAGGTGAACAGCGCCGGCTCCTTCGCCCCCAGCGGCAGGTAGTGCAGGTTGTTCTCGCTGCCGAACAGCTGGCCCTTCTCGCCGACGATGTGGATCTGGTGCATGCCGTACGGCAGCGGCATGGCCCAGGAGGTGAGGATCTCGCCGATGGTGCCGGATGCGAACCGCACCTGCACCGCCGCCGTGTCCTCGCCCTCGATGGTGAGGTGGAAGCGGCCCATCGTGGCCCGGACGGCCCGCACCTGCCCGAAGCCACTGCCGGCGGCGGTCGCCAGATGCAGCATGCGGTAAGTGGGGTGGTAGCCGGTGTCGATGAGCTCGCCGCCGCCCTGATACGCGAGCTTGGCCCGCCATGACGCGGCAAACCCGGCCGGGTTGCCCCGGAAGCAGTCGGCCGAGCGGACGTAGTACACCTTGCCCAGCAACCCATCGCGGATCATCCGCGTGGCCTCGCGGACGCACGGCATGAACAGCTGGTTGTGCGCGGACATGTAGGTGATGCCCGCCTTGCGGACGGCGGCAAGGATCTGCTCGGCCTCGGCCAGCGTCATGCACATCGGCTTCTCGCAGAGGATGTGCTTGCCGGCAGCGGCGGCGTCGAGAATCGCCGGCGCGTGCAGGTGGTGCGGCAGGCAGATGTCCACCGCGTCGATCTCGCCGGCCATCTCCTTGAGCGCCACTTTCCAGTCGGCGAAACAGCGCGGGGGCGGGTGACCGGTGGCGGCGAGCTGCTCCGTGCGGGCCTTGAGGTTGGCCTCGGCCACATCGCACAGCGCGACGACGCGGAGCTTGTCCTTGTGCTGCAGAAAACCGACCCCGTGGGCACGGGAAATCCCCCCGCAACCGATGACGGCCAGACGCACGGGGGCGGTGACTTTGGCGGGCATGGAAAGGTTCCTCTCAGGTTGGGCCGGGGCGACCCGGCGGAACGGGGAGCGTACCGCGCCGAACGCCGGAAGTTGACGGGAGCCGGAAATGATGTTAGGTATATGTACGGTATCGCGACGGGAAGGGCGGATGGAGTCGTTGGGTGCACATCTTCGCCGGCAGCGTCGGCGGCTGGGGCTGTCGCTGGACGATGTCCGTCGGCTCACCGGCATCAGCAAGCCGTACCTGTCGCTGGTGGAGACGGGCAAGACGCGCAGTCCGCCGTCGGACGAGAAGTTGCGCAAGCTCGAGGAGGTGCTGCGGTTTCCGCCGGGGTCGCTGCTGGCGCGGGCGCACTGGGCGAAGACGCCGGCGGACGTGCGGGCGGCCGTGGGCCGGCTGCTGGGGGTGGTGGGGGTGGGCGGTGCGTGCGCCGGGGGCGACCCGTCGCGGCCGGCGGCGGGGGGAACGGACGTGGCATGCGGTAACCGGTCGTCGGGGGCGCGGGCGTTGCCGGCGGGTTCGGGCGGCACGGCAGCGGCGTGGGCGTCGCTCGACGAGCTGTACCGCAGCGGTGCCCTTGCGGCGTGGGTCGAGTCGCGGGCGGGGAACGTGGAGCCGGCGGCGTGGGAACGGGTGCCGCTGATCAACCGCGTGTCGGCGGGCTACCCGCAGGATTTCACGGACCTGGGCTACCCGGCAAGGGTGGCCGACAGCGACGTGCCCGCGCCTGCGTCGGGCGAGCGGGACCGGTTCGCGGCGCGGGTGTGCGGTGAGTCGATGCTGCCCGCGTACGCCGACGGCGACGTCGTGGTGTTCTCGCCGCAGGCTGCTGTTGAGAGCGGCGCGGACTGTTTTGTCCGCCTTGAGGACGGGCAGACCACCTTCAAGCGGGTGTTCTTCGAGCAGGACGCGAAGGGGGAGGCCGTGGTGCGATTGCAGCCGCTCAACCCGAGGTTCGCGCCCACGGTCGTGCCGGCGTCGCAGGTGGCCGGCGTGTACCGCGCGGTGTGGCTGAGCCGGGCCGTGGGCGCGGCGGTGCCGGGGGACGTCGCGAAGGCGGACGCCGCGCGGGCGGGCTCGGCCCGGGCCGACGCACCCGCGCCTCGCGCACACGGCAGCCGGGAAACGCGGACGGGGCGTAGCCGCACCGGCGGCGGCGGCGGCGCGGCCGGAGAAGAGGCCGGGCGACGATGAGACGCGAGCGCGCTCAGCGGGCGGTCCAGACCGGCGGCGGTTCGATCTGCTCGCTGGGGCGTTTACCGGCGTCTTTCCGCCCGGAGCCTTCAAGACGCGAGATGCAGCGGACGTGGATGTCGGCGTCGCAGGCGATCTGGCAGCTCAGGCGGATGGCGGGGTCGGTGATGCCTTTGGCGGCGAGAATGTCCTTTTCGGCCTGCGTCATGCGCTCGGGGTTGCCCGCGAGCACTTCGACGCGGCACGTGGTGCAGCGGGCGATGCCGCCGCAGGCGTGCAGCTGGTCGACCTTGGCGACGTCAATCAGGGCGTTGACGAGGCGTCGGCCGGGAGCGACTTCGAACGTTCCGACGGAGTCGACGGTGAGCTTGGGCATGCCCACGAGTGTAACGCAGGCGTTCACGTCACCTGAAACGCCAGCAGCGTCTGGTCGTCGGCGGGCCGGCGGCCGCGGGTGAAGCGAAAGACGGCAGCGCGGACGGCATCGAGGGCGTCGGCGGGCGTGGCACACTCGCCTAGCACAGCGGCGATGCGGTCGGGGCCGAAGAGTTCCCCATCGGGGGCGGCGGCTTCGGAGATGCCGTCGGTGTAGGCGAGGACGAGGTCGCCACTCTCGAGGACCACCGCGGATGAGCGGTGGGCCTGCCCCGGGAAGATGCCCAGCGGCACGCCGGCGGTGCCGGGGAGCGTCCGGACGACGGCGCCGCGCCGCAGCAGGGGTAGCGGGTGCCCCGCAGACGCGTAGTGCAGCGTGCGGCTGGCGGGGTCGAAGGCGGCCACCCACGCCGTGACGAAGTTCTGATCGATCTGCTTTTCGCAGAGGTGGTCGTTGGCGAACTGCAGGAGCTCGGCGACGTCGCGCAGGCGCTGCAGCTCGCCGGCCGACGGGTCCCCCAGCGGCCGGGGATATGCCCGGACGATGGTGGCGAGCATGGCCGCGACGACCGCCGCCCCGGGTCCATGTCCTGAGGCGTCGGCGACGAGCATGCCGACCAGCCGGCCGTCGAGGTCGCCGAGGTCCACCAGGTCGCCGCCGGCGACGTCGGAGGGCTCGACGAGGTAGGCGACGTCCAGCCCCGGGCACGGCGAGCCGGCCGGGGGCAGCAGCGACCGCTGGATGTCGGCGATGCGGTCGATGTGGCGTCGAAGTTCATCCTGCGTCGCGCGGAGCTCTGCGGCGGTGTGGGCCGCCTGCAACGCCGCGAACAGCAGGTTGGTCTTGACGAGCACCCCCGCGGCGTCCAGGTCCGCGAAGAAGTCCGGCGAGGTGCCCAGCAGCACCACCCACTCCGGCTGGCCCGGCGAGAGCACGGGGACGGCGACGGCCACCGCATGGCCGGCCAAGGCGTCGGCGAACGGGTCGTCCGCGGCGACGTCCACGGGACATCGGTGCACCTCCGGCGGCCGTGCCGAAAGGCGGCCGAGGAAGCCTCCGGCACGCCGCGGCGACCGGCGGTCGGTGCGGAACGGGCTGGCGTCGGGGACGCACTCCGTGCCGTCGTGGCGGAGCAGACGCGTCACGGTGTAGCGACATGACGACGCGGCGGCGGCCCCGTCCCAATTCGGGCACGCCCCGTCCCCATCGGGGCACGACCCGTCCCCATCGGGGCACGCGCCGTCCCCATCGGGGCACGCGCCGTCCCCATCGGGGTCTGCGTCGAGCACGAGTTCGACATAGGTGAACGGCCCGTGGATCCGCCGCAGCCCGGCGAGGAAGTCGGCCAGGATGGCGCGCGGCTCCCGCAGGCGGTGCAGTTGCCGCATCATCGCTTCCAGTTCGCGCAGGCGCAGCTCGGACGACGTCACGCCTGCCAACCTACGGAAAAGCCCCGTGGTCGGGCAACCGGGCCGGTGTGTCGCGGCGGGGATGGTGAGACGCCGGTCTGGGGTGACGTGCGGGCGCGGCGGGAGCCGTAGCCGTCGCCGGGACGGATGCCCGGGTGCGGTCAGCCGCCGACGCGGGCCGGTTCGGCCGCGGCGAACTCGGCCTGATTGAGCTGCATCCGCATGACCAGCAGCGCGGCGCCGAGCTGGCTGTCGCGCTGGATCAGCTCCTGAGGCGTGCGGATGACCGGGCGGTTGGGCCGGGTGGTGGGCAGCGGCGCCTCGTCCTCGGACTGACGGATGACGTCGAACTGCATGCGGCCGAGCTGTGCGGTCACCATCTGCTCGGGGGTCATCTCCACGACGATGTCCGGTTCCACGCCCCACTCTTTGGAATCTTCGTCGCGGTGAAGCGAACGACCCGAGGGGAGGTAGTAGTGGGAGATCGTCAGCTTGAGGTAGGCGTTGCGCTGGCCGACGTCGAACGGCATCTGCACGGAACCTTTGCCGTAGGTGCGTTCGCCGATGACCAGTGCCCGGCCGTGGTCTTTGAGCGCGCCGGCGACGATTTCCGAGGCCGAGGCCGACTGCTGGTTGACCAGCACCACCATGGGCAGGGTGATTTCGTCGGCGTCCGGGCGCGCGGTGGCGGTGGTCTGCTGCTGCGGGGTGGGACGCTGGGCGCGGGTGGAGACGATGACGCCGCCGGGGAGGAACTTGTTGGCCACCTCGATGGCGGCGGTGAGCAGCCCGCCGGGATTGCCCCGCAGGTCGAGGATGAGCCCGCGGGCGCCGGCGGCCTTGAGCTCGGCCGCCGCCCGGTCAAGCTCGTCGGCGCTGGTGCGGGTGAAGTCGGTCAGCCGCAGGTAGGCGATGCGTTGCTCGGGGTCGATGAAGTAGTCCCACCGTCCGCCGGCCCGGTGCACGAACCCCTTGAGCGACGAGACCCGGATCGTGTCGCGGATGAGCCGGTGGTCACGAACGCTGCCGTCGGTCGAGCGGATGGTCAGGGTGACCGGGGTGCCGACGGGCCCGGTGATGATGCGCACCGCCTGGGTCGTCGTGACCCCCTTCATCGGCTTGCCGTCGACGTGCGTGATGATGTCGCCGGCCTTGATTCCGGCGCGGAACGCCGGCGAATCTTCGATGGGCGTGACGACCTTGAGCGAGCCGTCCTCGTCGTTCTGGATCTGGATGCCCACGCCCGAAAATTCGCCCTGCGTCCGCTTGTTGAACTCTTCCCACTGCGCGGGCCAGAGCATGGACGTGTAGGCGTCCAGCGAAGCCAGCGCGGCGTCGGAGAACTCGTACACGACCACCTCGTCCGGCAGACGCACGGTGCTCCGCGTGGCCTCGAACAGCCGGCGGTACACCTGGGCGGCCGTGAGGACCTCGGTGCCCTGGTTGGCGCGGCGGAGCTGGGCCTCGAGGTCGCCCAGCGTCGTCATGAGCTGACGCTTCTTCTGTGCGTCGGCCAGGCCGGGAAAGGCCGTCTCGAGCCCGTCGATGTTCAGCAGCGTGCGGACGCCGCTGAGCCCGGTGGCCACGAGCTGGATGAAGTCCACGTCACGCCAGTAGTTCGCGCGCACGTCGATCAGCGCGGCCCAGAACATGTCGGGCTTGATGCCCCGCAGTTCCTCGCGCCAGTCCAGTTGCAGGCGGATGTCGATCGGTCGCGTGGTGGGGTCCCCGCCCTCGCCGGAAGGCGGCGTCGGCGGCGTGTCGCGCAGCACGGCCAGGTTCTCGGCCACGTGCCGGGCGTCCTCGGCCATCAGGTCGCGCAGGCGGTCGGGGGCGTAGAACTGCAGGATGCGCGTCGCCCGGGCGGCCGCCCGGAGCTTGTCCCGCCAGAGCTGACGGTCCGGGTCCACCTGCGCCAGGTCCGCATAGAGCCGGGCCGCCTTCACCCACTGCTGGCGGTTCTCCGCATCCGCCGCGAGGACCGTCACCCGGTCGATCAGGCCGCGCACCACGGGGAGCTGAGAAAACCCGGCCTTGTCCTCGGCCAGCACGTACGCACGCGTGGCGTAGTCGATGGCCGCCTCGTCCTTGCCGGCCTCGACCAGCCGGTTCATGTCCGAAAGCGTCTTCTCGAACTGCTCCCGTCGTTCGCCGAGCAGCACCGCGCGGTCGCTGGTGTAGGCGCCGACCCAGTCGGCCAGACGCTTGAGCTGCGGGTCGGAAGAGCGGGCGACGGCCTCCGAGAGAAGGTCGGCCGCCCGGACGAACTGGCCGGCCCGCACGGCCCGCAACGCCTCGGCGCGAACGTCCGTCGGAGACGCTGCCGCCGTCGAGACCGCCGCCCCACTCACGCCCCCACGGCCGACCGGGGGAGCGTTCTGGCCAAGGACGGCCGAGCTGCCCCCCAGCAGCGACGACGCCAGCACCAGCGTCACCGAAACCCGTCCCAGCCAAGTCCACGGCCGCCAGGCAGCCGCCTTTCGCAACAGCGTCATGGTGTCCTTCGTTTTCTGAAAAAGCCGCCGCACGCGGCGTCCGCCACCGTCACACTACCTATCGGTCAGAAGCCGGGTCAATCGAACGTTGCTCCGTGGCGGCGACGACGCCGTCTCGCCGCAGATGCTCCGCGTTTGACGCTGCCCCGGCCCAGCCGCAACCCCACAGGAATGAGTGACACGGCAGGAGTGTCAGGTTCAATAAAGCCCGGGTAAGCGGCCCGGGAGGGCGCGAGTGGGGGGGGGCCGAGCCGTCGCCTGCCGGTCCGTTCTGTAGCGGTTGTCGGGCTTTGCGGCCGCTCCGTACGATGCCCGCCCATGCCCACCGCACTGCAGACCCTCGAGAAGGCGTTCCGGGAGGCGATTCGGGAGGTCACGGGCATCGAAGCCGACCCGCTGGTTCAGCCGTCGGGCAACCCGGAGCTGGCCGATTATCAGAGCAACGCCGCGATGGGGCTGGTGCGGCAGGTGTCGGCGTCCGGCGGAAAGACGACGCCGCGTCTCCTGGCCGAGCGGATTCGAGAGGCGGTTGAGCCGAAGCTGGCGGGGGTCGCCGGCGAGGTGGCCGTGGCCGGCCCGGGCTTCATCAACGTTCGCCTCGCCCCGGCCTATGTGGCCAAACGGGTGGAGGCGATGCTGCGGGACCCTCTATGTGGGGTCGAGCCGACGCCCAATCCCCAACGGGTAGTGGTGGACTACTGCGGGGTGAACGCCGCCAAGGAGATGCACGTCGGCCACCTGCGGTCCACCATCATCGGCGACGCCGTGTGCAACGTGCTCGAAGCCCTCGGCCACACGGTCATCCGTCAGAACCACGTCGGAGACTGGGGCACGCAGTTCGGGATGCTGATCGCGCACCTCGAGACGGCCGGGGCGCAAGGCGAGGGCGGCACGGGCAAGGCCCAGCCGGGCGGAGGGACGGGCGACACCGGGGGCGTGGCGATTCGCGACCTCGAGGCGTTTTACCGGGCGGCCAAGCAACGTTTCGACACGGACCCGGCTTTCGCGGAGCTGGCCCGGAAGAAGGTCGTGGCGCTGCAGTCGGGCGACCCGTCGGCCCGGCAGCTCTGGACGCACATCCTCAACGCCACACGCGACCACTACGAGCGGGTGTGTCGCCGGCTGGGGGTGCGGCTGACCCGGGCGGACGAGCGGGGCGAGAGCAGCTACAACGACGACCTTCCGAACGTGGTCCGCGAGCTGAAGGAGAAGGGGCTGGCGGTGGAGAGCGAAGGGGCGGTGGCGGTGTTCATCGACGGGCCGGAAAAGCCCCCGCTGATCGTGGAGAAGTCGGGGGGCGGCTACCTCTACGGCACGACCGACCTTGCCGCCGCGCGGTACCGGGCGGGGGTGCTCAAGGCGGACCGCGTGCTCTATTTCGTGGACCAGCGGCAGAGCCAGCACTTCGCGCAGGTGTTCAAGACGGCCGCGGCGGCCGGCTGGACCGGCCAGACGCGCTTCGAGCACGCCGGCTTCGGGACGATGATGGGTCCGGACGGCAAGCCGTTCAAAACCCGGTCGGGCGACGTGGTGAAGCTGGAAGAGCTTCTGGACGAGGCGGAGGAGCGGGCGCTGGCGGTGGTGCGGGAGAAAAACCCGGACCTGCCGCCGCAGCGGCAGCGGGAGGTGGCGCGGGCGGTGGGCATCGGGGCGGTGAAGTACGCCGACCTCAGCAAGGACCGCATCTCCGACTACGTGTTCGACTGGAACCGCATGCTGTCACTGGAGGGGAACACGGCGGTGTACCTCCAGTACGCCTACGCGCGGGTGCGGGGGATCTTCCGCAAGGGCGGCATTGACCCTTCGGCCGTACACGGGCAGGTGTGCCTGGAGACGCCGTCGGAGCTGGCGCTGGGCAAGCACCTGATCCGGTTTCCCGAGGTGCTGGAGTCGGTGGCCCGCGAGCTCAAGCCGCACATGCTGTGCACTTATCTGTACGAGCTGGCGGGTCGGTTCAGCGTGTTTTACGGCGCGTGCGAGGTGCTCTCGGCCGCGACGGGCGTCCGGGAGAGCCGGCTGCTGCTGTCCGAGGCGACGGCGCGGACGCTGCGCTACGGGCTGGGGTTGCTGGGCATCGAGTGCCCTGAAGAGATCTAGGACAAAGGTGCGCGACGCAAGCGCTGGCGGTCGTCTGGCGCAGGCGGCAGCAGTCGTCTGGCGCAGGCGGTGGCGGTCGTCGCGGCGTCGGGCTGGGGCCGAAGGCCCGTGCCGTTCAGGCCCCTAAACGCTGGCGGACGTAGTCGGCCCGCTGCGCGCGTCGCTGGTCACCTTCGAGCCGGCGGCCGGTGATCTTCTGCAGGTGGGCCGGCTGCGTCAGGAGGAACAGCTCGTTGACCGTGCGCAGGTCGATGCCCTTGATGCGGCCGCAGTTGATGCCCATGCGCAGGTGACTGAGCAGGAACAGCACTTCGTCGCTGGCCAGCAGACGCGCGGAGCGCAGCAGGCCCAGGGCGCGGTGCACCTTGTCGTCGAGGGCGACGCCACGGTCGTTCATCAGCACCTTCCGCGCGTGGTGCTCGAAATCGATGATCTTGGGGATCACCAGATGCTTGAACTCGGTGAGGATCTCCTCTTCGGACTTGCCGAGCGTGGTCTGGTTGGAGATCTGGTAGAAGTCGCCGGTGGCCTCGGTACCCTCGCCGTAGAGGCCGCGGACGGCCAGGCGCAGGTCCTTGGCGGCCCGGAACACCTTTTCGATCTCGCCGGTAAGCTTGAGGGCCGGCAGGTGGAACATCACGCTGACGCGGATGCCGGTGCCCACGTTGGTCGGGCAGGCGGTGAGGTAGCCG
Organism: Tepidisphaerales bacterium; assembly: GCA_046299715.1. GTDB lineage: Bacteria > Planctomycetota > Phycisphaerae > Tepidisphaerales > Tepidisphaeraceae > JBBRUM01. Next base: position 261,301 of record JBKBHU010000003.1, on the reverse strand, counting down.
AAGCGGGGGTGGAAGGCGATGTCAAGCTGCGATTCGATCTTGTCGTCGATCTTGGAGATCTGCTCCCACGCCTCCTCGAGCTGCAAACCCGACCGCAGCACCTGAATGCGCAGGTGGTCCTCCTCGTTGACCATGATGCTGACCGTCTCGTCGTCGGAGATGGCCACGCCGCGGGCCCCTTCTGCCTGTGCGTGCGGGCGGGAGATGAGGTGCCGCTCGACGAGGAGCTGGCGGTCGATTTCGGGGGCGCGTTCGAGGTCGACGTAGAACTGCCGGCCGGTGGCGGCCGTCAGCACGACCTCGCGGCACCGCTGCTCGAGCGCGGCCCGCTGGCCACGAGAACATTTGGAGAGGAACGGGAAGCCCGCCACGTTGCGGGCCAGACGGATGCGTGAGGAGATGACGATATCGCTTTGCGGCCCGGAGCCGCGAAGCCACTCTCCGGCGGCATGGGTCAGGTCGGCGAGTTTGATCGATTTGCTGTCCATGGTCGTCGGCTCGTGGTCGAAGCGTTGTGCCGTGGGGCGGCCGGGCGACGCACACCGCCCCGGGGCGGTCACCGTACAGGTCTACCCTCCTTCGGCCTTGCGGATGAGGTCGCGGAGCTCGGCGGCTCGCTCATAGTCCTCGGCCTCCACCGCACGCTGCAGCTCTTTCCTCAGCCGGGCAAGGTCCACCGTTCGCCGCATCGGCACACCCCTGCCGCCCCGCCGGGTGGGGACCTTACCCACGTGGTGCGTCGCCCCCTCGTGCGCCCGCTGCAGCAGCGGGGTGAGGTCCTTCTCGAACAGCTCGTAGTCGTGGGCACAGCCCAGCAGGCCGTTCTGCCGGAACTCGGCCCAGGTGATGCCGCACGACTCGCAGGCGGCCGTGGACTCCTTCGGGATGCCCGATTGCGTCATCACGAACTGCGTCAGCAGCTCGTTGATGGGCGTGTGCGCGTTGCCCGTCTGGTAGTCCCCCTTGCTGGCGCATTTTTCGCAGAGGTGAATGCTGATTTGTTTGCCCGAGCGGATCTCCGTCACGTGGACCGTCGCCGGGTTGTCACATCTTTCGCACTTCATGTCAGCACCGTGCTCGGCTCGTCCTTCGCCCCCGCCCCCCCCTCCCCCGCGCCTTCCCCCAACGCCACCCCGGGGCCTTCCTGCGCGTCCTCCGACGGCCCCGCGCCACCGCCGATCGCTTGCCGATACTAGCGGTCCGGCGGAAACCGAATCAATCGCGGGCCTTACCCATGGCGGACGCGGCCCAGCGACGGTCAGGACCGCGCCGGCCGGAAGCGGGCGATGCACCCGGGCGCCTCGGTCACTTCGACCGACTCCAGCACCACCGACGGCGGCAGCCGCAGGCGCAGAGCGATGTGCCGGCAGAGGTTCTCCGCCGTCGGGTTGACCCCCTCCAGCTCGGGCAGGTCGTTGAGGTACGCGTTGTGCAGCGGCCGCAGCACGCCGTCGAGCTGACGTTCGAGGTCGTGGAAGTCGATGACGAAGCCGGTGTCGTCGAGCTCGTCGCGGGCGACCGTCACGCGAACCTCCCAGTTGTGCCCGTGGAGCGGTTCGACCACGCCTCCGGGCAGACGCAGGGCATGGGCGGCACAGACGACGCGATGGACGGTGATGCTGTAGGGCATGGGAGGCAGGCGCGGGGTGCGTGGAGAACCGTGACGCGGGCGCTGGCCGCGGCGGCACGCCCGGCCGTGACCGCACGCCCGGCCGTGACGGCCCGGCGGTTGTACATGCTACCGCCCCGGACGTAGCCTTCCCGACGCCCATGCCCCGCTACTTCCCGGACCTGGCGACGTTCCGGCGGCTCTCGGCCGACCACGCGGTGATCCCCGTCTTCCGGCAGCTGCTGGCCGACCACCTCACGCCGGTGGGCGCGTTGTCGCTGATGGGGGAGACGGCTTATGCCTTTCTGCTCGAGAGCGTGGTGGGGGGCGAGCGCGTCGGGCGGTTCAGTTTCCTTGCCACAGCGCCGTCGCGGGTGCTGACGGTCCGGGGCGAGGCCGGGGTCGGGCACGCGCAGGTGGTGTCGTACCGGGGCGGACAGGCGGTCGAAGAAGCGCGTTTTGCGACGCAGGACCCGCTCGGAGAAGTCGGTCGGATGCTGCCGCAGGGGCCGTTTTACCGCCACCCGGCCCTGCCCAGTTTCACCGGCGGTCTGGTGGGGTATGCGGCCTACGACACCGTGCGTTATTACGAGCCGGACAAGCTGCTTTCCTCGGCCCCGCCGGACGACCGCGGGCTGCCGGAGGTGTGTTTCGGCCTGTACTGCGAGCTGGTGGTCTTCGATCAGGTGGACAAGACCGTGCGGGTGGTGGCCAACGCCATGCCGCAGACGGCGGCCTCGGCGGACGCCGCCTACGCGGACGCCTGCCGCCGGGTGGACACGCTGGTGGAGCGGCTGAGTCGGCCGCTGCCGGGCAGGGTGAGCGACATCGACCCGACCGGCATGCCCACGCGCCCGGCATCGTCGAACTTCACGCGGGAAGGTTTTTGCGAGGCGGTTCGGCGGGGGCTGGACTACATCCGCGCGGGGGACATTTTCCAGTTCGTGCCCAGCCAGCGGCTGCGGGTGTCGAGCCGGGCCCTGCCGCTGGACGTGTACCGGGCGCTGCGGATCATCAATCCGTCGCCGTACATGTTTTACCTGCGGATGCCGATGTGCACGCTCATCGGCTCGAGCCCGGAAATCCTCTGCAGGGTGAAGGACGGGGTGGTGACCTCGCGTCCGCTGGCGGGGACGCGCCGGCGTGGGGCGACGCCGGAGGAGGACATCGCTCTGGAGCGGGAGCTGCTGGCCGACCCGAAGGAGCGGGCGGAGCACATCATGCTCGTGGACCTGCATCGCAACGACATCGGCCGCGTAGCCCGCACGGGGACGGTCCGCGTGGCGGACGTGATGACCGTGGAGCGGTACAGCCACGTGATGCACATCGTGACCGACGTGCACGGCGAGCTGGCCGAGGGGAAGACGGCGATGGACGCGCTGCGGGCATCGCTGCCGGTGGGCACGGTGTCGGGCGCGCCCAAGATCCGGGCCATGCAGATCATCGACGAGGTCGAGCCGACACGCCGGGGGCCGTACGGCGGGGGCGTGGGCTACCTCGATTTTTCGGGAAACATGGACGTGTGCATCGCCCTGCGGACGATCGTGTACCGAGGGGATGCGGCGGAGGCCGGCGGAGACAGCCGGCCCGTCGGGGACGAGTCGGCGGGTCGTGGCAGCGAGGGGGTGTACGACATTCAGTGCGGGGCGGGCGTGGTGGCCGACTCCGTGCCCGAGAACGAGTACGAAGAGACGATGGCCAAGGCGCGGGCGATGCTGCGGGCGGTGGAGCTGGCCGAGGGCGGTCTGGGCGGGCAGGCCCGTGGGTGAGACGGCGCTCCCGCGGGGCCGGCGGTCACCATGCCGCTAGAGCGTTCGCAGCAGTGCGTCGATGTCAGGGTTGGGCCGGACACGCGCCGCGTCGGTAAGGACCTGCCGGGCCCGCTCGCGGAAGCCGAGGTCGCGGAGATAGGTGCCGAACTCGATGGCGTAGCGCTGCTCGCGTGGGAAGCGTTCGACGGCCTCCTGATAGGCGACGATGGCGTTGTCCGCGTCGCCGGAGGCGCGATAGACGCGGGCGAGGATGATGAAGTCGTCGCCGTCGCGGGCGACGGCGGCCCGCTCGCGGAGGCGCTGGATCTCCAAGTCGCGTTCGGCCGACGCCGCGATGGTGCGCGCCAGGCCGTCGAAGATGGCCTCCCGGGTCTGCACGTCACGGATGCCTTGCATCGTCTCCAGACGGATATCGCGGGCGGCCTTGTACGACTGGATGGCCCGCTGGTTCTGGCCGAGCCGCTCGTACGTACGACCCAGCCAGAAATGGGAGAGGTAGTCCGTGGGGCGCTGGCGTACGGCGTTCTGGAAGCTGCCGGCGGCGTCGGTGAAGTTGCCCTCGTTGTACAGCTTGATGCCGCGTTCGCGGGCTTCCCGGGAGAACGTGAACAGCTCGCACCCGCCGCTGCCCACGCCGACGAGCACCAGCAGGACGAGCGGCAGAAGAGGTCGCGACAGACGGGCGGTCATGGCTGGCAGGTCCTTTCCCGGCGGGGCACCGACGGCCCGCCGCAACGGTCCGTCCCTGCGGAACGGCAGGCCGCGCAGCCCCGCGGTGAATCCACCTTAGCGGGGCGGCGGCGGTTTCGCCAAGAGCGGCGGCGAGCCTGCCGCGCTGCGGCGCCTGCTGCGGCGGCATGTGCGGGCGTCGCGGGTCGTATGATGCACCGCATGCCGGTCGCCCAGATCGAAACCGTCGGACAGAAAGCGCTCAACCGTGTGGCCGACTTCGGCGCGTTCTGCCGGTTCTGCGGCAACGCCCTGGCGTGGTCGGTCATGACGGTGCTGTCGCCGAGGGTGTGGCGGCTGATTCTCCCGCAACTTTATGAAGTGGGGGTGAAGTCGGTGCCGGTGGTGGCGGTCACCGGAGCGTTCATCGGCATGGTGCTGGCGATCGAAACGCACGGCAACTTCAAGTCGATCGGGCAGGAGAACCGGCTGGGCGGGGTGATCAACCTGTCGGTGGTGAAGCAGATCGGCCCGGTGCTGGCGGCGGTGATGCTCGCCGGCCGCGTGGGCGGAGCGTTGACCGCCGAGCTGGGGACCATGAACGTCACCGAGCAGATCGACGCGCTGCGGGTGATGGGGTCGGACCCGGTGCGGTACCTCGTCGTGCCGCGGTTTCTGGCGTGCGTGCTGCTGTCGCCGGTGCTGACGATCTACTCGAACCTGCTGGGGGTGCTGGGCGGGTGGCTGGTGTCCACACAGTGGCTGGGCGTGCCCAACCAGCCGTACTGGTATTACTCGGCCTTCGCAGTGGACACGTGGCAGATTTTTGAGGGGCTGGGCAAGTCGGTGTTCTTCGGCGGCGCGATCGGGCTGATCTCGTGCTACAAGGGCTTCAACTGCGGCGCCGGGGCGAGCGGCGTGGGGCGGGCGTGCACCGAAGCGTTCGTGGCCTCGTTCATCGCTATCATCATTCTCAACTTCTTCCTCGCCAAGCTCGCCCGCGACTGGTACGAGACGATCTTCGGAACGTCGTCCGTGTTCGGCTGAGACCGGCAGGCCGGACGTTGCCGCAGCCGCCGTCGCGGCCGGGAGCGACGGCGGGCGGAGGGGTGGGGCGGGTGAGGCTGGGGACGGGTGAGGCTTGGGACGGGGGGAGGCTGGGGACGGGGGGAGGCTGGGGACGGGGGGAGGCTCGGAACAGGCCGTGGCCCTGATCGAACTGAAACAGCTTCGCAAGCGGTTCGGCCCGCTGATCGTGCTCGACGGGGTGTCGCTCTCGATCGAGGCGGGCCAGTCGGTGGTGATCCTGGGCGCGTCGGGCTCGGGCAAGAGCGTGCTGCTCAAGCACATCGTGGGGCTGCTCAAACCCGACGCCGGCGAGGTGTGGTTCGACGGCCTGCGCATCGACACGCTGCCCGAGCGACGGCTGATGGAAGTACGGAAGCGGTTCGGGTTTCTGTTCCAGATGGGGGCGCTGTTCGACTCGATGACGGTGGCGGACAACGTCGCCTTCCCGCTGCGGGAGCACACGTCGCTGAGCAAAACAGAAATCGATGAGATCGTCCGCTACAAGCTGACGATGGTCGGTCTGCCCGACGTCGGGCCGAAGATGCCCGCCGAGCTCTCCGGCGGACAGCGCAAGCGCGTCGCGCTCGCCCGGGCGATCGCGCTGGACCCGGAAGTCATCGTCTACGACGAGCCGACCACGGGGCTGGATCCGATCCGCTCGGACGTGATCAACGAGCTGATCCTCAAGCTGCAGCGCGAGCTGAAGGTGACCAGCATCGTCGTGACGCACGACATGAACTCGGCGATGAAAGTGGGGCAGCGGCTGGTGATGCTGCACGAAGGTCGGATCATCGAGGACGGGCCGCCGGAGGTGTTCCGCAACGCCCGCAATGACATCGTCCGTCGGTTCGTCGCGGGCGAAGCCGACGAACGCGAGCTGGCCGGGCTGAAGTGACCTCCGGCCAATGAGCCGACCTCACCGGGGCTGCGGCGGCACGTCGAGAATAGCATATCGCTTGACGCGGTAGCCCGACCCGGTGGCGAGGTAGCGGACACCGCCCAGCACGGCCAGGGCGGGCATGTGCGAGTGCCCGCAGACCACGTGCCGCAGGTTGGGCAGCGTGCCGAGCAGCTCGGCAAAGCGTGGCGACCCGAGAAACGCCTTGGCGAAGTCCCACGCGGGGGAAGAAGGCGGAGGAAGCAGCTCCGCCGCCGGGAGGTGGTGCACCGCGGCGACGACGTGCCGGCATGCGGCAACCTGCCGCAGCTGCACCTCAAGCCGCCGCAGGAGGTGTTCGGTGAACTGCGTGTCGGTGAGCGACCAGCGGATGTGACGCGCGTCGTTCCAGCGGGCGTAGACGTCCATGGCCGACGCAGGGATGTCGTGAAGGCTCTCCAGCAGGTGCCGGTGGGCGCTGAGGTGGGCGGCCGCCCCCGGCGAGACCTTGGCCTCATAGAACCGCCGGGGGATGCCCAGATACGCGGGGGCGAAGCTGTAGTCGTACCAGCCGACGCTGCCGACGAAGCCCACGTCGCCGTATACGAACGGCGTCTGGTCCAGACAATGCCAGCCGGCGGCGGCGATGCGCTGGGGCAGGACCTCGCTGTAGAGCGTCCATGTGTCCGGGGCGTCGGACCAGAGTTCGTGGTTGCCCAGGGTCATGAGCCGCGGCCCGTCGAAGGGCAGCAGCGACAGCCCGTATTCCAGGCCGTCACCCCGGGCGGTGGCGACGTCGCCCACCACCAGCAGCACGTCGAACGCCCGTTGCCGGCCGAGTGCGGCGATCTCCGCCGCCAGCGCTTCGGCCCCGCCGCGGCTGCGACGGTGGTCCACATGAAGGTCGGAGGTGACGAGGATCTTCACGCAGCTGCAACTCGCCGGGGCCTGAACGACCGGCGTCTCCGCCCGCTCGCCCGCGCCGGTCGGACCGCCGACTCACCGCAGGCCGGGCACGAAAGTCGGCACGCCAACGGTAGGTGGTGAGTCAGACCCGCGCGGCGGCCCGGCCGCGCACAAGACAGCCGGGTCGAGCGGGGGCGGCGGCCGACGCGCCTAAGGTCAGCATTGCTTGAGGCCTGTTTCCCCCGCGTCCACCCACGGTGACTCCCCCGCCGGCCGACACGCAGCTTCGGCGGGCCAGCGTGATGTTGCCTTGTCCATGCCGGCTGACGCAACCGCCACGCCGACCGGGGCCGAGTTGCCTCTGGACGTGCGCGATGTGGTCAAGACGTTCGGGCAAGGCGGGCGGACGGTGACCGCACTGGCGGGCGTGTCGCTGGCCGTGACCCGGGGGCGTTTCGTGGCCGTGATGGGGGCGTCCGGGTCGGGCAAGTCCACCCTGCTGCACCTCATGGCCGGGCTCACTCGGGCCGACCGGGGCGAAGTACGCATCGGCGGGACCGATGTGACCCGTCTGGCCGATGGGCCGCTGACGCGGTTCCGTCGGCGGCACATCGGGCTGGTGTTCCAGTCCTTCAACCTGATCCCGACGCTGACGGCCGAAGAGAATGTCCTGCTGCCGCTGATGCTCGACGGCCGCGACGACCGGGGCGCCCGCGACCGCGCCGCGCGCCTGCTGGAGTACCTTCGCCTCGGGCACCGGCTGCGACATCGGCCCGACGCCCTCTCCGGCGGCGAGCAGCAGCGGGTGGCCATCGCGCGGGCGCTGGTGACCGAACCCGACGTCATCCTCGCCGACGAGCCCACCGGCAACCTCGATTCGGTCAACTCGGTGGGCGTGTGCGAGCTGCTGCGGGAGCTGGCCCGAACCCACGGCCGCACCGTGGTGATGGTCACGCACGAGCCGTCCGTCGCCGCCTATGCCGACGAGGTCGCCGTGTTGCGGGACGGTCGGCTGGTGGACCGCTTCCCCAACCCGCCGACGCCAGACGCCGCCGACGTGTCACGGCGGTATCAGGCGGCGCTGACCGTCTAGCTTGCGGCAGGAGAACATCGGGCCATGTTCCGCCTCGGGGTGATCACCGACGTGCACGCCAACCTGTTCGCCCTCGGGGCCGCCCTGCGCGAGCTGCGGCGGCAGCGGGTGCAGCAGGTGGTCCACTGTGGCGACGCCGTCGATTTCGGGCCCCACCCCCGGGCGGTGCTGGAAACGCTGCGGGAACACGGCGTGCTGTGCGTCTCGGGGAACCACGACGAGCTGCTGTCGGCCGAGATTCCATCCGACTTTGCGCCGGCCATCCGCGAGCACGTCCACTGGACGAAGAACCAGGTCGATGCGGACCTCGCGGCGTGGGTGCGGGCGTGGCCGGCACAGCTGACCTGGCGGGTCGGCGCGGTCTCGATCGTCGCCACGCACTACGGCACCGTCACCCGGCACGACGGCGGCCGGACGGCCGTGAGCCTTGCGGACACCCCAGACCGGGACGACGCCGGCGCCCTGGACGCCGTGTTCCGCGAGCTGACCGCCCCGTCCGGGTCGATCGTGCTGCACGGACACGCCCACCGCCGCACCGATGTCCGCGGGCGGCTGCACTACCTCTCGCCGGGGCCCTGCGGGTTGAACCTGACGGGCGCCGGCGTCGCCCCCTGCCTGGTGCTGGAGGTCGCCGGCGAAGGCCATGTGGAGCTTCGGCGGTGCGAGCCGACTTACGACGCGTCGGCGCTGGCCGCCAGCGTGGCCGGGCTTCCCGGCGGCGGCGAGATTCTGCGGAAGTTTCATCCGGCGCTCGCCCTACACGGCGGATGACGCCGCCGCCGACGGCGTGAGCACCGACGAAAACACCTCCAGCAGGGCTTGGGCGTAGCGGTCCACCGTCAGGCCGCGGACCCGTTCGGCGGCCGAGCGGCCCATCGCCTGCCGCAGGGACGCGTCGCCGGCCAGCGTCTCGATCGCCGCGACCAGGTCGTCAAGGTCGTCATAGGGGTAGACGAAACCGTCCACCGTGTGCCGCACGGGCGAACCGGCGTTGGGCGTGGTCACCACGGGCAGCCCGGTCGCCATCGCTTCGAGAATCGACACCGCCGACCCCTCGCACGTCGTCGGCATGAAGTAGATGTCCATCCCAGCCAGCTCCTCGGCGACCCGATGCCTCGGCACGACCCCGACCCGCTGCACGTTCGGCGGCAGGGACAGCTTCCCCACGTCTAGCGACATCGGCCCGATGAGCCGGAAGGTGACCTTGGGCAGGCGGCGCGCTACCTGCACGAGATAAGGTGTGCCTTTGCGCAGCCCGACCGCCCCGACGCAGCCGGCCACCACGCCCTCGCGCCGCGGGCGTCCGGCCATGCGGTCGATGTACGGGAAGTCGCGGACGTCGACGGGATAGGGGATCACCGCGATCTTGTCGGGTCGGATGCCCTGCTCGATCAGCGAGTCGCGGACGTAGTCCGAGGCACAGGTGATGCGGTGCGCGTTCTCCCACGTGCGGCACTCCATCAGCTGCATCAGCTCCGGGTCGGACGGTTGCGCGGCGGCCACCCACTCGGGAAACCGCTCGGCCTGGATGCGCGACTGCCGCAGCTCTTCGGCCATCGTGGCGATCATCTGGTCCACCACCACCACCAGCCCCCTGCCGCGGGCGTGGGCGGCGACCTCGGGGTCGAGGTTGCGAACGAACCCGAACAGCGCGTTGCCCCGGCCGTACCCGTGTCGGCGGATGAACTCCCCCATGAGCTGCGCGCCGTGGACGTAGTGCGCCTCCGGCGTGGGGAAGCGGCCCCGCTCGCGGGCCAGCCGCCAGCTCAGCAGCCGCGGTGCGTGGACGAAGCGGTCGTCCAGCTCGGGATGGCGACGCTTGAGCAGCCTCACGCCCGAGCCGGGCCGCAAACGGTCCGCGCCCCAGGCCAGCAGACGGTTCCATGGCCGCCGTCGCAGGTAGAAGTCGCAGTAAACCCGCTCGAGACAGCCCCGTCGCTGCAGGCCCACCGGGACGGCGTAGTTCAGCCGCGCGCCGTCCTGGACGACGACCACACGCACGCCCTGGCCCCCGACGTCCGTTCCCGTCTCGCCGACCACCGACATGGCCGCAGCATACCGCAACCCATCCTGTCGCGTCTCCGGCCGGTCCCCCGACGCCCGTCCCGGCCTGACCCGCTCACGGCCGACCGGCGGTTGTTCGAGGGCGGTCCTGCGTCACGTCAGCCCAGCAGGGCCGCGAACGCCCGCCGCAGTTCGGCGATGCGCGATTCGTCCATCGGGCACACTTCGCCGATCTGCCGGGCCGAAAGCAGCGCGTCGGCCGTGGCCTCCAGCACTTCGAGCCGGTCGAACGCGTCGAGGACGGAGCGACCGACCACGAGACAGCCGTTGTGAGCGGTCAGCGCCACCGGCTGCTTCGGCCCCACCATCCGCGCCAGCGCGTGCACGTCCGTGTAGACGGCTTCGAACGGGGCGACCGGCACATCCAGCAGGAACAGGTAGCTCTCGGGGATGGTGCGGCTGTCCAGCCGCTGGTGCGAGCAGGAGAACGCCGTCGCGCACACCGGCAACGCGTTGACGACCGCCTCCACCCCCGGGTGGGCGCGATAGATCGCGCGGTGGATGAACACCGCCCTCGACGGCGACTTCCCCGGCTCGAACTCGTCACCCACCACCAGCACCAGGTCGTCGGCGGTGCAGGTTTTGCGGTCCATCCCGTAGGCGGTGATGACGAACGCGTCCGGACCAACCCGCGCGGAGAAACTTCCCTCCGTGGACGTGAACAGCCCCTGCCGGTAGCCCCGGCGGACGAACTCCGAAACCAGCTGACGCTGCTCCTTCTCACGGGTCGTGGCCGGCGGCGGGCCCGGCGGGGCAAACGGCATGAGCCGCTCGCCCGGCGGCATCCGGGCGGCCAGGTCCATCGCTTTCTCGGCCAGCGCGACCTGGGCCAGCGTGAGGTTGCGAATGCCCAGCCCCGCACCCCGGATGAGCGTGCGTGCGGTGAACTCCAGCGTCTCGAAACGGGCGAACGCCGAGGCGAGGTCCTCGCCGCCGACCACCACGCCGTGGTTCTCGAGCATCACGGAGTTGACGCCCGACGCGAAGGTCTCGGCGATGGCCGCCCCGAGCCGCTCGCTGCCCGGCAGGTGGTAAGGGCAGAAGCCCACCGGCCCGCACACGTGCGCCGCGTGCGGCAGCGTGGAGGTCTCCGGCGGGCGGCCGACGATGCTGAAGGCCACCAGCGCCACCGGGTGGGCATGGACGACGGCCTTGAGGTCGGGCCGGGCCGCGTAGATGGCCCGGTGGAAGGGCAGTTCCGAGCTGGGCGGGTGCAATCCTTCGACCGAGCCGTCCCGCTTGACACGCACGATGTCCTGCGGACGCAGGTTGCCCTTGTCCACACGGGCGGGGGTGATCCACAGGTCGCCTTCTTCGTCCACGAGCGACAGGTTGCCGCCCGAGGTCGTGGTGAGCCGGGTGCTGTAAATCCGCTGGAGCGTCTCGACGAGCTGCTCACGCGGGTGAACTACCTGACGCCGGGTCGGCGAAGCGGTGTAGCTGGACGTCGGCCGTTGCATCGACCGTCATTGTTGAGCACGACGCCCCGCCCGCAAGTCGTGCGACGAAACGCCGCGCGGTCGAACCGCCGGTCCGGACGGATATCCCGCCAGGCGGCCGCCGTCCCCGGGGCGAGCCGCGTCAGCTTCGGCACGGCGGCGAGAAGATACTGGTAGCCGGGGTCATCCGGGCCGGCGATGCGGTCCGGGTCGAGGTCGGCGATCTGCCTCAGGTAGATCCGCAGCAGGTCGCGGTGCCCCACCGGCCGACGCCGCCGCAGCGCCTCACGCGCCAGGCGAAGCGTTCGGAGCAGGGCGGTCACGACCGGTGCGGCTCTGGACATCAATTCGCCTCCGTCACCTCCACGGAACACCGGCGGCCCGCTGCGACCGACGGCTTCCCGTCGATCAGGCCCCTAGATCCCCGCCTTCCCGGACACGCACGGGGCGTCGGACCTGTAGAGCCGGGCCGTCTTCTCTGCCAGCTCGCGGACGCGGTCCGCCAGCTCGGTCGGCCTGACCACCCGGCAATGCGGGCCCATCGAGAGCACCCACCACACCAGCTCGTCGAGCCCGTCCACCTGCGCGGTGAACTTCAGACCGCCGTCGTCCAGCGGCTCGGTCTGCTGGGTGGGATGCCAGCGGGTTTCGTCGATCGTGTCGGCAAACTCACTGTCAAAATGCAGCTCCACGTCGTATCGCGGTTTGCCGCGGATCATGCGCCACGCGTTGCCGAGGTGTTTATCGAGCGTCCAGTCCTTCGGCCGGGTGAACAACTCGCTCGTCGCTCGCAGCCGCGTGAAACGGGAAAGCTTGAAGTTGCGCACCTCACCATGCTTGTGAGAGAATGCCACCAGATACCAGGCACGCTGGTTAAACAGCAGTGCGTACGGGTCGATGTGGAACGTCTTCGACGCGACCTCACCCGCCCGCATGGTGCGCAGCGAGTCGTACATGACCTCCAGCCGCTGGCCGAGCTCGATGGCCTGGTGGACCTTGCTGAAAACATCGCTCCCGGATTCCGGCGGGCTGGCGGCGGCAAGGCGGATCTTGACCTTGCCGTCGGTCTTTTCAAGTTGCGTCCGCACGGCCGCCGGGAGCTGTGCACGCAGCTTCCGGGCGGCATCGATCGCGGCCTTGAGGTGCGGGACCTGCTCCTGCCCGCCGACCTGCTCGGCCAGCGCCACCAGAGCCAACGCCTCCTCCGGCTTGAGCTGGACCGGTGGCAGGAAAAAACCCCCGGCTATGACGTAGCTTTGCTTTTCATTGTCGTACACCACAGGGATGCCCAGCGAAGCGAGCACCTTCAAATCGCGATAGATGGAACGTTGGGTAGCGCCGGTGGCCTCCGCCAAACGCTCGGCGTTCCAGCGTCCTCCCGATTGAACCAGTGTCAGAATGTGCAAAATCCGATTGATGCGCGAGTAGTCGGCAGGCATGTTTGAAGATGTTACAGGCTTCCAGTAACACCGTGTTGTCAGTCGCGTGGTGAGCGCAAGAGTACCAGCGACGTACAAGGGTGTCGGGACCGGGGCCTCTGGCGTGCTGGCGACCCGCGGATGCCCGACGCCGCACCCGTCCGGGTTACGCGTTGTCGGTCGTCGGGAACCGGTCCTGCAGCTGCTCCCCGACCTGCCGGAGCACCTGATACGCGACTTGATCGACCCCGTAACCGCCGGGGAGACGGACGTAGGGCTTGTCATACTTCTCACAGAACTCCTTCACCCCCTCGAACGAGTGGCTGGACCAGCGGATGGCCAGCAGCACCACGGCGACGTCGTCCTTGGCGACGTACGGCTCGAACGAACTGATCGACTCGTGCTCCCGGGTGGTGATCCAGTCCAGCCGCGAGAGGCCAAACGCCTGCTCCAGCCGCTGGGCGTTGTGCGGTCGTCGGACGCCCCCGATGAGGACGGCCGCCTTCCCCGCCAGCAGCGCCCGAAGCCGCCGGACCTCCGCCGTCTCCGTCACTTCCGGCGCCTCGCTCTCCACGGTTTCGCGGTCGGCGAGGTACTGGTCGATCGACTCCAGCACACGCTCGAACTCCGGCGTGATCGTCAGGTCGTCGGGAATCTGATCGATCACCTCGAGAAGCCGGTTACGCACCTCGACGTTGCTCGGCGGCACCTCGAGTCTTCCCACGAGGGTCGTCACCAGCTCCACGACCTTGTCCCACAGCGGACGGATGTCGTCGGGCGACGCGTCTTTGAGCTTTCTCACCTGGTAGCTGAGGTTGTTCAGCACCTGCTGCCGATCGTGGTCGAGCCCGGCGGTCGCGTCGACCTCGTCCAGACACGCCTTGATCCGGTCGATCATGTCGTCCCACTTGGTGGGGTCGCCGGGGTCCTTGAGCGTCATGAAGCGCTCAACGAGGATCTGGTCTTCCTTGGTTACGCGTCGCAGCCAGAGGAACGAACGGTCCTGATCCGGATCCGGCTGGTCGTAGCCCAAGCTTGCAACGGCTACCCGTAGCGCGGAGTTGGCCTCGGCCAGCAGCGTGCGCGCGATCTTGAAGTAGCTTTCCGCTTCGAGCTTCTGCACGCGGAGGTTGAGCTCGGCCGCCGCCGCCAGCGCATCGAACGACCCGGCCACCAGCTCCCACGCCAGCGTGTTCACCGGTGAAGGCGCGTCGGGGTGGAGCATCCAGAGCTTGCACGACGGCATGCGGTGCGCCTCGGCCTTGAGCAGCTGCTCCGCCTCGTGGAGTTCCGAAAAGTCCTCGCCGGCCTGCTGGCGACGACGCCGCTCGACGACCCATCGACACGCGCGGGCCTTGAGCCGCGACCGCGCCGCCACGTTCCCCAGCTCCTCGTCCCGCACGACGGGGATCGCCTTGTCCGCTGCGGACGGGACGTACGACTTGTAGTCCGGCACCTCGCGCGGCGCCTGCGAGCCGATGTCGAGCAACTTACGCGCCTCTTCGGGCGAGATGCGGTCGGGCGGCGGGGGCGGTGGCGCCGCAGGCTTCGACCCGGCGGGGACGGCAGGTGCAGCCGTCTCGCCGGCAACCGCCGACACGCCCGCGTCGGCCCGTTTGCCGTCGGTCGTGGTCACCCGACCCGAAACGCCTTGTACGCTCTCGCCTGCCGTCAAGCTCAACTCGCTGGACGGCGTTGACCCGTCCGTGGCGGAAAGCAATCGCAGCAGTTCCTGCCGCAGCACATGGTCGGTCCGCACAAGCTCGGCAAGCCGGGCGAACACCTTCGCCAGCGCATCGACCCGCTTATCTCCTACCGTTTCCAACGCATCCACTGGTTTCATGATGTGCTCCTTCGTGTGCTCCAAAATGCCGTTCCCGACCGATATAGCTTGACTGACCCGGTGCAGCTCGGCCAGTGCACTGTCAAGGTCCTGTCAGTAGGCGGGGGCAAGAGGGGCTACGCTCTCCGCAGCAGTCGCAGGGCGTTGAGCACCACCACCACCGTGCTTCCTTCGTGCAGCAGCACCGCCACGGAAAGCTGGGCGAATCCGGCGGCGGCCAGCGGGGCGACCACGCCGATCACGCCCAGCGCGATCGCCAGGTTCTGCCGGATGATGCGTCTCGCCCGCCGCGACAGGCGCACCACGTCCACCAGCCGGCGCAGGTCGTGCGAAAGCAGGACGATGTCGGCCGTGTCGATGGCGACGTCGGACCCCGCGCCGCCGACGGCAATGCCCACGTCGGCCTGCGCCAAAGCCGGGGCGTCGTTGACCCCGTCGCCCACCATCGCCACCGACCCGTAGCGGCCGCGCAGGTCACGAAGCCGGGAAAGCTTGTCTTCCGGGAGCAGCTCGGCATGCACGCCGTCCAGCGGCACCACCGCCGCAACAGCCCGCGCGGCCTCGGTGTGGTCGCCGGTCACCATCACGGCCGCCCGGATGTCGCCGCCCCCCTGCCGCAGCGGCCTCCGCAGCCGTGCGACGGCTTCCGGGGCCTCCGGACGCACCGTGTCCGACAGCACCAGCAGCCCGGCGGGCCGGTCGTCCGCGGTGACGGCGATCCGCGCCCCCGCGGGCAGGTTGCCATCGTCGAGCTGCGGCGGCATGCCGTCCGGCCATAGCGCCGACGGCCGCCCCGCCGTCACCTCCCGCCCCTCCACACGGCCGCGGACGCCCAGCCCCGCCACCTGCGAAACCGACTCCGCCTCGGGCACCTTGACGCCCCGGCGTTCGGCGAACTCCACGACGGCCGCCGCCAGCGGGTGCGTGCTCGACCGCTCCACCGCCGCCACCGTCCGCAGCAGCGTCGCCTCATCCCACGGCGGCACGGGCAGCACCCGCACGACCTGAAACTGCCCCGTCGTGAGCGTGCCGGTCTTGTCGAACGCGAACGCCCGAACGTCCGCGAGCTTTTCCAGGTGCACGCCGCCCTTGAGCAGCACGCCCACGCGCGCCGCCCGCGCGACCGCGCACATCACCGCCGCGGGGGTGCCGATGGCCAGCGCGCAGGGGCTGGCCGCAGTGAGAAACGCCATCGCCCGGTAAAACGCCACGCCGAACGACACGTCGGTCAGCAGCGGCGGCAGGCCGATCAGCCCGGCGGTGGCGATGAACACCGCCGGCACGTAATACGTCTCGACCCGGTCCGTGAACTGCTGGGTGGGGCTGCGCGTGCTCTGCGCCTCCTCGACCAGACGGATGATCCGCGCTAGCGTGGACTCCCCGGCCGGCCGCGTGCAGCGGACGACCAGCGGCGACGATGTGTTGAGCGTCCCGGCGAAGACCGCGTCTCCCGGCGACTTGTCCACCGGCAGGCTCTCGCCCGTCACGGCCGACTGGTCCACCGCCGACCGTCCCTCGAGGACCTCACCGTCCACCGGCAGCCGCTCGAACGGGTTGACCCTCAGCCGGTCGCCCACGGCGACCTCCGACACCGCGATGCGCTCCTCGCCGCCGTCGCTGCGGAGCCGCACCGCCGTCTCCGGCGCCAGCCGGCCCAGCGACTCGATGCCCTTGCGGGCGGTGGAGAGCGCGTAGTGCTCGCCGGCCGAGCCGAGCCCGAAGAGAAACAGCAACAGCGCCCCTTCCTCGACATGTCCGAGCGAGGCCGCCCCGATGGCCGCGGCGAACATCAGCACGTCCACGTCCAGCCGGAAGCGGCTGAGCGTGCGGAGCGCCTCGGGGAACGTCTCGGTGCTCGTGAGCACCGCCGACATCAGCAGCAGCGTCCACCGCAGCACGTCGGCCGTGTCCCCCGCCGCCTGCGAGAGCTGCCCGGCCACGTACCCCGCCAGCAGCAGCACGCCCCCGAGCAGCGCCAGCGACAGCTCGACATGCGAGAGCGCCCAGTGCCGCGCCCGGGCCAGGGCCCCCGCCACGCTCCACCGACGCACCAGCGCCGGAGCGGCCGCCACGGCGCCCGCGGTGGCGGTGACCGCCGCCGCTCCGTCCAGCGTCTGCAGGCGGTAGCCCAGACGGTCGAGCCGGCGGACGATCTCCGGCAGCGGGCACTGCCGGCGGTCGAACTCCAGCCGCAGCTGACCCGACGTGTAACTGGCCGTCGCCGTCACCCCCGGCAGCCCGAAGAGCGCCCGCTCGATGGTCCTTTCCGATTCCACCCCCTGCATGCCCAGCACACGCAGGCGGACGTGCGCCGTGTGCGGGTCGAGGCACGCCTGCGCCTGCTTCACCTCCCGCTCCAGCGCCGCCAGCGGCAACACCTGCGGGTCGTATCTGACCACCAGCGTCGAACCGTCCGGCGACAGATGGACCCCCAGGACGCCGGCACGCCGGCCCAGTCGCGTTTCCAGACAAGCGATGCACTGCTGCCGATGTGACGTCGGCTCGGGCAAAACCACTGGAATGGACGCCACGGCGGCCATGAGCACGCCAGCGTAGCGTTGCCGTCTGACAAGCCGCAAAGCGCCGTCATCACCCCACCGTCCCGAAAATGAGACTCGCTCTCGCCGCCCCCCCCGTCCCCCGCTCGCCGCCGTCGCGCCGGAGCGTCCGACGACGCGCTAGCCTTATGCCGATGCGCTGCGCCGAGCCGCTGGTTGCCCGCCTCGTTCAGCTCTGCGAAATCAACTCCGGCACGTTCCATGCCGACGGGGTGGCCCGCGTAGCACATCTGGCGGCCGAGCACCTCGCTGCCCTGGGCGGACGGGTCGAGCTGCAGGCGGTCCCGCCGGTCGAGCGGGTCGGCCGGGACGGGCAGATCACGTCAAGTGCGCTAGGTCCGGCGGTGGTGGCGCGATTCGGCGGCGTGGGCTGCGACGGGCCGCCCGTGCTGCTGAACATCCACCTCGACACCGTTTACCCTGCCGACACGACCTTCCGTACCGTGAACTGGACGGGAGACCGGCTCATCGGCCCCGGCGTGGCCGACGGCAAGGGCGGGCTGGTCGTCCTCGAGGAAGGGCTTGCGCGGGCGCGGGCGGCGGGGCGGTGCCCGCCGGTGGTGGTCGTGCTCAACCCCGACGAAGAGATCGGCTCGCCGTCCAGCCGCGGGGTGCTGCAGGAGGCGGCGGCCGGCTGCCGTGGCGCGCTGGTGTTCGAGCCGACGTTGCCCGACGGGGCGTTCGTGTCGGAACGCAAGGGGTCGGGCACGTACACGTGGGTGCTGCGGGGCCGCAGCGCGCATGCGGGTCGCGACTTCTCCGCCGGCCGCTCGGCGTTGCTGGCGGCGTCGCGTCTGGCGCTGCGCCTCGACGCCCTCAACGCGCAGCGCCCCACCGTGACCGTCAACGTGGGCGTGCTCGACAGCGGCACGGCTGCCAACATCGTGCCCGACACGGCCGTCCTTCGGGTCAACGTGCGCGTGTCGAGCCACGACGACGTCGTGTGGCTGGAGGAGCAGCTGCTCCGCTGCACGGCCGACCCCGGCGACAGCATCGCCGTCGAGCGGCTCGGCGGCCTGCACTCTCCGCCCAGACCCTGCGAAGGCCCCTGCCGACGCCTGCTGGAGCAGGTTCTGGAGGAGGCGCGCAAGCTCGGCTTGCCCGACCACGCCCGGCCGACCGGCGGCAGCTGCGACGGCAACAAGCTCGCCGCGTGGGGCCTGCCCGTGGTGGATTCGATGGGCGTCACCGGCGGGCAGCTGCACTCGCCGCAGGAGTACGTCGAGGTCGAGAGCCTTGCGCGACGGGCGGAGCTGCTGGCGGCGGTCCTGCGGCGGCTGGCCGACTGGGCGGGCTGACCGGGCGGGTTGACCGGGCGGGTTGACCGGGCGGGTTGACCGGGCGGGGTTGACCGGGCGGCAGGCCGGGTCCGCTGGGGGTTTAGCGGGGCGGCTCGGGTGTGAACATCAGCATCGCCAGGACGGTGGTCACGGCGTGCTCGAGCTGCACGTCCAGCGGTCGCGTCGTGGGCCCGCCCGTCGTGGGCCCGCCCTCGGTTGGGGGGGTGGCTCCGGGCGGTGGGCTCCCGTCGCCCTCAGGCGTTGTGGCCGGCCCCGCAGCCGGCGGACGGAAGTTCTCCATCGCCAGTCGCGCTTCCCACACCTGCCGCGCCTGGTTCGGCTCCAGCGGGACGGGAACCGTCGGCTCGACGCCCCACGTGGTGGCATCGCGCATCCGATGCACCAGACGGCCCGAGGGCAGGTAGTAGTAAGCGGTGGTGAGCTTGAGCTCGCCGCCGCGGCCCGGCAGCGGGATGATCTCCTGCACCGACCCCTTGCCGTAGGAGCGTGTGCCGACGATGGCGGCCCGGCGGTTGTCGGCGAGCGCCCCGGCGAGGATTTCGCTGGCCGAGGCCGACGCTTCGTTGAGGATCACCGCCATGGGGAAGCGCGGCAGCGTGTTGTCGGCCGACGCGCGGACGACCGTCTCGGGGCGGTTGCGGCCGCGGGTGGAGACGATCACGCCCGAGTCGAGGAACAGGTCGGCCACGGAAATCGCCTGATCCAGCCGGCCGCCGGGGTTGAACCGCAGGTCCAGCACGAGGCCCTGCATCCCTTCGCCCAGCAGCCGCCGCAGCAGCGGCTCGAGCGACGCCGTGGTGTCCGGCGTGAACTGCGTGATGCGGACGTAGGCGATCTTCGGCTGCTCCCGTACCCAGTAGTTCCACGCGTTGTCCTCGGTGCGGCTGTACCCCTTGATGGTGGGCACGACGAACTCCGCCCGGGGCATGGTCAGCTCGACCTCTTCGCCGGTGACCCGGCGCAGCAGCAGCGTGACCTTCGTGCCCGCGGGCCCGCGGATTTTCGAAACCACCTCCGGCAGCCGCAGCCCGGTGATGTCCTCCCCGTTGACCTTGAGGATGCGGTCGCCCGCCTGCACCCCCGCCTCGAAGGCCGGCGAACCGTCCACCGGCGTCACCACCTCCACCGCCCCCGACTCGAGCTGGTTGACCTGAATGCCCACCCCGAGGAACGTGCCCTCGAGCGACCGGTTGAACTCCTGCGCCAGCCGCGGCGGGATGAACTCCGAAAACGGGTCGAGCTGCGAGAGCATGCCCGCCACCGCCGCATCGCGCAACGCCGTCTCGTCCACCGGGTCAACGTAGTTCACCACCACCTGCCGGTGGATGTCCACCAGCGTGCGGACGAACTGATAGTCGTCGTCCCGCTGGCCGAAACTCCCCGGCAGACGCAACGCCAGCACCGTGAGCACCACCACGCACACGAGCCACGCGAGTCGCTCGCGGTTCATCGACGTCGCCGTCCGGGAGCGTTCGGCCATGACGCGGACATCATATGCGGCTGCCGATAACCCCCACGCCGAGCGTCCGCGGAAGCGCCGCCAGCGTCCCCGGCCGAGGTGCCGCTCAGTTCACGTCGGCAAGGAACGACCGGATGGCGCCCGCGACCGCCTCGGGTCGCTCCAGCGGGGCCATGTGTCCGGCGCCGTCGATGCGTGCAAACCGCCCCCGCCGACAACGCCCTGCCGTCTGCTCCCCCAGCGACGGCGGCGTGATGACGTCGTGCTCCCCGGTCACCACAAGGACGGGCAGGTCCGTGGTGAGCAGGTCCTGCACGTAGTCGTCCCGGTCGCGCATCGCCGCCAGCGCGAACGCGACCGTCTCCGCCGGGCACGCCGACATCACCTCCATCAGCCGCTGCACCAGCGGGTGGCCGGGGGTGCTGTGGGCGGGGGCCAACATCCGCGGGAGCATGAGGCGGGCGATGGCGGCCGAGCCTTCCCTGTGCACGATGTCGATCATGCGGTCGCGGTTGCCCTTGGCCTCCGGCGTGTCCGCCTCCGCCTTGGTGTCGATGAGCACCAGCCCGCGGAGGTCGGCCCGGAACAGCCGGTGGTACGCCAGCGCGACGTACCCGCCCATCGACAGCCCGCCGAGCACACACGGCAACGCCCCCTTCCGCATCAGGAAGTGACGCAAGTGACGGGCCAGGTCCGGGATGGAGAAGGCCCCCACGGCCGGCGACTCGCCGAAGCCGGGAAGGTCGATGTTGAGCACCCGGCGGACGCCGGCCACCTGCCGGGCGACTTCCCGGTTCACCGTGCGGTCCAGAGGAAAGCCGTGCAATAGCACCAGAGGCACCGGGTGGGCCCGGCGAGCCGGTTCGTCGGGAAGCAGGTCGTCACACGCGAGGTCGGGCGTCGGCGCGGGGGCGTTCATGCCCCGATGCTGTTCCGGAAGCGACGGGCGGGTCAAGGCGCCCTGCGACTTCGTGTATCCTCCGTGGGTTCGACGTCGTCTACTATCTCCGCTCGGCCCGCCGGATGCGGTGGCGTGCGATAGCGACGTGCAGAACGCTGTCCACGCACACCCTCATCCACGACCGCCAAGGCCCCAGCCGTGCCGTCATGGACGACACCGACAGCTCAACCTCTGCCGTCCCGCCCGCTTCCGCCTCGCTCACTTCGGCCGAGGGGTCGTCGCCGACGACGCCCTCCCCGGCGGAGCCCGCGTCGCCGTCCGCCGACCCGGCCACACTGCACCTGACGGACTTTCTGGACCTTGCCACGTTGCAGGAGATTCAGGACGCCTTCGCCGCGCTGGCCTCGGTCAAGGCCCGCATCACCGACGCCCAGGGCAACCCGCTCACGCAGTCGGCACCGAATCCCGATTTCCTGCGTCGGCAGCGGGCCATCGCCGACGCCGAGGCGAAGCTCGACGGCGAAGAGACTTTGGCGAGCCCTGCCCCATTGCCCGCTTCCGGACCGCCGACCTCCGTCGCGGCGGTAACGCCCGGCGCCGCCGGCGACTACGCCCCGGCCCGGGCCGGCCGCGAGTACGTCGCCCCCATCGTGGTCAACCACCAGAAGCTGGGGCTGCTCCGGATGACCCCTTCGCCCGGCGTCGGTCTGGACGAGAGCAAGCTGCAGCAGCTGGCCGAGCGGTTCAACCTGGACGTGCGGACGGTGCGGCAGCTGCTGCAGGCGGCGTCCCGCGCCCGCAACGACCGCCCGGCCGCCATTCAGTTCCTGTTCATCCTCGCCAACGCGATCGCCCGGCTGTGCTACCAGGAGTATCAGCTCCGCCAGCGGGTGGCCGAGCTGAGCGCGTTGTACAACGTCTCCACCATCCTGGCCGACGCCCGCGACCTGCAGTCGGTGCTCGAGCGCGCGGCGCGGGTGGTGTGCGAGGTGATGGGGGCCAAAGCCGCCTCCATCCGGCTCATCGACTTCGAGAAGGACGAGCTGGTCATCAAGGCCGTTCACAACCTCTCGCCGACCTACCAGAAGAAAGGCCCGGTGCGGCTGAGCACCAGCGGCATCGACCACGTGGCCCTGTCGGAGAAGGGGTACGAGTACGTCCGCGACATGAAGCGCGACCCGCGCGTGCGCTACCCGCAGGAGTCGGAGCGGGAGGGGATCGTCTCCATGCTCTCGGTGGGGATGAAATACAAGGGCAAGCCCATCGGCGTCATGCGCGTGTACACCGAAAAGGAGCAGACGTTCAGCCCACTCCGCATCGAGCTGCTCAAGGCGGTGGCCGCGCAGGCCGCCGCGGCCATCGAGAACGCCCGGCTGCTGGAAGAGACGCTGGAAGCCCAGCGTCTGGAGAAGCAGGTCGAAATGGCGGCCGACGTCCAGAAACGGATGATCCCCAGCACGCCTCCGCCGTTCCCTGCGGCCGACGTCTCGGCCGTCTACGTGCCGTGCTACGAGCTGGGCGGCGACTTCTACGACTTCATCCCCCTGGGCGAAGAGAGCCTGGGCATGGCCGTCGCCGACGTCTCGGGCAAGGGCGTGGCCGCGTCGCTGATCATGGCCGCCGTCCGGTCGGCGCTGCGGGCCCAGACCGACAACGTCTACTACCTGCATGAGGTGGTCCGTCGCATCAACGCGATGCTCTGCCGGGACACCCTGCCCACCGAGTTCGTCACGCTCTTCTACGGCGTGCTGCACGCTCCGACCCGCCGGTTCACCTACTGCAACGCCGGGCACGTGCCGGCGCTGATCCTGCGGCAGGGCGAAATCATCGAACTCGGCTCGGACGACATGGTGCTGGGCGTGGACCCTGACCAGGAGTACCGCCAGCACATCGTGGACCTGCTCCCGGACGACCTGCTGCTGATCTACACCGACGGCCTGCCCGACGCGATGAACTTCGACCGCGAAACGTTCGGCCGCCAGCGGCTCATGGAGGCGTTCCGACAGGGGGGCGCCACCGCCGAGCAGGTCGCTCAGAACATCCTCTGGTCGGTCCGCCGCTTCGTCGGCATGGCCAAGCGAAACGACGACATCACGATGATCGTCGCCCGCATCCGCTGAACCCGGCCGCGCCGGGACGCGACCCGACCGCCGATCCCGACCCCCTCTTCAAGGCGCCTCGCCCGAGGGAGCGCTGCCGGGTTGGGTGGTCGGCCGCGT
Organism: Tepidisphaerales bacterium; assembly: GCA_046299715.1. Taxonomy (GTDB): domain Bacteria; phylum Planctomycetota; class Phycisphaerae; order Tepidisphaerales; family Tepidisphaeraceae; genus JBBRUM01. The sequence goes on along the minus strand of JBKBHU010000003.1, from coordinate 238,105 downwards.
CGCCGGCGCGGGAGCCGTCGTCGCCTCGCCCGCCGCGGCGTCACGCACCGTCGTTTCCCGCCCGGCGGCTTCCCCCGGGACCGGGTCGCGCCCGCTGAGGTCCTGCAGCCCCCCCAGGCGGGTCTCGACGGCCGTGAACCGCTCCCGCATCTCCTCCGGCAGCGACGGCGCGACGCGACGCAGCTCCTCCAGCAGCAGCCGTGCCGCCGCGTCCCCCCGCTCGAGAAGCCCTCGGGCGTGCTCGAGCAGACGTTGGGACATCGGCCGGGCGAGCGACGCGTCGCTGGACGAACTGGCCGCGGCCGTGACATTCACCGCCTCAGCGAATTGCCCCGAACGCAGCAGCGCTTCGAGCGTCTGCAGGCTCAGTTCCGTCACGTACGCGTTGGCAGCGCCCCGCGTCCGCCAGTAGTCCAGGGCGCTCCGCAGGGCCACCGCCGCCTCGGCGGGCCGGTCCAGCCGCAGGAGCAGCTTTCCCTGCTCGGCCTGCGCCAGCGCCAGTGCTTCGCCGTCTTCCGGGTTGCGCAGCTGCTCGACCAGGGCGGTCAGGACGTCCAGCTGTCGCGCGTCGTCGCCCTCCAGCCGGCCCGCCCACGCGCGGAGCTGCTGACGGTTGGCCCGCTGAAACTGCTCGGCCAGCAGCGCCCACGCCCTCGCCCGCACGAGGGCGTCCGGCTCGAACTGCTCCTGAGTGTGACGATACAGGGTCTCGGCGTGGTCGAAGGTCGGCAAGGCCCCCAGTGCCGACACGGCCTCCAGCCGCAGCGACGCATCCCCCTCCGCGCTCGCCAGCACCGACTTGAGCGACTCGGCCGTACCGGGATCGCTCAGCTCGCCGAGCAGCCGTACGGCGGCCCGTCGCACCCGCGACGGTTGCGACGGCTCCAGCATCGACTGTGCCAGCGGCAGCAGCTCGCGTCGGCGCAGCGGCACCAGCACTTCCAGCAGCGCTCCCCTCAGGCTCGCCGATTCCGCCCCACGCCCCAGCAGGTGCGACCGCACGGCCGTCGCCACCACGTCGGCCATGGCCGGGTGCCGGCGGATTTCCGGCGCCAGCGCCGCCAGCGATTCCGCCGCCGCCTCGGCCACGCGCACGTCCGCGTCCCCCAGCAACGAGAGCAGCGCGTCCGTCGCCCGCACGTCCCGGATCGGCCCGAGCGCCAACGCAAGGGCCGCCCGCACCTCCGGGCTGGTCTCCTGCGGCAGCTGTGTCAGCAGCACGTCCAACGCCGCGGCGTCGTTGATCGACCGCAGCGCCGTCGCCACCTCCAGCCGCACGGCCCGGGAGGAATCCCCCACCATCGTCCGCAGCGTCTCCCGGACCGACGCCGCCACCGGCCGCGCCTCCAGCACGTCCGCGAGCACCAGTCGCACCCCCACCGCCCGCACCGACGCCGACGGGCTGCTCAGCAGCCGCCGCAGGTGCTCCGTCCGCTCGGCCTCGGGGAGCTGCCGGTACCCTTCGGGCAGGAGCACGCCGAGCTGGTCGATGAGCTGGTCCAGACGCTGGCCCGTCCTCGCCTGCTGGGTCGCCCGGGTGCGGGCCAGGTACGCCCGGAACTCCACCTCCGAGAGCCGCTGCACGTCGTCCCACCAGGCCGACCACCGCTCCAGGCTGGTGCCGAACTGGGGCAGCCCCGTCAGCTCCGCCAGGGCAGCCAGCGCCGCCGCCCGCACCGTCTCGGCTTCGTCCCGCCTTGCCAGCTCGAGCAGGCCCGCGGCCACACGCCGCTCGGGCAACATCCCCAGCGCCCGAACCACCGCCACCCGCAGACCCTCAGGCCGCTGACGGGATTCGGCAAAGCTCAGCAGCAGCCCGGGCACCTGCGGCGAGTTCGTGTAAATAGACAAGGCCATCGCCGCCGCCTCTGTCAGCGGCCGGTCGACCCCCAACAGCGCGTTGAGCGGGGCGATGAACGCCGGGTCCGGCTCCCACTGCTGCATCAGGGCTCGTGCCGCGGCCAGCTGCCCGCCGCGCGACGACACGTTCACCAGCGCCGCAAGCAGCAGCTCCCGCGACACCTCTTCCACCGTGGCCCCTGCCCATGCCGACGACGCCTCCGACTTGCGCGCCACGAGCCGTCGGGCGGACTCATCCCGCTGGGCCTGCGTGGCCGAATCGTCCGCCAGCAGTGCACCGATCGCGCGCAGGTCACGCTCGACGCGGTCCGCCGCCGGTCCCGCCCCGGTCAACGCTCTCGCCGCCGTCACCTCCCCGGCCGCCACGGCCCAGACCGCCGCCCACGCCGCCAGCCAGCGGCCTGCTCCCGGGAGTCCAGCTCCCCGGGGCGGCGGTCGGTTGCTCCAGTGGCCGGTCACACCCATGCAGACACCTGATCCCGCGGCAAGTGGGTCCGTCCCCGTCTTCCAGCATCGCTTATGTCCCGCGTCGAAGCCGACCCGGCCCCCCTTCCTACCCGGATACCGGCCGGGAGCGTCGCCCCGCCCGACGCCTGCCGGAACGTGTTTTCCCGGGCGTGCAAACCCTGCGGGTCAACCCTACCCCGCCCGCCCGCCACTTCAAGGAAAAGCCGCTGAACCCGGCCGAAAAAAACGCCGATTCCGCCGGACACCGCGATAATGTCGCACGCCGGCCATGCCCCCGGACCCTTCCCCATCCGACCCTGCCGACCCGCACGCCGACGACCTGCTCCAGGGCGAGGACCTCTACGCCGCCATCGACCCGCAGGACTTCGCCGACCGCTACGCGACCTTCCCCGCCGCCGCCATCGGCCGCGTGGCCGAGATGCTGGAGGTCTTCCCCGACCGGGCGGACCTCCAACACGCCCTCGCCCTGCTGCACCTCGCCGCAGACCACCTCGACGAAGCCGAGCGGCTCTTTATTGAGCTGTGGGACAGGCCCCGGCCCCACCCCGACGTCGCCGTCGGCTACGCGCGGACCCTCGCCGCCCTCGGACGACACCGCGACGCCGTTCGCCTGCTCGACCGCGCCCAGCGCCGCTGGCCACGCTGCGAACCGATCCTTTGTCAGAAACTTGTATCCCTCGTCGCCTTGCGAGCGTTCGATGCCGCGGCGGCCACCTACCACGACGCCCGCCGCCTCGCCCCCGACTGCCCCGCCTGCGACCTGCATCTGGCGGTCATGCGGTTGGAGACCGGACGGAGCGACCTCGCCGCCCGGATCGCCCGACGGCTCACGCCCGACCGCGTTCAACGGCTCCCCGTCCCGGTGCGGTCCACCACGTTGCCGATGTTCCGCGGCCGCCTGGCCATGGCCGAGGGACGCTGGGCGGACGCCGTCACTCAGTTTCAGGCGGTCGAGGTCCACGGCCGGATGCCCCTCGAGGCCCGGCGGCTGGCGGCACTGGCCCTGCTGCGGTCGGGACGGGCGACGGCGGCCGTCGAGCTGGCGGCCGACCCCTGCCGGCACGACCGCACCGGCACCGCCGCCGACGCCCCGTGGCACCTGCTCCACGCCGAGGTGCTGCTCTGGGCCGGTCACGACGTCGAAGCCGTGCGGGGGCCGCTCGCCCTGGCGGTCGCTCTCGACCCCACCCTGCCCCGGGCCGAGCTCCTGCAGGCCGAAAGCCACCTCGCCGCCGGAAACCTCGAGCGGGCCCGGAGCCACCTCGGCCGCGAGATGCTGCTGGCGGACTTCACGGACGGCGAGCTCGTGTTGCGTCTGGCCCTGGCGTGGGCGAAGTGCCGTCGGCCGCGGCGGGCGCTGGACGTTCTGGACCGCTTCGAACGGCGCGCCGGCGGCGTTCTCCCGGCCGACCTGCTGGCGCTGCGTGCGGCCCTGCTTCTGCGGAAGCGGCGGTATCCGGCCGGCCTGAACGCCGCTTACGCCGCCCTGCGACTGCGTCCGCACGACCCCGACGTCCTGCACAACCTGGCCCTGGCCGAGGCCCGACGCGGCCGCTACCGCGCCGCCGCAGGCTGGGCAGGACTGCTCGAGCGGCACGCCACCGGGACGGCCGGTGAGCATGCCCGGCGGCTGCGTCTTCAACTTCTGCTGCGCCGGGTCACGGACGGCCTGCGTCACCTGCGTCACCGGCTGGGACGTCGCCGCCCGGCGACGGCTTGACGGCGGCCAGCGTGAAGCGATGGGCCAGATGTCGCCGCAGCACCGGGGAGTGCCAGCCGGCCCGCCGGGCCAAGGCCAGCACCTCTGTGGCCGTAAGGGCCGCCCGGACACTCGCCCGCGCGTCGTGGCGGATCATGGGGGGGGAGGTGAGCGTCAGAAGAGTGATCCACGCCAGCGCCCGGCGTGACCGGAGCAGATCCGCCGCCAGCACGCCGCGGCGGGCCACCCGCCACATCTCCGCCATGACCGCGACGATCTGCTCCTCGGGCAAATGGTGCAGAAACAGCGAGCAGATGACGAAGTCCACGCTGGCATCCGCAAACGGCAGCCGCAGCGCATCTCCCCGCACGAACGCGCACCCCGGCACCCGCCGGGCGGCCTCCGCGATCGTCACCGCGTGCATGTCCAGCCCGACCAGCCGGACCCCGGGGAAATACCGTTGAAGGTCCTCCGGGACGTCGCCCGAGCCCGTCGCCACGTCCAGCAGCGTCACCGCCCGGCCCGTCAGCCACGGCCGCAGCCGGTTCCGCGTCGCACGGGTGTAGCCGAGGTACCGGTTCACCCGTCGGATGTAACCCAGCGCCGCCAGCAGCTCCGGTTCGGGGACGCCCGGCTCGTCCATGAGCTCGCCGACCAACGTTCGAGAAAGTGGCCGGAAAGGGTTCACGTCGCCTTCCGCTTTCTGCCGGCGGACCGACCGGACAGGCCGAAACCTGACCGAACCGCCCAGTCCACTTTGACGGTCAACACGTGGTTCAGACGGGCGAGGCTGCCGGGAGAGGTCACCGGAGTTTCACCTTCCACTTGCTCAGCCAGTCGTAAAGCTGGGCCGGACTGAGCCGCTCCAGCTCCAGCTCGGCCAGCTCCCGGCGGAACTCGACCATGGGGTCCACGAACAGCGGGAGCTGCGTGAGGTCGTCCGGGCGCTTGCTCTTGCTCAGCCTCGGCTTGCTCACATGCTGCACGCTCAGCTCGCTCATGAGCTGCCGCGCCCGCTCCAGCACCACCGGCGGGATGCCCGCCAGCCGGGCCACGTGGATGCCGTAACTGCGGTCCGTTCCGCCTTCGACGATGCGGTGGAGGAACACGACCTGGTCCTCCCACTCGCGGACCGCCACGTTGAGGTTCCGCACCGACCGGAACCGCTGGGCCAGGTCCGTCAGCTCGTGATAGTGCGTGGCGAACAGCGCCCGGCAGCGCACCTCGCTGGCCAGGTGCTCGGCGATCGCCCACGCCAGCGCCAGCCCGTCGAGCGTGCTGGTCCCGCGGCCGATCTCGTCGAGGATCACCAGGCTCCGCTCGGTGGCGTTGTTCAACAGGTTCGCCGTCTCGGTCATCTCGACCATGAACGTGCTCTGCCCGGCGTGCAGCTCGTCCGAAGCGCCGATCCGCGTGAACAGCCGGTCCACCACCCCCACCGTCGCCGACTTCGCCGGCACGAAACTGCCCACCTGCGCCATCAGCACGAGCAGCGCCACCTGCCGGATGTAGGTGCTCTTGCCCGCCATGTTCGGGCCGGTGATCAGCTGAAGGTTGGTGCCCGGCGGGAACTCCACGTCGTTGGCCACGAAGTCCCGCCCGAGCTGCTGCTCCAGCACCGGGTGCCGGCCTTCCACGATCGTCAGCTCCCGCCCGGTGGTCACCACGGGCCGGCAGTACCGGCGGTCCTGCGCCAGGGCCGCGAAGCTCGAGAGCACGTCCAGCCTCGCCAGACCCGCCGCCAGCGTCTGGAACCGCTCCAGCTCCGGCAACAGCCGCTGACGCACCGCCTCGAACAGCTTCTGCTCCAGCGCCACCGCCCGCTCGGCGGCGCTGAGCGCCTCCTCCTCGAACCGCTTGAGCTCCTCGGTGATGTACCGCTCGGCGTTGCGGACCGTCTGCTTCCGCACCCACCCCTTCCCCTCGGGCACCTTCGCCCGGTGCGTGTCGGTCACCTCGATGTAGTAGCCGAAGACCTTGTTGTAACTCACCCGCAGCGATGGGATGCCCGTTTCCGCCGCCAGCTTCTGCTGATACCGCTGCAGCCACGTCGCGGCGTTGGCCTGCAGGTCGTGGAGACGGTCCAGCTCGGCATCAAAGCCGGGCGCGATCACCCCCCCCTCACGCAAATGCAACGCCGGGTCTTCCCGGACGGCCGACGCGATGAATGCCCCCTGCGTCCGGCAAAACTCCGCCAGACCCGCCAGCTCGGGCACCAAGCCGCCGCCGGGCGGCTGCGACCCATCGGCCCGCCCGCCTGCCGGTCCCTGCGACTCGGCCGTCGCCGGCCCGGCTGCCGTCGCGGACAAGCCCAGCACCGGGCCCGCCGGCCGGTCGAATATCTCCAACAACTCCGGCAGTTTTCGTAGACAACGACCAAGGCTGGCCACGTCCCGCGGGGTCGCCCGGTTCACGGCCAGCCGACCCATGACCCGCTCGATGTCGCAGACGTGGTCGAGCGTTGCGGTCACCTTCTTCAGCAGCAGCGGGTCGTCCAGCAGCGTTGCGACCACCTCCTGCCGACGTGCAATCTCGTGCACATCCGTCAGCGGCGCCCGCAGCCACTGCCGCAGCAGCCTTCCGCCCATCGGCGTGCGGGTGCGGTCGATGGCCCCCAGCAGCGAGCCCTCGACGCTGCCGCTGCGGACCGTCCGCTCCACCTCCAGAGACCGCCAACTGGCCGGGTCGATGCGGAGAAACGCCCCGAGCTCATGCCGCTTCGGCGGCCGGAGGTGGGAGAGGGCACTCTTTTGCGTTTCCTCCAGGTAGCTGAGCACGGCGCCGATGGCCAGCGTCGCCGGGTCGTCCGGGCCGAAGCCGAAACCCGACGCGCCGCGGGTGCCGTAGTGCCGCGCGAGCATGTCCGCCGCGTGCGGCGGCGCGAACTGCCAGGCCGGGCGGGGCGTGCGGTGGCCGGGCACCGACTCGGCAAGGTCGTGCAACTGGCCCGTCGGCAGCTCGGGGACGAGCGTCTCGGCCGGCCGCAGCCGCGTCAGTTCATCCAGCATCGATTGTCGCGGGCCGCTGGCGGCAAAGAACGCCCCCGTGCTCAGCTCGACCCACGCCAGCCCCACCCGGTACTCCTTGCCCCGAGGACCACTCCCGCCTGACCGGTCGCCCCCTACGCCGGCCGCCACCGCCGCCAGAAAGTTGTCACTGCGGCCGTCGAGCAGCGCCTCGTCGGTCAAGGTCCCGGGTGTGAGCAACCGGACCACCTCGCGCCGGACCAGCCCCTTGGCCTGGCTGGCGTCCTCCGTCTGCTCGCACAGCGCCACCCGGTAACCTGCGGCGATCATCTTCCGCAGGTACCCCTCGACCGCGTGATAGGGCACGCCCGCCATCGGGATGGCATCGTTTCCCCCCAGCCCGCCCTTGCTCCGGGTGGTGAGCGCCACCCCCAGCACGCGGGCGCACAGCTCCGCGTCCTCCCAGAACATCTCGTAAAAATCGCCCATCCGGAAAAACAGCACATAGCCCGGATGCTGCTGCTTGAACTGCCGGTACTGCCGCATGGCGGGCGTGAGGCCCTCGGCGGCGGAACTGGGCGACGTGGGGTGAGCCATCCTCAATCCGGCAGGGCTGCTCGAATCCGGCAGGGCTGCTCCCCCCCGCCGGCGACCGGGAGCCTATCCGTCCCGTGTTGCGGCCGACAACGCGGAGGCCGCAAGGCGACGGCACCGGGCGGGCTCGACTATACTGGCCGCTCCACGGGATATTCCCGATAAGTTAGTGATAACTATCTTCGAAACCGGTATCGGCCGCCCTGGAGATGCGTCGGAGAGGGCGACGTGGCCTCGGCTCGAGCCGTTTCGGGTGGCAGGAAAGCTCGGGGTGATGTGTGGGTCAACTCAGGTCGAGGGGTTGGTGGGGGGCGGCCGGCTGGGCGGTGCTGTTGATGGCGGCTGTGGCGGGGGGATGTCGTCGGCAGGAGTCGTCGGCCCCGCCGGAGCCGCCGCCGCCGGTGGTGCAGGTGGTGACGGTGCAGCCGCGGACCTTGCCCGTGGAGTTCGAGGAGCTGGGGCGGACGGCGGCGTCGCGGCGTGTGGAGATCCGCAGCCGCATCCGCGGGTTCATTCTCGCGCGACATTTTCAGGACGGTCAGCGCGTCCGCGAGGGCGACCTGCTGTTTGAGATCGACCCGCGCGAGTTCATCGTCGCCCTCGACCAGGCCAAGGCGTCGCTCGTCCGGGCGACCGCCAACTTCGACCTCGCCCAGCGGGAGGTGGAGCGGCTGACGCCGCTGGTGCGGCAGCAGTCGATCTCGAAGAAAGAGCTCGACGACGCCGAGGCCCGGCTGAAGGCGGCCGCGGGGGACGTCGCCTTCGCCCGCGCGGAGGTCGCCCGGCAGGAGCTGAACCTGTCGTACACGAAGATCACGTCGCCGGTGACCGGCGTGATCGGCGTAGCGCGTCGGGACGTCGGGGCGTTCGTGGACGAGGGGGCCAACTCGCTGCTGACCGACTGCCTTCAGCTCGACCCGATCGACATCAACTTTTCCATCCCCGAGCGGGCGCTGCTTCGCTATCGCCGGCTCGTCGAGGAAGGGCGGCTGCTGTTGCCGCCCAGCCTGAGCGACTGGGAAGTGGTGATCGAACTGCTCGACGGGTCGGTCTACCGCCGCACCGGGCGGCTGACGGTGATCGGATTCGAGGTCGCCCCGACGACCGGGACGGCCCTGTTCCGGGCGCAGGTGGACAACCCGTTCACGCCCGGCGACCCCGGCGGCTCGCTCATCGAAGGCCAGTTCGTCAAGGTGCGGCTGAGGGGGGCGAGGCAGCCCGACGCGCTGGCCGTACCGATGCGGGCGGTGCTGCAGGGCGACCAGGGGCCGTTCGTCTGGGTGGTCGGCCCCGACGACGTGCCGCAGATGCGGCCGGTGGTCACGGGCAAGTGGGCCCCGCCCGAGTGGATCATCGAGCGCGGGCTCCAGCCCGGCGACCGCGTCATCGTGGACGGCGTGCAGCAGCTTCTTTTGCGTCCGCCGGGCACGAAGGTGGTCGTCAGCCCCGAGCCGGCCCCCCCGGCCCGCTCGCTCAGTGACGCGCGTCCCGGCCCGGCGGCGACGGGCCACCACCGGTCGGACAGCTCACCGGCCCCGGGCGCTGCGGGCGCGGCCACGACCCGGCCGACCGCCACCCCCGCGTCCGTCCCGTAGGCCCCCCAAGCGCTGCGTGGGTCTGCGCGGCCCACTCTGGCCCGCCCTTCCGACTTGCTCTGGAGACCGTCCCATGAGCCGTGTGTTCATCGACCGACCGGTGCTGGCGACCGTGCTGGCGGTGCTGATCCTGCTGGCCGGCGCCGTGTCCATCATGACGCTGCCGGTGGCGCAGTACCCGGAGATCACGCCGCCGACGGTGCAGGTGACGGTGGTGTACCCCGGGGCCAACGCCAACACGGTGGCGCAGTCGGTGGGCGTGCCCATCGAGCAGGAGATCTCCGGGGTGGACAACCTGCTGTACTTCGACTCGCGGTCCACCAACGACGGGACGTACACGCTCACGTGCACGTTCGAGGTGGGCACCGACATCGACCAGGCGATGGTGCAGGTACAGAACCGGGTGAACCGCGCCGCACCGCGGCTGCCGGCCGAGGCGACCCGCCGCGGCATCCTGGTGGACAAGTCCAACCCCAACATCCTCTGCGTCATCACGCTGCGGTCGGACAACCCGCTGTACGACGCCATCTACCTGTCCAACTACGCGACGATCAACGTGCGGGACGCGCTGCGTCGGCTGCCGGGGGTGGGCGACGCGGTGGTCTTCGGCAACCGCGAATATGCGATGCGGGTGTGGGTGAACCCGGACACCATGGCGACGCGGAACATCACGGTCACCGACGTCGCCACCGCGATCCGCGAACAGAACGCCCTGTTCTCCGCGGGGCGGGTCGGGGCGGCCCCGGCCCCGCCCGGGACGGAGATGACCCTGCCGGTACTGACGCGCGGCCGCCTGAGCGAGCCGACGCAGTTCGAGCGGATCATCGTCCGCTCCAACCCCGACGGCTCGCAGGTGCTGCTGTCGGACATCGCCGAGGTCGAGCTGGGCAGCGAGAGCTATGACCTGCAGGCGCGGGTGGACGGCAAGGACAGTGCCGGCATCCTCGTGTACCTGCGCACCGGCGGCAACGCGCTGGACACCATGCGGGGCATCCGCAGCACGCTCGACGAGCTTCGGCCGATGCTGCCGGCGGGCGTCGAGATGTTCATCCCCTTCGACACGACGCGGTTCGTCGAGGTGTCGATCGGCGAAGTGGTCAAGACGCTCTTCGAGGCGGCGATCCTCGTCGCGCTGGTGGTGCTGGTGTTCCTGCAGAACTGGCGGCCCACGGTCATCCCGCTGGTGGCCGTGCCCGTGTCGATCGTGGGCGCGTTCGCGGGGATGTTCCTGCTGGGCTACACGATCAACACGCTCACGCTCTTCGGTCTGGTGCTGGCCATCGGCATCGTCGTGGACGACGCGATCATCGTGGTCGAGAACGTCGAGCGCATCCTCGAGGGCGAACCGGGGCTCTCCGTCCGTGACGCGACCATCAAGGCCATGGAGCAGGTGTCCGGGCCGATCATCGCCATCACGCTGGTGCTGGCGGCGGTGTTCATCCCGGTGGCCTTCGCCGGCGGCATCACCGGGCAGTTCTACCAGCAGTTCGCCATCACCATCACGGTGTCCGTGGCCATCTCCGGCGTCATCGCCCTCACCCTCACGCCGGCGCTGTGCAGGCTGATGCTCCGGCACCGCACGCCCGCGCAGCGCGGCCCCTTCGGCTGGTTCAACCGGGGCTTTACGCTGCTGACGACCGCGTACGTCTGGACCGTGCGTCACGCCATCCGCTACGGCGTGGTGACGGTGCTGCTGTTCGCCGGGGTGTGCTACGCCGCCTACGCCCTCTTCAGCCGCGTCCCCACGGCGTTCCTGCAGGTGGAGGACCAGGGGTATCTCGTCACCGCGGTGCAGCTGCCCCAGGGGGCGTCGGTGGACCGCACGGGCAACGTGGTGCAGAAGGTCGAGAACTGGTGGCTCGCCCAGCCGGAGACCCGGAATGTGGTCTCGCTCACCGGCTTCGATTACGTCTCCGGCGGCATCCCGACGACCAACGGCGCGGTGCTGTTCATGCCGCTGAAGGACTGGGACGAGCGGCAGGCCCCGCAGAGCTCGGCCGAAGCGCTGGTGGGGCGGTCGTTCGAGGGTCTGGCCGGGATCAACGAAGCACTGGTGTTCACCGTGGCCCCGCCGCCGATCCAGGGGCTGGGCGTGCGCGCGGGGTTCGACGTGCGGATCATCGCCGCCCCCGGGGCCGACCTGAACCAGCTGCACGCCGTGTGCCTGAAGTTCATCGAGGCCCTCGGTCGCCGCCCGGAGATCGCCCCCGGCTCCACGTTCACCCCGCTCTCGGTGGCGCTGCCGCAGGTTTCGGTGAACGTCGACACCACGCGGGCCAAGTCGCTGGGCGTGCCCGTGAGCGACCTGTACGACGCGATGCAGGCGATGTTCGGCTCGCTGTACGTCAACGACTTCGAAAAGCTCGGCCGCATCTGGCGCGTGCAGCTGCAGGCGCAGCCGCAGTTCCGCGCCACGCCGCAGGACTTCGAACGCATTCACGTCCGCAACGCCTCGGGCGAGATGGTGCCGCTGTCGGCTCTGGTGGACTTCGGCTTCGCCGTCGGGCCCAACGCGGTCTTCCGCTTCAACGCCCGCACGGCCGCGCAGATCTCCGGCGCCGTCGCCCCCGGCTATGCCTCGGGCCAGATGCTCCGCGCGGTGCGGGAGGTCGCGGCGGAAGTGCTGCCGCCGGGCTTCAGCTACGAGTGGGCCGGCGAGAGCTTCCAGGAGATCAAGGCCGGCAACACCGCGTCGCTGCTGATGATGATGGGGCTGGTGGTCGTCTTCCTTCTGCTGGCAGCGCTGTACGAGAACTGGGTGCTGCCGCTGGCGGTGCTGCTGGCGGTGCCGTTCGGCGCCCTGGGCGCTTACGCGGCGGTGCTGCTGCGAGGTTTCCCGGCCGACATCTACTTCCAGGTGGGCCTGCTCACCTTGATCGCGCTGATCGCCAAGAACGCGATCCTGATCGTCGAGTTCTGCGTGCTCAAGCGCAAGGCCGGCGAGTCGCTGCTGGACAGCGCCACCCACGCCGCCCGCGAACGCCTGCGGCCGGTCCTGATGACCTCCTTCGCCTTCATCCTCGGGGTCGTGCCGCTGGCCCTGGCCAGCGGGGCCGGCGCCGTGGCCCGCAAGTCCATCGGCACGGGCATCATGGGCGGCATGATCGTCGCCTCCACCCTCGCCCTGCTGTTCGTCCCCCTGTTCTTCGTCATCCTTCAGTGGACCTCGGAAAAACTCGGACTGCAGAGCAAGCAGGGCGAACAGCCCGCCGCCGACACCCATCCGGCCCCGCCCCAGCCCACCGCCTGAACCGCCCCGCCGGCCACGCCTGCCGGGTCACTCCAGCCGCGCGGCTTCAGCCGCGGCCGGCGGACGTCCGATAATCCTGTTCTGTGACCACCGCCTTCGACGTCGCTGCCGACTTCTTCGCGCTCAACCGCCCGCTCGTCGCCGAGGTGCAGCCGTGGCTCGAGCTGAACGACCCGCCGCCGGGCTGGGCGCTGGCCACCGGCCGGGACGGCTCGCCCACGCTGCGTCAGGCTTGCGGGGGCGGCGTCGGGGCGTGGTGGAAAGGGTGTTCGGTCCCGCGGGCCGCCAGTCTGGCGATGCTCGAGAGCTTCGAGCCCAGCTCGACCGTCGCCTGCTTTCTGCACCCCATGCACCCCGCGGCGGTGCTGGTAGCGCTGGAGATGCTCGGGCCGCGTCAGGCCCTGATCGTGCTGCTCGGCCCGGGCGAGCAGCTTCCGCTGTGGCTGATGCCGCTGGATTTCCGCCGTCCACTGCAGGAGCACCGCCTGTTTTTCGCGCGGCACCCCGACGACATCCGGACGCTGCTTTCGCGGCACGAGGGACTGCCGCTGCCGGGGCAGTTCATCCGCACGCCCGCGATCGACGACGAGACCTGCAGGCAGGTCATCGAGCAGTGCCAGAGCGTCTTCGCCGAGGTCCACCACGCCCGACACGCCGTCCTGCACACCCTCCACACGCGGCCTGCCAGCCGAACCCGTCCGCCCCGCCGGGCCATCGTCGGCCAGCCCGCGGGTTTCCGCCTCTGGGACGACGCCGCCGACACCCTTCGGCAGGTGGTCTGCTCGCTGGACGGACTGCACGTGCAGCCCTGGCCTTTCGAAGACCCTCTGCACACCGCCCCGCTCGACCTGGCCCGACGCACCGAGGGGGCGGACGTCGTGCTGCTGGCCGACCTGTTCCGGGCGGACCTGGGCGGGCAGCTCCCGCCGACCTGCCCGCTGGTGACGTGGACGACCCAGCCAAGGCCCGTCAGCTGGCCGACCGGCGGCGACGACTGGGCACTGGCGGCCACGTCCGCCGCGCGCTCGGCCCTGCTCCAGAGCGGATGGCCCGCCGAGCGGGTCCTCGACGCGGACTGGCCGTCGCTGCCCGTGGCACCGCCGCCTCTGGCCGTGCGCACGGTCGGTTTGCTGGCGGACACCCAGCCGGTCCGGCTTCCGCCCGCGGTCGAGGAGTATTCATCGCACCGGCTTCTGTGGGAACACGCCGAGGCGGCCATCCGCACGGACCCGGCGGTCGTCGGCGAGGACGCCATCGCCTACGTCGAGCAGCTCCGCGCGGCGCTGTCCATCGACCCGGCCGCCTTCCCCCTCGACCTGTTCGTTCAGCGTCTGGTGATTCCCGCTTGGCAGCACTCCGTCGCCCGGCATCTGGTGGCCGGCGGCTTCCGCGTGCACATCCACGGGCACGGCTGGGACCGGCTCGGGGAGCTGAGCGAGCAGCTCCACCCCGCCTGGCGCGGCCCGCTGGACACGGCCGACGCCCTCGTGCGCGCCGCCGGCCCGCTCACGCACCTTGTCCGGCCCATGCCGCTTCCCGGGAACGACCCGCTGCGCCGACTGGGCCGACCTGTGCTGCAGGTGCTTGGCAACTGGCAGAGCCGACCGTCGGTCGCGCCGCCGCAGAAACCCGGACGGCCGCTGTCGCCGGCGCTGCTGGGCGAGCTGCTGCGTCGGATATGATGCCCGTGATGCATCCGCCGCGGCCGCTGCTGATCGCCGTCCTCGCCACCACGCTGGGCACTTCGCTGGGAATCTCACTGGGAAACGTGGTGGCCGAACCGCCGACGACCCAACCGTCGTCGCCGCAAGCCGCCGACGCGACGCCAGCGCCGACACTCGACGAGCTGCGCTCGGCGCTGCGTGCCCGCCTCAGGGCCGAACTGGCCGAGCTGCCGCGGCACCCGTACGTGCCGCTGACCGAGATCGTGCAGATCCGCGCCGAACCCGACGGGCTGAGCGTCGTCACCGCGCTGCGTGAAACCAACGGCGACGTGCTGCTCGACGGACCGCCGAGCGGTGACCCCCAGCCGCCCGACGCGCCCGCCGGCGCGGCAGTGGCCGAGGCGGCCGAGCTGCAGCCCCTGGTCCGGCTGGCGGTGATCGGCAAGCCCACCGGCGAACTCGCCACGCCCGTGTTCTTCCGACTTACGGTTCACCTGTTCAACGAACCCGAGGCGGTGTACGGCCAGCTCGGGCTCTTCGCCAACCGCGACATCGGCCAGTTTCAGCTCACCTACGACACCGAAGGGCCGTTCGGCCACTTCTCGGTGCAGCTGATCCAGTCGCCCCGCATCGCCGGCCAGCTCACCAGCGCGCCCGACGAGATGCTGGCGCTGCTCGTGCGCCGCATAGACAACGACAGCGGTGAAGCCACGCTGAGCTTCCGCGGCACCGCCGCCGACCTGCAGTCGCTGCGTCGCAGGTACCCCACCGAGACGAACCTGTACCTTCGCCCCGTCTTCGAGAAGCTCGGTCAGCTCTCGCCGCTGTTCACGGCCGACCAGCGCGTTGCCTGGCAGGTGCTCGGCGTGCTGCCCGAACTGACCGACGGCGAGCGTGCCGAACTGGACCGCATCCTGACCGGCCTCGAGGCCGACCGGTTCGCCGACCGCCAGCGGGCGCAGGCGGCCCTGCGCGCCCTCGGCCAGCGGGGGGCACTCGCCGTCCGCACCCTCGACCGCAGCCGCCTCACCCCCAACCAGAACGCCGAGCTGGACGCGTTCCTCGCCGCCTACTCCCCCCTCACCGACGCCGAAGTCCAGCGGCTTGCCGCCAGCCCGGAGTTCCTGCTCGACTGCCTCGAGCTCGACGTCCCCGAACTGCGGGCAGCCGCCTGGCAACGCCTCAGGCCTCTCCACGCCTGGCCCGCCGGGCTCGATTTCGACCCCGACGCCCCGGCCGAGCAGCGGACGCGCCAGGTCGCCGCCCTGCGACAACACCTCATCGACGCCAGCCGCTGATGCAGTGCCCGCCGCGACGCGTCGGAGCCAACCGGTCCCCCGCCATGCGCTTTCTGCGACACCTCCGCCGCACGTTTCTCACCGGACTCTTCGCGGCCGTACCCGTCCTCGTGGCCGTCGTCGTGGTGTACTACGTCGACCTGTACACCCGGCCGCTCGCGCCCACGCTCTACGGGTATCACGTCCCGTTCGTCGGCGCCCTCGTCGCCGTCGTCAGCATTTACCTGCTCGGGCTGGTCGTCTCCACGGCCCTCGCCCGGTGGACACTCCGCCGGCTCGACGCCCGCCTCGACCGCATGCCCCTCGTCCGGGGGGTGTACCGGGCGTGGAAACAGGTCTCGCTGAGCCTCGGCGACGCGCGCATGTGGCAGAAGGTGGCGCTGCTGGAGGTCGGCAGCGACCAGTACACCCTCGTGTTCACCTCAGGCAAGCCGCTGCCCGGCAGCCCCGCGACGCTGTGCGTCCTCGTGCCTTCGGCGCCGGTCCCCACCAGCGGCCAGCTCCTGCTGGTGCCGGCCCAGCGCTGTCACATCCTCGAGTTGTCCACCGATGAGGCGATCAAGTACCTGCTCTCCAGCGGCAACTACCTGCCGCAGGGACTGACGTGCCCCCCGGCCTCCGGCACCTGACGCGACGCCGTTGGCGGCCGCGAAGGCGCCCGAGCCGCTTCAGCCCACGCCGTAGCCGCTGACGTCGCCCTAGGCCGCCTCCACGAGCAGCCCCAGTCGCCCGCCCCACCGCAGCGACCGATACCCCACGACCTCCACCCCCGCCTGCACCAGCGACGCCAGGTGCGGCCGCGTCGCGGTCGGCACGTACACCACCACGTGCACCCCCAGCGACGGCTCCACGCGGATCGGCCGGGCCGCCCGCGCCACCAGCGTCAGGTGCTCCTGCAGCCAGCCTGCCGCACGCCCCACCTGCACCACCTCGCTCCCCATCTTCGCCGGCTCGCGGTCCACCGCCGCCACCAGCACCGCCCGCCCCGTCCGGTCCGCCACCACGCGGCACGGCACCGTCGCCGGCACGGGGACGTCGCAGTCTTGCCACTCCGGCGACGCCTCCAGCACCGCCTCCAGCACGCCCTCGGCCGTGGCCGACGGCAGTTCGATGACCACCGGGTCGTCCGCCGACCAGCCGAGCGTGGGATACGTCTCCGCCCGGTCTGCCGCGGTCGGCCCCCGCCGCTCGGTCTGTACGGCGTCCGCGGGCACCTCGACCGTTGTCGTTTCCGTCGGCGTCTGTCCCTTCGACACCCCCGCCCCCATCCCGTCCCCCGCCGCCGCCGCGCTGTCCATCGGCGTCTCTGAGGGTTCACCAGCCTGCCCGGCAGCCGCTTGCGCCGGCTCGGCCGCGTCGCCGCGGTGGGCCGTGTGCGGCAGCAGCACCGACGACTGCACGACGGACCACTCGTCCGGCGTCAGCACCGCAGACATCAGCGGGTGCACGTCGGTCTGGGAGGCCTCACCGACCAGCAGGGCGTCGGCCGCGTCCCACGACAGGAACTTGCGGATCACCTCGCGCAGCTGCCCCACCACCGCCATCGCGGCCGGCTCCGTCGCCGCCAGCACCAGCCGGCCCCGCCCGGCCCACGGCGCGCCCGTGCCGCCCGCGTCACGCCCGCTTTCGGTGTTCTCCGACGCCGGGCCCCTGCCGCTCACCCACGTCGCCAGCGCCTTGACCGTCCGGTAAGCCTCGACCCGACCTTCCTCCCCCGCCGCCACCGGCACCACCCAACCGGTCGCGGGCATCGACCCGCCCATCGGGACCGCCGCCGACATCTCCAGCGCCAGCGCCGTCGATCGCAGGTCGTCCGTCGCCACCACCCAGCCGTCCACGTCCGCGGACAGCTCGGCCGCGGCATCGTGCAGCTCCCGCGCGGTGGCCGACTCGGCCGTCTCGTTCGCGTCCGTCGGCAGCTCGCCATCCGCCAGCCCCAGCCGGACGCGGCCGCCGGCGTACTGCAGGGTGCCGACCCGACGCCCCGCGCCGACGAGGCTTCTCGCCACCTCCGCGACCACCCGCTGGGCCACCGCCGCACTCACGTGCGACCCGGCCACCAGATAACAGACGCGCGGCGGCGGCTCGTCCCGGCCCGCGTCCCCGCGCTGCCGACCGCCGCCACCGCCAGTGCCGGCACCGTCCTTCGCGCCGTCCGGCACGTCCGGCGTCCGGCCTTGCCCGCAGGCGGCCCCGGAAACGTCAGATGAAGGCACTGCCCCTGAAGGCACTGCCCCGGCCCCGCCCGGGGGCACGCGCTGCGGCCGCCGACGACCCTCTCCGGAGGCTTCCCTCACGCCCGAAAGGAACAGGTCGGCAATCGACGCGATCTCCGAAATCGTTTGGGCGGGCGGTTTTGCACCCGACGAAGGCGTCTCCATGGCCAGCCTCCTTCACCCCCGGACGCCCGTGCCCCACACGCTAGCGGCCCTTCGACCTGCCGCCCGGGGGCAAGCCCGCACCGACCTGGCGCCGTCCTGCCGGTTCGACAGGTCGGGCCGCCTTTCCGCCACGCCCTTCAGTCCACCTCGACGACGTTGTTCAGCTCGCCGAACTGGTTCGCCTCGACGTTGCTGTTGGCCGGGTCCGTCCGCCACTGGCCGTCCACGACCAGCCGGTAGCGGTACCGCCCGGGCCGCAGCGGCAGCGCCGTCACCCAGCGGCCGTTCTCGTCGGCCCGCATGGGCGTCGCCACCGGCGACCAGTTGTTGAAGTCGCCCGCGAGCTGAACGGACCGCGCGTCTTCGAACCTGGCCGCGAACAGCACCTCGCCGTCCATCTGACGCACGCCGTAAAACTCGGCCAGTTTCTCTTCGGTGGTCTTGGGCACGCGCGTGGTCGGCGGCGGCGTTTCGGTGATCGGCGCCACCTCGAGGTATTCCGCGGTCAGCGCCATGCTCGCCGTGGGCGCCGCGGTCACCATGGCGGCGGCCGACGCCGCGGGCGCCACCGCCGGAATGCTGCCGACCGACGCACGCGACGACTCCACCATCGTCGCCGTCCCGGACGCGGCTGTCGCCGCCGGGGTCGTCGCGACCGGCGAGCTCGCCGAAGAAGCGACCACCGCGGTGGCCGCGTGAACGGGCGGGCCCGATGGCGCCGTGCCATGGCCGCCGCCGGGCGTCCCGGTCGCGGGGTGGCCGTTGCCACCGGGCCGCAGCAGCGGCTGCAGCGTCACGGTGTTCCGGCCGAACTGCAGGTTGGTCAAACTCGCCAGCGCCTTGGCCCGCTGCACGAGCTCGGCCGGCCGGGTGAGCCCTTCCGCCGGAGTCTCTTCGATGTGCACGGGCCGCTCGCCCATCAGCTCCCGGGCCAGCGACAGGAAATCCTTGTAGCCGCGGGAACCCGGGTCGTATTCCGTGATGGGCTGGCCGAAGCTCGCCGCTTCCTTGAGCTTGGTGTTGAAGTTGACCGTGCTCTCGAGCAGCTGGCCCTTGAACTTGTTGCGCAGCTCGCTGAGCACCTCGCGGGCGAGCTTGGTCCGCGTGTCGTACAGATTCGGCAGGATCCGCACCCGCACGTCCTTGCCGGCCTTCTCCTTCATCGCCTCCAGCGTCTTGAGCATCTTGGTCAGGCCGTGCAGCGAGAAGTAGCCCGTCTCCACCGGGACGATCACTTCGTCGCAGGCCTTGAGCGCGTTAAAGGTGATCAGCCCCACCGACGGCGGGCAGTCGAGAATCGCCCACTTGTAGCGCTCCCGCACCTGCTCGAGCACGGCCGCCAGACGCGACTCGCGGCCGGGACGACCCGCGAAGAGCTGCTCAAACGCCGCGAGTTTGAGTGTGCTGGGGGCGAGGTCGAAGTCGGAGGCGATCTGCCAGACGACTTCCGAGAGTTTGGCGACCTTGCCGTCGCCCGGTTCGATGAGCGTGTCGAAGATGGAGCGTTCGATCTGCTCTTCGGGGACCGCCAGGCCGACGGCACAGTGACCTTGCGGGTCGAGGTCCACCAGCAGCGTCCGCTGCCCGAGCCGGGCGAGACACGCCGAGAGGTTGATACTGGTGGTCGTTTTCCCGCAGCCGCCCTTCTGGTTGATGATGGCAATGACCCGCATGGTCCCATTCCTTCCGTGGAACGCCCCGATGCCCACGGCGACGCCGCGAGGTCGGCTCGCTTGTCCGGGCCGGGTCGCATCGCGGACCCGTCCGTGGGCCCTCTCAACACTGTCCCGCACCGTTATTGTCGGACGTCTCGGACCGGAAAGTTGAAGCGCACGCAGGAAAACGTCGCCACCTCCCTTCAACGTGCCCTCAACCCCGAGCGCTTCCCCCGCCAGCCCAGTGAGCCGACTCACACACGCCACCCCCCCCTCCCCCCCCGCTGACCCCACGCCGTCAGTGCGACAAAAAAGGGCTGCGGCCCGTGAGGAACTTGATAGGTTCCGGGGGGTCGCTCCTTTCCCTGGGGAGGTCGTATGGCGCATTCCACTCCACCGTCGGGAAAAAAGACGTACAACGCCGAACACGTTTTCAGGGCGATTGCCGCGTGGGGAAAAAAGACGTACAACGCCGACCCCATTTTCAGGGTGATTCTGGCTCTGCTGGGGGTCTTCTTCTGTGTCTACTTCTGTGTCTACTTTGCACTGGTCGATCCGAAGCACTACACCCCGAATTGGTTGAATGGATGGGTCGCAGGGCTGGTTGACGACGGCCAGCGACCCTCGTCTCCCGCACCCTCCGCGTGGCAACCGGCCCGACCGGCCCCATCCACCCCACCCCCCCACCCCCGCCGCCCCCACGGCTCACCGCGGAAGACCTCTACAGGTTAACCTTTCCGCACCTCGCCGACGCCGACCGACAGTCGCGGGCCGCCATCGAGCCGGCCTTGAAGCCACTCGACGACCTGTTCCAGGGAGCCAGAAGCCGGTCGCGTTACTTTGCAGATGACATCGTGGGCATGAGCTCCATGTGGCGTGCGGCGGTGGACCTCGTCCCGGGGACGTCGGGGGACAGGCTGAAACAGTATGTGCGGCGGTGTCTGGAGGAGCGGATTTTCACCGAGCGGGCGGTCCAGCAGGCGGTGGAGCAGTGCGTGCGTGATTACCAGCGGACCCTCGAAGCGATCGACAACCAGCTCCTCGTGCGCATCCAACGTGACTTCCACAGCCGGCTGGCCGACAACCAGCTCGGCAGTTTCGCGGACTCCACGTTGCTTCAAAGGGAATACCAGCGGCTCGTCCGTCGCATGGTCGCCGAGGCGACGGACGAGGCGATCCGTGGCGTGACCGACTTGGTGATCCTCGAGGTCATCAACACGGTGCTCATTCAGCTGGCGGCCCGCTCGGGCGTGACCACGGTCATCCTCGGGGCAGGGGCCACGTCCGCCCTGTCCAGCGGCGGGGTCTCCATACTGGTTTCCACCGTCATCGCCTTCATTGTGGACAGAATCTACAACTGGGTGACCGACCCGGCGGGACAACTTGCTGACAAGCTCAATCAGTCTCTCGACGAGGTGCATCGCACGCTCGTCCGGGGCACACAGGGAAGTCCCGGTTTGCATGCAGCACTGGAAGAGGTAGCGCGCAACCGCCACGAACTCCGCCAGCGCGTCATCCGGAACCTGATCGTTGAGGAGATCCAGCCATGACCGTTCGCAAGCTGATGATCGGCGTTGCCGTGGTCGCGTGTCTGGTCCCCGCCACGTCGCAGGCCGGGCCGATCACCAAGGCCGTGCGTGAGGCGACCGAAGCCATCATGAGGCGCTTCGGCCGTGAGGCGGTCGAGGAGTTCGGGGAGGACGCCCCGCAGGCCATCGCCCAGCGCATGCAGCGTCTGGCCGAGCAACACGGAGAGGATGTGGTCACGGCCGCCGGCCAGAAGGTCGGCCCCCGGATGTTCCGCCTGATCGAGCAGGTCGGCGACGACGGAGCCACCAAGGCCGTCCGGCTCATGGCGCGCCAGGGCGACGAAGCCGTGTGGGTCATCGCGGAGAAAAACCGCTTCGCGCTCTTCGCCCGACTGGGCGACGATGCCGCGGACGCGATGATCCGCCACCGTGGCATCGCCGACAACCTGCTGGCCGACTACGGCAGCCCGATGGCGCGGGCGCTGGTCAACGTCGGCCCGCAGAACGGCCGCCGTCTGGCGATGATGGCCGACGACGGCTCCCTGCGGGCCCTGGCCCGGCGGGACGACCTGCTGGAGACGATCGCCCGCTACGGCGACCGCGCCGCCGACTTCATCTGGCGAAACAAGGGCGCCCTTGCCGTGGGCGCCATCGCCACCGCCTTTGTCACCCAGCCCGAGGCGTTCCTCGACGGAGCCGTCCGCATCGTCGAAAAGGGCGGCCAGTACGTGGTGGAGCCCGTCGCCCGCAGTGTCGTCGCCCCGGCCACGGAAGCCGTCGCCAAGTCGGTCAACTGGACGCTCATCCTCGGCATTCCCGTCGCCGCGCTCACCCTCTACCTGCTCGTGACCAAACTGGCCGGCGCCGGGCTGTTCAAGACCGTCGCGGCGGCGGTCCACGCCCGCACGACACATCCGCCGACCGCCCACGGTCCTGCATCGGCATCGCCTACTTCCACGCCGTCGCCCCATCCGGCCAAGCCGCCAGCGGCGACGGACTCGAGCGTCGCCGCTACGTCGCCCACGGCCAAAGCGCCCTGACTACACCATCGGCGGCCGCTCACGGATCGGCGCTCCCCGCTTGATCGCCGCCTGCGCCAAGTACTCGCGCAGCCCGTCGGCGTCCCCCGTCTCCAGCAGCTTCAGCAGCACATCGGTCTCGCCGCGCAGGCGGAGCAGGGCCTCGGCCACGAAGTCGCGGTTGTCCATCAGGATGTCGCGCCACAGGTCAGGGTCGCCCGCCGCCACCCGCGTCGCATCCCGATACCCCGACCCCGAAAGCTCGAGCGCCGGAAGGCTCTGCAGCGACACCAGCATCGACGCGGTCACGTGCGGCAGGTGCGACACCGACGCGACCAGCCGGTCGTGCGTGTCGGCGTCCAGAAACGTTACCCGCGCGTGCAGCGCCCTCCACAGCCCGGCCACGTCCTCCCGGACACGGTCCTCCGCCCCCGTCGACCCGGCATCGCCGGCCGCCCCCGGCACGACCGTCGGCGTCACGATCACCGGCGCGTGAACGAACAGGTCCGCCCGTGCGTTCTCCGGGCCGGACCGCTCGCCACCGGCCATCGGGTGAGCACCCACAAACCGCACGCCCGCCGGCAGCAGCTCTGCCGCCAGCCGGCACACCGTCCGCTTCGTGGACCCCACATCGGTCACCACCGCCGACGGCGACAGCGCCGGCCCCATCGCCTCCAGCAGCCGCGCGAACACCCCCACGGGGGTCGCCAGCACCACCAGGTCCGCCCCGGACACCGCCTCGGCCAGGTCACCCGTGTACACGTCGGCCAGGTCCATCTCCCGTGCACGCAACAACGTGACATTCCGATGGGCGAAGCCCACCACGGTCGGGGCGTCGGCCAGACGCCGCAGCGCCAGCCCCAGCGACCCCCCCAGCAAACCCAATCCCAAGATGGCGACCCGGCGGAACCGCATGGCCGCAAAGGTAAGCCCCGCCGCCGACGCTGTCATCGGTCACCCCCCCGCGGAGTATCCGCTGGCACGGTGGCGTGGCTGCGGCGGTCTGCCGGTTTGAAGTCCCCCGCCGGGGGGACTAATCTCTCGCTAACCGCTGAGCCGTCCCGCTGGTTTTGTCAAAAGACTGCCATGGCCGAATCCCTCGCCACCGCCGATGTTCCGGCCGCCGCGTCCGTCACCGGCGGCAAGGCTCCGGCCCGGTTCGTCCTCGAGTTCGAGAAGCCTCTGGCGGAGATCGAACGGCAAATCGCCGAGCTGGAAGAGCGGCAGGTGTCCCGGCGGATCGACTACTCCGCGGAGCTGCGGCGGCTGCGCGAAAACCACACCGAGCTGCTCCGCAAGACCTTCGACAACCTCACGGCGTGGGAGACGGTGCAGGTGGCGCGGCACCCGCAACGGCCGCTGTTCCTCGACTACGTGCGGATGATGTGCCGGGAGTTCCGCGAGCTGCACGGCGACCGGCACTTCGGCGACGACCAGGCGATTCGGTGCGGGCTGGCGCGGCTGGGCGGGCACAAGGTGATGCTCATCGGGCATCACAAGGGCCGCGACACCAAGGAGAAGGTGGCGTGCTATTTCGGTCTGGCCCATCCGGAAGGCTACCGCAAGGCCTTGCGGTGCATGAAGCTGGCGGAAAAGTTCGGCCTGCCGGTGGTCACCCTCATCGACACGCCGGGGGCGTACCCGGGCATCGGCGCTGAAGAGCGTGGGCAGGCCGAGAGCATCGCCCGCAACCTGATGGAGATGTCCCGCCTGCGGACGCCGATCGTGTCGGTGGTCACGGGCGAAGGCGGCTCCGGGGGCGCCTTGGGCATCGGCGTGGCCGACCGCGTGGCGATGATGGAATTCGCGTGGTATTCGGTCATTTCGCCGGAAGCCTGCTCGGCAATTCTGTTCAAAGACGACAGCGGCAAGGCCCAGCTCGCCGAGTCGCTCAAGCTCACGAGCAAGCACCTGCGGATGCTCGGCGTCATCGACGCCGTGGTGCCCGAACCCCCCGGTGGCGCCCACCGCGACCCGCACCAGGCAGCCCACCTGCTCGAGCAGTACATCGCCAAGACCCTGCGTGACCTCAAACGGGTGAAACTGGAGAACCTGCTGGAGCGTCGCTACGAGAAGTTCCGAAAGCTCGGCGAGTATCTGGATCGCTCCGAAAAAGCTGGCAAAGCGGCGGGATAGGTGCCCGACGATCGGGACCACCGACAGAAGCCGCATCAACGCGTGTATCGCGTTATTGCCGAGCGACCCTTTTGACAGCAAAAAAGCGTGGCGGCGGCTGCAACGTCACGGTTATCGTCCGGCCGTCGTATGGGCGCGATGACGACTGTGGCCGTTGCCCGTTGGGGACCCTTGGCGGTCGCGCTGACGTACCTCGCCGTCGGCTGGCTCTACATCGTTGTCTCGACGCTGGTGGTGTATTGGCTGACGTATCCCGACGGGTGGGACCGCGGCGAGCAGATCGAACTCGTGAAAGGCCTGGCCTTTGTCGGGTTGACGGCGGTGCTGATCTGGGCGCTCGTCCGGGCGCTGACACAGCGTCTGACCGCCCAGACCGCGCGGGCCGAAGCACTCGCCGAGGCCAACCGCACGCTCTTCGAAACGATGCCCGAGCCGGCGTACGTCTACGACGGCGAAACGCTGCGGTTTCTGCTGGTCAACGACGCGGCGGTTCGGCGGTACGGCTGGCCGCGCGAGCAGTTTCTGCAACTCACGCTGTACGACATCCGCCCGCGTGAGTGCTGGCCCGAACTCGAGCAGGCGCTTCGCCGCAAGCAGCTGCATAGGTCAGACCCTGCGACCTACGTCCATCAGGACGCCCAGGGCCACCGTTTTCGCGTCCGGGTGAACACGGCACCGTTCCGCTACAACGGCCGGGACGCGTGGCTCGTCGTGGCCACGAGGGTCGAAGAGCTGGTGGCGGCACAGGAAGCGCTGGAGCGGATGAACCAGGAGCTGGAGGTGCGTGTCGCCGAGCGGACGCGGCACCTGCAGGCGGCCATGGCGGAGCTCTCGTGGTTCACCGAAGCGGTCAGCCACGACCTGCGTCGCCCGGTGGAACATCTGGTGACGCTGGGCAGGTGGCTGGCGGGCAGCACGGCCGGCCGGCTCAGCGACGAAGAGTCGGAGTCGCTGCGGCGGATGGTCGGCTCGTCCGCCCGGCTGCTGCACCTGATCGACGACCTCCTGGCCGATCGGCAGACCACGTCCGGCGTGGCCGAGCGGCTGTCGCTGGTGGTGCTGGTCAACGGGGTCCTCGGGGAGCTGCGGCGGGAGTTCGGTCGGGGCGTGGAGCGGGTGCAGGTGGTCGAGCCGCTGCACTGGGTGCAGGCGCACCGGCCGACCCTCGCCCGCGTGCTCACCGGCTTGTTGCGCATGGCGCTGAGCCGCTGCGACAGCGAGGCGACGGTTCACGTGTCAGCATCGGCCAACGGCGAGGCGGTCCGGCTCTCGCTCACCGCGCCGGCCGGTTGGCTCACCGACGAGGAGCAACGTCGGCTGGCCGGGCTGGGGATTGACACGGAATCGGACGGACCCCAGCTTGCCAGCGGATCGGGCGAGTTCGAGATTCTGCTGCGGTCGGTCCAGCGTCTCGCGGCCGACGTCGAGGTGCAGTTGGCCGACGACGTCCGGCCGGGCGTGTGCAAGGTCACGCTGGTGCTGGGCAGCGTGCTGACGGCGGTCGAGCCACGGCGGCCCGGCGGCGGCCTCTTGCCGTCACCGGCGGGCGGCGAGCTGAGGCGTGAGCTGGAGCGCGCTGACCCGGACGCTCCGGCGGCGGACGCCGCATCGTCAGGTCCGTCGGGCGGTTGAGCTAGCATGATCGGCCATGGGCGGATACGCGCAGAGCATCCAGCGGCTGATCGAACGTCTCGCCGAGCTGCCGGGCCTTGGGCCGAAGTCGGCCGAACGCATCGCTTTTCACCTGCTCAAGTCGTCCGCGGAGGAGGCTCTGGCGCTGGCCGACGCGATTCGCGAAGTCAAGACCAGGATCCGCCCCTGCTCGACCTGCTTTCATCTCACCGAAGACGACCCCTGCAGCATCTGCACCGATCCCCGGCGCGACCGGGGACTGGTATGCGTGGTGGAGCAGCCCAAGGACCTGCTGGCGATCGAAGCGGCCGGGGCCTACGGAGGTCTCTACCACGTGCTGCTGGGCCGGGTAGCTCCGACGGAGGGGATAGGGCTTGAGCAGCTCACGGTCGGCGCCCTCGTCCAGCGGATCGCCAGGAGCCGAGGTCACGGCGAGCAGCCCATCCGCGAGGTCATTCTGGCGACGAACCCGACGGTCGAGGGCGATGTCACCGCCGCCCACATCCTCGACCTCATCAAGCCGCAGTTTCCCGACCTGACGGTGTCGCGGCTGGCCCGTGGCCTGTCCGCGGGGGCCAACATCGAGAACGCCAACCGGAGCATTCTCACGGACGCGCTGGCCGGCCGGCGGGCGGTGTGACCTGTACCCCGGGCAAAACGCATCACGGCTGTAGCGGCGTCTCGGTCGCAGGCGGTTCGCGGCCGGACGCGTCGCACGGCTACACTCCGCCCCCGATGAGCGTGCGACCGGTCGTTGTGATCACCGAAGGTTGTGCGGCCGAGCCGCTGGCGTGGCTGAAGGAGCGGGCAGACGTCCGTGAGCTGACGCCCGACGCCCCGGGCTTTGCGGCGGCGCTGGCCGAAGCCGAAGCGCTGGTCGTGCGGACGTACACGCAGGTCAACGACGCGCTGCTGGAGAGATGTCCGCGGCTGAAGGTCGTCGGCCGGGGCGGCGTCGGGCTGGAGAACATCGACGTGGCGGCGTGCCGGCGGCGCGGAGTCGAAGTCGTCTACACGCCGGACGCCAACACCCGCGCGGTGGCGGAGTTCGTCTTCGGGGCGATGTTGCGTCTCGTCCGCCCGTGGGGTGAGTTCCCGCCGCAGGGGTACACCCCGCTCGAGTTCAAGCAGACGCGCGACACCCAGGCGGGACGACAGCTAGACGAGCTGACGCTGGGCGTGCTCGGTCTGGGCCGGGTGGGCCGACGCGTAGCGCAGATCGGCGCCGTCGGTTTTGGCATGAACGTGCTGTTCCACGACATCGCGCCGGTGGAAGTGAACGACCCGTTGACGTTCAAGGCTCAGCGGGTGGACTTCGACGAGCTGCTGCGGCGGTCCGATATCTTCACCTTGCACGCCGACGCCCGGCCCGGTAACCGGCATCTGCTCAATGCCCGGACGCTCGCCCGGCTGAAGCCCGGGGCGATGGTCATCAACACCGCGCGGGGGGAACTTCTCGACGCGGTCGCGCTGGCCGAGGCGCTGCGGCGTGGGCACGTGTCGGCGGCGGCGATCGATGTGTTCGACCCGGAGCCGCCGCCGCCCGACTGTCCGCTGCTGGGCCTGCCGAACGTGCTGCTGACACCGCACATGGCGGCCCGAACGCGGACGGCGCTGACGAACATGAGCTGGGTGGTGAAGGACGTCTGGACGGTGCTGTCGGGCGGAGTGCCCCGTTTTCCGGCGCCGGGCGATGGCCCGCCGTCGCACGGTCCGGCGAGCGGGCCGGCGTGAGCCGGCCCTGGCCCCACGCTGCCGACGTCGGATGCGCGGCCGATGCCCGACGCGCGGCCGATGCCCTGCCACAGAGGACTGCACGGAGTGGCCAAAGTCGCGTCCCGCGCTAACCGATAACTAAGGGCGGACGTGGGCGATCGACGTTGGGGGGCGACGGGGTTGACGCGTTGGGACAACCTGTTGCCGAAACACGTCAAAGTCGGTGGAACGAGCTGAGGCTTCGGGCGGAGCGTGACGTGAAGAAGAACAAGAGGACGGCGACGGTTTTCGTGGGGCTGCTGGGCGTGCTAACGGTGACCTCGGCGGTGCTGCTGGCGGTGGCGCCGACGCCGCTGACCCCCGACGCGTTGCCGGCCAGCGCGACGCTGATGGCCACCGCCCCGTCCGACACACGGGGCCCGGCGAGCGTGGGGAACGTGCCCGTGCAGCCGGGGCGATGGCAGTACATCTACATCCGTCACTCCAAGACGTCGCAGATGGACCTGCGCCAGCCGACCGAGCGTCTGGGGGACCACTTTGTGATCCTGCCGGGGGGGGAGCGGGCGGTCCAGATGACGCCGCGGTGGGTGGAGCAGCGGTCGGCGTTGCCGCCGGCGGGTGCGAAGGAGATCCACCCGGCGTGCATTTCGATCGTGCTGGTCGGGGACCTGGACCGGACGGTGCCTACGCCGGAGCAGCTGGCGCGGACGACGCAGCTGGTGCGGCTCCTGCAGGAGACGTTGCAGATTCCGGCGTCGAACGTGCTGCTGGTGGATCAGCGGGACTCGGCGGCGGGCCACGGGCGGTTCTTCCCGGCGGCGGCGTTCCGCGAAAGCTTGCGGCCGTGAAGCGGGACCGAGCCGGACACGCCGAAGCGTTGCATGAGCCGTAGGTGTGCGCCTTGCCAAGGCGTAGGCGGTCTGCTTAGTCTGCGGGAACCGGGCGGAGGCTTCATCGCGCTTCGCCGGGACGCTGCGGAAGAGCGAGCGGAGCTTTCCGGCATTGCGCAGGGCGACGCGTCATTTTATTCGGATTCGATACATCGGTCGCCCCCGGTGCCACGCCTAACTCTCCCCCACCAAAGGGGTTAGGTTACGGAGAGCCGCGGGTGGGCGTGGTCGGGTATGGGTCAGAAGTTGCTGGGTTACGAGGTCATCGGCAAGCTGGGCGAAGGCGCGCGCAGCGTCATCTACGCCGTGCAGGACCCCGTGACTCAGAAGATGTACGCCCTCAAACGCGTCGTCCGCGACGAACAGAAGGACATCCGCTTCATCGAACAGATGGAGACGGAGTTCGAAATCTCCCGGCAGTTCAACCACCCCAACCTTCGGCGGACGTACGACCTGAAGATCAACAAAAGCTTGCTGCTCAAGGTCACCGAGGCGTTTTTGCTGATGGAGTACTTCGACGGCAAGCCTTTGGATCAGGCCCCGCCGAGGACGACGCTCGAGGTGCTCGACACGTTCATTCAGGTGGCCCAGGCGCTGAAATACATGCACGGCCTGGGTTATTGCCACTGCGACCTCAAGCCCAACAACATCTTGCGGTCGGACAGTGGGATGGTGAAGGTGATCGACTACGGGCAGAGCTGCAAGATCGGAACGATCAAGGAGCGGATCCAGGGCACGCCCGACTACATCGCGCCGGAGCAGGTGGACCGCAAGCCCATCAGCGTGCAGACGGACGTGTACAACTTCGGCGCGACGCTGTACTGGGCGCTGACGGGCAAGAACATCCCGACGAAGTACACGGTGAAGAAGGGCGGAGAGCATTCCTTTCTCGTTGACGACCGGATCGACACGCCCGCCCAGCTCAACCCCAAGGTGCCGGAGGCGGTGAGCAAGCTCGTGATGGAGTGCATCGCCACGCGGGTGAGCAAGCGGCCGGCGGACATGGACCAGGTGATCACCCGGCTGGAGCTGGGTCGGCACGTGCTGCTGAAGCAGATGAACCCGTCGGCGTACAGCGTGGAGCTGACGCCGGCCGACCTGATGGACTCGGGGATGTTCGCGGACCCGCCGAGCGTGA
Source organism: Tepidisphaerales bacterium (assembly GCA_046299715.1). Lineage (GTDB taxonomy): Bacteria > Planctomycetota > Phycisphaerae > Tepidisphaerales > Tepidisphaeraceae > JBBRUM01. Next base: position 208,615 of record JBKBHU010000003.1, on the reverse strand, counting down.
CGATGGACCGGCCTTCGCAGTCGGGGAGTGCGGGCGGTTCGGGGTCGGCGGGCGGCGGCGATGCCGGGCGGGGGAGTGAGGCGGGGCGGGGAGGCGATGGCGGGGGAGCGGGCGACGCGGGGGGCAGTGGTGGTGCGGGGGGAAGCGGGACCAAGTCGAGCACGTGAGTCGGCGGCGGGCGGAGACCGCGGATGGCAACGGCGTCGGCCGAGAGCGGGACGTGGGGCGACGGCCGATGGTGGCCGTGGGCGCTGATGGTGCCGCGGTCGATGGGCGAAGCCGGGAACTGGCTGATGCACGTGCCGTTCGCGTCGGTCCTGGTGCGGGTGATGCGGCCGGGCGTGCTGGTGGAGCTGGGGACGGAGTACGGCGACAGTTACCTGGCGATGTGTCAGGCGGTGTCGGAGGCGGGGCTGGGGACGCGGTGCTTCGCGGTGGACACGTGGCAGGGGGACGCCCACACGGGGGCGTACGGGGACGCGGTGTACGGGCACGTGGTGCAGGGGAACGCGCCGTACGTCGGGTTTTCGACGCTGCTGCGGATGACGTTTGACGCGGCGCGGGAGCAGTTCGCCGACGGCACGGTGGACCTGCTGCACATCGACGGGCTGCACACGGAAGAGGCGGTGCGGCACGATGTTCAGTCGTGGCTGCCGAAGCTGTCGCCGCGCGGGGTGGTGATGTTTCACGACACGGCCGAGCGCGGTCGCGACTTCGGGGTGTATCGGGTGTGGGGGGAGATTCGGGACAGCGGGCGGTGGCCGTGGTGCGAGTTCACGTTCGGGCACGGGCTGGGGGTGGTGGCGGTGGGCGAGCAGGCGGACGCGGAGGTGGTGTCCCTGCTGAAGTGGGTGGAGACGGCGCCCGGGGTGAAGCAAGCCTTTGAGCGGTTGGGGGCGGGGCTGTCGGCGATGCACGCGGCGGGGGTGCTGTCGCGGAAGGTGGCGGCGGCGGCGGAGCTGCTGAGCCAGTGGCGGCAGCTTGCGGGGTTTCAGATGCCGATGGTCGGGGGTCAAACGCCACGGGAGGTCGGGGACCGGCTGGTGCACGGGGTGCACCAGTTGGCGTCGGCGGACCTTCAGCTCAGGCGTGCCGTGGCGGCGACGCGGCCGCGGGGACTGTCGGGTTAGCAGTGGACGGGCCGGGCTGGCCCGTCGGCGGGGTCGCGGCGGGCGGTATACTTGCCCCCTATGGCAGCGACCTCCCCTGCGACGTTGCAGACGAACTCGGCGTCTCCGAAGAAGATTGTGCTGGCGTATTCGGGCGGGCTGGACACGTCGGTGATCCTGCCCTGGCTCAAGGAGCGGTATCCCGGCGTCAAGCTGGTGGCGTTTGCGGCCGAGCTGGGTCAGGGGGACGAGCTCAAGGGCATCGAGGCCAAGGCGTACAAGAGCGGCGCGGATGAGGTGGTGGTGAAAGACCTTCGGCAGGAGTTCGCCGAGCGGTACTGCTTCCCGATGCTGCGGGCGCACGCGGTGTACGAGCAGGACTACCTGCTGGGCACGAGCATTGCCCGCCCGCTGATCGCGGCGCACCAGGTGGCGGTGGCGCGGGAGACGGGGGCGGACGCGGTGGGTCACGGGGCGACGGGGAAGGGGAACGACCAGGTGCGGTTCGAGCTGACGTACATGGCGCTGGCGCCGGAGCTGAAGATCGTCGCGCCGTGGAAGGACCCGTCGTTCGGGCTGCGCGACCGCGAGAGCGCGATCGAGTACGCCGAGAAAAAGGGGATTCCGGTGCCGGCGAGCAAAGAGAAGATCTACTCGCAGGACCGCAACCTCTGGCACATCAGCCACGAAGGGGCGGAGATCGAACACCCCGACAGCGAGCCGAAGTGGGAGAAGTTCCTGACGATGTGCGTGCCGCCGGAGAAGGCGCCGGACGCCCCGGAGTATGTGGAGGTCGGCTTCGAAGGGGGCAACCCGGTGAGCGTCAACGGCCAGCGGCTGCCGGGCCATGAGCTGATCGCCACCCTCAACGCGATCGGGGGGCGGCACGGCGTGGGCGTGGCTTTGCTCGCGGAGAACCGGCTGGTGGGGATGAAGAGCCGGGGCGTGTACGAGACGCCGGGCGGGACGATCCTGTACGAGGCGCACAAGGCGCTGGAGCAGATCTGCATCGAGCGGGACACGCTGCACTACAAGCTGGTGGTGTCGCAGCGGTACGCCGAGCTGGTGTACTACGGGCAGTGGTTCCACCCGCTGCGGGAGGCGATTCAGGCGTTCGTGGACCACACCAACGCGGCGGTGAGCGGATCGGTCCGCGTGAAGCTGTACAAGGGGCGGGCGATGGCCGTGGGGGCGAGCAGCCCGCACTCGCTGTACGACAGCAAACTGGCGAGCTTCAGCATGGAGGGGTACGACGTGACGGCCGCCCGGGGGTTCATCGACCTCTTCGGGCTTCCGATGAAGGTGGCCAGCCAGGCCCGGCGGTGGTAGCCCTGCCAGCGGCCGGCCGGTGCTCCCGGACGCGCTACGGCTGGGTGGTGTCGAACTGAGCTGGCGTGAAGCTGCCCGGCTGCAGCATGTCGACGTGGCCGTCGTAGAAGAGGTAGTTGGACATCCTGCCGCCGTTGTGGGGCTTGCTGCTCCACTGGGTGGCGTTGGCGAAGTTGGCCCAAGGCCGGGCGCGGACGATGTCGCCGCCGCGGCCGAGGATCGGGCCGTTCTCGCCCACCACGTCGAACAGGTACGGCTTGGTGGCACCGCCCTTGATCCGGGTCACCTTGGCATAGCCCTGGAGGTGCGGCCCCGGGATGTTCGGACGGGGCGTGTTGATCGCGTACGAGTAGTTCTGGATGGTCAGCGCGATGGCGGCCGGGTTGCCTGCCGTCTGCTGCGAGATGTTGGACATGTCCGTCGCGGCGATGGTCGGACAGAAACGGATCGGCGCGTTGTTGATGTTGGTCAGCACGTTGGCCGCGTAGAAGGGCCAGTCCGGCGTGATGTTCTGGCCCGGGAACGTCCTGGTGTTCATGGGCGAATAGCCCGGGGGGATCGGCGTGGTGCGGCTGACCACGTAGGTGCTCATGATGTACGGCCACTGGTAGATCCAGTTGTTGGGGTCGATGCCGTTGCGTTCGTTGTTCCAGGGCGCGGGGAAGAAGCCGTTGTTCTTGTCCGCGTAGGTCATGAACGAGATGTGCAGCTGCCGCAGGTTGGAGGCACACTGCACGCCCTGAGCGTGCTGGCGGGCGCGTGCGAGTGTGGGCAGGAGGATCGAGATCAGCACGGCGATGATGCCGATGACCACCAGCAGCTCGACGAGGGTGAAGGCGGTGAGGCGACGCGGGGGAGGGGTCATGGGATGCTCCGGGGAAAGTGCAGTTTGCGCCAGGATGGTTTATCACTAAACCACTCGAAGTCAAACGTTGGAACGCGATTCGTTATATCTGGCATCTTGTTGCGGTCGCCGGTCGTGCCTGGATGGCGTGCCCGACCGCGGTGATGCGGATACCCTGCCTGCCGTGGCCGCCCCCCTGCTCCAGCGTTCAGACGACCCCGCGCGGGTCGCACCCGGTTGCATCGAGTGTCACGCGGCGGATTTGACCTTCACGGCGGCGGCGGACGTGTCGCTCGCCCGGCTGGATGCCGAGCTGTGCCGGCTGGGGCAGTGGTTTCCGGCGGACGCCGCGGACGGGGCCGAGCTGGGGCTGATGGTCGAGCACGACGCCACCGGGCCGCTGCGTCTGGGGTACGGGGCGATGCGTGACCTGCTGCTGGGGGTGCAGTTCGAGGACGGCCGCGGACGGCTGGTGACGGTGGGCGGGCGGGTGATGAAGAACGTGGCGGGGTATGACCTGACCAAGTTCATGGTGGGTCAGCGGGGGGTGTTTGGGCGGGTGGTGACGGTGACGCTGCGGTCGTATCGTCGGCCGGAGGCGGCGGTGGCGGCGCAGTTGCCGGCGTCGGCGGACCCGGCATCGCTAAGGCCGTTGCCGTCGTGGTGCATTGAAGTGCGGGGCAAGCTCTGGGCGGGGTGGTTGGGGGACGCGGCGATGGCGAGTTACGTGGCCGAGCGGCTCACGGAGGGCGTGGGCGTTGCAGGGTCGGTGCAGATGGTGCGGCACGGGCTGGACGAGGACCGGGCGTTGCGGTCGCGGCTGTGGCAGTTGCCCGAGCCGGGCGATGGGTCGGACGAAGCGTGGGTGGAGCTGCGGGTGGATCTGCCGCCGGGCATGGGGAAGATGGGGTCTTTCGCGGCGACCCAACGGCTGGTGTACTGGCTTGCGGACCCGTGGCACGGGCGGATGAAGGCGTGGGTGCCGCGGTCGCGGGTGGGGGCGGTGCGGGCGGCGGCGTGGGCGGCGGGCGGTCGCGCGGAGGCGGCGGGTTGGCCGGTTCAGGTGTCGCCGGGTGAAGCGGAGCTGCTGACGCGGCTGAAGCGGCAGATGGACCCCGATGGCCGTTTGGCTCCGCTGGAGCTGGAGGTGATGTCGTGAACGCGTCGTCCGTCGCCGGGTCGTCGGAGGGGAAGCGGGTGGCCTTGCCGCTGGACCCGCGGACGTACGACCGTGCGCTGGCGTGCGTGCACTGCGGGCTGTGCCTGCCGACCTGCCCGACGTATGTGATGACCGGGAACGAGGCCGACTCGCCGCGCGGCCGGATTCAGCTCATCAAGGGGCTCGCGGACGGGACGGTGGCGTACGACGTCACGACCAAGCGTCACCTGGACCTGTGCCTGGACTGCCGCGCCTGCGAGACGGCGTGTCCGAGCGAGGTGGTGTACCACGAGCTGATCGAAGAAGCGCGGTCGAAGCTGGCCGGGGCGGAGGTGCGGGCGTCGGAGACGCCAGCGGAAGAGCCGGGGTCGGAAGTGGCAGCGTCGGGAGAAGCCGCGTCGGGAGAAGCCGCGTCGGGAGAAGCCGCGTCGGGAGAGGCGACGGGGCTGCTGCGCTGGTTTCTGCTCAACGTCCTGACCGACCCCGTCCGGCTGCGGTGGGCGCTGTTGCCGGCGCGGCTGCTGCAGAAGACGGGCGTGTACGGGCTGCTGCGTCGGTGCGGGGCGATGCGTCTGCTGCCGGGAGGGCGGTCGGGGCCGTTCGCCAAGCTCGAGGCGATGTTGCCTGCGGGGCGCGTCTGGCCGGGGATGCCGCCGGCGAGGACATCGCCGACGGGCGGGACGCGGCGGATGCGCGTGGCCTACTTCGGGACGTGCGTGGGGAGCGTGATGTTCGCCGAGGTGAACCGCAAGGCGGTGGAGCTGCTGGCGGCGTGCGGTGCGGAGGTGATGTATCCGCGGCACGGGCGGTCGTCGGGGACGCAGGCGTGTTGCGGGGCGATCGCCCACCACAACGCCGACGAGCACGCGGCGGCGGCCGTGGCCCGGCAGAACATCGACACGCTGCTGTCGCTGGACGCGGACCGCGTGGTGTGTGCGGTGGCCGGATGCGGGGCGCAGCTGAGGGAGTACGCGCACCTGCTGCGGGACGACCCGGCGTATGCACGGCGGGCGGCGGAGCTGGTGTCGAAGGTGCGAGACGTCAGCGAAGTGCTGCTGGAGCTGGGGTGGCCGGCGGGGAGAGCGCTGCGCGAAGTGAAGGCGGTGGCGACGTATCACGACGCCTGCCATCTCGCCCACGGGCAGCGGGTGACCTCGCCGCCGAGGCGACTGTTGCAGTCGGTGCCGGGGCTGGAGCTGCGGACGCTGCGGGAGAGCGAGATGTGCTGCGGGGCGGCGGGAACGTACAACCTCGTGCAGCCGGAGATGGCAACCCGGCTGGGCGAGCGGAAGCTCGAGCACGTGCGGCGGACCGGGGCGGAGGTGCTGATCAGCGGGAACGCCGGGTGCACGTTGCACCTCTCGGCCCTGCTGGCCGCACAGGGCCTGCGTGTCCGCGTGCGGCACCCGGTGGAGGTGCTGCACGAGGCGATGTTCGGGCCGGACGTCTGAGGGTCGGGGGCTGGAAGGCCCCGGCGTGCCGGGCGAAAGCGGCTCGGCGTCACCGCAGCCGGGGCAGCGGCAGATGGGCCAGCAGCACGCCGCGGTCGGCCGTGAGGGCGAGGACGGCCAGTGCGGTGGCGTGGACGCGACCGGGGTCGGGCGTACCGCGCGGCAGAGCAAAGCCGCCGTCATCCTGCTGGAGCGAAAGCAGCAGAGGAATCGCCCAGGCGAGCACGCGTCGGCCGACCGGGGCGTCGTCGGCATCGCTACCGGCGGCGTCGCTGTATCGGGCGGCGAGCACGGAAAGCCACACCGCGGTGTACACGGCCGGGTCGTCGCCACGGACCGGGCTGCGCGCCATCTCGTCGGCCGCCCGGAGGCGAACGGCGGCAAGGCCGGCATCGCGCGAGATGGCGGCGATGAGCACGCCGCCGGCGGTGGCGGACGGACTGACCGGACCCCCGGGGTGCTCGGCGAAGGCGATGTTGTCGCTGTCACGCGAGAGGCAGCGTTGTGCGAAGGCCGCGGCGTCGGCGAGGCCGGGGTCATCGCCGGTGGCGGTGAGCTGGTGAGCGATGTTCAGGGCGAGGGCGGACCAGGCCGTGGCGATGAGATCGCCCCTCTCTCCCCGCCGCGTCGGCCACGCCCCCGCCCCGTCGCCGGCCCCCGGCGGCAGTCGGGCGGAGCGGAGCCGCTCGGCGGCGAGCCGCAGTGCACCGAGATAGCGGTCGCGGCGATCGGCTTCGAAGGCCTGGGCGGCCAGCTCGGCGAGCGCGAGGACGGCCATCGCCTGCCCGCGGACGTCTGTGTCCGTGTCGCCGCCCTGCTGGCCGGGACGCTCGCCCGACAGCTCGGCCGACAGCCAGTCGCCGGCGCGGAGCAACGTCAGCCCGTAGCGGCCGTCGTCTTCCGTGTGGGCGGCGGAGAGCAGCGCCAGCACCGTCAGGGCCGTGACGGTGAGCAGGTCGCGTTCGGCGACGAAGGCGCCCGCGAGGGCGGGGTCGGGCGACTGGGGCGGAACCTGCCGGCGGGCAAGGAAACGCACCGCCCGGTCGACGGCCGAGTCGATCACCGCAGGATCGGGGCCGGGCACGGGCTGGACTGCGGCACGCGACACCGCCGACGGCACGGCAGCCACGGGTCCGGCAAGCTGGCCCGCTGCAACGAGCACGAGGACGAGCCGACGGCCCGCACCGATGCGGCCGCCACCGGCCGATGAGTAGCGCGGAAAGCCAGCAGTCATGGCCGGCCTCCCGACGGCGACGTCTGGAGCGTGGGAAGCTGCTCGAGCAGCTGGAAGTAGGTTCGGACCGACTGTCTGAGCGATTCGGGGCCGGCGAGTGCGTCGATGGCTTCATCGGGCGGGCGGACCGACCTGCCGGCGACGGACGGAGCGCCTGCGGGCACGTCTCCGCGTGGTGGTCGGCTGGGGGAGGCGGGCGGCGCGTCGGCTTCCTCGACGTCGGGGTTGGCGTAGGCCATGAGTTCGGGAAGCATGGCGAGGAGGCGGAGGTTGCGCGCGCGTCGGGCCTGCTCTGCGGCGAGGTCGAGGGCATCGGCTGCCGAGGCGGAGAAGCGGGCGGCGATCGCGATGTCGGGGTCGCGTCGGCGGAGGGCCGCGGCGGCGGCCGAAACGGCGGTGCGTGCGGCCGAGAGCGGGTCGCGGCGGGCGATGGTCGCGCGGGCGTCTTCGAGTTCGGCGAGCGTGCGCCGCACGGCAGCGGCGGCCGGCTCGAGGGCCGAGATCACTGGCGAAACGTCGCCGGTGCTCAGCGACCCGCGGGTGCCGGCGAGCTGCTGCAGGGAAGGCAGAAGGCCCGTCTCGGCTGCCAGCGCCGCCGTCGCCAGCTCGCTGGACGCCCGTCGCAGCTCATCGCGCAGGCCGACGGCCACGGCGGGGTCGAGGGCGAGCAGTGCGTCGTCGAGCTGCTGCAGTTGGCCTGCGAGCTCGGCGGCGGCGAGTTCCGGGCGGGACATCAGGCGGGCGTGGCGCGCGAGAAGCTCCTGGAGCCGGTCGAGGCGCTGGCCGAGTTCGACGAGGCGACTCTCGGCCGCAGCGATGGTGCGCAAGGTGGCCAGGCGCGGCTCGAGCGGTGTGAGCGGAGGCAGCATGGGCAGCAGCGCTGCCGCTCCTGCCGTGCGTTCGTCGCTTTCGATCGAGCGGAGCAGGTCGCGCAGCATCGTCTCGACGGACGCCGTGGTGCGGGCGTCGATCGGACGGGCAAGTCTGGCCAGCGTGAGGGAGATCTCGCGGGCTCGCCGTGCGAGGTCTGCAAGACGGGTGGCGCGACGCATCTCGGCGTCGTCGCGACCGGCCGGGGCGGTAAGGAGCGTGAGGTCGGCGGGCGTCGCCGAGAGCAGGGGCGTCTCGCGGCCGCGTTCGAGAGAGCTGAGTTCTTCGCGGGCGGCGGCGGCCTGCGCGACGATCGCGGGGTCGGCGGCGGCACCGGCGCGTGCGGCGAGGTGCTCACGTTCGAGGCGTTCGAGCAGGGACGTCAGACGTGTGGCGGAGGACGGGCGGAGCTGCCCGGCCAGAGCTGCGACGGCGGCGAGGTCGGCGGCGCGCTGGGGCAGGGCGTCCGGCCGAAGCGCTTCGATGCGCCACGCGAGGTCCAGCCGGGCCGACAGCACGTCGGCAGCGACCTCGCGGGGCTGGGTCAGCACCGGAGGGGGCAGCTCGGCGAGCGTGGCCGTCGCCCGGCGGAGCACGTCGTCGAGCTCGCGTTCATCGACGTGGAGCAGGCGTGCGTCGTCGGATGGGATCAGCGGATGCGCTGCGTCGCGGGCGGTGAGCAACAGCTTGGCCGCATCGCCGCGGCGGAGCCTCTGGACGGGTTCGGCGACGTCGCGGGCCAGTGCGCCGGCGCTGCTGCGCAGTTGACCGGAAAGAAGCGTGAGCTGCTCGGCACGGGCGTCGGCGGAACCGCGCAGCGCTGCCTCGGCGGCCAGACGTGCGGGGACGACCCGGTCGGCCAGCGCGGCGACGGCATCGGCGAAGCGGCCGTCCCCCGCGCTGCGGGCCAGCCGCGGGAGCAGCCGTTCGAGACGACCGACGCTGTCGGCGGCGGCGGCCACATCCAGACGGCCGGAGGTCAGCCCGAGCATGCGGGCTTCGGGCGGACTGCGGGCGAGATCGTCCAGTGCATCGGCGGCCCGGAGCATCGCCTGGTCGGCCGTGACCGCCGCCCGCACCACGTCGGTGAGCGCGGCGAGACGGGCCGTGAGCATGGGGTCGGGGGAGACCAGGGCGACGCGTACGGTCACCTCCTCGCTGACCGCGACGCGTCCGGACGCGTCACGCAGCACCGCCGACACCCCCACCGTCTCACCGGGGGTGAGCGAGAGCATGGCGAGGGAGATGGGTGTGGAGACGCGGAGACGCCGGGTGGGGGTACGCACGGGGATGGGGACGGTGGTGGTTCCCCGTGGCGTTCGAAGGCGTACTTCGGCCGATTCGATGCCGACGTCGTCTTCGCCCAGCAGCACGACGTCGAGCGTGTCGCGTGCGGTGACGGTGGTGTCGGGGCGGGGCGCGATCAGCCGGAGCGTGGGGTCAGCGTCGGCGAGCGTGAGCAGGGTCAGGGTCTCGCGGGCCGAGCCGCCGCGCAGGCCGACGGCGATGAGCTGGAACCGGGCGGACTGCGACGGCGTAGCGGTGGACTGGGGGGGGAGACGCAGCCACCACGTGGTGGCCGACGGGCCCTCGGGTCGTCCATCGACGCTGAGCGCGTTGCCCGTGAGCGTCACCTGCTGTGCCGGCTCGGTCAGGGTCACACCCACGCGTACCGACGCCCCGGCGGGGAGCGAGGTCAGCAGCGTCCCGCCGGGCTCGCGCTGGGGCTGCAGCCGCACGACCGCCCCGCCGAGCGACGCCGGGTAGGTCACCTCCACGTCAACCGACCTGAAGGCCGGCTGGGTTTTCACCCGGGCGAGGTAGACCGGCGTGCTGACACGGCCATAGACGCCGCGAAACCAGAGGTCGCGGTCCACGCGGTCGAGGCGGGCGATGAACCCGGCCGCGCCGCGCGGGCTCATCGGCAGGGTGGACCACGTCTGGCGGTCGAAGGACAGCTCGAGGACCGGCACGTTGCCGGCGGCGGCGAGGTCGACGGCGGTGCCCCGGGGGGGATGGGCGAGCGTCGCCGACCACTGCAGCGCCTGGCCCTGTTCGATCACCGTGTCCTGCGGGAACAGGCTCAGCCGCTGGGCGTAAGGGGCGTCGAGCGACGCCCACGGCACCAGCAGCCGGGCGGAAGCCCACAGCAGGCTGGGGAACTGGAACATGGCCAGTGACCACACCAGCCAGCCCGTGGTCGCCGCGGCCGTCCACAGCCACGCGCGGCGCTGAAGTGTCCCGGGGACGGGCGGCTGGCGGAGCCGCGGCATCAGCTCGCGGGCGACCGCCTCGGCCAGTCCTGCCGACACGCCCGCCGATGGCCGTTCGAAGACGGAGACGACCGTGGAGAGGGCGTCGGGCGGAAGGCCGAGCTGTCGCTCGGCAGCTCGGGCAAGCTCGGGCAACCCGGGGGCGTGCTGATGGCGTCGGATGCACGTGATGACCGCGAGCACGAGCACCGTCGCCCCGAGAGCGAAGGCGAGCAGACGCCAGGGCGGCGGCGGCGAGATCGCCAGTTCGGTCAAGGTCAGGACGGCCACGACCCCGCCCAGCAGCAACGCCCATGCGGCCACGCGGCGGAGCACGTCCAATCGATGGCAACGTCGCCCCCAGCTCAGCAGCGCGGGCCGCACATGCCCGTGATAGGGATGGGCGGACATCATGCCAGCCCCCAGTGTTTGCGCAAGGCCCACTCGGCCGAGAGCAGGCCGATGAGCACGGTGGCCAGCCACGCCGAGTTCCAGAGACGAACGGCGACCTCACCGGCATGAGGGCCGGTCGGGGCTTCGGCGAGGCGGTCGAGCAGCGGCTGCAGGTCGGTGGCCGGGACACTCACGCCCCCGGTGGCCGCGGACCACGCGGCCAGCACCTCGGGCCGGGAGGTCGGGTCGGGCGTGGTGCGGCGTGTGCCGACGGTGACGGTGAGACGGGGCGACTCGAGGCCGTCGAGCTGCACCACGTAGTCTCCGGGTTCAGGTGGCGTCATCGCCGCGTTGAAACGGCCGGCGATGCGGCCCGTCGCCCGCTCGGCCGGGGTCAACGGCGCGGAGGCCACCGTGCGGCCGCCGGACCGCAGCAGCACCCGACGGGGCAACTCGTCGCCACGCTGGCCCTCTGCCTCCGGCAACCGAACACGCACCCGCACCGGCTCCCCGAGACCGACGTAAGCCGGGGCGTCGAGACCGATGCGTCCGGCGGTGGCGGCGTAGGGGGCTTCGAGCAGCAGGCGGACGACGGCCGACCACGGGTCGGGCGGGGTGAGGCCGCGAGGTGCGCCCGGCGGCCGTGCCGTCCATCTCCACGCCTGATCGGTGTGCAGCCACAGCACCGTTCCCGCCCCGACCTGCCGGACACTCAGGAGACGTCGGCCCGTCTCCGCATCCGCGAGCAGGGTGACCGCACCGCGTTCGGCCGGGAGCAGGTCTACCTGTCGCCAGAGCCGCGGCAAAACGGCCCACTGGTCAGCATGGACGAGTTGCTCGGGCCACTGAGGCGTCGGCAGGGCCGAGAGCGACCCATCGGCGGCAGGCGACCGCCACCACAGCCATCTCGCAGCGGCCATGTCATCGGCCGGCTCCACGCCGCCACCCGACAGCTCCCTCCCGCCACTGGAGGGCTCCCCCCCGCCACCGGCGGCCTCCTTGCCGCCACCGGTCAACCACTTCGCCAGCGTCGCATCGGGTGCGGTGTGCGCGGGCATGGCCCGCTCGGCCGACATCAGCAGGACATGGCCCCCCCGCCTGGCGAGCAGCTCGCTCAGCGCTGCAGCCGCGGCCTCGCCGAGCTCGCCGGGGGTGACCCCCGCCAGCACGACCGCGTCGGCCGCCTGGATGGCCGCCTCCGGCGTCCGGTCGGGCGACGGGTCTGTCGCATCGGGCGTTTCCTGCTCAGCGACGTCGGGCATCCTCAACCACTGCAGGTGCAGCAGCGGCCGGGTCGCCAAGCTACGCAGCAGCTGCAGGGTTTGCCGGTCCGGCGCACGGGAGAGCACGAGAACACGCTGACGGTCTTCGCTGACGCGTACCCGCCCCGACCACGTCACGGGGTCGAGCCCGTCAGCGGTGGCGTCCAGACGCAGCTCCAACTCGCCCGGCCGCTGGGGCGTGATAGCCCAACGCACGGTCTCGGACAGGCCGCCGCGCGTCGGCGGGTTCGGCAAGAGGTTCGACGACGGCCCTTGGGGAGACAAGGCGCTGTCCGCGTCGGCCTCGCCGCCGAGCCGCACGTCCCGGGTTTCGCTGAACTGCCCCGCCGTGAACCTCACGGCGGCGACCGGAGCTGTGGCCACGCCCCGGGCGGCGACGCGCGCGGCCAGCTCGAAGGTCTGGCCGACGCTGACGAGTGGCGGCACCCGCGCGTCCAGAAGCTCCAGCCGCTGCGGCGGCTGTTCCGACGCGACGCAGAGGGTGTGCACCGGGATGCCGGTCGGCAGCGGGAGCGGGGCGCTGGACGGGTCGGCGGCGTTCGCCCCGTCCGAGATGACGACGACGGCCCGCAGACGTCCGCCGCCAGACCGTGCGAGCCATGACTGCACGGTTTCGCGGAGGTCTCCGCCCGCGGCGAGCCGGGCGTCGCGCGCGAGCTGGCGGGCGTCGGCGGGCCAAGCCGGGGCGTCCGGCGGCATGGCAGGGTCGATGGCCCCGACGAACACGGCACGCCCCGCGGCGGTCAGCAGGGCCGACCGCGGCGCGAGCAGCTTTCGGGCGATGTCCAGCCGGGTGAACTGGGCCACGTCGGCGGCAGCCTGTGCGGCGGCGGGGATGCCCTCCGGGCCATCGCTGACCGCCGACGCGTAGCGGCGCTGGCGTTCGGCGGCGATGGCCGCGTTGGCCTCGGCAAGGCGGCGTCGGGCCGTCTCGAGCCACGCGGGCGTGCCGAGGTCGTCGCCGCCGAGGGGCAGCCGCCGTACTGCCGCGGCCGCCGGGTGCTGCGGTGAGGCGACGATCGCCTCGCAGCGGCGCGTCAGTTCTTCGCGGGCGTCGCGAAGGCGCTGTCTCGGCAGCGTCGGGTCGGCCCGGGAGATGTCCACGAAATCACTGGCCGCGCGGGCGGCGGCGAGCTCGATCGCAACAGACTGCAGCGCGGCCACCTCGTCGAACCATGCCTGCTCCCGCGCTGCCTGCTCATCGGTGTACAGCCCCAGCGAGATCGCAAGCTGCAATCGCTCGGCCGGCGGACGCTGACGGTCGCGGTAGAGCATGGTCGGGCGGAGATCGATGACGACCGCCACCGCGCCGGCGTCGGCCGTGGTGGCCGGGCGGTGCCAGACGGGCCCGAGCACGGTCAGGGCAAGGGTGCACAGGACCGCTCCCCGCAAATAGCGGAGCAACAGCAGGTGGCGCCCGGTGTCGGCCACGGCGAACGCCTCACCCCGGGCCGACGTCGCACGTGGCAACGTCAGCCACAGCGTCAGGACAAGCAGCCCCGCGCTCACCGGCCACAGGAAAGCGAATTCCAGCTCCAGACGCCCCAGCGTCACCACGCTGGGAGTGTAGCGAGACGGCCCGAGCCCTGACGGCAGGGCCGGCCCGCACGGCCGGTGTGACGGCGCGCTGCGGTCGGGGCGAGCTTTCAAGTCCCCACGCCTTCAGGTTGCCGCGTTTACAGGTCCCACCGGCGGGTCAGCAGGGTCTCGACACCGAGACACGCGGCCGCCAGCAGCAGCACGTAAAACCACAGCTCCCGGCCGGGACGCAGGTCGGCGGAGGTCACCTCGGCGACCGAGCGGAACAGCACGCCGCCGAGCTCACCCACGGTCCGTCGCTGAAGCTCATCGCCCGGCGTCAGGTCGGATTCGGCGGCCGGGTGCATCACCACGGCCGGCACCGTGAGTCCTGCCGAGGCCGGGTCGGCGGCGGGCAGACGGAGCCGAACCACGCCCGCGTCGTACACCGCTTCGGTCCGGACGATGACGGCGTCGGGCGTGCGGTCGATGCGGTCGATGCGCAGTGGACCAAGCGGCCCGTCCAACCGCAGCCGGGCGGGGTCGGCCGTGGGCACAGGGAGGCGAATCGATAACCGCTCGCCGGCCGTGACGGGCCGGGTCTCTGGCTCGGCGGCCAGGACGGACAAGGCCATCGCCTGCACGGTCGGCACATACCCCACCGAGCGGTACAGGTCGTTCCAGGGGCCTTCCAGCGGTGTGCCCAAGAGCAGCACACGGCCGGCCCCGAATCGGCCGAGGACCGCGAGCGGAGCGCCCTGCGAGGTTCGAAGGACCGTCTGTCCGGTGGTCGGCTGCAGCAGGACGTGCCGCTCTACGAGGCCTCCCGGCAGGAGGTCGGGCTGTCCGTCCGGGGGAGCGGAGGAGGCGACGTGTGCCGCCCAGAGGTCGATCGGGGCGGCCGCGTCCGGCAGCACCCGTCGTGGCGGGTCTCCCGGCGGGGTGGGCGGTCCGATCACCGCGGGCAGGAGCTCGCCGAGCAGGGATGTCGATTCGGGCGGCGTGAGAGGGCCGACACCGAGGACCAACCCGCCGCCGCCGTAGACATACTGGACGATCGCGCGGGCCTCGTCGCGGTCGAGTCGCTGCAGATGCGGCACGACCACGGCCGCATATCGCTCAAGATCGAAGACGGGCAGGCGACCTTCGTCGGTGCGGCTGACGACGAGGCGGTCGGAGCCGGACGGACGGCCCGCGGCGGTTTCGGGGGCCAGTGCGATGGAAAGCGGTCCGGGGAGCGTGTCCACGAGCAAGACCCTCGCCCGCTCGCGCACGTGCACGACGGCCCACGCCACGTCGTCGAAGCTTGCCCCGCTGGCGTCGATGCGTGCGGTGAGCACCACCGGCCCGACGACGGGGAACGTCAGCTCGGTCTCGGCCTGACCGGCAGCATCGGGGCCGAGGTCCACGGTGAGGCGGGTCTCCGCGCCCAGCACCACGCCTTCGGCCGTGCTCGCCGACAGGTACACCGCAAGGCGCGGCCGGGGGGTGGGGCCGTGGTTGTGCAGGAGCACGCGAATGCGGAGGGGCCGGCCGGCCAGCGGATAGGGGTCGGCGATGTCGATGCCGCGGACGGCGACGTTGTCGCGGTCGGCCCCGCCGGGCGTGACCACCACGAAACGCCCGACGCCCGCGCGCGTGAGGTCGTCGCGCAGCGACGCGCGCGTCGCGGCATCCAGGTCGCGGTACATGCTGGCCTGGCGGTCGGTGAGCAGGACGAGCGTCCGTCCGCCGGCCTGGACGGCCGCCAGCGTACTCGCCGCCGTACGCAGGGTCTGGGCAAGGTCGAGTGCGGCCGACCCCGCTGCCACCAGCGGCAGTCGTGCGGCCACCTGGGCATGGTCGGTGGTGAACGGCACCTGCAGCGATGCAGGCGGAGCCGTCATCAGCGCGAGCTGTTCGCGTCCATCGAGGCGGGTGATGACCCGTGAGGCGGCTTCCTTGAGTTCGCTGATGCGGGTGGCCGTCGGACCGGCCGGCGCGGACGTGGAGCCGGAGGTGTCGAGGACCAGCAGGACGGCGGGCGCCGGCGCGGCCGTGCCGGCCGGGGCCGGCGCGACCGAGGGAAACGCCTGCGGAAGCAGCCCGCCGAGCCAGCGCCACGCCGACGATGACCCGGACGTCGTGTCCGGGAGCCGCTCGCCCCCACCGTAGCCCACGCCGACCACCGGCCGCGACAGGGCGATCGCCAGCAGGACCACGGCGAGGCAGCGCAGCAGAAGCACCACGGCCTGACGAAGCCGGTGCAGCTTCGATCGTCGGGGGGAGACGTCCTCAAGGAACATCATCGCGCCCCAGCGCAGCTCGACTTGCCGGGACCGTGACAGCCAGTGCAGCACCAGCGGAATCACGCCCGCGCCGACGAAAACGAGCATGTACGGGGCGAGGAAGGTCATCCGACGCACGACTCTATCGCCGGGGCCACACGGTGAAGGACCCGCTCCGGCCGGAAGCGTCCTTCATCATCGGGGGCCGGGTGAGCCCGCGCTGGAGGATGAACCGCGTCACGTCGGTGGCGAGATCGATGTCGGTCGTGCTCTCGTGCAGCACCACGCCCAGGGAGCGGCACGCGCGGACGAGCTGCTGTCGGTGCTCGTCGAAGCGTCGCAGGTACAGCCGTCGAACGACCGCCGGCTCGACCACCCGCACGCCCTCGCCCTCGAGACCAACGAACCTCGTCCATCGCTGGAAGGGAAAACGGCGCTCGGCGGGGTGGAGCACGCGGTACAGCGACACCTCATGCCGGGCGTGCCTCAGCCGCACGAGGCCACGCGCCAGCTCGGCATCGTCGAGCAGCAGGTCCGAGATGACGACCACAAGCGACCTGCGTCGGAGATTGCCGGCAAGGAAAGCGCATACATCGGCGAAGCGGGGCCGGGCCGACCCGCGAAAAGCGTCGCCCGTCGACGCGGTCATGCGGTCCAGCCGCTCCATCCAGCGGGCGAGCTGGGTGGTCCCCGGCAGCGGCGGGAGCCAGCGGACGGCCCCCGACTCATCGAAGTCGGCCAGCCCGGCCGACTCGCCCTGCGAGAGCATGACGTAGCCCAGCGCGGCGGCAACGCGACGCGCGTAGAGCAGTTTCTCCAGTCCGCCGCGACCGAAGCCCATCGACCCCGACCGGTCCAGCAGCACCAGCCCGTGCAGGTTGGTCTCCTGCTCGTACTCGCGGACGTAGGGACGGTCGGTCCGGGCGAGCAGGCGCCAGTCGAGCCGGCGGGGGTCGTCGCCGGGCGTGTAGAAGCGGTGCTGCCGGAACTCGATCGAACTGCCGCGGACGGGCGCGCGGTGCCGGCCGGTCGTGGTGCCCGACGCGACGGTGCGCGCCGAGAGCGTGACCGCGGAAAGCCGCAGGAGCACGTCCGGGCCGAGCAGTCGCTGCAGCGCCCTCATGGCCGGCCCCGCTCCGTCGCGGGCCGCCCGCCCCCCGCAGCCCCGTTTCCAACGCCCTGCGGCGCCCGCGTGAACGACCCGTCGGCGTCCGGCGCCGGCCCCGGCGGAGCCGCCCCCAGCCACCTCGCGACCTGGCGACCCTGCTCAACGAGCACGTTCACACCGCCGGACAGATACAGCGACACCGCCGCGCCCAGGAGCAGGGCGAGCACGGCCAGCCGCCATGACCTGCGCCGCTCGGCTTCGACGTCGGACGAAGCGGAAATGGTCGCCCGGTCCACGCCCGGTGACGGCGGCGCCCCGGCCGGACCGGACGCGCCTCTGCCGCGTTCCGCCGCGTCGCCTATCGCGTGCAGAAGACGGGCGCGAAGGTGCGTCACCGACTGACGAGAGGCCGCATCGGAGAGGGCGAGGGCGAGTAGGGCGTGCTGCCGGGCGGAGACCTCGTCCCACGGCCGGTGCCGCGCGTTGAGCTCGCTGAGGAGGGTGTGCAGGGCGAGGGCGTCGAGCAGCGGGTCGTCCACGAACAGCGGCGAAGGATGCGTGAGCACGACGTCCGGGTCGGACGGACGGCGCGTCTCGACGACGATGACGTTCCGCAGGTGGAGCCGGCCGTGCACAAGCCCCAGCAGGTGCAGGCCGTCCACCGCGTCGACGACCGCCCACGCCAGCTTCAGCACGCCGCCGCCCGGGAGTTCGTGGCGGCTGACGCGCGAGAGGTCCTTACCGGGGACGTAGGTCCACAGCACCATGGGGCCGAGCGTGGCGTCCTCTTCGACGCCACACAACCCGCCGACACGCGGGTCGGCCAGTTCGCGTACCCGCTGGAGCCTCGCGCGGACGTGCGGGTGGAGCGTGGGGCCGTCGCGGGTCGAGGGAGATGAAGGGCGCAGGCACAGTGCTGGCAGCGGCTTGAGCACGAGCTGTCGCCCGCCCACGACGTCACGGCAGAGCAAAGCCCCGCCGCCGGGCAGCACCGCCTCGACTCTCCGGCCGCACACTCGGTCGCCCGCGGCCACGCGCGACAGGTCGGCCCCTCCTGCACGGCCTCTCATCGGCGACGGCCCGGCCGTCACAGCAGCCGCCTTCCGCCGCCCCGCGGCACGATCGACAGGACCTTGTCGATGATCTGGTCCACCACGATGCCTTCGGCCTCGGCATTGAAGTTCGGCACGAGCCGGTGTCGCAGCACGGGCCGGGCGACAGCTTCGATGTCCTCCAGCGCGACGTAGAGCCGGCCCTGGATCAGCGCACGGGCCTTGGCCGCCAGCACGAGACTCTGTCCTGCGCGCGGCCCGGCGCCCCAGCTCAGCCAGTGCCGGACGAAGTCGGTGGCTTCGGGGCCGTCCGGACGCGTCGCCCGCACGAGATCCGCCGCCAGTTCCAGCGCTTCATCGCCGACGGGCACGCGTCGCACGAGCGATTGAAACGCCAGCAGCTGCGGACCGTCCACCACCGCCTCCACCGCCCCGAGGCCTTCACCGGTCGTGCGGCGGAGAATCTCCAGCTCCTGCTCCCGGCGCGGATACCCCACCAGCACCATCAACATGAACCGGTCCTGCTGGGCCTCGGGAAGCGGGTAGGTGCCTTCCTGTTCGATGGGGTTCTGCGTCGCCAGCACGAAAAACGGGTCGGGCAGGTCGAACGTTCGGGTGCCCACCGTGACCTGCCGTTCCTGCATGGCCTGCAGCAGCGCCGACTGCGTCTTGGGCGGCGTGCGGTTGATCTCGTCGGCCAGAAGGATGTGGGTGAAGATCGGCCCGGCCGCGAACTCGAACCGCCTGCGCCCGGTCTCGACGTCCTCCTGAAGAATCTCGGTGCCCGTGATGTCGCCGGGCATCAGGTCGGGGGTGAACTGGATCCGCCGGAAGGACAGCGCGGTCGCGCGGGCCAACGTGGACACCAGCAAGGTCTTGGCCAACCCTGGCACCCCCTGCATCAGGCAGTGGCCGCGGGCCAGCAGTGCAATCAGCAGCTGCTCGACCACCTCGTCCTGCCCGACGATCACCTTGCCGATCTGCTCACGCAGGCGACGACAGGTCTGCGTCACGGCTTCGGCCAGACGCAGCTCGTCATCTCCGGCCGTCGCCGCGCCGGCGGCACCCCCGTCGCCGTTCTCCCCCGCCCCGACCTGTTCCGCGGTAGACCGCTCGGCCATGTCGGCCCATTGAATCCCCACGCCGCCGCCCCGACAAGCCAACGCCTACGGCGACTTCGCTTGCGTGCGCACCAGCACCAACCGCTCGTCCTCTCGGCCGCCCCCGCTGCGCATCGGCAGCCCCTCCACCACGACCTCGAGCGCAACCCCCCGCTCTGCCCACACCGGCCCCCACCGCTGCAAACCGGCCGCCGACATCACCAGCCAGCGGCCGACCCCCGGGAACCACGTCTCGCCGGGGCGGTCCACCCGGCCCAGCGGCAACGGCAGGTAAAACGCCACCGGGTGCATCCCCAGGCCCACCATCTCGACCCGCGCACCCGGCCGGAGGTGCGCGCGGGCCGAAGCGGCAAAGTCGCGGAAAACCCAGAACCGCTCGGCGGCCGGGGTCACCAGCGCGTTGACGGCGGCGATCACCCACCAGGCGGTGGCGAAGAGGGCGACAAGGTGGCCCCGGAGCCGCCGTCGCCACTCCATCAGCAGCGTCGCTCCGGCCCCGACGACCAGACCGACCACGGCCACCATCACCCCGACCCGCAGCGGCTCGGGCACGGCCAGCCACACCGCGAGTACGCCCGCCGCCGACGCCGCCAGCCACAGCACGACTTCGACAACGTAGCTCCGGCGCTCGGCCGTGTGCCGCTCGTGCAGCAGCCGGAGCAACCCCGCCGCCAGCATCGGCGTGACGGCCGGCAGAACGGGGATGACGTAGTGCTTGTGCTTGTCGGCCAGCAACGACAGCGCGACGGTCCCGGCCAACAGCACGCCCAGTGCCCAGTCGGCTCCGCAGGCCGCCGCCCCCCGTCGTCGCACCTCCGCCCACGCCCAAGGGGCCACCAGCACCCACGGCAGCAGCAGCATCGGCACGTTCCACGTGTAGAACCACCAGGGCTCGGTGCTGCCGCCGGTCGTCCCGACGTGGGCACCGGTGGTGACCCGAGCGATCAGTTCCTTCTGCCAGAAGCTGAGGATGGCGGGGTCGGCCGCGACCGCCGCCAGCGGCCACGCCGCCGCCACCGCGAGCATCGCCCCCAGCCGCAGCGGGTGAAAGCCCCAGGCCAGCACGGCCCAGCCGCCCGCCAGCGGCGGGTGTGTCGCCGTGTCTGCCCCGCGGGCGGCCAGGAACCGTGCCCCGGCGAACCCCACGAGCCCGGCGAGCACCAGCATCGGGCCGATGGGCCCCTTGAGGGCCATGGACAGCCCGGTCAGCAGGGCGAACCCCCAGCCCAGCCGGCCACGGCCGGCCGAATCACCCCGTGCGACCCCCGGCACCCACGCGGCGGCCGCACACGCCAGCGCCCCGAAGACGGCGGCGGCAAGGACGATGTCCACCTCGGCAAGCCGCGCCTGCATGACCATGTAAAAGCTCGTCGCCTGCATCGCGCCCGCGGTCACGCCAACCGTCGGGCCGTGAAGCCGCGTCGCCAGATACGCCACCAGCCAGACCACGGCCCCGCCGGCGAACACCGCGGGCAGCCGCACCGCCCACTCCCGCTCGCCGAAGACACGCATCGACGCGGCGATGAGCCAACTCATGGCCGGGGGCTTCTCGTACCGCGGTTCTTCCGCAAAATGCTGCACCAGCCACCACTTCGCCGACGTGTCGCCGTAGGCGAGCATCTCCCGCGCCGGCTGCGCTGCGAACACCTCATGTCGGGTCAGCGCCCGCTCGCTGCCCAGCCCCAACAGCATGAGCGAGAGATAAAACGCCCACAGCGCGAGGATGCGGGCCCAGCCCAGCGGCTCGTGCGGCCCCCCCCCTGCCGGCCCCCCGCCTGTCAGGCGTGCCTGCACCAGGTGTTCCGGCGGAGAAACCGGTGGGACGCCGGCGGTCGCGGGGGGAGATAGCGCCGGCCGCAGGGGAACATCGGGCGGAGGGCTCACGGGGTGTCCTGCGGAGGAAGGGCAAGTTCCGCCCAGATCAGCGGGTGGTCGCTGGCGCCGAGATCGACGCGGCCCGCCGCCACAGGCCGCAGACCGCGGACGAGGATGTGATCGATGCGGCCGGGCGTGTCCAGACCGGGGAACCCCGCCGCCGCATCCGCCACGTCCGAATCCTGGAGCAGCTCGCGGAGCAGCGGGTGGTCGCGCGTGACGTTGAGGTCGCCCAGCAGCACGGCCGGCGGCTCGACCGACCGGAACAGCGAGGTCACAAACCGGAGCTGCGCCGGCTGGTCCACCCGGCGGTCGATGTGCGTCACCAGCACGGTGACCGCCCGGCCATGGGGGTCGTTGAGCAGCCGCGTTCGCAGCACGGCCACGTTTCGCTGGCCGCGCTCCTGGGTTTGAGGCAGCGGCAGCCGAAGCACTTCCTCGCCGGCTCCGCGGGTGAGCACGGCGTTGCCGAAGTGCTCCCGCCACCAGCGCCGCTCGCTGGGCACGTCTGCCCATCGCATGACCAGCGACGCCGCCAGCTCGCCGGCCTGGCTCACGCCGCCGAACCAGCCCTGACGCACTTCCTGCAGGCCGACGACATCCAGCGGCAAGGCCCGCTGAAGTGTCTCGAGCGTGCGCGCGAGGTCGGTGCGGCCGTCGGTACCGCGGCCCGAAGCGATGTTGAACGTCGCCACCCGTAGCCGCAGCTCACCTTCGGCGGACGTCGGCTCCGGGGGGGGGGACGTCGCCGGTGTGGGGGACGTCGCCGGTGTGGGAGACATCGCCGGGGGGGAGGACATCGCCGGGGCGGTCGTCGGCACGCCCGCAGACGGCCCCGGCGGCTCGGCCAGCGGGATCACGGCCGCCCCCGCGTTCTCCCGCCGCACGCCGTCGTACACCACGGCCGCGATGACCATGAACAGCAGCAGGCCGAGGTACGCCGCATGCAGCCGCCATCGGCCCGCGGGCGACGCCGGTCGGGAGGGGTGCATGGGGCCGGGCGGTGGCAACGGCGCGTTCTCACTCCGTAGCGGCTCGGCCCCCGCCGGCGGCACGCCCCCGCCCCCGCGTGTCGAAGAGGTCGCCGAATCCGGTTCGCCCGCCTGCGTCACGGCCACCAGCCTAGCGGTGGCCCATCTGCAATGCCACCGACGCGGTGCCGGGCCCACCCGGCCGCTCGCCTGCGGCGTAGCGGTCGGCGGCGCCGTTCTCTACACTCACGGGCGTGAAGAGGTTTCCAACACGAGCAGAGGTGCGTCGCGAGGTCGTGCGGGTTGGCGTTCCGTTGACGCTGGCCGCGGCGGTGCTGTGCACGTCGGCCGGTTGCTTTCGCCGCGACCGACCGACGGCCGTGACCCCGAGCGCCTTCCTGCGGCCGCAGATGGGTTCAGCCAGTCCGGAGACGACGGCGGCGGACGTACCCCAGGTCGACAACGGGGCCTCTGCCTCGCTGGCCGAGGCCACTTCGCCGCCGACCGACCCGTCCGCCCCCGCGGCCGCAGGACGGCTCGCGGCAGTGTCCGTGGCCAGCCCGGACGCCAACCTTGCCGAGCAGCTCCGGGACATCCCGGCCACGCCGCTGCCGCCGGGCCCCGAGCAGCCCCGTCTGCCTCCCCCGCCGGTCGCCCTCACCGGCACCTACATGACCTTGGGCGGCGTGCTGGCGGAAGTGAACGGCGTGCCCATTTTTGCCGCACGCGTGATGAAGGAACTCGAGCCGGTGCTGGCGGCAAGGGCACGCCAACTCGAGCTGCGTCAGTTCGAGACCGAAGCCCGCAGCCTCATCCAGCGGACGCTTAACGACTTCATTTCCGAGGAGCTCGAGTACGCCAACGCGCTGCGGAGCCTCTCCGCCGAGGACCGCCGACTCGCCGACAACCTCACCACCGCATTCCGCCAGCGGCGCATCCTTGAGGCCGGCGGGTCGCTGCAGAACGCCATCCGGCTGGCCGCGGAGAACGGCGACGACTTCGATGAGCTGGTGCGGCGGGAGAACCGCCGGTTCCTCGTGCGGATTTATTACGAGAAGAAGGTGCGCCCGCGGGTGTCCAACGCGACGACGGCGGACATGCGCCGCTTCTACCGTGACAACCTCACCCGGCTGTTCACCGAGAAGACCGAGGCCCAGTTCCGCCTGATCCGGGTGGACCCGGCGCGGCACGGCGGCCGCGAAGCCGCCCTGGCCCGCATCCGCGACATCCGCGACCGCGCGCTGGCCGGCGAAGACTTCGCCCAGCTCGCCTCGACCCTCAACGACGACGCCGCCCTGGCGCGCCGCGGCGGCGACGTCGGCACCATCGGCCGCGGGGCGTTCTTCCTCGAAAACGTCGAAGAAGCGGTGTTCCGCACGGAACCCGGCGGCCTCACCGACATCGTGGAAGACCGCGGCGGCTTCTATCTCGCCAAGGTCGAGTCCCGCACCATCGGCGCGGTCCGCCCGTTCGACGACCCGGCCGTGCAGGCGGCCATCCGGGAAGCGCTGCTCAGTGAGGAGATCAGCCGGATGCGACGGCGGGCGGTGGCCGAACTGCAGCGCAGTGCACTGATCAACACGGACGCCGCCATGCTCCAGACGGCCGTCGAAATGGCCGTGCAGCGCTACCCCCTCTGGCGGGCCGCCGGCGGCTGACGCCGCCGGGCCACGTGTCAGAGCGTGACCCCCCCTACCGCCTCGACGATCCGCGTGGCCAGCGCGACGGCCGCCGTGCCATCGGCCAGGCTGACCACAGGGGGCGTGCCGTTGCGGATACTGGCAACGAACGCGTCGAGCTCGGCCCGCAGCGGCTCGACGTCGTCGATCTCCAGCTCTTCCACCTGCACCAGCTCGGTGTAGTCGAGCTGGGAGAGGTCTTCGATCTCGCCGCGACGCAGCCGTGCCACCGCGTCGCGGATGGCCGAAACGTTCTCACCGCGCCGGGCCAGCATGGCGTACTTCTTCTGGTAGTCCAGGCTCACGTAGGCGTCGGGCGAGAACACGCGGAGTTTGCGCTCGGTCTTGAGGGCCAGCCGCGATGCCGTGAGGTTGGCCACGCAGCCGTTCCACGTCGCAGACACTTCGCCCGCCCCCGACCCGCGCTCCGGGTGGCCGAACTTCACCCGAGCGTTGCACACGTCTTCGACGTCTCCGATAACGCTCACCCCGATCGCCTCAACGGACGTCACCGGGTGCTGCCCGGCCAGCAGCAGCACGATGTCGATGTCGTGGATCATCATGTCCAGCACCACGCCGACGTCGATGGAGCGGAAGGTGAGCGGACTCACCCGTGTCACCTCGATGAAGCGGGGGCGGATCTGCAGCCGCGTCATGGCCCGCACGGCCGGGTTGAAGCGCTCGACATGCCCGACCTGCGCCACCACCCCCCCGCCGACCCCTGACCCACCCCCCGCGCGTCCGTCCTTCGGCCGGGCGGATGCCGCCGCCCGCGAAATCGCCTCGCACTCGGCGACGGTTGCCGCCAGCGGCTTCTCGACCAGCACGTGCACGCCCGCCTCGAAACACCGCAGCGCCGTCTCGACGTGATGCTTCGTCGGCACGGCCACGGTCACCGCGTCAACCTCTTCCAGCAGGTCGGCCAGCCGCTCGAACGCGCGTCCGCCGTGGGCGTCGGCCGTGGCACGGGCATGGTCGGCGTCGGCGTCATAGACCCCACTGAACACAAGCTGGCCGCCACTCGCCTGCGCCATCTGAGCGTAGACGCGCGCATGCAGCCGCCCCATCCGGCCACACCCCACCACCCCGAGACGCAACGGTCGTGCCATGCCGGCATGTTAACCGTTCGGAGGGCTTCACACGCCGGACACGTCGCGGGCGATGCGGAAAAAAAGCCCCGGCCGACACGATGGCCGGCCGGGGCCCCTCTGGTCCGAGTCGCCCGGTCAACATCCACACGCGCGGCGACTCGCCTTGCTTTGTCTGCGGACGGCTTCGGGCCGTCCCGGCGCGGGCGGCAAGCCCGCGGCCGGCGGTCAGGCCCGCCGACGACGAACCAGCATCGGCACGCCCGCCGCGAGCACGCCCAACGCGGCCGGCTCGGGGATCGGCGACCCGCCGCCGATCGTCGCCGGAACGCCCAGCGGCGCGCCCTGCCCGCGGAGCGCGGCCAGTGCCCGCCCGAGGTCCGTGAAGTCCACCACGCCGTCGTAGTTGGTATCGCCGAACGCCCACCCGCCCAAGGCCGGGTTGTTCAGGGCCTGCAGGATGCGTGAGATGTCCGACGCGTCCACCACGCCGTCGAGGTTGGTGTCGCCGACGTAGGTGTACTTCACGAGCACGTCGCTGGTCCCGACCAGGATGCCGTTGAAGTTGGTGAACACCGTCTGGCCGCTGCTCCCGGTGTTGTCGTAGACCGCCAGCGTCGCGAACGCCCCGGCCTCGGTGTAGAACGCCGCCGACGACCCCAGCCCCACGCTGCCGGGCAGCCCGCCGTCGGCGATGAGCCACGCGCGGACGGCCGAAGCGAGGTCGCTGAGGTTGCCGTTGCGGACGATCAGGTCGTTGGTGCCGAGGTCGAGGTAGCCCGTGGAGGCGATGCTCAGCCCGCCGAGGACCAGCGTGCCGCCCGTCCCGGCCACCTGAACCACGCCGCCGGCGTTGATGGTCATCGAGCCGAGGTTACCCACCACGCCGTTGGACGGGAGCGTGCCGGTGTTGAACTTCGCCACCGCGCCGCCGGCGACGATGAAGGTGGACGTGGACGCCGAAATGCCGTTGGCGATCCGCAGCTCGCCGCCGGTCACGCTGGTGTTGAAGTTGGTGAGCGTACCCGTGAGGTTGACGATGCCGCTGTTGACCTGCACGAGGCCCGGCCCGTTGATGACGTTGGGCACGGTGAGTTCGTCGATGCGGTTGAACGCGAGCGTGCCCGTCGCGGTGACGGAGACGTTGCCGGCCCCCAGCACGCCCGACGTGCCGCCGTTGCCCACCTGCAGCCGCGACCGCACCACCGTCAGGCCGCGGTAGTCGTTGGCGTTGCTGGTGAGGATGAGCGTGCCCGTGCCCTGCACGTCCAGCGAGCCGTTGGTGACCTTGCCCGCGGCGATGACCGGGGCGGTGTTCACCATGACCAGCGCGCCCTGCCGGCCGGCCGTGTCGAGGTTGCCGGTGAGCGTGAGCGTGTCCGTGTTCGAGAAGGCCAGCCCGCCGAAGACGATGATCTCGTTGTTGATGGTCCGCGGGCCGCCGCTGGTGGACAACGCGCCCACTGCGGAGCCCGAGGCGGTAGCCCAGATCGGCCCGGTGCCGAAGGCGGTGTCGCTGCCGGCGATGTACGTGCCGGTGATGATTTCGATGCCGCCGGTGAAGGTGTTGTTTCCGTTGAGGATGACCGATGCGCCGAAGGCGTCGGTGAGCCGGCCGGGGCCGCTGATGGTCCCGTTGATCACGCCCGCGGGGGTCGGGTCGAACTCGATCCGCAGCACGCGCTGCAGGTCGATGTTGCCGTTGATGACCACGTTCTCCGCGCCGGTGGCGTTGCCGATGCCCACCACGCCCGCGCCGTCGCCCTTGACGACGATGTTGCGGTCGATGACGGTGTCGGTCTGCGCCCACATCTGCAGGTTGAAGATGGAGCCGCCGTTGAGCACGATCGGGTCGGCCGAGCTGCCGAAGGGGCTGGGCGCGTTCACGGGCACGTTGCCGCCGTAGAGGATCAGGCCGCCATTGAGGTGCGTCGGCCCGCTGTAGGTCGACAGCCGGGCGTCGCCTTCGATGCGGTACTGCCCGCCGCCGGTCTTGATCAGCCCGCCCGTGCCGCTGATGGGCTGGGTGAACGACGTGGTGCCGTAGAGGTGCAACACACCTTCTGCGCTGCCGAAGTCGATCGGCGTCTCGACGCGGGCGATGCCGCCCGACGACACGAGAAACGCGCCGCTGGCCACCGTGAGCGTGCCCGTACCGGTGACCGTCCCGGGGATCACCGTCGAGCCCGAGAGGGCCGACGTGACGTTGACCGCGTTGACCGTCGCCCCGGCCGCCGGCACCGACAGCGTCGTGTTCAGCAGCGTGTTGCCGACGAGGATGTTGTTCGTGGCGGGGCCGCCGAGCGAGGTGGAGTACTCGTTGGTGCCCAGCGGGCGGAACCCGCGCGGGCCGTAGGTCGTCAGCGTCGTGCCCTGCACGGTGTTGGCCACCGTCGTCACGTTCCCCACCACCCACGGCACGATGGAGATGTTCTGCGAGCCGTCGGGCCCGCCGCCGCCCACGAGCGTGGGGGGCGTCGTGGTGCCGATGAACGAGACGCTGTTGCCGGGCGCCGCGCCCAGGTTCGAGCCGCGTACCAGCAGCGTCGTGCCCGGCTGCCGGACGAGGTTGTTGATCGTCAGCGACTGCTGACCCGTCGCGCCGGAAAGGACGCTGAAGATGTTGCTGCCCGTGGCCAGCGTCACGGTGCCGAGCGTCTCGCTGGTCACCGTGCTCGCGCCGCCGCTCATCTGGATCTGCCCGCCGCGGACGACCACCGGCACGGCGTCGCCCACGCGGTCGCTGACGCTGCCGGCCGTGTTGTCCAGGAACAGGTTGCCCGTGTAGTTGATCGCCGCCGCGTTGGGGAAGGCTCCCGACGGCCCGGAGATCTGCACCGTCCCCACTTCAGACCGCAACTCGCCGGTGAAGCCGGTGTTGTTGCCGCGGATCGTGAAGCCGCCGCCCACCAGGCGCGTGAGCGTGCCCGAGCCGACGATCGGCCCGTTCAAGGTGACCCCGCCGAAGCTTTCGATGATGCCGCCGGTGGGTGCGATGTTGAACTGCCGGTTCGTCGACAGCGCCGTCAAGCTCACGCGCAGGCGGGCGTTGTTCGAGAGGGTCACCGGCTCGCCGCCCAGCCCCAGCGCCGGGTCGCCGTTGGGAATCCGCAGCGTCCCGCCTTCGATGAACGTGCCGCCGACGTAGTTGTTGAACGCGTTGAGCGTGAGCACGCCCGCGCCAGTCTTGGTCAGGCTGCCGCCGTCGATCGACACGTTGATCTGGTGGCCGATGTCAAACGTGGTGGGGGTGCTCTGCGGGGAACGGACGATGTTGAACACGCCGCCCGAAGCCGGCAGGTTGAAGCCGACCAGCAGTGCGTTCAGCGCGGCGTTGAACACGTGCACCTGGGTCGAATCGATCGTCAGCGTGCTGATCTGCGGCTGTACCCCGTCGCCGAGCGTGATCGTTCGGCCGCCGTTGAGGCTTTCCGTGAAGGTGGCCGTCCCGAAGCCGCTGGGCACGTTGCCGCCCAGCCAGTTGGCCGGGTTTTCCCACGCGCCGCCCGTGGGATTGATCCACGTCCCGTTCACCTGCCCGCGGGCGGCGGTCGCCGTCGCCAGCACCGCCAGCGAAATCACCGAATATCGACGCACCACCGACGACCGCCCCGACGCGATGTTCCGATTCGACATGGCCTTCCCAAGCACACCCCCTGTGCCAACCCTTCGACGCCACGTAGCAGCCGGGCCCACGCGCGCGACCACACCGGCCCACGACGTCCACACCTGACGCGGCCCGGCCACCCGCGACCAACACCCGTGACACCGCTTCACCGCGGCCACGACAACAGGGGCCGAACCACACGCCGTCCTCTGCCACGCATCACCGCCAACTCCGGCGATGCAGCCACACCCGTCACCGACCCGTGGACGCTCAGCACGTTCACAACAACGCCGTCACAAGACGAGCGGCTGAACAGCCCACCTGCTGGCCACGGCGACCCGGGGCTTCGATGCGGCAGATTGACGCACGTAGACGGGGAAACACCGAGATCCCCTTCGGAGCTCTCCCATCCGTCGTCACACTAGCACCCGCTGCGCTGCAGTCCAATAAAAACCGCGGGCCAGTTTCAGAATCGGCGATGCGCAGTCACAAACGCAAACTCTTGCTACAAGGAAACCCCGCAAACGCCCCGCGTTCATCGTGGAACCCCTGAGTCCAACCCCTTAGTCCAACCCCTGACCCGACACCCCGAGTCCCACCCGCCGGGCCGAGCCCCGGCACGGACCGCTTGGTCGCGCGGTGAGGCGAGGTGGGCGTGGTCGATGGGCGTGTCCGGGGCGTGGTGGTCACCGGCCCACACGCTCGAGCCGGGCTTTTTCGTACACCGCCAGTACGCGGTCCACGTGCCGGTCCGCGGAAAGCCGCGGCCGCAGTGCCCGGCACGCCGCCCGCCCGGCCGCCAGACGTTCGTCATCGCCCGCGTATTCGGCGATGGCCCGCGCGATGGCCCGCGGCTCCACGTCCGGGAGCACCCGCCCGTGCACGCCGTCGGTCATGTACTCGCACGACCCATTGAACACGGTTGAAATGACGGGCAGTCCCATCGCGAGGGCTTCGATGACCACGAGCGAGCACGGGTCGTGATAGGTGGGCAGAAGGAAGAGGTCGGCGGCAAGGTACCAGCCGCGGGGGTCGTCCACCGGGCCGACGAAGTGAACCGCTGACCCGGCCGAGAGACCCTCGGCGAGGTTCTGCAGGGGCTTGCGGTCGTCGCGGCCGACGATCACCAGCTTGACCGGCCGTCGTCCACGCGGCGTAGAGGCCTCCGCGGCGCCGTGCCGCGTCGCCGGCTGCGCGCCGCCCGCGCGGACGCCGTCCCGCAGCATGGCCACGGCCTTGACCGCGGCCGGGATGCCCTTGCGTTCGAAATCCTGTGCGATCGACAGCACCACGAAGTCGTCCTCGGCCAGCCCCAGCTCGCGGCGCAGCCGTCCGCGGGCACCGGCCAGCTCAGGGGCGTCGGGGTCGAACCGCGTGAGGTCCGTGCCGTTAAGCACCACTTCCGACGGCGCGCCGGGGTAGATGCTCCGCAGCCGTCGCAGCACGTAGTTGGAGAGGGACAGCGTGATGGGCGGGTCGTCGCCGAGGATCAGGTCGCGTTCGATGAGCAGCATGGCCCGACGCCGGCGGTTGAAGTGCTCCATCGGGCCCCACCGTTTGGTTTCGGCCGCGATCCCCGCGTGCGGGTGATACACGTCGCACCGCAGCACCGGCAGCATGGCGTGCACCACATCGAACGGCTGCTCGCTGATCAGCCGGTCCAGCCGCTGCAGGTAGCGCGAATACGCCCCGACGCGCGTGAGTGCGGCGGCGTCGATCGGGCAGCGGTCGCCCGGCCAGTCGGCGTCGAACGCGGTGGCGGCCGTCGCCACCGCCACGCCCCGGCGCAGCAGGGCGGCGGCGAGGTCGCGGGTGTACCGCTCCGCGCCGCCCCGCGCCACCTCGGCCTTCAAAATCGCCAGCAGCACCCTCATGGCAGCACCCTCATCTTCTCCGCACTGTCGGTCGGTCTCGGCCGGCGGGGCGTCCCGCTCGCCGCCCAGTCCTCCGGGATCGACACGCTTCGCCCGGGGCGCCGCGACTGCAGCCGCCGGTCGTGCCGGGCGATCGCCTCGGCCTTCCGATGCACCGCACGCCACAGTCGCTCATCCCGCCACAGTCCGGCCCGCCCCCCGGCCGCCTCGTACCGCTGCAGCCAGAGGCGGGCGTCCGCCGCGGGAACGTCGAACTCCCGAAGCGAGTACACGAACTGCGCCAGGTCCTTCACGACCCAACGCCCCCACACGGCCGGCCCCATCGGCCACGGCACGCGCCAGCCCGGCAGCCGGCGTACCCGACCGACGTCGATCAGCCTTGCCGGCGGCGGCGCGGCCTGCCCCGCTGCGTCGCCGTACCCCGGCCTCGCAACCACCCCGGGACGAACAAAAAAGTGGCACAGGTACAGGTCGCGGTGATGCAGACCCTTCGCATGCAGCTTCGCGGCAAGCGTCGCGGTCACCTCGGCCACATCGGCAAACCGCCCGCCGCCGCGGAGGTGCACCTGCCCGGACACCCAGCCGGGACCGAGGTCGCGGCTGATGAGATACGCCCGTCCGTCCGTCAGTTCGCCCCACGACACGGCCGCGATCGTGGGGATGCCGGCTTCCACGAGCAGCCGGAGCCCCCCCAGCTCGGCCGTGAGCTGCCGACGGCCGTCGCGGAGGTAGCGTTTGACGTGGTATCGCTGGCCGCCGGTCTCGAACACGGCATTTTCACGTTCGGGCAGCTGGCGCCACACCCGCACCCGCGGGTCGGTGAACACCGTCTCCGGCGTCAGCCCCCAGGAGGGGGGAAGGCTTGCCGAGGTGCCGTCCGCGGTCATCCGGCCTCACTCTAGGGACCGCCCCCCCCCGCCCCGCCCCCTCCCGGCCTCACCCCCCCCGGCGCCTGCCGGGACTGCGGCCCGGTCAAGCATGGCGAAGGAAGCGGCTGATCCCCGGCTTGAAGATGACCTTGCCGTCCACGACCACCAGCTCTTCATCCAGAAACAGCTGCAGCGCCTTGCTGAGCACCTTCCCCTCCAGCTCCAGCCCCTTGCGTTTCACGTCGTCGAGCGTGTCGGTGCCCACGTTGATGTGAAACACGTCCTGCAGGATGACCGGGCCTTCGTCGAGCTGCTCGGTGACGAAGTGCGCCGTGCAGCCGTGCACGCGCACGCCGCTCTCGAACGCCTGCCGGTAAGGGGCGGCGCCGGGGAAGTACGGCAGCAGGCTCGGGTGGATGTTGATGATGCGGCTGGGGTAGGCCCGGACGATCTCCGGGGGCAGGATGCGCATGTACCGCGCCAGCACGGCCACGTCCACCCGCAGCTGCTTGAGCATGTCCGCCAGCCACGCGAAATGCCGCTGCACGTCCTGCTGGGCAGGAAACCAGAAAAACGGCAGCCCGGCTCCGTGGGCGAGGTCTTCGAGGTCCGGGTGGTTGGCCAGCACGCCCACGAGCTCGCCGTGCAGCAGCCCGGCCCGGTGGTCGGCGATGAGCTGCTGCAGGCAGTGCGGCTCCTTCGAGACGAGGACCGCCACCCGCTTGGGCTGACGCTGATTCTGCAGGACGACCTTGACCTCCATCTCCAGCTTCTGGCCCAGCGCCAGCAACCCGGTCACCAGCTCACTGAGCGGCGCCGTGAGGTCCTTGAGGTCCACGAGCATGTCCATGACGAAAAAGCCGCGGACCACCTTCTGCTCGATGTCCTCGATGTTCACGCCCCGCTCGGCGAGAAAGGTGGCGAACGACGCCACCACCCCCTTCTGGTCCTTCCCCAGCACGCTCACCACCGCCAGCACGGGCGGCACGCTGCTTGTCGTTGGCGTCTCGGTCATACGCGGACGAAGAGGATAGCCGCCGCCCGTCCGCGACCCCAACGCCGCTTACCTCGGACCATCCGGTGCTTCGCTCAGCCGCCGCATCCCCGCGGCCGCGGCCGGATGGCCCGGCTCCCGCTCCAGCACGCGGCGGTAGGCCTCCCGTGCCCCGGACACGTCGCCCGCACGCTCGCGGGCCACCGCCAGGTTGAGCAGCGCCGGCGTGAGGTCGGCGCGGTGCGACAGCGCCGACTCGTAGCACGCCGCCGCCTCCGACCACTGCCCCCGCCGCAGCAGCAGGTTCCCGAGATTGAAGTGCGTCTCGGCGTCGTCCGGCCGCAGACGCAGGGCCGTTCGGTAATGTGTCTCGGCGGCAGCGTCGTCGCCCTGCCTTGCCGCATGGAACCCCAGCACGCGATGGGCAGCAAAACTCGCCGGCGTAACCCGCTCCGTGTGCGTGAACAGCGTCACCGTATCCGCCCACGAGGGGACGTACGCCGCCGCAAGCAGGGCATACATCCCCGCCGCGGCCCACGCGACAACCATCGCCCACCAACGCCACAGCAACGCCGCCACGGCCAGCACCACGCCCCCCATCGCCGCATACAGGTAGTGGTCGGCCACGGCGGAATAGCGCTGATACTGAAAGGGCACCAGCCCGAGAACAGGCAACAGCAGGACCGCAGCCGCCGCCAGCCCGCCACCGACGAGTCCGAGCGACGTCGGCAGTGGGCCGGGAGCGGCACGTCCTTCCGCCCACCCCTTGCGGGTGTGACGCGATGCCGCCCACAGCACGCCGGCCAGCACCGCCGGCACCGCCGCCTGCAACGGCATCCACGGGTCGGCGAGCTGCACCTTCGGCGACCGCCCGTAGTCCACCGCCAGTGGCCACGGCCACACCACATGGCGCACGTAAAACCCCAGAGCGTCCAGCGCCAGCACCGGCCGCCACAGTAGCGGGGCCACCTCACCGTGGTTCGGCGGCTGCACCGCCCTCGCTGCCCACGCCACCGGCACGGCCATCGCCAGCCCCGCCGCCACCGCCACAACCACCGCGCGCCCCCGCCCCGCTCCCCCCGCCCCGGACACGCCGGCCACGATCGCGAAAACCAGCGGGAACACCACCGCCGACGGCTTGGCCAGCATCGCCCCGGCCAACAGCGCCCCCGCGGCCGTCCATCTCGCCCAACCTCGCCACGTGCGCCCGCCCGCCAGCGCGGCCAGCCCGCACCCGACCGCCGACCACCCCAGCAGCCCGGCGAGCACGTCCTTCAGCCCCGACGCCCACGCCACCGACTCCACCTGCACGGGATGCACGGCGAACAGCACGCCCGCCACGGCCGACGCCGCCACCGCCTGCGGATGTCCCCGCGCCTGCAGCACCCCGCGAACCACCCCCATGACCACCACCGCCGCCACCGCGTGCAGCAGCACCGACGCCGCCCGGAACGGCCACGCCTGCAGCGTCTGCCCGTCCCACGCCAGAAACGCCAGCACCCCCCAGACCGTGTACGTCACCGGCACGTAGAGCGCCAGATGCGGCTCACGCCAGAAGACGGCGACCTTGTTCAACGACGGCGGGTTGAACGCGGGATTGGTCGCCAGCGTCAGGTGATCGTCCCACTCCAGAAACGGGTACCGCAGCACCGGCCCGAACACCGCCAGCACGGCCAGCAGCACGACAAGGCTCGGGACCACCGCACGGACCCACGGACGCATCGCAGCAGTCTACCTGGGCGTTGCGGGCGGGAGCGTCTGCCCGGCGAGGCTGCGGACGAACGCCACGAATCCCCTGACCTGAGCGGCCAGCCGCTCGTTGAGCTCGGCGTCCTTCAACTCCCCCGCCGCGTCGAACTTGTCGCGCACGCCCGCGATGAACACCCGCTGCGGAAACAGGTGCGCGTTGCGGTATGCGAAAATCATCTGGAGCTGCTCCACCGCCCGCAGCCCGCCCCACTGCCCCGCCGCCTCCCCCGTAAACGCCACAGGCTTGCCCTCGAAGCTCTCCGGAAACTGCAGCAGGTCAATGAAGTGCTTCAGCACCCCCGGAAACGACCCGTTGTACTCCGGCGTCACCACATGCAGCCCCGCCGCCTTCAGCACCCGCTCCTGCATCGCCACCACCGCCGCCGGCTTGCTCGCGTACACCTCCGGCACAAACGCCTCCGGCGGCAACTCCCCCAGCGACATCACCTCCGCCGCCACCCCCGCCGCCGCGTAATGCCCCACCAACACCCGCGCCACCTTCAGCGCATTCGACCCCGGCCGCGATGTCCCAGCGATGATCAGCACGGCCGCAGTCTAGCACTGCCCCCCCGCCGTCTCCGCCCCCCACCCGCTCCCACCCCCCGTTCACGTCGCAAGACGGACACTCGCGGGCCGATGCAGGCCCTTGCGGTGTCAACTATCATGCCTACCCCCCGAACAGGAGCATGCGGTTCCTATGGCAGTCTCGTCAACGCGACTCAAA
Source organism: Tepidisphaerales bacterium (assembly GCA_046299715.1). Lineage (GTDB taxonomy): Bacteria > Planctomycetota > Phycisphaerae > Tepidisphaerales > Tepidisphaeraceae > JBBRUM01. The sequence goes on along the minus strand of JBKBHU010000003.1, from coordinate 174,195 downwards.
GTCGGCGTCCTCGGCTGCGGCGCCATCAGCAAAATCTACCTCACCAACCTCACCGGCAAGTTTGCCGACCGCGTCGAGGTCGTCGCCGTGGCCGACATTGTGCCGGAGAGCGCTAAGGCCAAGGCCGAAGAGCACAAGGTCCCGCTGGTGCTGACGCCGGAGCAGCTCATCGCGCACCGGGACGTACAGCTTGTGGTCAACCTTACGCCCGCCCCGGCGCACTACGAGACGTCGCGGGCCGTGCTGCAGGCGGGGAAGCACCTGTATTCGGAAAAGCCGCTGGCGCTGACGATGGAGCAGGGACGCGAGCTGGTGGACCTCGCCAAGGCGAAGGGCCTGCGGCTTTCGGTCGCCCCCGACACGCTGCTGGGGGCGGGCGTGCAGACCTGCTGCCAGCTGGTGCGGGAGGGGGCGATCGGCCGGCCGGTGGCGGGGTTCGGCTTCGTGTCGATTCATCACCGTGGCGAGGCGTACTTCACGGTCTTCCGCGGGCCGCTGCTGGACCTCGGGCCCTACCACATCGGGGCGCTCATCGCCATGCTCGGCCCGGTGAAGTCGGTCAGCGGCGTCGTGCAGCCGATTTCCGACTCGCCGGAGAAGCCGCTGCCCGAGTCGGCCAAGCTCGTGGAGGCGCCGGGGCAGTCGGCGGCGGTGCTGGAGTTCGCCTCGGGCTGTCTGGTGACGCTGGTGTGCACCGCCGAGCACCGGCAGTACGCCCCGCAGCTTCGGCTCTGGGGCACGACGGGGAGTCTGGTGTGCCCGGACCCGAACATGTTCTGCGGGCCGATCGTGCTGCAGCCGACGTACAAGCCGCCGCACGACGTTGCCCCGCGGTTCGGTTTTGCAGAGAACTCGCGCGGCATCGGCGTGTGGGACATGGCCGGGGCGCTGGCCGAGGGGCGTGCGCCGCGGCTGACGCCGGAGCTGGCGCTGCACAGCCTGGAGGTGATGCTGGCAACGATTGCGTCAAGCCAGACGGGCAAGCGCATCGACCTGACGACGACGGTGGGCCCGTGGATCGCCATGCCCGCGTTGCCGCCGGCCGAGCCGACCGCTGCGGTGACGGCGGCGGCCGCCGGGTCGGGCTCATGACGGCCGACGCGGTCGTTCGAACCGCGAGGCGGTCGTTCGCAGCGCGAGGCGGTTGGCCCAAGCCTGATGCCCGGCATGACGGCCTGCGACGAATCGGCGCACCACGGTGTCGGGCTTGAGCGGGGTACGGCGGGGCTTTAGCCTTCTGCCGCGGCCTGGGCGCACTTGCCGGCGGCCGCAGGAAACGATTCCCGCCGACCCCGTTGCCGTCATGCCCAAACCCACCAACGACCCTTCGCACGACTTCCTGCGTCAGGAAGGCTCTCCGCTGGACTGCTTCTTTCAGCCGCAGACCGTGGCGGTCATCGGCGCGACCGAAACGCCCGGATCCGTCGGCCGGACGCTGCTGTGGAACCTGCTGACCAGCCCGTTCGGCGGGACGGTGTTTCCGGTCAACCCCAAGCGGGCGAACGTGCTGGGGGTCAAGGCGTATCCGAACGTGACGGCGATTCCCGAGGCGGTCGATCTGGCGGTGATCATCACGCCGGCCCCGACCGTGCCGGCGCTGGTGGAGGAGTGCGCCCGGAAGGGGGTGAAGGGGGCCATCATCATCTCGGCGGGCTTTAAGGAGACCGGGCCGGCAGGGCTGGAGCTGGAGCGGAAGGTGCTGCAGGCGGCCAAGGCCGGGCGGATGCGCATCGTCGGTCCCAACTGCCTGGGCGTGATGAACCCGCTCACCGGGCTGAACGCGACCTTCGCCAAGGGGATGGCCAAGGCAGGCAAGGTGGCGTTCGTGAGCCAGAGCGGGGCCCTGCTGACGGCGGTGCTCGACTGGAGTTTCCGCGAGCAGGTGGGCTTTTCCGCGTGCGTGTCGATGGGGTCGATGCTGGACGTGAACTTCGGCGACCTGATCGACCACCTCGGCAACGACCCGCGGACGAATGCGATCCTGATTTACATGGAGTCGATCGGGGATGCCCGGTCGTTCCTGTCCGCCGCCCGCGAGGTGGCGATGAACAAGCCGATCATCGTCATCAAGGCCGGGCGGACGGAGGCCGCGGCCAAGGCCGCCGCCAGCCACACCGGCTCGCTCACCGGCAGCGACGAGGTGCTGGACGCGGCGTTCAAGCGGGTGGGCGTGCTGCGGGTGAACAACATCTCCGACCTGTTTTACATGGCCGAGGTGCTCTCGAAGCAGCCGCGTCCGCTGGGGCCCAAACTCACCATCCTCACCAACGCCGGCGGTCCCGGCGTGCTGGCCACCGACGCACTGATCTCCACCGGCGGCGAGCTCACCGTGCTCTCGCCCGAGACCATCGAAGCGCTAAGCCAGTTCCTGCCGCCGGCGTGGAGCCATGGCAACCCGGTGGACATCCTCGGCGACGCCCCGCCGGAGCGCTACGCCCGGGCGCTGGAGACGGTCGCGAAAGACCCCAACGCCGACGGCATGCTCGTGATCCTCACGCCACAGGACATGACCGACCCGACGCGGACGGCCGAGGCGCTCAAGTCGCACAACGCGTTCGCCGGCAAGCCGGTGCTGGCGAGCTGGATGGGCGGGCCGGACGTGGCGGCGGGCGAGGCCATCCTTAACGCCGCGGGCATCCCGACCTTCCCCTTCCCCGACACGGCCGCCCGCGCCTTCACCTACATGTGGCGCTACGCGGAAAACCTGCGGAGCATCTACCAGACGCCCAGCCTGCCGCGCGACGACGCCGCCGTGGACCGCGAGGCCGCCCGCCGCATCCTCTCCGACGCCCGCAAAGCCGGCCGGACGCTGCTCACCGAGGCCGAGAGCAAGCAGCTGCTTTCCGCGTACTGCATCCCGGTCGCGAGGACCGTGGTGGCCGAGACGGCGGAGCAGGCGGTGGCCGCCGCCGAGAGCATCGGCTACCCGGTGGTCGTCAAGCTGCACTCGTTCACGATCACGCACAAGACGGACGTGGGCGGCGTCAAGCTCAATCTGCCCACGGCCGCGGCCGTCCGCGAGGCCTTCGAGGCGGTCCGCTCGGCGGTGACCGAGCACGCCGGCGCCGAGCACTTCAACGGCGTGACCGTGCAGCCGATGGTGCGGATCCCCGACGCCTACGAGCTGATCATCGGCTCGTCGATCGACCCGCAGTTCGGCCCGGTGCTGCTGTTCGGTCAGGGCGGCCAGCTCGTCGAGGTCATGAAGGACCGGGCGCTGGGGCTTCCGCCGCTCAACGCCACGCTGGCGCGACGGATGATGGAGCAGACGAAGATCTTCCGGGCCCTGCAGGGCGTTCGCGGCCGCAGGTGCTGCGACCTCCCCGCCCTCGAGCAGCTGCTCGTCCGCTTCTCGCAGCTGATCGTCGAGAACCCCGTCATCGCCGAGCTGGACATCAACCCGCTCTGGGCCGGCCCGTCGAATCACCCGCTGAACCTGCTCGCCCTCGACGCCCGCGTGGTGCTGCACGACCCGTCCGTGTCGGAGGACAAGCTGCCCCGCTCGGCCATCCGCCCGTACCCGCAGCAGTACGTCGTGCGGTTTACCCTTAAGGACGGCACGCACGTGACCATCCGGCCCATCCGCCCCGAGGACGAGCCGATGCTCGTGCACTTCCATTCCATGCTCTCCGAGCAGTCCGTCCGCTACCGCTACTTCACGCCGCTGAAGCTCGGCCAGCGGGTGGCCCACGAGCGGCTGATCCGCGTGTGTTTCAACGACTACGACCGCGACATCGCGCTGGTGGTCGAGCACCGCAAGCCGGCCGTCGCCGGCGACTACCGCGAAAGCGAGATCCTCGCCGTCGGCCGGCTGAGCAAAGTCCCGCACCGCAGCGAGGGCGAGTTCGCCCTCATCGTCCGCGACGACTGGCAGAACCGGGGGCTGGGCAAGAAGCTGCTGTCCATGCTCGTGGACATCGGCCGGAACGAAGCCCTGCACCGCATCACCGGCAACATCCTGCCGGAGAACCTCGAGATGCAGCGCGTCGCCGAGAAGGTCGGCTTCCGGCTCGTCCGCGACCCGGAAGACAACCTCATCCGCGCGGTGTACATCCTGCAGGACAACACCTGACGTCGCACCTCGGCCGGGCGACTGGCCACCTGAGATGCCAACCCCGCTCCCCGGTGCGGCGGACGTCTCCCCGTGCTCAGCGGTTGTTCAGCGTCGCGGGCGGGTCGTCGTCGGTGCGGAACGGCACCGCCGGCAGCCCCCAGCGGTTGTACAAGGGGGTCGGCGCGTTGATCGCCCACGCGTAGCGCACCGCCACCGGGCGGTCCACCTCCGGGTGGCTCACCACCACCTGCTCCCCTTCGACCCGGGCGCTGGCCCACCGCCACACGCCGTCGCCGCCCTTGACGGCAAAGCCCCCGAGCGTCTCGCCCCGCACCTCCAGGCCGCCGTCGGCGAAGTCGAAGCTGAGCACCGCTTCGCTTCCGCGAACCTCCATCCCGCGAAACACCGGCCCCGACGCCACCACGTCCTCGCCATAGGCCACGCGTCGGGCGAGCAGGGCCAGACGCAGGCCCACGTCCTTCTTGTTACGCGGGTGGATGTCCTCGGCCTCGCCGATGTCCATCGCCACCGCCAGCCCACACCGTGGCACCGTCCGGGCGACGACCGCCTGCGCTTCCCGCAGCTCGGCCCAGGCATCCTCACCCGGCTTCTCCGGCACCTGCCGGAAGTTGGCGAGCTGGACGATGAGAAACGGCAGTTCAGCTTCAAAGCCCCGTCGCCAGTCGCGGATCAGGTCCGCCAGCAGCGTGCGGTATTGCCAGGCCCGCCCCGCGTTGGACTCGCCCTGATACCAGATGACCCCCGCGAGCGTGGTCGGAAACAGCGGGTGGATCATGCCGTTGTACAGCGTGGCGGCGGCATGCTGGTTGTACCACGGTGCGATGGTGGGCTGCGTGGCCAGCACGCGGGCGTCGCGGGCACGGGCGTTGTCCCGACGCCGGAGGATCTCGGCGTACAGCTCCCCGCCGCCGTGCAGCGTCGCCTCGCTCGTCCAGCTCTCCGCAGGCGTTCCGCCCCAGTTGGACGAAATCAGCCCCACCGGCGTTCGGCGGGTCCGCAGCAGTTCACGTCCGAAGTAGTAACCCACGGCCGAAAAGTGTGCGGCCGTCTCCGGCGTGCACACGACCCACCGGCCGGTGAGCTCCATGGTGTCCACAGGCTCGGCGGCCACACGTTTGCCCACGGTGAACAGCCGCAGCAGCGGGACGTTGGCCTCGGCGACGGCCGCTTCGGCGTTCTCGGTCAGCCGCAGGGGCCACTCCATGTTGCTCTGCCCGCCGCAGAGCCACACTTCGCCCACGAGCACATCCCGCAGTTCGATGCGGTTCGACCCCACCACCACCAGCTCGCCCGGAGCCGCGGGCGTGTCGCGCAGGTCGAGACTCACCCGCCAGCGGCCGTCAGCGCCCGCGGTCGTCTCGGCCGTAGAGGTAAACAGCCCGCCTCCGGGCGACGGGTCCGGGACGCGCAGCTCGACGGTCACCCGCTCGCCGGGGTCGGCCCGGCCGAACACCGCCGTCGCCGCCGACCGCTGCAGCACCATGTGCTCGCCGAACAGCGCCGGCAGCCGCACCTCCGCCGCCGCCCGCCCACACATCGCCCACGCCATCGTCCATGCCACGGCCCACATTGCCGCCCACATCACGGCCCGCCACGCCCACGTTGCCATCCCGTTCATGCCTCTCGCGTCCTCGGCTAGTCGTAACCTGTCGGCCGACTTCTCCGTCGGCACGCCGCGTTGCCACACGGTCAGTCGTCCAGTGCGTTGACCAGGTTTTCCGTGAGGGGGAACTTCCGTGGCCGCCCGGCCAGGAACGCCTCGATGTCGTCCACCAGCCACGTCAGGATCCGCTGGACGGACTCGATCAGCCCGCCGCCGCGGTGCGGCGTGAGGTAGGCGTTGGGCAGCGCCCGCAGCGGGTGGTCCGCCGGGAGCGGCTCCTGGTCGAACACATCGATAGCCGCCAGCACGTCGCCGTGCTTGAGCCGGGCGATCAGGGCGTCGGTGTCCACCAGCGCCGCCCGGCAGACGTTCACGAACAGGCTCCCCGGGCGCAGCTTGCTCAGCTCGGCGGCCCCGATGAGCTTGCGGGTGCCGGAGTTGCTCGCAGCGCAGAGGACCACCGCGTCGTTGCGCTCGAAGAGCTCGGGCAGCTCCAGCCGCGTCGCCCCAAAACCCGCCAGCACGTCCGACGGCACAAACGGGTCGTACACGCTCAGCGGGCACTTGAACGGCGCGAGCAGCTCGGCCAGACGCCGGCCGATCTGGCCGAAGCCGACAATCCCGACGGGTTTCCCCGTGAGCTGCCGCTCCCGCACGTCGATGTCGTCCGGGAACGCCTTCACCCACGGCTCCGTCCCGGCGCGCATCATCGCGTGGTAGTCGCTTACGCGTCGCAGCAGATTCAGCACCAGCGCCAGCGCCAGCTCGGCCACGGCGGGCGAAAACCCCCATCGCCCGTGGCTGATGGGCAAGCCCCTCCGCAGGGCGACCTGCGCCGCCGTGCGCGAGAGGTCGAGATGGGCCACGAACTTCAGGTTCGGCGCCTGGTCGAGCAGCTCATCGGTGAGCCGCGGCCATGACCACATGAGGATCACGTCGGGCCATGGAAGGTCGGGGGCGATCTCCTGTGCGGTGTTGTGCGAACGCATGCGCACCTCGCCCAGCCCGCGGAGCCGCGCCCAGATCGGCTCGAGCGAGGCATGGTTGAAAAACCCCGGCGGCAAGTTCACGAGAATCTTCGTCATGGCTCGGCCCTCTCGCCCCACCGCACACCCGCGGCCACAGCCCCCCCTTTGTCGCTCCGTCCCTTCGTCGCCCCCCCCCTTCGTCGCCCTCCCCCCCTTCGTCGCTTCGTCGCTCCGTCGCTTTCCCCCCGCTTCGTCCCTTCGTCGCTTCGTCGCTCCGTCGCTTTCCCCCCGCTTCGTCGCTTCGTCGCTCCGTCGCTTTCCCCCCGCTTCGTCACTCCGTCGCTTTCCCCCTTCCCTCCCCATCATCCCCGAAAACCTTTCACCTGTCACCCGTCCACCAGCTCGGCCGCCGCGGCGTTGTCCTCCACTTGCCCAACGTCCTTGCAGCCGGGGATGACCGCCGTGACGGCCGGATGACGCAGGCACCACGCGAGGGCCCACCGCGCCATCGGCACGCCCGGGGGCACCTCCTCGGCGGCGATCCGCTGCACCTCCGCCAGGCGGGCGTCGAGGTCGGCCGGCTTCCACTTCGACCGCACATCGCCCGGCGGAAACGTCGCACCGGGCCGGTACTTCCCGGAGAGATAGCCGCTGGCCAGCGGCACGCGTGCCAGCACGCCCAGCCGGTCGCGCTGACAGACCGCGAACACCTCCTGCTCGGGCGTGCGGTCGAGTCGGTTGTAGATGATCTGGATCACTTCGATCTGCTTCTGCCGACTGGCCGCCACCTGCTTGAGGTTGCCGTTGAAGCCCACCGAGTTGCCAAGATGTCGCACCTTGCCCGCGGCCTTGGCGTGCTCGAGCACGGCCTGCACGTCCTCGTCGAAAAACTGCTCGTCTCCCCACGAGTGGTACTGATAGATGTCGATGTAGTCGGTGCGCAGGGCGCGCAGCGAACGTTCGAGCTGGGCGAGCACATCCTCCGGCCGGCGCGGCTCGGACCGCTGGAGGTGGCCGTGAAAGCGGTGGCCGAACTTGGTGGCGATGACCCACCGTTCACGGCGGCCGGCAAGGGCCTGACCGATGAGCGACTCGGAGAGGTGGTCGCCATAGCACTCGGCCGTGTCGATGAGGTTGATGCCCAGCTCGGCCGCACGGTTGAGCATCGCGGTGACTTCGTCGGCCGTGAAGGTCTTGTTCCACTCGCCGCCGAACTGCCAGGTGCCCACGCCGATGACCGAAACGCGAAGGTCGGTGGAGCCGAGGGTGCGGTATTTCATGATTCCGGTTATACCGCCTTGACGATGGCACGTTGGCCGCGGTGGGTGTGGGTGCTGCTGTTCGTCGGGCTGGCCGTCCGGCTGGCGTGGGGGCTGTCCCGGCCGGCGGACGCATCCGCGCTCTCGGCACTTCCGGACCAGCTGGAGTACCTGCAGTTGGCGCGGTCGCTGCTGGCCGGCGAAGGGCTGGTGCTGACCGACCCCCGGTTTCCCGGTCCCGTGTACGCGTACCGCACGCCCGGATATCCGCTGTTCGTGGCGGCGCTCGGCGGCAGCGTGCCGGCGGTCCGGGTCGGGCAGGCGCTGCTGGACATGCTCACCGCCGCCGTGGTGTATGCGGTAGCGCGGCGGTGGTCGCCGTCGGGAGCGGGCGTCGCGCTGGCGGCGGTCGTGCTCAACCCGCTGCTGATCCACCACACGTCCCTCGTGCTCACCGAGACGCTGTTCACCTCGATGCTCACGGTCGGCGTGGCGTTGCTGCTCTCCCCCCCTGGCGCGGGGCGCGGCGTTCGGGGCGAGCTCAAGTGGCTTGCGGGGGCGGCGGTGCTGGCGGCGTCGGTGCTGGTTCGGCCGGGGGCGATCGCGCTGCCGCTGCTGTTGTGCGTGGCGTCCGCCTGGGCCCGGCCGCAGCCGCTGCGGGTGCCCCCGGCCGCGTGCGCGGTCGTCCTCACGCTGCTCACCCTGCTGCCGTGGGCCTACCGCAACCACCGCGTGCTGGGGACATGGGTATGGACCACCACCAACGCGGGCATCACGGCCTACGACGGCTGGAACCCCGACGCCACGGGCGCCTCGGACCAAGGGGGCTTCGTGGCCCAGATGCCGCACCTGGCCCTGCTGAGCGAAACTCAGCGCAACGCCTACCTGCTGGAGCTGGCACGGGCCTTCCGCGAGGAGCAGCCGGCCCGCGTCCCCGGGCTGCTGTGGGCGAAGCTGACGCGGACGTGGTCGCCCGCCCCTGCGGCGGCACCCGACCGACCATGGACCCAGCTCGCCGCCGCATGGGCCTACGCGGCCGTGGTGTGGCCGCTGGCGGTCATCGGCGTGCTGCTACCAGTGAAGACGTCCGGGCCGGCCCCGGCGGCACGGCCGAGCGACGCCCCGACCCTCTCCGTCAAAGTCTTGCTTTTGCTGCCCCCGGTATACTTCACCGCCGCGGCCCTGCTGACGGTGGGTTCGGTTCGATACCGTTTACCCGCGGAGCCCATGCTCGCGTTGCTGGCGGGGCTGGGGTGGGTGGTCGTGTCGCGGTGGCTGTTGGAAGCACGTCCTTCCATGGGTGCCGGAAGCCGCTCTGCCGCGTCGGAACAGGCGTCGCGACGCCCGCAGGGTGATGCGTAGGAGCCGGCAGGACCCCCGGGTGAGCGGCGCAAGGCGTTTGTCCATGGCACGCAAAGTCACGTTCAGCCCGCGACCCTGGCACCCGGGGTATCCGTTCCGCCGGCCGACCAGCCGCAGCCGACGGGTCGTGTCATGGCTGGTGCTGGGGGTGTTGGTGTCGCTGATCGTGGGCTACTGGGTGCTCACCGACGGCGAACGTGTGAGACGGATTGCCGAGCACTACCTCTCGGAAGCGACCGGGGGTGAGGTCACGGTGGGCCGGGGGCGGCTGTCGGTGTTCGAAGGGCTGCGGCTGGACGATGTGACCATCCGGGTGCCGGGGGCGGGGGAAGGCGAGCCGCCGCTGCTGAAGGCGGCGATGGTGTACGTGCGGGTCCCGCTGGCGGACGTCCTGCGCCGGAGCTTCTCGCACACCACGGTCGTGGCGGTGGAGCCGCGGGTGACGCTGGTGTCTGACCCGCTGGGGCAGACGTGGAACTTCCAGAAGTTGCTCAAGCCACAGGTGGCGGACCGGGCGGCCCTCAGGGACGGGGGCGCGGCGGACCGTCCCGTGTCGCTGCCGCAGGTGCTGCTGCGTGGCGGCCGGCTGGAGTACGTCGAGCGGTCGGGGGCGGGGCTGGTGCGTCGGGGCGGCGTGGTGGTGGACGGGCAGATCACGCCCGACCCGATGCAGCCGGACCGGTTGACGTTCGCGGTGACCGCGCGGGGCTCGCGAGACCGCCCGGGGACGAGCCTCACCGGGCAGGCGAGGTTGTCCACGGGGGAGGTGTCGGCCCGGCTGCAGAACTTCGACCTGGCCGAAGAGTTTCTGGCGGTGCTGCCGGGCCCGGTCCGGCGTTGGTGGGAGGCACACGACGTCGCCGGGAATGTTGAGATCCCCGAGCTGACCATCGAGCCGATCGACCCTGCGACGCGACAGCGGGCGTTTCGCGTGGTGGCCGTGTTCCGCGGCGGGGCCTTGTCGCTGCTGCCGGAAGACCTCTCGCCGCCCCCGTCCGCTGACGAGGCTGCGGAACCCGGCAGCGCCTGGCACGGCGCCGACCGCGGGGAGCCGCCGCCGAGTGTGCGGATGGAGGATGTGCGGGGGACGCTCGTGTTCACCGAACGCGGCATCGAGCTGCAGGACATGTCGCTGCGGCTGGAGGGGTCGCGGTTCGAAGTGTCGGGCCGGCTGGCCGGCTACTCGCCGGGCGCGCCGCTGACGGTGGAGGTCCGTTGCGCGGCCCTCGAACTGCCCGAGACGCCGGCCATCGTGGCAGTGCTGCCCCGGCTGCCGCGGGAGATTTACGACACGTGGCGTCCGGTCGGCAGCGGCCGGATGGCCTTCCGGTTCGAACGCGACGAGTCGGGCAAAGTTTCCACCGACGGGCGGATCGACATCGTCCGCGGGCGCACCACGTTCGAGAAATTCCCGTATCCCGTTCACGACATCACCGGCAGCATCGTCGTGCGGTCGGTCCGGCCGGGGCACACGCGACTGGAAGTGCAGAACCTTCGCGGGCGCGGGCGGCTCGACGGGGTCAACCGCGATGCCGAGCTGCGCATCGACGGGTTCATGGAGCCGCTGGAGGGCGGTTCGGAAGTGGATTTCCGCGTCCGCGGCGACGGCGTGACGGCCGACGAGGAGCTGGTGGCGGCGATGCCGGAGGGCGTCCGCGACGTGCTGGCGCAGTTCGACGACACCGGACGCGGCTTCCCCCATTTCGCCGGCCACTTCCGGGCCGAGGTGTACCGCGCGCCGGGGCGGGTCTCCCGCTGGCGCTGGCCGATCGATGTGTACGTCGAGCAGGGACGCGGACGCTACCGCCCCTTCCCCTACCCGCTCGAGCAGGTGACCGGCCACGTGCGGATCGAAAGCGGCCGGGTGGTGCTCGACCAGATGCGGGCGGCCACCGGCGAGGCGGTGCTGGCGGTGAACGGCGACGTGAGTCTGGGCGACCGCACCCGGGGCGAACCGCCCGCCGACTTCAATCTCGAGCTCACGGCGGCCCGCGTCCCGATCGACGCCACGCTGCTCGCCTGCATCGACCCGGACAAGCGGCCGTGGGTCGAGCAACTCGGGCTCACCGGCGTGCTGGACGTGCGCGGCCGGATCGACGGCCCCGAGGGTCGCTACGCCCTCACGCTCTCGCTGCGCGACGGGACGGCCACCCCCGTGCGACGCGAGCCGCGTCCGCCCGCGGCCGACCAGCCTCTCTGGCGGCTGGACGACGTGACGGCGACCCTTGAGCTCACGCCGGAGCAGCTCACCATCGTCTCGGCCCGGGGCGTTCGACGGGCCCCGGCGGGGGGCGTCGGCGGGGGCGGTCAGCTTCGGGCATCGGGCAAGGTGCAGTGGGGGCCGGCGGAGGGGAACGCGTCAGGGCTGCGTCTGACGCTGCACGCGGAGGGCGACGCGCTGACCTTCGAGCCGGCGCTGCGCGACGTGCTCGGGGACGAGGCCCGCGCGGCGTGGGACGCGGTCATGCCGGCGGGGCCAGCCGACGTGCACCTGCGCCTTGCGCCGGATGCGCCGTCGGTGTACCGCATCCGGCCGCTGGGCATGTCGGCCACCCCGGCCGTGCTCCCGGTGCAGGTCGAAGACGTGTACGGCGAAGTGGTCATCGAGGGCGAGCGGGTCCGGCTGAGCGGGCTGACGGGGCGTCGCGGTTCGGCGACGCTGTCGCTCGAGGGAACCGGCGGGACGACCGCGGGCGTGGCCTGGTCGCTGCGGCTCACAGCCCGCGACCTGCAGGTGGACGCGCCGCTGCGGCAGGCGATGCCGCCGCTGCTGCGCGACGCACTGGACGCGCTGGCGCTCGAAGGCCGGGTGAACCTGCCGCGGTGCGAGCTCACCTATCTGCCGCGTCCGCAGGACGCGCTGGCGTCGCTGGGGCCGCCGGTGGCCGGCGGGTCGGACCTCACCTTCGACGTGCGGATGGAGCCGGTGGACCTCGGCGCTTCGCTGGGTGTGCCGCTTCGCGTGGCCGGGGGCGAGCTGTCGCTCCGCGGCGAGGTGCGGGACGGGCGGCTGGGACGGCTCTCCGGCGGGCTGTCGTTTCCGCAGGGGGACGTGGGCGGGCGGGCGTTCCGCGACGTGCGTCTGCAGATCAGCAAGGACGCCGACCGCGACGGCATGATGTTCCAGGAGCTGACCGGGCGGCTGGCCGACGGGGAACTTTCGGGGTTCGCCGCGCTGGCCTTCCCACCCGGAGAGCCGACGCGGTACGGGCTGGACCTGTCGCTGCGCAACGCCGACGTCGCGGTGCTCGTGGGCCGTTTGGCCGACACGCCGGTGTCCGGGCGGATGACGGCATCGCTGACGCTGGAGGGGGCGGTGGCCAACCCGGCTTCACGTCGCGGGCGCGGCGACCTCTCGGTGACCGGCGAGCGGCTGGCGCGGGTGCCCGTGCTGCTGGGGCTGGTGCAGATCGCCAACCTCTCGCTTCCGCTGGGCACGTCGTTCAACAACGCCTCCGCCCGCTACAACATGGACGGCCCGCGCGTGACCTTCGAGCAGCTCGTCTTGAGGTCCCCGGGCGTGCAGATCGACGGGGCCGGCTTCATCGACCTCGAACGCCGGCAGGTGCGGCTGAGCCTCTGGTCGGTGGCGACCTCGGACCTGCCCAAGGTGCCGATTTTCTCCGACCTCGCCGACCGCACCCGCCGGGAGCTGCTGCAAATCCACATCCGCGGGTCGATCGACAACCCGCGCATCAGCGCCAGCTCGTTCGATTCGTTCACGACGACGGTGGACGAGGTGCTGCGGGCCGGTGGGGGTGGGGGGAGTGGGGGCGGCGGGGGGAGTGGGGGCGGGGGGGGGGGCGGCCGCTAGATGCGCCCCCCCCGGGGCGTGCCACGCCGCGGATGATGCAGCTCCGACGATTCCGGGCCGCCGACAGGTGCGACACTCCGTCCATGGCCGCACGCGCCGTCGGCCGCTTTACAGGTCCGCGTCGCTCGGACACACTCGACGCTTCGCCGCGCGGGGCCCGGCCGGTCGGGTCGGCGTTGCCGCCGGCGGCAACCGTCCTCCCCCGGAGCACACGACCATGGCCAAGGCCAAGCCCAGCACGAGCAAGACCGTCTCCAAGACCGCCCGCCCCACGACGTCGGCCCGCGCGGCCGCCCTGCCCCCGACCTTCGCCCGTCGGCTCACGCAGATCACCCGAGCCTACGACCGGCTGATGCGGCGGCGAAACCCGATCGACACCAGCTGGAACACCGGCGTCTTCGAGCGCTACCGCTACCCCATCCTCACCGCCGACCACGCGCCGCTCACGTGGCGCTACGACCTCAACCCCGCCACCAACCCGCACCTGATGGAGCGGCTCGGGGTGAACGCGGTGTTCAACACCGGCGCGATCGAGCACGACGGGCGCATCTACCTGATGACCCGCATGGAGGGCTACGACCGCAAGAGCTTTTTTGCCCTCTGCTCGAGCAAGGACGGCATCCACGACTGGACGTGGCACCCCGAGCCGATCGTCATGCCCGAGACCGACGACCCGGACACGAACGTCTACGACATGCGGATCACCCGTCACGAGGACGGCCATTTCTACGGCGTCTTCTGCACGGAGCGGAAAGACAGGACCGACCCCGATCTGTCCGCCGCGGTAGCGCAGGCGGGCATCGCCCGCTCGAAGGACCTCGTGCACTGGGAGCGTCTGGCCGACCTCAAGACCCCCTCGCCCCAGCAGCGCAACGTCGTGCTGCACCCCGAGTTCGTCGGGGGCAAGTACGCCTTCTACACCCGGCCGCAGGACAGCTTCATCAACGCCGGCTCCGGCGGGGGCATAGGCTTTGGCCTGAGCGACTCGATCGAGAACGCGGTCATTCACGAGGAGAAAATCATCGACGCCCGCGCGTACCACACCATCAAGGAGTCCAAGAATGGCGCGGGCGCGGTGCCCATCCGCACGAACCGGGGCTGGCTGCACATCGCCCACGGCGTGCGGGGCTGCGCGGCGGGGCTGCGGTATGTGCTGTACTGCTTCGTGTGCGACCTGAACGACCCGTCGAAGGCCATCGCCACGCCGGGCGGGTATTTCCTCGCCCCCTACGGCGAAGAACGCGTCGGCGACGTCTCCAACGTGACCTTCTGCAACGGGGCGGTGTGCCGGGCCGACGGCACGGTGCTCATCTACTACGGCGCCTCCGACACACGCATCAACGCCGTGAGCACCACGATCGACCGCCTGCTGGACTACTGCTTCAACACCCCGCCCGACGCCGGCAGGTCCTACGCGTGCGTGCAGCAGCGGCTGGGGCTGATCCGCGCCAACGCCGCCTTCCTCGAGTCGGCCAAGTCCCCGCTGCTGCGCAAACTTCGCGGGCGATGACCGCCGCGCCTCGGCCTCGCCGAGCCTCTGCAGCCGACCCGTCAGGGCCCGCCGCGTCGCGCGACCCCCGCGTCCCGGCCGAGCTGGCTCCCGTCAGCACGGTCCGCCTTGCGGCGGACGGCCAGCCCGATGAGCCCCTTCTTGACCAGAAGCTGCAGGAAGCTCATCGTCGCCACCTCCGCCTCCCGCTCGCTGATGCGCAGGTGCCGGGCGACGTCGGTGATCAGCCGGCGCAACGTGGTTTTTCCATCGCATCGCTCCCAGACGAACACGCCGACGGCATCGAACTCGAACGTCTTGGTCGCACGTTCGGGAAACCGCAGCAGCCAGCGGTGCACCCGCCCGGGGCGGACGGGCACCGTGATCTTCCCGCCCCCGCCCTCGGACGGCGTCAGCTCCGCCTCGACCAGCCTCACGGGACGGGCCTGGAGCTGTTCCTGGCGGGTGGGCCGCGGGGGCGGCTTGCGTCGGAAAAAACCGAACATGCACGACAATCTAGGCGCCGCCCACCGCACGACACGTGGGCAAGCCGTCAGGTATCCGGCGACCTAGGCCGAATGAGGCCCAGCCCCACCGTCGCCGCGAGCTGCCGCACCTCCAGCTCCGACGTGCCGTGAACGATCACAAGTCGGTCTCGCGCCGTGTCGTGACAGCCGATGGTGATGCACGCCGGCGGCAGCCAGCGCATCCATCCGTAGCGCCGTCGCCGACGCATGGGCAGACGCAGCCCGCGGTGCTGCTGGCCGGCCACCTCCACTTCAGTCTCTTCCGCGTCACCGGCGGCGCGATAGAGGCGGTCGTCGGGCTTCTGCATCGCGCGAAGCCAGCCGAAAAGCCGTGTCCGCTGGAGCGCCAGCGACGCCACGGCGATTTGCCGCACCGACAGCCAGCCGCGTCGGCGGAAACGTGTCCCCGTGACGAAAAACAGCGCGAGATCCCCGGCGTTGAGACGGTGCCGCTCGAGCCGGTAGCCCGCCGGCGTCAGGCACGTCAGCTCGAACACCGCCCACGGTGTCGGCCCCGCGTCGGGCACCTCGGCCACGGTCGGCAGGATGCGCTCCTCCAGCGTCCGCTCGGGGCGACGCAGCGGGTAGTGCAGCTCGAGCAGACGCCGGCTCGCGGGGAAATACACCGCGGCATAGTCACACCGGTACGGCGGCTCGTCCTCAAGGTAAACGGCCGTCACGCCCTCCTTCGGGTCGGCGGCCGTCGGCGAAACGTCGTCCGGGGTGCCGTCCGCCGCAGCCGCCGCCGTCTCCGGCGACGCTGGTGTATCTGGCGACGCCGTTGTGGCCCGCGTTGTCGGCGCGTCCGACGACGCCGGTGTTGTGGTGGACGTCGCTACGCCAGGGGTGACGGCCACGTCGGGTGACGCCGGCGCCGCCTGGCGGGCGGTGAGGGCGGAAGGCGGGGCGGCCGGCACAAGCGGGAACACCCTGGCACGGGAGACGGCGGCCGTCCCGGCGGCCTGGGCGACCGCCTGCCGCAGCATCGCCTCCACGTCGGCCGGCGGGCGACGCAGCCGTTGCCAGCGCAGCTCCAGCCGCGTCCGCTGCAGGTCCGCGAACAGGGCCAGCCCGCGACGGCCGTCCCCCTCGAGCTTGAGCGGGGACCAGTCCTCTGGCAGCAGGCAGAGCAGTCCATGCCAGGCGAAGGGTTTCAGCGACGGCACGGCCGGGCCTCTCCGCGGGCAAGGGTCAGGTGGGCAGGATGTTCGTGCGGATGTACTCGATGCCGAGCTCGACCAGCACGAGGTTGGTCGCCAGCCAGAACGCCACGGCCGCCGCCTCACCCACGATCAGCCCGAGGAACAGCGGTCGCAGCGCCCGGAACAGCTCGATGCCGCCGAACCGCACCACCAGCGCCTTGCACAGCCAGCCGATCAGCACGCTGAACCAGATCATCCGCATCGGGTAGCTGTTGAACAGCAGGAACCCCACCGGGTGCAGCGGCCAGGCCGCGAACCGCAGCCTCATCATGGCCAGGAACGCGGTGACGGCCGCACCGAAAGTGAAGTGACCCAGGGTGGAGTGCTTGTCGTTGGCGCCGGTGCCGCCGAGGGCGTAGTTGGCCGAGGGGTTGAGGATCTGCGAGATCGGCTGGCCGGTGATGGCATAGGGGTTGATCGGCGGCACCGCGCCGCGGTCCAGCGGGGCGGCGTGGTTGTACTCCACGTAGAGCATCGCCGCCCCCGAAACCACGAACCCGACCGCCAGCGCCACCACCAGACACGCCGCCAGCGGCCAGGTCCGCCGCCAGGTCGTGGCCTGCTCGTAGGCCCCCTGGTCGGCCACGCGAAGCGCCTGCCCCGTGTACACCGCCGCCGACTCACGCATGTCGTGCACGAACAGCCCGTGGAACCACGACGTGAAAAAGAACGTCTGCGCCGTCGTCCGCACGCCCAGCGGGGCGAGGAACGTCCACACCCGGAACACCTGTGCGTTGACCTGCACGAACGGGATCCCCGTCTCGGCCACCACGCGGGCGACGACCAGGAAGAACATCTGCAGCAGCAGCACGAGCACCGCCGCGCCGATCCACGTGCAGCCGGCCATGACCAGCCACACCATCACCCCCAGCGTGCACAGCAGCAGCCCCCACCCGGCCACGGGGTAGGCGATGTACCGCCCCGCCGGCTCGTCACCCCGACGGCCGCGGAGCATCTGCCGCATCACGAGCAGCCAGTGCGCCCGGCCGACGAACAGGATCGACACGGCGAACGCCACCACCGCGCCGAAGTTCTGGTCGGCGCGCATCCCGTCGCTGAACTCGATCTGGTAGGTGCCGAGCACCATCATGACCACCTGCAGCAGCACCACGAAAAACCAGAGCGAAAAGCTCACCGATGACTGCAGGAAGTACACGAGGCCGATGACGCAGAAGTACAGCTGCGACCGCTTGAAGTACCACTCGGTGTAAGACGCCGGCGGCTGGCTGAGGACCGCGAAAAAGTCGTAGCCCAGCGGGATCTGCGGGATGTTGCGGGGGAAGTACGCGGAGAGCGCGTTGATGCCGTGGATGGCGAAGACCGCCGCGAACGCCATCCAGAACAGCCGCGACGAGAGCAGCGGGTTGAGCAGCCGCCCCTGCTCGGGCTGTTCGATCACGGCCTGAAATACCCCCGCCAGCGGGAACGGCAGACGCTCGTTGTCCGACCACTGCGCCCGCAGGATCACGACACCACAGAGGATCATGCCTCCCAGGCACCCCAGCAGCAGCGACCACGACAGCGCGGGCGTAAGCCATGCTTCCCACGGCAGGGCGAGGAAACGTTCGAGCAGCGTCTTGTCCTGAAGTTGCGGGATGCGCTCGATGAACTGCCGGACGACCGGGTCGTTGGCTTTGAACTGCAGCTCTTCACTGGCCGTGGTGGGGAAGATCCACGACGGCAGGTTGAGCTGCCGCAGAAGGTCGGCGTGGTCGGGGTTCTGCCCGGCCTGGTGGTGGAAGACGACCAGGTTGGCCGGCAGGTAGCGCATGAGCCCCGAGCTGGGCAGGGCGCAGCTCACCAGGGCCATGGCGAAGGCGACCGAGATCTCTCCGGTCGTCAGTGCCCACGAGCGTTTGATCCGCGCCAGCGGCGCATTGACCACCAGCGAGAAGACCACGAACAGCAGCAGCAGCCCCACGGGCAGGTAGTTGCCCACGAGGAACGTGTTGTTGACGACGTAGTCGTTGTACGGCGTGAGCCCGCAGATGAACACAACGCCCAGCAGCCCCAGCGCGATCGACCGCCACGTCACCGCCCTGGGCGGCCCCGAAGGCCGGGGCACGCCTTCCCCGGCGGCCGTCGCCGCCGTCCTTTCCTGCTCGGTCACGCTCATGGGACTCTCCCCCCGCTAGAAGGTCGATTGGAACACGCTCTTGCTCATGAACACCAGCCCCAGCGACAGCATCATGATCAGCCCCATGCCGCAGCCAAAGCCCGCCGCGAACACCACCCGGTACTGCGGCCACATCTCGCCGAACTTCTTGCGGAAGTAGTAACGCCCCAGCATGGCCCCGAGGAACTGCGGCAGGATCACGTCCGGCGTGCTCTGGTCCAGCCCGCGGATGAGCCCGTACACCAGCAGCACCGGCAACCCCAGGAACGACAGCACCGCATACAGCCCCAGCGCCACGCCCAGACCCGTGAAGATGTACAGCGGTTTGAAGGCCTCGAAGAACGGCCCCTGCTGCCCGCCCGGCAGGGTCGAACTGAAAATCACCGCCTGCCGGAACGCGTTGATCTCCCACAGCTTCTCGGCGTAGGGGAACGCCGACGACGGCACGGGCGCGATCCGCCAGATGAACTGTGAAAACACCACGGTCGCGACGAACACCACCGGCAGGATGAACATCTCGGCCTTGATCATCGAACGGAAGCTGGTCCCGGTCAGCTCGGTCTGTCGGAAATACAGCGCCTGCCAGCCGTGGTTGTTGGCCGGAAACGGCGTAAACCAGATCGCCGCCCCCTGATAGCCGGTCAGGATGAACGTCGCCTCACGGACAAACGGGATCTGCGTGCTCTGGCCGACGATGCCCTCCATCCGCGCCGAGACGTACGAGATCAGCGGCGTGTACACGAAGCCGTAGAAGATCAGCACCGCCACCAGCACCGGCGTCACCTGCGAGTTCAGCGGGTTGAGGTGGTGCGCGTACATCAGCAAGGCGATCGCCGTGGCGATCGTCCCGGCCGTGGAGACCACGTAGATCACCACCGCAATCCACAGCGGGAAGTCGCCCCGGCCCGGCGGCGGCTTGAACAGCCGCGACCAGTCCACGCCCGCCACGGCCTGCTCGTCGATGTCGCGCTTTCTTGCCAGCAACCCGCGGCCCACCGAAATGAACCCGATGATGGCGATGGCGGCGGTGAGCCCCAGCCCGAAGCTCAGGTAGAAGTCGAGGTAGTTGCTGTTGATCGTGGCCAGCGCCCCGACCCCCTCCCGCCAGCTCTTGAGCACGCCCGTCTCGAACAGGATCGGGTTGGCCACCATGCTCACCACCAGCCCGATGAAGCTGCCCACCATCGCCCAGAACGGCAGCACCATCCCGATAAGCACCAGCCCGATGTCGAAGCTGAGCATGAACGGGAAAGCGGGCAGGAACGTCTCGGTGTTGGGCGTGAGGTCCTTGAACGGCAGCGGGAAGATCGCGATCGGCTCCGTGAGGAAGGCCCCGGAAATCGCCGGCAACGCCAGGTACAGCGCCCCGAACGACAGCCCCAGCATCGCCCCGAACGAAAACACCCGCCAGCGCCACGTCTCCTTGCCGCCCGACGCGTCCGCCAGGGCCGTGATCCCCTGCGCCCCCACCGGCGCCATCGGGAACGGCAGCCGCTCCACATCGCTGGTGAGCCGGAACAGGATGTACCCCAGCGAAAACGAGTCCAGCCGGCTCAGCAGCATCCCCAGCCCGAGCAAGCCGATCGGCGCCACCCACGCCGGGTGGAAAAACGTCCGCAAGCCCAGCACGTCCGGCGACGACGGCGTCACCCATGGCGGGATCTTGTCGGCAAGGTTGAACTGCCGGAAGTTCTCGCTCTGCGGCAGAAACTGGTTCCACAGCAGCGGCGGGAACGTCACCAGCGACGCCCCGGCCATGTAGTACAGAACGTAAATCTCCGGCCGACGCAGCACCGTGAACGACCGCCGCGCCACCTCAAGGAACAGGATGATCGTCACCCACTGCGCCGCCGACCCGACCGACCCCCCCATCACCAGGTTCATGTACATGCTCGCCGGGGTCATGATCATCCCGACGAACAGACCGCCCACGATCGCCTTGAGCCCGAACGCGTCCTCCCACTGATCCGGGACGGGCATCAGGTCGCGAAACTCCTGCAGTTCCCTGTCCTCTTTCTTCACGCCTGACGCCTCCGTCCGCCCCCGTCCTCCGCCCGCTGCTCTCGCACACCCACCATCTCGAAGCCCTCGACCCCGCCGCACCCGGAAAGCCCGCCCCACGCCGCGCCGGCCGGCTCCCCCCCTCTAGCCCAGCCGGACCACATCGCCCGGCACCACTTCGACGACCTTGTCCACCGGTTTTTCAAAGAGCTTGCGGCTCTCTTCGAT
Organism: Tepidisphaerales bacterium; assembly: GCA_046299715.1. Lineage (GTDB taxonomy): Bacteria > Planctomycetota > Phycisphaerae > Tepidisphaerales > Tepidisphaeraceae > JBBRUM01. Next base: position 153,551 of record JBKBHU010000003.1, on the reverse strand, counting down.
GTACTCCAGCATCCGCTGCGGGGTGAGGCTGCGCCACTGCAGGAACTGCTTCCGCAGCTCGGTCAGGAACGTGCGGTTCATGCGGTACCAGCTGCTGTCGTCGCCGCTCAGCCGCTGCAGCACCACCTGCACCTCGTAGATGTCCTCGAACTCGCCGGGGTGGATCAACAGCATCAGGTGCTGCCGCACGCCCAGGTCGAACGGGGTGAGCCAGACCACCGTCTTGAGCCCGCGGCTTTCGCGGCCGTTGGCGTCGGGGATGGAGAACACCTCCACCTTGCCGGCCGAGAACTTGCCGATCGAACCTTCGCGGTGGGCGTCGAAGAACTCGGCGAGGTACGCCACGGCGCCCATCGCGGCCGTCTTGTTGATGGTGAACGGCAAGTCGGCGGTGATCTGGTCGCCCTTGGGCAGCGGCACCCGCCAGTTGCGCTCGATGCTGGGTGCGGCGATCTGGCTGGCCAGCCGCGCCGGCACCAGCGCCGAGAGCAGCACGACCACGAGGATCAGCCCCAGCGTGAGCATCGCGCTGGTGCCCGAGTAGTTCAGCGTCACTCCGCCCAGCCAGCCGAGGTTCATCAGCACCGTGCCCACGCCCTGCCCGATGATGTAGCCGAAGACCGCGCCGATGAGGCCGTAGGTCAGCGCTTCGGCGACGAACAGAGCGCCCACGTGCAGCGGGGCGAGCCCGAGCGACGTGTACACGTGGATCTCACGCTTGCGCTCCGCGATCGACCCCATCATCGTGTTGAAGATGATCAGCCCCGCGATCGCCAGCGGGATCGCCACCTGCCCGGCCCCGCTCACGGACGTGAGGTTGCCCGCCGCCAGCATCCGAACGCCGTCGTCGTAGCCGGCGAACAGCGCGACGGCGAACCGCCGGGCCACCTCGTCGCCTACGCGGCGGACCTCGTCTTCGTCCGCCAGACGCACCGTCACCGTCCGCAGCGAACCGTTGGGCAGGATGCGGGACAGCTCCGCCGGCACGATCGCGAACTGCGACGCCGAGAGATGCTCGTACACCGTCTGCAGCTCGGCCGCCCCGGAGTTGGCGTCCAGGTCCAGACTCTCCACGGCCGTGTCCGCCAGCGACCGACCCGACGCGTCCAGCGCCCCCTGTGCGTAGCGCAGCGGCGCCAGCGGCTCGCCGGAGAGCGACACGACCTCGCGGTCGAACTGCTCGGGGTCGTACACCCCCGCGACCGTCAGGGCGATGCCGCCCACCCGCACCGTGTCGCCCGGCTGCACCTCCAGCCGCCTCGCCGCCCCCTGCGGCAGGAAAATGATGTCGCGCTCGCCCCGCTCCAGCCGTGCGTACGCCTCGCTGCCCAGCACGCGCTCGATGCGGCTGACGGTGTTCTCGCCCGGGCTGAGGCCCAGCAGCGCTGCGGCGGCGAACAGCCGCGGCCGCTCGCTGCCGTCGCCCGCGACGATGTGCACCTGGTCGCGCGGGTCGCCGGCGTTGACGTTCCACCACCGCTGGATGATCGGCCTCTCCCCCAGCGTCGCCCGCAGGTTCTCCAGCACCGCCGGCGGCATCGGCCGGAAGCCGCGCTGCCGCAGCATCAGACCCGGGTAGCGCGTCGGCTCGCCGGTGGCCAGCGTGGTCGTGTCCAGCAGACGGCTGGAGCTGGTGAACGCCAGCACCGCAAAGGTGATCAGCACGATGGTGATCGCGGTGAGGGCGGTCCGGAACTTGCGCTTGCGCATGTTCGCGATGCCCAGCAGCACCGCGCTCATCAGCACGCTGGCGCGGGCGAGGCTCGCCGTCTGCGCCGTCCCCCGCCCCGAGCGGATGCGCTTCAGCTCCGCGTCGAACTTGCTGTAGATGACGAAGATGACCACAGCGCTCATCGTGATGATGGCAAACGCCAGCACGATGATCAGCGGCGACGAGCTGATCTTGAACGCCGGGTGGAAGCTCCACAGCGCCAGCATCATGACCAGGAAGATCGCGATGACGCCGGCAATCTGCCGGTAGACGTTGGGCGACGCCACCAGCAGCCGCTCCATGCAGAACGCAAACGGCACGCACAGCAGCAGCAGGAAGATCGCCGCGCGGATCACGTCGTTGGCCATGTCCGCCGCCGCCGAGTAGACGCGCGTCTGGTTCGCCCACGCCCCGTTGGCCCACCGCGTGAGCGCCTCGGCCGTACCTGCACCCGGCTCGGCACTCCCCTGCCCCTGCAGCGACACGGCCGAGGTCATCTCGTAGGACTGCCGGGCCAGCTCGAGCTGCTCGAGGGTGTGCCGCTGGAGGTCGTCCAGCAGGCCCGAACTGACGCCCGCCCGCCGGTACCCCTCCAGCCGGATGGCATTGAGTCGATAAAAGTCCTGTGCGGTCTGGACGTTCAGCGGGCCGATGTCGCGGAGCTGATTGCGGTCGAAGCCGCGGGCCGCGCTGACCGCCATGTCGCCGCCGGCCGCCTGCGCCCCCCGCCCGGGCCGCTCGTCCATGTTCAGCAGCACCAGCCGGTTGCCCACGCGTCCGTAGCGCAGCAGCAGGAACGACCGCACGTCCGGCTCCACGAACATCGAGAGCATCTGCCGGAAGATCAGCCGCGAGTAGCGCTGCGGGTCGGCGTTGCGACGCGCATCCAGCACCACCGCATCCCCGAGGTCCTGAAGGAACCGCGGGTCGTACAGCCCCACCAGCGAGACTTCCGCGCACTTGAACGGCACCGACCTCAGCGTCGGCACCGTCGAGCGGATGTCCGCGTACGGCCGGATGTCCCCGGCCTGACGGCCGAAGTCGCTGGTGGCGATCACCGACCCGTCCGCCGCCAGGCGGTACACCAGCACAAGGAACTGCTGCCGGTCGTTGATGCCCAGCCGCGGCAGCCCCTCAAAGAAGTACATCCCCTCGGCGTCGGTCTCCCGCACCTCGTTCCGACGCTGGCCGACCACGTACCCCATCGCCCACGACACCGCCGGCGTCCGCGACCCCACCGAGTTGGTCTGATACCGCGTGACCAGGAACCCCTCGCGCGGCAGGTCGGGCACGGGCCGCCCGGGCGCCAGCGACACCACCTGCCCCTCGAACGACTCGCGCTGGTACGGGTTCTCCACCGGGCCGCGGAAGGACGTGTCTTCCCATGCCCGCAGCACCAGCGTCCGCAGCGCCGCGTACTGCCGCAGCAGCGACGCGAAGTTGAGCGTCTCGAACGTGTCGGTCGGCGTGTCCCGACGCAGACGCATGTCGTCCAGCGTCATCAGCGTGAAGCCGGGCACGCCCCACGCCTGGCACATCTCCGACCCGATCGCCACCGGCCCGGCCAGCCACGCCCGGATGGACCGCGTCCCCGCCAGCGGCTCGAAGTCGATCACCGCGCGGTGCGCCCCGAACCAGCCCGCACGCCGCTGCCGCTCCGACCGGGCGGCGTCATCCTGCCCCCCGGCCGCTCCGCCGGCCACGCCGCCCGGCTGCAACGACTCCCACTGCGTCTCCAGCCGGCTGAACCAGTCTCGGTAGTCCTGGATCTGCGTCATGTTGGAGACGTCCTGGAACGCCCCCTGCGACATCGGCCCGAACCGGATGCCCTCGCCGGTCAGGTCCACCGCGATCTGCATCTCCACCGCACGCGAGTTGTTCGCCCGCCCGGTCGGGTTGGGGTTGGTCCGCGTCCGGCCGGCCAGCCAGCGGTACGTCTCCGCACGGAACTCCAGCTCGGCCCGTCTCCGCTCCAGCTGGCGGATAAGACCTTCCGTCGGCAGCGGCCGCACCAGCTCCGCCATCGGCGTCCCGTCGGTGGACAACGCCAGGTCGGCCGGCGTGGCCGACACCCCGCCCGGTGTGCCCGCCAGCCGCCAGATCGTCCGACGCACGTACTCCCGGCCCAGCTCGCCCAGCTCGCCCCGCAGGTCGCCCGGACGCCGCAAAAATGCCGCACGCACCGCAGAAAGGCGGATCTGATGCTTCTCCAGCTCCAGCAGCTCCGCCTTGCTCTCGGCGGTCGGCTGCTCCATCAGCCTCAACCGGAACAGCCGGTCCTGCACCTGCGACTGGTCCGTCTCGATGATCTTCACCACGCGGTCGGCGATGTCCGACTCGCCCACCGCATCCAGTTGACTGGGGTCGTCCAGCAGCTCCTGCAGCCTCTTGAGATGGGTCAGTGCGGTCGCCAGCCGCGTGTCCACCTCGCTGGCGATCCGCCGCTGCCACACGTCCGGGCCGTCCGCCAGCGCCATGAACATCTGCCGCGTGGCCTGAAACTCGATGCCGTCCGCCCCGAGAAACGCCGCCACGACCGGCCGACGCGGCGGACGTTCCACGAGCTCCCGCAACATCCCGAGAAGGACCGCCGGCTGCACGGCCTGACTCGCCCCCGGCCCCAGGTCCGGCACGAGGCTGGTCGCGTCGTACGCCGCCGTCAGCAGCAGCGCGCCCCGCGGCACCCGCGTCAGAACCCGGTCGATCCTCGTTTGCACCGCCGCCGGCGCCGACTCGCGCAGACGCTGCAGCACCGGCTCGGTCGCCGGCCCGAGCTGGATGAGCCTCGCCTCGGCCTCATCGGCCGACGCCCGCGCCTCGCCGAGCTGGCCGACCAGCCGGCGCACCTCCTCTTCGTCCACCGGGCCCGGCGCGACGTACGCGTAGAAGTTCCGCACACGCGTCCGCTGCCAGCGCACGTCCGACCGCAGCACCAGCTCGCCGCCGCCCTTGGCCGCCGCGTCCGCCGAACCCGCGACATCCTCCCACCGGCCGGCCCGGATCCGATCCGCCAGCTCGCCGGGTGGAACGTAAAACCGCGGCAGGTGCACCGGGATCATCAGGTCGTGCGACCGGAGGTGCTGGTTGTTCGTGTCGGGGGCGCCCAGGATCAGCAGCGCCCTGGCCCCGAAGTAGAACGCGTTGCTCCACCCCTCGGGGGCCTCGGCCTCGATGGCGGCGATCTGCCCGGCCACGGCCCCGGCCGAAAACTCGTTGCCCCGCCCCCGACCGATGTACACCACCCGCCCGCGGATCCCCTCCGCCGGCGTCGTGTTCAGCCGCACCGAAGCCGGCCAGAACGGATGCACCTCCCACCGCCGACCGTCCGGGGCCGTCAGCGTCGCCGACTGCGTCACCGGCGCGAGCACGTCAAACTCATGCTCACGTACCTCCACGGCCGGCCCCAGCGACTGGAGCTGCTGCCGAAGGTACGCCTCCGCCTCCCGATGGCCCGGCGTTCCCACCACACGCGATGGCCATTTGGAGAGCTCGGCCACGTCGCGCTGAAACCGCAGCGCCTCCTCCGCCGACAGCCCCGCCGCCGCGACCGGTGCCACCGCGACCGGTGCCGGCGCGACCGGCGCCGCCGACCCGCTCGCCACCAACACCCACAGCAACATCAGGACAAGACCGCCCAGCCACACTCCCCCCGCCGGCCAGCGGACGCCCCAAGGCCGACCCTCCCGCTCACGCAGCCCCGAACTGCTTCGTCCACGTGTCAAGCCACGGCCCTCGCTCACGTCGGCGACCCAACGGACCACTCCACGTCAAGACCTCTTTTCTTAGTGGAAAACGCTTCGCGTTGCCAGCGTGCGGGGCGACGTTCACGTCACCAGATGCACACGACCCCAAGCGCCGCCGGGCGAGCCTGCCGGGAAGCCTTCCAGAAGAGCTGCCGAGACGCCGACCGGCCCGGTGGGCGAGGCGCGCGTCGCGCTAAGGCCGGCTCAGTTCGGCAAGGATTTGCTCAATCCGCTGGCGTGCTTCCGGCGGCTGGCTCGGTTGCAGCTCCCGCAGCAGCGGCACGATGGCCGACCCCATCGCCAGGAGCTGGCGCTGGGCCGCTTCCCGCGTCCGAAACTCGACCGCGTCCAGTTCCGCCACCAGGCCGCGAACGCGTTCGGCCATGAAATCGCTCGGCCGCGGCGCCGGGTGTTCGTACCGCCCGACGAGGTCCACCGGAACCGTCAGCTCGAGCCCCGCGCTCAGCCGCATCGTCAAGCCCGGCTTGGACGGCCGTCCGGTGATCACCGTCCCGTCCCACAGCGTCACCCGCAGCTCGCCGCCCACGGCCGACTCGCCCGCGCGCTCGACCGCCCGCACCTGCGCCCCTTCCACGCGGACGGGCTCAAATCCCGTCTCCAGCTCCAGCACGCCCGCAAGCATGCCGCGAAGCACGTCGTCCGGGAGAACCACCAGTCGCCCGTCGCCCGGCGAACCGAGTTCCTCGTCGGCATCGTCCCCGCGCGGCGTGGGGCGAAAACTCCGGACTCCGCTCACCGGCAGCGACAACCGCGCGTTGCCCGCCGCCCCGTCGAGCGTCACCTCCAGCGTCTCGGCCAGCAGCACACCCGACAGCCGCGAGCCGTCCACCAGACGGACCGCGTGCGTCGAGAGGGACTCGCCAACCAGCAGCACCTCCGCCACCGCCGTGGGCGGCAGCTTCAGCACGCCGTACCGCGTCGCGACCTGCAGCGGCTCTCCCGGCGGCGCGATGGCCATGCGTTCGCCGCTGCGCAGCTGCACCTGCGGCTTGGCCGTCGCCCGCAGCTCCTCCGGCTCACCCTCCAGCACCCGCATCCCCACGCGGGCCACCTGCGACGCCGGCACGCGGACGACCTGCCCCGACGACAGTGCCACCGACAAGGCGTCGGTCAGCAGCTCGCCCCCGAACACCTCCCCCTCGCGCGACACCAGCAGGTGCACAGGCCGCAGACGGCCCAGCGCCACCACGCCCAGCAGCTTCTCCGCCGGCACCTCCACGACCCCGAACCCGCCCCGCACGGACAACCGCGGCGTCTGCACCAGCCCGCGAAGCTGGTCGCCGTTGACCAGCTCCACCACGTCCCCCTTGAGGTCGCCCCGGAGCAGCTCCAGCTCGTCGGGCAGGATCGGCGACGCCTGCCGCACGTTCACCAGCGTGCGACGCACGTCCGTCGGCACGCTCGCCAGCAGCCGCCCCTCCCGCGAGGGCCCGGAGACCTGCTCGATCGCGTGCTCCAGCGACGGCGACGTCCCGTGCGCGTGCGCCAGCGACACCGCCTTGCCCGGCGGCACCACCAGCGTGAACGAAACGTTGAGCACGTTCGTCCCCTCAGCGTGGATCAGCCGCGGCATCACCCGCCCGCGCGACCCCGCCCACGTGAGGTGGGCGGCGCGGTTGCCGTGCACGCTCGCCGCCCAGCCCAGGGTCTGCTGCGGCCGTCGCGGGTCGGCCACCATCTGCGCCTGCTGGATCCCGAAGTTCAGCGACACGATGTAGTTCACATTCAGCGTCTGCTCGCGGCCGCCGGCCGGGTTGCGGAACGTATCCACGAAACGCACGGTCCCGTCACCCCGGTCGATGAGGATCCGCCGCGACACCCCCACGCCACCGACGGACAGGTTCTCCAGAAGGATCTCGCCCGTCCGCTCGTCCATCATCGCCGGCACGTTGCCCCGCGCGACCAGCGACACGCCGTTGACCTGCAACTGCCCGAGCTGGCCGAAGACCGGGGTGTTGCCGCCCTGCTGCTGGACCATCCCCCCGCCGTGCACCATCCACGCCGTGCCTGACTGGTCGAGAATCTGCGTGGGCAGCTGCATCGGCCGCAGCCGCGGGTCGGCCGGCGCCTGTGCACGGGTGACCAGGGCCGCGCTCGTGCACACCAGCACCACGACCCCGCCGATGGCCACAGCCGCCCGTCCCGACCCTCGTCGCTGTCGAAAGACACGCCCCATGCCCGAGCCTAGGTCGCCCGCCCGCGGCGTCGCTTGCGTCCAGCGGCCGACCGCTTCCGGGACACCTCTTCCGCCTCGGCGCCGCGGTCGGCCGCCACCTGCCGATGCTGCCGGCGGAAGGCCGTGGGCGACATGCCCGTCTCTTCACGGAACACCGCGGAGAACCGCACAGCGCTGCGGAAGCCCGACTGCCTCGCCACCGCCGGCATGTCCAGGTCGGTCGTGAGCAGCAGCTCCGACGCCCGCTCGATGTGCACCCGGCGGATCTCTTCGAGAATCGACCGGCTGAGCTCCCGACGGAAGCGCCGCTCGAGGTTGCGCCGGCTGGTGGGCACGCAGGCCATCACGTCCTCGACGCTGATCGGCCTGCCGGCGTTCTCGCGGATGAACCGCACCGCCGCCGCGACATCGGCGTCCTGCATCGCCAGCACGCTGGTCGAGTGCCGCGTGACCACGCCCTCCGGCGTCAGCAGGATGGGCGTCTTCGGCGGCTGGTGCCCCTCCAGAAGGTCGCGAAGCAACGCCGCCGCCTCCATCCCCACGCGAAACGCCGAAGGCACGATGCTCGACAGCGTCGGCCGCACCATCTCCGCCAGCAGCACGTCGTTGTCCACCCCCAGCACCGCCACGTCCTCGGGCACGCGCACGCCCACTGCACGGCACGCGTCGATCGCGTGCCACGCGTAACGGTCGTTCGCCGCCAGCACCGCGCACGGCCGCGGCAGCGACCTCACCCACTCCAGCGGGACCTCATCCGCCGCCGCCACCGTCGAGCACCAGCAGCCGTCCGCCTCGGCCGCCTCGCGAAACGCCCGGCACCGCGACAGCGACCAGTCCCCCGTCGGATGCCCGCAGAAGCCGAACTGGCGGAAGCCCAGGTCGCGCAGGTAGCGATACCCCAGACGCCCCACCGCATCGTCGTCGGGCGCCACGGTGGGCAGGTCCAACGCCGACAACTGCAACGGCGAGAGCGTGCGTGCCACGTTCACCACCGGCACGCCGTGCTCGCGGAACGGCCCGATGCTCTTCGGAGAATGCACCATCGCGATCACCGCGTCCGCGCTCGCCGGCTCCACGGTCTTCTTGCGGTCCAGCGAGTACATCGGCGGCATGACGAACTGCCACGTGCCCAGGGTGCTGGCGAACCGCATCACGCCCCGGAGAACCTCCCGCCCGTAGGCGCCGGCGAGATCGAGCTGGATGCCGATTTTCACCATTTTTAACGATTTCCCTTCCCGTCGCTTGTCGCAATCTATTAAATATTTTACGCAAAATGACGTAGCCGCACCAGTGGCGCGTGCTATTGATTGCATGTCGATGAAAACGCCCCACGACCGGCCCGGTCCCGGGGCCTTCCCGGCATCAACTCGCACCTCTTTCGCTCCGGGCGGCCCTTGACGCGACAACTCCGCGACGTGTGGCACTTCCAACCTCAGGAGGGTTCATGGTCCGCACAACCACTTCACGCATCGGTGTCCTGTTCCTGTCGCTGGCGGCTTTCCAGGCCGCCCCGCTCACGGCGTTTGCTTCGCTGGTCAACCCCGGTTTCGAGCTCGATGACGCCTCCGCCGGCGACGTCGCCGGGGCCACCGGGTGGGGCGGGTTCAACGCCCGCTTCACGACCGCGACGGTCGCCCGAACCGGCAACCAGTCGCTGAAGATCTTCGGGCCCTTCTTCCCCTTCGGCGGGTCGGGGGCGACGCAGCGCATCCCCACCGCCCCCGGTGAGCTGGTGGACGCCTCCGTGTGGGCCCTGAATGCCGGCCCGGCCGCGGACGGTCTGGTGGGCGACAACTTCGGCCTGATGCAGGTGCAGTTCTACAACGCCGCCGGGGCCACCCTCGGGCCGGCCCTCGACAGCACCCGCATCACCGCCGCCTCACCCGTGGGCGTCTGGCAACAGCTCACTGTCTTGACGGTGGCCCCGCCGGACGCCGCCTTCGCCGAGATCCTTCTGCTGCACGTGCAGTTGAACAACCCGGTGACCGGCGGATCGGTCTTCTTCGACGACGCCTCGCTCACCTCCGTCATCCCTGAGCCGTCCGTCGCCGCCATGCTGCCCAGCGCGGCCCTGCTGGCGTTGCGTCGTCGCCGCAGGCCGGCCGCCAGCGTGGTCTGAAGACGCCCCGCGTTCTGCAGTTGAGGGAGGTCGTGTCATGATGTCTCCGTCGCCGGGACCGAAAACCAGCTGGTGGCTACCCGCGTTCGCGGGACTGTTCGTCGCGTTCGCCGTCGCCAGCCCCGCCCGCGCGGCAGCCCAACCCGCGGGTCGCTCCGACACGGTCGATGTCCACCGGACCGACGCCGGCTGGACGCTGCGCGTCAACGGCGAGCCCTTCTACGTCCGCGGCGTGGTGTGGGGCTACACCCCCATCGGTTTCAACTATGAGTTCAACGTCTGGGCGATGGACGAGGCGGTGCTGCGCCGGCTTCTCGACGAGGACGCCGCGGCCATGCGCTCGCTCGGCATCAACACCGTCCGCCTCGCCGGAAACGCCGTGCCGCCGAAGTGGGTGCAGTACCTCTATGAGCAGCACGGCATCTACACCGTCCTCAACCACTTCGCCGGCCGCTGGGGCGTACGCGTGCCGACGGCTACCGGCGAGCGCAACGTCTACCCGATGGACTACTCCGACCCGCAGGCCCGTGCCCAGGTGCTGCGGGAGGTCGAGGCGTGGGTCCGGCAGTACGTCGGCGTCCCCGGCGTGCTGGCCTACGCGCTCGGCAACGAGGGCAACTACGGGCTGGAGTGGCAGTCGGCCGCGATCGACAACCTGCCACAGGGCGAGCGGCACCGCGCCAAGGCCGTCCACCTCTACACGCTTCTCGAAGAGGCCGCCGCCATCGTCAAGGCCGCCGACCCCTCCAAACCGGTCCTGATCGTCAACGGCGACCTGCAGTACCTCGACCTCATCCGCGAGAAGGTGCCGTCCATCGACCTGCTGGGCGTCAACGCTTACCGCGGCAAGACCTTCACCGACATGTGGCGGCGGGCCGCCGACGAGCTGGGCAAGCCCGTCCTGCTGATGGAGTTCGGCTGCGACGCCTTCAACATCCGCACGCAGCAGGAGGACGAGGCCGCTCAGGCCGAGTGGCTCGCCGCGCAGCTCGCGGACATGCAGGCCAACGCCCTCGGCGGGCCGGGGGCGGGCACCTGCCTCGGCGGCATGATCTTCCAATGGGCCGACGAGTGGTGGAAGCACGGCCAGCAGCACGGGCTGGACGTCCACGACACCGAAGGCTCGTGGTCCAACGGCGGATACACCTTCGACTACATCCCCGGACAGAACAACATGAACGAAGAATGGTGGGGCATCTGTGCCATCCTCCCGCAGAAAGTGGACGGGCTGCATCCCCGCCGTCTCCGCGCCGCCGGCGAGGTCATCCGTCAACTTTGGGGCACGCCACCTGTCCACGCCCCGACGCCCTGACCCCGCGGCCTTGCTCGACTGACTGGTCTCGTTTCACAGCACGTCGCGCACAGTTCAAACAACCCGGAAGGAGTTTTCCATGACCCGCAACACGTCGCCCGCATACTCCCGCACGGCCTTCACGCTCGTCGAGCTGCTCGTGGTGATCGGCATCATCGCGCTGCTGATCTCCATCCTGCTGCCGACGCTGGGCGGGGCGCGCCGGCAGGCCGCCACCGTCAAGTGCCTGGCCAACCTCCGCTCCATCGGCCAGGCCATCATGATGTACGCCAACGAGCACAAGGGCACGCTGCCCTTCGGCTACTGGGACGGCGTCGGCGTCGTGGACGATGTCGATTCGCCCCCCAACGGCCCCAGCGCCATGGACTGGTCCACCCTCATCTGGGGACGGGCCATGGGCGGACCCGGCATCACGTACGCCGACATCCCCGCGGGCAACCCCAACGCGATGTCGATCTTCGCCTGTCCCGCGGCCATCGAGATGCCCAACACCAGCGGCAAGGTCCTGCACTACGCCTCGCACCCGCGGCTGATGCCCCTGCTCCACACCCGCGACCTCGCGACGGGCAACCTCGCACGCCCCTACCGGATCTCGCAGATCAAGCGGTCGTCAGAGATCGTTCTGATCTTCGACGCCATGCAGAACCTCACCGCCGAAGGCAACGTCGTCCTGCCCGCCGCCATCGGCCTCGACGAAGACGGCTTCTTCCGCAACGACACGCAGGCCGGCCGCCGCTGGAACTTCCTTCTCAACGACGGGGAGATCAACCTCAACACACCCATCTACACCCCGAACACGGACTGGAAGAGCTGGTCCGATCCCATTTTTGGGGCCTGGTCGTTCTCCAACCTCCGCTGGCGCCACGGCCGCAACGACATCGCCAACTTCGTCTTCGCCGACGGCCATGCCGAAACCCGTCGGCTCAAACTCAACCAGAACGCCGAAATCACCCTCCGCAACGTGTACATCGACCGGACACCCTGACCGGCCTGCCCACCTCCAGCCAACCACACGCGCCGACCCGCGCATGCAACGGGCCCGGGGATGTTCCCCGGGCCCGTTTCGTTTCGTCACTTCACGGTAACGGCAGCCGGCGACCTCCGGCCACCGCGCCCGACGCCATCAGGTCGGTCCCCGTGCCGCTGTGAATGGGGTCGATGACGTCGGGCTTGTCCGCGCCCGGCCCGTTGACCCTGAACTGGCTCGGCCCGTGAGCCAACGCGTCGGCCACGGCGGTATCGCCCCCCCTCGTGGCGACGCCCCCGAACCGGCGTTAGCCCCCCCCCTGCCGCCGTCGGGGCGAACGGTGGCACCCGACAGGTACGCGCAGCCTTGAAGTGCTTGCTCCCGGCCGAGTGGCGAGTGGACCGTCGTCCTACCCGTCCACCGCTCGGCTCGCCGGCTGAAACAGCCTCCCTGTCGCCCTTGACCCCTTGGTACACGGCGGCTTGCCATGACGCTGCGGTGCCACAACTGCAAGCGTGCCATGGGCACACTGGAAACGTCGTGCGTCTGGAACGATCGCGCGGTGTGCAGCGAGTGCCGTCAACGGCCGGAGCGGGAAACGGCGTGGCGGACCTCGGCGCGCCGTGCCCCGAATGGCAGTCCCGACGAACGCCCACCCGGTTCGGGCACCGCCGTCGCCCGACCGCGCCTCGATCGCCCGCCGCCGACGCCGCCGCATGTCCCGTCGGTTGCGACCCTCCCTACGCAAGCCCGGCGGTTCGGACCAGCCCCGTTCGGTCGGTCCTGTCCGCCCTCGGCATCATCAGGAGCACGCCGCCCGGAGAAGCCGGTCTGCCGCCCGACTACGTCGTGGTGAGGCGCTTCCCGACCAGGCGGGACAACCCGCCCGGCCTCATCATGATGGGCGTCCTCTTGCTGATCCTCGCATTCTCGGTCGGGCACCTCGTGTGGGTCGTCTTCGTCGTCTGGTGCCTGCTGCTGGTGGGGCGTGTGGTGAGGCATGTCGGCGGCCGCCAACCACCTTCCTGACGGGTGGGATACGGCCGCCGCCGACGCCGCCCCTCACTTCTGCAGATAAATCGTCTCGCCGCCGCTGTGTCGCAGCTCGCCTTCGACGCACGCTTCGATCACCGCCGCCACGTCGTCCGGGTCGAGCGTCTTCTCCGTGGGCCACTGCTCCTTCGTCACCAGCTGCCGCAGCATCGCCGTCTCCACCGCCCCGGGCGCCACGGCATACGCCCGGATGCCCTGCGATTTGCCCTCGCGGTCCAGCACCATCGCCAGCAGGTTCACCGCCGCCTTGGCCGGCCCGTACGCGACGAACCCCGGAAAGGGGTCGCGCGCGGCCATGGAGCTCACCAACACCACCGATCCGCCCCCGTGTTCCCGCATCGCCCCCCACGACGCCCTGGCCAGCAGAAATGCCCCCGTCAGGTTCGTCTCCAGCACCTCCCGGAACAGCTCGGCCGACGTCTCCTCGACCGACTTCGCCGGCGCCAGCCCCGCGCAATACACCACCGCCCGCAGCAGCCCCAGTTTCGACGCCGACTCCACCGCCTGTGTCGCCGTCGCCTCTTCCGTCACGCTGGCCGCCAGCGGGACGAACACCTCCCCCATGGCCTCCCCCGCCGCCTCGGCACACAGACGCCCCGTCTCCGTCAGGTCGGCCTCCGTCCGCGCCACCCCCACGACCGCCCACCCCCGCCTCGCCAGCCGAACCGACACCGCCCGGCCGATCCCCCTCCCCGCTCCCGTCACGATCGCCACGCTCATGCCACCACCTCCAGCCGACACACCGTCGTGTGGCTCTGACCCGGCGCCAGCGTCACCGCGTGCTCACCCGTGTTCACCGTCTCCACGCACACAAACCCCGGCCACTGCCCGCCGGAGAGGTCGGGCATCGCTTCCGCCTTCGCCGCCCACGGGTTCCACAGCACCGTGTCGGCCGAGTTGCTCTTGTGCACGACCACCCGCTTCGCGCCGCCCCAGTGCAGTTCGTGCGGCCCGTACGTGTCCGTGTACACGCGGTCGGTCTCGCCCGTCAGCCGCACCGGGCCGTCCGACTCCGTCTTCTCCGCCCCGCCCGCCGTCTTGTCCCGGTAGCGCTGCCCGCTCAGCCCGGTCAGCGACACCTCCCGCACGTCCGGCACCGACAGGTACGTGTGCAGCGCTTCGCCGTAGGTGAACGCGACCGGGTCGGTGTTGGTCGTCTCCAGCGCCATCGTCAGCCCGTCGCCGCCGACCGTCACGGCATACCGCAGACGAAACGCCCGCGGAAACAACGCCCGCGTCGCCACCGAGTCACGCAGCTCCAGCACGGCACGCTCGGCCCCCATCTCCACGATGTCCCACATCTGCGTCCGTGCGAACCCGTGCTGGGGCAACGGGTTACCTCCGCCAACCCCCGGGCCGACCCCCGCCGCCGGCGGCGGTCCGAACCACGGCCAGCAGACCGGCACACCCCCGCGGATCGGCTTGCCTGCCACAAAGGGCGACGTCTTCGAGATAAACAGCACCTCCCGCCCCCCGGCGGCGTAGCGCGTCACGCACGCCCCCAGCAGATGCACCTCGGCGACCCCCGCCGACGTGTCGATCACCAGTTTGGGCAAACCTCCCTCCCCCGTGAGCAGCCGCGTCGCCATGGCCCGCTATTTTGCGCAACTGACCACACCCTGTCACTCACCCGCTCGACACGCGATTTTCCTTGGAAAAAGCCGAGTTTTTCCGACCTTTCTGCACCCGTGTGCCCCCTGTGCGACAAGGCGCAGCATGGCCGGCGGCCGGTCGGGGTGTATGTTGCATCCGTCTGCGCCGCCGAAGACGACGTCGCTCGACCTCAGGTCGCAAGACAGTCCATGTCTTCACCGGCAGCGTCACGGAGTCCGCCCCTCCGTGGAGAGAGAAGGGAGGTTTGTCCATGCGTCCGACGTTCAACGTGCTTCGTCTCGCCACGCTCACCGCCGTCGCCGCCGTCACGATGGGTACGGCCGCAAGGGCGTCCACGATCACCCTCAACTTCGATTCCGTCGCCACCGGCCCCACCCAGGCCCCCGGTATCTGGTACACCGACCGCTACGCCCCCGCCGGCTTCCAGACCGCCTTCTTCGACGGCGACAACCGCCTCAAGCACTCGATCTCGGCGGCGGACGGCAACAACTTCCGCCCGCTGCCCTTCACGGGCACGTTCTACAACACGCAGGGCCGCAAGTACGACTTGCCCCCCGGTATCCACTACCAGGCGATCGACCTGTACGTGCCGGCCGACTGGGCGACCACCGGCCGCCGCATGGCCGGCCTCTGGGGCGTCGCCCGCGACACCGCCGACGTCATCGCCCGCTACCCCATCCTCGAGTTCACCAGCGAATCCGCCACCCCACGCTTCCGCGGATGGAACAACGGCACGTGGCTCGATCTCGGCCTGCCTACGGGGTTCACCTACGACACGTGGTACACCCTCGAAGTGACGCTCAACCCCAACGGCTCCTTCACCTACGTGGTCGGCGACGTCTCGGCGACGACCGCCGCGTCGGCCTCCGCCTACATCGGCGAGGTCATCCTCCAGGGGCACAACACGGACGAAGGCGTGACCTACGACATCTACTGGGACAACTACCGCGGCCGCAGCGGCGCGGAGCCCATCCCACTGCCCAGCGCTGCGATCGCAGGGTTGACCCTGCTCGGCGGGCTCGGCCTCACCCGCATCCGCCGCTGAACCACGCCCGGAACGCCGGGCGGCCGTAGCACACCGGCTCCCATTCGTTCTTTCGCACCTCCGGGGCGGCACCCCACAGCCGCTCCGGAGGTGTGTCTCGTTCCGTCGCCCCCCTCCGTCGCTTCCCCGCCCCTCCGTCGCTCCGTCGCTCCCCCCCCTCCGTCGCTTCGTCGCTGCGTCGCTCCCCCCACCGTCGCTCCACCCTCACCCTTCCGCCTGCAGCTCCACCATCG
The DNA here is from genome assembly GCA_046299715.1 of Tepidisphaerales bacterium. GTDB lineage: Bacteria > Planctomycetota > Phycisphaerae > Tepidisphaerales > Tepidisphaeraceae > JBBRUM01. The sequence continues at coordinate 137,557 of JBKBHU010000003.1, read as the reverse complement.
TGAGGTACTTGCCGCCGCGGGCCATCAGCTCGTCGTGCGTTCCCGTCTCGACCACCCGGCCCTTCTCGAGCACGACGATCAGGTCGGCATGGCGGATGGTGCTGAGGCGGTGCGCGATGACGAAGGTGAGTCGGCCGCGGAGCAGTTCGGCCATGGCCGCCTGGATCAGCCGCTCGCTCTCGGTATCGAGGTTGCTTGTGGCCTCATCGAGCACGAGGATGGCCGGGTCGGCCAGAATCGCGCGGGCGATCGACAGCCGCTGCCGCTGTCCCCCGGAGAGCTTGACGCCCCGCTCGCCGATGGCGGTGTCGTAGCCTTCGGGCAGCTCGCAGATGAAGCTGTGGGCGTTGGCCCGCCGGGCCGCCTCCATGACCTCGGCACGCGTGGCCTGTCGCCGGCCGTAGGCGATGTTCTCATGCACCGTGCCGTCGAAAAGGAACGTCTCCTGCTGAACCACCGCCAGCAGCCGCCGGTAGCTCGCCAGCCGGAGGTCGCGCAAGTCGATGCCGTTGAGCAGGATGCGCCCTTCCGTGGGGTCGTGAAAGCGGCAGACCAGGTCCGTCAGCGTGGTCTTACCCGCCCCGCTCGGCCCCACCAGCGCCACCGTCTGCCCCGTCCGCACCGTCAGGTTCACGTCCCGCAGCACGGGCACGCCCTCCCGGTAGGCAAACCCCACACCCTCCAGACGCAGCTCCCGCACCTCGGCCGGCGCGTCCACCGCGTTCGGCCGGTCCGGCTTGTCCGTCGGCTCGGCCAGCGTGTCGAACACGCGTTCCATCGCCGCCAGGCTCCGTTGCGTCTGGCTGACGGCCGCGACGATCTGGATGACCGGCCCGAGCAGCAGCACCGCGTAGATCTGAAACGCAAACACGTTGCCCAGCTCGCCCCGGCCCTCGATCACCAGATACCCCCCGTACCCCACCACCACCAGACTCGCCAGCGGGATCAGCAGTCCCCACGCGTTTTCCAACGCATACTCCACACGGTTCGCCCGCAGCAGCTTGCGGATCACCGTGTGTGTGCCGACGGCGTACTCCCGGGCCTCCCGCGGCTCGCGGCGGAAGCTCCGCACCACGCGGATGCCGCCGAACGTCTCGCCCACGTGCGCGTCCACCGCGCTCCGCTCGTCCATCATCGAGCGGTACACCGGCCGCACCTTCCGCAGCCACACCACGGTCAACGCCCCCACCACGGGCAGGGCCAGCAGCGTCGCCACCGCCAGCTCCCAGCTCAGGTACACCAGCAGCCCCATGGTCAGCACGATCCGCAGCACCGCCACCGACGGCGCGATGATCGCCTGCTGCACCAGCGCCCCCACCTGGTCCACGTCCGCCCCCAGCCGCGAGACGATGCCCCCGGTCTTGAACTCCGCCAGCCGTGACAGCGGCAGGTGCAGCAGCCGGTCGAACAGCCGCCGACGCAGCCGCACCAGCAGCTTCGCATTCACCACCGCCGTCCGGTACGCCCGAAACAGCTCGATCCCCTGCTTGGCCACCAGCAGGCCCATCACTCCGGCCGCGCACACCACCAGCCATTGCAGCTTCTGACCCCGCTCCAGCTCCGCCGCGACGAGCTGGTCGATCATCACCTTGATCAGCAGCGGCCAGAGCAGGTCCAGCGCCGCCGCCGCCACCGCCAACGCGAACAACCCCGCCAGCGGCCCGGCCGACGGCCGAAGCCACCCCCAGTACTGCCGCAGGTACCACCCCCGCCCGCGACCCGAGACGTGCTGCTCCCCGGCCCACCACCGCCGCAGCCAAGCCAGCGGCCCCCGTGTCCACCCCCGCCCACGCCCGCCCGCCCCTTCGTCGCTCCGTCCCTGCGTCGCTTCGTCGCTCTGTCGCCCCGTCGCTCCGTCGCTTCCCCGCCCCGTCGCTTCACCCCTTGCCGCCCCCGACCCGTGGCGCGGCGTCAGGTCGTTGGCCCGCTCCCGTGAGACCCCGCTTCGCCGCATGGGCAGACACGATAGGGTTGGTCCATCCCGACGGCAGCGACGCCGCTCAGCCGCGCACGCTTGCCCACACGCGCACGGCACGCCCTATCGGCTGCTTGCGTGCAGACACGAACCGCGGTCCTCGGAGGTCACCCCTGTTCAGCCCTGTCAGCGGCCCCGGCGCCGCAGCAGCATCGCGGCCGGCACGAGCACCGACGCCATCGCCGGCTCGGGGATCGGCGACTGGCTGAAGCTCACGTTGTCCAGACCGGTCGAGCCGATGTTGCTCACATAGAGGCTGAGCGTGCCAACCCCGGTGACGGCCGACGTCAGCGGCTGGTAGACGATCGACGGCGAGAGCACGCCGCTGAACGAAAACAGGTTGGGCGCCGCAAAGCTGCCGTTGTCGTCCCAGATGCGAAGCTCCGTCTGGTACGTGCCATTCAACCACGTTGCGATGTCGAACGTGTGCAGCGTCACGAACCAGCCGGGGTCGGCGACAAAGTCCAGCCGAAACGGCACGTTGAACGCGCCGTGGCCCAGCGCGTTGACCAGCGAGGCGTAACCACTGGACCAGATCGACACCGGGCCCGCGGTGTTCAGCGTCACGAAGTTGAGCTCGATGTTCGGGGTCCAGCCGAAGCCCTCGCTGTAGGTCGTGCTCGCCTGCAGGGGGCTGGTCACCCGGTCGCCGTAGGCGGCCAAACCGCCCGTGCCGAAACTGTTAAACGGCAGCACCGTGGCCGTCGCCGCCGACACCGCCCCGACCATACCCGCCAACGCGGCAACACAGACCTTCTTCAGCATGATGCAGCTCTCCCCTTCCAGCAGTTGACCGCTGTCAATCGTTTGACCAGAGCGAACGAGGTCGTTTGAAAAACATAACCCATCATCGGGGTCAAGACAAAACCAAACAAAACAGCCCGAACGGATGGGAAGCGCTGGCTGTCAAAGGACAAACGACACACTTGCCCATGTTGACCTGGTGGGGGCCGACCGCATCCCCTTGATCGAGATCGCATTTTTTCGACATCCCGGCCCGCTCGAACCCCCGGCCGCGTCGCGTGGCCGGCTACCATCCCACCGGCATGTCCTCTTCCCCTTCCCGGCCCAAGCTCGACTACGACCTGATCGAACCGATCGGCAACCGTGTGGTCATCCGCAAGGACGAGAACAAGCGGGTCACCAAGTCGGGCATCGCCCTACCCGACTCCCACGAAATTCCCGTCATCACCGGCCGGGTCATCGCGATTTCGAAACAAATCGAAAACGACGAAGACCAGACCATCCGCCAGTACGACAAGGTCCTCTTCGACCCGCGGGAGGCCATCCCGGTCGAGCTGGAGCACGACAACAAACTGTTCGTGGTCAACCTCGACCGGGTCGTCGCCATCTTCCGCCGCTCCGACCCCAAGTCGCCGCCCGCCGCCCCCCCGCCTGAAGATTGACCCTCCGCCGCCGCGATGGACGCCTCTGCCGCGAACGGCCCCGCGGCTGCTGAACACCCGCCCCTTTTACCCCCCGAAAAATCGACCCTCCCCGATGCCCCCTGCCCCGCAACCCGCCCCGCTCGTGCTGCTCGTGGGCCACTGCCGCCCGGACGCCACCTACCTGACGATGGCCGTGCGGAAGGCATGGCCGGCCGCGGTCGTGCGCAACGTGCTCTCCCCGGCCGAGCTCGACGCCGCGCTGGCCGGCCACGGCGACGCCGGCCCGGCGCTGGCCCTGGTCAACCGCGTGCTGGAGCCGGGCTTCGCCACGGACTCGGGACTGGAGCTCATCCGGGAGCTGCGCAAATCCAAACCTGATCTGAAGTTGATGCTGATTTCCAACTACGCCGACGCGCAGGCCCAGGCCGTCGCCGCCGGGGCGTATCCCGGCTTCGGCAAGAACGACCTGACGTCGGCCAAGGTCGCCGAGGTCTTGCACGCCGCCCTGAAGTAGATTCTCTTGGGTGCCACCATGCTCCTCGCAGGCGACATCGGCGGCACCAACACGCGGCTGGCCCTTTTCGACCCCAAAACGCTCACCCCCGTCAAGGCGAGCGTGCTCAGGTACCCCTCAGGGCAGTACAAGTCGCTGGAGCACATCCTCGACCGCTACCTGACCGACCTTCCGGAGCTTCTCGGCGGGGCCAAGGTCAAGCTCAAGGGCGCCGGTTTCGGCGTGGCCGGGCCCGTCCGCGACGGCAAGGTCAAGACGACCAACCTTCCCTGGTCGCTCGACGCCCGCAAACTCGCCCGGCAGCTCAAGGTCAAGGCCGTCGCCCTCGTCAACGACCTGTACGCGGCGGCCGCCGGCATCGAGGTCCTGCCCAGGTCGGCCTTCGTCGTGCTTCGCAAGGGCAAACGCCCCAGGTCCGGCGGCACCCGTGCCATCATCGCCCCCGGCACCGGCCTCGGCCACGCCTCGCTCGTGTGGGACGGCCAGCGTCACATCATCAACCCCGCCGAGGCCGGCCACATCGAGTTCGCCCCCACCAGCGAGCTGGAAATCCGCCTGCTCAAGTACATCTCCGCCATCGACAACCCGGAGAAGGGCTTCTTCAAGCGCTGCACCTACGAGAACCTCGTCTCCGGCCCCGGTCTGCGGAACATCTACACCTTCCTCGTCGAGGCCGAAGACCTCCCCCGCAACGACCGCGTCGCCCACGCCCCGGAGCACGAGCAGGCTGCCATGATCTCTCAGGCCGGCCTCGAAGGCACCTGCCCCACGTCGGCCAAGGCGCTCGCGCTTTTCACGTCCATCTTCGCCCGACAGGCGGGCAACTTCGCCTTGGCCGTGTACGCACAGGACGGCATCTACCTCGGCGGCGGCATCCCCCCGCGCATCCTCCCCGCCCTCCAGCGGCCCCAGTTCCTCACGACGCTCTCCGACAAGGCCACGCAGGACTGGGTCAAGGACGTGCCGGTCTCGGTCATCACCAACGACCTGTGCGGCCTCTACGGGGCGGCCAACTGCGCCCGCCGGGTCTGACCTCAGCCTGACCTGATCGCTCCCCGCCCGCCCCGGGCGCGATCCGTTCGCACCCCCCTCCGCCACGGCCACTACCGTTCGCTGCCGTGCCTTCCAATGCCGACCTGCTCGACGCCCTGATCGACCAGTGCATGGCCCGCGACGTCGCGGCCTTGCGGGAGCGGCTTCGCGCCGTCGCCCGTCGGCCCGACAACGACCCCGCGTGGGGCCGACTGCTGGACGACATCAACCGCTCGCGCGAGCTGCGCGAGAGACGGCTCCGACGCCTCCCCCCGGTCACCTACCCCCCCGAGCTGCCCATCACGCAGGCCCGCCCAGCCATCCTCGACGCACTCCGCCGGCACCCCGTGATCGTGCTCGCGGGGGAGACCGGCTCGGGCAAGACCACGCAGCTCCCGAAGATGTGCCTCGAGCTGGGCCGGGGTATCGCCGCCACCATCGGCCACACGCAGCCCCGCCGCATCGCCGCCCGCACCGTCGCCGCCCGCATCGCCGACGAACTGAGCACGCCGCTCGGCCCGGACGGCGCCGTCGGCTACAAGATCCGCTTCGCCGACGCCGCCCACGACACCACGCTCATCAAGCTGATGACCGACGGCATCCTTCTCGCCGAAACGCAATCCGACCCGCTGCTGCTGCAGTACGACACGCTCATCATCGACGAGGCCCACGAGCGATCGCTCAACATCGACTTCCTCCTCGGCTATCTCAAACGCCTGCTCCCCCGCCGCCCGGACCTCAAGCTCATCATCACCTCCGCCACCATCGACCCGCAGCGCTTCAGCCGACACTTCGATGACGCCCCCGTGCTGGACGTCTCCGGACGGACCTACCCGGTCGAGGTCCGCTACCGGCCCGTCGCCCCGGACGAACCCGACCTCGACGAGACCGGCCAGCCCATCCCCGTCGCGGTGGACCCGATCGAAGCCATCGCCGACGCCGTGGACGAGGTCCGGCGCGAGTCGGCCAGCGGCGACATCCTCGTCTTTCTCGCCACTGAGCGCGAAATCCGCGAGACCGCCGCCGTGCTCGCCGAGCGGCTCCCCGCAGACATCGAGGTCCTGCCGCTCTACGCCCGGCTCTCGGCCGACGACCAGCAGCGCGTCTTCAAGCCCGGCCGCCGACGCCGCGTCGTGCTCGCGACCAACGTCGCCGAAACCTCCGTCACCGTCCCCAACATCGTCTACGTCATCGACCCCGGCGAGGCCCGCATCTCCCGGTACAACCCGCGGACCAAGGTCCAGCGGCTGCCGATCGAGCCGATCTCCAGGGCCTCGGCCGACCAGCGCAAAGGCCGCTGCGGCCGTGTCGCCCCTGGCGTGTGCATCCGCCTCTACTCCGAGGACGACTACAACGCCCGCCCCGCCTACACCGACCCGGAGATCCGCCGGACCAACCTCGCCTCGGTCGTGCTGCAGATGATCGCGCTCCACCTCGGCGACATCGGGCAGTTTCCGTTCATCGACCCGCCCGACACCCGCCAGATCCGCGACGGCTTCAACACCCTCTACGAGCTCGGCGCAGTCGCCCCGCCCGAGGGCGTCGCCCCCAACGCCGGCGACGGACGTCAGTACGTCCTGACCGAGCTGGGCCGACGGCTCGCCCGCATCCCCGCCGACCCCCGCATCGGCCGGATGATCCTCGCCGGCCTCGACGAGGGCGTGCTGGACGAGGTGCTCGTGATCGCCGCCGCACTCTCCGTACAGGACGTCCGAGACCGTCCGCTGGAGCACGCCGCCGCGGCCGACGCCGCCCACGCCCGCTTCGTGGACGAAGGGTCGGACTTTCTCACGCTGCTGAAGATCTGGCAGGCCTTCCGCGAGAAGTCCCGTGAGCTCAGCAGCTCCAAACTCCGCAAGTGGTGCCGCGAGCATTTCCTGAGTTACGCCCGGCTCCGCGAGTGGCAGGAGACGCACCGCCAGCTCCGCGAAATCGCCGCCGAGTCGCTGGCCGAACGCCGCGGCCTCTACCGCCTCGCCCGGCGGCGACTGCGTGCAACGCCTTCCGCCGACACGACCCGCCCCTCCACCCCGCCCGCGCCGACCGCTCACGCGGCCGCCCCCCCCGCCCACGTGCCCGCCCCCCCCGCCCGCGCAAACGCCGCCCCCGGCCCCGCCACGCCCGAACCGACCGCCGCCCGGCCACGCGAACGAGCCCGTCGCCGGGGCCGCCGTGGACGCCGCCCCGCTGCTTCCCCCCCCGATGCGGTCAGCCCGAACCCGGCGCAACCGGTCCGGCCCGCGCCCGCGGCCGCGTCCGACAATGCCGACCCGAGCCCCGCCCCCGCCGCCTCTTCCACGCACTCGTCTGCCCCGGAACCCGCCCCGGAGCCTCTCTAGACTTTCCACGGCGCAGCCCTGACCGACCGTCGGGCCCGCCGCGAGCCGCGGGCCGTGCCGCACGACCCACCACCGCACGGACCACCGCGGCCGGTGCCGTCACCCCTTGCAGCGAAAGGCGCACCCCATGCTTTTCTCGCTGTTCCGTCGTACCGCCCCTGCGGTCACGCCTCCGCCGAGTGCCGCACCCCTCCCTGACGCGACGGCCGACGGCGACCCGCTCGAGCGACGCACCCTCGAGCTGGGCCGCGAACTGCTCCAGCTCGCCCGCCGGCACCAGGCGGGCGTCCTCAGCCGTCAGTTCTGGCAGGACAAGCTCATGAACTGGGCCATGAAAGACCCCCAGTTCAAGGTGCAGCTCTTCCGTTTCGTGGACACCTTCCCCTCGCTGCGCGACCCCGAAGCGGTGCACGAGCACCTTGTCGATTACCTCTCGCAGCCGGGCGTGACGCTGCCGCCGGGGCTGGGTTTGGGGCTGGCGGCGGGCTCGCTGACCAAGGGACTGCTCACGCGCACCGTCACATCGCAGATCGAATCGATGGCCGGCCATTTCATCGCCGGCACCGACGCCGCCAGTGCCCTGCCGCTGCTGCAGCGCCGCTGGAACGACGGCGTCGCCTTCAGCGTGGACCTGCTGGGCGAAGCGTGCGTCTCGCAGGCCGAGGCCGATGAGTACCGCCGCCGCTACCTCGACCTCATCGGCACACTCCCCGCCGAAGTGGCCCGCTGGAAGTCGCAGCCCCTTCTCGAGACCGACCACCTCGGAGCCATCCCGCGGACCAACGTCTCGATCAAGATCTCCGCGCTCACGCCCAAGCTCGACCCGGTCGACTTCGAAGGTTCCATCGAACGCGCCTACGCCTCCATCCGCCCCCTGCTGGAGCTGGCCTGCACCAACGGCGTGTTCGTCAACTTCGACATGGAGCACTCGGCCCTGAAGGACCTGACGCTGACGCTCTTCGAGCGGTGCTGCCAGCGGCATGACTTCCACGCCGGGCTGGCGATGCAGGCCTACCTGCGCAGCGCCGACGACGACGCCGCACGCCTCATCCGCTTCTGCCGCTCCAGCGGACGCGTCGTGACCGTGCGACTGGTCAAAGGCGCCTACTGGGACTCCGAAACGCTGCTGGCCGAGCAGCACGGATGGCCCACCCCCGTGTGGTCGAGCAAGCGGGACACCGATGCGTGCTTCGAGCGGTTGGCCCGCGCCTTTGCCGACGCCATGCCCTCCCGCCCGGGCGAAGGCGGGGTCAAGCTCGCGCTGGGCTCGCACAATCTTCGCTCCATCGCCGCCGCGCTCGCCGCCGTCGAACGCCGCGGGTTGCCACCTTCGGCGATCGAACTGCAGATGCTCTATGGCATGGCCGACGCGCTCAAGGCCGTCGCCGTCGAACGCGGCCTGCGCCTGCGCGAGTACGTGCCGGTGGGCGAGATGATCCCGGGCATGGCGTACCTCGTGCGCCGGTTGCTCGAAAACACGAGCAACGAGTCGTGGCTGCGGGCCGGTTTCCTCGACGACGCCTCCGAGGCCGAGCTGCTGAGTTCGCCGCACCCGCCCCCGCCGCCGCGCCTCGGCCCCACGCTCCCCGAGCTGGCCCGCCGGCACGCGCTCTCCGCCGCCCCGGCCGGCTTCGACACGCCGTTCTTCACCGAGCCGCTTCGCGACTTCTCCGACCCCCGCCAGCGCGAGAGCTTCGCCCGCGCCGTCCGTTCGGCCATTGTGCCGATGGTCGTCGTCAACGCGACCGAGGCCGACGCCGACCGCGCCGTCAAGGAGGCGCTGGCGGCATTCCCGGCGTGGCGTGACGCGGGCGTCGACGCCCGGGCCGGCGTGCTGCGTCAGGTGGCCGCGATGATGCGGTCCGACCGCGACCGCCTCGCCGGCATCATCGTTCGCGAAAACGGCAAGAACTGGCGCAACGCCGACGCCGACGTCACCGAGGCCATCGATTTCGCCGAGTTCTACGCGCGCGAAGCCGTCGAGCTCATGACCCCCCGGCGTCTCGGCCGCTTCGCCGGCGAGCACAACGAGCTCCGCTTTCAGCCGCGCGGCGTCGCGGCCGTCATCGCCCCGTGGAACTTCCCGCTGGCCATCGCCGCCGGCATGACCTTCGCCGCGCTGGTCACCGGCAACCCTGTGGTCCTCAAACCCGCCGAGCAGACCCCGGGCATCGCCAAGTACCTCGCCGAGGCGGTCTGGGCGGCGCTCGCCGACGCCCGTTTGCCCCGCGCCGCGCTGCAGTTCGTCCCCGGGTTGGGGGAAACCGTCGGCAGGCGTCTCGTCCGCCACCCCGATGTACGCCTCATCGCCTTCACCGGCAGCCGCGAGGTCGGACTGGACATCCTCTCCGCCGTGGCCCCCGCCTCGCCGTTCACGCCCAACGCCACCGTCCCCGATCACCTCAAGCACGTCGTGTGCGAAATGGGCGGCAAGAACGCCATCATCGTGGACACCTCCGCCGACCTCGACGAAGCGGTTCTGGGCGTCCGCGAGAGCGCCTTCGGCTTCTCCGGGCAGAAGTGCTCCGCCTGCTCGCGACTCATCGTCGTCGGCAACGTCTACGAGGCGCTGCTCGCGCGGCTGGTCGAATCCACCCGCGCGCTGGTGCTCGGCGACCCGCTGGACCCCGCCACCGACCTCGGCCCGGTCATCGACGACGTCGCCGCCCGACGCCTGCACAACGCCATCGACCGCGCCCGCCGCGACTGCACGCTCGCACTGGCCGTCGACCGGCCCGACCTCGGCTTCCGCTACATCGGCCCGCACATCTTCACCGACGTCCCCGAGTCGCACTTCCTCTGGACCGACGAGCTCTTCGGGCCCGTCCTCGCCGTCGCCCGCGCACGCGACTTCGAACACGCGCTGCAGATGGCCAACGCCAGCACCTACAAGCTCACCGGCGGCGTCTACTCCCGAAAACCCTCCCACCTCCTCCGCGCCCGCCTCGCCTTCGACGTCGGCAACCTCTACCTCAACCGCCCCATCACCGGCGCGCTGGTCGGCAGGCAACCCTTCGGCGGCCACGGCCTCTCCGGCCTGGGCACCAAGGCCGGCGGACGCGAGTACCTGCTCCAGTTCGTCCACACACGCTGCGTGACCGAGAACACGCTGCGCCGCGGCTTCGCCCCCGAAGCCTGACCTCACCCGCCCTGCGGTTTTCCAGCGTCCTCGGCTTGGCCCCGCCGACTCCTACCGCCCTCGGCCCGGACACGCGCGTAGAAATCGAAGATAACTTCGCACGGCCGGTCGCCCACGGCCGCCCTCTGTCATATCAATCCGCTCCGATGACCACGTCCCTCTCGCCCGCCGCCGACACCGGCGGCACGGCCCCGTTCCACGCGCTCGACGCCGACGAGGTGCTCCGGCGATTGCAGACCACGCCCGACGGGCTCTCCGCGGACGAAGCCGCCCGGCGTCTTCGGCTGCACGGGCCCAACCGCCTCACGCCACGCAGGAAAAAGCACTGGCTTCTCCGCCTGCTCTCGCACTTTCACAACGTGCTGATCTACGTCCTGCTCGCCGCGTCCGTCGGGACGTTCGTGCTGGGCAAGTACGTGGACACCGGCATCATCCTTGCGGTCGTCGTCATCAACGCCCTGATCGGGTTCCTGCAGGAAGGCCGCGCCGAAAAGGCGCTGGATGCCATCCGCGGCATGCTCTCGCTCGATGCGACGGTGCTCCGCGGCGGCAAACGGCAGATGCTCCCCGCCGAGCAGCTCGTCCCCGGCGACGTCGTCGTCCTGCGCGCCGGCGACAAGGTCCCCGCCGACCTCCGCCTGCTCGACGCCAGGGACCTGCGCATCGAAGAGGCCATGCTCACCGGCGAGTCGGTCCCGGCGGAGAAAGACCCCGCCCCGCTCCCCGAAGACACCCCCCTCGGCGACCGGGCCTGCCTCGCCTTCTCCGGCACCCTCGTCACCACCGGCTCGGGGCTGGGGGTCGTCGTCGCCACCGGCGACCGCACCGAGCTCGGCCGCATCAGCGAGCTCGTCTCCGAAACCGCCGGCGTCACCACCCCGCTGATCGCCCAGATGAACCGCTTCGGCAACCTGCTGGCGGTGGTCATCCTCTCCGTGGCGGCCCTCACGTTCGTCGCCGGCTACCTCAACCCCGGCGACAACACCCTCGTGGACCTTTTCCTGGCCGCCGTCTCGCTCGCCGTCGCGGCCATCCCCGAAGGCCTCCCCGCCATCCTCACCATCGTGCTGGCCATCGGCGTGCAGCGGATGGCCCGTCGCCATGCCATCATCCGCAAACTCCCCGCGGTGGACACGCTCGGCGCCCTCACCGTCATCTGCTCCGACAAGACCGGCACCCTCACGCGCAACGAAATGACCGTCACGGCGGTCGTCACCCCCTCGGCCCGCTACACGGTGACCGGCGTCGGCTATGCCCCCGTCGGCGAGATTCGCCGCGACGACCGGCAGGCCGACGTCCGCGAAGGCTCGGCCCTGTTCCACCTGCTCCGCGCGGCGGTGCTGTGCAACGACTCCGACCTCCGCATCGTCGGCGGCGAGCACCGCCCCGAGGGCGACCCGATGGAAAGCGCCCTGCTCACGCTCGCCGAGAAAGCGAAGATCGACCACCACGCTCTGCGCAAGCAGCTGCCCACACGCGACGTCATCCCCTTCGACAGCCGCCACCGCTACATGGCCACCGCCCACGACGCCGACGACGGCCGTCTGGTGTACCTCAAAGGCGGCCCGGAGCGCGTGCTGGAGATGTGTCAACATCAGCTCCTCGACGACGGCACCACCGCCCCACTCGACGTGCACGCCGTGCAGCAGGCCGCCGAGCAGCTCGCCACCGAAGGCATGCGCGTGCTCGCCTTCGCCTTGCGCCACCTCCCCGAGGGTCAGGGCCTCACGCACGACGCCGTCGCGTCCGGCATGACCCTGCTGGGCCTGGTCGGCATCATCGACCCCCCGCGTGAGGAGGCCATCGACGCGGTCGCCCGGTGCCACGACGCCGGCATCCGTGTCGTCATGATCACCGGTGACCACGCCACCACCGCCAGAGCCATCGGCAAGGCTCTGGCCATCGGCGACGGCACCACCTCCCTCACCGGCAGCGACCTCGACCGCCTCGACGACCGCGCGATGGTCGCCGCCGCCCGCGACTGCGACGTCTTCGCCCGCGTCTCGCCCGAACACAAGCTCAAGCTCGTCCAGGCCATTCAGGCCGACGGCCAGGTCGTCGCCATGACCGGCGACGGCGTCAACGACGCTCCGGCCCTCAAACGTGCCGACGTCGGCATCGCCATGGGCATCAAGGGCACCGAGGTCACCAAAGAGGCGGCCGAGATGGTGCTGGCCGACGACAACTTCGCCTCCATCGCCCACGCCGTCGAGGAAGGCCGCGCCGTCTACGACAACCTCCGCAAGTGCGTGCTGTTCATCCTCCCCACCAACGGCGGCCAGGGCTTCACCGTCTTCGTCGCCATCCTCTTCGGCTGGACCCTCCCGCTCACCCCCGTGCAGGTGCTGTGGGTCAACCTCGTCACCGCCGTCACCCTCGCCCTGGCCCTGGCGTTCGAAAAACCCGAACCCGACGTCATGAAACGCCCGCCCCGCGACCCCAAAGCCCAGCTGCTCAGCGCCTACTTCCTCTGGCGCATCGCGCTGGTCTCGCTGCTCATGGCCGCCGGCACCTTCGGCATGTTCACCTGGGCCCTGCGCAGCGGCCACGACCTCCAGACCGCCCGCACCCTCGCCGTCAACACGATGGTCGGCTTCGAAATCTTCTACCTCTTTGCCGCACGCTTCATCACCGCGCCCGCCCTCAGCGTCAACGGCCTCTTCGGGTCTCGACCCGTCCTGCTGTCCATCGCCCTAATTGTGGCGTTGCAGCTGCTTTTCACGTACGCTCCGCCGGCGCAGGCGGTTTTCGGCACCACGGGCCTCTCCGCCGGACAGTGGGCGGTCATCCTCGTCCTGTCGTCCACCGCCCTGTTCGTCGTCGAAGCGGAAAAGGCCGTCGTGCGACGTCTGGGCCGCCGCGTCTAGGACCTCGTCGACGACGCCATGAACACAAAGCAGAAAATCCGCCTCGCCGCGATCGCCATCGCCGCCGTCCTGCTGCTGGTCCTGCTGGTGCAGAACCGACAGGAGGTCTCGCTCAACTTCCTGCTGGCCAGCCTCACCATGCCTCTGGCCCTCCACCTGGCCCTGGTCTTCTGCCTGGGCGTCGTGGTGGGCATCCTGCTGAGCTTCTGGCTGGTCGGCAAACGCCCCACCCTCCCCGCGCTCAAGGACGGCCCGACCGACTGACCGATACTCCGCAGGGACCCCCGCCGTCGCCACGCCCTCAACGACGTGATCCAACTCACCTGCACATCCTGCCGTACCGCCCTCACCGTGGACGACGCGTTCGCCGGCGGCGCCTGCCGTTGCAGCCGGTGCGGCACCATCCAGACCGTTCCCGCCGCGGCGTCCGACCCCCGTCCCGCCGCCCCCAAACCCAAGGCCCTCTACCGCAAGCCAGCCCAGCCTCCGCCGGGCTCCGGCCTCGACGAACTCGCCAAGGCAGTCGCCTCGTCCGGCCTCACGACGCGAACCAACCCTCCGCCGACCTCCTCGCCCGCACCCCCACCCACCCAAGCCCGCCCCAGCCCCACGCCGGCCCGGCAAGCGCCCTCCCGACCCGACCGGCGCTGGGCCGTTCCCGCGGCCGTCGCGGTGCTCGTCGCCGCCGTGCTCGCTGTCGTCCTCACGGTCCGCAGCTTCACATCGCCGTCGGCCCCGTCCTCCACGTCCGCCGCGGGACTCAGCGCACCCTCCGCCGCGACACCTCCGCCTCACACCGACATCGTCACCACCGCCTCCCTCGCCGGCATCGACCTCTCCCGGCATCGCGCCATCGGCCTCCTGCTCGACCGCGGCAGCGCCAGCGGGCCGGTCCTCTCCCCGCTCCGCGTGCTCATCGTCCGCAGCCTCTCCCGACTCACCCCGGACCACCGTTTCGCCCTCGCCTGCTGGTCGGTCGGCGGACGCGACCTCCGCTACCCCGAACGCGGCCTCGCCTACGCCGTCGAAGAGGCCCTCGGCGGCACACGCAACCTGCTCGCACAGGTGGTGGCCATGGGCCAGTCCGACGCCCTCGGCCCGCTGCAGCAGCTTCTCTCCGAGCCGGTGGACGCGGTCGTCATCATCACCGCCAAGGGTTTCGAACTGGATGAGCCGTGGGCAGACCGCGTCCGGCCCCTGCTCGCGGGGGCGGCCCGCCCCGACGTCATCGTCCACGCCCTCTCCGTCGGCTCTCTCCCCGAAAGCCCCGGCCTGAAACGGCTGGCCGCCGACACCGGTGGCACCTACGTCGAGCTCCACCCCGATGCGCTCCGCGAGCTCGGCAGCGAATGACCCCCCGACCGCCCCGACCCCAACCGCCGTGCGACGCAGACGGTGAGAACGGCCTTCTGGAGCAGAAAAAGCCCGTCGGTGCCTTGTCTGCTCACACCGGCACGGCCCCGCGGCCGCGACGACGGGGCAGCCTCGCAGCACTTCACGCTGCGGCACTTCCGCCGGCGAAGTCGCCCGGCGCGGCGGGTTCCCTGTGCGGCGGCAGGGCCAGTACTTTCACGCAGTTGCGCCCCGACTTCTTGGCCGAGTACAGCGCCACGTCCGCAGCCTTGATCAGTTGCGCCGCCGTGTGGATCGGCCCGCCCGGCTCCATCGTCGCCACCCCCAGCGACGCCGACACCGGGAGCATCTGGTCGGGGCCGATCGGCACGGGCCGGCTCGCGATCGCACGTCGCAGCGTCTCGGCGATCGCCGACGCCGTCGTGCGCGTCGTCCCGGGCAGCACCAGCGCCAGCTCCTCGCCGCCGTAGCGGCACGCGACGTCCTGCGTCCGCGCCGCCGCCTTGACCAGCCGGGCCACTTCCCGGAGCACCGCATCGCCCGCCGGGTGCCCGTACCGGTCGTTGACCTGTTTGAAGTGGTCGAGGTCCAGCAGGATCAGCGACAACGGCGTGGCCGACGCCTGTGCCGACGCCACGTGCTCGGCCAGGCTCGAATCGAACCGCTGCCGGTTGCCCAGCCCGGTGAGCGCGTCGGTGTAGGCGGCGGCCTTGAGCTGCTCGTTCTGGGCCGCCAGGCTCTGCGCCTGCATCTGGCTCCGCAGCGTCAGCTCCACCAGCGTCTCGTTGGCCTTCTTGAGGATCTCCTCGTAGTCCATGGTCGAGCCGAGGTTGATCTCGAACAGGTTGGCCACCTCACGCGTCTTCGTCCCCACCTCCGCGAGCAGGTCGTCGGTCTGCGCGTCGTCGAGCTGCAGCAGCTGCCGGGCCCGCAGTCGGACGGCCGCGATCGCATCACCCGCCTGCTGGTCCACGAACACGTCCGCGCACTGCCCACACAACCCCACCAGCTCCGCCATCCGACGCAGCGACGGGTCCTCCACCGACTCCGGCGAGTGATGACCGGCCAGCGGCTGCGAGAGCAGCGGCGGCAGCTTCCAGCTCTCCGCCAGCACCCCGCCCGCCTCCGCGTGTGTCAGGCCCAGCCGTGAACGCTCGCGCTCCGTGACCTCGTCGTGCCCGCGTGCGCCGTCGCACAGCGCGCCATACTCCTCGCCGAGCACCTGGTCCAGAACGAGCTGCCCGATGTCCGACAGCAGCGTCGCAAGGAACAGCTCCTCGTGCGACACCACCTTCGCCCGGCTCCCCACGATCTTCGCCGCCGTCGCCGCGTACACACTGCGACGCCAGTACCGCATGTGGTCGAAGCCACGCCCCGCCCGCCCCGGCTTCTTCCGCCCCGACAGGTTCGACACCAGCGAAAACCCCAGCACCAACGTCTTGACCGACTGCAGCCCCAGGATCACCAGCGCGTGGCTCACCGTCGAGACCGGCTGCGGCCGCCCGTAAAAACTCGAGTTGACCGTCTTGAGGATCTTGCTCGACAACGCCGGGTCACGCGTGATCACCCGCGCGATCTCCGGAATGTCCACGTCGTTGCTTTGAACGAGCTGGAGCACCTGCACCGCAATCGCCGGCAATGACGGCAACGACGGACACTTGCGAATCCGTTCAATCAGCACTTCGTTCATCCGCGTGGCTCCCGACCAAAGCACATCGCCCGACACGCCCAACATCGGCACGTTCGAGGGCTCGCGTCAGTGGTGCACACACGCCACCACGGCATCACCGACGCCTACAGCGTCTATCGGCGGGCCACGCCAACAGCTTAGGAGGTGAAACGTTACACTCTGCCAGGTCTGCGCTCTTTCGCCCCCTCACCCCTCTTCTTTGTCGGAAAAACGAAGCACCGGGTTTTGTCGGGCAGGGCGGTTCAGTTCGCCGCCAGCGCCGCATCCACCGCCGCCGCAAGCTGTGCCTTGGTCTGCGGGCCAAACCCCACCAGCACCTTCCGCACCACGCCCCCGCGGTCGATCACCACCGTCTGCGGAATCCCGGTCACCTTGTACAGCCCCGAGACTGCCCCGTCACTGTCGAACACCACCGTCAGGCCCAGCCCGGTGCGTTCCTTGAAGCGTGCCACCGTGCGGGCGTCCTCCTGCACGTTCACCGCCAGCACCTTCAGCCCCTTGTCTGCCCGCTCCTTGGCCATCGCTTCCAGCGCCGGCAGCCCCTCCACGCACGGCGGGCACCACGTCGCCCAGAAGTCCAGCACCACCACACTGCCGCGCAAATCCGCCAGCGTGACGTCGTTCCCCGCCTCGTCCTTGAGCGTGAAGTTCGGCGCCTCCTGCCCCTCCAGCGTCATGGCCGGGGCGGCCGCCGGCGCCGCACCGCCGCCCCCGCCGGCGTCCGCGCCAAGGTCCCGCGCGTCCGACGGCGGCGTCCAGCCGAAATCGACCCCGGCCGGCAGGCCCGGCGTCGTGCGGTCGTAGTCCACCACCAGCTGCGCCGTCTTCACGTCCGGGGCGCCCCGCGCCTCGAACACCTTCCGCAGGTCCACCGTCATCCGCCGCAGAAGGTGGGTGCGCGGGTCGGTGGCCAGTCGCATCGACGTGCCGTCGGCCGCGTCGATCTGCACCGTGGGATACGCCGTCCCGTCGATGTCCGTCGCCTCCACCACGCTCACCCGTTCGGCCCCGCGGAGCAGCTCGTCCACCGGACCCGTCGTGAGCATCATCCACAGCGCCGGGTTCTGCGCGCGAAGGATCTGCGGCATCGGGGCCGGCATCGCCGGCGTCGCCGTCGCCTGCGTATCCACCGCCGCCTGCACGTACGCCTTCTCGGCCATGCTGTACACGTACACCGTGCTGCCCGTACCCCCCAGCACCATCTCCGACCCCACCTCGTGCCGGAACTTCATCGGCCCGCCGTAGCTCGCTTCAAACCGCTTGCTCTCCTTGCTCGTCTGGCCCGCGACGTCCAGTTCCGCGGCAAACTGCCCCGCCACCGAAAAGCCGTCCAGCTTCCCGTACGCCGCGGTCATCTGCTCCAGCTGGGCCTTCGCTTCCGGAGCCACCGCCGCTTCCGGAGCAACCGCCGACGCGGCCTGCGCCGCGGCCAGGCCGCTGAGCCCCAACACCACCCCCACCTTGACCACGGCCATCGCCGCCCGACGCGTCACACCGTTCATGTTGCTCCGTTGCTCGAGAAATCGCCCGGACGCTCGCACGCTCGCTTGCGACCGAATCCGTCGAGTCTACCGCCGCCGCGATTCGCCCGTCGAATGGAGGCTCGACGATACTTCTTCGCCGCCGCCCTTGGCCGCCGTCCTGCCCGACACATCTTCAGCGCCGTCATCGCCGCCGCCGGCCCCCCCGGAACCGGCCGGCCCGTCCGGCGGCGCGACCTTGTCCTTGTGCGGTTTCACCTTACCGCCGCGGCCGCCGTGGCGAGAAGCGCCGGGCCGCGCGTCCGTGAGTGACCGAACGATCGTCTCCGTCAGTGCCGCCCCCTTCGCCGCCCACAGTTCGGCAAACCCGCGCAGGTGTCCGGCCGAGCGGTCGGCCATGTCCGCCCCCAGTCGCAGCAGCATGGCCGCCCCCGCAGGGTCCTGATGCAGCATCGCCCCGGCCTGCACCTCCTGCAGCGCCGTCTCGGCCAGCACAAGGTCGTCGTGCCACGCACCCAGTGCGTCCTGCATCGCCTTGAAGTCCTGCAGCACGCTCCGGGGCAGCGGAAGCCCGTCCGCCACCGCCAGCTCCAGCGAATACCGCAAGTGCTTGCCGCAAATCCGCAGCTCGTGCGGGTCCAGACCGGTCAGCCCGTCCCCTTCGGCCAACTGGTGCGAGAGCAGGTCCGACAGGGCCGAAAACTCGTCCAGACCGTCGCGGACCCCGTCGGCCAGCCGATGGGCCAACAGCTCCGCCTGCCGAGCGTCGCCCAGTTTCCGCACCAGTTCCTCGCGCAAGTCCCCGTAAATCCCGAGCTTGCCCAGCATCCGGTGCAGACCCACGTTCTCGCGCGTCTCGGCCTGCAAACGCCGGCGACGCTCGGCCAGCGTGCGGATGAGCCGTTCGGCCGCCTCGCTGTGCGCGGGTGCCGTCTTCGCCAGCGTTCGCAGGTGCTCCAGCAGGACATCGGTGTCCCGGTGTGGGCCGAGCGTCCGCCGGAGCGATTTCAGCGTCTTGCGGAACGGCTTGAGGTCCCGTTCCGGCAGAAGGACCGTCAGCGGGGCCACGGCCGCGCCCAGCCGCCGGGTCGCCACCCGGGCCTGGTGAATCGCCTCGACCTCAAAATCCCGCAGCGCCTTGGGCAGTTGCGACCGCAGGTGCTCCATCAGGCCGTCGAGATGGTCCAGCAGCGGGCATGCCCCGTCCCCCTTGTTCCCCCCACGGCCGGCCCGCCGCGCCGCAGACGCACCGGCGACCCTGTCGGCGGCCGTCACCCCGTCGCCCCGGCCGGACGTCTGGCTCTCGCCCGCCCCTGCCCCGTCGCTTTGCTCTTGCGGCGTGGTCGGCAGCGGGGCTTGCTGACGCTGCGGCGTGTTCATCCGAACCATGAGTTTAGGGGGCTCGGCCCCCGTGGAGACCGGGGAAAACGACGACCCGGAGTGTTGCCCACTTGCCCGCCCTTCGATTGCGGTGTCAGATTGGTGGGATGCCCGACGCGGGCGGCGGCGGGCGCTGGGCCGTTGGCACGGTCGGCGCCGCAACCCGCGGACGGCCTGTGGTGGGTTGTCCCCGGAGCGTGGGGTGGCCGAGCTTCAACGTACGCAACTTTCGGTTCGACAGGAGCGGGCGCTGCTCGTGGGGGTGATCCTGCCCGATTCCACCGCCGACCCGCGTGACCCCCTCGGCGAGCTCGCCTCGCTGGCCAAAACCGCCGGCGCCAAGGTCGTCGGCAGCCTTCTGCAAAAGCGTCAATCCCCCGACCCGGGGCTGTACATCGGCAGCGGCAAGGCCAAAGAGGTGGCCGAGCTGTGCAAACGCCACCTCGCCAACGTCGTCATCTTCGACAACGACCTCTCCCCGGCACAGATCGGCGGACTGGAGAAGGTCATCAACGAGGCCGCCGGCAGCAGCAAGAAGACGCGGGGCATCAAAGTCCTCGACCGCTCCGAGCTCATCCTCGACATCTTCGCCACCCGCGCCCAGACCCACGAGGCCAAGCTGCAGGTCGAGCTGGCCCAGATGCAGTACACCTACCCGCGTCTCGCCAAGATGTGGGGGCACCTCGACTCGCTCGTCGGCGGCGGCATCGGCACGCGCGGCCCCGGCGAAACCCAGCTCGAGACCGACCGCCGGCTGGTCCGCAAGCGCATCGGCGAGCTCACCGCCGAGATCCGCCAGATCCAGGAGCGCAAGGCACGGCTCGTGGCCGCACGCACCCGGCAGCATTTCACCGCCTGTCTCGTCGGCTACACCAACGCCGGCAAGTCCACGCTCTTCAACACGCTCACCGACGCCGGCACCTACGCCGATGACAAGCTGTTCGCCACGCTGGACACCAAGACGCGTGCGTGGAAGCTCGACAAGTCGGTGCAGGTCCTGCTGTCCGACACCGTCGGCTTCGTCCGCGACCTGCCGCACAACCTCGTCGCCAGCTTCAAGGCCACCCTCGAGGAGGCCGTCCACGCGGACCTGCTGCTGCACGTGCTCGACGTCGGACATCCCCGGGCACGCCAGCAGTACGAAACGGTCCATCAGGTGCTCGAAGAGATCGGCGCCCGCGGCGGCCCCGCGGGGGCCAAACCCGAACTGCTCCTGCTCAACAAAATCGACACCCCCGAGGGCGCGCACGAGATGCACACGTGGAAGGCTCTGCATCCCCAGGCCATCGCCATCAGCGCCCGCACCGGACAGGGTCTGGCCGAACTCGTCGAACGCGTCGCCGATTTCATCCGGGGTCAGCAGACCCACGCCGTGCTGCTGCTGCCCGCCAGCGACGGGCGACTGATCAGTCACATCGAGCGGGTCGGCCAGATTCTCGACCGCCGCTACGACAACGGACATGTCGAGCTGGACCTGCTCGTCGGCCAGCGCGCCCTCGCCGACCTCGCCCGCCATCCGGGGGTCGAAGTCCTGCGCAGCCGCCCCGTGGACACGGCCGACCTCGCCGCCGGCCACCGCGGCCTTCCGGTTCAGCCCTAGCGGTGGACCTCCGGCCCGTCGTCCAGCGAGCGGCAGACCTCACCGCCGGTCAGTTCAGCCGCGCCAGGCGGTCCGACAGCTCGGCCAGCTCGCGTGGCACCGGGTAGTACCGCATCAGGTAGTCGCGCAGTTGACGCGGGGCGGCCACGCGAAGGAACACCGGCTCGCGGATCGCCCGCGTCGCGAACAGCAACGTCCGCGTGAGCGACGCTTCGTCCGTCGCCAGCGTCAGCTCCCCGCGCTGCCGGGACACCGGCAGCACATGGAACTGCCAGGCCTGACGGCGGTTCACCACCGACAGGCACGCCGGGTCCACCTTCAAGCGGTCGAGGTCAGTCAGGCCCACCGTCCGCACGTACTGCGTGATCCATGCCTCCTCCACGGCGTCGGGCGGCACGCCGAAGAGCGTTTCCGCCAGCTCTCCGAACGGTCGGCCCGTGCGACGCTGCACCGACAGCACTTCCCGGACCTCGGCCGGCGTGAGCACGCCATGCTGCACAAGGATCTCGCCGATCTTCACCCCCCGTGTCCGTGACCGCATGACCAGCCTCCCTCAGACGGCCGAGCTCCGTCGGCCCATCCGGGGTATCGGCTGACGGGGGGCCGCAGGCCAACGCCGCCCCACACCGGTCGCCCGTTATTTTCCTCCGCCGGCCACCCGTGCAACCGGAACAACCCGCCCCCGCCGCAGCGCCGGCGCAGGTCGGCCCGTCTGCAGCGGTCGCCGACACGGGGGGCCGACGGCGTCGCAGCAAGCGCGACCGCCAGATAAAGGAGCACGGGGCCCGACGGCATCCCGTCGAGCCCCGCGCGAAGAAGGAAGCTTGCTGAACACTCCCTTCGGCCGGAACGGGCAACCGAACCACCGCGCTTCTCTCCCGGGCCCGCTCCGAGGGCCCCCCCCGCCACGCCTTCGCTCTGCGGCCGCCTCCGTCACGGGCCTGGGGCGACCCCACCGATGCAAACGACGTGGAAGCGAGACAGCGACTGGTCAGGCGGTGGCGGTCCGGGCCACCGTCCCCGCGGCCGACGTGGCCGCCACGGGCGGGTAGGTCGTGCCCGAGAGCGGCAGCGCCGCGGTGTTGAAGTCGGGGTAGGCCTCCATCCCGTGCTCGCCGATGTCCAGACCTTCCATCTCTTCCTCGGCGCTGACCCGGATACCGACCGTGGCCTTGAGCACCGCGAAGACGACGAGGGCGAAGACGAACGCCGTCGCACAGATCGCCACCACACCGATGATCTGGCTGAGCAGCTGGGCGCCGCCGGCCTTCTCGCCGAAGAGGCCCACCGCCAGCGTGCCCCAGACGCCGCACGTGAAGTGCACGCTGATGGCACCCACCGGGTCGTCGAGCTTGAGCTTGTCTAGCAGGATGACCGAGAACACCACCAGCACACCGGCGATCAGGCCGATGACCGTGGCCGACAGCGGGGCCATCTGGTCGGCTCCGGCGGTGATGCCCACCAGGCCCGCGAGGATGCCGTTGAGGGCCATCGAGAGGTCGGGCTTGCCGCCCACGAGCTGCGACGTGAACAGCGCCGCCATACCGCCGCCACAGGCCGCCAGCGTCGTGGTGACGAACACCAGCGACACCGCCGCCGGGTCGGCCGAGAGCACCGAGCCGCCGTTGAAGCCGAACCAGCCGAGGAACAGCAGGAACGTGCCGATGGTCGCCAGCGGCATCGAGTGGCCGGGGATCGGGGCCACCGTGCCGTCCTCACGGTACTTGCCCAGTCGCGGCCCCAGCAGCAGCACACCCGCCAGCGCGCCCGCCCCGCCCACGGCGTGCACCAGCGTCGAGCCGGCGAAGTCGTAGAACGGCGTCTCCATGCCGTCCAGCCACCCCTTGCCCCACTTCCAGCTCCCGGTGATGGGGTAGAGGATGCCGACGAACAGCACGGTGAAGACGAGGAACGGCATCAGCTTGATGCGTTCGGCCACCGCACCCGAGACGATCGTCGCCGCGGTCGCCGCGAACATCGCCTGGAACAGGAAGTCGGTCCAGTAGGTGTAACCGGGGTTGTACTCGGCGGTGACGCCCGCCGCGTCCGTCCCGATGCCGAAGCCGGCGAAACCGAAGACCTTGCCCAGCAGCCAGGCATCGTCGCCGGGGTACATCACGTTGAAGCCCCACGCGGCGTACATCAGGATGCCGATGAGCACGATGGCGACGTTCTTTGTGAGGATGTTCACCGTGTTCTTGGCCCGGCACAGCCCCGACTCCAGCGTGGCGAAGCCGAGGTGCATCGTGAACACGAGGAACGTCGCGATCATCATCCAGAGGTTGTTGACCGTGAAGGTCACCGCGGCCGCCCCGCCCCCGTCGGCCACCGCCGCCGCCTCCACCGCCTCCTTGGCCACCCCCTCCAGCACCGCCGCCGCCTGACCCGCCTCCTGTGCCCATGCGATGCAGGGCAGCACCATCGCGCAGCCGGCGGTCATCCACGCCAGCCGGCTCCAGTTTGACCGATGCATTCCGACGTTCCTTCCTCGTATCTCGGTTGGTTCCAATCCATCCGCATTCAAATGTTGTGCCACAGGCGACCCGCCCGACGCGTACGGCGGCTCGTGCAAGCAACCGTTATCCCCGCCCCGTTCGCCCGAACGGCCGCGCCAGCCGGTTGCCCAGAAACTAGGCAAACCCGCCCTGCACTGCTCCGGAACGCCCCGTTCTCGGACGTGCCGACCCCTCCGCTTTCGCGACTTTCACCACCGCGATGCCCGTTCGATTCGCCCCACCGCCGGCTCTACCATCCGGCGAACCGTGAGTTCTTCCTCCGCCGTGCCAGCCCGCGGGGTCAGGCCGGACGGACGTGGTGCGATGTCTGACCCATGAAGATCCGCAATTTTTCGATTATTGCTCACATCGACCACGGCAAGTCCACCTTGTCGGACCGGCTGCTCATGCGGGCGGGGGCCATCACCGAGCGCGAGTTCCAGAACCAGATGCTCGACGACATGGACCTCGAGCGCGAGCGGGGGATCACCATCAAGGCCTCGGCCGTCACCGTGCACTACACGCACAACGGCGAGAAGTACATGCTCAACTTCATCGACACGCCGGGCCATGTGGACTTTCACTATGAGGTCCGCAAGGCGCTTCAGGCGTGCGAAGGGGCCATCCTGGTGGTGGACGCCACGCAGGGGGTGCAAGCGCAGACGGTGGCCAACGCGTACGCCGCGCTCGAGGTCGGGCTGGAGATCATCCCGGTGATCAACAAGATCGACCTGCCCGGGGCCAGACCGGTCGAGGTGGCCGAGGAAATCGAGCAGGTGCTGGGCTTCCCGGCGGAGGACGCCATCCCCGTGTCGGCCAAGACCGGGCAGGGCATCGACGAGTTGCTGGCGCGGCTGTGCGAGAAGCTGCCGCCGCCCAAGGGCGACCCGGCCAGGCCCACGCGGGCGCTGATCTTCGACTCCCTCTACGACGACTACCGCGGTGTGGTGGTGTATTGCCGCGTCGTTGACGGGGAGCTGGTCAAGGGTCAGAAGATTCGACTCATGGGGTCGGGCAAGGACTACCAGATCACGTCGCTGGGCAAGCTGATGCCACGGCCGGTGCAGGTGGACCGCATCGGCAACGGGGAGGTGGGCTTCCTCACCGCGTCCATCAAGGACCTGCACGACGTCCGCGTGGGCGACACGGTGACCGACGCCCTGCGCCCGGCGGCCGAGCCGCTGCCGGGGTACAAGCCGGTGCAGCAGATGGTGTACTGCGACTTCTACCCGTCAGGGAAGACGCAGTACGACGAGCTGCGCGACGCCATGGAGCGGCTGAGCCTCAACGACTCGAGCTTCAGCTTCGAGCCCGAGAACAACGACGCCCTGGGCTTCGGCTTCCGGTGCGGCTTTCTCGGCCTGCTGCACATGGAAATCATCCAGGAGCGGCTGGAACGCGAGTTCAACATCGAGGTGATCCAGACCGCCCCAACGGTCACGTACGAGGTGCTGCTCACCGACGGCACCACCAAACGCATCGACTCGCCCAGCGAGCTGCCCAATCCCACGTTCATCGAAGAGATCCGCGAGCCGTTCATCCTGCTGCAGCTCATCGTCCCCGAAGACTCCGTGGGCACGATGATGAAGCTGTGCGAAGACCGCCGGGGTATTTACAAGAAGACGGAATATCTGGGCAATTCGAGCCGCGTCATCCTCGTCTACGAGATGCCGCTGGCGGAGATCATTTACGACTTCTACGACCGGCTGAAGTCCGCCACGAAGGGCTACGGCACGATGGACTACGAGCTGATCGGCTTCCGCGCCGGCAACCTCGTGAAGGTGGACATCCTTGTCAACGGCGACCGGATCGACGCCCTGAGCCTGATCGTCCACCGCGACCACGCCGAGCAGCGCGGCCGCAAGCTGCTGCAGCGCCTCAAGGAAGAGATCGACCGTCACCTCTTCGAAATCCCGCTGCAGGCCGCCATCGGCGGCAAGATCATCGCCCGCGAGACCATCAAGTCCGTCGGCAAGAACGTGACGGCCAAGTGCTACGGCGGCGACGTGACCCGCAAACGCAAGCTGCTGGAAAAGCAGAAAGAGGGCAAAAAGCGGCTTAAACGCATGGGCAGCGTGGACATCCCGCAGGAAGCGTTCCTTGCCATCCTCGAGACGGGCGACTAGGCCGCGGCGACCGGGCGTCGCGACAAGGACGCCGGGCACGCGGACGGTAAGCGGGGGCAGTCGAGCCGCCTTGCCCCGACCCCGCCATGATCCGCCTCGAACGATTGCTGGCCAACCGCGGGTACTGTGCCCGGTCCGATGTGCCCGGGTTCCTTCAGGCCCACGATGTGCGGGCCGCCGGCGTGCGGCTGAGCCGCCCGGCCGAGCGCGTGAACCCGGACGCGGTCACCGTTGACGGCGTGACCATCGACCCGCCGACGCTCGTGCTGGTGATGAACAAGCCGACGGGCTGCACCTGCTCGCATCGCGATGCCGGGCCCCTGGTGTACGACCTTCTGCCGCAGCGCTACCGTCGCCGCGACCCGCCGCTGGCCACCGTCGGCCGGCTCGACAAGGACACCGGCGGGGTCCTGCTGCTCACCGACGACGGCCCCCTGCTCCACCGGCTCACCAGCCCGAAGCATCATGTGCCCCGCGTGTACGTGGCCGAGCTGGCCCGGCCGATGACGGGCAGCGAAGCCGGCGTGTTCGCGTCGGGCACGCTCACGCTGGAGGGTGACGACAAGCCCCTGCGGCCGGCCACGCTCGAGCCGCTCGGGCCGGCCACCGCCCGGGTGACCCTCACGGAAGGCCGCTACCACCAGGTGCGGCGGATGTTCGCCGCGGTGGGTAACCACGTCGTCAGCCTGCACCGCGTGGCGTTCGGGCTGCTGTCGGCCGACGACCTCCCCGCCGGGGCGTGGCGGCCGCTCCGCCGGGACGAGCTCGACCTGCTCACCGTCGCCACGCAGCGGCGCGACGTGTGATCCCACGCGGCACGATGGGAGACGAGGCGTCGCACGCCGCTGCGGCGGTCAGCGCCCGCCGGACGCCTCGTACGACAAATCGCCCAGTGACGGCGGCTCGGTGCGGTGGGCGGCGGGGACCACCGCGCGTCGGATGGCCTCCACCGCCTCGAGGGGTGTCCGCACGTACTGCAGCAGCTCCAGCGCCGCGGGTTTGATGAAGCCCAGTTTGTGCCCGTGGACGAGCATGTCGCGCAGGGGCGCGAAGTAGCCCTCCACATCGACGGCCACCAGCGGCTTGGCATGGAAACGGAGCTGCCGGGCCACGAGCTGCTCGAACAGCTCTTCGTAGGTGCCCAGCCCGCCGGGCAGGATGAGAAAGGCGTCGCCGCGGTTCTCCATCTGAAGTTTGCGTTGGCGCATGTCGTCCGTGACCACCAGTTCGTCGGCGGCGGTATCGTGATAGTTGCGTTCGACGAACAGGCGGGGGGTGACGCCGACGACGCGTCCGCCGCGGCTGCGGGCGCCTTCGGCCAGCTCGTGCATGCACCCCGTGCGGTTGCCCCCGTAGACCAGCGTCCAGCCGGCGTCGGCGATGGCTTGGCCGGTCTGGCGCGCACAGGTGAGAAACGACGCGGAGACGCGCCCCGAAGCCGCGCAGAACACGGTGACCGAACGGATCATCGACGACGACGCCGTCACGAGCGGATGTACCCCTTGTCGCGGAAGTAGCCCAGGGCCTCGTCCACCGAACGGAACACCCGTGTGGCGGTCTCGGTGATGAACGGGCTGGGCATCCCGCGACACGCCCAGACGACGTACACCTCCTTGGCCCCCTCGTAGGCGTGATGCAGCTCGCGTTCGACGCCCGACGACAGCCCGGGCTTGCCGCTCGGCAGCTCGGGCACGAGCGAGACGATCATGTCCGACTGGTCCACCATCTTGAAGTCGCGGGCGTAGATCTGGCCCATGATGTCGCCGGAGATCTGCAGCACCTGATCCGTCTGCAGCGTCACCGGGCCGTCGGCCGCCTGCACCTCGAACTCCTTGCGTCCCTCCTCCGCCGCCTTCATCCCCATCGTGTGCAGGACGAACTCGTCCACCTCACCCGGGTCGAACGTGATGAAGTGCTCGGCCAGCGTCGCGCGGAAGCGGTCGATCTCCGCGAGCACGTCGGGCAGGTCCATCACGTGGCTCATCGGGAAGCTGGGGTAGACCTTCTTCCGCCACGGCTCGAAGAGCAGGCGGTACATCGTCCGCACCGTCGGCCGCGTACGGCCGCGGGAGACCATGTAAAAGTGGCCGTAGCCCTTGGCGATGTTGGCGAGGATCTCCGTCGCCAGCAGCTCTTCCTCCCGCCACACCATGATGTCCTTGAGCGTGTGGTCGATGTCGTGGTCGCGCATCAGTCGCTGGTGCACCGATTCGCAGTTGTCCAGCAGCGACAGGAAGATGTCGGCGTTGAACGCCTTGATCTGGTCGAAGTCGAAAGCGGGGAACAGCCCGTGCCGCCAGCGGAAGGTCGCGTGCGTGTTGACGATGCAGTGCTCGTGCTGGTCGGCGATGCGCAGGATCTCCTTGAACACGGCCCGGCGGAGCGTGTTCAGCCGCGAGATCGGCAGGTTGAGGATCCGCCCGCGCGGCACGTCCGGCGCTTCGGCGTACATCATCTCCCCGACGTGGCACACCTTCAGGTCGATGCCGTTGGCCACCGCCATCTGCTGCACGGCTTCGAGATACGCACCCTTCTCCACGCCGACTTGACCGGTCACGATGGCTCGCATGGGAACGCAACGATAGGCCCGCCCGGGGGACGCTCCCCGCCGAGGTCAACGTCTACGAGTTCGGTGCCGCGTCTTCCGCCACGTCCAGCCGGTCGAAGGCCCACGCCGCCACCGGCACCACCGCCAGACACGCCCCCGCCGCCACCGCCCACGCCACCAGCAGCCCCGCCCCCGCCCACCCCGTCAACCACCGCACCCCCAGCCCCGCCACCACCGCCAAACCCAGCACCGTCGCCAGACTCGTCATCTTCGCCAGAAACACCAGCGACGCCCGCGCCACCGCCGTCAGGTCCCCCGGCGTCACCGTCCGCACCCGCGACGGCACCAGCAGGAACGCGATGTTCTCGATGCCCACCATCAGCAGCGCCACCGCCGGACCGAACGCCGCCACCGACGCCGCTAACTCCCACCGTTCCGGACGCAACGACAGCAGCACCCCCGCCAGCAGCCACTGCAGACCCCCGATCAACACCACCGGCGTCGCCAGCTGCCCCGCCGCCAACACCCACGACCGGACCGGCAGCAGCTTCAACGTGTCCAGCCGGTCCACCTCCGAGCGAAAATCGAACCGGAACAGCCCGCCCCCCATCAGCGTCACCATGACCAGCATCGCCATCACGGGCCCCGTCAGGTCCGACACCCCACGCCACGCGATCACCCCCAACAGCCCCCCCGCCGCTACCAGCATCAGCACCAGGATCTTCCATACCGCCCGCAATCCGGTGGTCATCTGACACCAGATCACCGCCCCCGCACCGCCCCACCGCGGCAGCCTCGGACACCGCAGCCCCGTGCTGGTCACCTCGTACGCGACGCCCCGCCGCATCGCCTTCTGGGCCGCTTCCGCCCGCCGACGCGCCGCCGTCGCCGACACCTCCAGGTAGTCCGCATCCAGTCTCAGACACAGCCCCAGCATCCCCAACGTCACCGCCGCCGCTGCCAGCGTCCACAGCACCCGCAACCAGCCCTCGATCGGCGCCACCGCCATCGCGTACGGCGCGAACGGCAGCGTCACCACCCCCATCACCGCCGAGTCTCGCAGCTGCGTCAGCTTCTCCACCACCACCCCCATCGCCTCCGCAGGCCGGGTCGGCGGCGCGGGGATCGGGGCCGTCAGCAGCCCCGCCAGAACCAGCCCCGCCAGCACCACCCCCACCGTCACCCGCTGCCACAGCCCGCTCACCTTTGCGGCCAGAAGGTGACCCACCTGCGTGCACGCCGTCCCGAAGAACTGCAAAAACAGCAGCATCAGCAGAAACGGCACGAACGTCGCCACCGGCGAACCCGTCCGCCGTCCGAACGCCAGCGACACGAGCACCGTCCCGAATAGCGCCCCCAGCGCCGTCCGCGTCAGCCGGTACAGCAGGATCTGCTTCCGCGAAAACGGCCCGGGAAACAGAAAATCCGTTTCCGCCGGCGTGAACGTCACCGGACGCCCCCCCACCGCCGCGACCGCCGTCACCACGCACATCCCCAGCATCCCCATCGGCAGCCACCGCGCCAGCGCCTCGGGATCACCCCCCGGCCGCCGCGAAAACATCACCCCCAACACCATCGGCACCAGCCAGATCACCGCCAGCACCGCGCCCACCGCCGTCAGCACCATCCCCTTGGGCGTCCGCGCGTTGCGAAACAGCCGCCGCCAGAACCCCCGAACGTGCATCCACAGCAGCTTTCGCAACGCCACCGGCAACGGCCCGCCCGGGCCGAACCCGCCCACGCCCGTATCGCCCGCACTCATGCCCCCTCCGTCGCCCGGAAGAACACCTCCTCCAGGCTCGCGTCCGCCGTCACCGCGAACGCCGCCTTCGCCTCATCCACCCCGCCCGAAAAGAGCTTGCGACCCTTGTGCAGGATCAGCAGGTGCGTGCACAAATCCTCCACCAGCGCCAGCAGGTGCGACGACACCATCACCGCCGCCCCCTCCGCCGCCATCTCCTCCAGCGACGCCTTCATCGTGCGGATGCCGCGCGGGTCCAGCCCCGTCAGCGGCTCGTCGAGCATGAGCGCGCGGGGCCGGTGCAGGTACGCACACGCGATCGCCACCTTCTGCCGCATCCCGCGCGACAGCTCACCCGCCAGCGCGTCGCGCTTGGCCGTCAGCTCCAGCCGCTCCAGCAGGGCTTCGGCCCGCGGTTCCCAATCCGCCACCCCGTACGCCGCCGCGGCAAACTCCAGATGCTCCCACACCGTCAGCGCTTCGAACAGGTGCGGGTCGTCGGGCACGTACGCCAGCAGACGCTTGGCCGCCACCGGCTCGCGGCGGATCTCATGCCCGCAGACGTAAAGCTCCCCCTCCGTCGGCGGGATGACCCCGCAGATCGACCGCATCGTGGTGGTCTTGCCCGCACCGTTGGGCCCGAGCAGGCCGAGGATCTGCCCGGGGAGCACTTCAAAGCTCAGGTCGCTCACCGCGACCTGTCCGCCGTAGGCCTTGGAGAAATGGCGGACCTCGATCATCCGCGGCCCTCCATCCCCCCCTGTCCAGTCCCCGCCCGTACCCCGCCACACCCGTGCCCCGCCCCGCCCTTCCCGCACCCCGCACGCCCCCCGTCCGCGGACGCTCGCGCTCCTCGCCTATTTGGCCTCCTCGAGCAACTTCATGACGATGGGACGGACGTACTCCGGGTTCAGCCCCGTGGCGCGGAGCACGCCGTTGGCGTCGATCACGGCGTAGGTGGGGAACCATCCCACCTTCCATGCGGCCAGCGTGGCGTCGTCCACCCGGGCGGTGGGGTAGGTCATGCCGTGTTTCTCGGCCGTCTCCCGCATCTTCTCCTGCCCGCGTGACCCGCACGCGCCGATCAGCAGCACGCCCTTCTCCCGCAGCTCGTCGGCGAGCTTGTTGTTCTTGGGAATCGACGCGATGCACGGCCCGCACCACGTCGCCCAGAAGTCCACGACGACGATCCGCCCCTTGAGCGCTTCGGGCGTCAGCTCGCCGTTGTGCCACTCGGTCAGGTTGAGCGTTGGCGCCGGCTGACCGACCAGGGCCGCGTGCTCCGGCCACTGCTCCGGCCGACCCCAGTAGCCCTCTTTCGCCAGCTGCTCGACGGTCTTGCCCGTCACGTCCGGCTCGCCCGCCGCCCCCGACCGGCCCACGCCCACGGTGCTGCTGAGCAGCAGCCCCACGCCCAAGGCCACGGCCGCCAGCCCCAGCACACCCCACGAACCTCTGCAACACAGCATGTGCTTCTCCTTCCGGTCAGGTCTGTCCGCACGCGCCCACGCCGCGCGTCACCGCGACCACTAAGCGTAGCCCCCCACACCGGGCCCGACGCCACCACCTGGCACTCTCCCGCTGGCACCGCTAGCCTGTCGGCTTCGCCATGCCCCTGACCTACGACCTGCCGGGAAAGACCATCCTTCTGCACAACCGGCTCAGCCTGCGCATCGAGCTGAACTTCGACCAGCACGGCCTGCTGGAGCTGTGGATTTCCCCGCAGGCCGGGCGAAGCCTCGACGCGGACGTCCGCAACTTCTCCAACCGCGACGACCACACCCGCATCTTTGACCGCGTCCGGCTGCCGGGCCTGAGCGAAGCCGCCTTCGTCCGGTGCGACTACGACGCCTTCCACACCGTCGTGCACTTCCGCCATCAGGTGCTGCACGTCCTCTCGCTGTTCGACCGCCCCGGCGTGGTGCTGTGGTTCGAGCGGCCGCAGCACGTCGATCTCAAATCCGACAAGGCCGATACGCCCCGCGTTCGGACCCCACGCGATTTCGTCGTCGAGCACCCCGACCGCGGCTTCGTCTTCGAGTTCGCCGCCCGCCTGGACCGTGGCGGCCGCTTCACCCACCAGCTCCGCCTTCGACCCGGCCGTAGCACTTACGCCCGTGCGTCGCTGCCGGCAGGCGTGCGGATGTGCATCTGCGGCGGCCTTTCGGACGAGCCCGTCGCCGCAGTCGCCCGGTCGGTGCTTGAAACGCCCCCCCGCCGCCTGCTGGACGCCGAAGCCCGACTCGTCCGCGAAGCCACCGCGGCCGGCAGGTTTCAGCTCCGCGGCCAGCGGCGGCTGCAGCGTCTGCTCGACGTCAACCGGCGGGTGCTCGTGTCGATGCAGGACACCTCCGGGGCCGTCCGCGCCGCCCTCAACCGCATCTACTACCTCATCTGGGTCCGCGACGGGGCCATCATCGAGGTCATGCACGGCTACAGCGGCAGCCTCCAGCCCCTGCAGCGCTGGACCGACTTCCTGCTGGCCAACCCCACCGTCATCGACGACGAATCACCCCGTGGCCGCACCTTCCTCATGCTCGTGAACCAGATCACGAAGTGGGAAGAGGACGGCATCTTCTACGCCATCTGGTCGGCCTTCAGCGCCTGGACGCAGTCGGGCGATGATGCGCGGTACCGCTCGCCGGAGAGGCTGGCCCTCCTGCACGATGCCCTGAACTGGCTCGAGCGACGCTGCTACGACCGCCGACGCGGGCTCTTCGGCCGCTTTTTCGCCTGCGAGACCCCGCTGCCCGGCTCCCGCGACGACGGCTTCGACAACGCCGTCGGCAACCCCATCGACCCCTCGAATGTCCGCTTCGACGGCGTGCCCGCGCGTCAGTCCTTCGACATCTACATCAACCTCTACGCCTACGCCGCCTACGGCATGCTCGCCGCCCTCGAGACCGACGAAGCCAAAGCCCGAGCGCTCCTGCGGAAAGCCCAAGCGCTTGGCGAGCGTCTGGCCGCGTTTTTCCACGACGGCCGCCTGCCCGACTACGGCGACATCCTCGGCGCTGACGGCAAAACCCGCCGGGCCGGACCCTACGGGCTCGACCTCACCGACTACGTCTGGGGCCTCTCGCTCACCCCCTACACGCCCCAGCCGTGGCGGATGCACGAGGTCCGCCGCAAGCTCTTCGACGCCGCCGTCGCCAAACCCGCCAACTGGTTCCTCGCCGGCTACTTTTCCCTGCTCTGGTCCCTCGACCCCGAGCACGTGCCCGAAGCCGACCTCCTGCGGGCGATTCACCTGGCGGCGAAGCAGTGCTACCGGCCCGGCCGTTACCTCGCCATGCCCAACACGGTCGTCGAGATGTTCGACCAGCCCGACGGCCACCCCTGGCACGACGTGCGCCCGCAGGCGTTCTCCATCGGACCGTGGCTGGCCACCGTCTGCGGGCTGGGCCTGCGCCGGCTCCCGCACGGGCTGGCCGTCCGCGGCGGGCGCTGCCTCAAGTCCATCTCCGACTACGAGTACCGCAACACCCGCCTCCACGCGACCTTTTCCGGCCTCGGCGACCACCTCGACGTCCTGCTCAACGGCCGGCCCCTGCGCCACACCCTCCAGCTCCCGGAAGACCGCCTCTCCGCGGGCGGCTCGGCGAACACGCTCACCGTCCGGCGCGTCCGCCGGCCGGCCCGGCTGCCGGTCCTCACCGCCTCCACGGTCCGGCTGGACTCGCTCGACGACGACGCCCCGGACGGGCCCGTGTACCACCTCACCGCGGACGGTCTCAACAGCCTCGAGTTCCGCGGCCACGGCCGCTTCACGCTCGCCACCGCCGACGGACGCCCGGTCCGCCTCGACGAGCACCGCACGGACCGGCACACCTTCCTCAGCTTCACCGGCCGCGGCCGGTTCATCCTCCAGGCCCGCCGTTGAAGCGCCGCCTCAGCCTCAATGGTGCTCGCCCAGCACCTCCGCCAGCGTGCGATAGCCGTACTTGCGGCACAATGCCGGGTAGAGGTGGCCGTCGGCATCCTCACGTTTGTCCCACCAGCCGCCCTCCGCCAGCCACAGCTCGCGCTTCATGACCAGCTGCATGGCGTCGATCATGCCGTACAGGGGCGGGTCGCCGGTCATGATCAGTTTCGCCCCCGACCCTTTCGGCAGCCGCAGCCATGATTCCATGAACCGCACGAGGTCGAAGTACAGGATCGGAAAGATCAGGATGTTGTCCGTGTCGGCGGGCTTGCCGCCCACCAGCAGCCGCGGCGGCCGCCGGCTCTCCGCCTCCAGCGCCGCCAGGCAACGCGGATACAGCACGTTGTCCGCGTTGAGCAGCAGCACGTAGTCGCCCCGGGCCTCCCGGATGCCCACGTCGCGCAGCGAGTGCCCCCAGTCGTTATGACGCCGCGGCGTGCACCGCACCTCCAGCCTCCGGCCGTCCACCTCCGGCACCGCCTCCAGCAGTGGCCCGTCGTGATACACCGCCAGCTCATAGTCCGTGAACGTCTGCGCCAGCACCGAGCCCACCCCCCGGCGGAACACCTCCGGCGGATGCACCCCCTGGTAGTAAATCACCACCACCGTGAACCGCGGCATGCCCGCCTCGCCTCCGCCCGCTCAGTTGTGCTCGCCCAGCACCGCCGGGATGCACCGGTAGCCGTACTTTTCCGCGATCGCCTGATAGATCACACCGTCCGACTCTTCCTGCTTGTCGTACCACCCCCCGACCTCCAGCCAGATACGCCGCGACACCACCATCTGCAGGCAGTCGATGTTGTACCGCTCGGGCGGATTGCCCGTCAGCAGCACCGACACCCTCGCCTCGGGCGGGTGCCGGTACCACATGCGGAAGTGCCGCTGGTATCCGTTGAGGTGAATCGCGAACACGAGCACCTCCGGGTTGTCCAGCACCTTGCCGTCCGGCTGGATGAGATAGCTGGGGCGCTGGCGGTGATATTCCAGCGTCTCCAGCGCGTTGGGATAAAGAATGTTGTCGGCGTTGAAGTGAAGGATGTAGTCGCCGCGGGCTTCGCGGATGCCCAGGTCGCGCAGCGAGTGGCCCCAGTCGTTGTACCGCTGCGGCGTCGCCCGGATCGGAAACGGCGACGGCACGCCGGGGTCCAGCAGCGGGCCGT
This sequence comes from Tepidisphaerales bacterium, assembly GCA_046299715.1. Lineage (GTDB taxonomy): Bacteria > Planctomycetota > Phycisphaerae > Tepidisphaerales > Tepidisphaeraceae > JBBRUM01. The sequence goes on along the minus strand of JBKBHU010000003.1, from coordinate 102,804 downwards.
CGTGGTACACCAGCACTTCGAAGTTGCGGTAGCTCTGCCGCTGCAGGCACGACATCCCGCGCAGGAACACTTCCCGCGGCTGCGTTCCCTGGTAGTACGTCACGACGATCGAATACCTCGGGGTGGCCACCGACATGGCCGAGCACTGTACGCCCTGTCGCTTCCGCTCCGGCCGGCCTACCGGTCCGGGCCGCCGAAAGCGTAAAGTGCCCCGGACCTATGGACCGATTGCTCGCGCGGGTGGTGCTGCTGGTGTGGGGGGCGTGGTTCGGCGGCCTGCTGGGCGTCTTTCTGGCCGTGACCACCGTCTTCGCCGCGCTCGACCCCGACCGCGCCACCGCCGGCGTCCTTGGCGCGGCCATCTTTCACCGTGCCGAGCGACTGATCCTCGTCGCCGCCGCCCTCAGCCTTGTCGGCACGCTGGGTCTGCTGCTGCGGCAACGACGGCCGGCCCGGTACGTACTGCTCACGCTCTTCGCCGTCGCCACCCTGCTGGCGCTGGCCAACACGCTGGTCATCACCCCCCGCATCGACCGCCTCCGCGAAGCCCGCGAGACCGACACGCCCGCCTTCCGTCAGGCCCACGGCCTGTCCATGGGCCTGTACTCCGCGCAGACCCTGGTTCTGGGTCTAACCGGCGTGGTCCTGCCCGCCGCCCTGCGACGACCACACCCCGAGCCCGCCTGACCCGACGGCGTGGCCCGCTACGCCCCCGCCCCGTGCAGCGCGCGGTACAGACGCCACAGCTGCTCCGGAGCCAGCACCTCGCAGCGTCCGGCCGGGTCGATGCCGAGCGGGGCCAGCACCTCTTCCGGCCTTGCCGTCCACATCTGCAGCGACTTGCGCAGCATCTTCCGTCGCTGGCCGAAAAGCTGCTGCACGAACCCCGCAAACCCCCGCGCCTCGCCGCCAAGACGGTCCTCCCGCACCAGAACCACCACCGCCGAATCCACCTTCGGCGACGGCCAGAACACCTGCGGCGGCAACGTCCGCAGCACCTCCACCCGCGCGAGCATCTGGCACGTCACCGACAGCGGCCCGTACGCCTCCTCCCCCGCTCTCGCCCGCAGCCGCTCGGCCACCTCTTTCTGCACCGTGAACACCAGCCGCTCCACGCCCGCCAGCAGCAGCTCGACGACCAGCGGGCTGGCGACGTTGTACGGCAGGTTGGCCACCAGCTTCACCGGCCTTCCCGCCGCCCGCGCCGCCGCGACCGCCCCGGCCAGTTCGGGATGCAGCGCGTGCTTGCCGGTCAGCACGTCGCCTTCGATCAGCCGCAGCCGCCCCGCTCGCGCGCCGTTGTCGCCGGCGCCCGGACCCGTACCCCCGCCCGGGACCCGCTGCCGCAGCAGTTCCGCCAGCTGCCGGTCGATTTCCACCGCCAGCACCTCCGCACCGCTCTCCAGCAGGACCTCGGTCAGCGTCCCGGTCCCCGGCCCGACCTCGACCACCAGGTCCGACGGCGAAAGCTCGCCCGCCGCGGCGATCCGCCGCACCAGGTTGCCGTCGATCATGAAGTTCTGGCCGAAGCGGTGCTTGGGATGGGTGCCGACCGACGCGAGCAACCCGGTGATCTGCTCTTTGGTCTGAGGCATGGCTCGAGCAGGTCGAAGGCTTCAGCAGACACTCTGCGACGGCGGGCAGATCTCCGGGGAAACGCATCCGGAGAAGCAGATAAACGAATCGCGAACTGCCGATCTCTTCGGCTTATTGACTTATATGCATGACTGCACTTCCATCGTGCGATGCGATCCTACGAGGTGATCCGTCAGGCCGTCGAAGAGCCGGGGGTGAAGGCGGTGGCGGCACACCTCCGCGTCTCGCCGGGGCTCGTGTATAAGTGGTGCGAGCCGCCCGCCGGCGAAGGGCGCACGGAAAGCTCCGGCTCGCGCAACCCGCTGGACCGCGTCCGCGACCTCTACGAAATCACCCGTGACATCCGCCTCATCCGCTGGCTGTGCAACCAGGCCAACGGATTCTTCGTCGCCAATCCCGCACACGCCGCCACGCGCAAGGACCACGAGCGGAACGTGGTCATGGAAACGCGGAACGTGATGAAGGACTTCTCCGAGCTCCTGCTGGAGATCACCAAGGCCCTCGAGAACGACCCGATCATCGACCCCAACGAAGCCGTCCGCATCCGCGAAAAGTGGGAAGACGTCAAAGGGCAGCTCGAAGCGTTCGTCATCCGCTGTGAACGCGGCCACTATCGCTAACCCCCCCCTTTGCCCCCGCTGACCCCGCTCCCGCCCTCTTCAGCCCCGTCTGCCCGGCCGACGCCCACGGGCCCGTCTGGCCTGCGGCCCCGGCCACGCCGTCGAACACGCCGCTAGCCCGGCGTTGGCAGCCTCCCCGCGCTCCCCCTCCCCCCCCCGCGCCTCCACCCCTCCCCACGCCCCACCCCGACGCGCTAAATGCAAATCTTTTGCATCTACCTTGCTTTGTCGCAGGGATGCGGCTATGACAGAGGCATGCAGGGGCAACTCATTTGCACCAGCGACTGGCCTGCACGCCAGACGCCGCACCGTCTAGCCCGCACCCCGCCCGTCCGGGCCGACGTCCGCGGCTTCACGCTGGTCGAGCTGCTGGTGGTCATCGGCATCATCGCGGTGCTGATCGGCATTCTGCTTCCCAGCCTCACCCGCGCCCGTCTGGCCGCCGCCCGCGTCGCCTGCGCCTCCAACCTGCGCGAGATCGGCAAAGCGCTGATCATGTACGCCAACGACAACCAGGGGTCGTTCCCGCAGTCCACGCATGGCGCCACCGACCTCGAGGTGTCGTGGATCTACACCCTCTCGAAGTACCTCGGCGACGTGGACCGCGTCCGCATCTCCCCCAGCGACCCGCGCGGCGACGACCGGCTTAAGAACAAGGGCAGCAGCTATCTGCTCAACGAGTACATGGTCGTCCCAAAGTCGGAGGCCGACCCCAACGACGTCGACGCGCTCAAGCTCTATCGCATCCGCAAGCCCGCCGAGACCATCGTCGTCTTCACCGCCTCCGACCGTCGCGGCGACGCCACGACCGACGACCACACCCACTCGCGCAACTGGTTCCGTGCCCCCTGGCCCAACGCGTGGGTCCGCATCACCAACGACATCTCGGTCAATCGCCACGGCGGACGCAGCCCCACCGACCTCTCGGGGTCGTCGAACTACCTCTTCGCGGACGGGCATGTGGACGCCATCCTCGCGCGCGACCTCAAAGCCCGCACCGACCGCATCGTCGCCGCACAGGACCCCCGGCTGAACTTCGCCCGCCCTCAGTAGCCCAAAGGAGACATGTCCCCGCGTCCACGCCCCACGCCACAGCATCCGGAAACGCCCATGAAACGCCCCGCCCCGCTGCTGATGGTTGTCCTGCTGGCCGGTCCCGCCGACGCCCTGCATGCGCAGGTGCTGACCGCCGCGCCTGCGGTGCTCGTCACCGAGCACGCGGACATCAACATCAGCTTCGCCGGCGGGCAGTGGGACGTTCAGCTCCGCGACGATGACAACTTCGTCAGCTATGCCTCCGGCGAGGCCGTCGTGCACGTGGACCGTCTCGCCCGCACCACCCGTCCGGCCAGCAGCAGCTTCGATTTCATCGGCGTCGGCCCCGGCGAACCGTTCTACCGCATCACGTCGTTTCAGACGCCCGGGCTCATCTACCTCGGCAACGCCGCCTACGGCGTGCCGCTGACCGCGGTGGACCTCTACAACGCCAACGCCGAATCCGGCGGACGCGTCAACGGCAACGGCCGCTGGGTCCGGCTGCTGCTGCACTCGGTGGACGGCCCCGGACACTACTCGGTGTGGTCCAACACGCTCGGCGGGCCCGTGCGTTTCCACTCCACCGCCCAGTCCGGCCCGGCCCCGGCCGACACCAACACGCTCTGGCTCGTGGCCGGCGGCCACGCCCACTTCAACTACGGCTTCACACGACCCGGGCTCTATCGCGTGAACTACATCCCGGCCGCCTACCTCAACGACAACAACCCCGCGACACTGGGGCCGGAATCCCGCGCGGACACGCCGATCTCCGTCTACTTCAACGTGGACCCCGGCTACGCCGTCAGCGGGCTGACCCCCGCCAGCGCCCTGCCGCGCGTGGCGACGATGCAGTTCCTCGGCGGCTACCGCGACGTCCCCGTCGGCGGCGCCACACGCGGCGCGGTGCACATCGGAGAGGTCTTCTCCGCCACCACCTACGTGCTGCTGGATCTGGTCAATCCCGACGACGCCAACGCCGTGCGTCTGGCCCTGCGGGGCTTCCCGGAAGGCCCTTTGTACGACCTGCCGGCCGTGCCGCCCACTGCCGTCCTCGACGACACGCCGCTGGCCCTCTACGGCGACTTCGACCTGGCCCTGCGGTTCGACAGCCTGCCCGGCAGCCGGTTCGACTTCGAGTTCGACTACTCGATGATCCTCGGCGGCGTCCACGTCGCGCGTGTCGGCGTGCTCGGGCTGACCATCCCCGTCCCCGAGCCGGCGGCTTCTGCCGCCGTGTTGCTGCCCGCCCTTGCGCTGCTCGGCCGACGGGCGCACAGGTCCTCCGTCGACCTCACTTCACGACGTTCACAGTCTCCAGTCGCCGGTCGGGCACCCCGGTCCCGGCGGCCTGACGTTCCTCGTACCACGGGAGAGATGCCATGAACCGTCCGTCACTGCTCGTGCTGCTCGCGGCCACGGCCGCGTCGATGTCCGTCGCCCGCGGCGGCGACCTCGTGCCCAACCCCGTCCTCTTCTCCGGCACCGCCACGCCCTCCTCGGGCAACGTCGTGGTCGTCGGCGACATCGACATCTCGGTGAAGCTGCACGACGGCGAGCTGGAGTTCGAGATCCACGACGAGGACAACGACGTCGAGTACGAACCCAACGAAGGCGCGTTCTACGTCGCCCCCAACGCCGCGTTCGTCCGTCCCGCCGGCAGCATCTTCAACTTCATCGGCGTCCCGGCAGGAACCGAGTTCTCCCTCCTGCCGGCCACCGTCAACCCCGACCTCCCCTACCTCGGCTGGTCCACCGAGGAGATCGCCCCCGGCACGCTCGCCACGCCCGTCCGCATCAACCTTCTCGAGGTGGCCGGCGGCGGCGACCGCTCGCTCCCCGCCCCGGGCGTCTTGTCCGTCTTCACCGTCACCGACGACGGGGTCACCGTCCACATGTCCAGCTTCGACGGCATCGACGCCGACGACTTCCTCGTCGTGCCCGAAGACACCCACCTGCACTTCAACGTCGCCTTCTCCGCCCCCGGGTTGTACGCCGTCACCCTCGAAGCCTCGGCCCGGCCCATCGACGCCGGCAGCCCGCTGACCACCACCGCCACCTTCTACTTCCTTGTCGCCCCGGTGCCCGAGCCCGCCGCCGCCGGCCTGCTCGTGGCGGCCCTGCCGCTGCTGTCGCGTCGCCGTCGCTGACGGTGACGGCCGCCGACACCGACCGGCCACGCCCACACGAATCGCTTCACCGAGGGGACGCCGACCCGAGCGGGCGTCCCCTCTTTCATGCCTTGACGTCTTGAGCCGGCCCCCGCCCGGCCTTCGCCCCACACAGCGTCTCACCACGCTTCAGTGGCCACGGGTCAGTGGCAGTTCGGGCACGTCCCGTGCAGCACCACTTCCGAGTAGGACACGAGATAGGACTTGCTCACCCCGAGCTGCCGGACGAAGTCATCGGGGATGGTGGCCCCGGCAAGGCATTCCACCTTGCCGCACGACTCGCACACGAAATGCGGGTGTTTGTGCTCGGCCGATTTCTGGGCCGGGCCGAGCGCGTACAGCCATGACCGGTCTTCTGAGCGGACGCGGTGGACGATGCCGCGGTTCACGAAAGTGTTGAGCGTGCGGTAGACCGTCACCGAATCGACGCCCGGCATTTTCCCGAGAAGTTGCGGCACCGACATCGACCGACCGGCCTTGGCCAGCACCTGCAACACCCCCACCCGGACCGGCGTCTTTCGCAGCCCCAGCGAGCGAAGGTAGCTTTCGGGGTCGGACATCGGGTCGTCGGTCCGCTTCGCTTGGCCCATTGCTAAAGTCTAGCCAGTGCAAGGCTTAAGGGCCAAGCACGGCGCGTGCCCCTAGGCCCCGCCCGCTTGCCCACCGCTGCGGCGCGCCCTACTCTCCCTCTCCCGCCGGGAAGGCGGCTACGTCGGTCTGCAAGTCCGGAGCCACCACCATGTCCCTCGATCGCAGCCTCAAAAGTGCCAGCGGCCTGGTCCGTCACCGCAACGTCCTGACCCGCCCCGAGCGGCTGCTGCGACTGCAGGCCGAGGAGCGTTGGAACGAGGAGAAGCCCGTGCTGGGTTTGCCCAAGGTCGCCAACCGCAAGGCCGCCGTCGGCAAGTCCGCCAAGAAGGCCGAAGCCGCCCCCGCAGATGCCAAGGCGGCCGCCAAGCCCGCCGCCGGCGCTGCCGCGGCCAAGCCGGCTGCCGCCGCCGGGGCCGCCAAGCCTGCCGCGGCGGCCGGTAGCGCCGCCAAGAAGAAGTAGCTCGCCGGTGAGCGGTGCCGGCAACGCGCCGCGTGGCGGGTCCGCACGGCGGCGTCGCCGCCAGCCGTTCTCCTCACAGTGACGCCACGACTTCGAGCAGCGTCCGTGCGACGTGCTCCAGATGCTCGCGGGGCAGCTCCGGGTAGATCGGCAACGCCAAAACCTCCCGCGCCGCCCGCTCGCTCTCCGGAAACGCCCCTTCCCGATACCCCAGACCGACGTAGCACGGCTGCAGATGCAGCGGAATCGGGTAGTACACGCCCGTGCCGATGCCGCGTTCCGCCAGCCGCTGCCGCACCGCGTCCCGCTGGGGCACCCGCACCACATACTGGTTGTATACGCTCCAGTTGCCCGGCGCGATCTTCGGCGGCACCACCGCCGAACCCTCGAAGTAGCCGTCGTACACGGCCGCGTTCCGTCGGCGGGCCTCGTGCCAGCCGTCCAGATACTTCAGCTTCACGTTCAGTACGTTCGCCTGCAGCGTCGCGATGCGGAACATGCCCCCCACCATCACGTGGTGATACGCGTGCCCCGACCCGTGCACCCGCAGCAGCCGGCACTTCTCCATGAACGCGGCGTCGTCCGAGCAGATCGCCCCGGCGTCGCCGAAGGCACCCAGGTTCTTTGTCGGGTAGAAGCTCAGGCACCCGGCAAAGCCCAGCGAACACGCCCGTTTGCCATGACGTCGTGCCCCGATCGCCTGCGCCGCGTCCTCGAGCACCAGCAGCTCGTGACGGCAGGCGATCTCGTTGATTTCCTCCATCGCCGCACACTGCCCGAACAGATGCACCGGGATGATCACCTTCGTCCGCGGCGTGATGGCCGCCTTCAGCCTGGTCGGGTCGAGGTTGAACGTCTCCGGCTCGATGTCCACGAAGACCGGCGTCGCCCCCAGACGCGTGACGTTCCCCGCCGTGCAGAAAAAGGTGAACGGCGGGACGATCACCTCGTCCCCCGGCCCCACGCCCATCGCCATCAACGAACACAGCAGCGCATCGGTGCCCGAACTCACGCCCAGCGCGTACTTCGTGCCGCAGTAGGCCGCAAGGTTGCGCTCAAAACGCTCCGTGATCGGCCCGAGGATCAGCGACTGCTCGTCGCACACCTCGTCCATCGCCGCACGGACCTCTTCCCGGATCTTGCGGTACTGCTCGGTCAGGTCGATCAGCTTCACCTGGGGCGGTGCGGCCGTGGAGTTCATCACCGGGAGGGTACGGCTCACGCCCGCCGGGTCAAAACGCCCGCGGCCCGCCACCGTGACCTTCCGAACTTTCACCCGCCACACGACCCATCGCCGGGCGCGGCCCCTGCAGGCACAAGAACCAGTAAATCAATCCCAGCAGCACCACGCCCCAGCCCACGGCGGGGATCGCCGGGTTGAGCGCCCGCTCCATCTCCGGCCACCAGTCCTTGCCTTGTCGAAGGATGAGAATCCCCACGCACGCCGCCCCGGCCGCGGTGGTCAGCAGGTGCAGCCCGAGCATCCCTACCCGGCCCATCACCCCCGAAACCGCCGCCACACCCAGAGCGGTCAGCACCGCCCCCCACACGAGATAGCGTTCGTGCATCTGCGGCAGCACCGCGAACATGAGCACCCACGGGGCGGCGACGCACAGCAGAAGCCGCGGGTCATTCCGACGGGCGTACCACGCCGCCATCAGCCCCACCGGCAGCACCATCACGGCGTACACCCATCGCAGCAGCGCCTGCCACGTCATCGGCGTCCCCAGCACGGTGACTTCGTCTTTGAGCTTCCAGCCGTAGTGATGTTGCAGGATCGCCGGCAGATTCGCCGTGGTGCCCATCGCCAGCGCCTGGTAGTTGTCCGTGGGGAAGCGGAAGCCCACTTCGTACCACGACCAGCTCCCGCCGTATCGCCACGCGCCGGCGAAAACCGCCAGCGCCACCGCCCCCGCCAAGGCGCCCGGCAGCGCCCGCCGTGGCCACCGCGCCACCGCCCAACCCGCCAACGCCCCCACCGCCGCGGCGAGGGCGGCCCACGTCCACGCCACGGTCCAGAGCGGAAAACTCGTCACCGCTGCCGCCACCGCCCCGCCGCCCATCCCCAGCAGCAACCGCGTTCGCCGCCCGTCCGACACCCGTGTCGCGGTCTCGCGGAAGGCGTGCCATCGGCTCAGGCCCCACGATGCACCCGCCAGCAACAGGGCCGTCCCCGCCATCGCCCCGCCCCATACTGCCGCGCTGTTCGTCCGCAGCAGCCACGGCCAGGTGACCAGCGCCGCCCCGGCCCCCAGCCCGGCCGCCAGCCGCAGCAGGTTCACCCCCCGCGCATCCGACGCCGCCGCCCACACCACCAGCACCGGCGCCGCCAGCAGCACCTGCCCCTTGAGCATCGCCCCCACGGCCAGCAGGCCGCCGCACACGACCCAACCGTTGCCGCCCAGCGACGCCGCGTACACCCCGAAGACGAAAAACGGCAGGAGCCAGACGTCCCACTGCGGAAACACGTGCGCGTTGAGCAGCAGCGTCAGGTTCAGCCACACCAGCAGCGCCGACATCAATCCGAGCACCCACGGCCGGTGTTCGGCCCAGGCCGCCCCGAAACGGCCCGACGGCGGGGCGTTGGCCACAGCGGCCCGCCTCAGCCAGTGACGCACCAGCAGAAACACCCCCGCCGCCGTCATCAGCCCGCAGAGCGCGTTGAGCCGCATCAGCGGCCAGGCCATCGCATCGTCGTAGTTTCGCACCCCGCCCTCTCCCGCCCACAGCTCGCGCATCCACAGCGTCATCACCAGCAGCCGCAGCGGCGTGTAGTCCAGCGAGTAGCGTCCGCTGCCCCCGGCCTGCTCGTACACCTTGTCGTAACGGGCGACCCACGCCTGCAGCGTTTCGACCAGCGGCGGCCGCTCGCCGGGCGTTCGCTTCAGTCCGCCCGATTGCAGCGTCGCGTTGGCCTGATTCATCGCGTTCTGGATGTCCCACCGGAAGCGGACCTCGCCGCTGGCCTCGAACCAGCCCATCCGCAGGTTCCAGCCGTACACCACGGCCAGCACGGCCACGACAACGCCCACGAGTTTCGGCAGTAATACCCATGCCCATCGGGGCGAGGCCCACGCGGAAGCGCCCGTGGCGTGGCGGGCAGAGGCCGGCCCGTCGCCCGCGCCGTAGGCCCCTCGAGCCGTCCCGAGCCGTAACCCCGCCCCGGCCTGACCCGTCGGGTCGGGTTGGCCCGGTTCGGTGGCAGGGCACAACGCGGCCTCGGACATGACGGTCACCCCTCGACTCATCGCTATCATCTACGCCCACGTGAGACCCGCGTTGCCCGACCACCGCCCCCCTTACCGAAACCTTCACAGCGACACGGCCGGCCCGATCCCGGCACAGTCGCAAGCAGTGGGCGCCCGCCGACGGCTTGGCCCCTGGCGGCGATGCATCCTGCTGGGCTCGGCGTGCTTCGCGGCCATCGGTTGCACGGCCGACTTTTACCGCCGCGACGCCGACCTTCAGGTCCAGCGGCTCATCGCCGACCGGCAGCGGCAGACGCTGGCCTACGAGTTCGACGCGATGCCGCGGGACGAGCAGCCCGTGGACACCGGCCAGTCGCCCCTGCGGCGGATTCCCGTCACGCCGATCCCCGTCGCCACCGGGTCGGTGCTCGAGCGTGCGGAGGTGACCGTGCCGTTCGGGCCGCTGGGGCCCGAGAACATGCTGCCCCCCGGCGTCGAACCGCCGCCGATGTCGGATTACCGCTCGTCGGTCCGCGACCAGCCGCTGGTCGAAGCGCCCGTGCTCGGCCCGCCGTCGCCCAGCGACCGCCAGCTCGTCCAGCTCGACCTCTTCGGCGTGCTCCGTTTCGCCGCCGAACATTCGCGTGAGTATCAGACCCGCCTCGAGGAGCTGTACCTGGCCGCGCTGGACGTGACGCTGCAGCGGCATCTGCTCTCGCCGAGGCCGTTCGTCACGCAGCGGCTGGCGTACGAAGGCGGTCAGCAGTCGGTGAATTACCGCTCGGCGCTGGCCGCGACGACCACGGCCGGCGTGCGTCAGCGGCTCCCCTACGGCGGCGAGATCGTCGCGTCGTCGCTGGTGACCTTCGTGGACGCCCTCAACACCGCCACGCAGGGCTCCGAAAGTGCCCAGCTCGCGCTGACCGCCACGGTGCCGCTGCTGCGCGGCGCAGGCTTCGTCAACCTCGAAGCCCTGATCGCCTCCGAACGCAACCTCGTGTACGCCGTCCGCAGCTTCGAAACCTACCGGCGGCAGTTCCTTGTGGACGTCGCCAGCCGCTACATCGACCTGCTGGCCACGCGTAACGCGGTGCTCAACCGACGCGCCCAGCTCGACAGCCAGATCGACCTGGTCGAGCGGTCGCGGGCCCTCTTCGCCGCCGGCAAGGGGTCTTTTCTTGACGTGCAGCGGTCGCTCAACTCGCAGATCTCCGGCGAAACCTCGCTCATTCAGGCCGAAGAGCAGTACCGCGCCCAGCTCGACAACTTCAAGGTGTTCATCGGGATGGACGTCACGCAGGAGCTGGAGATCCTCCCCTCCGAGCTGGACGTCTCCGTCCCCGGAGCTTCGGCCGACGACGCGGTGAAGCTCGCCCAGCACTACCGGCTGGACGTGGTGACCGCGCGCGACCGCATCGACGACGCCCGCCGCGCCGTGGCCAACGCCCGCAACAGCCTGCTCCCGTCGCTCGACCTCGAGGGGGGCGCCCGCGTCGGCAACAACCGCGGCGACCCGGCCTCGGCGCTGAACAGCGAAACGGCCACCTACAACGCCGGCGTCCTGCTGGACCTCCCGGTGGACCGCGTCGCCGAACGCAACGCCTACCGCCGGGCCCTCATCCGCCTGCAGCAGGCGCAGCGCGACTACGAGCAGTCGCGGCAGGCCGCCGCGGCCGCCGCACGCAACGCCCTGCGACGCATCGCCTCCGCCCGCGACCGCGTCGAACTGCAACGGCAGAACGTGCAGATCGCGCAGGCCCGCCTCGACCTGGCCAACTCCCTGCTCCGCCAGCCGCTGCTCAGCCCGCTGCCGGGGCTGTCGCAGTCCAACCGCGACGTCGTCGAGGCCCAGCAGCAGCTCCTGCAGGCGCAGGACGCCCTCGATGCCGCCCGTGCGGCCCTGCAGGTGCAGGTGCTCAACTACTACCGCGACACCGGGACGCTGCGCATCGACCCCGAATCGGGCATGCTCGGCCGCGCCCTGCTCCGCGGCGAGTCCCGCTGACGGACCGCCACAACGCCGCCCGCGCGGCGACAGCGCCGCCGAAACGCTCCCGGCCGTACGGCCTAAACTGCCGCCGGCCATGTTCGAGCCGCCCTTGCCCCCCGCCGGGCTGACGCTTCGCCCGGCCTGCCGCGACGACCTCCCCGCCATCAACGACATCTACAACCACTACGTCCTGCACTCGACCTGCACGTACCAGGTCGCCCCCAGCACGATGGCCGAACGCGAAGCCTGGTGGCTGGAGCGAACGCCCCAGCACCCCGTCCGCGTGCTGGTCGAAGCGGACGGGACGGTCATCGGCTGGAGCTCGCTCTCGGCGTTCAAAACCCGCGAGGCGTACGCAAGGACGGTAGAGAACTCGATTTATGTCCGTCATGACCGGCTCGGCCGCGGCTTGGGCCGCCTGCTGCTGCACGACCAGCTCGCCGAAGCGCAGCGGCTCGGACACCACGCGGTGCTGGCGGTCATCTGCTCGTCGCAGGCCCCGTCGATTCGTTTGCACGAGGCGTTCGGCTTCACCCACGCCGGCCTGTTACGTGAAGTAGGTTACAAGTTCGGCCGGTGGCTGGATATCGTGCTCATGCAGCGTCTCCTGCCGGTCTCCCCACCCGGCATTCGCAGTTAACCGTTGGCGCGGCAAGGCCTTGGGTTCAGCAGGATCACGGAGAAACGTCGCCGGCCTGACGGTCGTCTTTGACCCGACAGCGGGTCCTGGTTCGAGCGGGACGTCGGAGGTGGAGGATGGCGTACATCGAGTGGTTGGAGGCGCGGCGGTTTCTGGACGCGACGGTCGCCCTCGCCTGGGCCGGAACGACCGACCTGAGCGGCCAGCCCACGGTGCCCGGGGCGGCGGTGCGGGTACCGCTGCGGGTGGACGTCCGTAACGTCAGTGCGGACAGTCGCTTAACTGCGCAGCTGCGGTTCGTCGCCCGTCCGGTGACGCCTGCCGGCCTGCCCGATGTGCCGCTGTCGCGGCCGCTGCCCGTCCGCGGGTTGCCCCCCGAGTCCAGCCGGCAAGCCGGCGTGAGCAACGTCCGCCTGCCGCAGGAGATGCGTCCCGGGACGTACCGGCTGGTGGTGCTGGCCGAGCCGCCGGGGCCGGGCGGCGGGGAACCGCTGGCGACGCTGGAGAGCGACACGACCTTCGACGTCACGTACCGCCTCAGCAGCGCCACGCCGAGCCTGGCCTTCCGTCTGGGCGACGTGCCCGTCCGGGCGACGTTCCGCGGGCCGGGCTTCGCGACGTTCGAGCCGCAGACGCTGACCAGCAACTTCGACCTGCTCATCCGGCAAACCGACCTGCAGACCCGCATCGCCATCACCATCGCCTCGCCGGCGGCCCAGATCCGCAACATCAACGCGAACGTGCCCGTCGGCGTGCTCGACCTGCGCCGAGCCACCTTCACCGGCTCGCTGGCGCTCAACGGCGGCAATCAGGTCTTCCTGCCGCCGATGACCACGCCGACGTCCCAGTCGGTCGCGCTGGCCGGGAGCTATCGCAACCTGACGTTCGGCAACTTGAGCAAGGTGAACATCATCGCCAGCGCCCCGATCGACCACCTGCGGCTGGGCAACGCCGTCGAGGTGAACTTCCTGTCCACTCGGTCGGTCGGACGCATCACCGCGGGCAGCGTGGACGCCTCCAACTTCCGCCTCGTCGGCCAGCCCGGCAACGCCAGCCTCGGCCGTTTCACCAGCCGGGCCTTTTCCAACACGCGCATCTTCGCCCAGCAGCTCGGCGGGGCGTCGCTGGGCGCGATCACCTTCGCCAGCGTCGGCCGCGACTATGGCGTGAGCTACGACGGCGGAGGCAAGGTCACCGGGCGCGGCCTGCGGCCGTATCAGGTGGCCCCGGGCGTCGAGCCGCTGCGGCGGGCCGACTTCGTCATCGGCAACCGCAGCACCTTCAACTGGGGGATGGGCAGCTGACGGGGCGACGCCCCGCGACCCCTCCGCGGCCGCGAAGCCTTACCGCAGCTCGAGCGAGCCGAGGTAGTCGGCAAGGGCCTTGCGGCGGCCGTCGAGCTGGGTCCGCAGGTCGGCCAGCTGCTTCTGAAGCGCTTCGATCTGCGTCTCCTGCTCGTTGAGCTTGGCCAGCAGACGCCGGGCGTAGTCCGTGTCCTGCTGGACGGCGCGGTAGTTGTCGCGGATGCGGTTCTGCTCGGCGGTGAGCTCGCTGAGCTGCTGCTGCACGGCCGCGATGCCGCGTTCGACCGCCACCACGTCGCGGTGGAGCTCCGCCGCCCGCTGCAGGGCCTCACGCACGCCCGGCGGAATCGGCCCGAGCTGCGAAAAGCGCAGCAGCTCGTCGAGATCGACGTTCAGCAGCGCCACCGCCTCGCTCGTGACCGTCTCCTCACGCACCGTCACCACTTTGCTCGCGTTGGCGGGCACCGTCTCGCGGAAGCGGTAAAGGGTGTCGGTCTGCTCGAAGGGGGTGAGGCCGTCGGAAAGCTTCCACGTGCCACGCCGCCGCGGATGTTCGATGACGATGACCCGTTCCCGGTCCGACTTGTTGTCGATCGAGTAGCTGCGGCTGGCCACCACCTTCCGCTGCACGTTCATCACGCCCCGCGAGATGCTGGCCGTCTGCACCTCCTGCCGCGTTTCGTCCCGGCCGCCGTCGATGATCACCTGCAGGTCCACGCCGAAGGAGATCAGCCGCGACTGCCCCGGCGGCAGGTTGTCGAGCTGGGCGTCTCCGGCGTAGCTGCCGCGGTCGAACACCGTCACCGGCCCGGCCAGCAGATGCTTGCCGGTGGTGTTGCGCAGGACCGCACCCGTGAGGGGGTTGCGGGGCAGCACCGACGGGTTGTAGATGCTCACGCGCTCGGCCGCGATCGGATCGGTGACGATGGGAATCATGGCGCTGGTCTGCCGCGGCAGCGTCACGCTGCCCACGGTGTACTGGAACAGTTCGCCGAGGCTGGCGGCGCTGGCCATCGCCTGAACACTCGCCGCCGGGTCGATCGGACCGGCGTCCTGCACTTCACGTCCGCCGCCGGCAAATCCCGCGCCCTCGGCCCTTCGCCCCGGCGGCGGCGGCGCGGCCGCCAGCGCCATCGGCGCCGCCCGACGCTCTTCGGAGAGCTCCCCCTGCGCCTTGGCCCGCTCCGCCACCGCGCCGCCGGCGGCGTACTGCGGCGGACGCAGCCCGGCAAAGAGCTCCGGCACCACCACAGGCCGCGGCACGAACAGCGGCGTGTACAGGTCCTGCACGAAGCTGATCGGCCGGCCCGACACGAGACTGAGCTGCACATCGTTCCAGTCGGTGTCGGTCTGGTTTTCCACCACCGCCCAGCCCTGGATCGACGGCGTCTCCGTGAGGAGCAGGCGGTAGCTCGTCTTCCAGACGGGGGTCTCCACCACGTAACCCACCCGCACCCGCCGCTCGCCCTCGCCGACAAAACGCAGCTCCACGCTCTTGCGTTCCTGGTCCCGCGCCCCGGCCAGCGCCTCCAGCGCCCGCGTTAGCTCGTCCTGCAACCGCGCGTCCAGCAGCGTGGCTTCACGCAGGTCCTCGATGACCGCCGTGCGGACGGTCCCGCCGGAGAGCACCGAGATCACGTGCCGCTGCACCACCGTCTCGTTCTGCCCCACCTGCTTGACCTCCACCCCCAGAATCGTGCCGGTGATCTCCCGGTCCTCCACCCGCAGCTGGATCTTCGCCCCGCGCAGCTGGCCCAGCAGATCGGCCAGCGAAGGGTTGCCCGACACGTCCACCTGAAAGCTGCGCAGCTTGCGGTCCAGCGGCTCCTGGCTGGCGTAGTTCACCGCGGCGATGCGGCCGCCGTCGAGGTCCTGCAGCACGAGGCTCTTGAGGATGTCGTTGATCTGCTCCGTGCGGAAACGCAGCTCGGCCACCCGGCTTCCGGCCACCGTCCCGAAGTGCTCGAAGTACCCCACCCCGGAAGAAAACAGCGTCACCGCCCGCACCGGCACGGCCTCCGCCACCGACAGCGCGGCCCGCTCGGCCGGCACCTGCGCACCGCCCTGCCCGGCCACCGCCGCGGGAACCTCGACCCACGCTGCCGACCACGCCGCCGCCATCGCCAGCATCGCCCACACCCTGCCGCTCGCCGATCGCATCGTTCGTCTCCGCAAAAACTTCACGTTGGTCCGACTTCGCCGCGTGTAACCCCCCCCGTTCGCCTCTGCCCCCCGCCGGCCACACCGAGCGTGCCCTCGCGGGCCGGGCTGCCCGTCGCCGCTATAGACGCCGACGCCTTGCCGCCGGTTCCCACTATCATGCCCGGTCGATGGACCGGATGCACCCCGCCGTGGCCGAAGGCTCACCGCCCGAAGAACTGACCCTGCCGGTGGTCCGCCGTCCGTTCGAGGGGGTCGTGCGGGTGCCCGGGTCCAAGTCGCTCACCAACCGGGCCCTTGTGCTGGCGTCGATGGCGACGGGGGTGAGCGACATCTCCAACGTGCTGCTGGCCGACGACACGCTCGTCATGCTCGAGGCCCTCAAGGCGCTGGGCCACCGCGTTGAACTGGACGAGGCGGCCCGTACGGTGCGCGTAGAGGGCAGCGGCGGCGACGTGCCCCATGCCGCCGCCGAGCTGATGTGCGGCAACTCGGGCACCACGCTGCGCTTCCTGGCCGCCGCCGTCGCCCGCGGCCGCGGCCGCTACCGCTTCGACGGCATCGCCCGCATGCGCCAGCGTCCGGTGGGCGGGCTGGGCCAGCTCCTTCAGAATCTGGGCGTCCGCGTGAGCTACGAGCAACAGCCGGGCTTCCCGCCGATGTGGGTGGACGCCGACCGCCTGCCCGGCGGCACCCTGCTCTTCGGCACCGCCGAGTCGTCGCAGTTTCTCTCGGCGGTGCTCATGGTCGCCCCCTTCGCCCGGCACGAGGTCCGCGTGAACCTCACCGGCCCGCAGACCTCCTGGCCCTACGTCGCCATGACCATGCGGCTGATGGACCATTTCGGGCATTACGCCGAGCTGGAGCGAGACGAGGACACCGGCGAGCCGACGCGCATCGTCGTCCCGCGCGGCATCTACCGCGCCGGCCCGTACGTCGTCGAGCCGGACGCCTCCAACGCGTCGTATTTCCTTGCTGCAGCCGCGGTGAACCCGGGCTCGCGCGTGCGTTTGGACGGCCTCGGCGGCACCTCGCTGCAGGGCGACATCGCCGCGGCGACGCTGCTGGAGTCGATGGGCGCTGCCGTCGAACTCGCCGACGACCACATCACCCTCACCGGCCCCGAGCGGCTCGACGGCATCACCGCCGACCTCAGCGGCACGCCCGACCTCGCCCAGACGCTGGCCGTGGTGGCCGCCTTCGCCCGCTCGCCGTCCACCTTCACCGGCCTGCACACCCTGCGCGTCAAGGAGACCGACCGCATCGCCGCCCTGCAGACCGAGCTCACGCGGCTCGGCTGCGCCGTGGCCGTCTCGGAAGACCGCGGGGTGTCCCTGACGGTGGTCCCGCCGCCGGGCGGCGTGCACCGACCCGCCGCCATCGACACCTACGACGACCACCGCATGGCCATGGCGTTCGCCGTCGCCGCCACCCGCATCGACGGGCTGGTCATCCGCAACCCGATGTGCTGCGCCAAGACCTACCCCGGCTTCTTCGACGACCTCCGCGCCCTGCTGCGGGGCTGACCCCCGCCCGCGCCCGTTCCCCCCCTCCCCCCCCTCCCGCCGTTCCCCCTCCCCCCCACCGCGGCACCGACATCCCGACCTACCGGCTCTGCCGGCGGATGGTCATGTCGAAGTTCTTCACCATCGACCGGTACAGCGCGTGCACCACCACCGCGTACACCGCGAGGCCCGCCGCCGCACAGCCGGTGATGAGCAGCCGGGTCTGGGCGAGGGTCTCGGGGGTGACGGCCGCCCCTCCCCAGCGGTAGGGGTCCACACACAGCAGCAGCACGGTGACCGGCGAGAACGCCGCCAGCGCCACCGCGAGCAGGCTGGAGCCGGCCGTGTTGGCCAGCAGCCGCTCGCCGCACAGCCCCAGCAGGCCGATCGCGCCGGCCACCACCGCCACCGACACCATCACCGCCTGCACCGTCGTGCGGCACAGCAGGCTCATCTGCATGCCCACCATCGCTGCAAACGCCGAGAGCACCAGCAGCACCGCCGGCACCAGCACCACCCCTTCCGGCAGCACCGCCCACGCCGACGCGTCGCCCGACATCCACGCCAGCGCATCCGCCAGCACGAACAGCACGACCGTCGCCGTCGGCACCGCGATCAGCGGCACGACGAACTGCACCAGCCCCCGCAGCTTGCCCCAGATGTAGTAGCGGCTCGTGATCGGCGTCGTCAGCAGCAGGTCGAGCGTGCCGTTTTCCTTCTCACGGGTGACCGTGCTGGCCGCGGCGTTGGTCACGATCAGCAGCAGCGCCGCCGCCTCCAGCAGGATCAGCCCCGCCAGCATCTGCCGCAGCGTGCCCATGGGCAGACGCCGGGGCATCTCCCGGACGGTGAGCTGGCTGAGCAGGCCGCCGCTGAGCTGCACGTCCAGCACTTCCATCCGCTGGCCGAGCCGCTCCAGCGTGCCCTCACGGGCCTGCCCCCGGTCGTCCACGTAGCGCACCACCACCAGCGAGAGGTCGTCCGGCAGCCGCAGAGGCCGGGCCGTCTCCGTTTCGAACACCAGCAGCTGCCGTGCGTCGCGGTCCAGCGAACGCGGCGTGACGTACCGCGGCACCGTCTGCTCGCCGAGGTACACCACGAGCAGCGCGACCGCCGCCGCCAGCCCGATAATGAAAAAGGCCCAGCGCGTCGCCACCGCGCGGGTCGAGGAGCCCCGCGTCACCGCCTCGCGCCATGCGATCGGGTTCGACCACACCGCCCGCGGCGGACGCTCCGTCGGCCCCCGCGTCAGCCGCAGCCGCTGACCCGCCCACCTCCCGATCGACGCCGCCACGCCGTGCTGGAGCTGCGCCAGCCGCCGAAGCAGCACCACCGACGGCACCACCAACGCCAGACTCAGCAGCGTCATGAACACCACGTAGAACGACGCCGGGGAGGTCAACGCCCACGACAGCGGCCACACGCCCGCCCATCCCGGCAGCAGCGCCGCGTCCGGCGGGAGGTGGGCCGGCACGCCGAACACCGTCCGAAGGGCCAGGAACGGGTGCAGCGCCGTCACCAGCCCGGTGTTGGCGACCGTCCCGTCGGTCAGCCGCGGGCGCAGCGTCTCCGTCGTATCGAGCACCGCCCCGCCGACGAGATACGCCGCGACGAACAGATAAAAGCCCAGCACCGTTCGCCGGTTGCCCACCTTCAGCGTCGCGATCGCGATGGCCAGCGCCCCCATCACCAGCGCCGTCGTCGCCGCAATCAGGAAGCTCATCACCACCGCCCCCAGCGACACCCCGCCGAAGAGGCGCGTGATGGCCAGCACCGGCACACCGCTGATCAGCAGCGCCACAATGAAAAACACCCTGCTCAGGAGCGTGCCCAGAACGATCTGCCCGTTGGTCAGCGGCGTGGAGAGCAGGATGTCGTACGTCTGGCTGTCGCGTTCCTGCGTGATCGCGCCGGCCGTGAAAATCGGCGCCAGCAGCGCCACCAGCGCCAGCTGCACGTACGAAAGCTGCTGGAACAGTTGCGCCGACGCCTTGTTCAGTGCCGTCAGCGAGCCGCCGCCCGCCGCGCCGAGCTGGGCCAGCAGCGCGTAGAGCACCACCGCGATCAGCACGCCGAGGTAGCCGCACCGCACCAGCAGGTCACGCCGACGCTGCGACGCGGACGCCACCACCCGCTGCAGGATCGGATTCCCCGGCACGAGCCGCCAGACATAAGCCAGAAACGTGGGCATGGACGGTCCGCAAGTCTCCCTGATGCCGCATGGGCCGCCAGGCAGCGGTGCCGGGCAGCGGTGCCGGGCCGCGCCGCCGGCCGCCGCGGCCTGCGCCAAGGCGCGTTACTGCACGATCCCCTTCGTCAGCCGCATGAACGCCGTCTCCAGATTGACGTCCTCTTCCTTCAGCAACGTCAGCGGCAGCCCCGCCCCCACCAGCAGCGGTGCGATGAAGGTGTAGTCGCTCTGCCCCGGCCTCAGCACCACCCGCAGCACCCCGCCCTGCGGCGCCACCTCCATCACCCGCGGATCGGCCCTTAGCAGCGACAACGCCTTCTCCACGTCGCGGGCGACCCCCACCAGCAGCACCGTCCCGGTCTTCGCCCGCCGAACGATCTCCGCCACCGGCCCGGAATACAGCAGCTCTCCCCGCTCAATGATGCCGCACGTGTTGCACAGGTCCGCCAGCTCCGGAAGGATGTGCGAGGAGATCAGGATCGTCTTGCCCATCCGCCGCAGCTCCTTCAGCAGCTCACGCAGTTCGATCCGCGCCCGCGGGTCAAGGTTGCCCGCCGGCTCGTCGAGAAACAGCACCCGCGGGTCGTGCAGCAGCACCCGCGCCAAACTCAGCCGCTGCTTCATCCCCCGGCTCAGCCCGTCCACGGGGGACTGCCGCTTGTACCCCAGGTCCGTCAGCTCGAGCACGTCCGCGACCGCCTTGCTCCGATGCGGCTCGCGGATGCCGTAGGCCGCGGCGAAAAACTCCAGGTACTCCTGCACCACCATGTCCTCGTACGCGCCGAAATAGTCCGGCACGTAGCCGATCAGCGGGCGGATCTGACGACTCTGAAAACCCACCACATAGTCACACACCCGCGCCTCGCCCCACGTCGGCTGCAGCAGCGTCGCCAGAATCCTGATCGTCGTGGTCTTGCCAGCCCCGTTCGGACCGATGAACCCGAAACAGTCCCCCTCCTCAATCTCGAGATTCAGGTTCGACAGCGCCACCAGCCCGCCATACCGCTTGGTCAGGTTCACGGTCTTGACCACCACGCCCATCGTCGCACTCCGCTGACGTCAACCCCCGTCTCCGTCCTGCCCCGGCGTCCCCCCGCCCGGCTCAGCCCCGTCGTCCAGACCCTCCAGCTCCCGGGCGCGGTCCAGCGGCAGCACGAACTGATACAGCACCGTCCCCACCCCGCCGACCGGTCTGCCGTCCACCTTGAGCGGCACCGGCATCGGCACCCCACGCGCCTCCGCAAGCACCACCAGCCTCCCGGCCGACACCGCCGACGACACGTCGAGAAAACGCGCATTGAGACGCAGCAGCTCCGACCGCGTTTCGACCGTCGCCGCGACGTTCCGCATCACCGGCACCCGGTCGAAGAGGCTGAGCAACGGCCACACCCGCGGCACCTCCCGGGCCGAGTCGTCGAAGTCCGCCCGGCGCGTCACCAGCTGCCGGGCCAGCAAGTCGCCCCGCAACCACCGCTCCACCTCAAACTCCCGCCCGGGCGTGCCCATCAGCCCCCAGCCCGAGATGCGGCCGCCCCCCGCCAACGCCTGCGCCGACCAACGTTCCGGCTGCTCCCCGTCCACGCCCCATCGCGGCATGCGACGCAGGTCCGTCAGCTCCTCCATCCGCCACTGCTCGCCCGCCGACCACTCCGGGACGTACACCCAGACGTCCTGCCCCGCGTTGGGCGGCCGCTGCGTGCGGTACACCAGGTACACGTTCCGCAACGTCTGGCCCGTCCCGTTGATCAGCGGCCCCGTGAGCAGCGTGTTTCCCGGCGGCGCGACCGCCACCGTCCCCACGAGCCGACCTTCCCACTCCCCGTGCCAGACCCCCTCCAGCCGCTTGAGCGTGCTGCGGAACGGCACCGAAACGCCCACCTCCTCCGCCCCCGCCACGTCCCGCACCTCCACCACATACCGCCCCGGCGACAGGAACTCCTCCGACGCCGACGCGTGTTCGGGGTGAATCGCGTAGCCCGTCACCGCCGCAAAGTGATTCGGCGAACCCGCCGGCCACGCCACACGCACCTCCCCGTCCTCCGGAACGAACAGCCCGACACGCGTCTCCAGCCGCGCCACCTCCCCCGTCGCCGCACGCACCACGGTCAGATGCCGCAGTTCCGGCCCGCCCATCCGGCTCACCTGCACCACCACCAGCGTCAACAACGTCGCCCCCAGCGCCACCGCCGCAAAGCACGGCCATTGCCACGACCCCAGCCCCCGCCGACGCAACACCCACCACAGCCCCGGCCCCGCCAGCAGGCCGTACACGACGAAAAACACGGCCGCCACCCCCACCAGCGCCCCGGCCCGGCTCGTCAGCTCCATCTGCCGCACCACCGCAGCGCCGAGGTCGAACACCGTGCGGGCCGGCGCGTACATCCGCGTCACCTCCGTCGGGCCCCCCGCCGTCGCCACCGGCCACTCGCGGTAGTCGAGCACCTTCATCCACACCTGCGACCAGCCGGGGGGGCCGCGGTTCGCTCCCGACACGCCTTCCCCGCCCGCGGCCGCTTCAGCATCGGCCCCTGCACGCCCGGACAGCAGCGGCGAAGCAAGGTCCTGCGCGACATAACTCACCACGCCGCTCCCCACACCGTGCCGGGCCAGCCACGGTGAGCGCTTCCCCGCTTCGTCCGTCCACCACGCCTCCACCACCGCTCCCGGCAACGCCGTCGTCACCCCATAAACATGGGGCCCGGTCAACGCGGCCCAGCCCGTCCACGCTTGGCTCGCCACCACACCGCCGAGCACCCCACCTCCCGGCACCGCGCCGTCCCCACCCACCGCCGGGTCGCCCGCCAGACGCCGGAGCACATCCAGCTCCGGCCGCCGCCGCACCGGTTCACCCCCGGCCGCGTCAAACCTCACCGGCAGCCAGTCGCCCCACGCGGCCGTCAACTGCCACACCGCGGCCTGCAGGACCACCAGCCGCCCCCCGCCGACGACATACTCCCGCAGAGCACGCCATCGGGCCGCCTCCCCCGCGACCGCCCGGTCCGGCGGCGGCCCCGCTCCCCACACCACCGCGTCCACCCCGGCGTACCCGGCACTGCTCGCCGGCAGCGCCGCCGGCGTCACTTCCACAATCGCCACGTCCTCAGTAAGCCCCACCACGCTTGCCGGCTCCGCCAGCTCCCCCCGCATCACGACCGACTCCGGCCCCCGCACGAACAGCACCAGACGCGTGCCCCGGACCGCGCCGCTCCCCTCCACACTCCCGACCATCGACCGCACGGGCAGCCGCATCAGCTTCCGGCCTTGCTCATCGCACAGCCACACCCTCAGCGCGCCCTGCAGCTGGTCCAGTCGTGAGTTCTGTGTCCGATCGGGCAGCCCAAGGCCCCACATCGTCCGGACGCCCTGCGGCTGGAAGTACGTCAGGAACCGCTGCTCGCCCGCCCCGCCCGTCAGCGACACCGTCCGCACGAACGCCACCACGTCCCGGTCGAGGTCGTCCTGCTCGACCCGCAACTGATACGTCCCGCCGCGGCCTGCTTCCGCCCTCAACCGCACGACCAGCGGTGTCCATGCCGCCGGCCGGAACGTCTGGTCAAAACCGACCCGCTCCACGTCCCCCGACAACCCCGCCGCGCCCAAGCCCCCGCCCCCCCCCGCGCCCGACACCTGCCCCGCCACCCGCGCCGGCAGAAGCACCGCCACCAGCCACACCGCGGCCCACGCGGCCCATGCCGCCAGAACGCGCCACGCGTCGGCCCACCGCCCAAGGTCACTTCCGACCGTGTCGTCACCAACCGCTTTGTCGCCCCCTGCGCGCGGCCACCCATGCCGCACCGCACGAACACGTCTTTGCCGGGCCAGGACCACCGTCACGAGCGTACCGCATCCCCCCGGAAAGCGACGACCCCACCGCTCACTTCACGCCCGCCGGCCGGTCGTCACCGAGGTATTTCCGCCGAACCGCCTCTTCCAGATCCACATCGTGGATGTTCGCCAGCGTGCACAGCCACGCCAGCACGTCCGCCATCTCCTCTGCGAGATTGGCCCGCACCGCGGGGTCGCCGGGCGTCTTGTCCGCCGAGTTGATGGCCGTCGCCAGCTCGCCCACTTCCTCAACGAACCAGACGAAGGTTTTCGGCCCGCCACGGGCACGGTCCGTCGCCTCATACCGCTCGGAGATGTGTCGCTGAAAGCCGCGAAGGGTCAGGGGCGCATCGCTGGAAGGGGGCATCGCCCGACTCTACCCCCGTGCCCCGCGGCGTGCCGACCGTACCATGCCCGGCGAGCTCGACCATGGCCGAAACCACCCACTCCTATCTCGACTGGCAGATCTCCACCCTCATGCTCGCGTACGACGTGATCGAACCCGTCCCGCGGACGGACACCGAGCGGCTCGCCGCGCGCGAGCAGGCCGTGTGCCGGGAGATTCACGAGTTGGCCATGTCCACCATCCCGCGCGACTACCAGGACAACCCGTCCGAGGAGTTCCCCCCGGAGATCGTCGTGATGCTCACCCGGGCGACCCTGCAACGTGCCGCCGAGATCGTCGGGCTGCTCCCCGGCGGGACGCCCCGGCCGCCTAGGACCTAGGCACCTCTCCGCAATGAAATCGTATTTTCTATGTACGATTTTCAGGAGGGCAGGGCTAAGTCCATGCATCACCTAAAGTTAACCACTGCACGCTCGCGCATCAAATGCAAAACCTGTGCAAAGGATGCGTGCTGAGTTTCACGGCAGTGAATATGAAGCGGGCGCTAGCGTCCCCGCCGGAACCCCGCTAAGTCAAAGTTTCACCGAATCTTCCGACTTGCTTGTGACAACGTGTTCTGACCTGTGCAAATCGTTTGTTTGCACCGGCAAGGCGGCATATTTCCCAGATTCACAGCCCCACCCCGGTCCCTTGGCACGCCGTTCGTACTGGCACCGCCGACGGACCGGCCCGGCCGACGTCCGACCGGGCATCCCAGTGGCCTCAACTGGAAGGGGCGTCTCGACATGATTTCGCAAATCAACCTCAGCAAAGACGTGGTGGAACGGGGCAAGCGCCTGCTCACCGGACTCGGTCTGGTGGGCGGCGGCCTCTATCTGGTCATCAAGAGTCAGCAGCTCGACCCCATGAGTCACTCGGTGACGGCCGCCTTCATGCTGGTGGCCACCGGGCTGGTCATGGGCCTCACCGGGACCGCGCTGGTGCTTCGGGCGGCGGACAACGCCGCGTCCCAGCCGGCGTCCAACCCTACCACCTGACCCGGTCGCGGCCACGCGGCCGCTCGGACCAGCCACCGGGCCCGGGTCACCGGCCAGGCCGCCCGGGTCACCGGCCAGGCTGCCCGGGTCACCGGCCAGGCTGCCCGGGTCACCGGCCAGGCTGCCCGGGTCACCGGCCAGGCGGTCTATCCCCGACCGCCACGCCCTCGACCGGCCCGTCAGGCGCTTTTTTTTCGGCCGCCCTCTCATCCGCTCGCACACGGCGTACGTAGTGCCCTCCGGAGAGAGTGCAGGGAGAGCAGCGCCCGGGTGCCCATTCACCCGGGCGTTTGTTTTGGCTGAGCCGGCGGCGGGTCTGCGGCGGCGGTGGGCGAGGTCGAGATCGCGACGGCCATCTGAGCTCGCCCGCGTGAGCGGGGTGGGGCCGGGTCGGACGCGGGCCGGCACTTTCAGAACTTCCGGAGGCCCGGGCGGCGCCGACTACGATGCCGCCGTATGGCCCACGCGATCGTCGTCGGTGCGGGATTCGGGGGGATCGCCGCGGCCCTGCGGCTTCGGGCCAAAGGCTACGCCGTCACCCTGATCGACAAGCAGGACAAGCTCGGCGGCCGGGCGTATCAGTACCGAACGCCCGGCGGCTTCACCCACGACGCCGGGCCGACCGTCGTCACCGCCCACTTCCTCTTCGACGAGCTGTTCGCCCTCTTCGGCAAACGCCGGGACGACTACGTCCGCTTCGTGGACCTCTATCCGTGGTACCGCATCCGCTTCGCGGACGGCTCGGCCTTCGACTACGGCGGCACGCTGGAGCAGATGGAGGCACAGATCGAAGCGTTCGAGCCGGGTGGGAAGGCCGGCTTCCGCGCTTATCTCGAACACTCACGACGCATCTTCGACACCGGTTTCACCAAACTGGGCGCGGTGCCGTTCCACGACCCGTTGCAGATGCTCAAATGCGCCCCCGACCTGCTGCGGCTGAAGAACTACCTCACCGTCTGGCAGATGGCCGGCAGGTATTTCAAGACGGAGAAGCTGCGGCGCGTGTTTTCATTCCAGCCGCTGCTCGTGGGCGGCAACCCCTTCAACACCACGAGCATCTACTCGCTGATCTTCTATCTCGAACGGGAGTGGGGCGTGCAGTTCGCCATGGGGGGGACGGGGGCGATCGTCTCCGCCCTGCAGCGACTTCTGGTCGAGGAAGGCGTGCAGATCCGCCTTGGCGAAGAGGTCTGCCGCATCGACGTCGCCGACTCCGGCCGCGTGCGCGGCGTGGAGGTCCGCGAGACGGCCGCGGCGCCGTCGGCGGCCCCGGAGCGTCTCCCCGCCGACCTTGTCGTGTGCAACGCCGACGCCCCGCACGTCTACACGCACCTGCTCGACCGCCGATGGGCCAGGGGCATCGCCCCGCGCCGCGTGCACGCCAGACGGCTGCCGCTGAAGTACTCGATGGGGCTGTTCGTCTTGTACTTCGGGACCACCCGGCTGTACCCCGACGTCGCCCATCACACCATCGTTCTGGGCAACAGCTACAAGGAGCTGATCTACCGCATCTTCGACCGGTTCGAAGTCGAGACGGAAGACCTCTCGGTGTACCTGCATCGCCCCACCGCCACCGACCCGAGCATGGCCCCGCCGGGATGCGAAAGCTTTTATGTGCTGGTGCCCGTGCCGAACCTGCAGGGCGGCCACGACTGGTCCACCCTCGGGCCGCGTCTGCGCGATGCGACCGTGCGCTACCTTGAACGCACCGAGCTGCCCGGGCTCTCCCGCTGCATCGTCGAAGACTTCTACGTCACCCCCGAGCACTTCGCGAAGAACCTCAACTCCCTTCACGGGGCGGGCTTCTCCATTCAGCCGCTGTTCTCGCAGTCGGCGTATTTCCGCTTCCACAACAAAGCGCCCGGCGTGGACGGGCTCTACTTCGTGGGGGCCGCAACGCACCCGGGCGCGGGAATGCCCGGCGTGCTGTGCTCGGCGAAGGTGCTCGAGCACCTGGTGCCGACCGTCGGTCAGCCACGCCCCGCGGCGGCGCGTTGACGTGGTGCCGTTGTCACGTCGCCCGTCACCCGGTCGATGGCCCCCAACCTTCCCAGGCATCCCAGGGTAACACAAGCCTACGATATCTCCGCAAGTTCTGATATTATAGAACGTTTGTGGGGTCGATTGGCTTGCCTCAGTTGGCGGTCGAACCCTACTCTCCCCCACTGCAACCTACGCGGGCGAAGGGCCCGTGTGGCCGGTCAGCGACCCGGAGCGGAGGCGGTCTCGGCCCCGGGGTCGTGCTGTGTTGTCCTCAGCGGATTTCCGGAAGAAGCCCCAGGGGTGCCCAGCGTGGACCGGACGCGTCGGGTGCTTGCGGGCTGGCGGCGGTGAGCGTGGAGGTTCCCGCCGTTGTCCACCAACCCAACAGGTGCTTTATGCCCGTCAACCAAGCGGAGCTGGTCAAGAGTCTGATCGACGCCGGTGTGCACTTCGGTCACCGCGTTTCCCGGTGGAACCCCAAGATGGAGCCGTACATCCACGGGAAGCGGAACATGATCCACATCATCGATATCCGCGAGACCGTCAAAGGTTTGCTCCGGGCGAAGAAACTCGTGCAGCAGGTCGTGGCCTCCGGCAAGGACGTGCTGTTCGTCGGGACCAAGCGGCAGGCCCGTTTCGCCATCGAGACGGAGGCCAAGCGGTGCGGGATGCACTACGTCTCCGAGCGTTGGCTGGGCGGCACCCTCACCAACTTCCGCACCATCCGTCAGCGGCTCAACCGTCTGGAGGAGCTGGAGAAGCTCTTCGAGTCGGGCGAGATCGAGACCTACTCGAAGAAGATGAAGGCCGCGCTCAAGCGCGAGATGGACAAGATCAAGGTCAACCTCGAAGGGCTCCGGAAGATGGACAAGATCCCCGGCGTCATGTTCGTGGTGGACACCCGCCGCGAGCACATCGCCGTCAAGGAAGCCCGCAAACTCGGGGTCAAGACCATCGCCCTGATCGACACCGATTCCGACCCCGACCTGATCGACCTGCCGATCCCCGGGAACGACGACGCGATGCGGGCCATCGAGATCATCTGCCACGAGCTGGCCGAGTCGGTCATCGAGGGCAAGACCGCCCGCGGCGAACAGAAGGGTGAAGGCGAAGTGGCTCCGGCCCCGCGTCGGCGCAGCGCCCGCAGCGCTTTCAAGGCGGACGCCACCGAGCCGGCTGTCGCGGCCCCCGCTGCCTCGCCGGCGGCCGTCCCGCTGGCGGCGGCCCCGTCCGCCACCGCGGCGACGACGCCCGCCCCGCTCGCCGCCAGCACCGTCAACACCCCCGCCGAACCGGTCACCACCGTCTGACGCCGGCCCCGGCGGCACGAGCCGACGTCCGTCGGGGAAGGCGTGTGCCGGCTTGACGAACCGATAACCGGGCCCTGACGGGCTCCACACGTCGCTCGCCCACAACGTGCGACGGGGTGCGGGGAGCTTCCCGGTCGCTGCCCCCGCCCTCTCGCAAGGCCGCGGTGGTTCAACTATCCTCCCGCGGCCTGTTCCCCTCCACGATTGCTCGAGGACAACCGACATGGCACAGATCACCGCCCAACTGGTCAACGAACTGCGGATGAAGACGGGTCAGGGGATGATGGAGTGCAAGAAGATGCTCGCCGAGACCAACGGCGACATCGAGCTGGCGATCCGCAAGTTTCGGGAGAAAGGGGTCAAGACGTCCGTGCTCGAGCGGGTCGCATCC
Organism: Tepidisphaerales bacterium; assembly: GCA_046299715.1. Classification (GTDB taxonomy): domain Bacteria; phylum Planctomycetota; class Phycisphaerae; order Tepidisphaerales; family Tepidisphaeraceae; genus JBBRUM01. The sequence goes on along the minus strand of JBKBHU010000003.1, from coordinate 74,464 downwards.
GAGGGGCGAGTCTTCGTGCGGACGTCGGCGGACCACAGCGTGGGGGCGGTCGTCGAGATCAACTGCAACACGGACTTCACCGCCAAGTCGGACGCGGTCGGCGCGCTGGGTGAGAAGGCGCTGGAGAAGCTGCTGGCGGGTGTGAACGACCTCGCGGGCGACGAGTCGGTGAAGTCGGAGCTGACCGCCCTCGCGCAGACCACAGGCGAGAACGTGCAGCTCGGGCGGCACGCCGTGCTCCGCGGGGCTTTCGTCGGCAGCTACCTCTATTCGACCGCGGGCAAGGGCAAGACGGCCGTGCTGCTGGCGTTCTCGTCCGGCGGCAGTGACGAGCTGGCCAAGGCCCTGGGCATGCACATCGTGGCGACCCGGCCGCTGGGCGTCCGCCGCGAGGACGTGCCCGCCGAACTCGTGGCCAAGGAGCGGGAGATCGCCGTCGAACAGGCCAAGGCCACCGGCAAGCCGCAGAACATCGCGGAGAAGATCGCCGAAGGCAAACTCAACGCCTTCTTCGCCGAGAAGACCTTGCTCGACCAGGACTACATCAACCCCGAGCTGTTCAAGGGGAAGGTCGCCGACCTGCTCAAGTCGAAGGGCGCTGCGCTCGAAAAGTTCGTCCGCATCGAAGTGGGCCAGGCCTGACGGGCCCTGTCTGACGCAAGCTCCGCGCCACGCGGACGCATGGCGGTCGCGTCCGTCCCGCGCCCGTCCATAGTCTGGTGGGTCCGCGCACCATCTCGTCGCGCCAACGGCGGCAACGCCCGCTCGTGTCAGCGAGGCGGGTCGGCTTCCGCGCCGCCCGGGCCCACGGGGACCGTCGGTGTCGCAGGCCGCCGCAGCACATCGTGGACGAACGCGTGCAGCAGCATGAGGGTCACGCCCGTGCACAGCAGCACGTCGGCCACGTTGAACACGTACGGGAACACCTCGCGGCTCAGCGGCGGGTAGCCCAGCACCTGCCAATCCCCCGGCCATCGCCATCCCGGCAGGATGCGGAACATGTCGCGTACATGGCCGTACACCACGCGGTCGTAGAGGTTGCCCAGTACGCCCGCCAGCAGCAGCCCGAGGATGAGCTGGTAACCCCACTGCCGCCGGCCGGCCGCGGCGAACAGGTAGGTCAGGAAGCCCAGGGCGAGAACGGAGATGCTCACGAACAGCCAGCGGTTGCCCGCGCCGATGCCGAACACCGCGCCGGGGTTGGTGACCCACTCCAGGTGAAAGAGGCGGTCGAGCACGACGACCCCGGGGCCGTCCTGCAGGTGGTGCTGCGCGACGTACTTGCTGGCCAGGTCCACCCCCAGCAGCACGGCCGCCAGCCCGTAGAAACGCAGCAGCGCCGCCGGCGAACGGAAGCTGTCGGTCCAGCCCGTCGATGACGTGGAAAGCGTTGAAGTCACGCGGGGGGAGTGTAGCCCTGTACGCCGTGAGCGCGCGGCCCGGCGCTGCAGGGGAACGACCGCGTTCCAGGGCGTGCAGGCCCCCCGTCAACGGCCGAACTGTTTACGCCGCTCCAGCTCGCGGACGTACTCGATGCTGTACTTGCTCCACGGCTGCGCCTCGAGGCGGGCGCGGGAGATGGGCTTGCCGGTGGCTTCGCAGATGCCGTAGGTGCCGTTCTGGATCTTGGCCAGCGCGAGGTTGATCTCGCGGAGCAGTTGACGGTCCTTCTCCACGAGGTCGAGCGTGAACTCCTGCTCGTAGTTGTCCGTGCCCATGTCCGCCATATGGATGGGCAGATTGGAGAGGTTGGTGCCCGCTCCACGCAGGGCCTCACGCTCCATCGACGACATGTCGCCGAGGATTTCCCGCCGTTTGGCCAGCAGCAGCTCGCGGAACATCTCCAGGTCTTTGGCGCTCAGCCACGACACGTTCTTCCGGGGCTTGCTGTCGGGGGAGTCGGCCGCGGGCGGGGGCGACGCGGCGGCCGCCGGCTTGGCCGCGGGCTCACTCGCCGCTGCAGCCGGCTTCGGCTGCGGGGCGGCGGGCTTGGAGCCGCTCGGCCGCAGCGGCGTCAGCAGGATTTGACCGGGCTTGGCCGTGATGACCGGCTTGGGCGGCTCAGGCTTGGTGCCCGACGGGGGCGGCTTGGCGCCGGACTTGCCGCCTGCGGCTTTCACCGCTGGGGGCGTGCCGGCCGCTTTCGACGCCGCCGTCTTGCCGTTCGACGACGGCGCGGGCGACGCGGCCGGACCCGGCTTCACCGCCTCCGACGACGTGGCGGTGGCTGCCTTGGCAACCGCCTTGCCTGCGGACTTCTCCGACGCCCCGGCGTGGGCCGGCCCCCCCTTGCCGGAAGCGGCGGGCACACCGGAGGTGCGACGGGCCGGGTCGTTCGCCGAGCCGGGCCGGGCTCCGCTGCGCAAACCGGATGCAGCCGCTGCCGACTTGGCCGCACCGACCTGCCGCTTGCCCTTCTCGGGCGGGGCGGGGGGCGACTTCTTGCGTGAAGGGGATGGGCCCCGGCCGGGGGTGGGGCGGGCGGACGGCGACGCGGTCGCGCGGCGGGAAGCGGATGCAGCGGTTTTCGCGCGGCTTGCCGGAGTGGCCGCCCGTTCGGCGGACCGCCCGCTCGACGACGTGGCCGCTTTCTGTGGACGGGAGCTTCGGGCCTGCTTGACCGACTTAGCCACCGGGCGCTGCTCCTTTCGTCCCCGTGAGACACCGGATTGCACGCCCCCGCCGGAGGTAGACGACACACGCTCACCCGGGAGCGGGCGGACGTCCGGCCCGTTCTCCCTAACTTGCGCGGGCGTAATAGGATACGTAATCACGCGGGCTTGTCAAGGACGGCGCGGTGCGGCTACCCTCTCGGTTTGTCAGCCACGTCGCCGCCCCGGCCAGACCCGACGTCTCATCCGGGCGCGTCCGCCCTACCCCGACCACGCCTGCCATGAAGATCAGCCTCCAATGGCTCCGGACGTACCTTCCCGACGCCCCCGACAAAGACGCCTGTGCCGACGCCCTGACCCACGCCGGGCTGCCCGTCGAAACCTTTGAGAAGTACGACGGGGACGACGTGTTCGATGTGGAAGTGACGTCGAACCGGTCGGACTGCCTTTCGCATGTGGGGGTGGCCCGGGAGCTGGGAGCGTTGCTGAATCTGGCGGTGGCCGAGCCGCCGGTGGACCCTCCTGCGGGGGCGGTGCGGCCCGGGGAGCTGCCCCGGGTGACGGTCGAGGACCCCAAGCTGTGTCCGCTGTACACGGCCCGGGTGCTCAAGGGCGTGAAGGTGGGGCCGTCGCCGGCGTGGCTTCAGCGGCACCTGCTGGCGGTGGGGCTGCGGCCGATCAACAACGTCGTGGACGTCACCAACTTCGTGCTGCACGAGATGGGCCAGCCGTTGCACGCGTTCGACCTGGCCACGCTGCACGGCCCGGAAATCCGCGTTCGTCTGGCCCGGGCGGGGGAGAAGCTGGTCTCGCTCGACGGGCACACCCGCGTCCTCGAGCCGTGGATGCTGGTGATCGCCGACGCCCAGCGGCCGGTGGCGCTGGCGGGGATCATGGGCGGCAAGGACACGGAGGTCACGGAAGCGACGACGGACATCCTGCTGGAGAGCGCGGCGTTCGACCCGCTGGTCACCCGCCGCACCAGCCGCAGTCTGTCGCTGCGGAGCGACTCGAGCTACCGATTCGAGCGCGGTCTGGACCCCACCTTGCAGCGGCGGGCGAGCCTGCGGGCATGCCGGCTGATCTGCGAACTGGCCGGCGGGACGCTTGTGGAGGGCGAGTCGGCCATGGGGCGTGGGTCGGTGGCGCTGCGGCGGCTGACGCTGCGGTTCGAGAAGCTGCGACGCGTCCTGGGTTACGACATCCCGCGTGACGCGGTGGTGGACGCCCTGGCCCGACTTCGGATGTCGCCCGTGGCCGAGGCCGAGCAGGTGCGCGTGACCGTGCCGCCGGACCGGCTGGACATCGCCGCGGAAATCGACCTCGTGGAAGAGGTGGCGCGGCTGTGGGGGTATGGCAAGATTCCCGAGCGGCAGCGGATCGAAATCGAACTCGCGCCGCCGGACGCCGCGGCGAAGGCGAGCCGGATCGTCAACGACGTGGCGGTCGGTGCGGGCTACTACGAGGCGATCACCTTCTCGTTCGTGAGCGACGTGCTGGCGGGCGACTTCGTCCCCGCCGAAGCCTCCGGACTGCCGCGGGCGGAGCACGGCACGCGGAAGGCCGACGCGCAGCTCCGGCCGTCCCTCCTGCCGGGCCTGCTGGAAGCGCTGCGTCGCAACGAGGCGTCGGGGAACGGGGCGGTGAAGCTGTACGAGGTGGGGAGCGTGTTCTGGACGACGGCGTCCGGCGAGCTGGTGGAACGGCGACGCGTCGCGCTGGTGGGCGGCACGGACGTCGCGGTCACGCGCGGGGTTGTCGAAGCGATGCTGGCCCGGCTGGACGCCCATCGTCCGGTGCGGGTGGAGCCGCAGCCGGCCCCCGGGTATGCCGTGGCCGGGCGTGTGTACTGGGGCGAGACCGCGGTGGGCACGCTGGGGCTGGTGAGCAAGGCGGTGTGCGACAAGCTGGACCTGCGGCACACGCCGGCGGCGGCGGAGCTGGAGATGGCCCCGCTGCTGGAGCTGGCGCGGGCGGTGCCGCAGCTCGTGCCCCTGCCGAAGTACCCGGCGGTGGAGCGGGACGTGTCGCTCGTGCTGGCGGACCCCGTGGCGTACGCGCAGGTCATGGCGGTGCTGGAGGCGTCGCGGCTGCCCGAGCTGGAGCGGGTCGATCACGTCACGACCTACCGCGGCAAGCCCCTGGAGAAGGGGAGCAAGAGCGTGACGGTGCGGCTGGTGTTCCGCTCCCGCGAAAAATCGCTGCGGAGCGAAGACGTGGACGCCGCCGTCGCGACGTTCATCGAACGGGCCAAACGGGACCTCGGTGCTACGCTGCGCGTGTAGATCGCCGCGCGTGGAGCACGCGTTGGACCTAGGTCGGCTGGCTCAGGCGAGCACGTCGAGCAGCCGGTCGAGTTCGTCGGCCGTGTTGTAGAAGTGGGGCGACGCCCGCAGGCGACCTTCGCGGGCGACGATTTCGATGCGATGATCCTGGCGGAGCCGCTGGGCCTCGGCGGCGACGTCCAGCCCCTGACGGATGAAGCACACCGACCCGCTCCAGCGGTCATCCTCGCGGGGCGACACGACCGTGTAGCCCTTGTCGCGCAGCCCATCGGTCAGGTGGTCGCCCAGCTCGCGGAGGCGGCGGGCGATGAAGTCGATGCCCACACCGGCCAGCAGCTCGGCCGACGCCAGCAGCGACAGGAAGGCCGGCACGGTCAGCGAACCGCACTCGTAGCGGCTGGCGTCGGGCTTGAGCGTGAGGTCGTAGGTGCCGAAGGCGAACGGCCGGTGCACCGACGCCCAGCCCAGCTCCAGCGGCCGAAGCTGGTCCATCACGGCCTTGCGGACGAAAAGAAACCCCGCGCCCTCCGGGCCGAGCAGCCACTTGTGCCCGTCGGCGGCGAGAAAGTCCACGCCGGCGCGGCCGACGTCCACCGGCAGGATGCCGACCGACTGGATCGCATCGACGCAAAACAGCACGCCCCGCCGCCGGCACGCCTCGCCCAGTCGCTCGATGTCCATCCGTTGACCGGTGGCGAACTGCACATGGCTGACCGTCAGCAGACGGGTGCGGGGCTTGTCCAGCTCGGCGAGCAGCTCGTCCTCGGACACGACCACAGCCCCGTCATCGCGTTGACGGGCGGGCACGACGGCCAGCTCCACGCCGAGCCGACGGGAGACGTCCATCCACGGGTACATGTTCGAGCTGTATTCGATGCCGGTGGTGACGATGCGGTCGCCCGGCGACCATTCCAGCCCGAGGGCGACCGTGGCCAGCCCCTCGGAGGTGTTTTTGACCAGAGCGATCTCGTCGGCCTGAGCCCCGATGAGGCCGGCCAGCACGCCCCGCAGGCGGGCGATGTCCCGGTGCCAGCGCGCCTCGAGATACGCGCTGCCGGACGCCTCATCGGCGTAGCGTCGCAGGGCGTCGGCGGCGACGGCGGGAAGCGGACACACCCCCGCATGATTGAAAAACCGCCAGGAACGCAAGATGGGAAACGCGTCGGCGTTGCCGACCAGTCTCGAGCCGAACGCGGCGTCGTGGGCCGGGAGCATGCCCTGAGCGTAACCTCGGGTCGTGGGAATGCGAGCGGCGGCGTGTGGCGGCAGCGGGCGGGGCAAGGCAAGGGCCTTCGTGGCCGCCGCGGTGACGACCGCCGCACTGGCGGGGCACCACGCCGCTCACGCTGCGTTGCCGGACCTCGTCGCCGACCACCCGCTGGTCCGCTCGGCGTCGCCCTGGCGGCTGCTGCAGCGGATGCTGCCCGAGCCGGCCGACGGCCTGGAGGTGCCGGCCTACGCCGACACGCGGGACCGGGCGGAGGCGGAGCTGCGGGCCGGGCTGTACCGGCGGGCGATCTACCGTGTTCACGGGGTGGACGACGTGCGGGCGGCGAGGGTGCGGAGCCGAGCCCACGCGGCGCTGGGCGAGTGGGAGGCGGCGCTGACGGCCACGGCCGGCCGCACGGAAGCCGTGTTGCGCGTCGAGCGTTCGCGGGTCCTGGCCGAGCTGGGGCGTCTGAGCGAGGCGCGGGCCGAGGCGGCCGCGGCAGTGGAGGCCGACCCGACGTCGCTGCCGGCCCGCCTGGAGGTCGGGAGGTTGGCCGAGCTGGCCGGCGATGTGGAAGCGGCCCGCGCGGCCTACGCGTGGTTCGTCCGACCTGAGGACGACCTGCTGGCGTCGTGGCGTCGTGACGGCGAGCGCCGGTTCGACCGCGGAGATGACGCGGTGGCACTGGGTCGCGCACTGGACCGCTGGGCGACGCTCGAAGGCAAGTACCGCGGCAACCCGGGCCTGAACCAGACCATCCTCGGCATCTTCGTCCGCGTGTACGACGTCATCGATCGCGGCCACCCCGAAGCGCACCTCGCCGCCGCCCGCTATCAGCTCGGCCACGACGACCCCGACGCGGCACTGGCGGAGGTGCGGTCGGCGCTGGCGGTCAATCCCCGACATCCCGAGGCCCACGAGCTGGCGGGCGAGCTGATGCTGCTGGGCTTCAACTTCGACGGCGCGGAACAGGCCATCCGTGCCCTCACGGCCATCAACCCGGCGTGCCCGCGGGCGGAGCTGCTGCGGGCCCGAAGCGAGCTGCGGCAGCGACGGCCCCGTCTGGCCGAAGGGGTGCTGCAGCGTCGGCTGCAAAGCCGCCCGGACGACGTGGTGGCCATCGGGCTGCTGGCGGCGGTGCACGCGCTGCGGCTCGAGGAAGCCGAGGCCGACCGGCTGCTGAAGCGCGCGGACGACATCGCGCCGGGCGACGCCCGTGCGCTCTACGAAGTGGCCGAACAGCTCGCGGCGATGCGGCAGTACCCGCGCGCGGAGACGATGTACCTGCGGGCGATCGACCGCGCCCCGTGGTGGACGGCCCCGCGTAACGCCCTGGGCCTGCTCTACACCCAGTGGGGCGACGACGCCAAGGCCCGGGCAACGCTCGAACAGGCCCACGAGCTCGACCCGTTCAACCTGCGGACGGTCAACTACCTGCGCCTTCTGGACCGGCTCGACGGCATGGCCCGGCTGCGGTCCGATCGCTTCGAGGTCCGCTTCGACGCCGCCCGCGACCCGCTGATCGGCGAACTGATGCTCGAATACCTCGAGTCCGTCCACGGCGAGGTGGCGGGCCTCTTCGACCACGAGCCGGACGTGCACACCATCGTCGAGGTCTACCCGACGCACGCCCAGTTCTCCGTCCGCACGACCGGCACGCCGTGGATCGGCACGGTCGGCGCCAGCACCGGCCGGGTCATCGCGATGGTCGCCCCCCGGCGCGGCGCCGACACCCAGGGCACCTACAACTGGGCCCAGGTGCTCCGGCACGAATACGCCCACACGGTCACGCTCTCGGCCACCGAAAACCGCATTCCCCACTGGCTGACCGAAGGGCTGGCGGTGTTCGCGGAAGACGCCCCGCTTCGCTGGGAATGGGTTCCGCTGCTCCATCAGGCCACGCTGCAGCATCGGCTTTTCGATCTCGAGCAGCTCACGTGGGGCTTTGTGCGGCCCCGCCGGCCGTCCGACCGCCCGCTCGCCTACGCGCAGAGCTACTGGATGTGCCGCTACCTCATCGACACCTACGGCCGCGAGGCGATGCTGCGGCTGCTGTCCGCGTTCCGGGCCGGCAAGTCGGAGTCCGATGCGTTCATCGAGTCCATCGGTCGCGAACCGGCCCAGTTCCACGCCGAGTTCGTGCGATGGGCCCAGCGGCAAGTGGCGACGTGGGGCTACGACCGCGAGACGACGGCCCGGTACGAGCAGCTCCGCGAGCGGGGCGAAGAGCTCATCGCCGAGCGGCGGCTGGCGGAGGCGGTGGAGGTGTGGGAGCAGCTTCACGCCCTGCGGCCGATGGACGCGCTGCCCAGACAGCGGCTGGCCGGGCTGTACCTCTCGCCCGAGGTCAACGACAAGGCCCGGGCGCGGGCCCACCTCGAAGCGCTGCACGCGGTAGAACTCAAAGACAACCGTCTGGCCCGGCGGCTCAGCCGCCTTGCCGCCGACATGGGCGACGACGCGGCGGCCGTCCGTTTCGCCCGGGAGGCCGTCTGGATCGACCCCTACGACCTCGCCGCCCACCGGCTGCTGCTGGAGCAGGCCGAGCGGGCGGGGGATGCGGCCACCGTGGCCGCTCAGCGTCGCCGGCTGGAGGTGCTGCAAGCGCTGGCCAAGCCCAGCCCCTAGACCGGCGTACGCGAGACGGCTCGACCCGCGTCGGAAGTGGCCGTGTCACTGGCCGGGGCGGGGTGGCAGCGTCACCGACAGCTCCAGCGGCTTGCCCTCCCGGATGACCTGCAGTTTCACGGTGCCTTCGGCTTCGCTGACCGCCTCACGGACGGCTTCCGGTCGGTTCACCGGCTGGCCGTTGATCGACGTCACGTAGTCCCACCGCCGCAAACCTGCCGCCGCCGCCGGCGAATCGGGCAGGACGCGTTCGACCACGACCCCGTCGCCGAACTGCGCCCGCAGGGGCGGCGGAGGCGGCGCCACCTCGACGCCCAGCACCCGGCCGGCCGCGGCCCGCGCCCCCGGACCCCGCTCGGTACCCGGACCCCGCTCGGCACCCGGACCCCGCTCGGCACCCGGTCCACGTTCAGGACGCGGCGCGCGGTCCGCCCGCGGCGGAGGTTCCGGACGGGGCGCACGCTCCGCACGCGGCGGGCGGGCCCGGTCCGACTCCTGCCACTGCTGAAGCTGGTCACGCAGCTCGTTGGCCAGCTCCCGCGCCCACTCCCGCAGCTGCTGCGAATCGCGGAACATCTCGTCCGCGTGCCTTCGAAGCTCCTGAAGCTGCTCCTGCAGCTCCGGCGAGAGGTTCTGCCGAAGCTCCAGCCGCCAACCCGGGGGCAGGGCATCCCGCGGCCCCAGCTGCCATCGCTCGAGCAACGGCCGCCGGTCGCCGCCGTCGGGGCGGCGTCCGCCCCACACCTCGCCCCACACGCGCACACCCGAACCGCCGCCGCCGAGATACCGCTCGTAGAGCTGGTACGCCTCCGGGTGCTGTCGGAGCTCGTCTTCGTTCTTCGCCCGCACGGTCACCCGCTCGCCGTCCTTGCCGGGGTAGCTCACCGTGATGCGGTCCTCCTCTCGGGTGAGCGTGATCTCCTGACCGTCCCGCAGCACGCTGACCGTGATGCTGGCGGAGCGCTCGACGATGGGCTCGGCGGGCGTGGACGGGTCGGGCCGGGCCGCGTCCGGCTGTGCTCCGGTGTCGCGCTGGGCGCCCGTGTCCGGGGCAGACTGGGCATGGGCGGCCGCCGTCATGGCCGCCGCAATCAGCGGAACCCTGACCCACTTCCAGCTGGTGGTGAAAGACGACATGCGGTCCTCCTCGGGCAAAGCCCCTCCCCTGCGGTAGGTTATCAAGCCCGTCCGGCGGGTTTAGTCCGGGCGGGAGGAGACGAGCGGCGATGGACCCGACGGGCGAGCCGTTTTTGCTGGGGATCAACTACTGGCCGCGGAAGAAGGCCACGTTCTGGTGGGCGCAGTTCGACGCCGGGGAAGTTCGTGAAGAGTTCGGGATGATCGCCGACCTCGGGCTGAAGGTCGTGCGGTTTTTCCTGCTGTGGGAGAGCTTCATGCCCGACCCGCACACGGTGGACCCCACGATGCTCCGGCGTCTCGTGGAGGTTGCGGACATCGCCCACGGGCTGGGTCTGCAGGTGCAGCCGACGCTGTTCACCGGGCACATGTCCGGCCCCAACTGGGCCCCGCCGTGGCTGTGGACGGACACGCCCGTGCGGCCCGGGGAAAAGCAGAACCTTTCGCTCACGCGACCCGATTACCCCGGGCACCGGATTCACAACATCTACACCACCGACTGGGTGATCGACGCCGAGCGGCTGCTCATCCGGGAGGTGTGCGGTGCGCTGCGGGGGCATCCGGCCGTGTGGGGGTATTCGCTGGGCAACGAGCCGGACCTGTTCTGCCGACCGCCGACAGCGCGGGAGGGCCGGGCATGGGTGCGCGACCGCGTGGCGGACCTGCGTGCCGCGGCCGGTCCCGGTCCGCGGACGCTCATCGGGCTGCACACCGCGTCGCTCGACAGCGACGTGGGGCTGCGCGTCAGCGACATCGCCCTTGAAACCGACGTGTCGGTCATGCACGGCTACTCGATGTTTTCGCAGGTGGCCCGGCACAAGCTCGACAGCGACTACGTCCCCTTCGCCTGTGCGCTCACGGCCGCGCTGGCGGGCCGGCCGGTGCTCTTCGAGGAGTTCGGCATCTGCTGCTGGGACCCTTCGCTCGGCCCGGGCGAAGGGCGGTACGCCGAGATGCCCCGCTGGGACGGCAGCATCCGCCGGGAGTACATCGCGTCCGAAGAGCAGGCCGCCGAGTACTACGAAGCGGTGCTGCACAAGCTGCACCGCGTGGGGGCGCTGGGCGCGTTCGCGTGGGGCTTCATGTCCTACGACCCGTCGATCTGGGACCGTGAACCGTGCAACCGGCAGGTCCACGAGCGGTTTTTCGGCCTGTGGCGCAGCGACGGCACACTCCGGCCGATGGGACAGGTGGTCGGCCGCTTCGCCCGCGCGCGACCCGTCGTGCGTCCGCCGGAGAGGACGGTCCGACTCGATGTCAGCGCGGACACGTACTACACCGACCCGCTTCACCACCAGAAGCGGCTGTACGCACAGTGGGGCACGCTGGACTGACCCGCCGCACCACCGCAGGCCGCCCCCGGGCGACGCCTAGCGCACCACCATGCCCGTGGCGGCGAGCATCAGGCCGTGCAGCTCCGTGTTCTCGAGCACGGGCGGCAGCGCGTCGGCGCCCGGCCCCCATGCCGTGCACTCGACGTGATCCGACGTGTGGTTGCCCGACATGAAGCTGATGCCGAAGTGGTTGGCCAGCACCGACGCCAGCACGCCCTGCAGCCCCGCCGACCCGCGAAACGGGATCACCGGCTGTCGCCGCACCGCCCGTCCCAGCGCGTCGCGGTCCGCCTCCGTCGGCGTGTAGCCGTAGACCTCGGTGAGCACGGCCAGCAGTCGCTCGAGCGCCGCATCGCCGTCGCTGCCGACGGCCCGCAGCTGCGCTTCGACCCACTCGAAGCCGTGACCGACCTGCGCCAGCCGCTGCAGGCCGCTGCGGGCGTTCTCGCGATAGAGCGTCATGCCCGGATTCGCGTTGCCGTGGTCGGTGGTGACGATGACCAGCGTGTCGTCGCGTCCGCCGGCGAAGCGCAGCGCCGCCGCCACCGCCTCGTCGAACTCGAGCTGGTCCCGTACCAGCGACACCGCGTCGTTGGCGTGCGCGGCGTGGTCCACCCGTGCCCCTTCGACCTGCAAAACGAACCCATCGGGGTTCTTCGAGAGCCGCTGGAGCGCCACCTCCGTCATCTGCGGCAACGTCGGATGGTCCGGGCCGCGGTCGGGGACGAACGGCAAGCTGTCGGCATGGAACAGCCCCAGCAGCCGACCGCTCTCCGGGGCCGACCCCAGCTCCGACGCACGCCGCACGACCTGCACCTCGGGGAACTCGCTCAGCAGCGTGTCCGGGAAGAACCGCCCGCCGCCGCCGAGCATCACGTCCACGCCACGCTCCAGCATCTGCCGTGCGATGGAGGCCTCATCGCCCCGGGCGTCCACGTTGGCGATGAACGACGCCGGCGTGGCGTGCGTCACCCGCGTGGTGGTGACCAGCCCGGTGGACTTGCCCGACCGGCGGGCCGTCACGAGGATCGGCTCGGGAAGCGTTCCGTCCGGCAGGCGGTTGATCTGCCCGTTGTTGACCTTCCGGCCGATGCCCCAGGCGCTGCCTGCGGCGGCCGAGTCCGGCGTGATCGAATCCGCACTCGACGTCGCCATCAGCCCACGACGCACCCCCGGACGACGCATCAGCGTCACCCAGTGGCTCTCCCGTCCGAAATGCTGCCGGCAGAACTGGTCCGCCAGCGTCAGCGTGCCCTGGCTGCACCCGTCGGTCACGAGAAAAATCACGTTGCGGGCCGGGCCGTCGGCGCGGTGCGGCCGGCTGACCGGCCGGGCCAGCACCCCACCCGGACCCGAGCCCATCAGCAGTGCCGTCCCGAGCATCACCCCGCCACCCAGCAGCGTCCGGCGGCTCACATCGGGCTGGGTGGGCGGATTGGGATGTTCCCGTGCGGTGGCGTTCATAGGCCTCAAGGGTAGCCGCCGCCTGCAGCGCGCCTGGCCGGCGGCCGCCGTTAAACTTGCGCAAAACCTGTCCTGCGACGTACCGCCAACGCGCCCGGACAGCCGCACACCGTCCTCACGACCCCCCTCACGACGCCCCTTCTCACGCGCTGTACACTCGCTGCCCCGCATGGACGCCGTACCTTCCAGCCCGTCGGCCTCGCCCTTGCTGCCGGCGATCGCCCCACAGGGCACACCGCTGCCCGCCGCGTGCGACGTGGCGATCGTCGGGGCCGGCGTCGCCGGGCTGACCTGCGCCCGACACCTGCTGGCGCGCGGCGTGACATCGATCGCCCTGCTCGACGCCGCCGACGACGTCGGGGGCCGTGTCCGCACGGACAGCGTGGACGGCCCCGGCGGCACCCACCGGCTCGACCGCGGTTTTCAGGTCTACCTGCCGGCCTATCCCGAAGCGCGCGGCCTGCTCGACCACGCCAGGCTCGACCTCCGCCCGTTCGTGACCGGCGCCCTTTGTCGCACCGCGCGCACCTGGGCACGCCTGGCCGACCCCCGAGCCGCCGGCGGCTCCGCGGCCGGACTCCGCACCGCGTGGCAGCTCGCCCGCTGCCCCGTGCTCACATGGGCCGACGCCCTTCGCGTCCTTCGACACCTCTGGCCGCTGCTCGGCGGACCGCCCGCCACGTCCGTTCCGGGCGCCACACGCGACTGGCTGCGGCGCTGCGGCTTTTCGGACCGCATGGTCCGCCACTTCTGGAGGCCGTTCCTCGCGGGCGTGCTGCTCGACCCAGCGCTGTCCGTGCCGGCCGACTTCACCCGCTTCACCCTCGCCATGTTCGCCTGCGGCGGCGCGGCCGTACCGGCCCTGGGCATGGGCGAAATCCCCCGCCAGCTCGCCGCCGGCCTTCCCGACCGCTGCGTGTTCCTGCACACGCGGGTCGTCGATGTGGAGCCGGGCCGCCTGCTCACGGCCGACGGCGGCTACGTCAACGCACGGTGCATCGTCGTCGCCACGGACGCCGACACGACGCGGCGTCTGCTGCCCGGTCACGACTGGCCGGACATGCCGCGTTGCACGAGCTGTCTCTATTTCGCCGCCGACCACGACCCCGTGGGTCAGCCCATCCTGCTGCTCGATGGCGACTCCGCGGGGCCGGTCAACCACGCGGCGGTGATGACGGCGGTGTCGCCCGCGCTGGCCCCGCCGGGCAAGACGCTCATCTCGGTGAGCACCTTCGAGCTGCCCCGCGACGGTTGGCCGGCCCTCGCCCGGCGGGTGACCGCGCAACTGGAAGGCTGGTTCGGCCCGCACGTCCGTCGCTGGACCTTGCTGCGCGGCTACGCCATCCCGCAGGCGTTGCCCGCCTGCCCCGCGGCGCCCGTCTCGCCGGTCATCGCACCAGGTCTGGTCGTCGCCGGCGACCACACCACGGCCCCGAGCCTCAACGGGGCGATGGCGTCCGGGCGTCGGGCGGCCGAAGCCGTTTACGCCCAGCTCTCGCAAGCCGCCGCCTGAGGGTAGATTACCCCGCTCTCCGTATGCCCTTCACCGTCTCTCCGAGCGAACTGCTGGTCGGCATGCTGGTCGTGCTGGCGGCGGTGGCTCTGTTCGCCGAGCGGATCAAAATCGCGTATCCGATCCTGCTGACCGTCGCCGGCTGCGTGCTCGGGGTTGTGCCGACGTTCGACCCCGCGCTGCGCATCGCGGTCGACCCGGACACGGTGTTTTTCATCTTCCTGCCCCCCCTGCTGTATTACGGCGCCCTGCAGACGACCTGGCGAGACTTCAAGGCCAACTTTTCACAAATCAGCTCGCTGGCGATCGGCCTGGTGCTGGCGACGATGGTGGCGGTGGCGATGGTGGCGCTGTGGGTGCTGCCGGGCATCACCGTAGCCGAAGCGTTCCTGCTGGGGGCCATCGTCTCGCCGCCCGACGCCGTCTCCGCCACCGCGGTGCTGTCTAAGGTGGCCGTGCCCAAGCGCGTGGTGACCATCCTCGAGGGCGAGTCGCTGGCCAACGACGCGACGGCGCTGGTGGCGTACAAGACCGCGCTGGGCGCGATCCTCGTGGGCGCGTTTTCCCTCGCCGGCGCTTCCGTGGGCGTGTTCGTGGCGGCGGTGGGTGGGATCGCGGTCGGGCTCGTGGCGGCGTGGCTCCTGGCCCGGCTGATGCGCCGGGTGGACGTGCCCGCGGTCGAATCCGTCCTCTCGCTGCTGGTGCCCTACGCGGCCTACATCCCCGCCGACAAGCTCGGCGCGTCGGGCGTGCTCGCGGCCGTGGCCGCCGGCATCTACATGGGCCGCCAGCTCCCGCGTCTCGGCACGCCCCAGCAGCGCCTGCGCACGCTCGCCGTCTGGGACTCGCTGGTCTTCCTGCTCAACGGGATGATCTTCATCCTCATCGGGCTCGAGCTGTCGCAGGTGATCGAACGCGGCCTGCTCAACCGCTCCGCGGTCGAGCTGGCTATCGCCTCGGCCGCCGTCGCCGCCACCTGCATCGCCGTCCGCGTGCTGTGGGTCTTCCCCACCCTGCACCTGCCCGCGTGGCTTGGCCGTTTCCGCGACACGGGCAGCACGCCCGCCAGCGACCGGCCCGACTGGCGCGAAAGCACGGTCGTGGCGTGGGCCGGCATGCGGGGCATCGTCACGCTCGCCGCCGCACTGGCCGTGCCCAAAGAGGTCGCCCATCGCGACCCCATCCTGTTCATCTCCTTCGCCATCATCCTCGTGACGCTCGTCGGGCAAGGCCTCACCCTCGCCCCGCTCGTGCGACTCATGGGCCTCAAGGACGACGACGCCCGGCTCGACCGCGAAGAGCGGCTCGCCCGGCTCGACGCCGCGCACGCCGCCATCAGCCGACTCGCCGTCCTGTCGCTCGAAGACACCTTCAATCCGCAGCTGATCGACCGCGTCCGCGCCGACTATGACCAGCGCATCGCACGCCTCGGCGGCCAGCCGGGCACCGGCGCGGCCGGCCCGGCCGACGACGACGAAGCCCTGCGTCGAATCCAACTCATCGCGCTCGACGCGGAGCGACGGATGGTCACGTTCCTGCGCGATGAAAACCTCGTCGGCGACGCCGTGCTGCGTCGCCTGCTTGTCGAAATCGACCTTGCCGAGGCCAAACTGCGGACCCAGCAGCCCGAAGCTGATCGCCCCTGATATGGCAAGATACCGACAAGTCAAGCCCGCAACGCTCGAGGCTCACGGCGGCCGGGGTCGGGATTTCCCTTATCAGCGGCGTCCCGGATGGTCGCATGGGTGGACCCACGTCCGAATAACGCGCTCATGGTCCGCTCGACACCCCACATTGCGGGATTTCATGAGCACTGGACAAGCCCGATACTCATCGGTGACCTGCCCTACACACAAAACCGGTGTATGTTTTCGGGCGGAGGGACGGGACAGGTAACGCGACGGAGCGCGACGGCCAAAGAAGGAGTACTCCATGGCGGTTCGCATGGTCCGGAGTTGGCGGTGGTGGTGTGCTGCGGTGGCCGCGGCCGGCGTGGCAGCGTGGGCGTCGGCCAAGCCCACGTCCGACCCGAATGAAATCTCCAAGGTGGCCACCGCGTTCGTGAACTTCCACGAACTCAAGGACAAGGACGGCCTGCTTTTCGGCTCGCCGGCCGTCGGTCAGCCCTACGCGAAGCTGGGCCTGGTGCTGCCCAGCCAGCAGGTGGACGCCAACGCCAACCTCGGGCCCGACCTGCCGGTGGCCATCCGTAACACGGGCGTGTCCACCATCAACAACGCCAACTACCAGTCGCTCGCGTTCACCCGGCCCCAGCGAGCCGTCGGCTTCACGGTCTTCAGCCCCAAGGCGACGCAGATCATCGTCTCGGCCCTCAATCGCAATGGTGAAGTGCTGGACACGGTCCTGTTGCCGCCGTCAAGCGAACCGCAGTTTGTCGGTTTCCTGCGTGACGAAGCGGACATCGCGATGATCCGGGTGATCGCTCCCCATGCGACGCTGGGCGACGCCGTGGACGCCCCGACCATGATTTCGGGCATCGCGCTCAGCGGCTTCTCGAACGACGAGGCCGACGAGCAGACCGAGCCGGAGATCAGCCTCAGCACGACCGTCGGCGCCCTGGGCGTCGGCGCTACCGGGCGTGGGGCCACGGTGGCTCTGGGCAACGCCGGCTTCGGCGGCGGCGGGAGCGGCTCGGGTGTGGGCGCGAGCTTCGGCCGCAACCCGGGCAACCGCAACCCCAATCTCCCCCCCGCCATCATCCCCGAGCCGGCCGCACTGGGCCTGCTCGCCCCGGCCGGGCTGCTGATGCTGCGTCGGCGGCGTCACGACTAACCCCAAGCGGTGTGCGAACCGCGGGTGAGCCGCCTCACTCTGCAAGCCGCATCGAACGGCCGCAGGGACAGGTGAGCGGTCTGGATGCGGACCGCCCTTGCCCGCCTCGCTCCACACGCACGGTCAGCCCGCACGCGGAACACACCCACCGCTGTCCCGGCCGCGGCACGGCGTCGGACGCCCGCTGAACGTGGCCGGTCTCCCGATCGCGGGAGCCGCCTTCCGGAAGCTCGTCGTCGGTCACATCGCGGCCGCGGTCGAGGGCGAGGTTGGCCAGCCGGTCCGCCAGCTCATTGTGCTCCCGGGTGTTGTGGCCGATGTCGGCCGAGTCGAACTGCCGGAGCAGGGCCACGGCCTTCTCGTGGAGCGGCTTGAGCGACTCGTTTTTGACGCGGTACTCCCCGAGAAGCTGCTTGATGACCAGCTCACTGTCGCCCCGCACCTTCACCCGCGTCGCCCCGAGCTGGCGGGCCGCCTGCAGGCCGGCCAGCAGGCCGCGGTACTCGGCGACGTTGTTCGTTGCGTGCCCGAGGAACACCCCCCTGGCCTGCAGGACGGTGCCGTCTTCGGCTTCGAGCACGATGCCCGCGGCGGCCGGGCCGGGGTTGCCCCGCGACCCGCCGTCGAACCGCACGGTAATGACGTCTCGGATGGGCATGAAGCGGTGAGGCCTGTGGGGGGAAGTCACGGACGGGCCGTCGTGGTGACGCGGCCGTCAGAGGAAGCTCGTCGCCACCGAAGCGAACGGACGTGAACCAGTGCAGGCGACCGTCGGCGGCCGAGCGACCGGAACTAGCCCGGCTGAGCCGAGCGCGGAGACTCCGGGGCCTCTGATGCTTGCGCGACGCCCTCGGCGGCGAGGCCGGACGACGCGTGGCCGTCCGTCGGGGATGCGGCCGTCCCGGCCGCCGACACCGGTTGAACCCGCACGTCCGCCGACATCCGGCTCTCTTCCAGCCGGAAGCGGATGACGCGTTCCAGGTGGTCGGCGCTTTTGCCCTTGAAGACGCCCACGACTTCGCCGTTGATCTCCACGCGGCACTCGACGGGGTCGTGGCGGGCTTCCATCGCGTCGCGGACGCTCTCGCCCTGGGCCGCCGTCACGATCGACTCCCACTTGTTCTCTGACGACGGCTCCTTGCCCTGGACCACCACGACCTTGCGCGACGACTTGGACTTGCTCTTCTTGGGGGCCGGCGGCGTCAGAAGGCTGTCGGGAATGTAGAGGATGCGTCGGCAGCTCGGGCAGGTGACCACCTCGTCACGGGCCTTGAGCTGATTGAACACGTTGGGCACCAGCGCCATGCTGCAGCCGGTGCAGAGGTACTCTTCTTCCTTGGGGTTGGGCCGGTCGATGGCGGCCATCGCCTCGCCGTCGAACCGCTGCGCCAGACGCTCGAATTGCGTGAGCAGGGCCGGCTCCACGGCGGCCGCCGCCGCATCGCGGATCGGCCGAAGCCGGTCCACCTCGGCCTGGGCGACCGCCACCTTGTCCCCGACACGCGCCTGGAGTTCGGCGAGCTTGGCCGTGTCGGCCTGCAGCGCTTGCGTGAGCGTCTGGACCTCGACCGTCGCCGCCTCGACCTGCTCCATGGTTTTGATGGTGGCTTCTTCGATCTTGGAGCGGTCCACCTTGGCGTTGTTGATCTCAATCAGCAGCGCCTGGTAGTCGCGGTTGTTGGTGGCGACCTGCTGACGGGCTCGCAGCTTTTCGATGTGCTCCTGGCGCGCCTTGAGTTCAAGTTCGAGGTTGGCAAGGCGGGCCTGCTGCTCTTTGAGGCGGGTCTGTGCCGCGTCGAGACGCTGCCGCAACTGGGCGATGCGGTTTTCCTGCGTGCGGATCTCGCGGGTGATCGACTCGAGGTGGGACACGGCTTCCCGCAGGGCCTGGTCGGCGCGGAAGAGTTCAAGTAAGGCGAGGGTCTTGGGCTGCATGGGTCTCCGGTCGAACGTGAAGGCCGCCATGGAAACAACCGCCCCGCCGCCGGTTTGCGGAAACCGCAGCCGGGGCAGGGCCGACGTGACGCGCACGGGGACGTCCCGGCCGCCGGTGGGGCCGGGCGTCTGGAAAGGTTAGCGGCGCGGCAGCGCGATGCCAAACGTGCGAATGAAAACGCCGGAAAGGTTCTGTCGCCCCGGGGCTGGCGTTTGGCGGGTGTCCACGGCCTGACCGTCTCGCCCTGACCTGCCGGAACCGCGGCGCACCCGGGTCGGTTTGCATTTCACTTCGGCCGCGGCGAGGCGAGCGGCGAAGAGGACGCGTGGGCCGTCAGGGATGCGAGGGCGTGGCCGGTGACCCGACGTTGCCGGCGGGATGCCGACGTTGCCGGCAGGGTACCGGGTTGCCGGTAGGGTGCCGGTCGTTCGCCGGGCTGGTGGGCTGTTCCCGAGATGGCGACGGTGGTGCGGAAAACAAACGAGGCTTGGCCGGAGCCAAGCCTCGCGTGCGGTTCTTTCTACAAGTGGATAGTCGTTGTGCCCTCCCGCCGCCTCGCGGCGACGGTTGCCGGGGCTCTGCACCCCGGACGAGATTGCGCTGACCGTGGCATCGGCAGGTCGCCCTGCGACGGCTGTGAGCCGCTGTCGAAGTCAACGCGAGCGTTGACGAACGACACGATGTTCTAAGTGATCCCTTAGAAAGGAGGTGATCCAGCCGCAGGTTCCCCTACGGCTACCTTGTTACGACTTAGTCCCAGTCACCGAGCCTAGCGTAGGAACCACCGTGGTGTGGCTACTTCGGCTATTCCCGGCTCCCATGACTTGACGGGCGGTGTGTACAAGGCTCAGGAACACATTCACCGCGGCGTGGCTGATCCGCGATTACTAGCGATTCCGGCTTCACGGAGGCGAGTTGCAGCCTCCGATCTGAACTGGGGCGTCATTTCTGCGATTTCCTCGAGCTCACGCTTTCGGTTCGCTTTGTCGACGCCATTGTAGCACGTGTGTGGCCCTGGGCATAAAGGCCATGAGGACTTGACGTCATCTCCACCTTCCTCCGGTTTGACACCGGCAGTCCCCTTAGAGTCCTCGGCATAACCCGTTAGCAACTAAGGGCAAAGGTTTCGCTCGTTAAGGGACTTAACCCGACATCTCACGACACGAGCTGACGACAGCCATGCAGCACCTGTGCCTGTTGTACCCCTTGCGGGGCCTACCCTACTTTCATAGGGATAATTCAGGCATGTCAAGCCCAGGTAAGGTTCTGCGCGTTGCTTCGAATTGAACCACATGCTCCACCGCTTGTGTGAGCCCCCGTCAATTCCTTTGAGTTTTAGCCTTGCGACCGTACTTCCCAGGCGGTCGACTTAACACTTTTGCTTCGACCACAATGACGTCAGAGTCACTGCGATCTAGTCGACATCGTTTAGGGCCAGGACTACCGGGGTATCTAATCCCGTTTGCTCCCCTGGCTTTCGTGTCTCAGCGTCAGCTCGGCCCCAGCAACCTGTCTTCACCATCGGCGTTCCAGACGATATCTACGCATTTCACCGCTCCACCGTCTGTTCCAGTTGCCCCTAACCGGCTCAAGACGCCCAGTATACCAAGCAGTTCCACGGTTGAGCCGTGGGATTTCACAAGGTACTTAGGCATCCGCCTACACACGCTTTAAGCCCAGTGATTCCGCCTAACGCTCGGCACCTCTGTCTTACCGCGGCTGCTGGCACAGAGTTAGCCGTGCCTTCCTCTGGGGTAGATCAGAACTTTCTTTCCCCTGACAGTAGTTTACACCCCGAAGGGCTTCGTCCTACACGCGGCGTCGCTCCGTCACACTTTCGTGCATTGCGGAAGATTCGTTACTGCAGCCCCCCGTAGGAGTCTGGGCAGTGTCTCAGTCCCAATGTGGCCGGTCAACCTCTCAGCCCGGCTACGCGTCGTCGCCTTGGTAGGCCGTTACCCTACCAACTAGCTGATACGAAATCGCCCGCTCCCCGGGCGCCTTGCGGCTTTGAGAACACGGAGATGCCTCCGCGTTATGTCATCTGGTATTACCCAACCTTTCGGCTGGCTATCCCAGACCCGAGGGTACGTTAGCGATTCATTACTCACCCGTCCGCCACTGGTGTATTGCTACACCCGTACGACTTGCATGTCTTAGCCACGCCGCCAGCGTTCAGGCTGAGCCAGGATCAAACTCTTCAATTGATGTTTCATACGGCCGCCGGAATCCTCATGCCCGGCGTGACGCCGGGACTGACAGTTTCATCCGGGGCTTGTGTACGAAATGAGTTTGTCCACACGGCTTGGGGCAAGACCACCCCAAACCGCTGTTACTCCCCCGCCGGCCGGCTAAGACCGGAAGGGTCAGCCAGAACCCCTTGCGGGGCCCTGGTGCAAGGCTCATCACTCTCGTTGGCGCCTGCCCCTTGCAGGGCAGGTACTCAAATTGATCAAGGAAGATCACTTTGCGTGTACCACGAGAGTGCTGAGTTCTCGACGCACGTCACCCGTTACCGGGTCACGCACGCTTTGGATCGTTGTCCTGCCGGGGCTCGACACCCCGGGTGAGGACACACACTCTCGCGGCAAAACGACTATCCACTTGTCAAAGAACCGTAACTGCTTGCCAGCGAGACGCTTACCGCTACCTCACTGGCCCCGTCGAGCGGCGTCAGCCGCCTCAGGGGGAACGGATGATAGCGACTTCAACGTCGCAGTCAAACCGCCTGGTCGGAAAACTGACCGTTTCCCAACCCCACCCTCACCTGACCCTCACATCGGCGACCTTACCAGCCTTCACAACCGGCTCGACCCGCCGCGAAAGAGCCAAACTCAAGTGGCAAAGGGAGTAAATGCCCGGCACGCGTCCGGGTCAAATGCCATGCTACAACGCCCCCGATCGGCGAACGTAAATACCTTTATCAACGAGACTTGCCAAGTATTTCGAGTAATTGCTAAAGTGCGAAGAGGGCGTCGGGCCGGCGGCTCGGGCAGCGGACGTCGGGGCCTGTTCGATCCCCCGCTTCAACCGCGACCGCTTCCGTTAAGCTGGACCGGGCGGGGGCGACTTGTCACACTCGGGGGAGAAAACGGGACGGCCGCTCTGGCGGGAGCGGGCCGGCGTTGGCGGTCCGACCGACGCCCGGTGTCCGCTCGGCGGGGTGCGAACGGCTGTTGTGAGATGCGGGGGGACCACGGAGGTGGCAGTTCATGGCCAGCGTGCGGTGCCCGGGATGTCGTCAACTGGTGGCGTTTCGCGGTCGGACGGCGATGTGCCCGGCGTGCGGGGCTGGTCTGCGTATCCCGGGTCCGGGTGCGCTGCTGGACGTGGGCGAATCGGGCGACCCCGACGTGGGTCCTGAGGAGCCGACGCTGGTGGTGGAGTACGGACGGACGACCAAAGCCACCGCCTACGCCGGCAGCGTGAAGATGGGGGCGGTGGCCAAGCTGGCGGTGTTCGGCACCACCGGGCTGGTGCTGCTGGGGGCGTTTCTGGGTGTGTTGTGGTGGTATTTGTCGCGGCCGACGGTGCCGCCGGTGGTGGTGGCACCGCCCGCGCCGCCGGCCGCGCCCGCGGCGCCGTCGCCGATGCGTGCCCGACCCGCTCCGCCGCCGGAGCCGGCCCCACGGCCGGAGTTGCCGGCGACGCAACCTGCCGGTCCGACGTGGGCCGTGCTGCGGCCACAGGCGCCGTCACGCGATTTGCGCCCTGCGGTGCATGAGGCCCGCATCACCGAGGCGGTCCGGCGGGGCGTCGAGCACCTTCTCGCGCAGATGGACGGGCCGTTTCTCTCCGAGGCGGTGCTACGGAACGTGCACCCTGAGCACCGTGCGGGGCTCAACGCGCTGGTGGTGTACGCGTTGCTTGCGGCCGGGCGGGAGCTGCAGGACCCGCGGCTGGACCCGCGTACGCCGCTGGTGCGGCAGATGCTGGAGCGGGTGAAGACCGCCAACTACGACGGCGAGCGGGTGGTGTATTCGCGGTCGCTGCGGCTGCAGGCACTGGCACTGGTGAACCGCCCTGAGGACCGCTCGACGATCGAGTCGGACCTGCGGTGGCTGCTGGCGGCCCATGCCGGCGGGGCGTTCGGCTACACGCCGGCCCGCCGCGGCCAGACGCGGATGGAGATCGATTCGTTCGGCTGGGACACGTCGAACTCGCAGTACGGGTTGCTGGGGGTGTGGGCGGCGGCGATGGCGGGATACGACGTGCCGGCGACCTTCTGGGCGGATGTCGAGCGACTGTGGCTGGAAACCCAGGACCGCGAGACCGGCGGCTGGGGTTATCCGCGGGAGGGTTCATCGCCGCGGGGGTCGATGACGGCGGCCGGCATCAACGCGCTGATCGTCGCAGGCGACCAGCTCACCCCTGACCGCTCGCCGCGCGGACGCGACCCCGGGCTCGCGCGGGCGGCCATCGAGCGGGCCCTGGCCTACCTGGCGCGCCCGGAACAGTTCTTCGAGTTTCAGCGGCAGCACTACGGCTACATCGCCTACGGCATCGAGCGTGTGGGGCTGGCCAGCGGGTTCAAGTACATCGGCTCGGTGGACTGGTTCCGCACCATCGCCGCGATCCTGCTCAATGACCAGCGCCCCGACGGCTCGTGGGCATCGAAGGGCGACCCCGAGCCGGCGGACACGGCGTTCTGCGTGCTGTTTCTGGTCCGGGGAAGGCCGCCGGTGATGATGGCCAAGCTGCGGTACGACGGGCCGTGGCAGCGCTACCCGCGCGACCTGGCCAACCTGTCGCTGTACGTGTCGCAGAAGACCGAGCGGTCGGTGAACTTCCAGGTCGTGGACATCGACCGGCCGTGGACGGACTGGATGGACGCGCCGGTGCTGATGCTCAGCGGGCGTGACGCGGTGCCGCTGACCCCGGAACAGGTGGAGAACCTGCGGCAGTACGTGGAACACGGAGGGGTGCTGTTCACGCACGCCGATCAGGGTTCGGAAGCGTTCACGTCGTTCGTGCGGGAGCTGGCGCCACGGCTGGTGGACGGGGGTCGGCTGGACGTGCTGCCGCCGGAGCATCCGATTTACACGATGGTGATGCGTCCGGAGCCGGCGCCGGTGCTGATGGGGGCGGGGCGTCCGAACCGACTGATGCTGATCCACTCGCCGGCGGACCTGGCGCAGCGGTGGCTGCGACGGCTGCCGGCATCGGGACAGCAGTCGCTGGAGATGGGACTGAACGTGTTCGTCTACGCGGCGGGCAAGAGCTTTTCCCGACCGCGGGTGGCCACGCCGGTGCTGCCCGAGCCGGTGGACGAGCCGGTGGGGACGCTGCGTGTCGCAAGGATTCGACACGGCGGCGTCTGGGATGCTGAGCCGGCGGCGTGGCCGAGGATGGCGCGGGCGTTCGAGCTGGCGACGCGGATCCGCGTGTCGCTGGAGGAGCTGGAGCCGTCGGCCCTGCCGTCGCCGATGGTGGTGGGGCTGGCGGTGATGCCGGTGCAGGGCGAGGTGGTGTTGTCGGAGGGGCAGTGGCAGGCGCTCCGGGAGTGGGTGTCGGCCGGTGGCGTGCTGGTGACGGATGCCGTCGGTGGGACGTCGGCGGCGGTGGCGGCGGTGGGCGAGGTGCTGCGTCGGGTGACGGGGTCGGCGGAGATGGGAGAGGCTGTGCCGGCGGGGAGTGTGTTGCTGAGCGGGCAGCCGTGGCCGGGGTTTGGCGTGGATGTGAGCCGGGTGTCGGTGACGGACTACACGATTGCGGTGCGGGGCGGTAGGCTTCCGCCACCGGCCGTGAAGCGGGTGGGGCGTGGGTGGGTGGTTTCGAGCGAACTGGACATGACGACCGGGCTGTTGGAGACGGACGTGTGGCAGATTCTGGGTTACACTGGCGTCTGGTCCCGGGGCTTCGTGCAGAACCTCTTGCTCGCGGTCGCGACGGGTGCGATGGGGCCGGGCGCGGCGGGCGGGTCGGGGGAGGCGGTGGTGCCGGGGCGTCAGCAGCCCTAGGCGGGTGAAGCGCCGCGTGTGCCTGCAGGTCGGCATCGCGGTGTTCAAGCCGCGGTTGGGGCGGGTCCGATGCGATGACAGGTTCTGAGTCCTGTGGGGGAGCGGGTGGCAGGTGCACCGTCGGGATGGGGTCGCGGTGAGATTGAGGAAGGAGTTCGGGTGAGCGCGCAGGTGGATGCGCTGGTGAAGGCGGCAGGCGACGGAGACCTCGCTGCGATGAAGGCGCTGCTCATCGCCCATCCGGGACTGGCCAAGGCGTCACGGCCGGCGGGTGACGGTGAGGAGCGTGCTCCGGCGTTGTGTCGGGCGGCGGCGAAGGGACAGGCGGCGGCGGTGAAGCTCCTGCTGGAACACGGGGCCGACCCAAACGCGATGTTCCGCGACGACTACGGCACGGCGCTGACGGCCGCGTGCGAGACGTTGGCGCCGGGGACGGCCGAGGTCGTCGAGGTGTTGCTGGCGGCCGGGGCCGACCCGGGTCTGGCCGACGCGCTGTACATGGCCTGCTCGACCTGGGCCCGCAATCCGGTCGAGAAGCACAGGATCGTGCGGATGCTGATGGCGGCGGGGGAGACGGCCGACCAGCATCCGGCCGTGTTGGCCGTGCATGCGGGCGACGCCAAGGCGCTGACCAACCTGATCGCGCGGGACCCCGGGCTGACCGGCCGCCGCTTCACCGAAGTGGACTACCTTGCCTGGCCGCTGCACTGCGGTGCGCCGACCCTGTTGCACATCGCCGCCGACTACGGCGAGACGGCGCTCGTGCAACTGCTGCTGGCGGCAGGGACCGACGTGAACGTGCGGGCCGGGCCGGGCGAGAACGGCTGCGGGTACCAGACGCCGGTGTTTCACTGCGTGGCGTCGGAGAACGGGTGCGCGCTGGGGGTGCTCAAGCTGCTGATCGAACGACGCGCCGACCTGGGCGTGACGGCGAAGGTGCACTTCCCGGAGGAGGCCCGCGGCATCTGCCCGGAGGCGGGGCAGACCGTCGAGCTGCGTCCCCTGGGGCTGGCGATGCGGTTCGAGAAGGCGACGTCGCGGAACAGCGCGGAAGCGATCCGGCTGCTGCGGGAGGCGGGAGCCGTCGAATAGGCGGGTGGGGGTGACGCGAGCCGGTCCGTCGGCGGGGGCGGGCCAACCGCACCTGCTCACGCCGGGGTTGAGCGACGTGGCTTGCTCAGGGGTCGGGCGGGGGCAGCACGGATGCGGGCATGAGGGGAGGGGGTGTTGTCGGGAGCGGCTATGGATGTGCGGTCGAGGCTGCGGGCATGGCGTCAGCGGTGGCGTGTCCGGCTCAGGCGGCTGACGATCCTTCCGCCCGGCGAGATCGGCCCGGTGCGGTCGTACGTGTTGCCCGTGCTGTTCGTCGGCGCCGCCGCCACGGTGCGGTACTTCGCCGACGAGACGCTGCAGCAGGAAGCTCCGTTTCTGCTGCTGCTGACGGCCGTGACGCTCAGTGCGTTTCTCGGGTCGTTCAAGGCCGGGGCGTTCGCCACGGTGCTGGCTCTGGTGGTGGCGCTCGGGTTCATGCACCCGCGATTCGACATCATCAATCAGGTGCCGGCGCGGCAGTTCCGCACGCTGGTGTTCATCGGCGAGGCGACGGTGATCACGTCGCTGTGCACGCTGCTGCACCGCGCGCGGCGACGGTCGGAGTTGATCGCGGAGGAGGCCCGCCGGCTGCAGCGCGAGGTCTCCGACGCCAGCGACCGCACCCAGCAGCGCATCGGCCAGGACCTGCACGACGATCTGGGCCAGTTCCTCACCGGGCTGGCCCTGTCGATGCAGCGTCTGGCCCGTCGTCTCGACGCGGTCAGCCCCGACACCGCCGAGGACGCCCGACGGCTGGTGCAGCAGGTGAACGAGGCCGTCAACCGCGTGCGTCAGCTCGCCCGCGGGCTGGCCCCGATGACCGTCGAGAGCGATTCGCTGGTGCTCTTGCTGAGCGAGCTTCAGGAACGCAGCGACGAGATCGAGCAGCCGACGGTGACGTTCGACGTGGTGGGAAACCCGCCTGAACTGCCGACGGCCACGGTCATGCACCTGTACAGGATCGCGCAGGAAGCCGTGGGCAACGCCCTGCGGCATGCGCGGGCCACCCGCGTGCAGATCCGCCTGACCTGCGAAGAGGACCGCCTGCTTCTGAGCGTGGAGGACGACGGCATCGGGTTCGATGCGCGGGCCTTTCGGGAAGAGCCGTCCATGGGTCTGCGGGTTCAGCAATTTCGCGCAAATCTGATCGGTGCCGAACTGACCGTGCTCCCGGCACGGCCGGGGTCGGAGCGTGCGGGGACGCGGGTGGTGTGCGAGCTTCCGATTTCGGCCGAAGTCGGTTTAGATGTGGGGTAGCTCGCAGAGCCGAAGGGAGTCGTGTTTCATGTTATCCAGTGGGGAAACGCGGCCGGCACGCATCTTTCTCGTCGAGGATCACACGGTCGTGCGGGAGGGGTTGGCGTCCATCATCGAGGACGAGGCCGACCTTCAGGTGTGCGGCGAAGCGTCGAGCCTGGCCGACGCCTACGCGAAGATCGCCGAAGCGTCACCCGACCTGGTCCTGCTGGATTTGTCATTGCCGGACGGCTCGGGTCTGGAGCTGATCCGCACGCTGGCCGCCCGCACGCCGCCGATCCCGGTGCTGGTGCTGTCGATGCACGATGAGAAGGTGCACGGGCCGCGGGCGCTGCTCGCCGGGGCGCGCGGCTACATCATGAAACACGAAGCGACCGAGCGGGTGCTCGAGGGCATCCGGGCGGTCCTGCGGGGGCAGCGTTTCATCTCGGCCGACGTCGCCCGACGGGTGGACGGCGGCGAGGGCGAGGCGGTGCGGTCGCCGGTCCACCGCCTCTCCGACCGCGAGTTTCAGGTTTACCAGCTCATCGGACAGGGCCTGGGCCCGGGGGAAATCGCCAAGCGGCTCGGCCTGTCGGTCAAAACGGTCGAGACGCACCGTGAGCACATCAAGACCAAGCTGGGCCTGGCCAACGGACGTGAGCTGGTGCGTCACGCCATGCAGTTCGGGATGGACCATCCCGGGCTGACCCCCGCGGTTCCAGACAAACCGGCCAGCTGAGCGGCGACCGGCTTACAGCGGTAGCCAAAGCGCCGTCGGCCCCCCCAGTCCCCTGCTGCGTCGCCCTCCCAATTCCGGCCCCTTATCCAACCCGCTGGCACATCAGCTGCGCTTATAAGGCCGGTCTGCCTTCGAGGGCTGCCAGAGCAACCAACCGGTGCCGTCGCTCACACGCGATGGGTTCCCTGCCCGTGGGAGTTGGGATAGCAGCGACAGGACTCGAACCTGTGACCCGGGGCTTATGAATCCCCTGCTCTACCAACTGAGCTACGCTGCCGCAGTGCAGCGGGATGATAGCCTGTGTGAAGGCGGTTTGGCGAGCCGGGCGAGGTGGGGCGTGAGCGGGCGGCCTGCGTCGGGCGGCTCGGGGCTTGAAGCTAGGCAGCGCGTGCGCGGCGGAGCAGGGGTTGCAGGTCGCGGCCCTGCCGGCCGCGGTGCTGCTCGAGCAGTTCGACCAGCCGGTCGGCGCCGATGTCCAGCAGGATGCGGGTGAGGTCGGGGTCGAACTGGGTGCCGGCGTTTTTGCGGAGCTCGTCCATGGCCTGCCGGACGGGCATGCCGCGGCGGTAGGTGCGGTTGGAGGTCATGGCATCGAGGGCGTCGGCGAGGCAGATGATGCGGCCGAGAACGGGGATGTCGTGGCCGGCCAGCCCGTGCGGATAGCCGTTGCCGTCGAAGCGTTCGTGGTGGTGGAGGACGCCGGGGATGATGTCCTGGACCTGCCGGACGTCGGCGAGGATGCGGGCTCCGATGACGGGGTGCTGCTTCATCGCTTCGAACTCGGCGTCGGTGAGCTTGCCGCACTTGCGGAGCACGGCCTCGGGGACGCCGATTTTGCCGACGTCGTGGAGCAGCCCGGCGATGTAGACGCGTTCGGCTTCGCTGTCGTCGTAGCCGGCGGCGTAGGCCAGTTCGCGGGCGATGAGTGCGACGCGTTCGGAATGGCCGCAGGTGTAGGAGTCCTTGGCGTCCACCGCGCTGGTGAGCGCGTGCAGCAGGCCCATCAGCAGGCCGTGGGCGTCGTCGTAAAGCAGTGCGTTTTCGACGTAGATGGCCGAGACGCCGGCGACCGACCCCAGCAGTTTGCCGTCCACGCTGTCGAACTCGCCGGACTCGCGGTCCACGGCGAAGAGGAAGCCGAGCATCTGCCCGCCGCGGACCATCGGGGCCGCCAGCACCTGTCGGACCCGGCCGGCGAGCCATTCCAGCGACGGGTCGGCCCGGAGGTCGCTGAGCAGCAAACTGCCGCCCGCAAGGGCCGTCTCGGACACCAAGCCCGGCGCAGCGCCCGCGGCCGCCGGGGTCGTGCAGTTGTCCACGAGCCGCTCGAAGGTCTCGTCAATGAACCGCGAGAGCTGCGGCGGGTCCAGCGGAAGGTCGCCGGTCACGACGAGCCGGTTGGGCAGGCCGCGTCCGGTGCGGAGGCACGCCCCCATCGCGCGGGTGCCCAGCACGGCGCTGAGGTCGTTGCACAGACCGCGGAAGTAGTCTTCGGGGTCGCGGTTGACGCGGATGCCCCCGGACACCTGATACAGCAGCGAGAGTTCCTCGTAGTGGTCGGCGAGCTGGCCGGTCAGCCCGTCGAGCTGGCTGGCCTGCATGCGGACGCCGAGCTGGTCGAGCAGCGTGCCACGGATGGCCGGTACGAGCGCGTCGATCGATGCCGCCAGCGAACCGGCGGTCGCCCCCGGCACCGCCGGCACGTCGCCCGACCCGCCCCCGGCCGCCCGGCCGACGATGGCAAGGTCCCGACGCGGAGCGATCGGCTCGACCCGAACGACACAGGCCGCTTGCGTTGCGTCGGCCAGTGCCGCTTCGGGTCTCCCCGCTGACGCCGCCTGACGCCGCCGAGATGCGACCGCCGCCAGGGCCTGGCGGAGGAACTCAGGCTCGACGCGTTCATCGTGCAGCAGCACGTCGCCGCGTTCGTCGAGCACGGCCAGCAGCAGCCCGACGCCACGAAACCGCGCCGCGGCCACGTCCAGCGCCTCGGCCAGACGCACGTCGTCGGGCGTTGCGCGAGTCGGCCATGGCCCGTGCGGAACGGTCATGCCGCCACCTCCAGCAGCTCGCGGATGTTCTGGACGAGAGCGCGCGGGCTGAACGGTTTGGCGACGATGCGCCGCAGGTTCGGCGGCCGACGGGGGTCATGCTGCACGTCGTACGTCCGGGCCGTCAGCAGGATCACCGGCACCGCTCCGCCGGGCCACTCGGCCACTTCGGCGCAGAAATCCAGCCCGCTGGGGCCGGGGAGGTGGTGGTCCGTGATGATCAGGTCGGGACGCTCGTGCAGGCACTGTGCCCGCGCTTCGGGCACGTCGCGTGCCACGCGCACCCGGAAGCCGGCATGCTGGAGCTTGAGCGAGACCACGCGGCAGATGTGGTCTTCATCGTCCACCACCAGGATGCGCTTACCGAGCATGGCCGGCCTCCCCCGCCGTGTCGGCCTCACTGGAAGTGTCGGCGTCCGGGGCCGCAGCGGGCGCGACGCCGGCCCGCGGCAGCGTGATGCGCGCGGTGGTGCCCTTGCCCGGCTGGCTCTCCAGCGTGACGGATCCGCCGTGCACGGTTTCGATGATCTGCTTGACCAGCGGCAGCCCCAGCCCGCTGCCCCCGGCCATCCGACGCTGGGCCTCGCCGCGGTAGAACCGGTCGAACACGAACGGCAGGTCGGCCGGTGCGATGCCCACACCGCTGTCCTGGACGTACACATTCACCCACGCGGGGCCGGCGTCCACGGACAGCGTGACCGCCCCGCCGCGCGGGGTGTACTTCACGGCGTTGCAAACGAGGTTCATCAGCGCCTGTTTGAGCAGGTCGCGGTCCGCCAGGACAGACGCATCCTCCCCGGCGGCCGTCACCGAGAGGCTCAGCCCCGCTGCCTGCGCGTGCGGCAACAGCAGCGCGGCGGTCTCCTGCAGCAACGGCAGCACCTGCACGTCCTGGCGGGACGGAGGAAGGTGACCGGCGTCGATGCGCGCGAGCAGCTGCATGTTCTCGACCAGCCGCGTCAGACGGTCGATCTCGGCCGAGACGGCCTGATGCATCTGCTGCCGGGCCGCCGCCTCGGTCACTTCGCCGTCCAGCAGCATCTCGGTGCAGGCCTTGAGCGTGGTCAACGGCGTACGGAACTCGTGAGCGATGGCCTCGGTGAGCTCGGCGATTTCCTGCCGCTGAGCGCAGCGTGTTTCCTCGAGGAACGTGACCACCCCCCAAGGGCTGGGGGTGCCGTCGCCCCGGTCGCACACGCACAGCAGGTGCAGGTCGAACACCCGACGCCCCAGAGCCGTGAGCACGCTGCGTCGGACACGCCGCGTCGCCCCGCGGCTGTGCAGCCCCCGCGTCCGGGCGACCAGCGCCAGCAGCCCGGCGTCGCGGACGAACTGGCACAGCGGGCCGACCGGCCGCACGCCCGGTGGGACGCCAAAGAGCCGCCGCGCCGCCCCGCTCATCAGCACCACGTCGTCGAACGGGTCGGTGACGATCACCGGCTGGGGCAGCGATTCCAGCGCATCCCGCGCGTGCCGCCGCTCGCACTCGGCGATCTCCAGTCGAATGTCCGCCTCGGCCAGCCGTTGCGCCAGCTCCGACGCCGCAAACACGTTACCGCCCCCGGCCAGGGACGCGAGCGTAGCCACCGGCAGCTCGCCCGCCGCCACCACCGGCAGCTCGGCTGCGGCGGTCACGGGGACCTCACCCGCCGGGGCCGGCTGGTTGACGGCTTGGAGCGTCCCGGGCCGTCCGGCCGCCGCGTCGGTCGCCTGCGGCGAGCCGGCAGTGTGTCCCTGCCACGCCGACGCCGGCCCGGACGACGCGTGATCGTCGCGCGGGTCAGCGGCGGGTCGGCGGTGGGTGACGTCAAGGCCCATAGACGGCATGCGAAATCGTTTACAAGGGACGCTTCGTTCGGTCAGGCGTTCGGTCCACGTTCCAGGCGGTCACCGGCGTGGTCAGTCGCCGGCCGCCGCGGCGGCGAGCTGGTTGAGCCGCTGACGGGCCAGTTCGTCATTCGGACGCAGCTCCAGCGCCCGGGCGTACTCCCGCATCGCCTCTTCCTTACGTCCCATCCGTTCCAGCGCCAGCCCTGACATCGTGACGGCGGTCGGGTCGCGGTTGTCGGCCTGCGCTGACCGTCGGAACGCCGCCAGCGCTTCGGGATACCGCTGCTGCTGGAGCCGGACGTAGCCCAGCATCAGGTTGGCCTGCCCGTCGGACGGCGAGATCGCCAGCGCACGCCGAACGGCCAGCTCGGCACGCCGGAGGTCGTCCACCTCCAGTGCCGCCTTGGCGAGATTGAGGATGTAAGTGAGGTTGCCCGGCTGAAGCTGCGATGCCGTCTCGAAGGCGGCCCGCGCATCGTGCGGTCGGCCGGCCTCGAGGTGGCACTCGCCCAGCAGCGTGTGCAGGTCGGCCCGGTCGCGGTACCGCTCGTTGCGCAGGAGCCGGGCAAGCGTCTCGGCGGCGTCGTCGAACCGCCCGGCCTGGAACTGGGCCCGGGCCAGCGTTTCGCGGACGACGTCATCCTGCGGGGCCAGCAGCAGGGCCTGCCGCAGCATGTCGGCGGCCTCGGCGAAACGACGCTGCCGCAGCAGCACGTGGCCGATGGCGGCACGCAGGTCGGCCGAGTTCTCAAACCGCGGCAACGCCTGCTGGAGCAGCAGCAGCGCGTCGGGCGAGCGGTCGAGCATCACCAGCATCTCGGCCTGCGCCGTGAGGTAAGCCACCTCCATCGGGTTCTTGCGGCTGGCGGACGCGTAGAGCTCCAGCGCACGCGGATACCGCTGCCAGCGCTGCATCACGATGCCCAGGTAGTAGTCTGCCGGTGCGAAGTTGGGGTCGGCCGTCTGAGCGGCGCGGAACTCGGCCTCGGCCAGCTCGAGGTTGCCCTGCTCGAAGGCGATGCGGCCGGAGAGCGTGCGGACTTCAGGGTTGTCCGGGAGCAGGCGGATGGCGTCGGCGATCGTGACACGGGCCTGATCGAACTGTCCCGTGTTGAACTGGTCGCGGGCGAGGGTCATCAGCACGGACGCCCGGGCCATGCGCCACTGGGCCGTCGCGGCATTCTTGTCCTTGCCGGCCGATTTCCCGCCCGTGGACGAGCAGCCGCCGGCCGTCGCCATCGCCACGGCGACGGTCAGGCAAAACCACCTTCGGTGAAGTCGCTTCATGGCGTCGAGGCCTCCGCCCTCATCATCGGACCCCGCGCACACGGCCTTGACGCTTTGGACGGCACAGATGTCCAGAGCGCGTTGTTGCCAAAGTGCGGCCCGATAAACGCCGGGCGAGCAGCACAGGCCTCGGCCACGTCGCGACAGCCCCGCACACCCTCAGGGTTTCTCGGAACCGCGCGACCGCACCGCCGACAGCTCACGGCTCTTCCGGCAGCTCGACCACCTGCACCGACGGCCGGGTGGACGGGGCGGCGGGCGTCGAGGCGGCGTGCGCGTCCGAGCGTTCGGTCCACAGCCAGCCCCACAGCGTGCGGGTCGGCTTCCCCGGCGGCAGAGGACGGGCCTGACCGGCCGTCACCGGCGGCGGCGGAACGTCCGCGGGCGTCGGCGGCGCGACCGTCTCCGGAGGCTGGACGGCCGCGGGTTCCGACGTCACCGGCGCCGGCTCCGGATCCCTCCGGGCCACGGTCGCCGGGGTGTCGTTCGGGCCCGCGACCGGCGCGGCGGGCGGCGGCGTGGCCGGCAGATCCGGCCGGGCCGCAGAAAGATCTGGCTGGGCCGTTGGGGGCTGGGGCGTCGCGGGCGGCTTGAGCACGGTCATCGGCTCGGCGGCGTCGCCCGACGCCGTCGCGGCGGTCTCGCCGTCGGCCCCGGGAGCGCCGGTGCCCGAAGGAGCCGGCTCGGCGATGCGGCGGCTGGGCGGCCGCTCGGGCAGCGGCACGTTCTGCTCCGCGAGCGTGCGGCGGCGGATGAACCCGCGGATGGACGAGTTGTCCACCACGGACAGCTCCACGCCGGTGAGCTGTTCCTTGAGCTGGATCGCTTCGAGGAACTTGGGGTTGAGGTTCGTGGCGATGTCGAGGTGCCACAGGGCCTTGCTGCGGTCGGGCTCGGGCTTGTTGAGCTCGGCGAGGGCCTTCTCGTAGCTGATTTCGGCCAGGCGCTCGCGGCCGGTGGGCATCATCCCCTTGCGGACGCCGACGCGCAGCTTGTCCCAGTCGCCGCGGGACGCCTCGGCTTCCTTCGAGAAGCCGGCGTCGTCCTTGATGATGTGCGGGGTGAGCAGGATGATGATCTCTTCGCGGGACGTCCGGTCGCGCTGGTTGCGGAACAGCGCCCCGGCCACGGGGATGGAGCCCAGCAGCGGCACCTGGTTGCGCGACGAGTCGGAGGCTTCGCGGAAGAGACCGCCGATCACGACGGTGTGGCCGTCCTTGACCATGATGTTGCTGGTGACTTCTGTGGTGATCTTGAACGGCAGGTTGGAGTTGGCCGTCAGGCCGCCGCTGGAGTCTTCCGGGTGCACTTCCATGCGGATGTACCCGTCGTCGCCGATGAACGGGCGGAAGACCAGGCGGGTACCGGTTTCGAGGAACTCGACCGTCTGGACGGTGCTGGAGGCGGTGACGGTGGTGGTGAGGTAGCCGTCCTTGCGGCCGACGATCACCTCGCCGCGCTGGCGGTTGAGCGCCAGGATCTTGGGATTGGCCAGCACGGTCGTGTCGGTCACGCTCTCCAGCGCGGCGATGAACAGCGAGATGTTGTCCGAGACGAAGCCGATCCGCAGGCCGTTGTTGATGCCTTGCGTGAAGTTGTTCCCGGTGCCGAACGACCCGACCCCGCGGGAGAGGGCTTCGGGGGTGTTGCTGCCGGCGGTGGCGTTGCCGATCTGCGAGCCGGTGGCGAGGTTGAAGATGTCGTTGAAGCGGATGCCTGCGAGGATGTTGAAGTCCACGCCCAGCGCGTTGTCGTCGGTGAGCGACGCCCGGAGGATGGTCGCCTCGACGAGGATCTGCTGCGGGCGGCGGTCCACTTCCTTGAGCACCTCGCGGACCTTGTCCAGGTTCTCGGGGTAATCGGTGACGACGATCAGCTCATCCGCCGCGTGCGAGTTGCCCCCGACGTCGGCCGTGCCCGAGCTGATGCCCGACGTGGCCGGCTGCGTGAAGCTGACCTGCGCCTCGTTGCTCAGCACGGGCTTGATCATGTTCACCGCGTTGGACGCCGGCGTGTAGAACAGCCGGAACACCTCGGTCTGAGTCCGCCGCGAGGCCCGCTCGAGCTCCGCCAGCTCCTTGGCGGTGTAGACGTAGATGAAGTTGCCCCGCTCGCGGTAGGCGAAGCCGTTGGCGTGCAGGATGGCGTCCAGCGCCTCGCGGATGGTGACGTCGTAGAGGTTGGCGGTCACCACGCCGCGCACTTCCTTGCTCGCCACGATGTTCTTCTGGCTCTGGGCGGCCAGCATCCGAAGCACCTCGAGCAGGTTGGCGTCCACGACGTGGATCTCCACCGTGCCCAGCTCGGACACGTTGACCTGACCCGGACGCACGGGCTGGCCTTCGCGGAGCGGTCGTTCCTGCCGCCCCGGCTCGACGGGGATGGTCTCCACGACCTGTCCGTCATCGCCCCGGGTCACCTCGCGGATCGTGCTCTCCAGCACCCGGCCCACGTCCACGTTGCCGCCGTCGCGGAAGGTGCGGTTCGCCGGGTTCGCCTGGTTTTGCCCGCTCACCTGCGCCGCATAAACGGACGACGCGGCCAGAAAAAGAACGCCGAAGGTCCGGGAGCGATTACGCATGGTGTGTCTCTCCGATGGGCTGCCTGCTGTGCTGCCGGGCGCGGCGGGACGGGGGGAATATCGCCGCCCCGTTCCCCCCGCCGTGTTCTCCCCTATCTCTTCCCCACGTCATCGTCCGATGTGCGATTGAACCTCGCCCCCGGCCCCACGCGCTACTCCACGGTCAACGTCCCAGTAAGGGGCTCGACGCGGATCGTGAGGGTTATGCCGCCGCAGGTGACACGGACCCACCCGTCGCTGAGCGGCTCGGGCGGAGATGAAGGCGAAGCGATCGTGTGCGGCGCGCCGGCCTCGTCGAACATGAGCAGCGTCCGCCCGTCGAAGCTGGCGGCGTCGATCGCCACCGTCGCCCACGCACCGCGCCCGCCCCCGAAGTTCACCGTCCACGGCGACCGCGTGATCGGGTGCACCATCACCGTCGCGGGAAGCTGGGTCAGCACCGAGTACGTGCCGCGGCCGGTCACCCCGCCGCCGGCCGACACCGGCGTGAACTGCACGAACACCCGCCGCTGGGTCGTGATGGCCTGGTTCTGCGCGTAGGTCAGGTCGCTCATCACCTGCCGCGCCGCCGCCGAGGCCACGAGGTCCGCCCGGCTGGTGAGCTGCGGGATGAGCACGGCGGAGATCACGCCGAGGATCACCACGACCACGAGGATCTCGACCAGCGTGAACGCGGCGGTGGCTCGGCGGCTGGGGGCTCGGCGGTAGACCATGGCTGCGTCTCCGGGCTGCATCGTGGGGGTGCCGCTGCGTGCGACGTCGGGGCCGACGGGCGTGCCGCGGTGCGCTCGGGCCGTCACCGTCGCGGCCCTTCGCCCTCGTCGGGCAGGCGGGTCACCCGCACGCGAAGCTCCCCGTCCACCGCGGCCTGGATCCGCGCCAGCCGCCCGTCGATCGTCCGAAGCAGCTCGTTGGTCTGCATCTGCACCGTGGCGGGGTCGGGGATGAGTTGCCCGTAGGCCGGGGCGACGCTGACGGCGCTCCGCCAGCCGTCGGCGACAAGGCCGACGATCAGCCCCGCCTGGAAGACCACGAGGAAGCCGAGGAATCCGGGAGACTTCAGCAGTTTCATCGCGTGCTCCGTGGGACCGCTTGCGTGCGTCGGACGCCGGCGATTCGTCGGCGGCGGCAACCTCCGCGACAACGTCCGCCCGCCCGCACTTCAGTTGGCGTTGTTGGGGTCGCCGGCGTCGCTTTCGTTGTAGATGAAGCCGAAACGCGCGCTGGTCGCCCAGATCTTGCCCGTGGTCGAGTTGAACACCCAGCCCACGTTGCCGGCGGGGTTGGCCACGCCGCCGCTGCCGAAGTCCGTCGTCCCGGTCACCACGCCCACCGACGACGAGCCGTTGAGCTGGTTCGTGGGGGGCGCCTGCAGGTACGGGCCGAACTGCGGCGTGCCGGTGGTGGTGTGGTCGGCGTTGGTGCGGACGGTCATGTTGTCCCAGGCGCTGGCGCCGCCGGCCACCAGCAGCGGCGGGTACTGGTCGAGGTGCTGCAGGGCGTAGAGCTGGACCTGACTGCGGAGCATCTGCAGCTGGCTGGTGAGCGACGACTTGCGGGCGTCGTTGCTGGCACTGGTGAACTGGGGGATGACGATCGCCGCGAGGATCCCCAGGATGATCACGACGATCAGGATTTCCACGAGGGTGAACCCGCGGGCGCGTCGTGGCGGGGGCGTGAGGCTGGGCATGACGGTCTCCGGTGGTCGGGTGCGGTCGGGCTCGGCGCGGGTCGCAGGGCGGCCGCTCCGGTTGTGAAAAACCTCCGGGCGAGGTGTCCCTCGTCCGGAGGTGGAAGG
Source organism: Tepidisphaerales bacterium (assembly GCA_046299715.1). Classification (GTDB taxonomy): domain Bacteria; phylum Planctomycetota; class Phycisphaerae; order Tepidisphaerales; family Tepidisphaeraceae; genus JBBRUM01. The sequence continues at coordinate 36,975 of JBKBHU010000003.1, read as the reverse complement.
TCAGGTCAGGTGAGGGTCAGTTGGCGTTGTTGGGGTCGGCCGGGTTGCCCTCGTTGTAGATGAAGCCGAAGCGGGCGCTGGTCGCCCAGACCTTGCCCGTGGTCGAGTTGAACACCCAGCCCACGTTGCCGGCGGGGTTGGCCACGCCGCCGCTGCCGAAGTCCGTCGTCCCGGTCACCACGCCCACCGACGACGAGCCGTTGAGCGAGTTGACCGGCGGGGCCTGGAGGTACGGGCCGAACTGCGGCGTGCCGGTGGTGGTGTGGTCGGCGTTGGTGCGGACGGTCATGTTGTCCCACGCGTTAGCGCCGCCGGCCACCAGCAGCGGGGGGTACTGGTCGAGGTGCTGCAGGGCGTAGAGCTGGATCTGGCTGCGCAGCGTCTGGAGCTGGCTGGTGAGCGACGACTTGCGGGCGTCGTTGCTGGCGTTGGTGAACTGCGGGATGACGATCGCCGCGAGGATCCCCAAGATGATCACGACGATCAGGATTTCCACGAGGGTGAACCCGCGACGGGCTTTGACGATCCGGTTCATAGGCGTCTCCGTGAGGACGTTCGGCGGTGTGCCGAGGTTGCGGCCCCGATGAGCTTGACTCCGCGGCGTTCCACGCGAACGCCCGCGTCTCATCGTCGATCGCGACCGGCCGCTGAACCTCTACCGCTCAGCTGCGCCTCAGCCGCGTGGCCTGCAGGCCGCCCGCGCGAAACACTCGCGTCAACCCGGCGGTCCTGCTCTGCTCGCCGACTGACGTACGATTCGTCGCGTTTCGCGGCAAACTTCACCCGCGCTTTCCCGCTTCGCCGCCTTGCCAGAGACCCCAACGCGGCCGCCGCGTTGCCCAGACGGCATAACCGGTACAAGGTCGCACCCGACGGCCCGGCGGGGTCGCACGGCCGCCCCCCTCGCAACGCGGCCCGCCGCCGCCCATAATCCCCGGCATGGCTGGTGCAACCGCCCCCGTGTCGCCCGCCGAGACGTCGGCGGTGCTCGTTCGACCGGTCGCGATGGCCGACCTGCCCGAGCTGCTGCAGCTGGCCGCGATGGCCGGGGCGGGTCTGACCACGTTGCCCGACGACGAGGCCATCCTTCGCCAGCGCATCAGGAAGTCGATCGAGTCCTTCGCCCGCTTCCCCGACACCCCCGGCGGCGAGAGCTACCTGCTGGTCATGCAGACCCTGCCCGAACGCGGCGAAGGCAGGGTCATCGGCACCGCGGGCGTCGTGGCCAAGGTCGGCGGCTACGAGCCCTTCTACTCCTACATCATCGAGAAGGTCGTCTTCGAGTCGCGGCACATCAACGTCCGCAAGGAAGTGCCCGTCCTGCGGCTGCACGAGGAGCACGACGGCCCGTGCGAGATCGGCTCGCTGTTCCTGCACCCCGACTACCGCGTCAACTACAACGGCCGCTTCCTCCAGCGCGTCCGCTTCCTGCTCATGGCCGAGCACCCGCAGGCGTTCGAGTCGCACGTGGTCTCGGAGATCCGCGGCGTCTCCGACGAGAAGGGACGCTCCCCCTTCTGGGACGCCCTGGGCCGGCACTTCTTCGGCATCGATTTCCGCACCGCCGACCGTCTCTCGGTCACCAACAAGAAGTTCATCGCCGACCTGATGCCCGACCATCCGATCTACATCCCGCTGCTGCCCAGGGACGCGCAGGACGTGATCGGCGTTCCCCACCCGCACTCGGCGCCGGCGGTGAAGAACCTGGTGGCCGAGGGCTTCACCTACGAGAACGCGGTGGACATCTTCGACGCCGGGCCGGTGTACGGCTGCGCCCGCGACCAGATCCGCTCCGTCCGCTGCTCGCGCCGGGGCTACGTCGCCGAGATCGTCCGCGACTGCCCCGGCGAGCTGTTCATGATGGCCACCCCCGCCCCGGACTTCCGCGCCACCAAGGGCACGTTGCAGGAAACGCCCGCCGGGCTCCGTATCTCCGCACAGGCCGCCCACGCACTGCAGCTGCGTCTCGGCCAGCCGCTGCGCTACGTCGAACTCACGCCCCCCAGGCCGGCCGACGCAACGCCCGCAGCGGACCACAGCCGACCCGCCCCATGAACGCCGGCCCGGTCATCGTCTCCCGCTCGCCGGCCGACGGCAGGCCCCTGGGCAGCTTCCCCGTCGCAGGCCCGGCGGACGTTCACCTGGCCGTCACCCGCGCCCGCGCCACCCTCCGCGCCTGGTCGGCCCACCGCGAGCAGCGCGTCCGCGTCGTCGAAGCGCTGGCCGAGACGCTGCGCCGCCGCGAATTCGACGTGGCCACGCTCATCGCGTTCGAGACCGGCAAACCGATGTGGGAGGCCCGAACCGAAGTGGCGGCGATGGTCAACAAGTGCACCCTTTCGATCCGCAGCGAGACCGAGCGCCGCGCCCCGTCGCACAGCGCCGCAGGTGCGGTGACCTACCGCCCGCACGGGGTGGTCGCCGTCCTCGGGCCGTTCAACTTCCCCGGCCACCTGCCGCTGGGCCACATCGCCCCGGCCCTGCTGGCCGGCAACGCGGTCGTGTTCAAGCCGTCGGAGAAGGCCCCGGCGGTCGGTCAGCGCCTGGCCGAGCTCTTCGCCGAGGCCGGCCTGCCGGAGAACGTGCTGCACGTCCTGCACGGCGGGGCCGACACCGCCGCCGCCCTCATCGACGCCGACATCGACGCCGTGCTGTTCACCGGCAGCTACGCCACCGGCTGCCGCATCCTGCAGCGTCTGGTGCACCGCCCCGGCGTCCTGACCGCCCTGGAGATGGGCGGCAACAACCCGATGCTCGCATGGGACGTGCCCGAGTCATCCGTGCCGGCAGCCGCCGTGTGTGTCGTGCAATCGGCCTTCATCACCGCCGGGCAGCGCTGCTCGTGCACCCGACGGCTCATCGTGCCCAAGGGACATCCGCTCATCTCGGCCGTCGTCGAAACGGCACGAACCGTCCGCGTCGGCCTGCCGGACGACACCCCCCCACCGTTCTACGGCTGCGTCATCGACGACGCGGCGGCGCAGCGTGTCTTGACCCGACAGCAGTTTCTTGCGGAACAGGGAGAGCTGTTGCTTGCGGCACGACCGCTCGCCGGTCACCCACGGCTGCTCACGCCCGGCATCGTTCGTTGCCCGACACCGCAAGACCTCAACACGCCGCCAGACGAATCGACCGACACCGAAGTCTTCGGACCCCTGCTGCAGGTGATCGAAGCCGACCACCTTGAGCAAGCGTTCGATATTGCCAACCACACGCATTACGGGCTGGCGGCCGGACTGCTCTCGGCAGACCGTGAGGTTTGGGAGCGGTTTCGGGTGCGGGTTCGGGCGGGGGTGCTCACGTGGAACCGGCCGACGACGGGGTCATCGTCGGAGTTGCCGTTCGGTGGCATCAAGCGGTCGGGGAATCACCGGCCGTCGGCTTATTTCGCCGCCGACTACTGCTCGTATGCCGTGGCGGAGATGGCCGCGGCGACGCTGAGGATGCCCGCGACGCTTCCGCCGGGTCTGTGCGGTGGATAACCCGACCGGGGCCGAGGGGGTCACGGACGGGTCATCCTGTAGGATGTCGCCAAGGAGTCGTCCGTGCCGTTGCACCCCGAAATCAACTTCGACGGGCTGGTGGGGCCGACGCACGGGTTCGGGGGGCTCTCGCTGGGCAATCTGGCGTCCACACAGAACAGGGCGAGTGTTTCCAACCCGCGTGCGGCGGCCTTGCAGGGGCTGGCCAAGATGCGGCTGGTGGCCTCGCTCGGCGTACCGCAGGCGGTGTTGCCCCCGCACGACCGCCCCGTTCTGGACGTGCTGCGGCGGCTGGGCTTCACCGGCACGGACGAGCGCGTGCTGTCCAAGGCGTGGGCCGCCGACCCCGCGCTGGTGGTCGTGTGCTCGTCGGCCTCGGCCATGTGGGCGGCCAACAGCGCGACGGTGTGCCCGTCGGCCGACTCCACCGACGGCAAGCTCCACATCACGCCGGCGAACCTCGCTTACCAGTTCCATCGCTCGCTCGAGACGCAGCAGACCGCACGCGTCCTGCGTCGGATTTTTGCCGACGAGACGCTGTTCGTTCACCACGACGCCCTGCCCAGCCACGCGTCGCTGGGCGACGAGGGGGCGGCCAACCACGTGCGGCTGGGGCTGGACGGCCCCGGTTACCAGATCTTCGTCTGCGGCGACAGCAGCACCAACCAGCCCACCGTGTTCCCGGCCCGGCAGCGTAAGCGGGCGTCGCTGGCGGTGATCCGCCTCAACCGGGTGGACCCCAACCGCTGCGTGGTGCTGCGGCAGAACCCCGAGGCCATCGACGCCGGGGCGTTCCACAACGACGTGCTGTGCGTCGGCTCGGCGGATGTGCTGCTCGTCCATGCCAGGGCGTATCGCAAGCCGGCGTCGGAGCTGCTGGCCGAGCTGGGGGGGTGGCTGACCATTCTGGAGGTGGGCGAGGAGGAGCTGTCGCTGCCGGAGGCCATCGCCACGTACCTGTTCAATTCACAGCTTGTGCCGGTGTCGTCGGCAGGTGAAGGCGGCGAGCTGGACGAGCTGGCGATGATCTGCCCGACGGAAGTGCGCGACCATCCGACGGCCCGTGCGGCGGCGGAGCGGCTGGTGTCGGCAGGAACACGCCTGAAGCATCTGCATTTTGTCGAGCTGAACGAGTCGATGCGCAACGGAGGCGGACCCGCATGTCTGCGGCTGCGGGTGCCGGTGACGGCCGACGAGCTGGCGGCGATCCATCCCGGTGTGCGACTGACAGACGTGCTGTTCGAGCGGCTGACGGCGTGGGTGGAGAAACACTACCGCACGGAGCTTCGCCTGCCGGACCTCGCCGACCCCGCCCTGCTTCGCGAGTCGCGCGACGCGCTGGACGAGCTGACGCGCATCCTCGACCTCGGGCCCATCTACGACTTTCAGCGCTAGCCGATCCTTGGCGGGCTCGAACCCGAATCGGGAAGGCTCGAGCGGCGGAACCGGCCGAGCACCGGCGCGAAAACCGCCTGCAACACGGTCATCAGCTCGTCGTACCACGCGCGGAAGCCCAGACGCAGCAGCAGCAGGTACAGCGGCGGGGTGAGGACCACCACGACCACGCAAGCCGCGAGATGGCCCGGCCGCGTGTCGGGAAGCGGCCAGGTGGCCAGGTACGCGATGCAGCCGGCAGGCAGGCCCACGGTAAGGGGCACGCCGAAGAGGCTCAGCAGGCTGTCGCGTCCCGCCCAGCGGATCGCGCCTCCGAGGCCGGTTTTGACCATCACCACGGCCGTGACCGCCCAGTAGACGGTGAAGCCGGCCGCCGCGCCCATGCCCCCGCCGAGCACCGCGCCGATGGCGACCGAGACGATGAGCACGGCGGTGTTGATGAACGTCAGCCACATGGTGGTCTTGAACCGGCCCTGCGCCTGCAGCAGGCTGCCGGCGGGAGCGTACATCAGGCCGAGGATCGACCCCACGCTCAAAAGCTGCACGATGCCGATGGCGTCGGCCCACTTGTCCGCGTAGACCAGCCGGATGGCCGGCTCGGCGGCCGCCGCCTGCATGACCGCGAGCATGGCCCCCGCCGACAGCAGCACCCGCGACGCCCGCAGAAAGCCCTGTGCCTGACGGGACGGCTCGTCCTTGAGCTTGTTGAGGGCTGCGAACAGCAGCGACTGCAGGTTGGTCACCAGCAGTTGCATCGTCTGGCTCGAGAGGTTCTGCGCGAACGAGTACGTGCCGACGACCGCCTTCGGGTACAGCGCGCCAAGGACGTAGAAGTCGGCCCGCTGAGTGACCAGGTAGGTGGCGTTGGCGGCCGTCAGGTAGGTCGTGTCCGCCAGCAGGTATTTCCATCTCCGCAGCTGCAGGCCCCGGCCCATCTCCGGGCGCGCCAGCCACCAGAACGCAGTGGTGCGAAAGATCGCCGCGAGCAGGTATGGGATACCGAAGCTGAAGGCCCCCCACCCGCCCCACGCCATCAGCACGCTCAACACCAGCGCCCCCACCACCGACATCCAGCCGATCACCGCGCCGGCGCGAAAGCGCAGCTCGGTCTGAAGTTTGGCCTCGGGGACGGTGCCCAGCGCCGTGGCCAGACTCGCGCCGGCCACACACCACATCAGCAGCCCCAGCCGCAGGCCCTCTCCGTACACCCACATCGCGACGGGGGTGAGCGCCAGCGTAACCAGAAAGCCGGCCACGCCCCCGAGCAGCGACATCCAGAACGCGGCGTTCACCCACACGCGCCAGCGCTTCTGCCGGTCCACCAGCACCTGCCGAAGCCCGAGGTTGCACAGCACTGCGCCGATCCCCGGGAACGTCAGCGAAACCGCGTACAACCCGAAATCGTCCTGCGTGAGCAGCAGCGCCAGCAGCAGCTGCCCGACGGTCCCGAACACCTTGGCCAGCACCGTCAGCCCGACCGTCCACGCGGCGCCACGGGTCGTCACCGCGCCCACCGGGGCGGCCCGCCTGCTCACCGCCACAGCGTCATCCGGCTTCAGTTCGCCCACGGAGACGTTGTTCCTTCCAGCAACTCCCCCCCCTCACCACCCTCCACCCTCACGCCCCCCGGTACCCCGCCCGGCGGGGACGGGCACTGTAATCCGCTGCGGGGCGACCTTGCCAACGGCCTTGCCGACCCTCGAACGACGCCGGACGCCGCGCCTTCACGACAGAACGGTCGGGAGTTGTTCGGTATGATACCCGTGCCGTGACCGAGCCTTCCGACCTCGCCGACAACCTCGTGGACGCCGTTCTGGGGCCGGAGGGGGCGGTCGCGCGTCGGCTGGGGGCGCAGTACGAGAAACGTGAGCCGCAGCTCGAGCTGGCGCGGCGTATCGACCAGGCCATCCGCGGGAAACGGCATCTCATCGCCGAAGCCGGCACGGGCGTGGGCAAGTCGTTCGCCTACCTCGTACCCGCCATCGACTACATCTGCCGGACGGGCAAGCGCGTGGTGGTGTCCACGCACACCATCGCCTTGCAGCAGCAGCTCATCAGCAAGGACATCCCGCTGCTCAAGTCGGTCATGCCACTGGAGTTTGCGGCCGTGCTGGTCAAGGGGCGGGGCAACTACCTGTGTCTGCGTCGTCTGGAGCAGGCCGAGGGCCGGCAGGGCCATCTGTTCGAGTCGGACGTGCAGCACCAGGCGGTCCAGCGCATCCGCCTCTGGGCCGACGAGCAGCTGCGCTGCGGCGGCGACGGGTCGCTGTCGGAGCTGCCGGTGGGGCCCCCGCCGGAGGTGTGGGATCACGTCGCCGCCGAGCAGGGCAACTGCCTGGGCCGCAAGTGCAGGCACTACGAGTCGTGTTTCTGGCAGGCCGCCAAGCGCCGCATGCAGAACGGGAAACTGCTCGTGGTCAACCACGCGCTGTTCTTCTCCGACCTGGCCCTGCGCATGGCCGGGCACAGCTACCTGCCCAAATACGATGTCGCCATCCTCGATGAGGCCCACACCATCGAGGACGTCGCCGGGCAGCATTTCGGCATCCGCGTCTCCGAGGCCAGTGTCAAGTATCACCTGCGGACGCTGTACGACCTGCGTCGCGGCCGAGGCCTGCTGACCGCCCTCGGGTCGGTGGCGAACGACGCGATCAACAAAGTCCAGGAAATCACGTCGCTCACCGAAGCGTTTTTCCAGCGGGTGCTCCACTGGCACCAAACCCACGGCAAGCCCAACGGCCGCATCCGGGAGCCCCACATCGTGGATGACCCGCTCTCGAAGCAGCTGCGTTCGCTGGCGACCACGCTCCGCGGGCTCACCGCCCACACGGACCGCGACGAGGACAAGTTCGAGCTCACCGCGCGGGCCAGCCGGGTCGAAGCGCTGGCCATGAGCATGGAAGCGCTGGTCGGCCAGACCCTACCGGACGCGGTGTACTGGCTGGAGGTGACCGCCGGCCGCGGGCGCGGCCGCGACGGCGGGCCGTCGGCGCGGGTCACGTGGGCCGCCGCCCCCGTCGACGTCGCTGAAGGTCTGCGTCGAGGGCTCTGGTCGGCCCTGGAGTCGGTGGTGCTGACCTCGGCCACGCTGGCGACCGGAGCCGTCGCGAAGCGCGTCAAAGCCGAGACTGCCGGACGCCCCCGGCCCGCCGACCCCGCCGCCGACCCCGGGGCTGACGCCGGGGCCGGCCCCGTCGCCGACACCACGCCCGCCCACACCCCCGGCATCCCGGAAGCCTTCCAGTACATCGCCCAGCGGCTTGGCCTACCGGCCGACCGGAGCGACGCCTTCTCGGCCGGCTCACCGTTCAACTACGCCGAGCAGTGCACGCTGTACGTGCACACGGACCTCCCCGAGCCCAACGACCCGCTTTTCACGCGCGCCGCACAGGACAAAATCCTGCATTATCTGGACCTGACGCACGGCGGGGCGTTCGTGCTCTTCACCTCCTACCAGTCCCTGCAACACGTCGCCCACGAGCTGGCCCCCGCGCTGGCCGAGCGCGGCTACCCGATGCTGATGCAGGGGTCGGGGGTGCCGCCGGCGCAGCTCGTCGAGCAGTTCCGGGCGTCGGCCGACGCCGTGCTCTTCGGCGTCGCCACTTTCTGGCAAGGCATCGACATCCCCGGCGACGCCCTGCGCAACGTGATCATCACGCGCCTTCCCTTTGCCGTGCCCGACGACCCGCTCACGGAGGCCAAAATCGAAGCCCTCACCCGGGCCGGCGAGAATGCATTCCTCCGCTATTCCGTGCCCGACGCCGTCATCCGCTTCAAGCAGGGGTTCGGGCGGCTCATCCGCACGCGGACCGACCGCGGCATCGTCGTCGTGCTCGACCCGCGTCTGGTGACCAAGTGGTACGGCCGCTGGTTCCTCTCCGCCCTGCCGCCCTGCCGGGTCGAGGTGGTCGGCCCTCAGGTCCGGGAGCGGGCGCGGCCGACCCGTCGACACAGGAAAGACCCATGACCGCATCCACAGCCCGTCCCGGCCCCGGGCTCGCCGCAAGCCGGCTCCGCCCCTGGAGCAGCCCGCTCGGCTGGCTGATCGCAGTGCTGCTCGCGGCCGCCTACGTCGGCGCCTTCGTGCTGCTGGAGACCGCGGGACGCACGACGCCCCCGACACCGCTCTCGGACATCGCCGTCGCCCCGCTCAAGCTCGAGGCCGCGCTGGACGCACTGCCCGACGCCCCGCCGCTGCGTACGGACCGCGACGCCACACCGCTGCTGCTCGAGGCAGCCCGCCTCGTCGCCGCCGACATCTCCCTTTATGAACGCTTCCTCGCCTCGGCGAACGTGAGCGTTTCCGACCTCCCGCGTCTCTTCGCCCTCGACCCCCTGCTCGAGCAGGCCGAGCTGAGCTCAGCCAGCGCGTGGTCGCAACCGCTGACCCGGCACATCGCCTACCGCCCCGAACACCCCGAGGTCACGCGGCTGGTGCTCGCCGGCCGCGCGCTGGGGCGCGTCGCCATGAACGACCGCTCTCTCGGACGTACCGCCGATGCGGCCCGCAGCTTTCACGCGATGTTGCGTCTGGGCCACAAGCTCTGGACATACCGCACCACCTACGCCGAGATGTCCGCCGGGCTGGGGCTCATGTCCGAGGCCACCGCCGGGCTCAGGCTGCTTCACCCCAACGACGAGGCCCTGGCCGCACTCGCGGGCGAGCTGCAATCGCTCACCGAGACCACCTACGCGGTATGGACCGCCCTCTCGACGGTGGACCCTGATCTGCTGTCAAGACACAACGGCGACGTGTGCCGCATCGCCCGCGACGCGCAGGAGCGCGTCTGGCGCGTCGAAGCGACGCTCAAACTCGGCCGGATGAAGTACAACGTCGGCAGGCGGGGCACCCCGGCCGACCAGCGCCAGGCTCGAAGGCTCATCAGCCAACTGCGAAACGACCCCGACCCGGCCGTGGCGCTGGCCGCTCAGCTCGCCGCCGACCTCACCCTCGAACAGTACCGCACCCTGCGGTAGACTCCCCCCCGCCCGGCCCTGAAACAGACGGGGTTGACACGCTGGCCATGCCCACACCCACGAGCCGCCGTCCGTTGCCACTGCTCTTCGCCACCGTCCTGACGGCCGTGGCCGGCGTGTTGGCGTGCGTTTCCCCGGACGCCAACGCTGCCGAACCCGACCCGGCGACCGCCGCGCCTCTCGCCGGCGACGCCGCTGCGACCACCCGCCCGCGGCTGGTGCCCCCGGCCGGCTTTGAGCTCGTGCGAATCGGCGAGCGGCGGTTTCTCATCGAGCCGGCCGACGAGCCGTGGGTCCGCCGCGCGGTCGCGACCGCCCCGCCCGCCACCCGGCCGTCCACCCTGCCCTCGGACCTGCTGGCCAACATCGAATCCCGCGGCGGGCGGATGACCGACTCACTCGCGGCAGACCTCGCCGTCGAGCCCGAACAGGTCAGCCGCTTCCTGCGCGAGACGCTCATCCCCGAACTGCGTCTCCTCAATGAAACGCCGATCGCGTCGGTGGCCATGGTCGCCACGCGGACGCAGTACCGCCGGGCACTCGAGAGCGGCTGGGACGTGCCGTCGATGCGGTACAACCGCAGCAGCGGCGAGGTGCTCTTCGTGCAGACGATGATCGCGACCAGCGATGCCGATTCGGTCGACGCCGTGGTCCCGTTTCTCGTCCTCGAGGAGCACACCGAGGACGAAAAGGTCGCCAAGCTCGCCCAGGAACTGGCGAATCTCGACGAGTCGGCCCTGAGGGCCCAGGCCCAGCGCGGCCAGTTCATCCTGCAGGCCTTGCTCCTGCGGTTCATCGGCGGCGACGTGCTGGGCGAGCTGAAGCTGCCGCGCGACGCCGAGTGGGTGAGCATCGGCATCACCGGGTGCCTGACCGCGAAGTACACGTCGTTGCTCTCGGGCGTTTCGCGGCGGTCCATCATCGAGGCCATGACGGCCGAGCCACGGCGTGCCCCGCCGGGCTACGTCCGGGCGACCAGCATCGACCTCGTGCAGCCGCTGGACGTCACGGCCCTGCGGCCCAACGCCGTCGTGCCCTACCTCGATGCCGTGCGACGCAAGGCCGTCGCGGCGATCGATCATCTGCTGTTCCAGCACGGCGACGAGGTGGTTCCCCGAATGATCACGTCCTTCCGGGAGCGGCCGCCGACCGACTCGGCCGACGCCATCCGTCGCATCGCCGACCTCACCGGCATCGACCTCACCGAGAGACTGCGCGCGGTCCGGTGACAGGTCCGCCGGCCGCCGTCCAAGGCCCCGATGCCCCGACGCGTGGACAAATCTGCGACCATTCGACACACCCTACTCTTTGTGATATATTGCACGAGTGAGCCATGTGGCACGTCACAGAAAGGGCAGGAAAAGGTGAGTCGCGCACGTCGAAACGGGACGTTGGCGGTGTGTGAGGGGTTGGAATTGCGGCGCTTGTTGCATGCGGACCTGTCTGTGACGGTGAGGTCCACAACGGTGCCCGACATGGTTCTCGCGGGGGTGGCCTCCAAGCCATATGTGACGCAGGTCACTGTCACGAACGCGAATGCGGACGGTCATGCCGCTCCGCGGACCGCGCCGCCCGTGCCCGTGACCGTGGGTCTTCGCGACAGCACCGGCACGGTGACGCCGCTGGGGACGTCGCAGGCGAACGTCTCCAACCTGCGGGCGGGGGCATCGAAAAATGTGCCGGTGAAGGTGCAAGTGCCGGCGTCGCTGGCCCCGGGAAGCTACGAGCTGGTGGTGAGCATCGACCCGCCGGCGGCGTTCGAGGACGGCAACACGGAGAACAACGCCGCCGAGGGCAAGAGCGTGTCCGCGGCGCTGGCCAACACCGACCTGACGGTGGCGGTGGGCAGCAACCTCACCGGGACCGTGGCGGCCGGGTCCACGGCACAGGTGCGGGTGAGCCTGACCAACAGCGGCAACGTCCCGGCCCGGGCGACGGCCACCGTCGAAGTGACCGCCACCACCGGCAGCACCACCACGGTACTGGCGACGCTGAGCAACCTGCGGCTGAACCTGCAGCCGGGCAAGACGTTCTCCGGCAAACCTGTTTCCGTGCGGCTTTCGGGCACGCCCGGCCAGACGGCGGCGGTCACGCTTAGCGCGCGCATCGCCTCCAGCAGCGGGCTCATCAACGACAACCCGTCCAACAACACCGCCCCGGGCGTTGCGCTGTCGGTGCAGCCCCCGCCGCCCTCGCCGTTCACCGCCGTCAACCCGGCGCTTCATCTCGCCGGGACGATCACGTTCAAGCGGAGCAGTCGCGTTGGCGCCCTGGGCAACGTCATCGAGCAGGGCACCTTCGAGGACAGCAACGGCCGCAAGGGCAACTACGACTTCCGCACGACGTCGCTGGGCGTGGTGAACGTGGGGCTGGTGCTTACCACGCCCGAAGGCTTCCCCCTGCTCTCGGGCACCTTCAACCGGCCGCTGGCCGTGGGCGGCAAGACGCTGGTGTTCTCCACCGACCCGGCGGGTTCGGTGGCCACGTTCACGTGGGCGAACAACCAGGTGCTGTACGTGAAGTACGGCCGATAACGCTCCCGGTGGCCGGCAGGCGGCGGCCTGCGGTCGGCGCGGCGCCCGGGGTCGGGCGTTGCCTGACGCAATCGTTGGTGCAACGACCGACTCGCATAAGCGTCGCGTCAACGAAAAGATAATTCTCTGTTAACTGACGGCCCTTGCTGGGTTTACACCGTAGATAAACGGTGGACAACCTCGTTTCACGCGGGCGAGAAGGGAGGCTCCCCGGCCGTTCGTCCGGCCTGGCGTGACGCGGGGTGACGTGCCCTGCAAGGAGTGCCGGACATGAAATTCCGCTACCGCTCGGTCTTCCTCTCCGACATGCATCTGGGCTTTGCCGGCATCCATGCGGCCGAGATGTCCGCCTTCCTCAAGCACCTGGAGACGCAGCGGCTGTACCTCGTGGGGGACGTGATCGACCTGATGGCGCTGCGGTCGAAGTGGCGGTGGCCGGCCATGCACAATCAGGTCGTGCGGCGCGTCCTCAAGCTCGCCAAGAAGGGCACGCTCGTGGTTTACATCCCCGGGAACCACGACGACGCCCTGCGGCAGTACGCCGGCCTCGACCTCGGCGGCGTCAAGCTCGCCACCCGCGTCGTGCACCGCACGGCCGACGGCAAATCCCTGCTCGTGACCCACGGCGACGAGTACGACCTCGTGGTGCAGCACTCCCGCCTGCTGTGCCTGCTGGGCACCTGGGCGTACGACCACCTTGTGCTGCTGAACCGGATGATCAACGGCGTACGCCGCCTGCTGGGGCTGCGGCGTTCGAGCTTCTCCAGCGTCGTCAAGTCGCGGGTGAAGTCGGCGTGCACGTTCATCTCCAACTTCGAGTCGTGCCTGCTCATGGAAGCCGCCCGCCGCAACCTCGACGGCGTGATCTGCGGCCACATCCACCAGCCGGCCGTACGCGAAGCGACCCTCGCCGAGCACCCCCGCCCGCTGCTGTATGCCAACTGCGGCGACTGGATCGAACGCACCACCGCACTGGTCGAGCACGACGACGGCCGGCTCGAGGTCATCGACATCGAGCAGCTTCTGGCGAGCAGCGGCATCGAGGTCAAGCGGCTGCAGGACGACCCCGTGCCCCTCGAACTCACGCCTGTCGAACTGGTGCCGATGGACGTGGACGAGCCTTCCACGCTGCAGCCGGCCTGAGGCCCACCGCGTGTGCCTCGGAGCCGCCCGGGCCTCGCGTGCCCCCGCGCCACGATGAACGTCGCCGCCCCCCTGTCGCCCCGGACCTCACGATGCCATCATCCAGCTCCATGCCAAGCCCTGCGAACCGACCGGTTCCGACCGCCGACGACGCCGTGGTCGGGCCGCGGGAGGCCGCCGAGTCGCCGCTGACCGCGGGCGTGTGGAGCCGCGACGCGGGACTGCGCGTGCTCGTGCTCACGGCCGACGTTGGGTGCGGTCATGGCCGGGCGGCGGCGGCCATCACATTGCACCTGCGGACCCACTTCCCTCAGTACCAGACCCGGGTGCTGGATGCACTGGGCTTCTGCCCGCGCTGGTTCACGCTGGCGTACCGCGACCTGTACCTTCTGGGCGCCAAGCACCTGCCCCGGATCTCCGGCAAGATCTACCACCTCTCGGACCGCTCGACCCGCCGTCGCTCCGTCGCACACCGGCTGGAGAGCCGGGCACTTCGACGGCTCGTCGCGTCCCCGGAGGTGCGGCAGGCCGACCTCATCATCACGACCCACTTCCTCACCGCCCGCGTGCTCTCGCACCTGCGGGGCACCGGCGAACTGCAGGCCCCGCTGGTCGTCGTCGTCACCGACCAGTACCCACACGCGGTCTGGCGGGTACGCCACGCCGACCTGCTGTGCGTCGCGTCGGCCTCGGCCCGGGAGGTGATGGTCCGCGACGGCATCCCTCATCAGCGCGTGGCGGTGACGGGCATCCCGATCGACAGCCGTTTCCATGAGCCGATGAGCCGGGAAGAGGCACGAAGCCGACACCAGCTCCCGCAGCACCGTCCGGTCATTCTGCTTTCCGGCGGCGGGCTGGGTCTGGGCGGCATCGACAAGGCGCTGGACGCGTTGATGGCGCGTCCGGGCCGGCACCATGTCGTGGTCGTGTGTGGCAAGAACTCGCGATTGCACCAGCGCCTCACGGCCCGCTACGGCCGCGGCGAGCCGGCCTCGGGGCCATCGGAGCCCCAGCGGCCCACGGTGACGGTCCTCGGCCACACGACCCGCATGCACGAGCTCATGGCCGCTGCGGACCTGCTGCTGGGCAAGCCCGGCGGGTTGACCACCTCCGAAGCGGCGGCCCGCGGGCTCCCGATGGTGCTGCTGCGGCCGCTGCCGGGGCAGGAGCAGCACAACGCCGCCGTGCTCACTGCGGCGGGCGTCGCTCGCCTGTGCGAAAACCCCCACGCCGCCGGCGAACTGGCCGCATCGCTGGTGGACGACCCGGCGGCCATGGCGGCCATGCGCTCGGCGGCCCGACGCTTCGCCCCGGCTCACCCCACAGCGGCCGTGGTGGAGCGGGCGCTCACTCTCGTCTTCCCGTCGGGCGGGCAGAAGTCCCTCTCGCCCGACGCCTTGAGTCCCTGCGCGGCCGTCCAGACCCGACACGCCCCACTGCCCGGCCCGCTCGCGGTGGCCGGGTAGCTTCGCCGCCGCCGTGGCGTCGCGCTGCCCGCACGTCAGGGTCGCGGCTTGGCCGCATCCGTGGACGGGCGGTCCACCCAGCCGGCGGCACCGTCCAGCCGCGGCTCGGCCACGCCCACCCACGCCCCGTCCGCGTCGCGGGCGATGGCGTTCATCGCCCCCGAGGGCTCGGACAGCTCCAGCTCGTGTCCGCGTCGGCGGAGCGACGTGAACAGGTCGTCCGTCCACGGCGGCGCGATACCGCGTTCGAGCCACAACGTCCCGCCCTGATGGTGCAGGCGCGGGCGTCGCATGGCCGACGCGAGGTCGTCGCCGAGGTCAACCACGTGGACGATGCCCAGGACCACCTGCGAGATGATGCGGGGCCCACCGGCGGCGCCCAGGGTCATTCGCAGCGGCCCGTCGGTGCCGTGGCCGTCGAAGACGAGCGTGGGGCTCATGCTCGAGAGCGGGCGTTTGCCCGGCGCGACGGCGTTGTTCGCCTGCCCCACCAGCCCGAACGCGTTGGCCACGCCGGGGGCAAGGGCGAAGTCGTCCATCTGGTTGTTGAGGATCACGCCGGTGCCGGGCACGATGACCTTGCTCCCGAAGCCGGTGTTCACCGTCGTGGTGATGGCGACGACGTTGCCATCGCTGTCCATCGCGGCGATGTGCGTCGTGTGTTTCTCCGCCGCACCGTCACCGAAGACGCCACGGTCGGGGGGTTGCCCCGCGGCTACCCCCGCCGACGCCCGTTCGAGGTCGATTTGCGCGGCGAGCTGCCGGGCGTACTCCTTGTCCAGCAGTCCGCGGGGCACGGGGACGAAGTCGCTGTCGCCGAGGTACGCGGCCCGGTCGGCGAACACGCGACGCATGGCCTCCGCGGTCACATGGACGCGCGTGGCCTCGTCGCGGCGGTGCAGCCCGGCCACGTCGAATTGCTCCAGGATGTTGAGGAGCTGCGCGACGTGCACGCCGCCGCTGCTGGGCGGGGGAAAGCCGACGACCGTGACGCCGCGGTACGTCGTGACGATGGGCTGGCGCTGCTTGACGACATAGCGGGCGAAGTCGTCGGCCGTGACCACGCCGCCGTGTGCCCGCATCCACGACTCGACCGCGGAAGCGAACGCTCCGCCGTAGAACCAGCCGACGCCGTGCCGGGCGATGGCGCGATACGTTCGGGCAAGGTCGGGTTGCTTGAGCACGTCGCCCTCGAGCAGCGGGGAGCCGTCGGGCTTGAGCAGCACGCGGGCGGTCTCCGGAAACTGCCGGAGCAGCGGCGCGGTGGCCCGGAGCTTGCGAGCGTAGTTGGCGTCGATCGGGAAGCCGCGTTCGGCGACGTCGGCCGCGGCCTCCAGGGCGGCGGCCAGCGTCAGCCGGCCACAGCGACGGACGGCCTCGTCGAACACGGCCAGACTGCCCGGGACGCCGACGGCCAGCGGGCCGGTCTGGCTGAGCCGGGTGTCGGGCTTTCCGTCGCGCAGGTAAAGCTCGGGGCCGGCGGCGGCCGGGGCCATCTCGCGGCCGTCGAGCGCGAGGAGCTGCCCGCCGGCCGTCCGCATCAGCAGGAAACAGCCGCCGCCGATGCCGGAGTTGTGGCCGTCCACCACGCCGAGCATCAGGGCGGCGGCGACGGCGGCGTCCACCGCGTTGCCGCCCGCGGCCAGCGCGTCCAGCCCGGCACGCGTCGCCAGCGGGTGCACCGTCACGACCATGCCGCCTTGGCGGGCCGAGCCTTGCTCAACCTGCACACGAACCACGCGTCCCTGCAGAAAACGGGCCGCGGCCGGACCGTCGGACGCGCGCACGGGCGTCGCGTCGGGCTCCCTCGCGGCGGCCCCGACGGCGGAAAGGGCCCAAACGAGCGCGGGCACGGCGGCTCGCCGTGCGAAGGGACCGAATGGCAGCCGTCTCGCAGGTCGGAGGTGCATGCGGGCAGTTCACCCGGCGCGGGCCGTGAACACAAGCGTTCACCCTGCCGGTGCCGGCCCGGTGCTCTCCCGGACGACCAGCTTGGCGGGCACCCGCACCGACTCGGCCGGCGGGAGAGCGCCGCGCGGCTTCTCGCTCAGCTGGTGCGACCTCGCGATGACCAGCTCGCAGACCCGCTGGCCCATCTCGATGAACTGGTGGTCCACGGTGGTGATGCCCGGCAGCGACCACGCCGATTCCACGTTGTCAAAGCCGGTCACGGAAAAGTGCTCGGGCACCCGGACGCCGAGCTTCTGCAACGCCCGCACCGCCCCGACTGCCACCTGGTCGTTGTAACAGAGGGCCGCCGTCGGTTGCTCTCCACGAGGCCGCGCACGCGCTGCTGCCCACGCCTGCGTCACGCTCGCCTCGCCCCAGTTCATCAGCGTCGTGGGCGGGTCAACGAGCAGCGCCTCCTGCCATGCATCGTCCCACGGGAGCTGCCACTTCTCGACGATGCACCCCAACGCCGACGCCGTCTCCCGTATGGCCGACTCCCGCAAGGTCTCAACAAAACCGGGCCTCGACGGCGAGAGCCACGCCAGCCGGCGGTGGCCCTGCTCGGCAAGGTGCCTCACCAGCAGCGACATGCCCCCGGCGTGATCGAAGGTGACGCCCGGCAGCGGCGTCGGGTGGGGGTAGTCGATGAGCCCGATGGGCAGGTGTGCGTGGCGACTGAGCAGCTCGTCCCAGTCGGGCCGGGGGACCACCCCGGGAACGATGACGCCGTCCACGCGGCGTTCGAGGATGGCTTCGATCGCCCGGGGCAAGGCGCGTTGGTCCGGCCGGGGACCCATCAGGACCAGCCCGTAGCCGGCATGGATCGCCGCCGCCTCCATCCCGGCAATCAGACCGGTGAAATAGGGGTTACCGATCAGGGCTCTGGGCGGCCGGCGGACGCCGACCGCGCCGACGTCCAGAACCACGCCCACCGACTCCGTGCGGCCCATGCGCAGCGAGCGGTGGTGGTAGTTGGTGACGTAGCCCAACCGCCGGGCCACTTCCCGGACGTGGGCGGCACGGGCGGCGCCGATGCGCTCGGCGAACTTCACGCCGTTGAGCACGCGGGAGGCCGTCGTGATGCTCACCCCGGCCGCCTCGGCCACCTCTTTTAACGTCACCATGCCGCGGAAAAGATATCGCGGTTACCCGATGCGTCACAACTGAATACAGGCGGGTCAAGCCCACCCGGGGCGGTGACGCCAACGGGGTGCGGACGACGCCATGCCGGGGCCGCCCCACCTTGCAGACAAAGCTTTTCTCTCGTAAGTTTATCACTAAACTTCAGGGGCGTGCCGCGACACCGCCGCCGCCCGGAACACATCGCCGGAACACATCGGAGGAGAGTCCATGGCAGCACCAGCATTCTGCAGAGCCTTGGGCGTGGCCGTCGCCGCGGCGGCACCCGCCCTGACGGCCGCGTCGCCCGCCCGGGCGGCCAACGTGTCGATCATCAACTTCAACGACGACCTCGCCACCGCCAGCACCGACATCAAGAACTTCGGCACCACCTACCAGACCGAGGGCAACGCGCGCACCATCGTTGAGCCGTTCAGCCTCGCCCAGCCGTGGTTCACCGTCAACGCCGAGCATTACCCCGCCCTTGCCGGCGGCGCGTACGTGCGGTGGAGCAACACGGCGGACATTTCCCCGCCGATCCCCCTTCGTCGCATCCAGGGCACGCACCCGCAGTCGCCCAACCGCGTGCAGATGCAGTTTCAGGGGATGACGCGTTCCGACAGCTCGGTGGCGTCGGCGGAGGCGCGAGTGCTGACGGTCGTTCCCCAGTCGCGCTTCAATGCGCTCAGCACCGGCCGCGTGGCCTTCGACAGCGCCTCGTTCCTCTCGGTCCGCATCGCGTTCCAGACGAACGTGGACCTGCGCACCTTCAACTGGGTCGTGCAGGACGGCAATCAGTGGTTCATCAACCGCACCGACATGAACTTCGGGTTCGGCGTCAAGACCTTGACCAACCCGAACGCGGCCAACTGGGTGCCGTTCGAACCGACGCTGCCCAACTTCGGGAACATCCCGGTGACGATGGGCGGCGGCTCGCCGCACACCTTCACCGACATCAAGGCTGTGGGCATGCTCTGGAACATCGTCTCCACGCCGGGCATCAACCCGTCGAACAACCTGCCGCTGGTGTCGCAGGTGGACTTCAGCTCGTGGATCGTCAACGCCGTGCCGTTCCTGCCGGACCCGCCGCCGTCGTCGGAACTGGGCGACTTCAACTTCGACGGCTTCATCGACGCCGGTGACATCGACCCGTTCCTCGAAGCGCTGCTGGAGTCGGCCCCGTACGCCGAGTTCATCGCCAACTACGGCTCCGCCTACACCGCGCAGTACGGCGGGACCCTGACCCCGGACGTGGTGGTGGCCTTCGGCGACTTCGACGCGAACGGGATTTTCGACGCCGGCGACATCGACCCGTTCGTCGAGGCCGTACTCTCCAGCCGCCCCGGCATGTCGGCGATCCCCGAGCCGGCGGCGCTGGGCCTGCTCGCCCCGGCCACGCTGCTGCTGGTTCGCCGGCGCACGTCGTGAGCTGTCGCTGCGACGTGAGAAGAGGGTTGTTCTCTCCGGAAGCGGGGGCGGGTCGCCCGAACGCGGCCCGCCCCCGTGCATGCGCGGCGCTATTCGACGGCAAGGGCTGACCGCGGTTACGCTACCCACCCCGGGCGCGGCACGGGTCAACGGCCCGCCCCGCCCGCGGGACCTTCCCGTAGCCCTCCCCGACGATGCCTCGACCTCTACCCGAGATCCGCTCGCTAGTGGTGAAGCTGGGCACCCAATTGCTTTCCCGGCCCGACCGCACCCTCAACACCGAGTTCCTTGCGGACATCGCCCGGCAGATCGTGAGGCTGCGCGGAGAGGGCCTTCGCGTCACGGTCGTGTCGTCCGGTGCCGTGGGGGCCGGGCTGGCGGCCCTGCGGCTGCCCAAACGGCCCGGCACCCGCTCGCCGCAGGATCTGGCCATGCTGCAGGCGGTGGCGGCCGTGGGACAGCCCCGACTGATGACCGCGTGGGCGGAGGCGCTCGCCCCGCACGGCCTGGCCGCTGCGCAAATCCTGCTGACGCGCGAAGACATCGACCACCGCATCCGCTACCTCAACCTCCGCAACACGCTCGCCGCGGCCGAGCGGCTCGGGGCGGTGCCCATCCTCAACGAGAACGACTCGGTGTCCACCGACGAGATGGTCCGCATCTCCTTCGGCGAAAACGACCTGCTGGCGGCGCTGGTCACCCATGCCATCCAGGCGGACCTGCTCGTGCTGCTCTCGGTGGTGGACGGCGTGCTTGACGCCGCCGGTCAGCCCATCCGCACGGTCAACACGCCGGCGGAGGTGAAATCGCTCGTCCGCAACGAAAAGACGACCGGCGGAAAGGGCGGCATGGACGCCAAGCTCGCCGCCGCTCAGCTGGTCACGTCCGCCGGCTCGCCGCTGATCATCGCCGACGGCCGCACCCCGGACGTGCTGCCGAGGCTGCTGGCCGGGGAAGAACTCGGCACCTACTTCCTCAGCCGCGCGGCGGCACACGCCCGCGGCCCCGCACCCGGCCCCGCCGCCCGCCCGCCGCGCGGCAAGTCGCGCTGGCTGATGACCGCCCGTCCCCGCGGCCAACTCACCGTTGACGAAGGCGCCGCCAAGGCACTCAGTCGCGGCGACCGCTCCCTGCTTCCGGCGGGCATCACCGCCGTTCACGGCACGTTCCTCCGCGGCGACGTGGTCGATGTCCTCGACCCGGCCGGGCAGCCCATCGCCCGCGGCTTGACCAACTATCCCTCGACAGACATCCCCCAGATACAGGGCAAGAAGACGCAAGAAATCCGACATATGGTCCTTGGGCCGTTCTACGAAGAGGTCATCCACCGGGATAACCTGATCTTGCTCAAGGGGTTCGCATCGGGGCCGGCCGAGGGGCGTTAGAAAGCGAACACTGAAGTTGAAATCGCGAACTGACCGCCGGAGCGGCTAACCTCTCGCTGGAGCGTGTGTCTTTCCACTGGTCTTTCGCGAAGGAGCCGAACGATGAACGCGTGGTCCCGGGTGATGCTGGCGGCGCTGGTGAGCGTGGCGGGGGTGTCGAGTGTCGCCGAGGCCAGCTCGCGCGACCGGGGGACGCGTTTCTCCATCTCGGGCAGCTACAGCGAGTCGTGGGGTGGATGGGGCCACTCGCGGTACAGCAGCGGGTTCGGTCACTATCGCGGCGACCGGGGCTTCGTGTCGGTGAACTTCGGCTTCAGCAGCGGCCACTCCGGCTTCCACGGCCCGGTGTACGTGCCGCCGACGGTGGTGTGCCCGCCGCCGGTGGTGTACACCCCGCCGGTGGTGGTCCGGCCGCCGGTGGTGGTGCATCCCCCGGTCGTGGTGCCCCCGCCGGTCTACGTACCCCCGCCGGTCTACGTGCCCCCGCCGGTGGTGGTGACGCCCCCGCCGGTGTTCGTCCGACCGCCGGTCATCGTGCACCCGCCCGTGGTGGTGCCGCCGCCGGTGGTGTGTCCGCCGCCGGTGGTGTACACGCCGCCGGTCGTCGTGGTGCAACCGTACCGGCCGGCGACGCAGGTTTCCGTCGGCTTCTCGTACAGCCGCTGAGCCGGCCCGCCTGACGGCGTAGCCGAGCCTGAGCCCTCAAAAGGTCGGCCAAGGCGAATCACAGAAGGCCCGCCACGCGTGACATGCACGCTGGCGGGCCTTTTTCTGTTTCCATGGCGTCGCGCGTTCACGCCGAGCGTCACGCCCCCGACCGCGACGGCCACGCCCACGGCGTGGCAGGTCGGCGGGCAGCGTGCGTCAGCGCACGGCCCCCCGGCCCGTCAGCGGGCTCGACACCGCTCGCCGCGGGTGTTGCTCAGCCGACGATGATCTCGCCGTCGACGGTGCCGCCGATCTGCTGCCGCGAGATCGACCCTGCACGGATCGTCACGCCGCTGCCGACGTTGCCGTTGACGATGAGCTGGTTGAGGTTGCCGCTGACCAGCACTTCCGGCGTGTTGACGTCCGTGCTGGAGAACACCGACCCGCGGACGCGGAGCTGGCGGATGGACGACGCCTTGATGGAGTAGGCGGTCGTGCCGTCGCCGAGCTGGCCGTCAACGTTGAGGTTGGCGATGGGCTTGAGCCCGGTGGTGAACTCGTCGCCCGAGCGGACCGACCCGAGCAGGTTGCCGCCGCGGACGCTGATGTTGCCGATGTCGCCGGCGACGGTGCCCAGCGTCGTGCCGCCCTTGACCGAGCCGCCCTGCACGGTGACGGTGCGGAGGCGGTTGAAGGCGGTGACGTTGGCGGCGATGTCGCCGCCGGAGACGGTGAGGGCCTGGATGTCGCCGGTGAGCGAGGTCACGTCGCCGGCGACCAGGTCGCGGTCGGGGCTGCCGTCGGACTGCACGCGGATGTTGCGGATGGAGCCGGTGGCGGTGAGCGCGCCGGTCATCCGGCCGCGGACGTTCACGGTGCCGACCGTGCCGCCGACGGTGACGTTCATGGCCATGAGCTGCCCCGGCGGCAGCCGGCGGTTGGTGCCGACGTTCAGCGCGGCAAGGTTGCCGGTGATCGTGAAGGTGTTGCCGGCGACGCCCAGCGAGCCGGGCACGGAGACCGTGCCCACGGAGCCGTTGATGGTGACGTTGCCGACGATCGACCCGCCGACGGTCAGCCGGCCGAGCACGTTGCCGCGGACCGCGCCCGCCGGCGAGATGGTGAGCGCGGGGGTGGCCGGGTCGGCCGAGACGAGGTTGCCGGAGATGTTGATGCTGTTCACCCGGCCGGACACCACCAGCGACCCTTCGAAGTTGCCGCGTACGACGAGGTTGCCCAGCGACGAGCTGGGGCCGTTGAGCTCGATGCGCGAGTTGTTCGCGAGGTTGCCGTTGATGCGGAGGTTGTTGAACGCCCCGGCCACGGTCATGTTCAGCGCCAGCACGTCGGAGCCCGGCGAGAACGTGCCCACCGAGCCGGCGATGACGGTGAGCCCGTTGATCACCGAGCGGGTGGAGATCGTGCCGATGCGGCCGGCAAAGCCGAGCACCGTGTTGAGCTGTCCGGGGGTCGTGCCGCGGATCGACCACGCCGTCAGCGAGGTCAGGTTCTGGTTGCCCGAGGCGTCGAGGCTCTCGACCACGCCCGTGTCGGTGACGCCGGGGATGACCGGCGTCGCGGCGGACGTGGACAGCGCCAGGTGGATGTCGGTGAACGGCGTCAGCGGCTGCCCGGTGAGGCTCGAGGTGGTCTCGAACTCCGACCGGCGGACGGACGGCGTGACCGCGTTGGTCGAGAGCTGGCTGCCGTTGCCGTTGACCTGAATGCGGCCGATGCGGGAGAAGCCATTGATGCTCGCCCCGCGGATGCCGTAGCCGTTGGCGATGAGCTGATTGAGCACGCCGTCGCCGCCGGAGGTGATCCGCGACGACACCAGCCCGAAGCCCGCGGCGGTCATGAACTCGATGTCCAGCGCCGAGATACGCGAGCCGATGACGCCCTGGTCGGCGCGGACCCGGCGGATCTCGTAGTTGGGCCGGTTGATGTTTCCGAAATCGCCGACGAGGGCGATGTTGTTATTCACCGAGTTGTACAGCGGGGTGAGCCCGAGCAGGCCCAGCCCGCTGGCACCGACGGTGATGAGCGATTCGATGAGCGCGCCGCGGGTGTAGACCTCGTCGATGGAGGTCTGCGAGGCGATCACGCCCATGATGTCGCCGGCGGCGGTGACGCGGGTGATCGGCCCGCCGGCGAAGACGAACCCGCCGGCCACCGCGCCCGACCCGGCCGGGGCGATGCCCTCACCGGAGAACAGCGAGCCGAGGAAGCCGGTGACGACGATGGGCCCGGCGATGCCTTCGAAGCGGTCGGGGATGTCCGAGCCGCCGAAGTTGGCCTGGATCTCGCCGACGCTGCCGCCGACGAGCACGTTGCCGATCGCCCCGCCGGACTCGATGCGGATGATCGAGTTGTCGCCGGTGGTGCTGATGAGGGTGCCGACGCCGGTGAACGGATAGGCCAGCGGCGTCCCGGTGACCCTCGGCAGCACGGCCACGCCGCTGTTGCCGGGGCGGGCGATGCCGATGTCGCCGCGGTAGGAGAGCGTGCCGATGGAATCGGTCACCATGCTCAGCAGCTCGCCGAGCGTTTCGTTGCGGAAGTAGTGCAAGTGGGTTCCCGCGGTGGCGTCCAGCCGGAAGAGGTCGAAGCGGGCGCCGCCCTCGAGCCGGACGGTGATCCGCGGTGCCAGCTCGCCGTCGGTGGTCCCCGGCTGCGAGAGCACGCCGCCGTTGTTCACCACGGCCGAGCCGACGCCACGCAGCACGAGGTCGGCGACTTCGAAGCTGTTGCCCGCGCCGGAGGTGATGAACCGCACGTTGGGGGTGCGGTAGCGGCTGAGGTTCGACGGCGTGCCCAGTCCGCTGACCTGCAGGATCATCATCGCCGCGCCGCCCGAGCGCATCGGGTAGGCGAGGTAGCCGATCTGCGGGGCGTTGAGGAACCGGGGCGAGGCCGGGTCGTTGGGGTCGAAGGCCGGGTTGGGCACCAGCGCGCCTTCGTCGAACTCGACCCGCAGCGCGGAGCCCGAGTCGTCCGTGAAGTTCAGCGGCTGACCCGGCGTCAGGAAGATTTCGCTGACCGCACCGGAACCGAAGGCCGCGTCGCGGAAGACCGGCCCACCCGCACGCAGGTAGCGGACGTTCCCGCCGGCGTTGGTGTAGATGACCGGACCGCCGCCGGCGGCCGTACCGAGCTGGCCGGCGACGTCGATCAGGTCGATGACGCCGTCGAAGCCGGTGTTGTCTGCGTTGACGTTGATGAACGACGGCCGGAGTGTGGCCATGTCGCCGGCACGCAAGTTGCCCAGCCCGCCGTTGGCGAAGACGTTGCCGAAGAACGTGCCGGCCGCGTCGATGATCTGGATCGACCCGCCCACGCGGACGACCTCGGGGTTGAAATTCGACGTCGTGCCGGTGTTGGCGAGGTTGGGCTGGACGTTCTGGTTGAGCACCAGCACGCCGGCCGTCGAACGGATCAGCCCGACGTTGCCGCCGGCGGCGATCGTGGCGCCGCGGATGTAGTTGCCTTGGCGAAGCTCGCCGATCTGACCCGCCTCGATGGAGCGGATCGACCCCGTCCCGTCGGCCCGGACGGTGTTGGAGGTGTTCACCTGACGGCCCATGATGCGGGCCCCGGCGAACACGCCGCCGATGTCGCCCTGCCCGGCGTACACCGCCGAGAAGTTGAAGTTGGTCGCGTTGCCCTGCACGCCGTTGTCGAAGAGCGTGCCCGCCGTGGTGATGGCCGAGATGGCCAGGTCGCCGACGTTGGAAACGGTCAGGCTATAGGGAAGGACGCCGAGGGCGAGCGGCGGCTCACCCGGGTCGGCAACGCCGTTGAAGTTGAAGTCGCCCAGGCGGGCGATGGCGATGCGGTACTCGCCGGGGCGGTCGGCAGTGAAGCGCAGTGCCGACTCCGCAAAGGCTGCGACACCATTGAGCGTGTAGTTGGTGAAGACGAGCCGGCCGTCAGGATCGAAAACCCCCAGGCCGAGGCTGGAGAATTCGGCGAAGCTGATGGTTTGGCCCGCCAGCAGCGGCAAAGCGAAGTAGTCGACCCCGTCAAAATCGGCCTGCTGGACCATTTCCAAGGCGCCGCTGATGGTCACGGTGCCTGAAGGCGACCCGTCGGGGTTGGACCCGAATCGGAGGCGCTGCGCGGTCTCGAAGGTGTCGTTGTTGTAGACCGGAAGGAGAAGTCGCCGCTGGGCGAAGGCGCGACCCTGCTGGACGACAAGTTCCGTGCCCGGCGGGACAAAGCGTGTCTCGGCTTCCGATTGTGTCAGCGGGAGCGACGTCCGGACCCTGCTGTTGCTCGACCGGATCGTCGCCAGCACGTCTCCGTCTGACCGGACCGTCCCGATGCGTCCGCTCACGAAGATGTCGGTTCCCGTGAAATACTGCGTCTGCAGGATGTCGTCCGCGACGCCAGCGGTCCCGATGGGCCCCAGCACGATCAGCTCACCGAGGTCGCCGGCGACACGGAAGTTCCCCGGCTGCGGGTTGGCGGCGTTGATGCTCAGCCCGTTGGCGGAACCGGTGATCAACCAGCCGGCATAGAAGCGCCCGACCGAGCCACCGAAATCCACCCGGCCGAGCACGGTACCGCCAATGAAAACCGAATCGACATCGCTGGCCACGACCGTGAAGTTACCGGCTGAGTTATACGCGAACTGCTTGATCTGCGATGAGGTGTTGAAGCCCACGGCGCCAAGGTTGATCCCCGTGGCGTTGTCGGCGGCGAGGAAGCGGTTGCCGAGGTTGTCGAACGCCAGCCCGCCCACCGTCGGCGGCAGCGACCCGGTCGGGCTGCTGGCCACCGCCCCCGCGATCGCGGTAACCGTGGAGATGTCCACGAGGCGAGCGTTGTCCACGTCTTGGGCAATCAGCCGCCCGTCGCGGTCAAAGCTCATCGAACCGATGTTGAGCGGCGCGTTGGAGAAGGCGTCGCGAACCGTGCCCACGATGCGGATAATGGCACCGTTCGTGGGACTGATCTGCAGAAGCCGATCGTCCTGGTCGATGATGTACAGTCCTGCCGAAGGCCGGGATGTTCCGAAGGTGCGGTCGAACGCGATCGCCTTGACATCCGAAATGGACGGCGGGAGGCGCCCCGGCGTTTCCAAGTTACCGGTGTTGGCTGGCGTAAACACACCGGTGGTCGGATTGATTGTGCCAAGCACCGGTACTCCGAGGGTGGGCAGTGTCAGCACCCCCGTCGAAGCGGCGCCCGTACCGCTGAGGTCAACGATCAGTTGAGCTGCGTTGGGCGTCGTGTTGTCGAGATAGAACACGGCGCCGCTGCCCGCGCCACCGACGAAGTCGCCCCCGACAAAGTTGGGGTCCGGAACGCCCACATCGGTCCGAGCGACGGACAGCCCGGGGTTGGCAATGTTGATGTCGATCAGCCGTGGCGCCAGCTGACCGCGATCCACCGCGCGTAGTGTGCCATCCCCAAGGAAGAACATGGCCGTGATGTTCGTCGGCTCGGGAGAGAGGATGGGAAGGGGCGGCGGGAAACCTTGCAGTGGTGTGGTGGCGGCCGACGACACGAAGATCGACTGACCTCCACCCAACGTCAGCGTGGTCGGCGTGCCCGTGGTCACGGGCGGCAGCGGCGGGAAGGAAACCAGTGACGAAGTCCCCAGAGCCGTGGACCGAACGCCGAAGAGCTGATCGGCCGCATTGAAGTCCAACGCGGTGATCGGCTGAAGCACAGGGCCGCCGCCGACGTTCCGCACGTTGGCGACGTTGCCGAAGGTCGCACCGGTACCCAGATACTGGTAGACCCGGGTGGGCGTGACCAGAAGCTCCGTGTTCGCTGGGTTGGCCACGTTCAGGGCATAGAAGCGGCCTATGTCGGTCGCAGGCACCTGCAACGGGGCGGGCGCGACCACGTCCGAGGCAAAGCCCACCAGACCGTCCGCCACCGAACCGGGCACCGAGCCGCGGACGACCTCGGACTGGCCGACCGTCGCGGTCGTGATGCCAATACGTACGAGTTGCCGGTCGCCGCCGCCGTCGGTGCCAGGGTCGTGGACGCCCATGAGCACGAGGTTGCCGCCGGCGTCGCGGTCGCCGGAGAAGTCGATCGACACCAGACGCGTGTTGGTCGGCGGGATGACCGCGCCGGCGGCGTTGCGCACCAGCGTGACCCGGCCGATGAGCGACATCACTCGCGTTTCAGCAGAAATCGTGTACAGGAAGTCGGCCGGCTGGAGCGCCTCGTCCACAGCCCGGACGATCGCGTAGATCAGCGACGAACCGGGCAGGCTGGCCAGTGCCGTGATGGGCGTCTGGTCGGTCAGCGGCAGCCCGTTCGGCAACACCAGCCCACCGACATCTGACGTCGTCTCGGTCTCGGGGTCGTAGCGGTACAAGGCGTAGTCGCCGGTCGTGACCAACAGCACGTCCGGCTCGAGCGGCGCCTCGTTGTCCACGTCCTGCCTGACCGTCACAGTCTGGTTGCCGAGGATGCTGTAACCCGCGAAACCGGTTGTGGTGTCTGGCGCCGTCACGAACAGCGAGTTCGCCGGCGCCTGCGAAGGCGGCAGGCCAGGGGCTGCCAGCGTCAGGTTGATCGCCACAAGCCGGTTTTCCAGCTGGTCCAGGGCGAACAGGCTGCCATCGGCCGCGAAGTCCATAGCGCTGATGAAGGTGCGCCGAAATAACGGAACGGGGTTCGCCTCCGACGGCGGATTGGCCGCACGGATTTCACCGGCCGTACCGCCTGCATTGAACCGCGTGTACGTGACCAGGTCAGGAATGACGCTTGGGATAGTGAAGTTCACCAGCCGATCGAGGGGGATGAAGTTCGTCGTCAGCTGTCCGGCCTCGTCCAGACGGTTCCTCACGTCGCGCTGCACCATGAACACGGTGTTGGCGTCGCGGAAGGCGAAGGCGTTGAAGGGAGTAAGCGAAATGCTCACCGGCGGCTGCTGACCGGTCGGGTCGAGCTGCTCGGCCAGGTCGAGAAACCGCGTCGCCGTGGCGTTGGCAACGTTGATGCGGAAAAGGCTGGCACGGCTCGGCGAGCCCAGCAGCCGGGCCGCCCCTGGCGTGGTCGTCGCGTCGACTGAATAGAAGCGGCCCAAGATGTCGGCCGAGAAGCCACGCGGGTTGGACGTGGTGAAGCCGGTATCGCTGGGGTCGGTCAGGGCCCGCGTGTTGAACCTCGGGTTGTTCAGCGTCGGGTCATTCAGGCGGTTCAGGTCGGCCAGCAGACCGAAGCTCACCAGTCGCGGGTTGCCGCCGGTGACGAAGTTGTCCACGGACAGACCGATGAGCTGCGGGAGCCCGTCGCCCGTGTTGATGAACGCCAGCCCGCGGATGTTAGACGGCGTGCCGGGTGTCTGCGTCTGGACGTTGCCGTTGACCGTGATGATGCCGTCGTCGACCGGGTTCGTATCCCCGGCCGGGCGTACAAAGCGGACGGTGAAGGGGGTCGTGGAGTTGACCTGCGGCGTCACCAGAGTCCCCGCGCCCGCGGGGAACTGGAGCGTCGCCAGCCGGTCCACGTTCCACGTCGGGTTGAGCGTGGTGTTGGTCTCCGGTCGCAGCGACGACGCCCGCATGTTGCGCACCACCGCGACAAAACCGCCCTGCTGTCCGGAGAGCGCCGGAACACGGAGGTCCTGAGTCAGTGCCGTCACCGTGTCCGTGAACGCCGTGCCGTCCTCGTTGACCAGCCATGCGACCCGGGTGGCCTCACCCGCCCAGTTGTCGCCGTCCCGCTCGTCCTGCGCCGAGGTCGAGATCTCTTGCACGAACAGCTCGTTGGGCGAGACGAGGACTAGGTCATTCCCGGGCCCTGTCGCCGTCTGCACCGCGTAGCCACGCCCGTACTGGTCGATCGCGAACGTGGACAGCCCGCCGTTGAGCTGCGTGCGGCCGGCCGGCAGCAGCCCCGGCAACGACGACTGCAGCCCCACCACCGCGGTCACCGGGTTCGGCGGCGACGGCAGACCGTCGATCGTGGTGGACGTGCCGATCAGCCCGCCCGGCCGCGTCAGCGGCACCGACGGGTTGAAGTTGTACTCCACCAGCCCTTCGGCCGTGCGGTCGAGCGTCACCAGCGTCTCGTCGCCGATGGTGTCATAGTGGAACGACATCGCCCGCACGTCGGAGTTCCGCCCCGTCAGTGCCGTCGCCGAACTAGCGGGGATGTTGCCGGCGAACGTCAGCGCCGACATCGGGCCGATCTCGTTGAAGGTGTTGGTCGTCAGGTCGTAGGTGACGAGGATCGAGTTGGGCAGCTGCGCGTTGTTGATGCCCGGGACGCCGCCGTCCCCGTCGTAGACAAGGTACAGCAGCCCTGTCTGGTCCATGGCGGCGGCCTTGTAGACGAACCCCGCCGGCGAGTCGAGCGCGGCGCTGATCCGCGTGACCACCGGGTTGCTGTTGCCCACCACGTCCACCGAGTAAAGGAACATCTCGGCCGTGCCCGCACCGGGCGTGGGCGAGCCGACGATGTAGTAGCGGTTGGCGACGAAGCGGTCCGCCGCCATGGTGTAGACGAAGTTGATCGGCACGTCGTCGGCCGGGTTGGGCGTGCCGTTGTCATCCAGCAGGCCGCGCGGGTCCGTGTTGAGACGGGTGAACGACGAAATCGCCCCGGTCGCCTCGTTGCGCGTGAGGCGGTAGAAGTCCACACCCTGACCGGCGGTCGTGAACACGATCGCGTAGGCGTCCTCGAGGCGTTTATTGGCGGTGTTCACCGGGTCGAACACGATGGCCCGCACGTTCGACTCGCCCGAGTTGGGGTCGATGCCGAAGGCGTTGCCGAGCGTGCCGCGGATCGGCGCCGCCGGCACCGGCGAGTCGATGTTGAAGCCGACCGTGTACACCACCCGCTGGTCCGCTCCCGCCGCGAGGGCGTTGTTGGCCGTGCCGATCGCGACCGTGTCCACGATGCCGTTGGAGACCGTCCCGAACGGGTTGGGCGTGAAGTTACCCGCGAGCACCCCTTGCAGGTCGATGGAGCGGTTGACCGGAATGGATGACGGATCCCCGGTGTGGATGGGGAAGTCGGTGGTGCCGGTCCATGACTGACCCACCACCTGAAGGGTCACGGAGTTCACGCCGCCGCTCTGGATGCCGCCCGTGGCCGAGTCGCGGTTGTACCCGGCGAACCGCGAGAACGAGTACGGGTATGGGCCGCCGTTGAGCGTGTCGCGGGTGGTGTAGTTGCTGAACGGCCCGACCGAGAGGTCGTCGCCGGTATCGGTCTGCCGCGTATACGCCGAGTAGCGGCTCATCGACAGGTTCTGGAACGGCGACCCGCCGAGGTTGCCCAGCGACGGGTTGGTGGCGTTGAAGGTCGGGACGAGCTGGTCGGCGCCGACGCCCACGCCCCAGATGCCGGTCAGGTCACCGGGACGCGCGTCCGTATCGCGGATACCCAAGACCGCTGTCGTGGCGCCGCTTGCCGAGCCGGGCGCGTCGTATCGGATGTCGTCCAATGGGGTCGCCCCGCCCGGCCGGCTCCCCTCGTCGCCGCGGTTGATCGTGTTAAAGGTGCCGGGCACCGTCGCCAACGAGGGGGTCAGGTTCGCTGCGCGAAGGTTGAGCGTTGAACCGTTGGAGGTCACCGCATAGACGGTCGTAGAGTTGAGCCGCGTGACGCCACGATAGACGAAGTTCGACACGTTGCCCGTCCCGGTGAGGACGCCAAGGCTCCGTGTCGGCAGTGGAGAGTCCGGGACCAGCCCTGCGAGCAGCAGTCGTCCAAGGTTGACCGGGTCGCTCGTCACGTCACGGACCTCAAGGACCGGTCGGCCCGTGCTGAGGATTTGAACGGCGGGGCCCAGTCCTAACAACTGACCCGTCTGCACATCGCGGTTCACCTGCTGCACGGTAAAGCCGCCGCCCACCGCCGACACCAGATAGAGGTTGCCATCCGACGCATAGGTGAGGTTGCGCGGTTGCTGGCCGCTGGTGTCGACCGAGCCATTCGCGGACTGCTGCGGCAGGGGATTGCCGCGCGTGAAACCGACGGTGAAGAGCCGTCCAGCCGAATCCACGCCCAGGGCGCGGGCCGCGGCGACCGCGTTGTTGTCGGCATCAACGATCGGCCCGAGGTTGGTGAAGATCACATCTCCGCCGCCGACCCGCTGGAAGCGATACAGCAGTTTCCGGGTCGCCGTCTCGACGAGGATGAACCCGGTCGGTCCCGGGCCCGAAATGGCCAGTGAGAGCGGTGTGCCGTCCACCGCTTCGAAGTCCACGGCACCCGGCAGGCGCTCGGCGCCCACCACCTCGGTACCGCCCGACGTGGCGTCCGGAAACTGCTGCAGGAACACCGCAAGGATCCGCTCAGGGTCGTCCGCGATGGTGATGCCGCGGTTGTTCGTCATCGGCGTGGCGGCCGCGTTATTCAGCACGATGTTGACCGGCGTGCCGATCGACTGACCGGTGGTGCGGCTGATCTGGTAGAGCTGGTCGCCGTCGAAGAACTGACCGTTGGGCAGAACGCCGTCACTGTCCACCACAAACACCTGTCCGGCATTGTTGACAGCAATGCCCGTCACGTTCGACACATTGCTACCGATCAGCCGCGACGTCAGCGTGCCCTGGTTGGTCAGCGCCTGCAGCAGCGACGCGCTGGTCACCACGCCCGCGGTCACCGGGCCCGCCCCCCGAACGCCCAGCGCCTGCGCGAGCTGACCCGTGATGATCGGAATGTTGTTGAGGTCGGCGTTGGTGTTCCCCGAGGTCTTGAGGCCCAGGAAGACGCCGCCGATGCCCGACGGCGACGTCAGGTTGATGATCCCCTGGCCGTTGGCGCTGTTGACCCGCAGCGTCCCGGCCGACCCGGTGAACGGCTGCATGGGCCGCTCGACGTTGGGCTGCTGCGGGTTGAAGTCCGGCACCTGGGCCATGACGATCGAACCCGTCGAGTCCGACTGCGCGATGTACAGTGAGAACGCAGTGACGTTCGACAGGCGATTGCGCGAGTCCACGAACGCGAGCTGGTCCACTGTGTTATCGATCGACAGCAGCACGCCCAGCCGACCCGTGAACGGGTTGCGACGCACCGGGTCGAAGGCCAGCGACTGGAGGTTCGCCCCCAGCACGGCCGCGTCCGCTGCCGTCTGCGGCGGCGTGAGCGCTCCAAGCTGCCGCGCCTGCCCGTTGTTGCGGTTGATCAGCAGCACCTGGGGACCGATCGCCTGGTTGGCAATCACCGGGGCGGCCGCCCCGAGCGCCGTACCCTGCGCGTTCGACTCCACCGCGTACACGAACTGGTCTCGTACGGCCGGGTCGTCGTCGATGAACGCGAGGCCGGTGATGCCGGTGAGGTTCAAGAGGTTACCCGCCGTATCCTGCAAACCACTCGTGACGGCGCGGTAGTTGTTGATAATGTTGGTGTTTCCGAGGTTGACGTCGAAGATACCACCTTGAGTGGCGTTCCCCGAGGGCAAGACGATAAAACCGACCGGTCTGGAGATGTTGCCCTGCCGGTCAAACGTCAACGCGTTCACAATCGTGTCGACATTGACGGTGCGGTTGAACGAGCCAGGCACCGCCTGCACCGACGCGAGGATCTGCGCCGGCGTGGACGTCGGCGTCACTTCCAGCGAAAACAGCTGCTGTGTGGCCTCTGGTGCTGGCGGAGGCGGGGTGTTGGGCGGGGGAACAACAGCGCCCCTGTCGTTGCCACGCACCACGAAAAACAGGCGGCCGGACAGAGGGTCGAACGCGGCCGCCGTGATCGCTTCCACCCCGTTGGCGTCCACAAAATTGGACCCCGCCGTCAGGCTCGAAATCCGCGGGTTCAGCTCCGCGATCACGGTCGCAGCGCCGCCGTTCTGCTCCACCCGCAGCAGCTGCACAATCGAACGCTCCCCCGCCTGACCCTGCGTCCCGATCTTCACGACGTTGAACGCGTAGTACGTGCCGTTCGGTGCAACCGCGAAACTCCGCACGTTGAACGCTGCCGAACCGCCGGTGTACAGCACCTGACCTTGGTCATCGAACGGTGGGGGCGAAAAAATCGTGATGCCAGGTCCAAGCGGTTGAACGCCAATCCCGCCGCCCACGCCGCCCAGCACCGGCGCCTGCGGCACGTTCGAAAACGGAATCCCGCGGATCTGCGACTGCAGGAACGCGCCCGGCACGTCGGAGATGACGACCTGACCGGTCAGCGGGTCGATGCTGCCGCCGATCAGCTCGGCCGTGATGTTCCCGCTGAGGATGATCCGGTTGGTGACCCGCTGCGACGGGTTGGCCGGGTCGGGGGCACTGAACTCGAAGATGTCCCCACCGAAGAGGGTCGTCAGCAGCCGCCGGGCTTCCAGCGCCTCCGCCTTCGCCAGCGCACCGCCCGCCGATCCGCCCCGCTCTGCCCCTCCCCCGAGGCCCCGACCCGCCAAGACGCCGGCCTCTCCACGCAGCGTCTTGATGACCGCTCTCGACAACGCACCCAACCGACGAGACCAACGCGAAGGCAGCGGAGCTGACATGAGTTCCTCCGGACCGGTCCGTCCCGGCAGGCCGACCGTCGCTCCCACCTCGGGGCACGCGGACGACCTTCTTCCCTGCGTCGGGACCCTCTACCGGAACCTGGTTGATAGACGACAGACCACAGCGCTCTGTTACACAACCCCGAACCCTGCGAACGGCCCGCCCCGCGCCCCGCCCGGCCGTGCCGTTCCCCGGCCCCCACAACCCACCCGGCACGACCACGCTAACCCGTCCGCCGACACGGACTTGCAGCCGCCTCAAGGCACGCTCAATGCGCGCCCGTCGGCCGCGGCCCGACCGTGGAGGGCGACTTGTAACGCCCGCGTCGCCCGAGGTCAAACGGCCTCATCGTGAAACTTCACACACGAGCCGCCCCCCTCACCCTGCATCGGTGAAGCACGGATAAGCAAGGTCTCTGATCACGACCGGCGCCCCCCCCTCCCCGCCCCGCCCCGCACGCCCCGCACGGCCCGCACGCCCCGCTTGCAACACCGCGCTACGGCGGCCCTGTGGCGGTCACTTCGCCCCCACCAGCGACGCCCGCTTCTCCCGGATCGTCTCGAGCAGCTTCTTGTGCGGGTCGGCGAACTTCACCAGCCCCTCGGCCATGAGGTCCTGCTCCATCTTCACCGGGTCCACCACGCGGTCGATCTCGTCCAGCACGTGCTGCGGCGGCATCACGTCCACCTGCCGCGTGTAGGTCTTGCCCAGCTTCTCGACGGCATCGTTCGTCGCCGGCGGGTTGGTCTGGATGTCCGCCCCCGCCAGCGCCTCAACGTACTTGTCCGGGGCCGGCTCGTAGGTTTTCATTTTCTTGGCGCCGGTGGACGCGAAGATGATTTCCTGCTGCAGCGGCAGGTTCTTGTCTGCCCAGAACGCCTGATTCAGCCGCCACAGCCGCTTGGCGTTGACGATGCCCACCATCCCCTGCGCCTCTTTGGAGAGTTGCGGGTAGGCGGTTTCCGTGTACACGTCCACGCGGGAGACGAAGATCGAATAGACCGACTTGAACGTCGCCAGACCGCCGGGCCGTCGCTGCGCCCCCTTCCAGACGTTGTCACGGGCCGCGGTGTACTGCCGCTGCGAGAAAATCAGCGTCACGTTGAGCGTGCACCCTGCGGCCGCGAGTTCCTCGAGCGCGTCCAGCCCGGCCGGCGTGGCGGGCACCTTGATCATCCGGTTCTTCTGGCCCGCCGAGTACTTCTTGCCCAGCTCGATGTACCGCCGCACGCGCTCCCCGTGGGGCAGCGGGTTGGCCACGTCTTCGATGAGCGGGTCAAGCTCGAAGCTCACCCAGCCGTCGTTGCAACGGGTCTGCTCCCACACGGGCAGGAACACCGCCTGCGCGTCGCTGACCAGCTTGTCCGTCATCGCCCAGGCGATCTCCTCGTCGGTGTGCCCCTTTTCCGCCAGTTCGAGGATCTGCCGGTCGTACTTCCCCGACTTGAGGATGTCCGACACGATGATGGGGTTGGAGGTGGCGCCGGTGGCGCCGAGCGCTCGGTTTCGCACCACAAGATCGGGGTCGATCGAGTCCAGCCAGAGCTTGGTTCCGGTTGCGATCAGCGACTTGAGTGACATAACGGGCTCTCTCCGTCGGTGCGGGGGTTGTCGATGGGGATGGCGTCGGTCGGCGGCGGCACGGCCGCACCGCCTTCCTCCGCATCATACCGGCACGGACGGCCCGACGCCGCAGGCCGTCTCAACGTGGGGCGGTCGTGGGCAGTAGGGAATCGGCGTCGTCCCGCCGTGTCGCATTCCTCACGAAGCGAAGGGAGCCCCCGATGACCGCATGGCTGGCCGTCGTCCTGATGCTGCTGCTCGCGGCCGCCCCGACCGCCCCGACGCCCCCGACCGCTGCCGGACCGGAGACCTCGTCCTCCGGGGGCGCGGCCGGTAGGACGTCGTTGCCCCCCTTGCCCGCCGAGCCCTTCACGCCGCTCTCGGCCCGCGCGGCCGTGGCCGCCATGACCCCGGGGATCAACATCGGCAACACGCTGGAGAACACCACGCACTGGGAGACCGGCTGGGGCAACCCGCCGATCACGCGGGAGTACGTTCAGACGCTCGCCCGGCTGGGTTTTAAGACGGTGCGGCTTCCCGTGGCGTGGGATACCTACGCCGACGGCGGACGGATCACGCCGCAGCAGTTCGCCCGCGTGGCCGAGGTCGTGAACTGGATCACGGACGCGGGCATGTTCTGCGTCCTCAACATCCACTGGGACGGCGGATGGATCGACTCCAGCTGGGCCGAGAAGTTCCCCACGGACCGCCATCGCTTCAGCCCGGAGGCGGAAATCAAGTTCCGCAGTTACTGGAGCCAGATCGCCACCTTCTTCGCGGGCAAAAGCGAAAGGCTGGTCTTTGAGGCCCTCAACGAAGAGACCAACTTCGAGGGCGAAGGCTCGCCCGAAACCGCCTATGCCACGCTCCTTCGCGTCAATCAGCTTTTCATCGACACCGTTCGGGCGACCGGCGGACACAACGCACAGCGCTTGCTGATCGTCCCGGGCTACAAGACCGACATTCAGGCCACGCTCCATCCGCTCTACCGCCTGCCGGCCGACACGGTGCCCGACCGGTTGATGCTGTCGATCCACTACTACACGCCGTGGACGTTCGTCGGACTCGAGCGCGACGCCCCGTGGGGCCGCATGCGGCCGACCTGGGGCACCGAAGACGACGTGGCCGAGCTCACACGTCTGTTCGATGCCCTGGCCGAGTATGCCCGGCGTCAGGACATCCCGGTCTTTCTGGGCGAGTTCGCCGTCGCTTCTCGAAAAGAGCGCGAATCCACGCTCCGCTGGACGAAAGCAGTGCTCGAGGCCGCGGTGTCACGGGGGATGGTCCCGGTGCTCTGGGACACCGGCAGCGCGGTCTCCCGGCGCGCCCCCTACGCCCCTGATGAGGAGCTCATCGGCCTTTTTCACGCCGCCCGCCCCGCCGAGAGCCCGTCGCCCCGGCCCTGACCCCCCCTTTGCCTCCCGCCCCCCCCCTGTCCTGCCCCCCACCTGTCCTGCCCC
>JBKBHU010000002.1:0-307545 GCA_046299715.1 Tepidisphaerales bacterium | reverse complement strand
GTGGCCCGTCTCTCACCCTTTCACCCCGACCACTCATCTCCCCCTCGACCCCGCACCCCCTCCGCCCCCGCACCCCGGCCGCCCCCGCATCTACGCCGCCAGACGCACGGCTGCCGCCGCCTCGCGGGGGAAGCAGTACGCGTTGAACACCACCGCCTCATCCGGCAGTTGCTCGGCCCGCCGCAGGTCCACCGGGCGGAACGTGGTGGTCAGGTGCAGACGGTCATAGCCCAGCTCCGCCAGCAGGTCATCCAGCTCCTGCAGCGACGACCCCGCCCGCCGCAGCGTCGCCCGGTTGTACTCCACCACCAGCACCGGCCGGTGCCGTTTCAGCGTCTGCCGGCCGCCCCGCAAGGCCGCGGTCTCGGCCCCTTCGATGTCCAGCTTGATCAGGTCCAGGCGGGAGAGCCGCTCGCGCTCGGCCACCTCGTCGATCGTCACCGTCGGGATGCAGATCGCCCGCGGCGACGGCGTGTCGGTGAGATATCCCACGCCCGAACAGTCGCTGAGGTATCGGCGGTGCCCGGTGATCTGGTCGTCCGGCGGCTCGAAGAACATCGAACCGCTGCGGTCGCTCACCGCCGCCGCGTGCACGCGCACCTGCGGGAAGTCGTTCATCGCCAGGTTCTCCCGCAGCCGCCGCACGTTCGGCGGAAACGCCTCGAACGCGTCCACCCGGCCCGTCCGCCCCACGCACGCCGCCATCAGCAGCGTGAACCAGCCCCGCTCCGTGCCGACGTCCCACGCGGTCATGCCCGGACGCAGCAGGTGTCGCAGAGCGTCGGTCATCCGCGGGTCGTAGTCGCCGAAGAAGTAGATGCCGTAGCTGGCGTAGTCGTGCGGCGACGCCAGCATGGAGAAGCCGAACCGCGTGCTCACCGGCTTCAGCTCTTCCGGACACCACCGCCGGTAATGGTCGCGGACGAACCGCCGCACCGACGCCGTCGGCACCCGCCCGAACACCGCACGCCCCACGACCGACCTCACGGACATGCCGGATACCCTCCTTCGCCTCCGTCCCGCCGGCGGGCGATCAGCCCGTAGATGCACGCGTCCCTCGCCCGCTCGGCATCGGTGTGGAACCGGTCCGCCAGCAGCACGAGCTGCTGCAGCACAAGGCACACGGCGTTGCGGGTCGGCCGGGGCAGCTTCCGCACCAGCCCGTCCTGAAACAGCTGCAGTCCCATCGGCATCAGCCCCAGAATGCCCCGCAGCTCCAGCACCTCGAACCCCGCGGCCGTCACGACCGACCGCAGCCCCTCGGCCGTCCACCGCCAGTAGTCGTGCGGGTCGGCGTGATACACCCACGTCCCATGGGTCGTCAGCACCAGACGGCCCCCCGGGCGGAGCAGGCGGTGCGCCTCGGCAAGGTACGCCCCGACCTCCGCCACGTGCTCGAGCACCTGCGTCGAGAGCACGACGTCGTAACTGCCGTCCTCGGCCCCGGCGACGCTTCCGCCCAGCATCGCGTATTTCGCCATCGCGTTCCCCGGCAGGTCGGCCCCGTCGTACGCCCCGCACAGCGGCTCCAGCAGCGTCCGGTAGGGCATGTCACCGCAGCCCAGGTCCAGCAGCTTCGCCGCAGGCACGCCGCGCACGGCCTCGGCCGCCAGAGCGACCACCAGCTCACGCAGCTTCGTGGCCACGGCATAGCGCCCGTAGGCGCGCGGCGGGCTGAGCCGGTAATCGGTGCTCCGCGCCCGTTCGCGGTACGCCGCCGTCGCCGATGCACTGGCCGTCATGACCGACTTCCTTTCATGCCGCCGCACGCGTTCCGTCGGCCTCACGCCCCCCGAAGGCGGTGGGCGTCGCTTCCGGCGGACCCGTTTCGGCCTGCGCTGCCGCGTCACTGCCGCCAAGCTCCGAAGACGAGAGGTAGCTCGGTTGCCAGAGCGTGAGCAGCGGCCCCCGGAAAGCCTCCGACAGCCGCCGGGCCCGCTGGCGGCACTGTGCGGGGTTGATGTTGCTGAGCACCACGCCGTCGGGCGCGGTCGCCAGCGCCTCCCCCAGCGACAGCACCGGCAACCCCCGGTACAGCTCGCCACGGAACGCCGGGTGGTCGTCGGCGATGGCCGTCACGACCAGACCGGCGTCCACGCACGCCCGGTAGGTCGCGTAGAGGTTTTTCGAGAAGTCAGCGATGACCACCCGCTGCGGCCGGTACAGCTCCGCCCACTGCCGTACCAGTCGCCGCTGGCGCTCCAGCTGGTACAACGTCTCCACCGTCGCGGGCGAGAGCGTCTGCCGGCCCCGAAGCATCTCCCGCAGCCTCCAGGCCTGCGCCTCCAGACGCGCCCACACGGCCGCCCGGCCGCAGCCGTCGTGCCGGGCCAGCAGCGTGTACCTCTGGGCGACGTCCCGCCGGTACACACGCCGCAGCGCCCGCGGCAGGTACCGCTCGACCAGAATCAGGTTGTTCCTGCAGTCCATACGGTGCGCAAACGGCTTGCTCCGGCCGCCCATCACCTTGTCGTGCCGGTACACCACGTCATCGAACCGTTCGATGCGGTAGCCCGCCTCCCAGATGCGGTACGACAGGTCGTACTCGCCGGCCTTGCGGAAAAACTCGGGCCGGAAACCGCCCACGCCCCCCTGTTCCCGCGAGAGCAGCACCCGCCGACGGATGCACACCGCGCCCGACAGCATCACCGCCGGAAACGCGCACCCCTCTTCCGAGCCGTCCGGCAGCACCACTTTCCCCACGACGGCCGCACAGTCGGGGTGCCGGTCGAGATAGCCCACCGACTTCACCACCGCATCCCCGACCGGGTAGGAGTCGTCGTCCAGCAGCACCACGTACTCGCCGCGGGCCGGCTCGAACGCCAGCGATCGTGCCCACACCCCTTCGTTGGTCGGCCGCCGGAGGTACCTCACCTCCGGCCATCGCCCCCGCACCGCCTCCGCCGTGCCGTCCGTGGACGCGTTGTCCACCACCCACACCTCCCACTGCTCGGCAGGCCACGGCGTGGCCTCCCGCACCTTCTCCAGCGTGTGCAGCAGCGCGTCCCGGCGGTTGTGCGTGACGATCACGTAGCTCACCCGCACCGGCGGCCTCTCCGTCGAATCTGTCGCGTACGCCGTCGCACCCTGCCGAGTCTCCCGGGTCATGTCCGTGCTCCCTTGTCGCCGGGGCCGTGTCACCTACGCCGCGGCCGACACCGTCCTCCGCCCCTGCAGCCGCGCGGCCAGCAGGCCGTGCAGCGACCGCATCACCCGACGCATCCCGGCCGTGTAGCTGAGCGTGTCGGCAATGGCCGCCCGCTGCTCGAGGGCCAGCGCCCGCCGCGATTCGCGGTCGTGAAGGAACTGACGCACCCGCGCTTCCAGCGCCCCGGGCGAGTCGAAGCTCACCTCGTCGATCCGCGGCGGCATCAGTCTTCCCCCGGCGAACAGCCCCTGATCGGTGTACACCCGCACCAGCTCCACCGGGTCGAGCCGGTCGGCGATGAACGCGTTGGCCGACGCCAGCCGCTCCAGCTCGTCGCGGCGGGCCGCGTCCACCATCCGACGCGCCGAGTCGAGGTCCCGCGCGGCGGGCGCGTACTGCTCGAGGAAGCCGGCCAGGGCCGCGATGGATGTGTCGGACGGGTGCGACCTCACGAGGTAGAAACCGCCGGCCGCAATGCCGTCCAGCAGCCGCTGATGCAGACAGAAGTACGGGACGATCTGCAGGTTGATCTTCGACGCCCGCGTCAGCCGCTCCAGCGGCTCGCCATACTGTACCGGTCCCCGGGCGTACTTCCCGAACCGCGGATGCCCCGCCCAGCCGTTGCCGTAGATCGCCAGCGTCAGCCCCAGACGGTCGGCCACGTCCGCCACCCACGTCAGGGCCTGCTGGCGGTACAGGAGGTTGTTCACCCGCTCGAACAGCTCGGTCGCCAGCGACGACAGCTCCGGCGGCGAGAGCCTCAACCCCCGCTCCCGGGCGACCTCCGCCACCAGCTCCCGCATCGCCACCGTCCCGGACACCCACCCCCCGCCGTCGTAAATCGACGTCAACCGGGCAGCGCACGGCCGCACCAGCCCCGCCAGCACCCCCGACACCGGCCCGTACGCACGCTCCAGCTCCTCCGTCGCTGCCTGCGGCGACTTCGACGCGTTGGACACATAGCAGAGGTCCGGCCCGTCGTCGTCCCACGACGCCGGCAGCTCCGGCATCCGCGTGAGCTTGCCCAGTGCGATTTGCCGGTCCGACGGATAGCCGAACTCCCGCGTGTACCACGGACCGTGGTTGGTCAGCAGCACGTCCAGCGGACCCTGCGCCGCTCCGGCTTCACGGCTGGTCAGGTTCGGCAAGTGGTCCTGCGTCCAGCACAGAAACGGGATCGTCCCCGGGAACAGCTCGCCGTGCTCCGAACGCACGTGATCAATCTGCACAATCACGTCCGGCCGCAGGTCCAGCATCTGCTGCCGAAGCCCCGGAAACGTCAGCACATGGTGCGGCGACGGCTCAATCGCCACCGCCACCTCCCAGCCCAGCTCACGCAAGGCCGCGGCCGTGTCCGCCGTCGAGTACTGCAGAACCGTCGAAAACCGCGTCGTCAGCAGCAGCGCCCTCGGCGGCCGCGGCGGGTGGTCTCCCGTCACCGCCACCAGCGTCTCCAGGTCGCAGGTCGCATAGTGCCGGCGCAGTTCCGCGGCCTTGACCTGGTCCCGCTGCACCAGCCGCTGGAGAATCTCCGGCAACTCCTTCGCCAGCAATGGCCCGTGCGGGGCCGAAGCGAGGTTGATCTGCGGAAATGGCAGGAAAGGGTCCGCCGTGAGCGCCGCCTCAAACCGCCCCAGAGCGTCCGGGCCGACGAAAAAGTGAAATCGCTCCTGACGGATCGGCCCCGACGGCCCCGTCCAGTCGTGCAGCATCATCGCCACCAGCAGGTTGCCG
The DNA here is from genome assembly GCA_046299715.1 of Tepidisphaerales bacterium. Taxonomy (GTDB): domain Bacteria; phylum Planctomycetota; class Phycisphaerae; order Tepidisphaerales; family Tepidisphaeraceae; genus JBBRUM01. The sequence goes on along the minus strand of JBKBHU010000002.1, from coordinate 302,663 downwards.
ATGTTCGGCTCCACCACGTGCACGCACTGCTGCTTGCCCAGCGGCAGCGGGTGCGGATGCCGCGCCAGCGCCGTGAGCAGGTAGCCGTCGGCCGTCCCCAGCAGGATCAAAGGCTGACCGGCCTGCCGGGCGGGCGTGAGCTGCTGCATCACCGCCGCCAAGTACACCAGCGGGTCGTCCCCCTGCGTCAGCCGCCGCGACGGCTCGCCCGGCGGACTGAACCGGATCGTCGGCCGCCCCGACGGCGTGATGTCCACGGAAAACCGCGGGTCGCTCGGGGCCGATTCAATCTGCCTCAGCAGCGCGGCACGATGCGTCCCCAACTCCGCCAAGTTGGCCGCAAGATTTCGACGAAGCTGGTCGGCCGCCGACAACGCACCCGGGCCGGCATCGCCCACCGCACGCCCGAACGCCTCGGCACTGGCGGACCACTCCCGTCGGGAAAAGTGGCTCAGGGCCGCCGACAGTTCCTGCTCGTCAACACGCATCAACGCCTGCACACCTCCCGCGGACGACCCGGTGGCGCCCTACCGCCGCTTATCGGACGTCCGCCCCCCGACGCGTGAATCCGCACAGCACGCCCGCTTATCATCCTCCTCGGCAGCCCTCGCGACGGCAGCCCACGCCCCCGGTCAGCCCCGTTCACGACCCGACATCAAGCGAATCGCTGCCCTATGGCCAAACGCGACTACTACGACGTCCTCGGGGTCAGCCGTACCGCCACCCAGGACGAAATCCGCAAAGCCCACCGGCGGCTGGTCCGCCAGTACCACCCCGACGCCAACAAGGACAACCCCGCAGCCACCGAAAAGTTCAAAGAGGTTCAGGAGGCCTACGAGGTCCTCTCCGACCCCGACAAACGCAAGAAGTACGACCAGTTCGGGCATGCCGGCGTCTCGGGCGACGTCCCCCCGAACGCCGCCGACCCGTTCGAAGCCTTCCGTCGCGCACGGGCGGGCAGCGGCTCCGGCGGTTGGCGAACGACCCGGGCCACCGTGGACTTCGGCGGGCAAGGCTTCAACATCCCCGGCGGCTTCGAGACCATCTTCGAAGAACTCTTCGGCGGCCGCCGCTCGCCCGGCCCTGGCACCCGGGCCGGGTTCGACCCCTTCGGCCCGGAAGTCGAAGCGACCGAACCGCACGCCGACGTGGAGCACACCGTCGAGCTGACCTTCGAGCAGGCCGCGCTGGGGGCCCGGATCCCTGTCACGCTCCAGGTCGACGGCTCCTCCGAGCTGCTGGAGATCAAGGTCCCCCCCGGCGTGACCGACGGCACCCGCGTCCGCGTGCGGGGCAAGGGGCGCCCGGGCGTCCACGGCCGCGGCGACCTGTTCATCACCTACCGCGTGCTGCCCCATCCCGTCTTCCGACGCGAAGGCTTCGACGTCTTCTGCAACGTCGATGTCCCCGTCTACGACGCCCTTCTCGGCGGCAAAGTGAGCGTCCCAACGCTCGACGGCGAAGTCACCGTCACCGTACCCCCCGGCACGCCCTCGGGCACCAAGCTTCGCATCCGCGGCAAGGGCATCCCCCACGACAGCACCCGCGGCGACCACTACGCCGTCGTCCGCATCCTCGTGCCGAGGGACCTCTCCCCGCGGGCACGCCAGCTTGTCGAAGAGCTGCGGAGCATCGCCCCGGTCGAGAAACGCTGACCGGGCGGACCACCCCGTGAGGCCGCGGACGTTTGACGTTAAACTTCGGCCACGAGACGGACGGCCGGGAAGCGGCATCACTCCACCCGCCCGCCGTCGGAGAGGAAGCTGCTTATGGCCACGCCGAATGCCGACCGGGTCTTTGCCCTGCTGGACGCCTTTCAGATCGAAGTGCCCTCCTGGGGTTTCGCCGACACCGGCACGCGTTTCGGCAAGTTCGTGCAGCCGGCCGCCGCCCGCACCATCGACGAGAAACTCGAAGACGCCGCCCAGGTGCACCGGCTGACCGGGGCCGCGCCGCGTGTCGCCGTCCATGCCCTGTGGGACTTCCCCGGCGGCGCTGCCGACGTCCGCGGGCCGGTCGAAACCGCCCGCAAGCTCGGCGTGCAGATCGGCACCGTCAACCCCAACCTCTTCCAGGACCAGGTCTACAAGTACGGCTCGGTGTGCTCGCCCGACCCCCGCGCCCGCGAGCTGGCCGACCGCCACGCGATGGACTGCATCGCCCTCACCCGCGCCGTCGGCACCGACGCGTGGAGCCTCTGGTTCGCCGACGGCACCAACTACCCCGGTCAGGACGACATCCTCACCCGCAAGAAGCGGATGCAGGCGGCGCTGAAGAAATGGCACGATGCCACCCCCGACGGCATCACCATGTACGTCGAGTACAAGCCTTTCGAACCGGCCTTCTACCACACCGACATCGCCGACTGGGGCATGGCCGCCGCCTTCTGCCGCCACTGCGGCCCGCGCGCCAAGGTCCTCGTGGACACCGGCCATCACCTCCCCGGCGCCAACATCGAGCACATCGTCGCGTTCCTCATCGACGAAGGCCTGCTCGGCGGATTCCACTTCAACGACCGCAAGTACGCCGACGACGACCTGACCATCGGCAGCATCGACCCCTACATGGTGTTCCGCATCTTCCACGAGATCCGCAACGCCGCCGAGCTGCACGGCCACGACGTCAGCAAAATCGCCTACACCGTGGACCAGAGCCACAACCTCAAGCCCAAGGTCGAAGCGATGATCCAGACCGTCGTCCACGCCCAGGAGCTCTACGCCAAAGCCTGCCTCGTGGACCGCAAGGCGCTGGCCCACCTGCAGTCGAAGATGGACCTCGTCGGCGCGGAAACCCTGCTCCGCGGCGCGTTCTACACCGACGTCCGGCCTCTGCTGCTCGAGTGGCGCAAGGCCAGGGGGTTGCCCGCCGACCCCATCGACGCCCACCGCCGGAGCGGCTACGAAGCCCGCGCTGCCAAAGAACGCACCGCCAGACACGGTCTGGCCACCGGCGGCGGCTACGCCTGACCCGCCAGCGGCTACGCCTGACCCGCCAGCGGCCACGGCCCGCCGCCGTATACTCGCCCCACGCATGGCCAAACCCGTCATCGGCATCACCGCCGACCACCACGGCAACCACACGTACCACACCCCTTACGTCTACTGCGACGCGGTCGCGGCCGCCGGCGGGCTGCCGCTCATCCTCCCCTTTCGCACGAGCACCGCCGACGTCCCCCAGTTGGTGGACCTGCTTAACGGTATCGTCTTCAGCGGCGGCAACGACCTCGACCCGTCCGCGTGGGGCGAGCCCCGACACCCCCGCGCCCAGCCCATCGACCCCGACCGCGAACGCTTCGAGCGCGCCCTGCTGGCCGAAGTCGAGCGACGCCGGCTGCCCACGCTCGGCATCTGTCTGGGCAGCCAGCTCATCAACGTCCACCGCGGCGGCTCGCTCCACCAGTTCATCCCCGACCTGCCGCGCAACCCCGACCTCGAGCACCGCCGCATCGAAGGCCGCGACGCCAGCCATTTCGTGGACGTCCTCCCCGGCTCGCGGCTGGCCGAGGTCCTGGGCACGACCACCCTCCGCGCCAACAGCGCCCACAAACAGTCCGTCCGCACCGTCGGCCGCGGCCTGCGGGTCGTGGCCACCGCCCCCGACGGCATCGTCGAAGGCCTGGAAGACCCCGAGCTGCCGTTTTTCCTCGCCGTGCAGTGGCACCCCGAACGCATCCACTCCGACCCGGTCCAGCTCCGCCTCTTCCAGGCCCTCGTCCGCGCCAGCGGTCAGCGGGGCTGAGCTGGCCGCACAACCCGCCCGCCCCGGCACCTCACGCCCCGACGGCCCATGACCGCGCCCCGCCTGCTGCTCCTGGTCACCGACCTGCACCGCGGCGGCACCCCCACCGTCGTCCGCGAACTCGCCCGACACCTCGCCCGCCACCCCGTTCACGTCGAGGTCGCCTGCCTGGCCGGCTGGGGCGACACCGCCGACGACATCGCCGCCCTCGGCCTCTCGGTCCATGCGCTGGGCGCAGCCTCCGTCCGCGACCTCAACGTCATCGCCTCGCTCGACACACTGCTCCGCGACGGCCGCTTCTCCCACCTGCTCAGCTTCCTCGTCCATGCCAACGCCGTCGCCGCGTGGCTCGCCCGCCGCCACGGCGACCTCCGCTGCTTCCAGTCCGTCCAGACCACGCAGCCCCGCCCGCGCTGGCACTGGTGGGTGCAGCGGTGGGCGGCCCGCTTCGCCGAGCGTGTCATCGTCCCCAGCCGCTCGGTGGCCGACTTCGCCGCCGCACGCTGCGGCCTGGACCCCGCGCAGCTCGCGGTGATCCCCAACGGCGTGGACCTTGCCCTCTTTGACCTGCCCCCGCGCCCCGCACCTCTGCCCGACGCCACGGTCCGCCTCGGCTTCATCGGCCGACTCGACCCCGTCAAACGCGTCGCCGACCTGCTCGAAGCCCTTCCCCTTCTCCCGCCCCACTACCGGCTCGACCTCTACGGCGACGGGCCCGAGCGGTCCCGTCTGCAGCGGCTTGTCCGCCGGCTGGAGCTCCAGACGCGCGTCACCTTCCACGGCATGATCCCACGTCCACACGAAGCGCTCGCCAACCTCGACCTGCTCGTGCTGCCCAGCGAAGCCGAAGGCTTCGGGCTGGTGCTGGCCGAGGCCATGGCCGCGGGCGTTCCGGTGGTCGCCACGGCGGCCCCCGGCATCGTGGACGTCGTGACCGACGGCGTCACCGGGCTGCTCGCCCCGGTGGCCCGTCCCGACACCCTCGCCGATACCCTCCAGCGCGCTCTGATCGAGCCGGGCCGAACCCAGCGCCTCCAAGCCGCCCGCCTCCATGCACGCAAACACTTCGACTGGACCGAGATCGCCAGGCAATATCTGGACACGCTGGGGCTGGGTGCTCCCCGGTAGCCGACGCGGCGGACGTGGCCCTGAGTGGAACGCGACCACTACACTCCGCCCCATGTTCGACACTTTCCCGATGCGGCGGCTGGCCGTCGCTGTGCTCTCGCTGGCCCTGCTGGCGGCCGGCTGTATCCCGGCGGCCAAAGACCCCTACCCCACCATCTGGACGCCCGACCGCATCGACCGCACCGCCGAACAGCGGTGGCAGCGGGAGGCCCTCGCGTACCTCGCCAGCCCGTACCTCGAAGGCCGTGGCCCGGGCACCCGCGGCCTCGACCTCGCCGCCGACTACATCGCCGAGCAGTTCCGCAAGGCCGGCATCCCCCCGGTCCCCGGACACGGCTACTTCCAGACGTTCGATTACGTCACCGGCCTCAAGCCCGACGCTTCCACGTTCCTGACGCTCGGCGGCCAGCAGCTCGCCGCCGACCGTGACTTCCGTCCCGCGACGCTCACCGCCCGCGACAGGTCGTTTTCCGGCGACGTCGTCTTCGTCGGCTACGGCATCGCGTCGCGCGCCCAGAACTACGACGACTTCGACGGCGTGGACCTCACCGGCAAGGTCGCGCTGATGCTCCGCTATGAGCCGCGCAACGCCGAAGGCACCAGCCGTTTCAGCGGCACCTCCGCGTGGTCCGCCGAAGCCGCGCTGGCGCGCAAGGTCAACAACGCGCAAAGCCGCGGGGCCGTGGCCGTCCTGCTGGTCAACCCGCCGCCGCTGGCCGGCACCCTTGTGGACGACGAGATGCCTCGCTTCCTCGGCCGGGGGGCGCGCGGCGGCGTCAACATCCCCGTCCTGCACGTCTCCCGCGCCGCCGCCGACCGCGCGCTGGCCACCGTCGGCACCCGCCTCACCGACCTCGCCAACGCCATCGACTCCACCGGCCGCCCCGCCTCCCGCCCGCTCACCGGCCTCTCCGCCCGCGGCCAGCTCCGCCTCGTCCCCGACGCCGTCCCCGTCCGCAACGTCATCGCCATGCTCCCCGGCCACGGCAGCCTCGCCCGCGAGTATGTCGTCGTCGGCGCCCACTACGACCACCTCGGCTTCGGCGGGCCCGGCTCGCTCGCCCCGGGCGTCAACGCCGTCCATCCCGGCGCCGACGACAACGCCTCGGGCACCGTCACGCTCATGACCCTGGCCAAACGCCTCGCCGCCGAAAGCCGTCGCCTGCAGCGTCTCCCCGACGGCGGCCCCGACCGACGCGCCATCCTCTTCCAGGCCTACACCGTCGAAGAGCAGGGCCTGCTCGGCAGCCAGTACTGGGTCGAACACCCCACCGTCCCCCTCGAGAACGTCGCCTACATGGTCAACCTCGACATGGTCGGACGGCTCCGCAACGACACGCTCACCTACGGCGGCGACGGCACTTCGGCCATCTTCGCCGACGTGCTCGCCCGGGCGTTCGAAGGCTCCGGCCTCACCGGGCGAAGCTTCGGCCGCGGCGGGCTCGGCCCCAGCGACCACGCCAGCTTCGCCGCCCGCAAAATCCCCGTCCTCTTCCTCTTCACCGGGCTGCACAACGACTACCACCGCCCCAGCGACACGCCCTCCACCCTCAACTACGACGGGATGCAGCGCGTCACCGACGTCGCCGAACGCATCCTCACCCAGCTCCGCTCTGCCCCCCGCATGGCCTACAACGACGAAGCCGACCGCCAGCGGCAGAACATCAACCGCGCCGCCCCATCGCCTTCAACGCCGACCCCACCCTCCCCCACGCCCACACCCGCCCCCTCCTCTCCGACGCCGACACCCCCCGTCTCCGCCGACGACGCCCCCGTCCGCGAACGCGTCGGCCTCGGACTCATGCCCGACATGGCCCTCCGCGACCGCGGCATGCGCATCGACGCCGTCGCCCCCGGCTCGGCCGCCGAACGCGCCGGCCTCCGCGGCGGCGACATCCTCCTGCAGCTGGACGGCACCCCCATCGACTCCGTCGAAGACCTTCAGGCCGTCTACGACCGCCATGCCCCCGGCGACACCGTCACCGCCGTCTACGAGCGCGACGGCCAGCAGATGGAAACGCGCGTGACGTTCACCCGACGCGCCCCCCGCCCGTAAGCCCGCCTCGCCCCCCCCTTCTTGCCCCCCCCTTTAGCTCGCCGCGACCCGGCCGACCGCCCGCCGTCAACCCACGTCCATCAGGTACAGAAACACCTCCGCCGCATGCCACGCGTGCGGCGCGGCGATCTTCCGCATCTCATACTCTGACGACACCGCCGCCATCCGCGCGTAGTTCGCCGCACTCGCCTCCGCCTGCCACGTCTGCGGAAACGCCTCCGCCCGCGGCAGGGGCGGCACCCGTGTGCGATAGAAGTGTGCCTCCGCCCACGCCAGATACGGGTACCGCTCGCCCGTCTCCTTCGAGAGCCGGGCCGTCGGCACGTGCTCGCTTCGGTACGCCCACCACACCAGCGCCGAATAGCTGTCCGGCACCCGCGGGATGACGTACGGGTCCTCCAGCCCCAGCGACGCCAGCCCGAACTTCATCCACTTCGTGATGTACACCGGGTGGTCGGCGAAGTCCGTCCTGCCGAACAGCGCCCCGGACCGCTCGAACCGCCGCGCCGCCTCCAGCACCTTCGGCACCAGCGGATGCGACGCGTTGTCCGCCAGCGACAGCAGGTAGAGCACCTGTCCCAGGTTGTCCGCCTCGGTCTCCGCCTGCTCCGCCGTCCCGCCCGGCGGGATGTTGTTGCGGTCGAACGGCTCCCTCAGCCCCCTCACCCAGTCGCGGATCAGCTCCAGGTTGTTGGTCTTCTCCAGCACCATCCCCACCATCGCCGCGTCGCGGTACCACGGCCGGTCGTACGCGAGCAGGTTGGGCAGCGGCCGGCCGTCCACCATGTTCACCAGAATCTCATGGTGCAGGGCCCGAAGTCTCGGCCCGTGCTTGTGCTCGGCAAACGTCGGCAGGTTCACCGGCCGCCCCGACGCCACCCGCTCTCCCCCCACCCACACCCCCGCCGCATCTTCCCGCAGCACCACCACCCCGCGGTCGGTCTCCACCGTCACCTGCGTCCGGGTCGCGTCGATCGACTCCGACCCCTCGGCCACGTTCGCCGACCACACGACCTCGCCGCTGCGAAGGTCCGTCAGCCGCCCGCCCCGGTACAGCAACTTCCGCCGGTCCGCGATGCCGAACAGAAAAAACTTCTGTGCAGGCAGTTGCATAACCCCCCATCGTATTCCACACCGTCCGGCAGCCCCCTCACCGGGCACGCCACCGCCCGCATCTGCGACGCCCGCCAGAGGTCACCGTGAAATGACACTCAGAGAACGCTTGCGCTTCCGCGGCACCTGTGCGAACAGGTCGTAGCCGTCCGCCCCCACCACCTCCGCCCGCACCAACATGCCCGGGTGCATCGACCCCGTGCCGTCGTCCGCCAGCAGCGTGTGCGAGTCGATATCCGGCGCCTGACCACCGTGCCGCGCCACCCAGCCGTCCTCCAGCTCCCGGCCCGCCCGGCGGTCGATCAGCACGTCCAGCGTCCGCCCGCGCATCGCCGCGGCCTTGGCAAACGCCACCTCCTGCTGCGCCAGCATCAGCTCGTCCACCCGTGCCCGCTTCACCTCCTCCGGGAGCTGGCCCTCCATCCGGCCCATCGGCGTCCCGGGCTCCGGCGAATACGGGAACACGCCCAGCATGTCGAACCCGAACTCCCGCACAAAGCTCACCAGCTCGCGGTGCTCGGCCTCCGTCTCCGTCGGGCTGCCCGCGATGAACGTCGTCCGCAGCGTGATCCCCGGTACCCACGACCGCAGCTTCTCCAGCAGCGCACGGATCTGTGCCCCGGTCACCCGCCGCTTCATGAGCGACAGCATCCGGTCGTTGATGTGCTGCAGGGGCATGTCCACGTACTTCACCACCCGCTCGCACTCCGCCAGTGCCCGGATCATCTCGTCCGTGAAGCACGACGGGTAAGCGTACATCAGCCGGATCCACTGCACGTCCTTCAGCTCGCGGTCCAGCGTCCGCAGCAGCCCGGCCAGGCCGGGGCCGTAGCCGATGTCCGTGCCGTAGCTGGTCGTGTCCTGACCGATCAGATTGAGCTCGACCGCTCCATCGGCGGCCAACTCCTTGGCCTCAGCAAGAATCTGCTCAACCGGCTTGCTCCGCATCGGCCCACGGATGCTCGGGATCGTGCAAAAGGCACACCCCTGATTGCACCCCTCCGACACCCGCAAGAAGGCGTAATGACGCGGCGTCAGTCGCAGCCGTGCCCGGTCGTCCTCGAACACCGGCAGCCGTGTCGTTTTCGTCTCCTTGCCGGAAGGTGTCAGCCCCGCGCGACCTGCCAGTTCCCGGCTGAGGTCGTGGTACTTCCCCAGGTAGTGGCCGCCTTCGCCGGCAGCCCCCTCCCGGGGGTTGGGCACGCCGCGGACCGCTTCGACGATGTGCTCCCGGTCGAACACCCCCACCAGCCGGTCGATGCCCGGCTCCTCGGCCAGGAGTTTCGTCTTGTGCCGCTGCACAAGGCAGCCGGCGACGACCACCCGCTTGACCTTCCCGGCCTTCTTCAGGGCCACCGCCTGCCGAATCTCGGCCAGCGACTCGGTCTTGCTGGCCTCCAGAAAGCCGCAGGTGTTGATGACGATGGCGTCAGCGTTCTCATGGTCGGGCGTCACCACCAGCCCGTCGGCCGCCAGCAACCCCAACATACGTTCGGAGTCCACCAGGTTTTTGGGGCACCCCAGCGACACGAACGCGACGGATTCGATTTCAGTTTCTTGTCTTGACGGCATGCTGGACACCGGGGTCGGGGCGGGCGGCCCGCATCGGCGGGCGGTGGGAGCGACGGGGCATGATAGCCGTTTGCACCGTAGCCGCCCGCACCCCACCGCCGCGCCCCTCCGCCCGAACCGCGGCAACCGTCTTGCAGGGGGCGTCCAGCGAAGAACCACAACCTGTTGGGCCTAGGCAAGCTTCCGACACATTTTGCAACCGGATTACCGGTCGTTAGAATACCGGCCTATGCCCTCCAAATCGAAGCGTGTGGTGTCCGGTCGATCGCGGATGGGGGGGGGCAACGGGACGCGTCGCTCGGAGACGGTTCGAAGTAAGGTGAAATCTGCATCGGCGGTGAAAACCTCCGCGTCGGCCACGAAAACAGCACCGGTCGCAAAAAGCAGCAAGTCAGCCGACGCCAAGGCCACCGCGCGCGGGGCGGGCATCAAAGTCACCATCGACCCCAAGCTCTCCGCCAAGCTCGCGGCGAAAGCCAAGCCCGCACGAACCGACGCGGCCGTGGTCGGGGCCGTCAAGGGCGGCGGCAACGGCACTGCCGTCGCCGACGGCATCCCGGGATACCGCCCGCTCCGGGACGGTTACAGCAGCCGCCCGCTGGTCATCGACCCGCTGATGCCCTGGCGGATGCCGAAAGCGGACGGACGCTACGTCGCCCCGGACGGCACGTCGCCGGCCAAACCCACGCCGCCACCGCCGCCGCTGCCGGCGGCGGTCTCGCCGACGCCCCCCGGGTTCAATACGCTGGCGACGCTCGGCGGTTCGGACGTCGCCCCGAACTCCGCGTACGGCAAGGCCCTCAAGGTGCTCTCCACCCTCGCGGATTACGAGCACCGGCGCATCGTCCGGTACACGCCGGAAAACTTCAACCTCGACCGGATGCGGGCGCTGCTCAAGCGACTGGGCGACCCGCACCTCAAGTTCCGGTCGGTGCACGTCGCGGGGACCAAGGGCAAGGGTTCCACCTGCGCCATGATCGCGGCGATGGTGCAGGCCAACGGCTACAAGACCGGGTTGTACACCTCGCCGCACCTGGTGGACATCCGGGAACGCATCCAGATCAACGGCGAGATGATCAGCCGCGAAGACTTCGCGCGTCTGGTGAAAGCCATCGAGCCGCACCTGAGCAAGGTCAAGCCGCAGCCGTCCTACTTCGACGTGTTGACCGCCATCGCTTTCCTGTATTTTGCGGAGCAGAAGGTGGAGCTGGCGGTCGTCGAGACCGGGCTAGGCGGTCGGCTCGACTCGACCAACGTCATCAAGCCTGAAGTGACGTGCATCACCGCCATCAGCTACGACCACATGGCGCAGCTGGGCAACACGCTGGAGAAGATCGCCTCGGAGAAGGCGGGCATCTTCAAGCCCGGCGTTCCGGCGGTGGTGGCCATGCAGGAGCCGTCGGTGGAGGCGGTGTTCACGGAGCACGCGGCCAAGGTGGGCTGCCCCGTTGACATCTGTGGCCGGACGATCGAGTTCTCCTATCGGTTTGAGAGCTCCCGCGGGGCGGGCCCCCACTACCGGCTGTGCCTGACCACCCCGACGAGCCGCTTCGAACACCTCGCGGTGCCGCTGGTGGGCGAGCATCAGGCGCTCAACTGCGGGCTCGCGCTGTCCGTGGTGGACAAGCTCAAGCAGCGGGGGCTGGCGATGTCGGAAGCCCGCTGCCTCGAAGGGCTGGCCCGGGCGTACATCCCCGGCCGGATGGAGCTGGTGTCGACATCGCCCCGGGTGGTGGTGGACGGGGCGCACAACGCCGCCAGCATCGACGCGCTCATGCGGTCGATCGGGCAGCACTTCTCGTACGACTCGATGGTGCTCGTGTTCGGGTGCTGCGCCGACAAGGACGTCAAGGGGATGCTGGAAAAGATCGCCTGCGGGGCCGACAAGGTGATCTTCACCCGCGTGAGCAACATCCGCACGTGCGAGCCGGAACAGCTCGCCCAACAGTACACGGAGATGTTCGGGAAGATGTGTCAGGTGGCCCCGGACCTGCTGTCTGCGCTGTCGATCGCGCGTCGGGCGGTCAGCCGGGACGACCTCATCTGTGTCACCGGCAGCTTCTACCTTGTGGGTGAAGCCAAGCGCATCTACCCCAGGCCCGGTCCGATCCCGGCGGTGCCGGCGGCGACCGCCATCAACCTCGTGGCCGCGGGCGTCGGCGTGCCCGCGACGGCCTCGTCCTGAGGCCGTGCAGGAGAGCGGTCCTGGCGGCACACCCGCAACGAACGCAGAGGGCCCAGGCAGGTCGGCCGGGGTGATATAACGCCCCGCCGGCGGGAGAGACGGTGTCCGCGTCGGGCGGCCGGGCCGCGAACGCTCAGGCCGATGAGCCGCGCAGGCGGGCAGTCGCGCAGGCGGTCAGCCGCGCAGGCGGGCAGCCGCGCAGGCGGTCGGCGGCAGAGCGCGCCCTTCAACGCCGCGGCCGTCGCACGCTACCCTTAACGCCATGTCCCGACTCCCCTACCTGCAGCGCCCGTCCATCGTTCACCTGCTCAGCGGCCGCGTGCCCGTGGACAGCGAGGTCACCGTGCGCGGTTGGGTCCGCACACGGCGCGATTCCAAGGGCGGCTTTTCGTTTCTGGCGGTCTCGGACGGGTCGTGCTTCGACACCATTCAGGTGGTGTGCCCGGCCGACCTGCCCAACTACGCCAGCGAAGTGCTGCACCTCACGGCCGGCTGCTCGGTGGAGTGCGTCGGCCGGCTGGTTCCAAGCCAGGGGAAGGGGCAGGCGTACGAGGTGCAGGCGAGGGCGGTGCGGGTGGTGGGCTGGGTGGACGACCCGGACACGTACCCGATTTCACCCAAGCCGCACAGCTTCGAGTACTTGCGGGAAGTGGCGCACCTGCGGCCCCGGACGAACACGTTCGGGGCGGTCACCCGTGTGCGGCACTGCCTGGCGCAGGCGATCCACCGCTTTTTCCACGAGCACGGTTTTTACTGGGTCAACACGCCGATCATCACCGCCAGCGACTGCGAAGGGGCCGGGGCGATGTTCAAGGTATCGACACTGGACCTGGCCAACCTGCCGCGCACGCCCGAGGGCGCGGTCGACTACAGCCAGGACTTCTTCGGCAAGCCGGCCAACCTCACCGTGTCGGGTCAGCTCAACGTCGAGACGTACTGCATGGCGATGAGCAAGGTCTACACCTTCGGCCCGACGTTCCGGGCGGAGAACTCCAACACGACGCGGCATCTGGCGGAGTTCTGGATGATCGAACCGGAGATCGCCTTCGCCGACCTGCAGGACGACGCCGACCTCGCCGAGGCGTTCCTCAAGTCGATTTTCACGACGCTGCTGAGCGAGCGTGCCGACGACATGAAGTTCTTCGCGGAGCGGATCGACAAGACCTGCATCGAACGGCTGGAGAAGTTCATCTCCGCCAGCTTCGAGCGCATGACCTACACGCAGGCGATCGACCACCTGCTGAAGGCGAAGAAGAACTTCGAGTTCCCGGTGAAGTGGGGGATGGACCTGCAGTCCGAGCACGAGCGGTATCTCACTGAGGAGCTGGTGGGCCGCCCGGTGGTGGTGATGAACTACCCCAAGGAGATCAAGGCGTTTTACATGCGGCTCAACGACGACGGGAAGACGGTGGCCGCGATGGACGTGCTGGCGCCCGGCATCGGCGAGATCATCGGCGGATCGCAGCGCGAGGAGCGGCTGGACGTGCTGGATGCGCGGATGGACGAGCTCAAGCTGGACAAGAACGCGTACGGCTGGTACCGCGACCTGCGGCGGTACGGGACGGTGCCGCACGCCGGCTTCGGGCTGGGCTTCGAGCGGACGATCGTCTACGCGACGGGGCTGCAGAACATCCGCGACGCGATCCCGTTCCCGCGGACGCCCAAGCACGCGGAGTTCTAGCGGTCGTCCGCAGACGAGCATGGCAACGCGGCCTAGCGCCGGGCCATCAGCAGGAGCGACGCGGTCAGTCCCTGCAGGAAGATCGCCAGCAGCAGAAGGACGACCGGCCCGGCCTGCGGCGGCGCCACGTAGGCGAGGACGGCCACGGCCAGCGCCATGACCTGCGCGATGCCCGCGAACAGCCGCGCGACGGAAAAATCGCTCTCGGGGGGCGGCCGGCGCTTCAGCTCCAGAAGGATCGCGTCCAGCCGCTGCTCCAGGCGGTGCAGGTCGGACGGCCCGTGGTGGCCGGGCGACGCGGCCGGCGCCGCAGGCGCCGCGTGCCCGGCCGGGCCGGCGGAAGCGCCGGCGGCCGGGCGTGTCGGGCTGGCCGGCGTCGTGGTCAGGCGTTCGATGATGTCCATGGCCGTCTCCAGCTTAGTGACGACATAGTCCGGGGCGACGGTCAGCGGCTCGGCCGCGGCGGGGCTGGGGGGAACATCGATGCCCAGGGCGGCCGGGTCGGGTCGGAAGAGGATGGTGACCAGCCCGGCGGCGTGGCCAGCGGCGATGTCGCGGGGGGCGTCGCCGATGCAGAACCCGCCGGTGGCGCCGAGCTCCCGCAGCCCGCGGAGAAACATGCCCGGGGCGGGCTTGCGGTCGGGCGAGTCGCGACGGTAGTGGGGCACGGTCGCGTCGGGGTGGTGGGGGCAGAAGTAGTGACGATCGATCCGGGCATCGGGGTCGTGCGACTGCAGCAGTTCGTCCAGCCGGCGGTTGACGGCGTGGACGTCGGCTTCGGTCATCAGCCCGCGCGCGACGCCGGACTGGTTGGACGCCACGGCCACCGCCAGGCCCAGGCGGCGGGCACGGGCGACGGCGGCGGCCGCACCGGGCATGAGACGGACCTGCCCGGGATCTTTGAGGTAGCCGTCCGTGACGATGAGCGTGTTGTCGCGGTCGAAGAAGACGACCTGCCGCGCGGCGGATTCGGCTCGGGGGGCGTCGGTCATGGCAGAGAGCAGGTCAGCGGCGGGCAAGTCACCGCGGCGGCCGGATGGTCGCCGACGGGGGCCGGCCCGTGCAACTGGCGAAGCGCTTCGTAGAGCACGACCCCGGCCGCCGTGGCCAGGTTGAGACACCGCGCCGTGGGCACTTGCGGGATGCGAAGCACATGGGTCGGGGCGGCCGCGAGCAGGGCGTCCGGCAAGCCCCGCGTCTCCGAACCGAAGACCAGAACATCCCCGGGCGCGAATCGGGCCTGCCACAGGCAGCGGTCGCCGGACGAATCGGTCAGCCAGAGCCGTCGCCCCGCCATGGCCGTGAGAAAGGCGTGGTCATCGTCGTGCAGCGTGAGGTTCAGCCGCGGCCAGTAGTCCATCGCGCTGCGTCGGAGCATGCGGTCGGAGAGGCTGAATCCCAGCGGACGCACGAGGTGCAGGGGCGTGCCGGTGGCGACGCACAGCCGGGCCACGTTGCCCGTGTTGGGGGCGATCTGCGGGTGCACCAGCGCCACGGCCAGCGGCGAATGAGTCGGAAGGTCCGGCGACGACGCCACGGCGGTAGGATACACCGCAGGATCGCATCCGCCCTGTGGGCGCCGGGCCCGGCGGGCAGAGCGCGAGACGGGCAAGGGAAGGAGTCGGGCCATGAGGACCACGCTGCTGGACCTGCTGAAGAAACGGAGCCGACCGCTCGCCAAAGGGGAGGCCGCGCTGACCGAGGCCGAGGCCGACGCGATGCTCCCGCTGCTCAGCGGCTGGCACCGCACGGGTATGGAGATCCACAAGACCTTCAGCTTTCCCGACTTCCACCACACGATGGCCTTCGTCAATGCGGTGGCGTTCGTCGCCCACCAGGAAGACCATCACCCGGACCTGGACGTCAGCTACAACCGCGTCCGGGTGCGGTTTTCGACACATTCCGTCGGCGGGCTGAGCGAGAACGACTTCATCTGTGCGGCCAAGGTGGAGACGCTGCTGCGGCCGCCGTGGACGGAGCACGGCGGTTGAGCGTCGCCACGGGCGGAGGGAGCGGCCAGACGGGGTTGCCTTTTCGGGTCGGGGGAGCGGAGGGAAGGACAAGGACGGGTGGGTTAGCCAGCACGGACGATGCCGCTGCCCCTGACGCTGATGCTCGTGGCGATGGTGCTGCCGCTGGCCGCGTTTGCGTGGCTGGTGGCGCTGGGTCGTCGCATGGGCACGACGTGGTGCGGCATGGTCGGGACGCTGGCGACACTGGGGTCGCTGGCGTGCGCCACCGTCGCGCTGATGGGGTGGCTTGGCGGGGGCGTCTGGGCGGGCGAAACGTGGGGGCCGGGCCGGGCGACGCTGGCGTACGTTGTTCCGTGGGCAAGGGGACTGCCGGTCGGGCTGTATGCCGACTCGCTGACGATGCTGGTGGTGACGTGTGGGCTGCTGGCGTCGGCCGCGGTGCACGTGTTCACGACGGGGTACCTGCGGCACGACGTGCGGGGCCCGCGGATTTTCGCGTTGCTGGCACTGGCGGACGCGTCGTTCGTCGGGCTGATGACGGCGCCGACGCCGGTGCAGTGGGGGGCGTGGGCGACGTTGGGGTCGTTGGCGGCGTACCTCATGTCGTTGCCCGTGCCGCTCGGGCCCGGAGGGCTGGGCGTGACGCCGGTGCCCCGGGGACTGACTCGGGACGACCTGCGGGTGCGGGCGTCGGCAGCGCTGGGGATGCTCGCGTGGCGTGCGGCGGGGGACGTGCTGCTGCTGGCGGCGTGCGGCGCGTGGGTGGGCAGCTTCGCCGACCGCGTGGGGGGGGAGACGCTCTCGTGGTGGTCCATGTGGGACGTGTCGCTGACCGAAGGCGGGACCCGGTCGGCGGGAGCCGTAGGCTGGTGTCTGGTGGCGGCCGCCGTGTGCCATGCCATGGCCTTCCCGGCGTCGCTGTTTCTGCCCGACGCCAAGGGGGCCCCCACGCCGGCGGCCGGGCTGACCTACGCGGTGACGCTGCTGCCGGCCGGGCCGCTGCTGCTGGTCCGCGGGTTTCCCCTGCTCTCGGAGGCCCAACTGGCCACGGTGAGCGTGGTGGGCGTGCTCACGGTCGTCACGGCGTCGCTCTCGGCGCTGGCGGAGATGGACCTTCGGCGGCTGTTGGCGTGGGCGGCCGCGGCCGGCATGGGCGTCGCGCTGGCGGGGCTGGGCTGCGGGTCGGCGTCCGGGGCTGCGCTGCACGTGGTGGCGTGCATGTTCGGCGTCACACTGCTGCTGCTCGCGGGCGGGTCGGTCCTGCACGCATGCCTCGGCGAGCACCGGCTGCGGCACTACGGGGGGCTGCTGTTCCGGATGCCCGCCAGTGCGCTGCTGCTGGCGCACGGGGCGGCGACGGTTCTGGGCGGGCCGGTACTGGCCGGAAGCGTGTCGTGGCAGACGGTGCTGACCCACAGCTACCGCGCGCTGCAGGGGGGCGCGTGGCAGGGCGGCTTGGTGCTGGCGGGGCTGGCGGTAGGCGGGGTGGTGCTGGCGGCGGCGCTGGGCCGGCTGTGGGCGCTGCTGATGCTGAACGTGCCACGCGACCGTACGGTCTATGCGGCGGCGCGTGAGTCGGCGACGCTCACCGTGCCGGTGGCGGCGCTGGCGGTGGCGGCGACGGTGGCGGGACAGGCGGCCATCGCTCCGGTGGTGCAGCTGGTCGCGGTGCTGCCGACGGAGGTCACCGGCGTGGTGGCCGGCCCGGAGGGGCCGCTGAACACCCCCGCCCAGCCCGAGTCGCCGCGGACGTTGCCGCGCTGGCGAGAGGTGCGTCCGCCGCCGGTCACCCCCCCGCCGCTGCGTCCGGAAGATGAGGGGCTCTTTGACGTCGCCGAGCTACAGCGCGTGCGTGAGGCGGAAGTGCCGCCGGACACACGCACGCCGCAGGCCATCGACCCGCTCAGGTGGCTGCTGGGGGCGTTCGGGGCGGTGCTCGGCCTGCTGCTGGCCGGCCGCGGACGGGGCACACCGTCGCAGCGGCACGCGGCCGAAGCCGTGGCCCGGGGATGGTTCGTCCCGGCGGTGACGCGCGGGCTGGTGAGCGTGGCATGGGCGGCCGCGGGTCTGGCGGTGGCGACGGTGGAGCGGGTGGTGCTGACCGGCCTGGTGGACGGGGCGGGGCGGATTCTGCTGCCGGTGGGCCGCCGGCCGTCGCGTGCGGTGGCGGCGGACGTGCGACGCCGGCTGGCGCTGTCGCGCGGGGCCAGCGTGGTGATGCTCGGGCTCGCGGCGGTGCTGATGGCGTTGGTGGCGGCGTACCGCCTTCTGCACGGCCTGCCGCCGGGGGGGGTGCCATGACCGCATTGACCCTGACCGCCGCCGCCATCGCCCTGCCCCTGGCGGCGTCGGTGCTGCTGCTGGTCCTCTGGCCGGCGCGGCTTCTGCTGGAGGGGCTGCTGTCGGCGTTGCCGGGACGACTGGAGCGGTTTCTGCCGGCGCCGGGGCGGGTGAGCCGGGCGGTGGCGTGGACGGGGCTGTTCGGCGCCTTGCTGCCGATGCTGCCTCTGCCGGTGCTGCTGGTGCGGGAGAGCGGTCACGACGCCCCGCTGCTGTTCGGCATCGACGTGTGGCTGCTGGCGGTGACGGTCGCGGTGGTCGGGCTGTGCGCGGCGGTGTCGGCGTGGGCCGACGAGGCCGGCCGGGGGACGTGGGTGCTGGTCACCGCCGTGGTGGGCGTCCTGCTGCTGGCACTGGCGGCGCGCGACGGCGTGCTGACGCTGGTGGCGCTGGACGCGGCGGGCTGGCTGACGGCCGTCGCCCTGACGCTGACGGGTCGGCCGGACACGGTGGACGCGTTGTCGCTGCGGCGGGCCGTTCGACGCTGGCTGGTCGTGCTGATCGGTTCGTCATGGGCGATGTGGTGGGGGCTGACCTCCGATGCCGCGTGGGGGCCGGCGCTGCTGGCGGGCGGGCTGCTGGCACGGGCCGGGTTTGCCGGGCTGCACACAGGCCCCGCGGTCCTGCTGACGTCGCTGCCGACACCGCTGGCGATGATGGCCGGCGGGGCGACGATGCCCGTGGCGGTGTGGCTGCTCGCGGATACGCTCGGAAGCTCCACGACGGCGGGACTTCTCGGCGTCGTCGGCGCCGCCGTGGTGCTGCTGGCCGTGCCGCAGGAGACGGCACTCCGCGGCGTGGCGGCACGATGGGCGGTGGCGGTGCTGACGCTCTCGGCAGGTACAGCCTGCCTGCTCGAGACCGGTCCGGGCCGGGTGTGGGGCGTGGGGGGCCATGCGGCGTGGTCGCCGCGGCCCGCCGGCGAGACGAGCGTCATCGACGGGACGAAAATCGACGCCGCGGCCGGCCTTGCAGGCGAACCTACCGGCCTTGCAGGCGAGCCCGGCGGCCTCGCAGGCGAGCCCGCGGGTCTGGTCGTGGCCGCCGCGGCGGTGGCCGTCGCGATGGCGGTGTACGTCGCCGGCGCGGTGCAACGGGCGGCGGGGCACGATGAACTTTCGCGTCTGGGGGGACTGGCGGCCCGCGTGCCGGGGCTCTTCGGCTGGAGCGTGGCGGGCGTGATGCTGCTCTCAGGGACCTTCCCCTTTGCGACCGCCCTGGGGCGATGGCTGCTGGCGATGTCTACGGAGGCGGCCTGGCCGCTGACCACGCTGCTGGCCGTGGCGGGCTGGCTGCTGCTCACCGCCGCGCTCACGACCGTGCACCGCGTTTTCCTGGGGCTGCCCCGCATGGGTACCGAGCCGCCCGAGCCCGAGCCGCTCGAGCTGGCCGGGCGGGAGCGGCTGGTGCTGCTGCTGCTGGCGGCGGCCGGCACGTTCCCGCTGCTGGCGCCGCTGACGCTGTTCCGCGGCTAGCGCGGTTGTCCCGACACCACGCCAGCGCGACCCGGTAAAGCGGGCTCAGCCTACACGCCGTACACCTCGGCCGCGCGGCGACGCAGATGCTCCAGCAGCGGTTTGGCAGTGAGCGGCGAACCGGTCACCTTCTCCACGAGCTGCGACGCCGTGTAGCGCTGGCCGCAGTGATGGATGTTCTCCCGCAACCACTGCAGCAGCGGCGCGAACTCGCCGCGAGCGAACGACGCATCGAGGTCGCCAAGGTCGCGACGCGCCCGCTCGAAGAACTGCGCGGCGTACAGGTTGCCCAGCGTGTAGGTGGGGAAGTAACCGATCAGCCCGGCCGACCAGTGCACATCCTGCAGGCAGCCGTCGGCGTCGTCGGGCACGTCCACGCCAAGATACCGCTTCATGCGCTCGTTCCACGCCGCGGGCAGGTCGTCCACGGAAAGCTGGTTCTCCAGCAGAGCCGTCTCCAGCTCGAAGCGCAGCAGGATGTGCAGGTTGTACGTGGCCTCGTCGCTGTCCACGCGGATGAGACCGGGGCGGATGTGGTTGACCGCCCGGTACATCTGCTCGACGTCCACGTCGGCCAGGGCGGCGGGAAACGCCTGCCGGGCCCGCGGCAGCCAGAACTGCCAGAAGCCGCGGCTGCGGCCCACCAGGTTCTCCCACATCCGGCTCTGGCTCTCGTGGATGCCCAGCGAGATCGCTTCGCCGGCGGGCGTGCCGAAGTGCTCGGCGGGCAGCCCCTGCTCATACAGGGCGTGGCCGGTCTCGTGCAGGACGCTGAAGAAGGCATCCCCGAAGGCGTTTTCGTCGTAGCGCGTGGTGATGCGGACGTCGCCCGGGGCGATGCCCGAGCAGAACGGGTGGGCCGAGACGGCCAGCGCGCCGCCGGAAAAGTCGAAGCCGAGCCGCTCCGCCACCTCCCGGGAGAACGACTCCTGCGCCGCCCGCGGGTAGTGCCGCGCCAGAAGGTACGAAGGCGTGTCGCGGCCGGCCTTCACCGCCTCGCTCACCCGCCCCACCAGCTCGACCAGCGGCCCGCGCAACCCCCCCAGCACCTCCCGGAGCCTGGCCGCCCGCTCGCCCGGCTCGTAGTCCTCCAGCAAGGCGTCGTAGGGTTCGGTGTCGTAGCCGTAGCAGGCGATCTCCTGCCGCTTGAGCTCGAGCATGCGGCGGAGGTGCGGCTTGAACGACGCGTAGTCGTTGGCCTTGCGGGCGGCCGCCCACGCCTGCTCGCTCAGGACGGTCGTCCGTGAGAGCTCCTCCACCAGCGATGGAGGAAGCTTCTTCTGGCGGAGATACTTCCGCTTCGTCTCGCGGACGTTGGCCGCCTCGACGCTGTGCGGGGGCAGGTCGCGCACTTCTTCGCCCGCCGCGTCCAGCAGCTCGCCCACCCTCGGCGCCGTGAAGCGGGCGTGCACAAGGCCCGCCATGGCGGCGGACTGCTCGGCACGGAAGGCCGCTGCCCTCGGCGGCATGATCGTCCGCTCGTCCCATCCGAGCACAGCACCCACAGAGGCGAAGGTGGCAATCTGGCGAAGTTCCGCCACGAGCTGGGAATAGGCGTTGAGCATGTCCGCCATGGTAGCGTCGCGGCGGGCCACCTAAACTTGCCGCTCAGGACGACAGAGACAGGAGCCTCGCCTTGGCCAAGAAACTCGACGACGCCTTGCGGGAAAAGTTCCGGAAAAACGAAGACCCCGAGCTGGACCGCCAACTCGACGCCGCCCTCGCCGGGATTGAGCTGGACGCGCTGTACGCCGCCGACCGACCGGCACCCGCCGGCGATGACGCCGTGCAGATGGTCGGCGGCAAGCAGGTGCGTCGCGGCCGGGTCGTGTCAGTGTCGGCGGACGACGTGTTCGTGGATTTCGGCGGCAAGTCGCAGGGGGTCGCGTCGGCACTGCTCTTCGGCGACCAGCTCCCCGAGCCGGGCGCCGAGCTGGACTTCATCGTCGAGCGGTACGACGCGGCCGAGGGCGTGCTCGTGCTCTCCCCGCGGGGCGCCACCGCCGCCGCCCACGTGCCTCTGGACCAGCTCGAGGTCGGGCAGGTCGTGGAGTGCACCGTCACCGGGGTCAACAAGGGCGGGCTCGAGGTCGAGGTCAAGGGCGCACGCGCGTTCATCCCCGCCGGCCAGGTGGACCTGGTGCACGTGCCGGGTTTCGAGGACTACATCGGCCGCAAGCTCACCGCCGAGGTCACCAAGGTCGAACGGGACGGCCGCGGGCTCAACCTCGTGC
The DNA here is from genome assembly GCA_046299715.1 of Tepidisphaerales bacterium. Classification (GTDB taxonomy): domain Bacteria; phylum Planctomycetota; class Phycisphaerae; order Tepidisphaerales; family Tepidisphaeraceae; genus JBBRUM01. The sequence goes on along the minus strand of JBKBHU010000002.1, from coordinate 281,168 downwards.
TTTCCCGACGCAACGTGCTCGAACGCGAGCGCGAGACGAACAAGGCGAAGCTGCTGGCCGAACTGGCCGAAGGGCAGATCCGGCGCGGCACGGTGCGTTCGGTGATGGATTACGGCGCGTTCGTGGACCTCGGCGGCGTGGACGGGCTGCTGCACGTGTCCGAACTGACCTTCCGCCGGGGCGTACGGCCGCATGAGCTGCTCAAGGAAGGCGACGTCGTGGACGTCAAGATCCTGCGGATCGACCGCGAAACCGGCAAGCTCTCGCTCTCGCTCAAACAGGCCCGCGGCACCGACCCGTGGGCGGACGCGGCCACACGCTACGCCGTCGGCAGCACGGTCACCGGCCGCGTCAGCAAGATCGAACCCTTCGGCTGTTTCATCGAAGTCGAGGAGGGCATCGAGGGACTGCTGCCGGTGTCGGAGATGAGCTATCAGCGCATCCGCCACCCGACCGACGTGGCCAAGGTGGGCGACACGCTCAAGCTGGTCGTGCTGTCGGTGGACGCCGTCGCCCGGAAGATGACCTTCTCGCTCAAGCAGGCCGGCCCGGACCCGTGGAAGACCGCCGCCGAGAAATACGCGGTGGACAGCGTGGTGGACGGACGCGTCACCCGCGTGGTGGACTTCGGCGCCTTCGTCGAACTCGAGCCGGGGCTGGAAGGGCTGGTGCACGTCTCCGAGCTGTCGGACAAGCGCGTCCGCACGCCGGCGGATCTGGTCAAGGTCGGACAGGACGTCCGCGTCCGCGTGCTGGAGGTGGACGCCGCGTCGCGCCGGATCGGCCTGAGCCTCAAGCGGGTCTACGACGCGGCGCCCACGGGCACGACGCCCCCCGCCGCGTCCGCGGGAAAAACCAAACGCAAGGTCGAACTGCGCGGGGGCCTCGACTTCGACTTCAAGAAAAACAAGTGACGGCCGGCCGACGCCGGCACCTTCACCGGCACCTTCATTCGACGCGGCTGTCGATCTGCCCGTCGGCGACGGTGGTCCGCAGGCGGTCGCCCGGGTGCACCTCGCCCGCCGAGCGCACGATGCGTCCGTCCTCACGCTGCGTGATGGAGTACCCGCGTGCCAGAACGCTCTCCGGCCCCAGCACCCGCAGCTGCCGTGCCGCGCCATTGAGCCGCTCGCTGAGCTGACGGAGACGGCCGGCCGGGTGCTGCGCGTCGAGCCTTGTGCGCAGCGTCGCCCACCTCAGCTCGAGCCGACGCATCCGCTCGGCCAGCAGCCGGTGCAGGCGGTGTTCGGCGTCGGTGAGGGACCGCCGCTGCCGTTCGAGCCGGCCACGCGGGTCGCAGGCGGTCAAACGCCGTTCAAGGGTCTCCACCCGCCGCCGCACCGCCTGCAACCGCGAGGAGAGGGCCAGGCGAAGCCGGTTGTCGCGGTCGTCCAGACGCAAATGCCTGCGCTGCAGCAGCATGTCCGGCTGGGCAAAGACGGACGACTCCTCCACCCTCCGTAGCCGCCGCCGGGCCTCCATCACGTGACGGCGAACGCGTGCGGCCAGCCGGTCTTCGGCCTCGTCGCAGAACTCCGCCGCCGCCGCCCAGTGGCGGGTGACGTAGGTGGCCGCTTCCGTCGGCGTGTGGGCATGGTGGTCGGCGACGAGGTCGGCAATGGCGACATCGATTTCATGGCCGATGCCGGTGACCACTGGGATGCGGGACGCCGCCACCGCCCGCGCGACGACCTCGCGCGAGAACTCGAAGAGGTCCTCGAAGCTGCCGCCACCCCGACCCAGCAGCAGGACGTCCACTCCGCCCAGAGAGGCGGCATGCTCGTTGACCCCCTCAATGGCCCGGGCAATCCTCTCGGCCGCCCCTTCCCCCTGTACCGGCACCGGCACGACGATCACCCTCAGAAACGGGAATCGCCGCAGCACCTTGAGCATGTCCTGCAGCCCGGCGGCCGAGCGACTGGTCACCAGCGCCAGCGTGCGGGGGTACTTCGGGATCGGCCGCTTGCGTGCCGGGTCGAACAGCCCCTCCGCCGCCAGCTTCTCATAAAGCTGCCGGTACGCCAGCTGCAGGGCACCGGTCCCCAGCGGCACCACGGAGCTGACGACGAAGTTGTACCGCCCGCCCTCCTCGTAGACGTCCAGCCGGCCGGTCGCGACGACCTCCAGCCCGTCCCGCAGCTCGAACGTCAGCCCGCGGACACTATTGCTGAACATCACCGCCGGAAGCACCGCGCCGGCATCCTTGAGCGAGAAGTACAGATGCCCGGACTGGTTGGGGGCACGGCAGTTGGAGACCTCGCCCCGCACTGCCACGGGCCGCGGAAAGGCCTCCTTCAGGGCCGATTTGATCTGTCGCGTGAGCTCCGAGACCGTCAGCGGCGTCGCCGGGTCGGCACTGCCCTGCGGCCTTGCAGTCCCCCCTCCGCCGCGCCCGAGGGATGCGCAAAGGTCGAAAAAGCCGGTCATCCACGTCCACGGTAGGCGGCCGACCGACCACGTCTGGCATGGCCGACGCCTAAGACCCTCCCGCGTTGTGGAGACACCCGTCGCGCATCGGTCAGGCCTGCCGGCGACGACGACCGAGCAGCGCCGCCGTGACGGCCGCGACCGGCATGACGGCCGAGGGCTCGGGGATGAGGGTTCCTGTGACCGTCAGTGGCACGGCGTAGGGAGCGGGAAAGCTCGGGTCGCCCCCCTCCCACGACTCAAACCACACCGGCGGCTGCCCCGCCTGAAGCACGCCGAAGAGGCGGACGTTGCGGTTGTACGCGGTCGCCCGGGGCGTCACCAGCGGGCTGTCCAGCCGTGCGGTGGGGCTGAGCAGCGTGGAGTCCAACTGCCACTCCAGCCAGTATTCGCCGGCCGGCAACACCGTCTGGCCCAGAAGCGGCTCCAGAGAGAAGGTGTAGGCGAAGATGGGGCGTGTCCCGTTGGTGCTCCCGGGGACGGCCGACTGACGCCACGCCACAAACACGCTGCTCAGCGGCGTGAGCGTCACTGGCTCGGGGAACATCGGACTTCCGCCGGTCTCGGGCCGGTTGTTCCAGAGGTTGACGCTGGCGTGGGTGACCACCGGTTCCCGCGTCCCCGCCTGACTGCTGCCGTAGGTCGTGTGGGCCATGACGGTGAACGACGACAGCACCGCCGGGGCGGGCAGCACGAAGTCCTCCGCCGCCCGGAAGAACCGCACCGACACCCCCGGCGTCGTCAGCGCCAGACCCGTCCCCGTCGTGCGGTACACCTCCGGCTGACTGATGGGATCGCCGGCGGTGACGCCCGTTCCCAGCGTGGTGCTGGTCACGACGCCCCCGTTGTCGAACAACACCTCCGCGCCCGCCCGCGGCAGCAGGGCCGCCGGGAACATCACCGACACGAAGAAGGCGAGCGTGAGGGTGCACAACCTTGAAGAGGGCCACGTCCGAGCATGCAGGCAAGCCATAGGGCCGGGAGGGTAGGCGGCGGCCCGGACGGCGACGGCCCGGCATTCCCCGGCGCGGCTCGTGCGACCCGCCGGTAGCCGGCAACTTCATGACATGCCGAATCGGCCCCATCGCCCGCCAAAACAATCATCATAAAATGCTTTCATTCAGACACTTACGTCAAATCCTGCGCCCGGGAATCCCCCCGGAAACGGGTTTGACACCCCTGTTTCCGCCGGGGTATAGTGCCCACGTGAACTTCGCCCCCCACGCCAGGGGCTTTGGATTGCGGCTTCTTCAGCCGTGGCGCGCTTCCGGAGGCGGTATGGAGCCACCCCTCCGGAAGCTTTTTTTATGTCCCCGCCCCGCGTAAGCCGCCCGATGGGCCATCAGGGCGCGGGCTCCCCCCCGGACCGCTCGCCGGACGGACGGAAACGGGGAGCAACGTGGGGGCCGACGGGGAAACCGGCCAAGGAGAGACCAGACCATGTCCGCCGTGTCGCGGTCGGTTGATGTGCAAGACGGGGTGACGCGTCCGGACGCGGCGGCCGACTCACCGACACGGGGCATCTTCACCGCCGACGTCGTGGAGAATCGCCCGCTGTGCCGGGAGCACTACTTGCTGCGTTTGCGGCTACCGCGGTTTCCCCCGACGCGGCCGGGCCAGTTCGTACAGGTCCTGTGTGGGCCGGACGGGTCGGACGCCGCACGGACGCTCGGGCGTCACCCCGACGGGCAGGAGTGGACAGACGGTCGCTGGCCGGAGGTCACCGCCGCCGAACTCCCCTGCCGGACGGCCTTTCTCCGGCGGCCGTTCTCGCTGGCGGGACGGCACGACCTGCCGGACGGCGGGGTCGAGCTGGAGCTGATCCACCGGGTGGTCGGGGTGGGCACCCGCTATCTGGCCGGACTTGCCGCGGGGGACGCACTCAACGTGCTGGGGCCGCTGGGCAACGCCTTTCCGCTGCCGGGTGAGGAGCAGATCGTTCTGCTGGTCGGCGGCGGCGTGGGCATCCCGCCGATGATCTATCTCGCGCAGGCGCTGTGCCGGCCGCGGGTGATCGCCTTCTGTGGGGCGCAGACGCGTGAGCTGCTGTCGCTGACGGTGACGAACGATGCACCGCCCCCGCGGTCGCCGACGTCGGTCCAGCCGCTGTACAACATCGCCGAGTTCTCCCGCTACGGCGTCCCGTGTGTCGTGAGCACCGACGACGGCTCCTACGGCTTCAGGGGCTACGTGACGGCGGCGCTGCAGGCTTACCTTGACCGGTTTTTCACCGACACGTGGGACATCGGCAGCAAGCGGCCGGTGGTGTACACCTGCGGCCCGGAAGTCATGATGAAAAAGGTGGCGGAGATGTGCCTTGAGCGCGGGCTGACCGCCTACGCCGCGGTCGAACGCGCCATGGCCTGCGGTTTAGGGACCTGCCAGAGCTGCTGTATCCGCGTCAAATCGCCACAGTCGCCCGACGGGTGGCGTTACGCCCTCTCGTGTACGGAGGGGCCGGTCTTCGAGACGACCCGCTTGCTGTGGTGACGGGGTGGGCTGCGGGCGCTGGTCGGTGCGGTCGTTCTCCGTTGGCTTGCCCCGCCGTAGCGCGGTAATTTTGTGATTTCCATGATCCGCAGCCGGGCCATCGTCTACACCGCGCCGTACCGCGTCGAACTTCAGGACGTGCGCATCCCGCCGCCCGAGGCCGATGAGTACCTCGTGGAGACCGTGCTCACGGCCATCTCGCCGGGCACAGAGCTGCGCAATCTTTCGGGCAAACAGGAAGGCGTCGCGTTTCCGACCATCGGGGGCTACCTGTGCGTCGGCCGGGTGATCGGCCGCGGGCCGCGGGCGAGTGCGGCGGTGGCGGACGGCACGCTGGTGTTCTGCTCGGGGACGCGCCGGGCGGCCGAGTTGTCCCTGACGTGGGGCGGGCACGTGGCCCACGCGGTGACGCCGGCGGTGTTCCCCGTGCCCGCGGGTTTGTCACCCAGGGACGCCGTGCTGTGCAAACTCGCCGCCATCGCGTACAGGGGCGTCCGCCTCAGCCGGCCGGAAGCGCACGAACGCGTGGCCGTGGTCGGGCTGGGACCCATCGGCCAGTTCTCGATGCGCTGTCATGCGCTGCGCGGGTGCCGCACGGTCGGCTTCGACCTCTCGCCGGAACGTGTGGCGTTTGCCAAGTCGGCCGGCGGGGAGGCGTACGCGGTCGAGCGAGACCTGGCGTCCACACGGGCGGCGACCGTGCCGCAGGGGTTCGACGTCGTGGTGGACGCGACCGGCGTGGCGGCGGTGTTGCCGCAGTCGCTCACGCTGCTGCGGGAGAAGCCGTGGGACGAAGCGGTTTCCCCGGCGCTGCGACTGCTCGTGCAGGGCTCCTACCCGGGGGACATCTGCCTGCCATACATGCCGTGCTTCCGGGCGGAGCTGGCGGTGCTGTTCCCCCGCGACAACCAGGCGACGGACATCCGGGCGGTGCTCGAGCTGGCCGGGCGGGGCCGGCTGACGCTCGGCGACCTCGTTTCGGAGGTCGCCGCACCGTCGGACTGTGCCGCGGTGTACGACCGGCTGGCCGCCTCCAAAACGGGCTTGCTCACTGCCGCGTTCGACTGGACCCGGCCGTGAGCGGAGGCCGCACCGACCGCTCGAGCGACCGCGGGCTTTTGATGTGGTGAGCCGGGCCTTAGCCGATTCTCCCGGACGCCCGCTCGCCGCACCCGGTCAAGCCGCGTACAACAAGGGCCGTGACCCCCGCCCCCCCACCGTCCCCGCAACCCGCGATGCCGGCCGCCACCCCCGCCCCCGACATCGACCTCTCCGTGCAGCTCGGGAGCCTGCGCCTCACGGCCCCGACCCTGACCTGCTCGGGCACGTGCGGGTACGCGACCGAGTACGCCGAACTGCTGGACTTCCGACGGCTCGGGGCGTTCGTGACCAAGTCGGTGACGCGCGAGGAGCGCAAGGGCAACCCGCCGACGCGCATCGTGGAAACCCGGGCCGGCATGCTCAACGCCATCGGGCTGGCCAACGTCGGGCTCAAACGGTTTCTCGAAGAAAAAGTGCCGCTGATCCGCCAGATGCCCTGCCCGGTGGTGGTGAACGTCGCCGGGCACAGCGTGGACGACTACGTCGAGACGTGCGGCGCGGTGGCCGCGCTCGACTGCATCCCGGCCGTCGAGCTGAACGTGTCCTGCCCCAACGTCAAGGACGGGCTGACCTTCGGCACGTCACCCGGCCGGCTCAAGGAGCTGGTCACGGCCGTGAAACAGGTGACCGGCGGGAAGGTGCTGATCGTCAAGCTCTCGCCCAACGTGGACGACATCGCGGTGACGGCGGCGGCGGCGGTGGACGGCGGTGCCGACGTATTGTCGCTGGTGAACACGTTCACCGCCATGAGCGTGGACGTCCGGACGCGACGCCCCCGTCTGGCCAACGTCACCGGCGGGCTGTCGGGGCCGGCCATCAAACCCGTCGCCCTGCACCTCGTGTCGCGCGTGTACCGGCTGGTGGCCAAATCCGCGGGCGTGCCCATCGTCGGCATGGGCGGGGTCCAGACGTGGGAGGACGCGGCCGAGTTCATCCTCTGCGGCGCCTCCGCCGTCGCCGTGGGGACGGCCCTGTTCGTGGACCCGCGCACCCCCCAGCTCATCCTCGACGGGCTCACCACCTACCTTCGCCAGGAGAAGCTGGCGAGCGTGCGCGAGCTGGTCGGCCGGCTCGAACTGCCCGGCGACGCCGCCCCGCCGAAGACGGCCTACGTCTGATGCTGCCGGCCGACAAAATGATGACAGAGATCGCGTCCCATAAGGCGACCGGCCCGAACGCCCGCCATCGCGCAACCCGCGTGTCTTCACCACGCTACGTGCATTGCACGGTCTGGCCGTGCGCCGGATTCCCCACGCTGAGGTCTGTTTTCAAGTGAAACCTCTGCCCGGGTTATCCGATTGCGCAGGGGACGGACAGGGTCGACTGACGACTGTCTGTCATCTGTGGGACGTTTGGGAGGCGAAAGCGATGGCCACACTTCGGATCGGCGAGCTGCTCAAGCAGCGGGGCGTACTGGATGATCAGCAGATCGAACAGATCCTCGCCCGCCAGCGGTTGACCGGGGCCCCGTTCGGCTCGGTGGCGGCGGAACTCTTCGGCGTGCAGGAGGCCGAGCTCTGGCGGGCGTGGGCGCAGCAGGTGATCGACTGCTGCCCCCGTGTTTCACCGCTGAGCCTCAAACCCACGCCCAAGGCCCTTTCGTTCGTCACGCCGCGCGAAGCGTGGGCCTACCGCATCCTGCCTTTCGAGTGGACGGATCAGGAGCTGCTCATCGCCACCACGCCCGAGCGGCTGCCGAACGCGATGGCCTATGCCCAGATTAAATCGCCGGTGCCCGCGGTGTTCTCCCTGGCCGACCGGGTCGAACTCGAAGAGGCCATCCGGCAGGCTTACAAGCTGAAGGACCTGCAGAAGGCGGCTTGAAACCCACGTCCGCCCGACCGGCCGTCCCGCCGTCGCTCGGGCGTCAAGGCGGCCCCGCTGGTGGCCGCCCCCCCCACCCCCCCCCACCCCCGGCTCGCGTCGTCCCCGAAAACAGCAACGCCCGGCGTGCATCCTTGGCACGCCGGGCGTCAGTGATTGCGACTCCTTTCGCGTCATCCCTGAATCGTCGCGTCGGCCTCCGTGCGACGCCCCCCTTAGTCCTGCCCGTCCCCCCACGAACACGGCAGTGACCCCCGGGTCACGCCGCGCCGCTCACGCCGCGGTGACCCTCCCCTGCCGCACGAGCGACTCGAGGAACTCGGCCAGCCCGTCGCGGCTGTTGGGCCCGATGACTTCGCGGGCCACCCGTTTGACCTCCGACCGCGCGTTGCCCATCGCCACGCCCAGCCCCGCCGACGACACCATCGACAGGTCGTTGAGGTCGTCGCCCACCGCAATCACCCGCTCCGGCGGCACGCCCCGCCAAGCGGCGATCTGCAGCACCCCCTGCCACTTGCTCACCTCCGGGTCGAACACCTCCACCACCTCCACCTGCTGGGCCGGGACGGCGATCGCGTGCGTGACGATCCTCTGGCCGTAGTTGCGGTCCAGCAGTTCGGCAATCTGCCGGACTTCCGCCACGCTCGAGACCACCCCCACGCGGAGCGTCGAGCTGTGATGGAAATCCGCCAGCCGCGGCTCCAGACGCACCCGCGCCCGCGTCAGCTTCATCCACAGCGTGGTGGCCGCGTTCATGGGCACCTCGGCCGTCACCACGTAGTCCACACCTGTGGAGAACGACTCCTGCAGGGCCAGCACGGCGTGCCCGAGCGCCTCCAGCTCGCCGCACAGCTCCCTGGCCAGCTCCGCGTGCATCTGAACGCTGCTCACGAGCCGGCAATCCCCTTCGTCGGGGGCGGTGTCCACCACCGCCGCCCCTCCGACAAACACACACCGCGGATGATGCCCCACTTCCGCAAGAATGTGCATCGACTCGCGATGGTTCCGCCCCGTGGCAAAGCACACGTACACGCCCCGCTCGACCAGCTGGGCAATCGCCCGGCGTGTCCGCGGCGTGACGTGGCCCGACGGGTCCAGCACGGTGCCGTCAAGGTCGAGCGCGACGAGTTGGTAAGTGCCCTCCATCGACACGACGTCGAGCGGATGTAACCCATCCGCCGGGCGGATGGCAAAAGGGATGCGGGTTTTCCACAATGTGTAGGGGATTGCTCAGCGATTGTGGACTATTTCTTGCGGTTCGGTGGACGCGTCGCCGGGGGCTGTGGCAAGCCCGCCGCCTACGCTCAGCCCATGCGTCCCCGGATCGTCGACCGACAGTTGCTGTTCAAGGGCCCCCGCTGCCGGCTCGAGGTACACCGGCTGGAGCACCCGGAAACGGGTTTGTCGCAGGTGAAAGAGGTGCTGGTGCACCCGGGCACGGTGATGGTGGTGGCCGTCACCGCGGACGACCAGCTGCTGCTCATCCGCACCCGTCGGCACGCGGTGGACGAGGTGCTCATCGAGCTTCCCGGCGGCGGGCTGGAGGGCGATGAAACCCCGATGGACGCCGCCGGCCGCGAGCTGCTGGAGGAGACGGGGTACCTGGCCGGTCGGCTCACCCCGCTGGCGAGTTTTTATGCTTCGCCGGCCTTCACGACCGAGCGGGTGCACGTCTTTGTGGCCGGCGAACTGGAGCGGCACGGCCAGCGGCTCGAAGCCGGAGAGGAGATCGAGGTGTACCCGGTCGCGGTGGACGAGGCGCTGGACATGGCCGGCTCGGGCGTGCTGCAGGACGCCCGGACCGTGGCGGCGCTGCTGATGTACGCCCGATGGCGTGACGGCCTTGGGCATCGTGAAACCTGAGTCGGCCGGGCGGCGTATGCTCTGTTTCGGGCGGTGGGTGCGGGGGCAGGACGGGGAAGCCGCGGGCGATCGCCATGGGTTTTGAAGACCGAGCGTACTCGAGGAGGCCGAGTTCCGGGCCGTGGGGCGCGCTGGCGGCCATGTTCCAGTGGCTGCTGTACGGGTCGGTGCCGCTGTTCACGATCTTCGGCATCCGCGTCCGCGCGCACGCGTCGCTGGTGGTGATCGCGGTGCTGATCGCGCTGCTCGGGCTGGGGGAAGGCTACAGCTCACTGCAGTACCGCGTGCTGTTCATCACGGTGCTGTTCGGCGTCGTGCTGCTGCACGAATTCGGGCACTGTTTCGCGGCCCGCGCCGTCGGCGGCACGGCCGACGACATCCTCATGACGCCGCTGGGCGGGCTGGCGATGGCGTCGCCGCCGCGGCGGCCGCTGCCGACCTTCATCACCGTCATCGGCGGGCCGCTGGTCAACGTGCTGCTGATGCTCGGCGCCGCGGTGGTCATCTACGCCGGGGGCAACAGCCCGTCGTGGAACCCCTTCGTCTTCGGCGTGCCCAAAGACGGGCACTGGACCAGCAGCTTCGTCTACGCGTCGATGTTCTTCCAGCTCAACTACTGGCTGCTGCTGTTCAACCTGCTGCCCAGCTATCCGCTCGACGGTGGTCAGATCGTCCAGACCCTGCTGTGGCGGCCGATGGGCTACTACCGGTCCATGCTCACCGCGGCGACGGTGGGCATTTTCGGCGGCGCGGCGATGATGGCGGTCGGGTTGCTGATGGCAAGCAGCCTGCTGCTCATGCTCATCGGGTTGTCGTGCCTGCTGACGTGCGTGAACCTGCGTCAGCAGCTTCTCGCCGCCGGGCCTTATGCGTTCACGGAAGAGGACGCCGACTACTCCGCGGCGTCGTGGCGGCCCGACGAGGTCGAGCGCATGAGTCGCGCCGCCGAACGTGAACAGCGGCGACGCGAGCGGGAAGCGCTGGAAGAGGCCCGCGAGCAGGAGAAGATCGACCGCATTCTCGACAAGGTCGCCAGGCACGGGATGCAGTCGCTCACGTTTTTTGAAAAGCGGGCCCTGCGCAAGGCCACCGAGCGCCAGCGCCAGCGGACCCTGCAGCGCCGACGCTGACACGCCTCACCGGGCGAACGCTTGCCACGCTTCCCCGGCATGCAGAGCACCGAGCGTGAGGCCAGCCCCGGGCCGGCCGGCGGCCGCGGGCGGCTTGGTTTCCCGGCAGCCCATGGGGTAGATTTCCCGCGGTGACCCGCGCCTTTCAGCAATGTATTCACCCCGACTGCCGCCACACGCACGAGGTGTCGGAGGTGCGCGTGTCGTGCGGGCGGTGCGGCTCGCTGCTGGACGTGCGTTACGACTGGGGTCCGGAGACGCCGCGCGGGCCGGACGGGTGGCGGTTTTTCGAGCGACGCTGGGCCACCAAGGGGATGCACGACGGCCGGCTGGACTTCTCCGGCGTGTGGCGTTTCCGTGAGCTGCTGCCGTTTTACCGCCGCCCGGAAGACATCGCGACGGTGGGCGAAGGCCGCACGGTCCTGCAGGAGGCCGACCTGCTGGCCCGGCAGCTGGGCTTTCAGGCCGGGCGGCTGTTTCTGCAGTACGAGGGCCTCAACCCGTCTGGCAGCTTCAAGGACAACGGGATGACCGCCGCCTTCACGCACGCCCGGCTCGTGGGGGCGAAGAAGGTCGCCTGCGCCAGCACCGGCAACACGTCGGCGTCGCTGGCGCTGTACGCCGCCGCCACGGAGCTGACCGGCGTCGTGTTCATCGGCTCGGGGAAAATCAGCTTCGGCAAGCTCTCGCAGGCGCTGGACTACGGCGCGCTGACGCTGCAGATCCGCGGCGACTTCGACGACTGCCTCAAACGCGTCCGCCAGATCGCCACGCAGGTCCCGGAGATGGGGCTGTACCTGATGAACTCGGTCAACCCCTTCCGGCTCGAGGGGCAGAAGTCGATCATGTACCGCATCCTCGAAGCACGCGACTGGCAGCCGCCGGACTGGGTCGTCGTGCCGGGCGGCAACATGGGCAACTGCTCGGCCTTCGGCAAGGCGTTCATCGAGCTGAAAGAGCTGGGCCTGATCGACCGCGTGCCGCGGCTGGCGGTCATCGTCGCCCACGGCGCCAACACCCTGCACCGGCTGTACAACGAGATGGGCGTGCGTTGGAACGGCGGGCGCATCGACACCGACGCCGTGGCCCGGCTCTACGGCCAGATGAACGCGACGGGCTACCGGCCGCACACCGTCGCCAGCGCGATCGAAATCTCCCGGCCGGTCAACCTGCCCAAGGCCCTTCGCGCTCTGGACTTCATGAACGGCGTGGTCCGCGAAGTGGACGACGACGACATCATGGAGCACCGCGCCATGGTGGCCCGCTTCGGCTTCGGCTGCGAACCGGCCAGCGCGGCCAGCGTCGCCGGGGCCCACCGGCTCATCCGCGAAGGCGTCATCGGCCGCGACGAAACCGTCGTGTGCGTGCTCACCGGTCACGAACTCAAAGACCCCAACGCGACCGTGAAATACCACACCGGGCTGGACCTCAAGGCCGCCCAGGACCTCGCCCCGCGGGCCGAACCGCACGGCCGGCTCAGCAACCGCCCCATCGTCGTGGATGACTCGGTGGCGGCCATCATCCAGGCCCTGGGGGGCGACCCCGGGCTCGTCGAAGGCCGCACGTTCACGGACGACGGCTTCGTCGGCGGCGGCGAGTACTGAACCCCGCCTGTTGCCCGGAGGGAGACGCATGACCACCGTAGCCATCACCGGGGCGGCGGGACGCATGGGCCGGCGACTGATCGCCCTGCTCGGCACCACACCCCAGCTCAAGCTGCTGGCGGCCATCGAACGCCCCGACTCGCCCCATCAGGGCGAAGACTGCGGCGAACTGGCCGGGGCCGGCCGAAACGGCGTGCCCGTCACCTTCGACCTGCGTCCCACGCCCGACGTGCTCATCGACTTTTCCGCCCCCTCGGCCACCCGGCACTGGCTCAAGGTCTGCCGCGACCGCGGCATTGCCATGGTCATCGGCACCACCGGGCTGCATCAGGTGGACCACGCCGCCATCGACGTCGCCGCCGAGGCCATCCCCGTCCTGCAGGCCGGCAACATGTCGCTGGGGGTCAACCTGCTGCTCAAGCTCGTCGGCGAGATCGCACGACGCCTGGGCGACGACTACGACATCGAAATCGCCGAAGCCCACCACCGCCACAAAAAAGACGCCCCCAGCGGCACCGCACACGCCCTGCTGAGCGCGATCCTCAACGCCACCGGCAAAACCGCCGACGCCGTCGTCTACGGCCGTCACGGCGACGACGCCCTACGCATCCCCGGCAGCATCGGCGTGCACTCGCTCCGAATGGGCGACGAGGTCGGCCGGCACACCGTCTACTTCGGCGGCCCCGGCGAACGCATCGAGGTCACCCACGTCGCCACCGACCGCGACGTCTTCGCCCGCGGGGCCCTTCGCGCGGCCGCCTGGCTGGCCGGCAAACCGCCCGGCCGGTACACCGTCGCCGACGTGCTGGGGCTGTGAGGGGGTGGGAGCGACGGAGGGACGAAGCGACGGAGGGACGAAGCGACGGAGCGACGAAGCGACGGAGGGACGGAGCGGCGAAGCGACGAAGCGACGGAGCAACGAAGCGACGAAGCGACGGAGCAACGAAGCGACGAAGCGACGGAGGGACGGAGCGACGGAGGGACGGAGCGACGAAGCGACGGAGCGACGGAGGGAGGGAGCGACGGAGGGAGGGGAAAGGGGTGGCGCAGGGGGGGGGAGGGGGGTGCGGGGGGGGGGAGGGCGACCCACGCGCCGTGTCCACGCTACTCGACCGCCGCAAACCAGAGCAGCGTGGCCTGTTCCTTGACGAGGTCGTGGTTGCTCCGCCGGTGCGTGTCCAGTCCGGCGAGCTTGAACCCCAGCCGCAGCAGAAACTTCGCGGCGGGCAGGTTGTCCGTCCGGCTCTCCGCGCGGACCCCGCGATACTCCAGCGTCCGCGCCAGCTGCAGCGCCTGATACAACAGCGCCGTCCCCATCCCCTGCCGACGCACATCGTAATCCACCCGCACGTCCAGCAGGTCCACGATGCGCAGTTCGGGCCGCGGGGCGGCCAGCAACGCCGCCAGCAGCTCCCCTTCGTGCGCAGCCACCAGCGCCAGCCCCTCATCGTGCCCGGCCGCGATCTGCCGGGCCGTGAACAGCAGCTCGGGCGACAGGCGGTTGGGCTCCACCCGCCGTTCCCGCAGCGGCCGCTCCGACAGCTTCCACCCCACCGACAGCCCCTCGCCCGTCTGCTCGACGTGCAGGTATTGCCCCGACTCGGCCGTGGCGTCGATGTCGTGGAGCAGCTCGACTTCCGCAGCTCTCAGCGGCCGCAGGTCCATGCCGACAGTGTACCCGACCACACCCGCCCCCGAAGACGGGAAGGCGGCCCCGGCAGGCCTGACACACCGGCACACGCCCTCGACCCCGCTTTCGCCCGGCCCGCCGTCCCAGCCCGCCGTCCCATTCCGTCGTCCCGGCCCGCCGCCCTACCGCACCGCACCCCCCTTCGCCACCCATCGCCCCCTCCAGCAGGAGTTGATTGCCCGCCCGCGAAGACGTACTCTGTTGGTTGCCGCGGGCGTTTAGCTCAGTTGGCCAGAGCGCACGGATCACACCCGTGAGGTCGGGGGTTCGAGCCCCTCAACGCCCACCTGCTGCTTCTATTGAACCGCCCGGAGCCCACCTCCGGGCGCTTTTTTTGGTTCTCCCCCCCCCTCTCCTCTCCCTTTTCGCACCCATGGTCCGGCAGCAGCTCGCCCGAGTGTTCACGACGTCAGCCGGCTGGGACTATGCGCTGCTGCGGCTGGCCGTCGCGGGCGATCTGTTCCTCGACGGCATCCGGGCGGCGGGCGTGCACTGGGCCGTGGGCAACACCCGACTGGCCTTGCTGGACACGGCGTTCCCACGGTTTGTCGTCCAGGGGTTGGGTTGGCTCGAGGTTTTTGGCGCGGTCTTGCTGCTGCTGGGCCTGCTCACGCGTCCGATCGCGGTGATGTCCATCGGGCTGCCCCTGCTGGCCGGGCTGGGGGCGTACGACCGGCTGTTCTCGCTGCAGGCGGCGTCGAAGCTGGACGTGCTGGTGCACAGCTGGGCGGTGGTGCTGGTGGCTGTTGCGCTGGTGGTGCGGGGAGCCGGGCCGCTGTCGCTGGACCATCTGCTTCTGGGGCGTCGCCGGGTGCGCTGAACGGGCGGCGTGCGTGCCGGGCCGGGGCGGGCGGTTCACGTGGCCGGGCGGTTCACGTGGCCGGGCGCGGCGGCACGAGCACCAGCACGTCCTCCCAGAGGTCGATGTCCTCGAAGAGGTCGGTCGTGGTGCCGAAGATGCGGTTGCGGCCTTTCCCGCCCACGAACGTGTTGATCTCGCCCACCGTGGCGTAGTCCACGAGGCGGTTGTGGCCTGTTCCGCCGTCGAGGAAGTCCGAGCCGCTCCCGCCGTCGAGCTGGTCGTTGCCCTTGTTGCCAAAGAGCTGGTCGTCGCCGGCGTCGCCGCGGAGGTCGTCATGCCCCGAGCCGCCGACCAGCAGGTCGTGCCCGGCCCCCCCATAGAGCCGGTCATTTCCGCCGTCGCCGATGAGCGTGTCTTCGCCCTCCGACCCGAGCAACAGGTCGTTGCCGTCACCGCCGGAGACGCGGGCCGGGGTAAGGTCGAGGTCCACCAGGTCATGGCCGCCGCGGGCGCGAATGACCATGGGAAGGCCGAGCGCACCCCCCTGCTCACGCACGGTGACGCGGTCGCGGCGGTCCGAGCCGGTGACGTCGATGCTGCCGATGGCCGAACGGGAGAACACGTGCTCTCCCCGTCCGACGAAGGTCACCACCACCTCCGACCCGGCGTTCCGCGTGGTGATCTCAATCACCGAGCCCCGCCGCTCGGCCACCACACGGAGCACGGTCCCGCTGACAAAGGCTTGCGGCAGACTGCCCACACCGCCGCCACTGAGCAGCCGACGAGGTTCAAGCGATTCGACAAGGTTCATCACGACCTCACGCCTCCGACAACATGGACACGCTCGTGGTCCCCACGACAGGACAGAGGGGCCGACGCCACGCCAAACGCCGTGGAAGGCCGCGGTCGGGGCCTACGGTGAGGGCATGTTGGTCGGTCTTTGCACGGTCGGCGGTGCAGGCTGGTGGCGGCGGACGACGGTGGCGGGGCTGGCTGCAGCGTTGGCCGTTGCCGCGTTCATCAGCGTTCCCTCAGCAGCCCAGCAACCTTCCGAAAAAGAAGCGCGGGAGCCGTCGAATGCAGCACAGCCGGGCAGGGTGTCGCGGCTGGCGCGCACGTTCGAGGCCGCCCCCGGGAACGGCGGCGAGGTGCGCCCGTTCGACCCGCGGTGGTTCGAGTATGAGCGAGTCGCTGCCAAGGTGGTGTGGGCCACGCCCAACGACCTGCAGACGCTGGCGATGGGTCGGCCCCCGGTCCTCAACGGGTTGCCCGACGGTGCGGGGGAGGCGTGGCCACAGCCGCAGCGGATGTGGGGAGCGGAGGTGCGGTGGGTGGCCATGCGGGCGGGGGAGGGCGAGTGGGTGACGGGGCTGCTGGCGACGCCCGAGGGCGCGGGCGGGCCGTTTCCGCTGGTGGTGGCGGCTCACGGGCTGCTGAGCCAGAAGATGCAGGTGCTCTCGCAGGTGGGGCCGGCGCTGGTCAAGCGGGGGTTCGCGGTGCTGGCGATCGACCTGCCTCGGCACGGCGAACGCGACGGCTCCGGACTCGACCTGCTCGACCGTCGCGACCCCCGCAAGATGTTCGAGCTGTGGCGGTCGGCCGTGACCGACCTTCGGCGGGCGATGGACGTCGCTCTGGCGTGGGACGTGATCGACCCCGCCGTGCCGGTGACGCTGGTGGGCTATTCGCTGGGGAGCTGGCTGAGCGCCATCGCGGCCGCGGCCGACGAGCGGGTGGGGCAGCTCGTGCTCATGGTGGGCGGGGCGACGGAGCTGGACGCCGCGATGCTGGAGCTGCCGTTCATCGCCGCCTCGGACCCGCGCAGCGCGGTGGCGGCGTTCGCGCCACGCCCGCTGCTGATGGTCAATGCCCTGCGGGACCGGACCGTGACGCCGGAGATGGCCCGGCGGCTGTACGACGCCGCCGGCGAGCCCAAGGAGCTCCGCTGGTACGACATGGGGCACATCCTGCGTGAGCCGGCCTACGAAGAGGCCGCCGACTGGGTCGCTGAGCGCGTCGCGGCCGCCGCGGGCCGATGACCCCTGCCCGCCCCCGCCGGCCACACCCGGCCGGGCCTGTGCGGTGTCGGGGCGTGACGGCAGACTCACCGTCGCCGTGTCAGAAGCCCGTGCGTTTGAACTGTCGTTCGAGGTCGCGGAGCGTGAGCTTGAGGGCGGTGGGCCGGCCGTGAGGGCAGTTGCTCGAGCGGTCGATGAGATGGCGTTTGGCGAGCAGCGCGTCGATCTGCTGGGGGGTGAGCGGGTCGCCGGCCTTGACCGCCGCCTTGCACGCCATCATCTCCAGCACGCCCCCGAGCAAAGCCTCGGGGTGCAGTTCGAAGCTTTCGGCCTCGGCACGCTCGAGGACGTCCCGGACGAAGGCGGCCGGGTCCAGCCGCGTCAGAACGTGCGGGAAGGCCGTCACCGCCACCTGCCCGGGCCCGGCGACCATCAGCTCCACGCCCAGCCGCTCCATCAGCGGGCGGAGGCTCTCGAGCCGCTCGAGCTGGTGCGGACTGACGCGAAGGACGGCGGGGATCAGCAGCCGCTGACCCTCCAGAGGGCCGTGTTGCACCCGGGCGAGAAGCTCTTCGTAGAGCACGCGCTCGTGCAGGGCATGCTGGTCGATGATCTCCAGCCCTTCGGGGGTCTCACGAACCAGATAGGTGTTGTGGAGCTGGAGCACGCGCACCGGCACGAACCCGCCGCTGGCGGCCGGCGGGGCATCGCCGGGGCCGGCGTTCGCGGTCGCGGCGGCCACATCCGCCGATGCTGCCGGGCGGTGGAGCGTCCCCGTGGCTGCCGTGGTTGACGGCTCCGGCGACCGGTCGTGGCGTTCGGCGGCGGCGTCGCCCGCAGCGGTGTCGCCTGCGGCAGTGTCGCCTGCGGCGGTGGTGGCGGTGACGGCTTCTGGATCGGCCGCCGACGCGGCGCCGAGCGGGGACGTCGTCGGCGGATCGGGGGTCGGCCCGGCCCCCGCGGGCGACGGTGGCGACCACGTATCGAGCAACGACGGGCCGGTCGGCTGGGCGCGGAAAAACGCCGCCAACGTCTCGCGAAGGTCCGGTCGGGGGGCGGTGTCGGACGGTCGGGCGGCCGGCGGAGTAGGGCCCGTGCCGGGGCCGCGGGTCGCCGGGCCGTCTGGCGGCGGTGTCCCGGCACGCGCTGCGGCATGGGGTGTGAGGTCCGCCCCCAGCAGCACTTCGCGGACGGCCGTCATCACCAGCCCGTGCACCCGGCTGCTGTTGCGAAAGCGGACCTCGACTTTGGTGGGATGGACGTTGACGTCCACGTCCTGCGGGGGCAGCGAGATCAGCAGCACCGCCGCGGGGTGCCGCCCCGGCTCGGTCAGCCCGCGGAAACTCTCCTTGAGGGCGTGGGCGATGAACCGGTCGCGGATGGGGCGGCGGTTGACGTACAGGTACTGGTGGCGGCCGCTGGGGTGGGCCAGCTCCGGCAGGCCGAGGATGCCCGCGATGCGGATTTCGGCATCGGCGGCGTCGATGGGCAGCCGGCGGTCGCGAAAGTCGGCCGGCCACGCCTCCAGCAGCCGCTCTTCGAGGGTCGTGGGCGGCCAGCGCTGCGTCACCCGGCCGTTGTGGGAGAGCGTGAACCCGATGTCGGGGTGAGGCAGGGCCAGCCGCAGCAGCATCTCGGCGACGTGGCCGTACTCCGTGCCCGGCCCCTTCATGAACTTGCGTCGCGCCGGCGTGTTGAAAAACAGGTTCCGCACCTTGATGTTCGCACCTATGTTGCCGGCGCACGTTGGTGGGGGGGAGACCTCTCCCCCGCGCGACTCCACGGACCACGCGGCATCGGAGCCCGGCGTCCGCGAGGTCAGTCGCAGATGCGAGACGGAAGCGATGGAGGCGAGGGCCTCGCCGCGGAAGCCCTTGGTGTCGATCCGGAAGAGGTCTTCATCGTCCACGAGCTTGCTCGTGGCGTGCTCGGCCAGTGCCAGCGGCAGCTCCTCGGGCGGAATGCCGCAGCCGTCGTCGACGACACGGATCACGCCCAGCCCGCCCTCATCGACCTCGACGTCGATGTGGGTCGCGCCGGCGTCAATCGCGTTCTCCACCAGCTCCTTGACCACACTGGCGGGCCGTTCGATGACTTCGCCCGCGGCGATGCGGTTGACCAGCGCCAGCGGCAGTTTGCGGATGGGCCGACGGGGCGACGTGGCGGTCGGCTCGGGTGGCGGTGCGGCGGGCCGGGAACTCACTGGCGGGATGATACGTCCGGCCGCCTGCCGGAAACCGCCGGCCGCAAGCCGCCCGCCGGACCCAGGCCCGCTCAACGGTCGAAGGCGGTGGGGATCCAATCGATGATCCGCCGCATGAGCCCTTCGCTCACCGTCTCTTCGAGTAGGCCCACCTCCCCGCGGGCGCCGCTGTTGGCCGTCTGCAGACGGTGGTTGATCGACGGCATCAGCTCGACGGCGTAGTAGCCGCTGGTGGACCGCTTGAGCGCCTCCTGGAGCGGGGGCACGTTGTCTTCGGCGATGTGGGTCTGGTCGAGCATGCCGTGCAGCAGCAGCACGGGCCGCCGGGCCTGCTGGAGCAGCGCCGCGGGGTCGGTGCCGAGGTAGTAGCGGTACCACGGGTTGTCGTAGCGGGGCAGCTCGAGGTCGGCCATGAAGCCGTAGCGGGCCTCGCCGTCGGGCACCTCTTCCCGCTGGTCGCCGCTGCGCAGGGCCATCAACCGCAGCAACTGCTCCCGCAGGCGGCCGCGGTCGTTGTCCAGCACCGCCTGCAGCGCGCCCATCTCGCGCTCGAGGTACTGCTGAGAAAAGGTCACCGGCGTGCCCACCGAGAGCAGCTCGCGGGCGATCTGGCGGGGCTTGAGGTCGATGCCGCGCAGGCCCGGCGGGTTGAGCAGCACCGCATAGCTCAGCTCCACGTCCCGGTCGCTCAGCAGCCGCATGGCAATCAGCGCCCCTTCGCCCAGTGCGATGACGCCGACCCGGTCCGGCCGGACCTCCGGAACCGCGCGCAACTGTCGGACGGCCGAGCGGGCGTCGGCGAACACCTCTTCCACATCGCCAAGCCCGGCCGTGTACATCGTCCGGTCGTCGTACCGCAGGACGGCAAAGCCGGCACGGGTCAGGCGGTCGGCCAGCACCAGAAACGGCTTGTGCCCCGCCCCCTCCTGGTCGCGACCGAGCGCGTTGGGCGCCGCCAGCAGGACGACCCCGGACACGCCTTCGTCCGGGGTCACGGACGGCAGCGTGAGCGTGCCCGGGAGCGCTACGCCGTCGGCCTCCACGAGCACGTCGCGCACGTCGTACGGCACGGGCCCCACCGGCTCCTGCACGCGTGGCCGCCTCGGCACCTCCAGCGCGGCCCGCAAGCGCCCCGCTTCGGTCGAGCCTTCCGACACGACGTCACCTTCAAGCACGCCGTCGTCGATCACGCCGCGGAACTGCATCCGTCGAGCGCCGGTCAGCACGAACGTGAACGACAGTTCATCGCCCCGAAGCTCGACGTCACGCAGCGGGACCCG
The DNA here is from genome assembly GCA_046299715.1 of Tepidisphaerales bacterium. Lineage (GTDB taxonomy): Bacteria > Planctomycetota > Phycisphaerae > Tepidisphaerales > Tepidisphaeraceae > JBBRUM01. The sequence continues at coordinate 260,736 of JBKBHU010000002.1, read as the reverse complement.
GCGGTCGACCGTACGGATCAGGTCGATGTAGCCTTCCCAGACGCCCCCGGTGCTGCGGCGAAGTTCCAGACTCACACGCTGCGGCCGCTCATGCAGTTCGATCAGACCCCACCAGCGGCCTTCCGCCGGGTTGTTCCACGCCCGCCCCGCCCACGACGGCGCGCACGCGGCGGCGACCAGCACCAGCGAGGCGAGACACCACGCCAGCCGAGACGAAACACATCGCTTCACTGCAATCATCACATGCAAAGGATAGCACGCACCGGACGCCGTCGGCGCGCCGCTGCGGCATCGCCGGCCTCAGCCGCCCACGGGCAGGCGGTCCTTCAGCCAGCGGAGGATCCGCTCGATCGCCTCCTCATTGAAAGTCTCGTCAAGCTCGCCGTATTCGGCCACCGACCCGGTCCGCGCCTGCTGGAAGAGGTGATTGAGCCCGTTGAGCTTGACGGTGGTGCGGTCGGGGTTGCCGCCGGCCGCGAGGGCCGAGTCGATCGCCCGGAGGTTGCGGTCGGCGTCCACCTGCACGTCGAGCGAGCCGGTCATCGCCAGCACCGGCACCCGGACGCGCCGCAGGTCTTCCTGCGGGCTGTAGCGGAGGAAGACGGTGAACCACGGCGTGAAGATGTTGTTGGCCTCGGCCTCGGCCCGCTGACGGAGCATCTGCCGGCCCTGCTCGGTGAGCGTGGCCAGCCCCTGCTGCAGACGCAGCAGTTCGACGATCCGCTCGACGGCCAGCGGGCGGTTGCCGGCCAGCACCGCGTCGAACACGGCTTTCTGGGCTTCGGAGATCGCCTGCACCCGCTCGGACGGGGCGCCCAGCGACTTCTGCAGCGCCGCCATCTGGTCCACCAGCACCTCACGCCCGGACACCCCGGGCGAGGCCAGCAGCACCAGGAACGCCACCGGCAGGTTGGTGCGTGAGGCGGCCAGGACCGCCACGTTGCCTCCCTCCGAGTGGCCGATGAGGCCGACGGCGTCGCGTCGCACCTCGGGCCGATCCAGCAGGTAGCGGACGGCCGCGGCGGCATCCTGCGAGAAGTCGAGCGTGGTGGCGGCCGCGAAGTTGCCCGTGCTCAGGCCTACGCCGCGGTCGTCGTACCGCAGCACGACCAGCCCGGCCCGGGCGAGCTGGTCGGCCAGCACGAGGAACGGACGGTGCCCCGCGAGGGTGTGGTCGCGGTCCTGCGGGCCTGAGCCGCTGATCAGCACGACCGCCGGGCGCGGGCTGTCGGCCGTAGCGCCTTCCGGGAGCGTGAGCGTGCCCGCCAGCTCGACGCCCTCTACCGACGGGAAGGTCACCAGCACCTCCGTGTAGGGCAGAGGCGGCGTCGGGTCCTGCGGGCGACGCGGCCGGAAGTGGTCCTCACCCCGCTGCAGTTCCACGGTGCCGGAGAACGTGCCCTGTCGCGCCGTCCCCACGAGCTTCCCGCCCACCAGACGCAGCTCGTACGTCGGCGGGCCGGGGATGCCCCTGAGGTTGAAGCGGACGCGCGTCTCGCCGCCGTCGGTGCTCACCGTGATGTTCTCCAGCGGGATCCCCCGAAACCCCTGCTCAGGCTGGTCGAAACTGCCGCCCCACACCCCGTCCAGCACCGAGAGGCGGATGACCACGCCGATGCGGGCGCCGCTGCCGACGACGATGCCGCTCCACGAACCGGCGACCTCGGGGTTGGCCCGGGCCGCGGCCGGGAGCATCAGCAGCACCATCAGGGCGAGCATCCAGAAACTGCGCAACGTGGCCATGGGAAGGGCTCCGAAGCAAGGGTTGCGGGGGGCGAGCGGTGGCGGCTTCGACACGGAAGCCGGCGACCCGCGGGCATCATCACGCCGCCCGGCCGAGACGGTCGGGGTTGAGCTCCTGCAGCTCGGGGAGGACGAACAAGCCGTCTTTCCGCACCAGCACATCGTCGAAGTAGATCTCCCCCCCGCCGTACTCCGGCCGCTGGATGCACACCATGTCCCAGTGGATCTGGGACTTGTTGCCGTTGCCGGCCTCCTCGTAGGCCTGGCCGGGCGTGAAGTGGAAACTGCCGGCGATCTTCTCATCGAAGAGGATGTCCTTCATCGGCCGCAGGATGAACGGGTTGAACGCCAGCGAGAACTCGCCGATGTACCTCGCCCCCTCGTCGGCGTCGAGGATCTCGTTGAGCTTGGCGGTGTTGCCGGGTGAGTCGGCGACGGCGTCGGTGATTTTGCCGTTCCTGAAGGAGAGGCGGATGTTCTGGAACACCGTGCCGCGGTAGAGCGTCTCACAGTTGAACTGCAGCGTCCCGTTGACCGACTCCTTCACGGGGCAGCTGAACAGCTCGCCGTCGGGGATGTTGCGGTCGCCGTAGCAGCCTTTGGACGGGATCCCTTTCTTGCTGAACGTCAGCTCGGTACCGGGGCCGACGATCCTCACGCGGTCGGTGCGGTCCATCAGGTCGTGCAGCGGCCTGGCCGCGGCCGCCATCCGGGCGTAGTCCACCTCGGCACACACGCGGAAGTAAAAGTCCTCGAACGCCTCCGTGCTCATCTGGGCGGCCTGTGCCATGCTCGGGGTCGGCCACCGCAGCACCACCCACCGCGTCCTGGGCACCCGCACCTCCTGGTGCACCGGCGTCCAGTGCAGCTTTTCGATCAGGCTCATCTGTTCGCGGGGCACGTCCGACGACTCGGCGATGTTGTGGCTGCCACGCAGGCCGGCGTAGCAGTCCATCGCCTCCATCCGGGCCTTCTCGAGCTGGCCGAGCAGCTTCGCGTAGGCCTCCGTGGCCACGAGCTGTAGCGCACGGATCACGCGCTGGCTGTAGGTCTGCACGAAAGGCACGCCGCCCGCGTCGCGGACGGCGCGCAGCAGCGCGATGGTCATGTCGTCGGGGATGTCGAAGGCCTCGATGAGCACCTTGTCGCCGGGCTTCACCTTCATCGAGTGCGTGGTGAGCAACCGGGCGAGTTTCGTATAGCGCGGGTCGTTCATGTCTGCCCACATGGTAGGTGGAGTCGCTCTACCCCCCCGCATCCGGCCCCACGGCCCCGTGCACCAACCGCTCTGCCGGCCGCACGGGCCCGGCAACCTACCATCGCGGCGCGACATGGACCGACCCGTACCCCTGTTTTCCCCGCTGACGCAGCGGGGGGTGACGTTTCGCAACCGTCTGGGCGTTTCGCCGATGTGCATGTACGCCTGCGAGGACGGTGTCGCCGGCGACTTTCATCTGGTGCATCTCGGCGGCCGCGCCCTAGGCGGCTTCGGGCTCGTCATCGCCGAGGCCACGGCGGTCAGCCCGGAAGGCCGCATCACCGGCAACGACTTGGGGCTCTGGGACGACAGGCACATCGCGCCGCTGGCGAAGGCCGTCGCGCTGGTCCGCGGGTTCGGTGCCGTGGCGGGTGTGCAGCTCGCCCACGCCGGGTGGAAGGCCGGCTCGAAGCGGCCGTGGGACGGCCACAGCGCCGTCCTGCCCCCACCGCATCCCGGCGGCTGGCGGCCGCTGGGGGTCACCTGCGAACCGTTCTCGCCGCGGCATCCCGTCCCGATGGCGATCGACCGGCCCGCGGAGATCGTCGCGCAGTTCGCTGCCGCCGCCGAACGCGCCTGCCGCGCCGGCTTCGACCTCGTGGAGATTCACGCGGCCCACGGCTATCTCCTGCACTCCTTCCACTCGCCGATCTCCAACCGGCGGACCGACGGCTACGGCGGCGGTTTCGACGGCCGCACCCGGCTTACGCGCGAGGTGGTCGCCGCCGTGCGGGCGGTGTGGCCCGCGGACCGGCCACTGTGGATCCGCTTCTCATGCACCGATTACGTCGAGGGCGGCTGGGACGTCGATCAGTCGGTCGAGCTGGCCCGCGTCCTGCGCGGCCTGGGGGTGGACTGCGTGGACTGTTCGTCCGGCGGCATCCGCATGGGCGTGTCCATCCCGACCGGCCCGGGGTATCAGGTGGCCTTCGCCGAGCGCATCCGCCGGGAGGCGGGGGTGGCCACGGCCGCCGTCGGGGAAATCACGACCGCCGCGCAGGCCAACGACATCGTCGCCGCCGGCCGGGCGGACGTGGTGCTGCTGGGCCGCGCTGCCCTGCGGGAACCTCACTTCCCCCTGAGGGCGGCGGTGGAGCTGCAGGTCAAGCCCCCGGTGCCCGGGATGTACGAACGGGGGTTCTGATCGCCGTCGCGCCGGCTGCACGTTTTCCGGTACAGTGCCCGTGGAATGCCCCGACTGCCCAGCCTGTCGCTCCGCGGCCTGATCATCACACTGGCCGTCCTGCCGGTGGTGCTCGCGTCGGCGGTGCTGATCGGCCTGCTGCTGATGACCACCACGCGGGTGGCCGAGCAGCTGGGCAGACAGCTCGGCGAGACCGCGATCGACCGCGTGCGCACCGAGACCCGTGACTTCCTTGCCGCGGCGGTCTCGCTCTCCGACCTGTACGTCCACCGGCTTACGGTGTCGCGGACGCTGCGGCACGACGGCCTGGACACGTGGCTCCCGACGCTGCTGGACGACCTGCGCGGCAACCCTTCCGTGGCGTCGATCTGCTTCGCCACGCCCGCAGGCGACACCGTCTGGCTGCTCCGCAACGACGGGCAGCTGGAGTACGGGCGCGCCGCCTCGGGGCAGGCCGATGACACGCAGGAGTGGCGGGCGGACCCGGCTACCGGCACGCTGACCCCGCTGCGGCGGTACACCTACGTCGCCACCGAGCGGCCGTGGTACCAGCTGGCCATGGCCGAGCGCCAGCCCGTCTGGACGCCCATCTATTTCTGGTTTCCCGGGCAGACCGGCGCCTCCGTCACCGGCGCGGGATATACGCGTGCGGTGCGTGCGGGCGATGGCACGCTGCTGGGGGTGCTGGTCATCGACGTCACGCTCGCGTCGCTGTCGGAGTTCCTGCAGAGATTGCCGCTGGCCCGGGAAGGCGCCCTGTTCCTCACGGACGATCACGGCCTTCTGGTCGCGGCCTCGGAAGGGCCGACCGCCGACGCGGGCACCCGGCTGACCCTGGCCGGCTCACCCAGCCCCACCGCCAACGCGCTGGCGGCGTTCGAGAAAATGGCCCCGACCTCGACGGGGCAGACCACCGCCAACGGACGGCGGCTCCGCGTGCTCTCGGCGGACCTCAACCCGTTCGCGGGCGTGCAGTGGCGCTTGCTGGTGGCGCTGCCCGAATCGGTGTTCATGGCCGAAGCGTGGGCCGCGCAACGCACGGGGCTGCTGGCGGCCGTCACGCTCGCCCTCGGCTTCGCGGCGCTGGCGGCCCTGCTCTCCCGCCGGCTCTCGCGGCCCCTGCTGGCGCTGACCTCGCACATCCGCCGCATCGGCAGCGGCGACCTCGACGGACGGCTTGAGCTGCACGGCGCACGCGAGCTGGTGGAGCTGTCCCGCGAGCTCAACGCCATGGCCGCCGGGCTCAAGGAACGAACCCAGATGAAGCAGGCCATGGAACTGGCGATGCAGGTGCAGCAGTCGCTGCTCCCACGCTCGATGCCCCGCAACCGCCTGCTCGACGTCCACGGCTTCTCCCGCTACTGCGACGCCACCGGCGGCGACTACTTCGATTTCGTCGAGTCCCTCGACCTCGGCCCCGACGGCATGCTCGTCGCCATCGGCGACGTCATGGGCCACGGCGTGGCGGCATCGCTGCTCATGGCCACCGCCAGGGCAGCGCTGCGGGCTTCGGTCGAACGCGACGCGGACCTCGGCAACGTCATGACCCGCATCAACCGCGTGCTCGCACGCGACTCGGCCGACGTCCGCTTCGTCACCATGACCCTCATGCTCGTCGACCCGGTGCGACGCCGGGCACGTTGGGCCTGCGCGGCCCACGACCCGATCATCGTCTACGACCCTGCAGGCGACCGGTTCACCGAACTGGCCGACGGCGACGTCCCGCTGGGCGCACTGGACTCGACGCACTATCAGGAATACGCGGCCGACAACCTGCCCGACGGCGGGATTCTGCTTTTGGGCACCGACGGCATCTGGGAAGCAAAGAACAGCCAAGGCGAGTACTTCGGCAAGGAGCGTCTGCTCGAGGTCGTTCGTCGGGTGGCCGGGCGCTCCGCACGCGACATCGCACTGGCCATCGACGCCGAGCACCGGCAATTCATGGGGGACGCGCCCGTGCTGGATGACATCACGCTGGTCGTGGTCAAACTGCCCCGCGTCGCGACCGCTTCATCGGCCACGGCGTGAAACGGTCCCGCGCAACAGCCCCTGCGCATGCGGGCAATCCGAGCGCAACCTTGACAAAACGCTTGCAAAGACGCGCGGCCGTTCGCCCTAAGTTTTCACGTGCGTTCGAGGTCAACCCCGCCCTTTACGGCTCGCACGGCCGGGCCCTTCGCCGGCCCGGCGCCCGAGATCCCGCAACACGCCGTCGCACGCCCCCGGCAGCACCGACTTAGCTGGCAGGGCGTGACCGCGCTGGCTGTCGTTGGCGTGCTGCTGGCCGCCGCGTTGGGCGTGTGGTGGACGACATCGCTGCGGTGGCAGGTCTACCCGCGCAACTTCGCGGCCGTGGACCGCAACCACCTGTACCGCTCCGGGCAGATCTCCGCACGGCTCATCGAGCCGACGCTGAGCCGCTACGGCATCGACACGGTCGTGTTCATGTCCACGGACAACCTGCAGCGGGCGGACGTCCGGGCGGAGATCGACGCCTGCAACCGGCTGGGCATCCGCCGGGTCAACCTGCCGCTGGGCGGCGACGGGACGGGCAACCCCGACCGCTACGTTCAAGCCCTGCTGGAGATCCATCGGGCGCGGCTGGCCGGGCAGCAGATCCTCGTCCACTGCCACACCGGCAGCCAGCGGACCGGCGGCGTGGTGGCCCTGTACCGCGTACTGCTCGAAGGTTGGTCGGCGACGGCCGCACGCGACGAGCTGATCGACTTCGGGCATGACCCTTCGGAGAACCCGCGACTGATTCCGTATCTCAACGAGCACCTGCCGTACATCGCGAGCAAACTCGTGGAGGCGGGCGTGCTCCAGCGGATGCCCGACCCGATGCCTCGATTTGAGCTACCCTCGGGCCGATGATGCCACTGCAAGGGGGCCGGTGGACGGCGGCCGCGCTGGTCCTGCTGCTGAATCTGCTGTTGCATGTGCCGCTGCTGGGCACCCCGCCACTGGCCGGGACGGAAGCGCACCGTGCGGTGACGGCACACCAGATGGTCGAGCGCGGCGACCCGTGGGTGCCCATACTCTACGGGCGGGTGTACCTGCGTAAGCCGCCGCTGCACTACCAGGTGCTGGCGGCGGTGGAGTGGGCGACGGGCCGGGCGAACACGTGGGTCTGGCGTCTGCCATCGGTGGTGTGGGCGGGGCTGACGGCGTCGCTGGTGCTGCTGGCGGCGTGGGCATGGTGGGGGCCGACGGCGGGCTGGGCGGCGGGGTTGTTGCAGTCGGGGGCGGTAGCGCTGTGGGCACAGAGCCGCTCGGCGGAGATCGACGCGCTCAACACGTTGCTGGCGACGGCGGCAGCCATCGCCGCGGCGAGTTGTGTCCGGCTTGAGCCCGCCGAGCGGGCCGGCTCACGGCGAGCGGGGCTGAGGCCCTACGCCGCGTTCGGCCTGGCCCTGGCCCTGCTGCTGACCTTGGCGGCCAAGGGGCCGGCGGGTCTGCCGGCGGCGCTGGGCGTGACGCTGGCGGCGGCGTGGCTCGTGCCGAACGCGTGGCGGAGCGGGCCGCTCTGGGCCGGCTGGGCCGGCGGCGTGGCGCTGGCCGCGCTGGCCGCCCTGGCGCTGAAGCTCGAACTCAGCCGACGCGGCCTGCCGCTGGACCTCTCCGGCGTACGCGAAGGGCTGGACAACCTCTACGACACACGGGCCGGTCGCTACGCGCAGGCCCTGCTGCTTCCCGTGCAGCTGATGGCGTTCGCGTTGCCTGCTTCGGCGGTGCTGGCGTGGGGCGCGTGGCGCTGGAACGCGTTGAGCCTCAGGGCAAGGTGGCTGCTGGCGGCGGTGCCGGTCAGCTGGGGGCTGTGCGTGCTCTCGGGGATGGTCAACCCGCGGTACGCCTACGTGACGTTCCCGCTGGCCGCGCTGGCGGCGGCGGGCGTGCTCAGCGAGCTGGCCGCGGCTGGCGCGCGTCGGCCGCTTCGCGTGGCGGCCGCGGTCGCCGTGGTGGCGATGGTCCTTCTGGCGCTGCCGCTGGCGTACTTCAATGTGGAGAACCGCGAGCGTCGCTCGGGCTATGCCGCGGCGATGGCCCTGCAGCAGTTCATGCAGCGGCAGGGGCTCACCGGCGAGACGGTGCTCGTGGCGCAGGCCTTGCGGTTTCAGCCGGAGATCATGTTCTACGCGGGGATGACCGCACACAGCCCGGGCGAAAACCTGCCCGCCCCGGACGCGCTGCCGGCCGGGTCGCTCCTGCTGGTCACCGACGAGGAACTGACCCGGCTGCGTGCCGCGCGCAACGTGGACGTGCTGGTGACGGTGGAGTCCAACCGGCGGAAACTGCACCTGCTCCGCCTCATGGACGCCGTGTGAATCCGCGTGGCCCTGCTGGTGTGCTGCGTTACACGGGTGCGATGCGTTAGACGGCGCCCTTGAGGATGGCTTCCTTCACGTTCCCGGGCACCTGGGCGTACTTCAGCGGCTCGATGGCGGCCGACGCCCGGCCCTGGGACATGCTGCGGAGCTCGGTGGTGTAGCCGAAGAGCTCGCTCAGCGGCACTTCGGCCTCGACGACGACGGTGTTGCCACGCTCCTGACTGTCGAGGATGAGGCCGCGGCGGCGGTTGAGGTCGCCGGTGACGTTGCCCACGAAGTCCTTGGGGGTGGTGACGACGACCTTCATGATCGGCTCGAGCAGCGTCAGCCCCGCGGCCTTGGCGGCTTCGATGATCGCCAACCGGCCGGCCAGCTCGAACGCCACCTGCGACGAGTCCACGTCGTGGTAGCTGCCGTCGGTGAGCGTGACCTTGAGGTTGATCAGCGGGTAGCCGGCCAGCACGCCCGTCTTGCAGGTCTGCCGGATGCCGTACTCGACCGAGGGGATGTATTCCTTCGGGATGGCGCCGCCGACGATCTTGTTCTCGAACGCGACACCGTCTTCCCACCTGAGCTTTTTGAGCGTTTCCGGGTCGAGCGGCTTGCCGTCGGGGCCGGTGCCGTCGAACGGCTCGATCGTGATGATGCAGTCGCCGTACTGGCCGCGACCGCCGGTCTGCTTCTTGTGCAACCCGCGGATGTCCCGGGCGACGCCGGTGATGGTCTCGCGATAGGAGACCTTGGGCTTGCCCACCACCACATCGACCTTGTAGTCGCGGGTGAGGCGCAGCTTGATGATCTCCAGGTGCAGCTCGCCCATGCCGGCGATGATGGTCTCGCCCGTCTCCTTGTTGTACGTCGCGGAGAACGTCGGGTCCTGACGGCGGAGCTGGGTGAGGGCGTTGGAGAGCTTGTCCTTGTCGCCGGCCGCCTTCGGCTCGATCGACATGCTGATGACCGGCTCGGGGAACGTGGGCCGCTCGAGGATGATCGGGTGGTCGGGGTCGCAGAGCGTGTCGCCGGTCATCGCCTCGTTGACACCGATCACCGCCACGATGTCGCCCGCCTCGGCCGCCTCACGGGGGATGCGGTCATTGGCGGACATCTGGAACATGCGCGAGATGTTCTCCCGCGTGTTCTTGTTGGCGTTGAGCACACGCGTGCCCGTCTCGAGCCGGCCCGAGTAGATGCGGACGTAGGTGAGCGTGCCGAACTTGTCGTCGACGATCTTGAAAGCCAGCCCGCAGAACGGCTCCTCGGGGACGCGCTTGCGCTCCAGCACCTTCTCGTGATCGCGGGGGTCCACGCCGCGGGCGGGCGGCAGGTCCAGCGGGCTGGGCAGGTAGTCCACCACGCCGTTGAGCAGCATCTGCACGCCCACATACTTGTACGCCGACCCGCAGAACACCGGGTTGGCCTTGAACTCGATGGTGCCCTTGCGCAGGGCCGCACGGATCTCCTGCTCGGTGATCGTCGAGGGGTCCGTGAGGTACTTCTCCATGATGTGGTCGTCGAGCTCGGCGACCTTCTCCAGCATGATGGCCCGGTAGTGCTCGTACTTCTCCTTCATGTGGGGCGGGACGGGCTTCTCGACGATCGTCTGGCCCTTGTCCTTCTCGTTGCCCATGTCGGTGTAGTAGCCCACACCGCGGATGAGGTCGATGATGCCCTTGAAGGTGTCGGCCTGCCCGTCGGGGATGATCACCGGCACCGCCGGCGCGCCCAGCCGCTCGATGATGGTCTTGTAGCAGAAGTCGTAATCCGCCCCGACCTTGTCCATCTTGTTGACGAAGCAGATCCGCGGCACGTTGTACTTGGTGGCCTGCCGCCAGACCGTCTCCGACTGCGCCTCGACGCCTTCCTTGCCGTCGAACACGGCGATCGCCCCGTCGAGCACGCGCAGCGACCGCTCCACCTCGGCCGTGAAGTCCACGTGGCCGGGCGTGTCGATCAGGTTGATGTTGTACAGCTCGCCGTTACGCCGCCACTCGCAGAACGTCGCGGCGGAGTTGATCGTGATGCCACGCTTCTGCTCTTCAGGGTCGAAGTCCATGACGGCGGTGCCCTCGTGCACCTCGCCGACCTTGTGCACACGACCGGTGTAGAACAGGATGCGCTCGGACGTGGTGGTCTTGCCCGCGTCGATGTGAGCGGCGATGCCGATGTTGCGGATCTTGGACAGGTCGCGTGCCATAAATGTTCCGAAGCCTTTCACACCGGCAGCCGCCCGGCTTCACATGGCCGGCCACCGATGCCAACACCGCCCGCGCCATCGGACCCTCGTCCGACCTCGCAAGCAGCAAACTTAAAACCTTGCTCAGCCGAGAGTTAAAAACTCCCGTCCCCCCGCATCTGCCCCCGGAGCAACCGGCGGAATGGGGGCGAGAGTCTATTCACCTGCACGGGGGGGTCAAGAAACCACACCTTCTCCGCCAACCTGCCACCGACGCCGTCCCCACGCCACCACCGCCCGCCGCTTGTCCGACTGCCCGACGGCCTAGACGCCCGTCCCGGCCGGCTCGGCCGAGACCGCTTCGTCCGTCGTTGCCGGCGGCGTGCCCGCCAAGGGTTCCGGCGGCACCAGCGTCGGGTCGGTCCCCAGCGTCCCGACCAGCGTCGCCATATAGCCGGGCGACCGCACACACTGCAGCTCGGCCTCGGCCGCCCTCAGCCGTTCGTCAAGGTGCAGCCGAGTCAACCCGGCGGCGTCGACCGCCGACCGCGGCGCATTCAACACCGACCGCAATTTGTTGACATGCCGTGTCCATCGGGCGACGTCGCCCCGCTGGCGGGCGGCCAGCCGGTCGCGGTACCAGTCGCTGCCGAGCAGCGCCTCACGGGTGAACATCGCCCGGACGGCCGGGTCGTGCACGTCTTTGCCCTGCCAGTGGCCGAAGGCCATGATGTGCAGGAGCACCTGCAGCGGCGGACAGGCGTCGTGGATGGTGCCGTCTTCGAAGTACTGGCGGGCGACCCACTGCTGTGCCTGCGTGATGTTTTTCACGCCGTCGACGAAGATGTCGAGGTCCTGCGTTTCGGGCCGGAGCATGGCGTCATCGAACACCGCCGTGGGGAAGTCGAAGAGGCGTCCGAAGAACGCGCGTACGAACGCCGAGGTGATGCGGTAGCCCAGACGCGAGGCGAGGATGCGTTCGCCCTTGTGGTCGAAGTCGTCGAGTTTCTCGAGATAGCCGTTGGCGATGAGGAACCGGGGGTCGCGTTCTTCGGGGCTGAGCCGGCACCACACTTCCGGGACCAGCAGCGAGATGTCGTGGTCCACCTTCACCTTCGGCCCGACGTAGCCGCCGGCGGTGGTGAAGCCGCCCAGCCCGGTGAGCAGATAGCTGACGAGGGCCGCGTTGAGGTCGGCCGTGGGCCGGAGCATGTTGAACGGGCCTTTGGTGAGCGCGCCTTCCGACCCGGCCCCGGTGGTGGACGGGCTGCGGCCGGTGAGGCTGGCGATGAAGTCCATGAACAGCTCGGGGATGTCCTGGTAGTGGATGGGGTTGAAGACCGCCAGAGCGCGGATGCCGCCGGCGGGGTCGGGCGGGTTGTTGCGCCGGCCGGTGAGCACGGCATCGACCGGTGTGAGCACGGGCGCGTCGGCCGGCAGCCCCCGCCAGAGCCGAAGCCCTTCGCGGTGGGCGAGCACGGTCAGCGGCATGAGCAGGTCGGGTCGCGTCTGCAGGTAGCGCGGGTTTTTGGACGGCTTGCCGTCGATGAGCCGGGGCTGACTGGAGCAGACGAAGTAGCCGTCGGCCTGACGTGCGGTGTCGCGGATGAGCCGCTGCATCGGGGGCGTGAAGCGGCTGAGCTCGGTGACGCGGGCGGCCATGCGCCGGGCGTGCTCGACGGGGAGCGGTTCGAAGTTCGAGAGGAAGTTGTCGTCGGTGGCGAGGTCGTGTTCGGTTTGCCGGTCGAGCCCGGGGTGGATGGCATCGTCGGGACGCTGAAACAGCCGGTACTCGCAGTTGATCAGGTGTTTCTGGGACAGCCCGCCCGGCGTGGCCGGCGGGACGACCACCGACGCGGTGATGTCGTCCTCCGTCTGGATTTTCACCGCCGCGACGAAGTCGGGGCGGAGCTTGAACGTGCGCCAGCCGCCAGCGGCAGTGAATCCGACACGAACGTAGCTGCCGATGAGTTTGCGGCCGTCGAGCTTGAGTTCGTGGCCGGGCCCGCCGTTGACCGAGTCCACGGAGAAGTGCGACCGCCAGTCGTCGCCCCAGTCGGTCTGGTAGAAGCGTTTGACCACGAACACGAGCGCGCGGATGTGCTCGGGGATCCGCGCGAGAAACTCGTTGTACTCGTCGGTGTACTGCTCCGACGGGGTGAGCAGCTTGATGACCGAGCCGAGCGACCGGAGCGGTGAGAGGATCGGCCGGCTGGGGCGCTTCGAATAGTCGGGCTTGTCGGGGGCGTCGTCGCGCCAGCGGTCGCTGTAATCGCGGCGGATGAGGGCGTCCACCAGCGTGAAGTCGGTGTGCGGGTCGGCCACGAAAATCGGCCCGTACACCATGTAGTCCTGCAGCTTCTTCGAGATCTCCGACTTGCCGCCGCCCGAGACGGTGCAGGGCTTGTGGCAAAACGTGCCGTCGGGGCGGACGCCGACGATGCGGTAGCGATCGGCGCCGGGGTGCTTCTGCAGTTGCAGCTGAAAGCCGCTGGGGAGCATGTAAATGCAGCCGGGCTGCATCAACAGCGTCTGCTCGCGACCGTCGGGGCCGGCCCAGAAGATCTCCTGCCGCCGCACCGACGCACGGGCGTGTTCGGGGACGTACATCAGCCGGCCGTCGCGGCGGTCCACGGCGTAGCCCTCGGGGCGCAGGTCGATGCGGTCGCCCAGCGCCGCGATCACGTCGGCGAACGTCCGGCCGTTGGAATGCCGCTGGTCGGGCACGAAGTCGTCGCCGAAGGAGTAGGCGGGGAAGGCGATGGCGCCGCCGGCGTGCTCTTCTTCCACGTTGCCCAGCAGGTTGGCCGCGTAGGAGATCTGCGTTTTGACCTCCTTCTTGCAGTAGCCGTAGTAGTTGTCGGCGATGAGGGTCACCACGACGCCTTCGTGGGTGCGGCAGGTGACCTTGAACGCGGTACCGTTGTTGTAGAGCTCGTTCTCGTCCCGCCAGCACATGCCGTCGCGCCGCTGGCGATCGGTGGCCTGATCCACGTGCGGCAGGCCCAGCTGCTTCTTGGTCAGCGAGACCAGATGCGGCGCGAGGATGACGCAGCCGGTGTGGCCGCTCCAGTGCAGCACGTCGAGCGCGGCGTCGTTTTCCGGCAGGAAGGGGTCGCCGGCGTTGCCGAAGATCGACTCCACGAAGTCGAGGTTGCTCACCAGCGAGCCGGGGGCGAAGAAACGCACCTCCATGCTCAGTTCGCCGGTAGCGCCGGGCACGCGTGGGCACACCGTCGGCCGCAGCAGCAGGGACACCCACGTGTGCGTGGCGGACTGCGTCGGGTCCTCCGGCCGTGCGTGGTACGGCAGCGCCAGCAGCGCCCTGGGCGGGTTGACCGCGTGCCGCAGCAGTTCGGCGAAGACGCGTTTGGGGACGGCGATCTTGTCCGCCGGCACGGGCAAGCCGCCCTCGGCCACGTGAAACGTCCCGGCGGTGGTACGCCGGTCGGCCCTGGGGTTGTGCAGCACGCCGTTGCGGACGCGGTAGCTCCTGAGCAGCGGCGACTCGAAGCGATGGCCCGGCCGACGCGGCACGGACAGCTCGCGGGCGATGCCGTGCTGGAACAGCACCACGCCCGCTTCGGGCAACGTCGGGCTGAAGTCCAGCCCGAGGTCGGCAAGGTGGCGATGAAGGAACGATTCGATCCGGGCGTCGGCCGGGCAGCGCACCGACGCCAGCAGCCGCGCCCTCGCGCGGAACGCCTCGACGATGCCCCGGCGGCGCTCCGGAAGCGGACGTCCCGGCTGCACGTCGATGCCGGCGGCCAGCAGCGCCAGCGAGACGGCCGGGCGCCGACCCCGGCGGATCGCCTTCCGGCCCGAGCGGTGAACGGAAAACCCCAGCGCGACGGCGAATTGTTCGGGCGTTTCGTAAGTCATGGTGCTCGGCGTCGGCGGCATCGACCCTGCCGCCTTCGCCGGGCCACACTATGCGCCGACGCCACGAGCCGACTCAACCTGGACCACGACACTCCGCGGTTTTTCGCGGTGCCGCCCCCGTGATACATGCGGTGCGCGGAGACGTGCGACGCTTTGCGTAAGCGATTTCGCGCTGCCGGCGACGGCAGTCCTCACACCGCCGCCGCCTGCTGAAACTCCCGGTGGCGCTCGGCCATCTGGGCCTTGAGCCGGGCGAGGATGCTCGAGTGCATCTGGCTGACGCGGCTCTCGGAGAGGTCCAGCGTCTGGCCGATCTCCTTCATGGTCATCTCTTCGAAGTAGTAGAGGATGATGATCAGCCGCTCGGCGCGAGTGAGCCCGCGGGTGATCAGCTCCTTGAGGTCCTTCCGCTGGATTTCGCGGAGCGGGTCGGCGCCGCGCCGGTCTTCGAGGACGTCGATCTCGCGGACGTCCTTGTTCGAGTCGGTCTCGTAGTACTTGCGGGAGAGCGACACCACCGTGACCACGTTGGCGTCCTTGACGATCTTCTCCAGCTCGGACATCGACACGCCCATGTGCTCGGCGAGCTCTTTCTCGGTGGGCGCGCGGCCCAGCTGCATCTCGAGCTTCCGGGTGGCGTCTTCGAGCTTCTGTCGCCGCGAACGGGCCAGCCGGGGCACCCAGTCGATGGAGCGGAGTTCGTCGAGAATCGCGCCGCGGATGCGCGGGGCGGAGTAGGTTTCGAACTTGACGCCGCGGTCGAGGTCGAACGCCTCGATGGCGTCCATCAGGCCGAAGATGCCCACGCTCATCAGGTCGTCGAGCTCGACCTCGTCGGGCAGTTTGACGTGGATCCGCTCGGCATTGAACCGCACCAGCGGCAGGTAATGCTCCATCAGGATGTTCCGGAGCTGCTCGCTCCGCGTGCGCTTGTACTCGCGCCAGACATCGGTGATGTCGCGCTTCGGCTGCTGGCGTTTCTCTTGCTTGCCCATGGCGTAGCCCGAATCCTTTCTGGCGTGGCAGCCACCCGGAACGCCATTCCGTACGCCGGCGCCGTGCACAGGGTTCGCCCCTCAGCGCGGTGCCGGTGTTATCGGTCGGCTTCCCGTCCTCACCGCCACGGCCCGCGGCGGCGTGGAACGTCCCTGTTCCGGGAACGGGAAGCGTCTCAGGTCGCTGTCCTGCCCTCGCTGTTCGATGTCTCCGAAGGGCTGGCGGCCACCGCCGTGCCCTTTAATCGTTGCTCCTCTTTCTTCAGGTTTTCCTGCAGGATCACCTGAAAAACCATCCCGACCACCAGTCCGATAATCAGCGTCCCCGCCATCGCCAGCAGAGCGCGTTTCACGGTGACATCGAACGGATTGCCCGCTTCGAAACCGCCGACGAGCAGGCACACCGCGAACGCCACCAGCGACATCGCCACCGCCATGCGCACGACCATCGTCTAGCTCCTCCCCCACAGCTTCGACAGCACACGCCCGAAAAAGCCGCCGGCGCCCGCGGCCGGCACCACCCCGCTCTCCAGCCGCGTCGCCAGTTGCACCAGGCAGCGGCTCGCCGGCGCCGACGGCTGGTCCAGCACCACCGGGACCCGCCTCCGCACCGACCGCGCCACCGCCTCATCCTTCAGCACATACCCCGCGTCCAGCACCTGCAGGTTCAGAAACTGCCGCGCGACACGCGAGAGGCGCTGGTACACCGCCGACGCCTCGTGGGACGTTTCGGCCTGATTGACCAGCAGCGAGATCTTCTGGCCTTCCGGCCGCAGAACCGGGTCGGCGCACACGCCCCATCGGCCCACCGCACGCGCCGGCGGCATTTCCGCGTCCGCGGCGGCGCGGCCGCTGAGCAGTTTCACCAGCGCGTACGCATCCGTGACCGCCGTCGGCTCAGGGGTCGTGACCACCAGCACGTGGTCCGCCGCCCGGCAGAAGGCCAGCACGTTGCGGGAGATGCCCGCCCCGGTGTCGATCAGCACGATGTCCGTGTGCCGCTCCAGCTCCAGCAGCCCCTCCAGGACCCACCGACGCCCGTTTTCGTCCAGGTCGGCCATGCGGACCAGGCCGGAAGCGCCGCCGATGAGGTCGAACCCGCCCGTCGCCCGCTCGCCCGGCAGCGGCACCCGCACGACCACCTCCCGCAGCGTCTTCCGGCGGGCCACCACGTGCGCGAGGTTGAACGGAAGCTCGACATTGCACAGCACGTCCAGATTCGCCAGCCCCAGGTCGCCGTCCACCAGCAGCACCCGCTTGCCCGCCTCGGCAAAGCGCGCCGCGAGGTTCACCGCGACCGTGCTCTTGCCCACGCCCCCCTTGCCCGACGACACCGCGATGACCGACGCACGACTGCCCGGAGCCGCACGGTGCAGCGGCGCGTACGTGGTGGACGCCACAGAGGCGGTCGAACCCGCAGGCGCTGCGGTCGCGGGGCCGGCAGGGCGGGGCGTCGGCCGGGCCGGCACCCGTTCCCGCGCCACCGGCATCTCGATCGAGAAGTCCGGCTGCTGGGCCAGACGACGCAGCGCGGAAGCTTGGTCGGGCATCGCCGTCACTGTAACCCCCCTGCCGCCGCCAGTCGCGGCACGCTGCCCGGGCGCGACACCCCGCCGGCCGTGGAAACGCCTGCCGTGCCGGCGGGCCTCCCTTCGGCTAGACCCGACGCCGCCGTCGCGGTCCCCGACGACGCGGCGGCGGGTACGGGACGGGCCGGTACGGGACGGGCCGGGGCGGGCTGGCCGGCGGGCGCCTGCGCCGCGACCGTCGGCGTTGGGACCGTCTGCTCGGCCGAGAGCTGCCGGGGGGAGGTCGGCGTCGGCAGGTCGCTGCCCGGCGTCTCCGCCCGCCCGAGGATCAGCTCCGCCAGCCGCGTGCCGCGGAACACTTCGATGTCGTGCGGCACGTCCTGCCCGGTCGTGATGTAGCTGATGGGCTTGTTGAGCTTGCGCGCGACGTTGAGCACGACGCCCACCGCCGCCGCTTCGTCGATCTTGGTGAACAGCACTTTGTCCACCCGCACGTCGGAAAACGCCGACACCGCCAGGTCCACACTGCGGCCGTCGCTGGCGGTCGAGAGCACCAGGTGTACCTCATCGGGCCGGGCGGCCTCGATGAACCGCCTGAGTTCGGAGAGCTTGAGCGTGTCGGTGGGCGACCGCCCCGCCGTGTCGATCAGCACATAGTCCATCTGCTGCATCGCGGTGATGGCGGCGGGCATCTCTTCGGGCGTGTTCACCACCTCCAGCGGCGAGCCGATGATCTCGGCGTACTTACGCAGCTGGTCCACCGCGGCGATGCGGTAGGTGTCGATGGTGATCAGACCCACCCGTCGGCGTTCACCCAGCTGCAGCTCGGCCGCAAGTTTGGCGATGGTCGTGGTCTTGCCCACACCGGTAGGGCCGATCAACGCGACGACGTGCGGGCCCGACGTCTTCGTGCGACGCACCGGCCCGGCCGAGGGGATGAGCTTCTCCAGGTGCTCGGCCATCTTGACCCGGACGAACGACTCGTTGCCGAGATACGCCCTTGGAATGCTCAAGCGGAGCGACTTGACGATGTCCTCGGCCAGGCCAGCAGCAACGCCGTGCTGCAGCAGCCGCTCGTACTGTCTGTAGAGCGTCTCGCCGAGCTCACCCCCATCCATGGGGCTCAGCGACGACGACGGCATACGAACGCGATCGATCAGCTGACGCAGCTCCGACTTCACCTCGCTGAGCTGGTCGTTCATGGTCTTGAACAGCAGGCTCACGGCCTCGCCCGGCAGCGACGCGGCCGCCGTCGCACCCGCGGGCTGCATCGACGCGGCGGAATCGTGCCGTGCCGATGCGGCACTCTTGAGGTTCGAGTGCAGGGCGTAGGCCGACGCCCCGGCCGCGGCCAGCCGCGACACGCCCGCTTTGCCGGCGCCAGCCGGTGCCGCCTCGTTCTGCCGTGCCGCCCCCTCGCGACCGTTGTCGCCCTGCGACCCGCCCTCGCGCTGCGGGCGACGCTCGGGCGGTGCCGCCAGCACCTCGACAACTTCACGGCGGCGTAAACCCCACCAGGACCGCTGCTGGTAGGCACGCGTGTGCACGATGACAGCATGGGGGCCGAGACTGCGCTTCACCTGCGCAACAGCCTCCGGCATGGTCGCCGCAGTGAACGTGTGCAGTTTCATGGAATCCGTCCCAAGCGTTCGCGCTCATCCTTGAGCACGTCGGGGCCGAGACGAAACACCGAGAGCCTCGTCCCCATCGCCAGTTTCCGGCGTTCGCGTTATTGAGTTTCTCCCACCAAGACGTGAAGGGCCGCACAAGACACTACGCCGCCCGACGGCCTCTTGTTCCGACAATTTAACCTGAGAGGCTCGCCATTGCCACTGCTTCGACCGAAACTCCTGGCGAAATTTCGTTGTAACCGAGCACGGCCACCTGCGGCATCGACGTCTCGATGAGCCGACGCACCGCCGAACGCACCTGCGGCGAGCAGAGGATGACCCCCGGCCGCCCCGTCGCGGTCAGTTCCGCCACCTTCGCCGCCAGCTTCGACACGACCTGCTGCGCCGTCCGCGGCGGCATGGTGTTCGACGTGCCGCGCTCGCTCCGCTCGATGTGCTGGTTCACCAGGTCTTCCAGTGCAGGGTCGAGCGTCACGCACCACAGCTTGTCGCTCTCGTCCACGTACTGCTTGCAGATGCACCGGGCCAGCGCGTTACGCGCGTACTCGGTCATCACGTCCAGGTCCTTCGTGCGAAGCGCACAGTCGCCGCACGCCTCGACGATCGCCTCGAGGTCGCGGATGGGCACCCGCTCGCGGAGCAAATTCTGGAGAACTTTCTGAAGTTCTCCGGGTTTCACGAGCGTCGGCACGACCTCATCCACCAGCGCCGGCACGCGCGCCTTGAGGTTCTCCAGCAGGTTCTTCACCTCCTGCCGGGTGAGCAGTTCGTGGGCGTGGGTCTTGATGACCTCCGTGAGGTGAGTCACTAACACCGCCGGCGCCTCGACCACCGTGTAGTTCATGAGTTCCGCCTGATGTTTCTGCGGCTCGGTGATCCAGTACGCCTCGAGGCCGAAGGCCGGCTCGGTCGTGGCCGTCGCCCCCGGGATCGGACCCGTCGCGGTGCTGTTGTTGTTGATCGCGAGGAACTGCTCGGGGTAGGTCACGCCGCGGGCGACGGTCTGCCCGCGGATTTTGATGGCATAGTCGTTGGGGCCCAGCAGCACCGAGTCGCGGATGCGGATCGGCGGAACGATGATGCCCAGTTCCACCGCCATCTGCCGGCGCACCAGCGAGATGCGGTCGAGCAGGTCGCCGCCCTTTTTCACGTCCACGAGGCGGATCAGCCCGTAGCCGACCTCCAGCTCCATCGCGTCGAGCTCGAGCAGCTTCTCCGCCTTTTCCGGTTCCTTGCGGACCAGTTTCTCGCGCTCGGCGCGGGCCTGCTCCGCCTGCGCGATCCGCGCCTGCCGCGAGAGCATCCACGCCGCCCCGGCACACACCGCGCTCAGCAGCATCAGCGGCAGCGTCGGCAGCCCGGTCACCGTGAGGAACAGCAGAAAGCCGGAGCACACCATCAACGCGTTGGGCGAGGCGAAGAGCTGCCCGGCCATCTCCTCGCCGAGGTCCTTGCGGTCGCTGGCCCGGGTGACGATCAGGCCGGCGGCCAGCGAGACGATGAACGCGGGCACCTGACTCACCAGCCCGTCGCCGATGGTCAGGATCGTGTACAGCCGCATCGTGTCGCCGATCGGCCAGCCGTGCTCGACCATGCCGACGTACACGCCGCCGAGGACGTTGACCAGCGTGATGATCACCGCCGCGATGGCGTCGCCCCGCACGAACTTCGACGCACCGTCCATCGCCCCGTAGAAGTCGGCCTGTCGGGCGATCTCGTCGCGCCGCCGCCGGGCCTCCTTCTCGTCGATGATGCCCGCGTTGAGGTCGGCGTCGATCGCCATCTGCTTGCCGGGCATGGCGTCGAGGGTGAACCGCGCCGCGACCTCGGAGATGCGCCCGCCGCCTTTGGTGATCACGACGAACTGGATCACGAAGATGATCAGGAAGATGATCACGCCGACGGTGAGGCTGCCGGCGGTGACGAAGCTGGCGAAGGTCTGCACGACGTGGCCGGCCGCGCCCATCGCCTGCTCGGGGCTGGAGACGCCGTCGCCGGCGGTGAGGATCAGCCGCGTCGTCGCGACGTTGAGCACCAGCCGGAACAGCGTCACCGCCAGCAGCAGCGACGGGAAGACGGCGAACTCCAGCGGCGACTTCACGTAGATCACCGTCACCAGCACCATCACGCTCATCGTGATGTTCAGTAGCAGCAGGAAATCCAGCACCGGCGTCGGCAGCGGCACGAGGATCACCAGCAGCAGCGCGATCAGCGCCACCGGCAGCACCATGCCGCGGTTCTCCGAAAGCCGCGCGAGCAGACCCGAGTTGTTCGCCGCCGTCACCGTCATGGCCGCCTATCGCTCCGTCCCCCCCGCCCGCCCCCCCCGTCCCTCTCCAGTCCCCCCGCCAGCCCGCCGTCCCCCCGGCCCTACCTTTCCCGTCACACTCCCGCCGTCATCCGCCCGTTCCGCAGCCGCCCGGTGAGCTCATAGACGTACGCGAGGATCTCCGCGACAGCCGCATAGAACTCCTCCGGGATCTCCTGCCCCACCTCCACCGTGCGGTACAGCGCCCGGGCCAGCGGCGGACGCTGCAGGATCGGCACGCCATGTTCGATGGCGATCCGCCGGATCTCCGCGGCCACCAGCCCGCGCCCCTTGGCCACCACCCGCGGCGCCAGCCCCGACTCGGGGTCGTACTTCAGGGCCACCGCGTACTCCGTGGGGTTGGTGACCACGACGTCGGCCGACGGCACGGCCCGCTTCTGCCGGTCGCGGCTCATCTGCATCTGGATCTGCCGGCGGCGCGCCTTGATCATCGGGTCGCCCTCCATCCGCTTGAGCTCTTCCCGCACTTCCTGCTTGGTCATCCGCAGGTCGCGTTCGTGTTTGAACCGCTTCCACGCGTAATCGAGGATCGCCAGCACCAGCAGCACCACGGCCACCCGGATCGCCACCGAGTAGATCAGGTCCGTGCCCAGCGAGAGCATCTGCATGTAGTCCAGCCGCTGGATGGCGACGATCTCGCCGAGCCGGCCGTGGATGGCGGTGTACGCGACGGCCGCGACGACCGTGAGCTTGAGCAGGTTCATGCCCAGCTGGACGATCGCCTGCATGCCGCCGAAGATCCGCTTGACGCCCTTGAGCGGCGAGAGCGAGTCCAGCCGCGGCTGCAGCCGTTTGGGCGTGGCGTAAAAGCCCACCTGGATGACGTTCGCCAGCATCGCCGCCAGCAGAACGCCGACGATCATCGGGCCGGCCGCCATCACGCACAGCTGAAACGTCCGCAGCAGCAGCACCCCCGTGCTGCCGGGGTCGAGGTCGCCGATCACCTGCAGGGACAGCGCTTCGGTCATCACCGTCCGCATCGCTTCGACGACACGCGGCCCCAGCAGCGCGACCATCACCACCGCCAGCAGCAGCACCACCGCCGCCGACAGGTCGGTGCTGCGGGCGACCTGGCCCTGCTCCCGGGCCTCCTGCCGCTTGCGCGGTGTGGCGGGTTCGGTCTTCTCGCCGTACTGCTCAGCCACCGCCCACCCCCTCTCCGCCGCCCCCTGCCCCGCTCCCACCTGCCCCGCCCACGCCGGCCGCGGGCGCCGTCCACGGCGTCACGTACGTCCGGCGCAGGTCCGACATGCCGTCCAGCAACGCGTCGGTCATGACCTCGCTGGTGAAGACCAGCCCGGTCGCGATCATCAGCAGCCCCAGCAGCGACCGCAGGCTCATCCCCGCGGACATCACGTTCAGCTGTGGCATGGTCTTGCTCACAAACCCCAGCGCGACGTCGGCCATCAGCATCGTCACCACGATCGGCGCGGTGAGTTTGGCCGCCAGCACCGTCATCCCCGCGAACAGCCCCCACACCAGCTCCACCCCGCCGGGGCCCACCCCGGCCGTGAACACCGGCAACGCGTCGAAACTCTCGGTCATCGCCAGCAGAACGGCGTGGTGACCGCGGAGCGCCAGGAAAATGACCAGCGCCAGCATGAAGTACAGGTCCGACACCACGCTGCCGGCGGCGCCGAACTGCGGGTCCACCACGGCGCCGAGGTCGAAACCGAGCTGCTGCCCCGCCATCTGCCCGGCCCACTGTGCGCCCACGAAAATCAGGCTCAGCACCATCCCCATCGCCAGCCCGAAGAGGATCTCGCCCGCGATGGCCGCCGCGAGCTGAAAGATCGTCTCAGGCCAGGCCACCTGCGGCATCGTCGGCGTCACCGCCAGCGCCAGCACCACCGCGAACATCCCCTTCACCCGACGCGGCACCCTCCCGGACCCGAACAGCGGCGAGAAGACGAACATCGCCCCCACCCGCACCAGCACCGCCGCGAACGTCGGCACCCACATCAGCGCAGCGCGGATCTGCCCGGCCACCGCGGGGTCGCCCGCCTGCTCGAGGCTGCCGTACAGCTCGGCCGTCAGGTCCATCGACGCGTCCTCCCGCCTCCCGGCTGCCGCCGGCTACCGGAAATGCACCGTGAACATCTCGGCCGTGAAGTCGATCAGCCGCTGACAGATCCACGGCATCAGCACCACCGTCAGCCCCAGCATCGCAAGGATCTTGGGCACGAACGTGAGCGTCTGCTCCTGAATCTGCGTCAGCGCCTGCACCACCGAGACGAAGATCCCCACGGTCAGCCCCACCAGCAGGACGGGGCCGGCGATCACGATCGTCAACACCAGCGCGGTACGGACCAGGTCGGTTGCGGCATCGGGTGTCATGGTCTGGGGCCTCCTGCCCCGCACGCGTTGAGCTCAACTCCGGACAGCCGGGCGGACGTCCGTGCCCGCCGGCAGCCCTCACGCCAACGGCTCACGTCACGAACGAACCCATCAGGCTGGAGGCGATCAACCGCCAGCCGTCCACGAGCACAAACAACAGCAGCTTGAACGGCAGCGAGATCAGCACCGGCGGCAGCATCATCATGCCCATGCTGATCAGCACCGCCGAGATCACCATGTCGATCACGAGAAACGGCAGGTAGATCTTGAACCCGATGAGGAACGCCGTCTTCAGCTCCGAGAGCATGAACGCCGGGATCAGCGACATCGTCGGCACGTCGTCCCAGTGCGTCGCGGGCGGCAGATTCGCGAACCGCATGAACAGGTCCACGTCCTCCTCGTTGCCGGCGGCTTCGATCTGCCGCTGCATGAACTGCCTCGCCGGCACCAGCGCCCGCGACAACGCCTCCTGCTGGCTGATCTCCCCCGAGAGGTACGGCTGCAGCGCCTGGTCGTTGATCGCACCGATCGTCGGCCCCATCACCACCAGCGTCATGAACAGCGCCAGCCCCACCAGCACCTGGTTCGGCGGAAGCTGCTGCGTCCCCAGCGCCTGCCGCAACAGCGCCAGCACGATGATGATCCGCGTAAAGCAGGTCATCATCAGCAGGATGCTCGGCGCCAGACTCAGCACCGTCAGCAGGACGATCACCTGCAGCGCGGGAGAGAAGTTCTCCCGCCGGGTCAGGTCCGGCAGTTCGATAGCACGCCCGCCGCCGCCGTCGGTCCGCATCACCGGCGTGAGCCCGCCCGTTGACAACCCGCCCGCCGACAACCCGCCCGTCGCGGGCCCGCCCGTCCCGATGCCACCGGCACCCATGCCCCCCGTCGTCGCGATCGACATCGGCGTGTTGGCCGCCCCCCCCCCGGACCCGACGCCCGCACCCCCAGACACACCCTGCGCCCACGCGGCCCCCGCGCCCGCCAGCAGCACCGCCAGCGCCACCATCCAGCCCACCGCCGGCCAGCACGCCCGCCACACCTCTGCCGACCACCGCCGCGTGTCCACGTCGAGCGTCCTTTCTCGATCGTCCCTGTGTCATCCCCTACGCCGCCCCGCCAAGGGGGGGCTCCGCCCCGCCCCGCGCGGTTCCCCCCCCGCACCACACGGCCTCAGCCGCCCCCGCCCGTCCCGGCCGGCGCCGATGCCACGCCCAGACGCGCCGAAAGCCCCCGCACACGCTGCGTGAGCTCATCCAGGTGCGCCCCGGCCGACAGCTCGGCCCGGTCCGCCGTGGCCGAAGCGTCGTCATCCACCCCATCGTCCCGCACGCCGCGGCCGACCAGGCCTGCCGGCTCCGGCTCCTCACCATCCCGCGAGACCGCCCCGGCCAACGCCATCGACTTCAGTCCCAGAAGCTGCGCGAAACCGCTCGCCGACGGCCCGTCGGCCTCCGCGGACCGCCCCATCGCCTGGGCCGCCAGCTCGGCCACCTCATCGGGGTCGGTCACTTCCGTCACACTCGTCACCTGCCCGGCCGAGTCGCTCAGCAGCACGAGCTTGCGCCCGACCTGCACGAGCACCAGCTGTTGCCGCGGTCCCATCAGCGTCCGCGAGAGCACGCGGATCCCCCGGTTCTCCCCGGCCGACCACCCGCGCACGCCCAGCCATTTCGACGCCCCGTACTTCAAGGCCAGAATCAGCCCCACCACCAGCCCCAGCCCGGCCAGCAGCCGGAGCACCTCCACGCCGCCGCCGCTGCGATCCTCACCCGCGGCAGCCACGTCCGAGCTGCCCGCCCGCATCGCCCCGTCGCTTCGACGGATCGCCCCCCCACGCTCGCCGGCCGACCCGGTCGCCGTCTCCCGCGCGCCGCCCCCGGCCTCACCGACGATCACCGTCACCGCCCCGCCGTCGCCGGGCGTGGATGCGGCCGTCGCCATCGCCGGCGCAGTCCATCCCAGGACCCACAGCGCCACCATCAACGCTCTCCCCGTCCACGCCAGCCCCGTCGTGCCGCCGTCCATGGCGCACCTCCCAGCGAGCGTCCCGTCACAGCATGTCGTCGCGGACCCCGGCGACGATCTCGTTCACACGCACGCAGAAGTTGTCGTTGAGCACCAGCACTTCCCCGCGCGCCACCAGCCGGTCGTTCACGAACACGTCCACGGGGTCGCCGGCGAGCTTGTCCAGCTCGACGACACTCCCCTCGCTGAGCTTGAGCACGTCCTCCACGAGCATCCGCGACCGGCCCAGTTCGATCTTGACGTTGAGCTCAACGTCCTTGAGCAGGTCGATGCTCGACAACGCCGCCGCGCCGCCGGCCCCGGCGAAACTCGGCAGCTCGAACGGGGCCGCCCCGCCCGGGGCCGCGCCACCACCGCCCCCCCCCGCACCGCCTCCCCCCCCACTGGCCGCCTGCGGGTCCTCCAGAGCCGCCTGCTTGAGCAGCTCGTCGATCTCGCTCTGGCCCACGGGGACTTCCGCGCCGCCGGCCGTCCCCGCGCCCCCGCCGCCCGCGGGGGCGCCCGCTGCGGCGGCGCCGCCCGCCCCGACGCCTCCGGCGCCGGCCGAGCGGCTGATCTCCGCGTTCGCCTTGCCCACCGCTTCAAGGATCGACGGGTCCAGCGCGTCCGCACCGCCCTCCGCGCCCGCCCCACCGGGGCTGGCCCCTGCCCCACCGGGGCTGGCCCCTGCCCCACCGGGGCTGGCCCCCGCACCGGACGCGTCACTCACGCCGCCTGTCGTCTGTCCGCCTGCGCCCGAACGTTCGGGCCCCTGCCCGCCCGTGGCGGGTGTTTCGCTGGCCATGTCGCACCATCCCTGGCAACGGCCGCCGTCTGGTTTCGACGCCCGGCGTCGGCATCCTGCCCCGGCCGGGTGTCAACGTGCCCGAAGCGTACTCTCGCCCGCGCCCGTGTCAACCGTTATTTCGTGTAAGACCGGCGTCAAGTTCGCGCGAACGCGAAATCAGCGTCAATCCACGCGGAACGGAATGCATCTGGGGATGAGGATCTCTTCGATCAGGCCTTCGCGGCCGGCGATTTCCGTGAGCTGATGCTTGATCTGCCGCCGCAGCGTCTCGAGGCCCGGCTCGTCCCCGCCGCCGAGCTTGCTGGGGTCCGACTGGGCGATGATTGTGCGGACCCGGTCCTTGATCATCGACTCACGCGTCTTGAACAGCTCCTCGACCGCGGCCTTGTTGTCGTTGCGGACCAGCGCGACGATCGCGACGTCGTACAGGAAGCGACGCCCCGAGGCGACGTTCGGGAAACGCTCGCTGAGCATCGGGATTTCGCTCATCGCCGGCGCCTGTTGGGCCGGGCTGCCGTGCTCCGCGTCCCCCGTCGCCAGCGTCACTTCGGCCGACGTCGCCTTGGCGCTGCCCGCGCCCAGCAACTTGAACACGGCAAACAAGGCCGCCGCCTCGATCACCATCACGCCGGCAATCAGCACCGGCGTCTTGGTCCAGAGGGGCGCTTTCTTCTCCTTGCCCTCGCCCTCGGCGGCGTCCCCTTTGGCTTTGTCCGACTTGTCCGCCATGCCGTTCGTCCGCAGCCCTCCGCGGCTCCCTGAAGGCATCGGCTCCGGCCCGGCCGGACTTGGCAATTTCTGCGCTTACCGGACGGCCGGTCTCCGGCGTCCAACCGTCCCTTCCGTGCGGCCGTCCGGCTTCCCCTGACCGTGCCGAGGCGTCACTCGGTCACCGGCTTGCGGATCGTCCGGGCGTAGTCGATCGCCCGTCGAATCACCTCCTGCATCGACTCCCGCACCAGCACCCGCTCGCCGTGGTCGCAGCACACGACCGTATCCGGGGTCGCTTCGATGTAGCGGATCTTTTCGGCGTTGATCACCAGTTGCTGTCCATTGAGTCGCGTGAGCGTGATCATGGCTTCCTCACGAAAACGCCGTGGACTTGCACTTACCGGACCTCCCCCCCCCTGCGATGGGGTTATCGGCCAGCGCGGCCGCTTTCCCGCAGTCGCGTGCGGCGGCACGACTCGGCCGACCTCCCCCGCCCGCCCCCGCCCCCCGGGGCGCATGAGAAAGCCCCCGCGGCAGCAGAATCTGCACCCTGTCGCGGGGGCGTCGTTCAGTCAGTTCGTCTCCGACGGGCCGGACCCGACCTCAGCACGTCGTCAACGCGTCGTATTCAGCAGTTCCTGAATGAGCCGGTCGGCGGTGGTGATCACGCGTGACGCCGAGGAGAAGCCGGTGGTCGCGACGATCAGGTTGGTGAACTCCTTGGAGAGGTCCACGTTCGACAGCTCCAGCGCCCCGGCCCGCACGGCCCCCGCCCCGAGCTGCAGGGGCGTGCCGATCACCGCCACGCCGGAAGCCGCCGACGCCGAGTAGAGGTTGCCGCCGTTGTCCGTCAGGCCCTGCGGGTTGCGGAACGTGGCCACGGCGAGCTGGCCCAGAGTGCGGTTGAGGCCGTTGGTGAAGCTGCCGGTGATGGTCCCGTCGGCCCCGATGGAGAACGAGGCGAGGGTGCCGATGGGGAAGCCGTCCTGGCTGGTGAACTGCAACGTCGAGACGTTGTCGCGCAGCCCCGTCACCCGGGAGAAGTCCAGCTCGATGGTCTGCGGCGTTTCGGCGCCGGTGCCCTGACGCGAGAGGGTCACGTTGGTGCCCAGCGTATTGACCAGCCGGCCGTTGTTGTCGAACTGCAGCGTGCCCTGACCGATGACCGCGGTCGGGTTGCCCACGTTGTCCGGCGAGGTCGCGGTGAAGCGCCAGACCGTCCCGGCGGGTGTGATGGAGTCGAGCACCACGGTCAGGTTGATCGATAGCGGGTTGCCCAGCGAATCGAAGCTGCGGAAGACGGTGTTGATCGGCTTGCCGTTGGGGGCGGAGGCGATCGGCGGGATGTCGCCGGTGGTGCCCTGCGTGAGCGTGAGCGGGCCGCCGGTGACGGTGAGCGCGTGGGCGACGCCGAGGTTGCCGACGACGACGAACTGGATGCTGTTGGGGTCGCCCGCAGGGGGCGTGTTGTCGTTCTTGAACGTCGCCCCGGGCGTGGGAAAGCCGGAACCCGACGGCGCGTTGAGGTCGATGCCCAGGGCCGTGTTGTAGAAGTTGATCAGGTCCTGCAGCGTGGACGTCGCGGTCACGGTGAAGCTGCTCGGCGTGAACGGGTCGCCGCCCTTGGTGCCGCTGAGCGTGATCGTGTCGCCGACGTTGAACAGCGGCGTGCCGTTGGCGGTGGTCGCGGCGATGTTGGTCAGCAGCGTGGTGGCGGTGGGCTGGGAGGCCCCGCCGACCGTCGTGAGCGCCTGCGAGTTCAGCACGCTCGCCCCGGCCGACGTGATCGACAGGTTGCCCTGAAAGTCCACCTGCGTG
Source organism: Tepidisphaerales bacterium (assembly GCA_046299715.1). Classification (GTDB taxonomy): domain Bacteria; phylum Planctomycetota; class Phycisphaerae; order Tepidisphaerales; family Tepidisphaeraceae; genus JBBRUM01. The sequence continues at coordinate 232,043 of JBKBHU010000002.1, read as the reverse complement.
GTGGCCTGTGCCAGCGTGGCCTGCCCGAGCGGGATCGTCAGCCGGTCGAGCTGGCCGAGCTGCACCTGCCCGTTGTCGTCCACGCCGTAGCCCAGGACGAAGTCGCCCCCGGAGGTGACGAGCTGGTTCTGACTGTTGAGCGAGAACGAACCGTCACGGGTGTAGCGACGCAGGGCCCCCTGAACGATGAAAAAGCCTTCGCCGTCGATGGCCATGTCGGTGGGCCGGCCGGTCGGCTCGATCGCGCCGGGAGAAAAGTCCTTCTGAATCGCCGCCACCGTCGCCCCCAACCCGCGCTGCGACGGGTTGGCCCCGCCGAAGTCGCCCGACGGCGGCGAGCCGGGGTTGTCCGTCACGTAGAACTGCGGCGTGAAGATCGTGCGGGACCCCTTGAACGCCACCGTGTTCACGTTGGCGATGTTGTTGCCCACCACGTTGAGCCGCGTCTGATTGACGTTCAGCCCCGAAAGCCCGCTGAAGAGCGTCGAAGTCAGTGCCATGGGTCGTCCGAATCGAGGCAAGGCGGCCGCACCGCGTCACCCCGCCGACCGGCGGGGCACGCAAAAACCGCCCTGAACATCGCGTCCGCACCGGGCAACTCCTGCCTCCAGCCCGCCCGGCCAGCTGTGTCGTTACGCCAGACGGCTCCGCCGCCCGGCCCGATGGTCTCACCCGCTACCGAGTGCAACCCGCATGCCAGATGCATCACGCCCGAGGCACGGCGGGCGACGCCGACCCCGACGGCTTGCCCCCGCCCGGCGGATTTGAACCGCCCGGCGGATTTGAACCGCCCGGCGGCTGGAGCCCGCTCGGCGGCGTGAGCACGCCGGGAACCAGCGAACCGGGCAGCCCGGCGAACTCACCGCCGCCGCCCGACGCGCCTCCACCACCCGCCCCGGCCACCGACCCGCCGCCGCCCCCGCCCGCTCCCGCACCGCCGCCCCCTCCGCCCAGCAGCTCCGCACGCGTCGGGCCCACGTCCGTCACCCGGCCGAGCGGCAGCGACTTGCCGTTGTCCAGCTCCAGCACCACCTGCTTGCTCACCACCCGCACCGACGTCACGAGCCCCACCACCTGCTGACCCGTCTCGTCCAGCCCCGCCACCAGCCGGCCGATCATCCCCGACGCCGAGGAAAGCTGGTTCTGCAGCACCATCTGCTCGAGCGAGCTCTGCAGCGCGCTCTGGCTCTGGAGCGTGCCGATCTGCGACACCTGCTGCAGAAGCTCGGTGTTCTTCATCGGCTGCAGCGGGTCCTGATTGGTCAGCTGCGTGATCAGCAGCGAAATGAAATCCTCGCCCTTGAGCTGCGCCTTCGGGTTCACCGGCGCCTGGCTGGGCCCGTACACCGACGACAACCCCGATACCGTGGACATCGCCTTCTCCTTCCGCGTCAAACCCGGTTGCCGACCCCGCCCCGCGTCCTCACGCCAGCACGCTGCGGTCGGCCCCGGAAGCCTGCAGCCACAGCCGCTCCAGCAGGTCCCGACGCTGCTGCTCCCGCCGCGCCTGCTCGTCCTGTGCGTCGAACGGCCCGGCCCCCCCCCACGTCCCGCCGCCTGAACCCCCGCCTTGTCCCGACCCCGGGCTCCCACCCTCCGGCCGCGACCCCTGCTGCACGGACATCCGGTCCACCACCACGCCGGCCGCCGCCAGCGTGTCCCGCAGTTGCGCCAGCGTCTGCGAGAGCAGTCGGGCCGCTTCCGCGCTCTCCGCGCGGAACGTCACCGTGGCCAGGTTGTCTTTCATCACCAGCGACACCTGCAGCGCCCCCAGCTCCGGCGGGTCCAGCCGCAGGGTCACCGTCCCCCCGCCCGGCAGCAGCTTCGTACGCACCGACTGCACGATGGAGCTGGCGTGCGTCGCGTAAAACCGCGCTTCGGGCGTGTAGCCGGCCGGCTCTCCCGGCGATGCCGCAACGCGTGACCACCCCTCGGCACCGTTGCCGACGCCCGGCCCCGAACCCAGCGGTACGGCCGGCGCCGCTTCGCCTCTCCCACCGCTGGCCCCGGCTTGCCCTGATCCGCCCTCGACCGCCCTCAACGCGGCCAGCCTTTCCGCCCACGACCGCGCCGCCGGCACCGGCTCGCCCTTATCGCTCCCATCGCCCCCATCGCCCTCCGTCGGCGGATCGAACACCGCCGTGGCCCCGCCCGGCTCGGCCCCTTGCTCACCACCTCCCCCTCCCTCCGCCCCGGCCTCACCCGCGGGCGTCTCCCCGGCCGGGCGCCCCAGGCCCGCTCCGGCCGCGCCGGCGGTCACACCGCGCGGCAAGACCGACGCCTCGCCGCTCACGCGACCGGTCTGCTCCGCAGCGGCTTCCCCTTCCCCGAACGTCGTCATGCCGACGGCGACCGTGTCCGTCGGGGCGTGTTCCATCCCTTCCGGTGACGTGCCCGCCCACGGCGCCCCAGCCGCCCCGCCGGCCGCCCCCCCGCCGGCCACCCCCCCGCCGGCCACCCCGGCCGCGACCTGGTCCGCACCCCAGGCCGAGCCCGGAGCATCGCCGGCGGTCGCCGTCGTCCATGCCCCGCCGTTGACCGCCCGCCCGCTCTGGTCCGTCAGCGTGCTCCACCCCCACCCGTTCCGTTCCGCCCACCGCTCCACACCCACCGCCCCGAGCGGGCTCTCCACGTTCACGCCTGCCGCGCCCGCATCACTTAGGGCCGTCGTCAGGGCTGCATCGTCAAGCCGAGCGTCGTGGTCGGCCCCAGGCGGACCACCGGCGGCATCGTCAGCCAGACCAGCGGCCTCATCCGCGCGGGCCGGACTGGCCGTCCCCTCAGCTGTCGCCTCTTCCGCGTGCGACATCCGCTCCGTCGTCGGCCACGGTTCGGCCCGCGGCCCTTCGTCCGCCGCATCGAGGGCCTGTTCGTCGGTGGACGACGCGGACGCACCCTCCGCGCGCTCGCCTCGCATAGCGCCAAGCGACGGACCGGCCGCGCTGTCCGCCACCCGATCCGCCTCCGCTGCACGCCCGGCGGACTGGCGACGCGGCACCAGCTCGCCGGTCCGCTCGGTCGCCGTCGCCCGCGACGTCCGCTGGTTGAGCACCCGGTCGAACCGTCGCTCGGATTCGACCCGGCTTGCCCGCGATCGCTCAACGCACGGACCCACGTCCCCGCCCGCACGCCGCGCGCCGTCCGCGTGCAGTCGGTCTTCCTCTCGTGGACCGCGTACGTCGCCCCGCTCCCGGCGCTGGACCACCCGCTCGCCCGGCCCGCCCGGCCCGGCCAGAACCGGCATGGACGACCCGACCGGCGTCGCAGGACGACGCGAGCTCAGTTCCGACAGCGCAGCAGAAGGGAGCAGCGACATGGCCATCCGCGGTCGGGAGACGTCCGCCCTCGCCGGGCGAACCACACCTGCGGGCGTCACCGCTTCACGCCGGACCCGCCGGGCCCGGGCGCGACGACGCCCCGTGCTGGGAAAAATCGGGGCCGGCTGCCGCTCCCGCGCCGGCCACCCCGGTTTGGCTCGCCCCGGGCACGTCGGCTCCGTCCTTCGCCGCCCGTCGCCACCCGCCTTGCAGACCCCGGGCCTCCGCCCGAAGTGACGTGCTCCGCCGTCAACGAATTTTCTTGCAAGCGGCGTGCCACAACCTCGGCCATCGCCCGGCACGCCCCGCCGCCCGCCGCGTTTCGGCCTATCGGCGCACCCGGGTCGCAGTCTACGGGGCCGCCCCGGCCGTCCGTCCCGTCTCGCCGGGCACGGTTCCCCCGCCAGCGCGGATCCGCGCGAGCACCGCCTGCAGGTGCGCGTTTTCCTCCCCCGTCTTGAACTCGCGCAAGATTTTCGTCGCCGCCCGCGCAGGCATCGCCTGCACATATCGCGCGGCCGTCTCCTCATCCATCGCCATCAGCACACGCTTGGCCTGCGCCGCGGGCATGGCCGTCAGCAGCTGCAGCTCCGTCTGAAACCCCTGGTCCTGCTCCTGTTCCGCCCGGCGGGTCTCCCGCTCGGCCAGCGAACGCTCCCGCTCCTCCAGCGCCGCACGCTCCACCGCCAGCGCGCCCCGGGCCAGCTCGACCTGACGCTGCAGGTCCTGCAACTCGCGGAACCGCCGCTCCAGCAGCGACATCTGCTCGTCGAACGCCCCGCGGATCGTCTCCACCTGCTCGGTGGCCGGCCGCCCCGCCTGCCGCGCCAGCAGCTCTTCCAGCCTCAGCAGCGGCGTGGGCGGGGGGGCCGGCTGGGTGGTCGGCGGCGGCTCCGCGGCCGGGGCGGGCGGCGGGGGAAACAGCACATCCCGGATCGCCGAGGCCGTCTCCCGGTTCAGCTTGCCCGTCGCCAGCAGATAGCCGGCCCCGGCCATGATGGCCAGGAAATGCACCGCCGCGAGCACCAGGATGACCTGCAGCAGCTTCCGCATCGTCCGTCCTTACGACCTCTCCGCCAAACCCGCCGCCCCGAGACCCGACCCGACCTCCGACGCCCCCGCCCCCTCCGACCCGTCAGCACGCCCCCGGAGCATCCGGTACACCCCCAGGGCCGAGGTCGCGTCGTCGGTCTCCGCCTGCTCGGCCTTGAGCACCTCCGCCTTCCACTGGGTGTAGCGCCGCTCCTTCAAACGCTCGACCACCTTCCTCGCCCGTGCCGCCTCCACCAGCAACGCGCGTGCCCGCTCGACCCGCCCGCGCGCCGCCGCCATGTGCTCCAGCAACGCCCCGCGCTGCCGCTCGCACGCCAGCACGAACCGGCGGTGCGCGGTGAGCAGCGACACGTCCACACGGCCGACCAGCTGCCCGTCGCGAAGTGCCGCCGCTTCCTCCCGCACCGCGTCGGCGATCGCGTCGAGCTGTCCCTGCAGCCGCGACAGCGCCGACAGCTCCGCCGCCAGCTCCCGCTGACGCGCCTCTTCCAGCCGCCGGCGGTGTTCCAGCAGCGCTTCGAGCGAAAACCTGAACCGTTTCATCTACGCCCCCCTTCCGCCACCCTCCCTCCCCCGCCTGCCGGGCCGCCCGGCGACGGCGGCAACCCGCCGCCTGCGCGACGGCCGCCCGCCGTCCGCAAACTCTGCTCGAGATTGCAGATCCACTGATACAGCTCGCCCAACTGACGCTGGCTCTCCGCCAGCGCTACCGGCGACCCCGCCTCCTGCCGGAGAAACCGCAGGATCGGCTCGCGGCTCTCCACCGCCAGGTCGTATTCCAGGCTCGCCCCCTTCTGGTACGCCCCGAGGTTCACGAGGTCTGCGATGTCGTTCCAGACCGCGCACAGCCCCAGCACCTTGATGGCCATCTTCACCTGTTCCGCCGGTGCCACGTCGCCCCGGACGCGCGAAATGCTCAGGTTCACGTCGATCGCCGGGAAATGCCCGCGCGACGCCAGCGCCCGCGAAAGCAGCAGGTGCCCGTCCGTGATGCCCTTGACCGCGTCGGCGATCGGCTCGTTGAAGTCGTCGCCGTCCATCAGCACCGTGTAGAACCCGGTGATGCTGCCGACGGGCGTTCGCCCGGCCCGCTCCAGCAGCTCCGGCAGCATCGCGAAAACGCTGGGCGGGTAACCGCGCACCGTCGGCGGCTCGCCCGCCGCCAGGCCGATCTGCCGCTGCGCCTGCGCCAGCCGCGTCAGCGAGTCCATCAGCAACAGCACATCCCGCCCGGCGTCGCGGAAATACTCGGCCACCGTGCAGGCCACCTTCGCCGCCCGCATCCGAAGCAGCGGCGGGTCGTCGCTGGTCGCCACCACCACCACACACCGCCGCAGTCCCTCGGGCCCCAGTGTCTCGTGCACGAAATCCAGCACCTCGCGGCCACGCTCGCCCACCAGCGCGATCACCGATACGTCCGCCGACGTGTGCCGCGCGATCTGCGCCAGCAGCGTGCTCTTGCCCACGCCCGGGCCGGAGAAAATGCCCATCCGCTGGCCGAGCCCGCAGGTGTGCAACGCGTCAATCGCCCGCACGGACGTCCCGATCGGCCGGTCGATCGGTGCCCGCGCCAGCGCCGCCACGCCCCGTCCGTCGATCCGCCGGGCCGTTCCCAATCCCAGCGGACCCCGCCCGTCGATCGGCTCGCCAAGCCCGTTGAGCACCCGCCCCAGCAGCTCCGGCGAGCACCACACCCGCGGCGTCGCCGACACGCTCTCCACACGGTCGCCCGGCGCCACCCCCGCCGCCGGCGTCAGCGGCATCAGCAGCGTCCGCCCCAGCCCCGACGCCGTCCCCCCCGCGCCCCCGCCCGCCGGCTCGAACCCCACCACCTCCGCCAGCACGCCCCCGCCGCGGGAGCCGCCCGGCCACATCGACGGCAACGCCCCCTCCTCCGACCGGCCGCCCCGCGTGCCGCGACCTCCCCCCCCCGCACTCCCCCCGCCCACTCCCCCCACCCCCCCCACACCGCTCGCCCGCGGATGGATCCGGCAGAGCGCCCCCACCGGCAACGGCAGGTCCGCCGCCGCTACCGTCAGCCCCGACAGCGACACCACCCTCCCCTCCACCCGCAGCGGCATGCTGGCCAGCACGCTCTCGACCTGCCCGTCCAGCAGGCCGGTGCCGCGCACCCCGTCGCTCAGCAGCGTCGCGTACTCCATCGCCGTCTCCCGCCGCAGCAACTACCTCGGCGCTTCCATCCCCGGCGGCAGCAGGTCCGCCACCACCCGGTCCAGCTGCGTGTCCAGGTCCGCGTCCACCATGCCCGACCCCACCAACAGCCGGCACCCCCCCGGCGACAGCGAGTCGTCCGCCACCAGCTCGACCTGCTGCAGCCGCGGGAACATCGCCCGGATCGCCGGCAGTTCCTGCTCCAAAACCGCAAGCTGCGAAGGGTGCAACGCCACCTTGACCGCCGACGCGTTGATCACCATCCGCAGCGCCTCGGCCACGTTCGCCTTCGCCACCTCCGGCTCCACCTCCGCCAGACGGTGGGTGACCCGCCGTCCGATCGCCACCGCCAGACGCACCACGTCCAGCACCGTCTCGGTCTCGAGCTGCCGCCGCGAGGCCTCAAGCTTCTGCGATGCATCCGCCAGCGCCGATACCAGGTTCCTGAGCTTCTCCCCGTGCGCCGCAAACGCCTCATCGTGCCCCGACTTCAGCCCCTCTTCCCGCCCCTTGGCATAGCCGGCGGTCTTGCCTTCGGCGAACCCCTGGCGAAACCGCTCGGCCCGGATCCGCTCGCCTTCGGCCTGCGCGGCCTTCACGATCTGCTCGGCCTGCCGCCGGGCGGCCTCGACGATCGCACGCGCCTCCGCCTCGACGTCGCGCATCGAAAACACCGCCGCCGTCGTCGGCGCCACGCCCGCCTTGATCACGCCCATCGCCGCACCCGACCTTCCCGCCGGCACGCCCGTTACGCCCGTTACGCCCGTACCGCCCGGCACTCACCACGCGTATCCGGCGTTTCCTGTCAGCCCCGCACGCCGCTAGACCACCATCTCCGTCTCGCCGCCGCGCCCGCTGATCATGATCTCCCCGGCGTCCTCCAGCCGACGCACGATGTCCACGATCTTCTGCTGGGCCGCCTCCACATCGCTCACACGCACCGGGCCCATGAACTGCATGTCCTCCTGGATCATCTGCGCCGCACGCTCCGACATGTTCTTGAAGATCTTCTGCTTGAGCTCTTCGCTGGCCGTCTTGAGCGCCAGTCCCAGCACCGAGTTGTCCACCTCCTTGAGCACCGCCTGAATCCCCTTGTCGTTGACCAGCAGGATGTCCTCGAAGACGAACATCAGCCGGCGGATCTGCTCGACCAGGTCGGGGTCTTCCGCCTCCAGACCCTCCATGATGCCCTTCTCGGTGCTGCGGTCGGCGAGGTTGAGGATCTCCGCCACCGTCTCCACACCGCCGGCCTTCTCGAACGTCTGGCTCACGATGTCGCTGAGCCGGTGCTCCAGCCCACGTTCCACCTCCTTGATCACCTCCGGGTTGGTCTGCTCCATGTTCGCGATGCGCTTGACCACTTCGATCTGCTTCTGGCTCGGCAACCCGACAAGGATCTCGCTGGCCTTCTGGCTGGGCAGGTGGGCGAGGATCAGCGCGATCGTCTGCGGGTGCTCGTCCTGGATGAACGTCAGCAGGTTCTCGCTCTCGGCCTTCTGCAGAAATGCGAACGGCGTCGTCGCCACCTGCTGCGTCACCTGCTTGATCGCCTTGGCCGCCTCGTCGGGCGGCAGCGCCATGCTCAGCAGGTTCTTCGCGTAATCCAGCCCGCCCTGGGAGATGTAGTTGTTCGCCAGCGCCAGCTGGTAGTACTCGCTGAGCACCACGCGACGCTCCTCGAGGCTCACGTTGCCCGTCGAGGCGATCTCGCGGGTCACCTCGTCGCGCGCCTCGGCCGGCAGCCGTTTGAGGATCTCCGCCGCCTCTTCCGGCGGCAGCGACAGCAGCAGGATCGCCGACTTCCGTACCCCGGGGTTGTCCGCCATGACCGTCGTTCTCCACGCCCCGCCCCTGACGCCCTACGCCAACCCCCCCCGCCCCGCGCACCGCCGCACGCGGCCGCCGACGCCGCCCCTACAGACGGTTCATCCAGCGCTTCAGCAGGCTCACCGCCGCGTCGGGGTTCTCCTTCACCATGTTCGACACCTGCTGGATCATCTGCTGCGTCTGGCTGGTCTCTTCGTCCAGCTCCAGCGCTTCCAGCGCCGTGGGGCCTTCGCCCGCCGCGCCCGCGATCTCCTCGCCGGCCGCCAGTCGCTCGAGTTCACGTTGCTGCTCCGCCGGCGTCATCGTCGCCAGTGCCGGCACCGTCCCGCCGTGCTTCTTCACCAGCCCCGTCACCATGAACAGCGCCGCCATCGCCATCACCGCCAGCAGCGCCTCCTTCCCGTAGCTGCCCACGAGATGGATCAGCGGCAGCGACGGTCCCGATCCCGCCTGCACCGGCGGCGGCGGCGTATCAATATAGAAATCCACCGTCACCACCGACTCGTCGCGCAGGCCGACGCACGCCATCACGTCCCGACGGATCTTCGCCAGCTCCGCCGTCATCAGCCCCGTCAGCGAACCCTCGTCCGGCTCCTGCGACGCGCCGGGGTTGAGCGTCCGCCACAGGCTCACGAAGTGCGACCGCGGCACCCTCACCGAGGCCGCCGTCACCTTCGCGTCGCCGGCCGGCTGGAACGTCCGCGTCCGGGTCCGCCCGTAGTCCAGCTCGAAGACCGTCCGCTCCTCGGTGCTGGCCGTGTTCGAGCCCGCCGACGCCGCCGCCGGGATCGCCAGCCCCGCGTTGGGGATCGCCCCCGGTTCCGCCGGCGGCGCCGCCTGCGATGACTCGTCGCTCCGCGACATCGACTCCCGCTCGCGGTGGATGAGGTTCTTCGGGTCCACCTCGCTGCGCTCCTGCTCGGTGCGCTGCGTGTTCACCTGCACCGTCACCGCCACGAACACGTTGGGGATCTCCGCGAGCTGCTCGCGGATCTTGCTGGCGAAATGACGCTCGAACCCCTGCTTGGTCTCCAGGATCTCCCCGGCCATCATCATCGTGTCGCTGTCCCGGTCGGGCAGCGGGTACGACACGCCGTCCACCACCACCGTCACGTTCGACCGCGTCAGCCCCGCCTGGGCGCCGATCACGATGTCCGCCGCCGCGAGGATCAGCTTCTTCGACGGCCGCTCGCCGTTGCGCATGCGGATGTTGATGCTCGCCCGGGGCTGGCTCGGCGACGAAAAGCTGCGCCGCTCCGCCGGGTCGATGTGCACCGTGGCGTCCTCCACGCCCGGCCAGCGCGCGATCGTCCCCGCCAGCATCACCTGCTTCATGTCGTTGAAGTACTTCTGTGTCTTCACCGACGAATCCCAGATCGTCATCTGCGAGACGATCCGGTCGATCGCCGCCTGCGAGTCCCGCGGCAGCATCCCGTTGTACGCCACCGCCGCGAACGCCTGCATCTGCCGGTCCGCAGGCACCATCACGCGACCGTCGTTCGACACCGACGCCCGGATCCCCTGCCGCTCCAGCTCCGCCACCACCCGTGCCGCCTGGTCGGGCGCAAAGCTCTGCTCCAGCACCGCGACACGCTCCGGCGTCGCCGCCCACCGCCCCCAGTACAGCATCGTCATCACCACCAGCGCCACCAGCGCCGCCGCCAGCAACCGCTGGCTCATCGTCAGCTCGCCGAGCTGCTGCTGAATCCGCAGCCACTGCTGCCTGAGCACGTCCATGGGTCGGCCTCCTGCCTCACCGCACCGGGAACGCCGCTGTCGCTCCCGCCGCTCGCCATGCCGCCGGTCGACTCCCTTCGACCTGCCGCCGGAACCACGCGGGCTCCGCCCGCCGCTCCCGGCACGCCCGACGCGCCGCCTGCCCCGTCCATGGGCACCGCAGTCCGCCAGGCTCAAGTGCTTATATCACGCCCGCTCCCGTCGAGAAAGACCTCCACCGCAGTTCAAACGTTCAGCACGCCCCCGGCCGCCAAGTGCACCGCACGGCGACCACTCACAGCGGGATGTTCCGGATCTCGTCGTACGCCTCCATGAGCTTCGTGCGGATCGCCAGCAGCGTCCGGAACGCCACGTCCGACTTCTCCATCGCCGCCATCACCCCCGCCACATCGTCCGTCCGGCCCAGCGTCAGGTCCTCCACCGCCCGCGACGCGTCCTGCTGCAGACGCACCACCTCCGCGATCTGCCCCTTGAGCACTTCCGAAAACGCCGCGCCGCCCCCACGGCCCCCCGTCACCCCGCCCGTCCCCGTCGTCAGCCCACCGTCCAGACCGCCGCCACCACCGACCCGGCCCGCCGACCGCCCGAGCTCGCTTCCGATGGACTCCATTCCGCTCATGACGCTCTACCTTCTGTCATCCGGCACAGCCTCTGGCCGCTCGGCACATCACTCCACACGCACGACCTGCTCAGCTTAGGCGATGAGTTTCAGCGTCGCGGTGAACATCGCCTTGGTCGTCTCCATCAGCGTGATGTTCGCCTCGTACGCCCGCGTCGCCTCCAGCGCGTTGACGAACTCCACCGCCAGGTCCACGTTCGGATACCGCACGTATCCCTCCGCGTTCGCGTCCGGGTGCCCCGGGTCATACCTCAGCGGAAACGGCGCGGTGTCGTGACGGATCTCCTTCACCCGAACCCCCGGCCGACTCGGGTCCTCCGGCCGGCCCGGCGCCAGCACGACAAACCGCCGCTGATACGGGTTGGGCCGCCCCAGCTCGTCGCGCGTGGTCGTCGCGTTGGCAATGTTCTGCGCGATCGTGTCCAGGCGCAATCTTTGCGCCTTCAGCCCGCTCGCCCCGATGTCCAGCACGCCCAGCATGGTCACCCCGCACGCTTCAATCGCGGCTCATCCCGTCCTCAACAGCCGCGACCTTACGCCACCCTTTCCCGCAACGCGTTCTGAATCGAACTGAACTGCTTGTTCAGCAGCTCCGCATACAGGTTGTGCATGAGCGCGTTCTTCGACAGCTCCGACATCAGCTGCTCCGCCGAGCGGTTGTTGCCGTCGTGAAACAGCAGCCCCCGTTCGGACGCCGCCGGCGCCCGCCCCAGCAGGTCGTCGAACCGCACCGACGCCACCGGCCGGCCCCGCCGCTGCGCCACGCGGTCCGCCAGCATCGACTGAAACGCCGCCGGGTCCACATCCCGCTGGCGGTAGCCCGGCGTGGACAGGTTCGCCACGTTCTCCGCCAGCAACCGATGTCGCGCCGCCGTGAAGCGCAACATCTGCTCCACCACCGGCAGGTTCCCCCCGTTGATCAGCCGATTGACGAACATGATTTCGACCTTTCTTCAGGCCGCGCCCCGCAGGCTCCGCCCGCCAAGGCACCCGTCCTCTCCCGGCATGCAAGACGGGTGCCAGCCTCGTGAGGCCTACGCCCGTCGGTCACACCGCCAGCGCCTCCGGAACCCCCTCCTCCTTCCACTTCTTCAGCTTCATGCCCAGCGTCCGCACGCCGATCCCCAGCGCCTGCGCGGTCTTGACCCGATGGCCCTTGAACTGCCGCAGCGTCTGCAGGATCACCTCACGTTCAATGTCCGCCAGCGGTCTGGGCACCGGCGTTGACAGCACCGCCCCCGGCCGCCCCAGCGCCCCGGCCGTCTCCAGCCCGGCCGACCGCTCTGCGAGCCCGCTCACTTCCCCCCAAGCCTCGCCTCCGCCGCCCCGGCCAGCATCCCCGGCCCCCTCGGCCCCACGCCAGCTCCCCCCCATCAGCCGGGGGGCCTCGCCCGGCAACCCGCCCCGCGGCCTCAGCCATGGCTCCAGCGTCGCCGCCCGGATCACCCCCGGCACCGTCTCCAGAACGCACGCCCGCTCGATGATGTTCTGCAGCTCACGCACGTTCCCCGGCCAGGTGTACCGCTGCAACATCCGCACGGCGTCGGGCTCGAGGTGCCGCAGCACGCTCCGCTCCCGTCGCGCGATCTGCTCGAGGAAATGCCTTGCCAGCTCCGGCACATCTTCCAGCCGCTCCCGCAGCGGCGGCAGCTCCACCGGCACCACATTCAGCCGGTAGAACAGGTCCTCCCGGAACTTGCCTTCGGCCACCGCCTTCTCCAGATCGCGGTTGCTCGTGGCGATCACACGCACGTCCACCCGCTGGGTCACGCTGCTGCCCACCCGCTCGAACGCGTTCTCCTGCAACACCCGCAGCAGCTTGGCCTGCAGCGACGGCGGAATCTCGCTGATCTCGTCCAGCAGCAGCGTCCCCCCGTCCGCCAGCTCGAACCGGCCTCGCCGCAGCTTGTCCGCCCCGGTGAACGCCCCCTTCTCGTGCCCGAACAGCTCGCTCTCCAGCAGATGCTCGCTTAGCGCCGCGCAGTTCACCGCCAGGAACGGCCGGTCCGCCCGCGCCGACCGCGCATGGATGTACCGGGCCACCACTTCCTTCCCCGTCCCGCTCTCGCCCCGCACCAGCACCGTCGCACTGCTGCGCGCGATCAGCTCCAGCCGCGCCCGGATCTCCCGCATCGACGGCCCGTCCCCCACCAGCGGCCGCTCCACATCGCCCCCGGCCGCCGCCCTCAACGCCGCGTTCTCCAGCTTCAGCCGAGCGTGCTCCAGCGTCCGCTCCACCAGCAGCTTCAGCTCGTCCCCGTCGAACGGCTTCTGGATGTAGTCGTACGCCCCCAGCCGCATCGCCTCCACCGCCGTCTGCACCGACGCGTACGCCGTCATCAGCACCACCGGCATCTCCGGACGCACCCGCTTCACCTGCGTCAGCAGCTCGATGCCCGTCATCTTCGGCATCCGCAGGTCGGTCAGCAGCAGGTCAAACTTGCCCGCCTCCAGCCGCGACACCGCCGCCGCGCCGTCCCCCACGGCCGTCACATCGTGCCCCTCCTTGGCCAGCAGCCCCGCCAGCGAGTCCCGCATCAGCTCCTGGTCATCGCAAATCAGAATCCTTGCCATCGTCGTGCCTTCCCTGGCCCAGCGCCCTTGTCCAGCCCCTTGCCCGCTTTCAGCCCTTCGCCACCGTTGCGCCCATGACCCCCTCGCCCCACTCATTCCCCTCCCCCCCCCGCCCCCCGGGTTCACGCCGCCTCGCGACGCCGACCGGCCGGCCGTCGGCTCGGCCAGCGCAACTCGAACACCGCCCCTCCACCGTCCCCGTTCCGCACCGTCACCGTCCCGTCGTGCGCCTCGGCGATCCGGTGCACGATCGACAACCCCAGCCCCGTCCCCTCGTCCTTCGTCGTGAAAAACGGGTTGAAAATCCGGTCCATCACCTCCGGCGGCACGCCCGGCCCGCTGTCGGCCACACGGACGAACGCCTCGCCCCCCTCCACCCCATACACCACCTCCACCCACCCGCCCGCCGGCGACGCTTCCACCGCGTTCTGCAGCACGTTCAATACCGCCTGCGACATCAGCAGCCGGTCGAACCACGCCGTGCACGCCGTGCCGTCACCGCCCCCCGCCGCCCCGCTCACCCGCACGACCACCCTGCCGCACGCCGCCTTGCCCGCCACCATGTCCACGCACTCGGCCACCACCGCCGACAAACTCGCTTCCCCCGGCTGCACCCGCAGCTCACGTGCAAACTGCAGCACCTGCGAGACGATCCCTTCCAGACGCCGTACGGCAAGACGCATCTTCTCCACCGTGCGTGCCCCCGCACTGCCCTCGGCAAAATCCGCCGCCAGCGCGCTCAGGTACAGCTGCATCGCCCCCAGCGGGTTGCGGATCTCGTGCGCCAGACCCGCCGCCATCTCGCCCAACGCCGCCAGCCGGTTGCGACGCTCCAGCTGCCGGTTCTTCTCCCCCAGCTCCGCCTGCAGCCGCTGAACTTCACGCGTGAGCTGTTCGTGACTGCGCTCCAGTCGCTCGGTGACCTCCGAGTACGCCAGGATGATCCGCCCCAGCTCCTCGATACGCTCGGCCGGGACGGACCCGCCGCCCGTCTCGCGGTCCGCCGTGACCACCGCCACCTCATCGCCCGGCCCGTCCATGACGCCGTCCACCTTTGCCTGAGCCCGTCCTGACCCCTCGACCCGACCGACGCCCGCCTTACGCTCCGGCCGCTCACGTCTGTGCGTCCAGCTCCGGAGGCACCGCCCGCGCGTACGCCCCGGCCGCGTAGCTGCGGTGCACCTTCTTCGCCGCGGCCGTCGCCCTCAACTCTTCGCCGATCCTGAGCTTGCGCTGCTGCATCGCCAGCGCGTCCCGCTCGTCGCCCGCCGTGATCTCCGCCAGCAGCGACCGCGTCTCGGCCAGCAGCGTCTCGAACGCCCGACGCGTCTCCGCCGGCAACCGAACGCTCACGCTCGCCCACTCCCGCTTCACCGGCCCCACCGTCCGCTCGAGTGCCGCCGCCCGGTCCAGCACGGCCTCCCGCTCCTTGAGCACCTCCAGAAGCCCCTCCGTGTGGTCGTTGAGCACGTGCTCGTGCTGACGCTCGGCCAGCCTCGCCAGCAGACGGTAACACGCCACCTGCTCCGACAGCGCCGCCAGCACCGCCGACATGTCCGACGCGTCACCCGCCCCGCGGCCCGAAGGAAAATCAACCATGGGCATCCTGCCTCCTCACCTTCGCCCGCCCCACGGCTCCAGCGCCCGCCCCCCGGGCCCACCCGACGACCACGCCAGAACCCGGGCCGGTCCGCTACGGCCGTCCGATAACCCGTGCTCCGCCGTTCTTATCTCGGCTGCCCGGCGGCATTTTCTACACCCGCCCCCGCATTTCCTGCGCCCGCCACCGCCGACCCGTACCCCACCCCGCCCATCGGACCCACCGGCGCCAGTGCCGGCCACATCCCCGACTCCCCGCTCCACTGCAGCCACCGCTCCCAGCTCTCCCGCGACATCGCAAAACTGCCGTCGGAAAACGCCCCCGCCGGCATCCGCCGCAACAGCCACTTGGCCCGCTCGTTGACCGCACGCGCCTCTTCCGTACGCCCCAGCGCGACATACGCGTTGACCATCTGCACGTACGCCGACAACGCCGACGCGTCGTCGTGATACCGGAACGCCGCCTGGTCGTAGAGCTGCACGGCCCGCTCATAGTCGCCGAGATCGAACGCGCAATCCGCCCGGTAAAAGTGCGCCAGTCGCAGGTGCGACCGCTCGAAGTCCCGCACCGGCGGCCGGTCCCGGTAGTGCTGCAGCACCTGCTCGAACAGGTCCCCGGCCCGCAGCAGCCGCTCCCGTCGCGCCCGCTCCGCGTCACTGAGGCCCTCGCCCCCGGCCCCGGCCGCCGAGACCGACGGCCCCGCCCCCGCGGCCAGCCGCGCCGCCGCCTGACCCAGCAGCCCCGCGCTGCGCCGATACGCGTCCCCCATCAAAAACAGCACCTGCCCCCGCCGCGGGTCGTCCGGATACCGCTTGAGCAGCTCGTCGAACCGTGCGATCGACTCCTCAAACCGGCCCTGCCGGTAGTACAACGCCGCCAGCTCGAACAGCGCGTTGCGGAAATCCTCCGCCTCCGGCGTCAGCGCCGGGTTGTCCTCCACCAGCTCCAGCAGCACCCGCTCCGCCCGCCCCAGGTGCGCCGCACCCTTGGCCATCAACGACTGCGCCAGCGGCACCGCGCTCTTCGTCGCCGCCACGAACCCGGCGTAGCGAAACCGGTTCCGCTCGAACGTCGCAATCGCCTTGTCGAAGTCCCCCGCCACCATGTACGCCCGGCCCAACCGCAACAGCGCGTCCGGCGTCAGGGGGTCGCTCGGCCGCTCCTGCGTGAACACCTCCAGTGCCGCGATCGTGGACCGCACCGCCGACGCCCGGTCGTACAGCTCGATCGCCCGCAACAGCGCTTCCCCATACCCCTCGTTATCCACCACCGCCAGCGCCATCGCGTGGCTGAAGTGCGCGTCCCCCGCCCGCACCCTGAGCTGCCGGCTGCTGCCCAACATCCCCTCCCGCTCCGCCGGTGCCTCCACCCGCTCCGCCGCCAGCTCCACCTGCTCGGCCCGCTTCTCGTACGCCCGCGCCACCCGCGCCCAAAACGACGCCGGCGGCGGCCGCTCCCCCCAAAGCCCCTTCTCCAGCGCAAGCACCTCCAACGCCGCCTGATACCTCTGCCGCGCCGTCAGCATCCCCTCGGCCCGGGCAAGCGCCTCCCGCGCCGTCTCCGCGTGCATCGCCATCCAACGCGGCCGGGCCTCCAACTGCTGCGCTACCCACTCCAGGTCCGACAGCCCCGCGGCGTCGTCCCCCTTCATGATCCGCGCCACCCCCCGACCCAGCCTCGCCAGCACCGCCACTCGCGAATCGGGGTGGCTCACCAGCACGTCACGATAAAACGCCAGCGCCTCGTCCGCCCGGCCGCGCTTCTCAAAAATCCGGCCGAGCAGGTACGCCGCCTCCGCGTCCGCCGGATGCCGCACCCGCAAAAGCTGCCGCGCCAGCCGGAGCTGACGCTCGGCTTCCCCGTCGTCCCCCATCTCCCACGCACACAGCCCGTACCGGTACGCCGTGTGCCCCCGCACCGTCTCGTCCACCGGCAGCCCCAGAACCTGCCCGAGCACGTCGCGTGCCGCCGCAAACTCCCGCCGACGGATCAGCAGCTCCGCCTTTTCACCCAGCCCCCACCCCCTCTCGTCGTCGCTCAGACCCGCCAACGCCAGAAACCGCTCGAGCACTGCCTCCGCCGCCGCGAAATCCCGCTCCCGCAGATGGTGCTCGGCCATCCGACGCAGCAGCCCGGCCGCCGACGACGGGTCCTCGGCCATCGCCTTCTCATACACCGCAAACGCGTCTTCAAACCGCCCCAGCGCCTCGAGCGACCGGCCCCAACGCCGGTACCGGTCGGCCGTCATCCGGCCGCCCTCGAACGCACCCAGTCGCGACTGCTCGACGATCGACTCGTGGTTCTCCCGAAGGTCAACCTCACGCAGCCGCTGCGCCAGCTCGATCGCCTCGGCCAGCAGCAGACGAACCTCCCCCTCCGCCGGCCCCGACACCCGCTGCTTGGTCAGCAGCTCGTTCAACACCCCCATAGCCGGCTCCGGCCGCTCGAACCGGATCAGCGACCGCGCCGCCTCGATTCGCTCCTCAACGCTCGGACCCGGCCCGGGCCGTGAAAACAGGTACGTCGCGTAGCCGAACGCCGCCAGCGAGACGATCAGCAGTGGCACCTGCCAAAGCTGCGACCCCGCGACGACCGTCCGCGACTGGCTCATCACTCGTCCGATCGGGTCAATCCGCCCCCGAACCGTGGTGCGTCAAAACGTCCGACGTCATGTTCTACTGGAGTTATCGGCCGTCGGTTCTCCCTCCGTGCACTTGTCTTTGTAAAAAATACCCCGCCCCGTTTCAATCAGTGGCTCACCTTACAACATCCGGACTCCACCGACTTCTCGAGCCAACGCGCTCCACCCGCTTCACACCGTGGCATACTCGCGGGCCACCGACACGAACCGCATGCGGACCTCGTATAGCGCATTATCCAAAAGCTGCTTTTCCGCGTCAGTCAGGTTGCCGCGCGTCTTCTCTTCGAGCACGCCAAGCAGGTCGATCTGCAGTTTCGCCAAGTCAAGGTCCACCACGGTCTGTCCCGACCGTGTCCCCAGGTCGCCCAGGTAGAACAGGGCTTGGGTCATCAGCGTCTGGACGAGTCCCGCAAAGCTCGCCTGCGGTACCGCGGCCCGACGCCGACCCGACGCGGCCTCCCCGCGACCCGCTTCGCCCCGCCCCGAGCCGGCCGTCGAACCTGAAGCCGAACCTGCCGTAGCGGTGCTCGCCGACTCCCCGGCGAACGTCGCGCCGCCCAGCCCGGCACCGCCCAGACCAGCTCCGCCCGGCCCGGCTCCGCCGATCGTCGGACGAACCCCCGCAGGTGCGGTCGTGGCTTCCGCTTTCTTGCGGGCTTCTTCTTCCGCCAGCCGACGTTTCTCCTCCTGAGCCTGACGTTTCCAGTCGTCGTCGATGTGCAGGATGTTTTCCGACATGGCGTTGACCTCCGGTGTCTCCCCTCTCCCTACCCCCCCGTGGCGGCTCGGCCCTGTGGCGTACGCCGGGCAGCCGTCTTATCTGCTGGAGGATAGGGGGCTTGGCGGGGTCGGGCGGGGCCGCCGGGTCGGGGGGAACAACGCAGGTCGGGGGGGGAGCTTCGGGGGTCGGGGGGACGGGACGGGCCGCTTTCCTCCGCCACCCGGCAACACTAAGCTAGCGGACTACCCGCGCCCGGCGACCTCACGCCGGGGCGGGCGGACAGGTCGTGACGCCCGCCGTCGGGAAGGGCCTGACGGCGATGGTTCGTCGCCGACCTGCGTCCCGCTTTCTGTTTTCCAGACCTTCGTTTTCTGAGCAAGCCCATGGCCGACACCGCTGCCGCCGTTGCCGACGCTGCCGACACCTTCGCCTACCCCGTTCATGTGGAGGATGCGGGTCCGGCCACCAAGCGCGTGACCATCGAGATCCCCGAGGCGCGGATCAAGGAGAAACTGTCGGAGCAGTTCCGTGAGGTGCGGGCGCAGGCGATGATCCCCGGGTTTCGCCCGGGCAAGGCGCCGATGTCCCTGATCGAAAAGAAGTTCGCCGCCGAAATCCGCGACCAGGTGCGTCGGCAGCTCATCGGCGAGAGCTACGAGTACGCGATCACCACCCACAACCTGCAGGTCCTCGGCGACCCCGAGTTCGACAACCCCGCCGGGCTGGAGAAGCTCCCCGACAGCGGTGACCTGAAGTTCACGGTCATCGTCGAGATCCAGCCGCAGTTCACGCTCCCCAACCTCGACGGCATCGAGGTCAAGCGGCCCAAAATCGAAGTCACCGACGCCAACGTCGATCAGGCGATGCAGAACCTGCGTGAGCAGCAGGGGCAGCTGGTCCCCGTCGAAGACGCTGCCCGGCCACGCGACTTCCTCTTCGGCGACTTCCACCTCAAGCTCGACGGGCAGGTGATCGGCCACCAGCACGGGGGGCAGATCATGGTCGCCAACGGCCGCATCGCCGGCATCGACATCCCGGACCTCGAGAACAAGCTGGTGGGCATCAAGCCCGGCGAGACCCGCACCCTCGACGCCGACGTGCCCGCCAACTTCCCCCAGCCCGAGCTGGCCGGGAAGAAGGTGCAGATCGAAATCAAGGTCAACGAGATCAAGCGGCTCGAGCCGGCCGTCATCGACCAGGACTTCCTCGAGTCGCTCGGCTTCTCCAGCGAGAAGGAGCTGCGTGACGCCCTGCGCGAGCAGCTCGTCGAGCGGATCGACTACGACGTGGCCGAGGCCATGCGCAATCAGGTCCGCAAGTACCTGCTGGACAACACGACGATGGAGTTGCCGCTGAAGCTCACCGAACGGCAGTCCAACCGCGTGGTGCAGCGGCGGGCGATCAACCTGATGCAGCGGGGCATGCCGCAGGCGCAGATCGAAGCCAACCTCGATGCGATCCGCCAGGGGTCGATCGACGAGGCCCGCGCCGAGCTCAAGCTGTTCTTCATCCTGCAGAAGATCGCCGCCGACCGTGAGGTCGAGGTGGACGAATCCGAGCTCAACGGCCGGATCGCCATGATGGCCGCGCTCCGCGGCGAGCGGCCCGAAAAGCTCAAGCAGGCGATGGCCAAGGACGGCTCGCTGAGCCAGCTGTACCTCCAGCTCCGCGAGCAGAAGGCCCTCGACACCATCCTCGACAAGGCCAAGATCGAAGACGTCGCCGTCGGGCAGGACCTCGCCAAGGCCGCCCAGGCCCCGTCCGGCGGGGCCGCGTCGGCCGGCTGATCAGCCGTCCGCCCCGGCAGGACCGCTTCCGCCCACTCCCCCCCCACGGGGTCGTCGGTACACGCTGGGTGAAGCGTCGGCAACCGCCCCTCCACCGCCGCCATGGCCAGGATCGCCGCACCCAAGGGATGTGAGGACGTGCTGCCCGACCGGGTCTGGCGGTGGCACGCCGTTGAAGCCGCCGCCCGCACCTCCGCGCGGCTGTTTCACTTCCGCGAAATCCGCACGCCCGTCTTCGAGCACACCGAGCTGTTCAAGCGCGGCGCCGGCGAAACCACCGACATCGTCCGGAAGGAGACCTTCACCTTCGACGACCGCGGCGGCGAGTCGATGACGCTGCGGCCCGAGGGCACCGCCGGCGTCGTGCGGGCGATGATCGAACACAACCTGCTGGCCGACCCCGGCGCTCGGCAGAAGGTCTACTACATCGGCCCCAACTTCCGCTACGAACGCCCCCAGAAAGGCCGACTCCGCATTCACCACCAGTTCGGCGCCGAGGCCTTCGGCGTCGCAAGCCCCGAGCAGGACGTGGAGTGCATTCTGCTCCAGCTCGACTTCTACCGCCGCTGCGGACTCCGCGACCTCTCGCTGCGCATCAACTCGCTCGGCGACCGCGAGAGCAAGACCCGCTACCGCGACCGGCTCGTGGCCTTCCTCTCGCCCAGAGCAGACCAGCTCTCCGAAGACTCCCAGCGCCGGCTGACGGAAAACCCCCTTCGCATTCTCGACTCCAAGGACCCGCGCGACGTGTCCGCCCTGACCGGGGCGCCGTCGGCCATCGAGGCGCTCAGCGACCGCTCACGCGACCATTTTCAGGCCGTACAACGTCGGCTCACCGAGGTCGGGGTGCCGTTCACGGTCGACGGGACGCTCGTCCGCGGCTTCGACTACTACACCGACACGCTCTGGGAGTTCACCGCCGGCGGGCTCGGGGCGCAGTCCGCCGTCGGCGGCGGCGGCCGCTACGACAACCTCGTGGAAACGCTCGGCGGCAAGCCCTGTCCCGGCGTGGGCTTCGGAGCCGGCATCGAACGCCTGCTGATCGCGCTGGAAGCGCAGGGCGTCGCCCTGCCCACGCCGCCCCCGCTGGACGTGCTTCTGGTGGCCCAGAGCGACGCCGCCCGGCCCCATCTCCTGCCGCTGGCGCACGAACTCCGCTCCGCCGGCATTGCCACCGACCTCGACCTCGCCGGCCGGAGCTTCAAAGCCCAGCTCAAACTCGCCGACCGCGAAAACCCCCGCCTCGTGCTGTTCCTCGGCGACGCGGAACTGGCCGCCGGCACGGTCGTCGTCAAGGACTCGGCCACACGGCAGCAGACCGCCGTGCCGCGCAGCGAGCTGGTGGCGCACCTGCAAAGCCGCCTCGCCCCGCCCGCCACGTGAGGGCCCGTCCAGCTCAGAACGGCACCGGCTGCCTGAGCACATGAAACCTCAGCAGCGACAAGGCCGTCTTGGCCGCCCGGTCGCGGATGGTCTCGCGGTCGCCGGGGAAGAGAAAACTCCGCTCGCGCGTCACCACGTCGCCCGTCGGCCCGCGCCACGCCAGGCCGATGCACACCGTCCCCACCGGCTTGGTCGGCGTGCCGCCGTCAGGGCCGGCGATGCCCGTCACGCTCACCGCAAGGTCCGTCCCCGCCCGCATAGCGCCCCGCGCCATCGCGCTGGCCACCACCTCCGACACCGCCCCGTGCCGGTCGATCAGTCCGGCGTCCACGCCCAGCAGCTCCACTTTCGCGGCGTTGGCGTAGCACACCCAGCCGGCGTGCATGTACGCCGACGAACCGGGCACGTCCGTGAGGTACTTGGCGATCAGCCCGCCGGTGCAGCTCTCGGCCGTGGCCACGGTCAGCCGCGCCGCCCGGAGCAGCTCGCCCACCACCTGCGGAAGGGTCTGCTCGTCCCGCCCGAAGATCAGCAGCCCCAGCTTCTGCCGGCACGCCGCCTCCACCTCGTCCAGCCGCCGCTGCCCCTCGTCGCGCGTTTCCGCCCGCACGTTCAGCCGCAGCGACACGATGCCGTGGCTCACGGTCGTGCCCACCGACGGGTTGCGGTCGCGCGCCATCAGCTCGCCCAGCCGCTCGGCCACACTGCTCTCCCCCAGCCCGAAGGTGTGCAGCGTCCGCGAGAGCACCACCGCGCCGCCCGAGAGCTTCGACAGCTCCGGCGCGACGTGCGTCTCCCACATCGCATACATCTCCTTGGGCACGCCCGGCATCACCACGACCCGGCTGCGGCCCACCGTCGCCGCGATGCCGGGGGCCGTCCCCCGGCTGTTGGGGATGGCCCGCGCCCCCCGCGGCAGGTACGCCTGCACCTCGTTCCTCGGCGGCATCGCTCGCCCCAGCCGCTCGAAAAAGCCGCGGATCTCCGCCAAAAGCGACTCGTCCCGCACCAGCTCCACACCCATCGCGTCCGCCAGCGCTTCGCGGGTGAGGTCGTCTTCCGTCGGGCCCAGCCCGCCCGTGACCACCACGACCTCCGCCGCCTCACACGCCTGCCGGATCGCCGCCGCGATCGCCGGACGGCTGTCGGGTACCGTCACGTGCCCGGCGACGTCGATGCCCATCGCCGCCAGCTGCCGCGACAGCCACGCCGAGTTCGTGTCCACCGTCTGGCCGAGCGTCAGCTCATCCCCGACCGAGATGATCACCGCACTGAGCATGTCCCAAGTGTAACCGGATGCCGCCGCGGCTCACGTCGAGCTAGGCCTCGGCACTTCTCGGCCGGCTGGAGGTCCCCATCGCCGCCTCGAGCCGCTGCACCGCCTCGTGCAACCGCCGGACGTACGGCGGCGACAGCTCGGCCCGGCCGAACCGGATCCGGTAGTAGATCCGCGTGATCCGGAAAACCGCCAGATACAGCTCCGACGGCAGGTGAACCAGCGACAGGGTGAACTCCATGGGCGTCTGGTGAGCCGGCCGTCGATAGCCCCGCTGCTCGAGCACCCGCAGCAGCTCGTCGTAGAAGCCCAGTTGCCGGGCCAGGCGCAGCTGGTCGTCCCCCGGGAGGTCGCCCAGGCCGATCCGCCGTGCCCGCCGTCGCAGCCGCCACCGCTCGTAGGCGTAGACGACGATCGCCGCCACCCCCAGCCCCGACATCAGCACGATGACCCCACCCACCAGCTTCGGGCTCACCCACCAGCTCCCCGGCTCCGGCAGCAGACGCTCCCATTGGATCAGGCTCTGCTGCGTGCGCACGGCCGAAGCGCTCAGCGCCCGCTCCATCCCCGACATCATCGAGTCCCGCCGGTCGCGGTCGTACGCCACCACCGAGTCCGCCCAGGTGAACTCGAGGTAGTCGTACAGCCGCTTGAGCCGCGCCAGCCAGCCGTCGGCACGCGTCGGCCGAAACTCCCGCCCGCTGGTCGGGTCGAACTGCAGCCACTTCTCCCCCACCACGCCCCGCCGCGCCCATGTCGCCGCGACCGACGCCTCCACCGGCACCCGCACCTCCACCCACGCGTGCGCGTGCGACTGCTTGACCACGTACCGGCCGATCAGCGGGTTGAACTCCTCACTGCGGAAGCCCGTGACCATCCGCGCGTCCATCCCCAGCGACTGGCACAGCAGCACCATCGCGCCCGCGAAATACTCGCAGTGACCCCGCCGCGTCTCGTAGAGGAACTGGACGATCGGGTCCTGGTCGGGCCGACGCGTGGTGTCCGTCAGGTCCAGCGTGTACGCGAACTCCGTCTGCAGGTGCCTCTCGATGTTCGCGGCGATCGTGGCGTCCAGCGGGTGCGGACCGTACGCCTCGCCCCGCAGTTGCCACAGTGGCGTCCCGTCCGCCGCCCGACCGGACACCTCCGGCCGACGCGCATACTCCGCCACCTTCGGGTCGATCACGCTGGGCGGGCCGGTCAGCATCCGCGGCAGCGGCCGGACGTCCGCCAGCGGCCGCGCCCGATACCCGATGCTGCCGCGGGCGAAGACGGTGTAGTCGAGCCGGGCGTTGACCGCGTCGGCCGAACGCAGCGTCTCGTCGAACGGCGAAAAGGTGAACCTCAGCTCCCGCGTCGCCTGCAGCCCGTGCGCGCCCGGCGGGGCGAAGAGCACGTTGACCCCGGTAGGCAGGAGCTTGATGTTCGCGACGATCAGCTCACCCTCCGCCTCCGCCCCGCGCACCTCGCCCGCCGCGCCGTCAGCGCCCCTCGCCTCGCCCCGGCCCACCGACGCCAGGGCCGACGCGGCAAACTCCGCCCTCTCGCCCGGCCCGGTCAGCTTCGCGATCGGGTCCTCCCGCGAACTGCGCGTCCACTGCCACGCGCCGCTGCCACGCCCCCCCGGCCACCAGCCCCCGCGCATCCGGTCGCCCCAGCCCGTGCCCCGCCCGCCGTCGCCCGTGTACGAGTCCAGCGTCACCCCACGCAGGTACAGCGGCCGGGTCCCCTTCACCGCCTCCCCGTTGACCAGCAGCTCCACATGCGCCACCACCTCCTGGCTCTGGGCGATCCGCGCGACCTGCTCGAAGCTCACTTCTTCGCTGAAGCCCGTCAGCGCCTGCCCCGGCCGGAAGTTGATCTGCCCGAACAGTCCGGCCCCGGCGTCCCGCGGGAAGAACAGAAACACCACCACCGCCCCGCTGAGCCCGAACGCCGCCACCAGCACCGTCAGCCGACGCATCGACCGCGGTAAAAACCGCTCGTCCTGCCGCAGCACCGCCGGCGACACCACGTCCCTCGGCAGCATCATCGCCGCCTTGGCCGTCTCCGTCTCCAGTTTGAGATGAAACAGCAGACAGCAGTACAGCGCCGTGAACAGGTACGCCAGCAGCAGCACGCCGAACAGCAGACTCGCCGTGGAAATGCTCGCCGCCACCATCTGCAGCAGGCTCAGCACCAGGATCCACGCGTAGTTGCGGTTCTCCGCCTTGACGTTCGTCGAGCCCTCCTGAAACAGCTTGAGAAGCTGCAGGACCACCAGGAACTGCCCGGCCACCAGCAGCTGGTTGCCGGGGTCGCCGCTGAACCGCCCCCACGTCAACGCCGCAAACAGCAGCGCCAGCAAACCCGCCGCCCAGCCCGGCAGTGGCGGCAGCTTCGACGCCCCGTCCGGGCCCGATTTCAGCCACGCGTGCGTCCCCACCAGAAGCACACACACCAGCCACAGCCCCGGCGACCGCGCCGCCAGACAAAACCCCGTCAGCCCCAGCAGCAGCAGCACGTACATCGTGGGGCGAAACTGCCGGATGTCATACATGGCCCACCCCCGCCTTCATCTCGCGAGCCAGCCGACCGCCTCGGCCCGCATCGGCGCCGAGCGTCCCCGACGCGGCCGGCGGCATGGTCAGCGAAAAGTCCACCGTCGGCGAGAAGCGGAACCACGCCCGCGCCAGCGGCGACATCACGTTCAGCACCACGACGCCGTCGTGGCCCTGCTGACGCCCCGACCACATCGCCCAGCTCGGCCCGTCTCCCCCCCAACGCAGCCCGCCGCCGGTCGCAGCCTCGGCCGCTCCCCCCACCCCCGGCGTTCCGCCCGCCGGGCCGGCCAGACCACGCGACGTCACCAGCACGAGCGTCGTCCCCGCCCGAACCGTCCTCATCACCCGCGACATCAACGCGTCCACCGACACGTCCGGCCCCGTCTCCAGCCGCGCCAGCACCGAGAGCACGTCTCGCCGATGCCGCTTGCCACGGTTCGGCTGCATCAGCACCACGCGGCCCCCACCGCCAACCGCCGACCCGGCCAGACCGTCGCCGTCGTCACGGCCAACGTTCGCGGCCGCCGCGTCGTCGGCCCCGTCTCCCGCCGCGTTGTCATCCCCCTGCACCGCCGCCAGACCCACCAGCAGCCCCTGCTCCAGCAGCTCCGACGCCAGCGACGCCGCGACCGCCACGGCCCGCTCCGCCGCCGCCACCGACCCGGCCGCATCGTCCGCCCGCCACGTGTCCACCACCACCATCACCCTCGGAGGGCTCACGCGGGTCATCTCCCGCGCCACCAGCTGCCCTGTCCGCGCGCTGCGCTTCCAGTGGATCAGCCGCGGGTTCTCCCCCCCGCGGTATTCCTTCACCCCGTACACCTCGTCCTCGCCGCCCCGCTGCGGCCGCACCGTCACCCCCGCCGTCTCACTGCTGCGAAGCCAGCGCAACAGCCGCCCATCGACCTCCGCCAGCGGCGGAAAAATCACCAGCGAGTCCGCCTGATACCGCGTCACCGCCCGTTTGACGAACCCGAACGGAAACCCGGTAGACACCTGGTACGCCCCCAGCGAGTACACCCCGCGCCGTTTCGGCGTCACCTCCACCTTCACCGCCGCCGACGTCCCCGCCGCCGCGTGCAGCAGGTACGCGTGCGGCTGCTGCACGAACGCCTGCACGCCGTCCAACTCGGACACCTGCACGCTCATCGACGGCCAGAACCGCTTGCCGTTGTGAAACTCGTACCCCACCGCCACCGGCACGCCAACCACCGCCGCGTCCGGCAGCAGCCGACGCACGGTCAGCCCGGTGAGCATCAGCCGCGAGATCACGAAGCACACCAGCCCCACGCTCAGCATCAACCCGAAGACGCCGAACAGCAGGTTCGCCTGCGTGTTCATCGCGGCGATGCCCATGAACATCGTCATCGTCACGTACATCAGCCCGGCGATGCTGAAGTCCCACCGCGGCTTCCGCTTCACCAGCGTCGCTCCCCCGCCGCCCCCCCCCGCCACACCCCCCGTCGCCGACCCCGCCCCCGTCGTCGCCACCCCGCCGGGCACTCCTGCCGCCGTCCCATCGGACACTGCAGCGGCCGGCGCACCCGCGGCGTCTCCGCCCTGCAGCAACCGACCGACCCTCGCGACCCGTCCCGCCGCGGACTTCACGCGCTCATCCTACGCCCCCGCTTCCCCGCTCACCGCCCGCCGTCGCCGCCAAGTCCGCGCGTCCGCGCCGCCGCCGCCTCCCGCTCCGCCGGCGGGACCAGCTCCAGCGTCACTCGCAACGCCATCCCCTCGCCCGACGACGACACCCCCACCACACGCACCGCCGCCGAGTGCCGCTCGTCCACCGGCACGAACACCACATCCGACCCCACGCCGCCTTCCAGCAGCGCCAGCAGCAACTGTCCCCCCGACGCCAGCGCCATCGGCATGTTCCCCCGTCCGCGGCCGTCCACACGGGCATCCGCCTGCCACCGACGCACCCCCTCCCGCAGCGGCCCCGCCGCACGCGTCAACATCCATCTCGCCATCGACGCCGGCACCGGCACCCGACCCACCCAGCACTCCTCCAGCCCCCAGGCCAGCCCCTCCGGCTCCAGTCGCGGACGCCATGCCACCGTCACCACCGGCCAAAACCCCAACCCGGCCGGCACCCGCGCCGATCCCAGCACCAGACCATCCCGCACCGACACCACCGGCTCGGCATCCCCCGCCAGATACCCCGCCAGACCCGGCTCACCCCGGTGCAGCACCGCCCACCGTCGCAAAAACGCGTTCGCCTCCTCCCCGTCCAGCGTCCACACCCACCGCTGCGACGCCGCAGCCGCATCTCCCTCACCACCGCCCGGCGGCCTCGACCCGCCCGCCCGCGCCTGCCGCGCCTCCGCCGCCAGCCCGCCCGCCGCAAAGTTCCCGAGCTCGACCAGCCGGTCCTCGAACCGGTTCGCCGCCGCGTCCACCTGCCGGGGGTCGGTCACCTGCCGACCTACGCGATGCCACACCGGCGTCCGCGACGCCAGCCACAGCACCGACGTCAGCACCGCCGCCACCGCCAACCCGGCGAAACCCACCCACTGAACGCCCTTGAGCCGTTTCCACCACGGCACCACGCCCGGCCGCACACGCCAAGGCCGCAAAATCCGCATCCGCAGGTCGTCCACGCCCCAAGCCTATCGACACGCCCGCGCCCAAACCCGCACAGCCCGCACAATCCGCCCACCGCCCACGGCCGCGGAAAGACGGGCTCCCCCGGATTTCCACGCACTCCTGCCCGTTTCGGCGTACATTCTCGGACGTGCGGGCCGACGTCACCGCAACCGACCCGGATCTTGTGGCCTACGTCCGCCACGCCCGGCAGGTCCGCGCCCGCTTCGCCAACCGTCCGGCCGAACGCGCCCGCAAGCTTCAGCAACTTGCCGCCGAACGCGACCACCGGCTCCAACGTCGTGACACCGCACCCGGTCGGGTCGGGCCGTTGCCTCCCGGCGACACCGTCTCGCCTAAGGATGGCCGGGGCGGTGTGGCGTCGCCGTCGTGCGGCCGGGTGACCCCTGCGGCGGTCGTGCCCGCCACGCCGCTGCTGCGGATCGCGCCGGCCACCGCCGCCGCGTTCGCCGACGCCGTCGAAACGGCCCTTGCCGAAGGCGACGGCGTCCTGCGCTACAGCCGTCGTCGCCGGTTGCTCGCTTATGCGGCGACGCTTCGCATCCCGCCTTTCGAAGCCAACCTGCTCATCGCCTCGGTCCTGCACCACCACCGCCCCACCGCAGGCACCGCAAAGGTGCAGGATGGTCCGGGCACGTCGGTGCTGGCCGGCCTGCTGACACTGGCCGGAGCGGCCTTGCTGCTGGCGTGGTGGGCGAGCTAGGGGGTCGCGGCCCGCGCCGGCTGTGTGGCGCGGGTCGCCGCGGACGGGGCGGACGGGGGGGACGGGGGGGAAGACGACGATGCCGCGACGTCGCCCGACGCGTTCGGGGCGGGCTGCCGGCTTCCCAGCGCCTTGCGCACCTCACGCAGAAGCTGCTCCACCTTGAAGGGCTTGAACAGCACGGCCGACAACCCTTCCTGACTGGCCCGGACGATCGAGTGGTTGGGGTCGTAGCCGAAGCTGGTCATCAGGATGACCGGTACGGTCGCGTCCATCCGCCGTGCGGCCGCGAACACGTCGTACCCGCTCTTGTCCGGCATCTTGATGTCCGAAATGACCAGCTCGTAAGGCGCTTCGCCGGGCAGCTCCGTCGCCGGCCCGGCCGGGCGGGCCGCATCGTCCTCCGACGCCCCGCTGACGCGGCACCGCTCCAGCAGCCCGATGGCTTCCCGGCCGCACTCCGCGACCGTGACGCGGCAGCCGAACTTCCGCAGCACGTCGGAGATGGTCCTGCGGATGTTCGGCTCGTCGTCGGCCACCAGCACGCGCACGCCCTTGAGCAGCGGGTCGTCCGTCTCGCGCACGTCGCCCGCGCCCAGAATGTTCTGCGGGCCCGCGGTCACCTGCTGGAGCGTCCGCTGAATCTGCTGAACGTTGTCGATGATCTGCTTGAGCCGCGTCCGCAGATCCTCATGCCCGATGTAATCGTCGATCAGCGCCTGCGCGTCCGACGCGATGTCGTTCAGCGGGCCCGCCAGCTCCGTGCTCACGTCGTCGGTCACCTTGTGCGCCGTCCCGACGCGCTCGACCACCATCAGGTCGAGGATGTTCAGCGCGATCGCGACGTACCGACCGAAGATCTCCGCGAACTGCCGGTCGTCTTCGTTGAACGCCGCCCGCTGACGGCTCTCGATGTTGAAGATGCCGATCACCTTGTCGTGCAGCCGCAGCGGCACCGTCAGCGAGCTCTTGGCCTGGTCCAGACCGGCGATGTACCGCGGGTCCCGCTCGACGTCCGGGCAGATGTAACTCCGCCCCGTCGCCGCCACGTACCCGCTGATGCCGTTGCCCTCCGTCTCGGCGTACAGGTCCACCGCCAGCGCCTCCGGCGGCAGCCCCGTCGCGATCACCAGCTCCAGCTTGTTGGTCTTGCGGTCCAGCAGCCGGATCATGAAGTGATCGAAGTGCATCAGGTCCCGCGTGAACGAGACGATCTTCTCCTCCAGCAGCTTCAGCCGCTCCTGCACGTTGAGCTTGCTGAGGCTCTCGGCCTCCAGCCGAACCAGCTCGCGACCGGCCTTGTCGATCGCGTCGATCTTCTGCTGCAGCCGCCGCGTCCCCGTCGCGTCCCACACCACCGCCACCACCTGCACCACCGCCCCGCTGGGCGCGATCACGGGCGACGCGATCAGCTCAAGGTACTGCTGGTCCTCGATGTTCAACGCGTACCGCTTGCTCCGCAAAAACGTCGCAGGTGTCTCCGAGTGATGCGGCGACACCTGCGTCGAGAACAACTGAAACGCCTCCTGACACGTCCGGCGGATCTTCTCATGCACCTGCGGCGGCCACGCCTGCATCTTCTTGTTCATCCACGCCGAACGCCCCTCCCCATCCACGATGCACACGCCCTCGCCGATCGTGTTGAGGATCAGACTCGCCTGCTGGCTCACCAGCGCCCGCTCCAGCGGCAGGAAGTCCTGCGTGTCCGAAAAAATCGCGTCGAAGTGCTCATTCCGCAGCAGCTCGATCGCCTCATCGATGCTGCCCGCCTCCACCACCGTCCCCAGCCCTTCAAGACGACGGCGCATCTCACCGTCGAACGACGACGGCGACGACAAAAACAGAATCTTTCGGGTCGCCTCGTTCACGCTCGCCTCGATGTCCGCCCCCTCCCCCGCCTCCCCCTGCATCGGTCACGGCAGGCCCATCTCTTGCACACCCCACCCGACATCAGCCCCCGACCTGCACCACCTGCCCCCGACCCCAACTTCATGCTACGGAAATCTTGACACATCGGTCAACAACCATCTGTCCGACCGAAGCGCCCGCCGCGTGACCAGGCGTGCAACCGTTTTTACAGCTCAAGGCCGCGGCCGCACCGTCCGCACCGACAGCCGAAACCGCTCCAGCCACGGGTCACTCCGTGTGGCCTCCACCTGACCAAGAATCTGATACATCGCCGGACCGTTAAAAAGGTACGCCGCGTACACCGCCGCCGTTTCGCTGCCGCTCCCCATCTCCCCCACCACCTCGAACCCTTCGAGGTCCCCCACCCGCAGCGGCGTCACCGACGTCACACGCGCCGGCTGCCCCTGTGACAAACTCTGATATATCCGGCGGATGTCGTCGGCCGTCACCGTCTCCGCCGGCTTCCGCATCGACTGCAGCGACATGCTCGCCGTCCCCCGCGCCCGCGCGCTGATGCGTCCGTCCTCCGAGTAGATCAGCCGGCTCCCCGGCGCTCCCGCCAGCTTCAGCCCGTTCGGCACCAACATCGTAAACGGCACCTGCAGCGTCACATCCACCGGCTCGTTGGGGTCCCACACCGTCCCCAGCAGCATCTCCCGCACTTCCGCTGACAGCTCGGCGTCCCGGTCCAGCGGGTACGACGCCGTCACGAGCACGCTCGTCGCCGCCGTCCCCACCAGCAGCCACTGCCGCGCCTCGCCGGGCCCTTCCGTCGCCGGGTTGATCCCCGCCGTGCTCCGTCGCATGGCCGGCGGCATCCGCCCCTGCACCCACATCGCCACACGCCCCCCGACGCGGACCTCTTCCCGCCGCTCCACCACATACCGCCGAACCGCCGCGCCGTCGTCGCGGTCCAACTGCCGGACCACCGCCGCATACCCCACCGGAAACTCCGACACCAGCACTTCGATCCCGCGCCCGGCGTCCTCCAGACCCAAAAACACCCGCGACACACGAAAGCCCGGCCCGGCCGGCAACTGCACCTGCGTCCCCGGCACCCGCACCAGCTCCTGACCGGCCGCCGACCCGGCCAAGGCCAGCAGCACGCCGCACCCCACGCCGCACCATGCCCGCCACGTGTACCTCATGTCCATCAGCTTACCCGACCGCCTCGCCAGGTCGTCTATTCTTTGTCGATGCGTGTCCTGCTCACCGGCGGCACCGGTTTCGTCGGCCGGTACGTCCTGGCCCGCCTCCTCGAACACGGCCACGAGATCCACCTGCTCACCCGCACGCCCCCGCCTTCCCTTCCCCCCCCACCGGCCCCGGCCCCCCCGGTACGCCACTTCGTCGGCGACCTGTCCTCGCACGCCCTGCGCCAGGCCGCGGACGGCTGCGATGCCGCCATCCACCTCGTCGGCATCATCCGCGAAACCGCCCACCAGACCTTCCGATCCGCGCACGTGGACGGCACCCGCGCGGTGCTCGACGCCTGCCGCGACGCCGGCGTCCGCCGGTACGTCCACATGTCCGCCCTCGGCACCCGCCCCGACGCCGTCTCTGAATACCACCGCACCAAGTGGGCGGCCGAGCAGCTCGTCCGTGACAGCGGGCTGCAGTGGACCATCTTCCGCCCGTCCATGATCGTCGGCCCCGACGGCGAATTCGTCCGCATGGTCCGCGGCTGGGCCGAAGGCAAGTCCGCCCCGTGGCTCGTCTTCCCCTACTTTCGCGCCGGGCTGCTCGGCCTCGGTCGGCATAGCCGCGTGCAGCCGGTCGCCGTCACCGACGTCGCCCGCGCCTTCGTGGACGCCCTGACACGCCCCGACAGCGTCGGCAAGGTCTACGACCTCGTCGGCCCCGAAACCTACACCTGGCCTGAGTTCTACCGGCTCCTTGCCCGCACCTACGGCCTGCCGAGCAAGCCCGCCCTGCCCGTCCCCATCTGGTACGCCCTGCTGCTCGCCCGGCTCGTCCCCGCGTCGCTGCTGCCGTTCAATCTCGCGCAGGTGCAGATGGCCGCAGAGGACAACGTGGGCGACGCCGCGCCGTTCGTGCGCGACTTCGGCTGGCAACCCCGCACCGCCGACGTGTAACCCGCCCCCCCCCCCCGCCGCTCACATCCGCCCCCCTCCCCCGCCGCCCACACCCGCCGGCTCACTCCGCCCCGTCGATCCACCCGCCCCCCAGCACCACGTCGCCGTCGTACACCACGCACGCCTGGCCCGGCGTGATCGCCGACTGCGGCTCGTCGAACACCACGTCGAACGTGTGCTCGCCCGTCACCGTGAGCCTCGCCGGCTGCGGGGCATGGTTGTACCGCATCTTCGCCAGCACCGGCAGCCCCGACGCCGAGCGGCCCCGCCCGCTGAGCCAGTTGGCCTGCCCGGCGTGCAAGGTCCGCTTGAGCAGCCGCTCCCGCTCGCCCACCACCACCGTCGCCGACCGCGGGTCCACGTCCACCACATAAATGCGATGTCCGAGCGCGACGTTCAGCCCTTTACGCTGTCCGATGGTGAACTGCTGATAACCGTCGTGCTCGCCGACCACCGCGCCGTCCGTCGTGACGATCCGCCCGGGCCGGAAACTCTCCGGGCTGCGCCGACGCAGCAGCCCCGCGTAATCCTGGTCGGGGACGAAACAGATCTCCTGGCTGTCGGGCTTGTCGAACACGGGCAGACCCCGCTCGTGAGCCATCTGCCGCACCGCCGGCTTCTCGAACTCGCCGATGGGCAGCAGCGTGTGCGCCAGCGTCCGCGGCGTCATCCCGAAGAGCACGTAACTCTGGTCTTTCGACCGGTCCAACCCCCGCAGGAGCGCCCGGCGGCCGGTCGCCGGGTCAGTGCCGATCCGCGCGTAGTGCCCGCTGGCCACGAAATCCGCCCCCACCGCCTCCGCGTATGCCGCCAGCTTGCCGAACTTCAGCCAGTCGTTGCAACGCACGCACGGGTTGGGCGTCCGCCCGGCGTTGTACTCCCGCACGAAGTAGTCGATGACCCGTCCGAAGTCGTCCTCGAAGTTCACCACGTAAAACGGGATGCCCAGCAGCCCGGCCACCCGACGTGCGTCGGCCGCGTCGTTGACGCTGCAACACCCCTGTTTGTGCCTCTTCCCCGACGCGTCGCACGTCTCCGCGAGCTCGACGCCCTTGGGGCTGCCCAGCCGCATGAAGCACCCCACGACGTCGTAACCCTGTTCCAGCAAAAGGGCTGCGGCGACGGACGAGTCCACCCCCCCCGACATCGCACACACCACCTTGCCCTTGCCGCCCGCCATCGCCGGGGATGCTAGGCCGACCCCTTGACAACCCCGATAAAGCGCCTGAGACTCAATCTCAATGAAAAAAGACATCCCCCTCCGCAAATCGGCCGCTCACCGCGGGTTCACCCTCGTCGAGCTCCTCGTCGTCATCGGCATCATCGCCGTGCTCATCTCGATCTTGCTCCCCACCCTCGGCCGGGTGCAGGTCGCCGGGCGGACCACCGCGTCGCTGTCCAACCTCCGGCAAATCGGCCTTGCCCTGCAGATGTACCGCAACGACAACCAGGGCTACTTCCCGGTGGCGGCGTACCAGTCTCGCCCGGACCGGCCGCGGTTCCGGTGGGCCGACGCCCTCTACAGCTACCTGCAGGTGACGGAGATCTATTTCTCGCCCAACCTCTCTGAGGACGAGCGGCAACGCATGAACAAGCCGTTCTTCCACACCACCGACGGCGTCAACAACCCCGGCATCCTCCCTACGACCAAGTTCTACGGCGGCTACGGCTACAACTGGCAATACCTGGGCAACGGCCGGGAGACCGGCGGCGTGCCGCCGTTCTTCACGCGGGGCAAGGAGATCCGCGCCACCTCCCGCACCATCGCCGTGGCCGACACCGACGGGTCGAAGAACGGCACCGACTTCTTCACCACCGAAGGCACCTACGTCATCGACCCGCCGTACGGCTCGTTCGAGCTCGGCTCACGCGGGTCACGCCGCAACCCCGGCGGCCCCGGTCCGGGGAATGCCTACTACACCGGCGGCAACGACCTCGACCCCCGGCAGCGATCCACCCCCGCTCCCCGCAACAACGGCAAGGTCTGCGTCCTCTTCGTTGACGGCCACGCCTCCACCATGACCCTCAAGGAGATGGACGACTCCAACGGCGACGGCCAACCCGACAACGGCCTGTGGAACGGTCAGGATGACCCCACGCTTCGCTGAAGCCGTCAGCCTTCGCCGCCGCCACGGCCCCCCCCGCCGGCCTGCATCCCGGGCGGCTCGCCCGGGTCCGACCGGCACATGACCCTGCACACCGCCCCTGCACACCGCTTCGGTTTCTCTCGCCCGAGGCGGTATGCTTTCTTCCCATGCGAAACCTTTTACTCGCCCCTGCAATCCTTCTCTCCACCGCCACGTCCACGGTCGCACAGAGCGTCACGATTGACGGTTCGAAGACGTACCAGACCATCGCCGGCTTCGGCACCTGCCTCATCTCGTGGGACGACCGCATGGCGCGGTGGTATCAGCGACCTGAGGCCTCCCGCATCTACGCCGAGGAACTGCGGTTCAACATCCTCCGCACCAACCTCTGGGGCGACGGCACCCTCGGCGAAAAGGCCAACCCCGCGGACATCTCGCACACCGACCCTGCCTTCGCCCGGAACGACCCGCGGACGCCGGTCTTCCTCAACTTCGCGAAGGCGGTCATGCGGCACAACCCGGACCTTTGGGTCATCGGCTCGGTCTGGTCGCCCCCGGCGTGGATGAAGGTCAACGGTCGCATCACCGACGACGCGTCCGGCGCGATCATGGGCGACGACTACATGGGCGACAAAGGCGGCCAGCGCGTGGAGTTCACCAACCGCGTCCGCCCCGACCGCTACCCGCACTTCGCCAAGTGGGTCGCGGAGATGGTCAAGCACTACGAGGCCAACGGCGTGCGTATGTATGCCGTCTCCCCCGCCAACGAGCCGCAGTTCACGCAGGGCTTCGAATCGTGCGTGTGGACGCCGAAGGACCTGGCCACCATCACCGGGATGCTCGGCGAAACGCTGGAGCGCGAGGGACTCGGGCACGTCCAGCTCTTTGCCCCGGAGACGATGACCGGGTTCAACTGGGACAACGGGCCCAACTACCGCTACACGCAGGCCATGCGCGACGACCCGCTGGCGTGGAAGCACCTGGACATCTGGGCCACGCACGGCTACTCCGACGGCGTCAACCCCGACCTCTCCGCCAACTCGTCCGCCAAGTTCTGGTCCATCATCCAGCACGACGGGCTGCCCTACTGGATGACCGAGGGCGGCACCGGCGGGCACGCCTGGCCCGAGCCCGTACGCGAGAACGGCGTCGGCGCCGGCATCCACAACGCCCTTGTCGCCGGCCATGCCAGCGCGTTCGTCCCCTGGCAGTACGCCGAAGACTCCACCAGCGAGCACAACCTCATGCCGCTGGGCGGCCTCAACAAAAAGACCCACACCGTCCGCCACTACTCGCGGTACATCCCCCGCGGCGCGGTCCGGGTGGACGCCTCCCCCGCCTTCGGCACGGACATCGGGCTGTTCCCGTCCGCGTTCGTGCACGGCAACGACGTCACCATCGTCCTGCTGAACACGTCGGACACGCCCCACACGGTCACCCTTCGCCTCAGTCACCTTCCGGAAGTCCGGCAGCTCAACGTGGTCCGCACCTCAGCCAACGAGAACTCGGCAGTGCTGCCGCCGCTGCCGATTCAGGACGGGCAGGTCGTGCTCACCCTGCCGGCCCCGGGCATCGTGACCTTGACCACACTCCAGCCGTGACCGGAGCACCGCGGCAAAGCGTGGTCCGCCGTTGGGTTTCGAGCGCAGCGGCACGGGCGTTATCGCCGCACGCCGATCGTCAGCAGCAGGTTGGCGTAGATCTGCGTCTCGGCCGTGGCGATCAGCAGGCACACGTCGCCGCCCCGCGCCAGCTCGTAGAAGGCGAAGCGGTCCACCTGCTCGAGCTGCCCTCTGCAGTCGGTCCCGGCCAGCACCGCCCGGTAGCTCGCCCAGATCGGCGGGTCCTCCGTCATCGCGTACGGCCCGGACTTGAGCGTGGCCATGACCGCCGCCGCCTCGATGGGGATGGCCGACACGAGCGCCTTGAGCACCTCGGTCGCGCCCACCACGCCGGGAGACAGGTTGAGAAACACACGCTCCGCATTGGGC
Organism: Tepidisphaerales bacterium; assembly: GCA_046299715.1. Lineage (GTDB taxonomy): Bacteria > Planctomycetota > Phycisphaerae > Tepidisphaerales > Tepidisphaeraceae > JBBRUM01. The sequence goes on along the minus strand of JBKBHU010000002.1, from coordinate 195,398 downwards.
CCGCAGGCCGTCGCGTGCGGGTAGTTGCCGTCCGAAATGAGCACCTTCGAGCCATGCCCGGCGGCCCCGAGGGCCGCCAGCACCTGGGGGTGGATCAAGTCGCCTTTGAGCATGCGGACAAGCTTACGGCACAAGACCCACGATGGAGCCGGCCGCGTTGACCTCAACCCCGCCTGCGCTTAGCGCGTCCCGCCGCTCGACCCGCCGCCCGACGGCCGCCCGCCCCACCCGCCGGGGCCGCCCCCGCCCGGACCACCGCCCGGCCGTCCCATCGGGGGCAGCCCGAGCTCAGCTCGCCGCTGGGCCATGTCCGCGCGGTACTGCGCCATCGCCGCACGCATCCCGGGGTCGCGGTTCTCCAGACGTGCCTTCTCCCGCTCGGGTGAGTTCCTGCCGCCCGGGCCGCCCGGCGGACGACCTTCACCCCGGCCGGGGCCCTGCCCCTGCCCGTCGGCCCCCGGCGGCCGGCCGCCCCGCTCGCCCTGCCCTTCAGCCCCCACCGGACGCTGGGCCATCCACTCCGCCCGGCGACGCTCCCACTCCTGACGCCGCTCCTCCTGCTCCTTGATCACCTGGTCAAGGTGGGCACGCCGCTGCTCCGGGGTCATCGCCATGTAGTTCCGCACGGTCTCCATCTCGCGGAACTCGCGCACGACCTCCATGGCCGCCCGGCGATCCTCCGGGGCCAGTTCCCGCAGCTTCTCCCAGTCCAGCGACTCGATGTACGTCCGCTGGCGGTCGAGCGGCAGGTTCGCAAACCGCTCCGAAGCCACGAACTTCGCCACCTGCTCCACCGGCGCGTCCGGGGCCGGCGCCCGCAGCGACATCAGCGCCCACGCGCCCCACGCGGCCAGCGCGACGGCAGCCACCCCCACGCCGACCTTCGCCCACGTCGGCAGTCCTTTCTTCGACGTCCCCCGGGTCGCCGTCGGCTTCGAAGCCGCCTTGCTCATCGTCGTCGCGGTCGTCATCACCTTCGCTCCTTCCTGTGCAGACGTACCGTGCGCCGACGCCCGTCTAATATTCCGCATGGCTGAGTCCACCCCGTCGGGCGGCAAGTTTTCGCTAGACGATCTCCGCAACGCCCGCCGCGACGGTGTCCCCGTCCCGATGCTCACGTGTTATGACTTCAGCACGGCGGTGCTGCTGCACCGTGCGGGGGTGCCGGCCGTGCTCGTGGGGGACTCCGCCGCCACCGTGGTCCTCGGGCTGCCGTCCACGCGGGGGGTTTCGCTTCCGTTCATGGTGGCCCTGACCGCCGCCGTCCGCCGGGGCCATCCCACCGCGTTTCTGGTCGCGGACATGCCGTTCGGCAGCTACCACGCCAGCACCGAGCAGGGGACCCGCAACGTTTTGAAGCTGGTCGCCCGGACGGAGTGCGATGCGGTCAAGCTGGAGGTCGCCGACGTGCACCTTCCCGTCATCGAACGCGCCGCCGCCGCCGGGGTGGCCGTCATCGCGCACCTTGGGCTGCGTCCGCAGGCGGCCGGGTTGCTGGGCGGCTACCGGGTGCAGGCGCGTAGCCCCAGCGAGCAGGACGAGCTTGTGGCCATGGCGAGACGGTGTGAGGCGGCCGGGGCGGCGGCGCTGCTGCTGGAGGCCGTCCCTTCGGCGGCCGCGCAACGCGTGGTGGACGCCGTCACCGTCCCGGTGATCGGCTGCGGTGCCGGGCCGGCCTGTCACGGCCACGTGGTCGTCACCCCCGACCTGCTCGGGCTCACCGGGCAACGCCCGCGGTTCGTCCCGGGCGACCACGACCTCACCGGGACCCTGCTGGACGCATTCCGACGATGGGTGGAGGACGTGCAGGCCCGCCGGTACCCGGCCCCGCAGCACCAATACGGCCCGACGCTAAACCCGGCGATGGGTTCGACCAACCCAATGCGTACAGGGTCGCCCTCCATGGACACCGGGCGGCCCTGACCCGCAGCCCGTTCGAGCCCGGGCGAGTATTCTGGTGCACGTTCCGGGACGGCGCGGGACAATCACGGGGGGCGCGACCTTGGACGCCGAGCGTCCGAGGGTCGGCCGCAACTGCATCGGGAGTCAACGTATGAAAAGGATGTTGCGCGGTGCCGGATGGGTCGGTCTCGTGGCGGTGTTCGCTTTGCTCGGCGGCGCCTTGGCGCAGACGATGCTGAATCACCGCAGCTTTGCCCTGGCGCAGCGGCAGGTGGCCGAGGCACGGGCGGCGCTGGCGTCGGTGGACGACCTCTCCGCGGCGTTCAAGGCGGTGAGCCGTGCGGTGGAGCCGTCGGTGGTGTCGATCTCGACGCGGTCTGCCGTGGCCAGCCCGCAGCTGCCGCTGCCGCGGCTGTTTCCGTTCCCGTTCGAGCTCCCCATGCCTGAAGGCGGCGAGGCCATCGGCACCGGCTCGGGCATCATTCTCGAGGTGGACGGCGACGTCGGGTTCGTGCTCACCAACAACCACGTCGTCGCCAACGCCAACTCGCTGGAGGTGACGCTGTACGACGGCCGGGTGATCCGCGACGTGCAGGTCGTCGGCACCGACCCGCGGACCGATCTGGCCGTCGTGCGCATCCGCGCCGACCGGCTCATCGCGGCCAAATGGGGCGATTCGACCACGCTCGAAAAGGGCGACTGGGTGATCGCCTTCGGCTCGCCCTTCGGTTACGTCGGCTCGATGACCGTCGGCGTGGTCTCCGCCCTCAACCGTCAGGTCGGCATCCTCGGCCAGATGGGCTACGAGGACTTCATCCAGACCGACGCGGCCATCAATCCCGGCAACTCCGGCGGTCCGCTGGTGAACATCCGCGGCGAGGTCGTGGGCATCAACACGGCCATCGCGTCGCGCACGGGTGCGTTCAACGGCATCGGCTTCGCCGTTCCCTCGCGACTGGCCAAGCCCGTCTTCGACACCCTCAAGCGGGAAGGCCGCGTCGCCCGCGGCTTCCTCGGCGTGAGCATCGCCGACGTCAGCGTGGACGACCCGCAGCTCCAGCAGATGGTGCGGGCGACGGGCTTCACCGGCGACAAGGGCGTGTTCGTTCAGCAGGTCGGGGCCAACGCGCCGGCCGCCGGTCAGCTCGAGCCGGGCGACATCATCCTCGCCATGAACGGGCAGCCGGTGGCCAACGTCCGTGAGCTCCGCGAACGCGTGGCGGCCGCGGCCCCGGGCACCGAAGTGACCTTTGAGGTCTTCCGCGAAGGCAAGACCACCAGCGTGAAAGTCAAGCTCGGCGAGCAGCCTGACGACAACACCGTCGCCCGCGGCAGCGCCCCCGGCACGCCCCAGCGCCCCGTTGAGTCGGCCGCCGGATTGACCCTGGCCAACCCCACGCCAGAGGTCCTCCGTCAGTTCAACATCACGGCCAACGTCTCCGGTGCGGTGGTGACCGGCGTGCAGCCCAACTCGCTCGCCGCCCGCGCGGGCATCCGGCCGGGTGACGTCATCACCCGCATCGACGGCCGACCCGTCACCAGCGCAGCGGCCGCGTCGGAAGCGTTGCGCCGGGCCAACCTCGCCAGCGGTATCCGGCTGAACATCACCAACAGCGAAGGGTCGCGGCTGGTCATGATCCGCCAGCCGTAGGCGTTGCCGTCACGGCCCCTCAACCCGTCAAGGCATCGGCGTCCGAATCGCCCTTCCGCACCGCGCCGGCGGGCGCGTCCTGAGGAACGTCCGTACGCTCCGCCCCGGCTGTCAACGCCATCGCGGGCCGCTCCCCTACAGCGCCTGCGAGCGGAAGCGTGCCGCCGGGCGTCTGTGCCGTCGGGCCGTCGAGCAGGTGTCGCAGCCCCCGCCGATACGCCTCGCGCGACGGTCCCTCGGTCAGCATGAGGAAACGGCCCAGCTCCGGCCCGCCGTCGTCCAGCAGCGCCACGACCCGGCGATGGTGCCGCCGGTGCCCCACCGTCCCCACGGTGTACCCCACGCTCATCACACACATCAGCCGCCCGCCGGGCAGCTCGACCTCACGCGGCAGACGGCGACGACGACGCAGCTCCGCCGCGCTCAACCGGCCCTCGCCGTCGGCACGCCGGTACATCACATCGTGCACGTGCACCGCGGCCGCCCCGGGCACCGGCAGATGAAGGGCCACCCGCTCGGCCAGCCGAAACCGGTCGATCGCGGAGAACTGCATCCCCTCGCCCCGCGCCCAGCGCGCAACCCTCGCCGAGCGGACCAGCCTCACCGCGGCGGACGTGGCCAGCGCCAGCGCCAGCGCCCCCCCCGTCAAACCCAGAAACGCCGAAGGGGTCATCGTGCTCCGGTCCTCGCGCGCGACACGCTTACGCCATTACCGTCAACCCCGCCCGCCGCACTACGACCCGCCGGGCGGCGTAGCCGGGTTCGTCGGCCGTGTGGACGGCGGTTCCGCCTTCGCGCCCCCGTCGCCGCCCGCGCCCGCCGGTCCCCCGGCACCTCCCGCCCCGCCGGCCGGCCCACCCCCGGGAAACTCAAAGCCGTAGTCCGGGTCGAGCGGCGTGAGCGCGTTACCGACCCAGTTGAGCACCTGACGGAACCCCTCGGCGTCCGGCGAACGGAACATCGGCCGGAAACCGCGGACGGCCGGGTGGGGGAACCGCGCCACGTCCGCCGGCAGCATGAACTGCAGCAGCAGCGACAGCTCCGGACTCACCCGGTCGATCATGCGCCGCTGGACCATTCGCCCATCCGCACCGCGCACCGGGTACGACCGCGTGGCAAGGATGTAGAAGTTCGTGTACGCCTCGGCCTCGGAAGTCGCCGGCGAGAAAAGACGCAAGTCCCCCGCCCCCTCGTTCCCGCCGTGACACCCGGACGTCGCGCAGCCCGACAACACCCGTGGCTGGATGCGGTTGCGGTATTCCAGCAGCGACGCCGGGTCGCGCAGCACGCGCACGTCCGCCAGCAGCTCGGCATCGTTCGACTCCCGCATGAGCATGAACCGCTCGAGCGGCGTCCGCTGCCGAAGCGACGCCAGCGTCACGCCCGTGCGCGTGGCGAAGCGGCGCTCGACGTCGTTCTCGAACCGCAGCGGCAGGTTCGTCTCGCCCAGACGGATCTCCACCTGACGCACCCGGTTGATCTGCTCGGGGCTAAGCAGCTCCCGCCCCGCCCGCCCCGTCGCCCCGTTCCCCGCTGCGACGTCCCCAGCCGCGCCGTCTCCGCTCCCTCTGCCGTTCCCGCCGCGTTCGGCCGCGCCCGCTTCACCGGCCCCGCCGGGCCTGTCGCTTCCGCCCGCGCCCGCACCGGGCCGGGCGGGCGGCGCCGGCGGAGCAGCCCCCCTCGCTTCCGCCTCCGCCTGACGACGCTCCAGTTCCAACTGACCCCGCACCACGTCGTACAGCCGCTGGGCCTCCAGATGATTCGGGTCCTGCTCCAACGCCTCCAGCAGCACGCGCCGCGCCAGGTCCGCCCGACGCTCGGCCATCGCGAACTGCGCCAGCTTCACCCGCTCGTCCACATCTCCCGGCAACAGCTCCCGGTAGCGACGAAGGAACTCCAGCTCGGTTTCCTCGCGGTACCTGATCGACGCCACCCGCTCCCGGGGAATGCGCGACTCGATCCCCCGGCGGTCGCGCACGATCACCATCAGCCCCTCTTCCCGAACCTCACCCTCGTACACGACGCCGTCGGTGGTCCGCACCACCGCCAGACGACCCCCACCGACGTGGACCACGTCCTGTCGCGACTCGGTCGGCCACACGGACCCAGGGCCCACGCCCGGGACGGCGCCGCCGCCCGCCGTCTCCCGCGCTACCACCGAGCCCCACTGCACGCCGGCCGTCGTCGATGCGAGCAGCGCCAGCGCGACCGCCGCCGCGACCCTCCCGGCCTTTTCCCCGCGTCGGCTCTTCCACAGCTTCATGCCCGCATTGTCCGCCGGTACCGCTGCCGTGTTCAAGGGGCCCCTTGCCAGAGGCCCCGTCGCCAGAGGCCCCCTTGCCAGACCCACCGCCGGACCCACCGCAGGGCCTCCCGCCGGGCTCACCGCCGGGCCCCCCGCCGCCGCTCATGGCCGCCACGCCCCGACGCCCGACCACGCCCCCCAGTCGACAGACCACTCCGCGCGTTCTTGCGTGGCCTCGGAGAGCATCAGCCCCAGCGCCCATCCACGCCGCTCCAGCACGCGGACGTTGCGCAGGTGGGCCTTGAACAGAATGTCCGCCCCGTCGCCCAGCACGGGAAACGCCCCGATCGCCACGTCGATCACAAGGTTCAGCACGATCCGCAGCACCGTCCCGGCCCCCAGCCCGTGTTTCCACGCCACGAACGCCATGTACAGGCCCACGAGCGCCATGAGCACGTCGCCCACCACGGGCGCCAGCCCCACGATCGCGTCCACCCCGAACCGGATGCGTCCGATGCCGAAACGGGCGTCCAGCAGCCACGCCAGGGCCTGACATCGCCGCAGGTCGCGCAGGAACGCCTGCCGCTGCGCCTCCGTACGGCCGGACGTCCAGCCCTGTCCGCCGCGCGGCTGTTCCGCCGACTCGACCGCACGTCGGGCCCGCGTGCCCGCCGCGTCCGTCGGCAGTGGCGGCGGACGCGATGGCCCCTTCGCTCGCCATGGGTCGAACCCGCTCACGGCATGCACTCCTTCGTTCCCGTCGCCTTCGCGGCAGCCCACGCCCGCCGACCCCGACCATGCTTTATCCCCCGGCCGGCCCCGCCGCCCGTACCCGCCGCACCGCCGCGGCATCGCGCACGCTCAGATCCGGGTAGGCCGGGTCGCTCCCGACGTCCGGCCGACGCTTCCAGCTCCGGGCGCATGCCGCGTAGCCGGGCGTCGTCCGCCGGTCCAGCACCTCCACCCGCAGCGGCCCCGGCCCACCTTCGATGCGGTGGCAGCCGCAGCCGGCCAGGTCTTCCAGGTCCACCCCGTAGTCGGCCAGCCACGGCCCGTCGCCGCGATAGACGATCTCCGCATCCAGCGCCTTGTTCAGGCCCACCGATTTCTTGAGCTGATCGAGCTGCAGCAGCGCATCGTCCCGCAGTTTCATGAGCTGCTGCCACTCGGCCTGCTGCTGCGCCGGCACTTCGGCCAGCAGTGGCTCCGGGAGCCGCGCCAGGTGCACGCTGTCCAACCCGCCGTCGCCACGGTCACCGCCGCAGCGCGGCAGCACCTCCCACGCCTCGTCGGCCGTGAACACGATCATCGGTGCCAGCAGCCGCACCAGCACATCCGCCATCCGCCAGAGCACGAGCTGACACCGCCGCCGCAGCGGCGAATCCGGCGCTTCGCAGTACAGCCGGTCTTTCATCGCGTTGGCGTACACGGCGCTGATCTGCACCGCGCAGAAGTCGTGCAGCAGCCGGAACGCCCGGTGCAGCGCGTAGTCGTCGTACGCCGCTCGCACCTGCCGCACCAAGCCGTCCGTCTCGGCCAGCGCCCAGCCGTCCAGCGACCGCAGCGGCACACCGCGGATCGCCCCGGCCGGGTCGTCGGGCAGCGCGAAGTCGTACAGGTTGCTCAGCAGATACCGGATCGTGTTGCGGATCTTGCGATACTTGTCGGCGAACTCCGTGAACACCTTCGGGCTGGCCGGCAGGTCCCCCTGGTAGTCCATCGAACACACCCAAAGCCGCAGCAGGTCGGCCCCGTGCCGGCCCACCTCCTGCATCGCCGTGACGTACTCCTTGTCACTCTTGCTGACCTTGGTGCCGTCGGGCTTGACGATGAACCCGTGCGTGAGCACCTCGCGGTACGGCGACTGCCCCGTCGCCCCCAGCGACGGCAGCAGCGAGAGCTGGAACCACCCGCGGTGCTGGTCCGACCCTTCCAGATACAGGTCCGCGGGGAACTTCAGCCCGCGCTGCCGCAGCACCGCGTGCCACGAGCTGCCCGACTCGAACCAGACGTCGAAGATGTCGTCCTCCTTGCGCAGCTTCTCCACCGGCCCCATCGACGCTGGAACGTCACACCCCTTCAGCAACACCTCCGGCGGGTCGTTGAACCACGCATCGCTGCCGGCCTCGGCAAAGCGCCGCGCGACCGCCCGCACGCTCTGGGGCGTGAGCAGCGCCTCGCCCTGCTCGTTGTAAAACACCGGGATCGGCAGCCCCCACGCCCGCTGACGCGAGATGCACCAGTCCGGCCGGCTCAGCAGCATCCCCTCCAGCCTCGCCCGCCCCCAGCCCGGCACGAACCGGATCTGCTGTCGCACCTGCTCCAGCGCCCGCTCCCGCAGCGTCCGCGGCGTCTGGCCGTCCAGCGAGAACGGCTTGTCCATCGCGATGAACCACTGCTCCGTCGCCCGGAAGATCGTCTTGGTCTTGCTCCGCCAGTCGTGCGGGTACGGGTGGCGGTACACCTCGTCCGCCAGCAGGTGCCCGCTCTCACGCAGTTTCTCGACGATCACCGCGTTGGCGTCCCACACCAGCATCCCCTGAAGCCAGTTGGGCACGCTCGTGTCGTACCGCCCGTTGGCCAGCACCGGGCAGTACACCTCCAGCCCGTACGCCCGGCCCGTCTCGTAGTCTTCTTCGCCGTGCCCGGGCGCCGTGTGCACCAGCCCCGTGCCGTCGGTCGTCGTCACGTAGTCCGCGGTCACCACGCGACCCTCACGCTGCACGAACGGGTGCAGGTAGGTCACGCCCGCCGACATCAGCTCCCGGCCGCTCGCCCGCGCGATCACCGTGTAGCTGCCGACCTTCACCTTCTCCTTCAGCACCTTCTCCGCCAGCGCCTCGGCCACCACCGAAATCCGCCCCCGTCCGTCGCGACTGTAATGGCAGAACGCGTACACCACCTCCGGCCCGACCGCCACCGCGAGGTTCGCCGGCAGCGTCCACGGGGTCGTCGTCCACACCACCAGCCCCACCGGCGCGTTGACCCGCAACCCGAAGTCCGCCTTCACCTTCCCCGGGTTGGCCACCGCGAACTCCACGTACACCGACGTGTCGTCCACGTCCTGATACTCCAGCTCCGCGTCCGCCAGCGCCGTCTGGTTCGCCACCGACCATTGCACCGGCTTGAGCTGCTTGTACACCAGCCCCGCCTCGACGAACTTCGCGAACACCTCCAGCGTCCCCGCCTCATACGCAGGCGACATCGTCCAGTACGGCTCGTCCCACGCGCCCAGCACCCCCAGCCGCTGGAACTGCTCGCTCTGCAGCTTCGCGTACTTCTCCGCGTAAGCCCAGCACCGCCGGCGCACTTCCACCGTGCTCAGTTCACGCAGTTTCGGCCCCAGCTCCTGCTGGATCTTGTGCTCGATCGGCAGCCCGTGACAGTCCCACCCCGGCACGTACGGCGTGGCGAACCCCGCCATCGTCTTGTACCGCAGCAGCACGTCCTTGAGCACCTTGTTCGTCAGGTGCCCCATGTGAATGTCGCCGTTGGCGAACGGCGGGCCGTCGTGCAGCATCCACACCGCCGCCCCTTCCGCCTGACGCCTTCGCTGCACCCGCCCGTACAGGTCGGAGGCGTGCCACCTCGCCAGCCGCTCCGGCTCCCGCGACACGAGCTTCGCCTCCATCGCAAACGGCGTCTGCGGCAGGTTCAGCGTGTCCTTGTATTCCGACGGCTTCTTCCCTCCCCCCGCGGCCCCGCCCGCCGCAGCCTCACCGCCACGCGTCTGCTGCCCCTGCGCTGCCGGCCCGTCAGATACCGTGCTCATCGATTCGTCCCTTTTCCTTCGCCTGCTGTCCGTTCCTGCTGCCCCTCATCGCTCGCCCCCCCGACGAAACACAAAAGCCCGGGTCGGGCGTCCCGGGCTTCCTCTGGCTCAACCGAACCGCACAAGGTCACGCCACGACCTGCCCGGGCCTGCTTCTGGCGGCATGCATGGTAATTCGGGCGGCGGTCATGGCCCTGTGAGGGTAGGGACGGCCCGACCTCAGTCAACGCCCAACGCGCCGGAACGACCACGCCCACAGCTGCGAACGCCGCCCGGCCGGGCACAACGCGTCGCGTCCGATAACGCCGACCCCCTCACACGCAATGGTTTGCCTCCACCGGGAAAGGCACCGTCGTTTCTGGGACGAAACCGGACTTCTCTGTGAGATTTGCAACATTCTTTTCGCGAGCCATGTTTCCCCCCACACGAGGCGACGCTTCGCCGCCTCACCGCAGTTTCACCGGGAGGAGTAGACACCATGGCTTTTGCTTTCGCCCGCCAATCCGCCTTGCTCGCCGCGGCCCTGCTCGTCAGCACCGCGTCGTCGGCGCTGGCCAACACGGTCACCGCCAAGTTCACCGGCCCGGACACCAGCCGCGGCCAGAACGTCACGGTCAACTTCATGAACAGCTTCGCCGGCGAGACCACCTACACCAGCACCACCGTCTTCGCCGGTGCACTCAACTGGACCACCGTCGGCTCCGGCCTGGGCTGGAGCACCTCGCTGTTTCCCACCCCCGCCACGTTCCAGACGTTCTGCATCGAGTTCACGCAGAACATCACCACCAACCAGACGGTGACCTACCAGATCGAAAACCTCGCCGCCGCCCCCAAGCCCTTCGGCAACCCGCCCGGAAACCCCGGCTCGCCGGGCATGGGCGGTCAGAACGGCCTGGGTACCACCCGCAGCAAGGACACCCTCATCCGCCAGCTCTTCAACGAGTTCGGCGATTCGCTCGGCACCACCAAGGCCAAGTGGGCCGCCTTCCAGGTCGCGATCTGGAAGATCGTCTTCGAGACCAACACGGTGAGTCACGCCGGCGGCTTCACCGACGTCACGCAGGGCAACTTCCAGATCAACCCCTCCGCCACCGCCGTCGTCTCCCACGCCAACAGCTTCCTGAGCTTCCTCGTCGCCAACCCCGGCGAGCCGCTCCGCAACGGCCTTCATGCCTTCACCAACGACTCCGCGCAGGACCAGGTGTTTCTGGACAACCTGACCCCGGCCAGCTCGTCGCCGGTGGTGCCCGTCCCCACCGCCGCCGCGGCCGGCCTGGCCCTCATGGGTGGGCTCGGCGTCCGCCGGCTGCGTCGCGACTAACCCGAGCGGGCTCTGCCTACCCGAGCCCACCCTCACCCCACCACGTCCACCCAGCCCCAAGCGTGCCCCGAATGCCTGCATTCGGGGCACGTCTTGTTTCCTGGTCGAGCGGATCGCTCCGGCCGCTGGGAGAGCTTGACCGCGGGCCAAGCGTCACCCCTTGGGAGCGGTCAGGCACAGCCGGGGCGGTCGAGTCTTTGTCGAATGGCTGCCACGATTGCCTTTTTTAGGATTTTCGACATCCAAGTCCGTGGACAGCGTGTATGTTGCCTTACAGAGAGAGGTGGTGCCCCGGTTGCGAGACGCATCGCTGACCGACGGCACCGAGCTGTAACCCAGCGGGAGGAGAAGACCATGCGTTGTGTTTCTTTGCGGGCCGCGCTGGCCGCGGCCGCGGGGATGCTCTGTACCTTGAGTTGGGCGTCCGCCGGCACCGTGACGGCGAACTTCGTGAGCGTGAGCCCGGGGGCCCAGCCGTTCACCGTCAACTACCTCAAGCCCGGCCCGGTGGCCGACACCGCCAGCAACATCCGGGCGGGGATCATGAACTGGACGCAGACCAGCCACACGCCCGGCGGCAACATCGCTGGCGACGGCAACGGCTTCGTCGCCTACTGCATGGACCTGGCCCAGTTCGTTGCCTCGCCGGCCACGTTCACCGTCACCACCGACCCCACCATCGTCCCCAACCCCGCCTCGGCCACCGGCTCGCTGGCCACGCCTTGGGCGGGCGACGTCACCAAGACCAAGCACGACGCCCTGCTGCGTCTGTTCGCCAAGCACTTTGACGCGGGCAACCCCTCGAACGACTTCCACGCCGCCTTCCAGTTGGCCGTGTGGGAGATCATCTTCGAGACCACGGTCGGTGATTTCAGCCTCAGCAGCGGCACCACCAACGCCACCGGCGTCGTCGCCGCGATCACGCAGGCCAACACCTTCCTGTCCAACCTGTTCCTCGGCGGCAGCTACGCCACCGGCAGCTTCCTGTTCCTCACCGCCGGCGATCACCAGGACCAGATCGTCTACCGGCCGCCGGCCAACCCCGGCCCGACGCCGGAGATCCCCCTGCCCACCGCCGCCCTCGCCGGGCTGACGCTGCTGGGCGGGCTCGGCGTCCGCCGGGTGACCCGCGGCTAGGGTTTCGCACGGCGCACGGCACCGACCACCTGACGCGCGTTCTCGCGCACCTCCGCCCGCGGCCGAGCCAACCGGTCGCGGGCGTTTTTTGCCCGGGCCGTGACCGCCGCATCGCGCCTGCGTCCGTCGGCAGCGTGGACGGGCCTACAGGTGAATCGCCCGGCCGGCCGCGACCCCGGCCGCCTCCATGATCGCCTCCGACAGCGTCGGGTGCGGGTGCATCGCCTCGAGGATCTCCTCCTCGGTGGCCTCGAGCTTCTTCGCGACGATCAGCTCGCTGAGCAGCTCGGTGACGTTTTCGCCGATCATGTGAACGCCCAGCAACTCGCCGTACTTCGCGTCGAAGATGAGCTTGACGAAGCCGTCGGTCTCGCCCGCCGCCAGCGCCCGACCCGACGCCTGAAACGGGAACTTGCCCACGCGAATCTCCCGCCCCTGCTCGCGGGCTTTGGCCTCGGTGAGACCCAGGCTGGCCACCTGCGGGTGCGTGTAGGTGCAGCCCGGAATCGCCGCGTAGTCGATCGGCTCGACGTGCCCGTTGCCCTTGCCGTCGGGGCCGAAGATCTTCTCCACGCACTTGACGGCCTCGTGATGCGCGACGTGCGCCAGCCACGGCGGCCCGATGACGTCGCCCACGGCCCAAACGTCCTCCAGGCTGGTGCGGTATTCGCCCAGCTCGACCTTGATGTGCCCCTTGTGCAGCTCGACGTTCACGCCGGGTGCAAAGAGCCCGTCGATGTTGCCCGTCACGCCCACGGCCTGCAGCACCACGTCCGCCTCCACCGTCACCGGACCGGACTGCGTGGCCACGGTGAGCGTGGCACCCTTGTCGTGCTTGACCAGCTTCTCCACCTTCGACCGGGTCATCACCTGGATGCCCCGCTTGGTGAACACCCGCTCGAGCAGCACCGAGCAGTCCTTGTCCTCGATGGGCAGAAGGTGGTCCATCACCTCGATGATCGTCACCTGCGTACCCAGCGACGAGTAGAAGTCCGCGAACTCGCAGCCGATCGCCCCGGCCCCGATGATCGCCAGCCGCTTCGGCAGCGACGGCAGCGTCATTGCCTCACGCGAGGACACCACCACCTTGCCGTCGAAGTCGATCCCCGGCAGCGACCGCGGTTTGGCCCCGGTGGCGATCAGGATGTGCTCGGCCGTCACCTCGCGGTTGGAGCCGTCCTTGTGCGTGATCCGCACCTTGTGCGGGCCGAGCACCTGCGCCGTCCCCGTCTCCGACTTCACTTCGTACTTGCGGAAGAGGTGGGCGATGCCCTTGGAGAGCTTGTCGGCGATGCCCCGCGAGCGGGCGATGATCTTGCCGAAGTCCACCTCCAGCCCCGACACCTTCAGCCCGAACTCGCCCGCGTGCTCGCGCACCTTCCGCACCAGCGCCGCGTTCTCCAGCAGCGCCTTGGTGGGGATGCATCCCCAGTTCAGGCACGTCCCGCCAAGGTTCTCCTTCTCCACGCACAGCACACGCTTGCGGAGCTGCCCGGCCCGGATGGCGCCGGCATAACCCGCCGGGCCGCCGCCGATCACCACAAGGTCGAACTGGTAGTACGGCTTCTCTTTCGGCGGAGGCGGCTGCGCAACGGACTCGATCGGCCGCACCGCCACCCCGGATGCAGCCGCGCCCGCCGACGACGCCGCTGCAGGACCCGAAGCCGCCGCCGCGCTACCGGCCGCACTGCCGCCACCCGCAAGCCCCGCTTTCTGCAGATACTGCTTCTTGACCGCCTCGACGTCTTCCCCCGCCCGTGCCACCACCGCCAGCACCGTCCCGACCTTGACCTTCTGGCCCTCGGGGATCAGCACCGCCGCGAGCGTGCCGGTCTCGAAACTCTCCATCTCCATGACCGCCTTGTCCGTCTCGACGTCGGCGATCTTCTCCCCCTCCCGAATCTTCTCCCCTTCCTTCCTGTGCCACTTCACCACCACGCCTTCGGACATCGTGTCGGAAAGCTGCGGCATCGTGATTTCACCGGGCATGGCTGGGCGTTCCTCTCGTGAAAAACCCGCAGAACCCGCTGGCGACCGCTCGGGCGGGCCGCGGTTCTGCGGGGTCGGGCATGGTAGGGAAACGCCAAGGTCTTGTCAGCCGCAACGGGCGCGGTGCCACGCCCTCGCGACCGCTGAAAACGGTGAAAGCAGGACCGCGCGGCCCGTCGGGCCGCATTCCGCGTAGGAGGCAGGCGAGGAAGGGTGTCGATTGCAGCGCGACGCTGAAATGCGCGAGCCGTTCAACACCACGGCCGTGCTCAGCGTCGCACACGCCGCCGCAGCACCGCCAGCGCGGCCACGGCCACGCCGCCCGCCGCCGCAGGTTCCGGCACCACCACGCTCATCACCGACAGCGGCGACGCCGCGGTGGACGTCGAGCCGTAGAAGAACAGCTCGAACTGGCCGAAGCTGCCGCGTTCGCCGAGGGCCAGCCGCCCGATGTCCGCACTGATGAAGTTGAGCGTCGCGTTCGGAATGCCGTCGCCGGTGGTGTCCACGCCAGAAACGTTCTGCAGCAGCAGCGGCGTCCCGTTGACGACGATCGCCCGCCCCGCGTTCGTGGACAGGACGGCCGCCCAGTCGCCCGACTCGTTGATCGCCACCGGGTAGGTGGCCGACGCGTCGGTGATCGTCAGCGTGGTGCTGCCGAAGGTGAGCGTGCTGCCGGTGCGGTAGAGGATCTGGCCGTCCTTGACCAGCAGCTCGCGGAAGCCGCCGCCGACCTGGAACGCCTGTGCCGTAAAGAGGTATTTGCCGCTGCTGTTGATGGCGGCGCTGCGGAACACCCGCCAGTCTTCCTGCGGCTGCCCGCCGATGGACGGCGAGATGAGCGTGCGCTCGCGCACCACCGACCCGCCCAGCACCAGCGCCTGCCCGTTGACCAGCATGACCTGGTCGTCGTTGGTCGTCACGCCGTCCACGCCGGTGCGGAGGATGCCTTCGACGATGGTCTGGTCGCCCACGCGGGAGAACGACGACGCCCCCACGCCGAACGCCCTCGCCGACCCGACGGCCGAGAGCGTCAGCGGCTCACCCGTGATGGGGCCGATGAGGTTGGGCACGGGCTGGAGCGTCTGCGCGATGATCGTCGGCGAGCCGTCCGGGAGCCCGCGCACCATGGCCCACCGCTCGTTCACCGTGCCGGCCGCGTTCCGACCGACCGCGCGGTACACGGGGGTCCCCAGGTGCGTCAGCCCGAAGACCCAGAAAATGTCCCCGCCCAGTCGTCCCGACGCGTTCATGAGCCCGGCCAGCGGTTCGGGCAACGCCGTCGACGCCTGCAGGAACGTCGTCGAGCTGATGGTGGTTCCGAGCACGTAGCGGTTACCGCCCGAGACCAGGGCGCGTCCGAGGTTGTCGAGGCCCACGGTCTGCCCGAAGCCCCCGGTGATGCCCACCGACGCCCCACGCAGGATCGGCCCGGCCGTCGACGTGCTGCTGACCCGCCCCACGACGTAGGGCCCGTCGTTGGTGTTCACCGTCGCCGCCCAGCCCCCGATTCCGTTCGCCGTCACGGTGGTCGAAACAAGACCGCTCGCGTTGACCGTAAACGGCGAGTTCGGCACCGGCTGCCCCTCCGTCAGAAGGGGCGTCGCAATGAACGTGGCATGAGCGGCCGACGCCGCACTCACAACCGACGCCGCCACCGCCACACAACCGAACCCCCGACGAACTGCTTTCGACGCGCGCATGTGTTCTCCTCTCCGATCCACACAACCCGGCAGGACCACCTCCAGGTCCTGCCGCGTGCAGCCGAGAGTAGCTGAACGTCCGCAGCAAGTCACGACAAAAAACAAAAAACCCCAGCGACGCGGCCGCCCGGGGCTCGCCCGCGACGTGCTCATATCGCCCGCGGCGTGCTCACATCTCCAGCCGTCGGCGGGGGAAGAAATCCTGTTTCATCGCCTGCTTGGCCAGATACAGCGTTTCCTCGGCCACCGCATTGGCCTTGGCCGTGCCCTTCCGGAGCACGTCAATCACGTCGTCGGGGCGCGACTCGTAGGCCTTGCGCCGTTGGCGGATCGGCTCCAGCAGCGTATTGAGGACCTCCACCAGCTTCCGTTTGACGGCCACGTCGCCGACCTTCCCCTCCCGGTAGAGCTGCTCGTGCTCCGCCACCCACGCGGTGTCGGGGTTGAACGTCTCGTGGAAGATCCACAGCGGGTTGTTCTCCACCGTTCCGGGGTCGGTCGCCCGCAGCCGTTTGGGGTCGGTGTACATCCCCATCACCTTCTTCTGGACGGTGTCGGCGTCGTCGGAGAGGAAGATGGCGTTGTTGAGCGACTTGCTCATTTTCAGGAGGTGGCCATCCGGTCCCGGCGGGCCGATGCCCACCAGCCGCTTCACCCGGCCGAGTTTGGGCTCGATGATCGGAAACAGCCCCCCCTTTTTGAGGTAGTCCTTGTCTTCGGTCTGGGGGTCCACCCCGCAGTAGTACTGGTTGAAACGGCGGGCCACCTCGCGCGCCAGCTCGAGGTGCGGCAACTGGTCTTCCCCGACCGGCACCATCACCGGGCGAAA
Organism: Tepidisphaerales bacterium; assembly: GCA_046299715.1. GTDB lineage: Bacteria > Planctomycetota > Phycisphaerae > Tepidisphaerales > Tepidisphaeraceae > JBBRUM01. The sequence goes on along the minus strand of JBKBHU010000002.1, from coordinate 178,849 downwards.
CGCAAGGATGTCCGCACACTGCCCCACGGCGTAGAGCGGAAATCCAAAGGGGTAGTTGTCGCCCAGCTCCTTGTCGCGGATTTCGTCCTTCAGCGTGGGGTTGCGCATCACCCGGTTGAACGGGATGAGCATCGAAAAGAAGAACGTCAGCTCGTCGATGGCCGGAACTTCCGACTGGACGAACATCGTTGCCTTGTCCGGGTCGATGCCGGCGGCGAGGTAGTCGGTGGCGATGTCGATCACCGACTGGCGGATGTCGTCGGGCTGCTGGGCGCGGGTGGTGAAGGCGTGCTTGTTGGCGATGAGAAAGTAGCAGTCGTAGTCGTCCTGCAGGGCCAGCCGGTTCTCGACCGACCCGACGTAGTGGCCGAGGTGCAGTTTCCCGGTGGGCGTGTCGCCGGTGAGGATGCGGGGTTTGCTGGACATGGGGCGGAGATGGTACCGCCGTACCGTCCGGCCAAGCCAACCGCCCGGTCACGCTCGGCGTCGCCCTCATCCGCCCGCGCGGCAACGACACCACCTCTCGGCAGATTCGCATGGCGACACCGATTAGCGCACCTTATTTTCCCAACCGCGGGACAAAACCTTGCGTATGTGGCAAAGTTGGGATAGTTGGAGGGGTCTGTGGGTCGGCTGAAAGCAGAGCAACGCCGCACGCAGTTGATGGAGGTCGCGACGCGTTTGTTTGCGGAGCGAGGTTTTGACGCCACGACGACGGCCGCCATCGCCGCCGCCGCCGGCGTCTCCGAGCCGATCCTCTACCGCCACTTTCGCAGCAAGCGGGCCCTCTTCGCCGCCATCGTTTCCGAAGTCACGCGCACCACGCAGGAGCACTGGCGGCGGCAGATGGCCGGCATCGGCGACCCGGCCGAAGCGTTCCGCGTCATCTCCGCCGAGTGGCCGCAGCACATGCGGGCATGCCGGCTGCAGTACCACGTGATCCACAACGCGCTGGTGTCGTCGCGCGACCCGGTGGTCATCTCGCTGATCCGCGAGCACTACACGCAGATGGAAGCCTTCCTGGCCGGCATCGTGGAAGAAGGACAGCGCACCGGCGTGTTCCGCAAAAATCTGGATATCAAGACATCAGCGCTGTGGATCATGCACGGCGGCATCGGCTTCACCCTCATGGGCCTGACGCTGGGCGAGATGCCCGGCTACGACATCCAGACCGCCATCAACCTGACCTTGCGGGCGCTGCTCAACCGCTGACCGTGTTCCCCGCCACGTGGCGTTCCCCCGACCACGGCGAGCCGCCCAACACGACACGCCCCCGACACGTCGCCGACGCCCTGATGAGGGCGACGCGGGCTTTCAAAGGTCGATCCGGGCGTGGTGGCCGACCGCCGCCCCGCCGCCTGGCACCGATTTCACCCTGCCCCATCAACGACAGAAGCCCCACGAAGTCGCTCGCGATGCGACCGCGTGAGGCTTGTTCGACCGGTGCGTTTCCCGCCACGTGGGCAGGCGCTTGCCGACGAAAAATCTGTCTCGGACCGATACTTTCGACAAGGGCTAGCGACCTGGGCCCGCCTCGGTCCACTCAGCCCCACCCACACCTGTCGGCTGCGGTGGGACAGACGGTGCTCTGCGACGCTGCTTGCCGCAGAGGCTGGGGAACACCCCAGCGGAGCGGTTTCCCGGCTGGACGGTCGTGGGTTTCGCTGTCCCGGGCCCGGCCTTCCTAGGTTCGGACGTGCTTCCCGCAGGTCACCCTGCGGCTCGCATGACGACGGTTCCCCGTCGCCGCGGGGGGTTCCGTGCCGTCTCCGGCACGTGCCCCACTCCGCCTCCCGACAGTGCCCTGTCGGGCGTCCCCACGGACCCGGCCGCTCGGCTCGGGAAGTCGTCAGCCGCCCCGGCTGACCTCTTCCCGGCGACGTCCGGAGGCACCCTTGCGGGCGACCGACCCGCCGCCTGGTGGCGGTGGGCGAGACGGCCGTGGGCGGCCGTCTCCGCCGCCCCGTCCGCTCGACCTTCGGCACACGCAAGGCATGCCGGGATCGAACGGCTTTCCGGGACGACGCTCCGGTGGGGACCACCGTGCCTTCCGGCACGGTCGCGATGCCGTCACCGGCATCGCCGTCCTGGGCCCGACATCGCGGCGTTTCCGACCTCTCGGCCGGCCCCCGCCCTCACAGACGGGGCACGGTGGGCTCTCCCCACGCGTCGCCGGATGTCACTCGCGGTGACTCTGACCGGGCTTGCCGTTCGGGCGTTTTACCGCCGCGTTCCCGGTGGCCTCGTCACAGGCCGCCCATCTCCGCCGTGCCCGCCCTCATGCCGCCGCTTTCGCGACAGGTGGTTGCTTCGCACGGAAGGTTGCCGGTCTCGGAGGTGGGTCTCTTCTGTCCGCTAGCCTTTTCCACTTTCGCCGGTCACTTTCGTGCCCGACGACGCCCTCTTTATACCGCGCTAACGCGAAAACGGCCGGAATTTTCGTTTGCACGCCGTCGGAGTTATCCACCGTCGGCCGCAAGTGCTTGTCCCGCGGGCACCTCGGCGGTGCATAACCCGGTGGACTACCTGACGCGAAAAAAGCCGCGTCAACCCGGCCGCCGTTTCTCCTAGCATCCCGCCAGCTTGGCCACGTCTCCCCGCCGTCGCTCCCACGTGTCTGCCCCCGCCGCGTTGATGCCGCCCGACGGAGCCTCTGGCGCTACAACCGGTGCCACGCAAGCCGTCTCCGCCCACGGCCTGCTCGACGACCTCACGCCGCCGCAGCGGGCGGCGGTCACGACGCTCTCCGGGCCGTTGCTGGTGGTGGCGGCGGCGGGCTCGGGCAAGACGCGCGTGCTGACCCGACGCATCGCGTTTCTGATCGAGCAGGGCGTGCTGCCCGGCTCGATCGTGGCCATCACCTTCACCAACAAGGCCGCCGCGGAGATGCGTCATCGCGTCTCGGAGCTGCTGGAGCGGATGGGGCGCCCGCCTTTGCGCGACTTCGGCCGCCTCGACCCGCGCTACCCCACCGTGTGCACCTTCCACTCGCTGTGCCTGCGCATCCTGCGCGAGTACGGGCCGCGGCTGGGCATCGAGAAGCTCAGCATCTTCGACACCGCCGACCAGCTCCGCGTCGTCAAGGAAGCGATGAAGGCGGTGGAGCTGGCCACCGACCACTTTCAGCCCCAGCAGGTGCTGGGGGCGATCTCGCGGGCGAAGAACCAGTTGCTCACGCACGAGGCGTTCGCGCAGCGCGCGGCCGACTTTTTCTCCCGGCACGTCGCCCGCGTGTATCCGGTGTATCAGAGGATGCTGGCCGAGCAGAACGCCCTCGACTTCGATGACCTGCTGATGCACGTGGTGCTGGGGCTGCGGCGGCACCCGGACGTGCTGACCGAACTGCACGACCGCATCGACTACCTGCTCATCGACGAGTACCAGGACACCAACCACGCGCAGTACATGCTCGCTCATCTGCTGGCGATGAAGCGGCGGAACATCTGCGTCGTGGGCGACCCCGACCAGAGCATCTATGCCTGGCGGGGGGCCGACCTGCGGAACATCCTCGAGTTCAAAAACGACTACCCCGACGCGGCGGAGATCAAGCTTGAGACCAACTACCGCTCCACGCCCACCATCCTCGCGGTGGCCGATGAGCTCATCCGACACAACCGCCAGCGGATCGACAAGCGGCTGGTGACCGGCAACCCCGACGGCGAGAAGGTCAAGCTCGTGCTCTGCCAGGACGAGCACGACGAAGCCCAGGTCGTGGTCGAGGCGTTCAAAGCCGCGCACGCCGCCGGCACGCCGTGGGGCGACATGGCCGTGTTCTACCGGATGAACTCGCTCTCCCGCGTGGTGGAGGATGCGCTGCGCCGCGCGGGCATCCCGTACGTCATGGCCCGCGGCGTCGAGTTCTACAACCGCCGGGAGATCAAGGACGTGCTGGCGTACCTGCGGGCGATCGTCAACCCGCGGGACGATGTGTCGGCCGAACGTGTGCTGGCGACGCCGTCCCGCGGCATCGGCGACGCCAGCGTGCAGAAGCTGCGGGTGTGGGCGTCGCAGAAGCGGCTGGGGCTGCTGGAGGCGGCCGGCCGCGCCGGCGAGATCGACGGCCTGCCCACACGGGCACGCAACAGTCTGCTGCAGCTGGCCGCGAAGCTGGAGACGTGGCGGGCCCTGGCGGGCGTGGCCGCCAACCCGCCCGCCGGCGTCGCAGCCGCGACCTCTCCGACCGGCCGGACCAACGCCGCGGCAACCGGGCCCTCACGACCTGTCACCAACCCGCCGTCGCTCGAGGACATCTTCGCGGCTTTCGAAGCGCCTGCGGAGGACGAGCGCGGCGACGGGCCGGGTAGCGACGCAGAGGCCGCGCCGACCCCGCCGCGGGCCACGCGCACCGGCATCACCGCCCAGCTCATCGAGCGGGTGCTCACGGAGTCGGGCCTGGAGGCGGTGTACCGCAAGGAGAGCCAGTCCGCCGGCGACACGGGCAACGACCCGCTGGCCAACGTGGGTGAACTCATTTCCGCCGCGGCCGAGTTCGACCAGGAGAACCCCGAGGGGACGCTGGACGATTTTCTGGCGCAGATCGCGCTGGTCTCCGACACCGACGCCCTTCAGTCGCCCGAGGGCGGCGGGGCCGTGTCGCTGATGACGCTGCACGCCGCCAAGGGGCTGGAGTTCCCCGTGGTGGCGATGATCGGCTGGGAACACGGCATCCTGCCCCACAGCCGCGCGCGCGACAACGAAGCGGAGCTGGAGGAAGAGCGGCGTCTGGCGTTCGTGGGCATCACGCGGGCGATGCGGAAGCTGATCCTCACGCGGGCCGCCGCGCGAACCGTCCGCGGCCTGCGCGAGAAGACCATCGCCTCGCCCTTCCTGCGGGAGCTGCCCGGCCAGCACATCGACGTGCTCGACCTCACGAACGCGCCCACCGTCGGGCTGCCGGTGGACCGCCGCTACCGACCTGACGACGACCAGCTCGCCCCCGGCCTTGCGGCCGGCGCGTGGGTGAAACATCCGCACTTCGGGCTGGGCCGGGTGCTCGAGGTGGCCGGTACGCCGCCCCACACGCGCTGCGTCGTGGATTTCACGCAGCACGGACGCAAGACCCTCATCCTCGGCTACGCGCGGCTGGAGGTCGTCCGCCCGGGCACGTGAGGTGCGCCTCAGCGCGCCGGAGCCGCCGACGGCGTTTCAAATCCGCGAGCTGGGGCGGTTTCCTACTTGTTCCAGAACCTGCTGCCGTACACCGCTTGTTTGCCGAGCATCTCTTCGATGCGGAAGAGCTGGTTGTACTTGGCCACGCGGTCGGAGCGGGCCGGAGCGCCGGTCTTGATCTGCCCGCAGTTGGTGGCCACGGCGATGTCGGCGATGGTCGCGTCCTCCGTTTCGCCCGAGCGGTGGCTGAGCACCGCGCTGTAGCCGTTACGCATGGCCAGGTTCACGGCCGCCAGCGTCTCGCTGAGCGTGCCGATCTGGTTGACCTTGACGAGGATCGAGTTGGCCGTGCCGGTGGCGATGCCCTTCTCGAGGAACTTGACGTTGGTGACAAAGAGGTCGTCCCCGACGAGCTGCACCTTCTTGCCCACGCGATCGGTGAGCAGCTTCCAGCCCGCCCAGTCGTTCTCCGCGCAGCCGTCCTCCAGCGAGCGGATGGGGTACTTCTCGATCCACTTCGCCCAGTAGTCCACCATCGCTTCGGGGGCGAGCACCTTGTCCGGCGCGCTCTTGAAGAACTTGTACCCCTTCTTCTCAGGGTCCCACAGCTCCGAGCAGGCCGGGTCGAGGGCGATGAAGACCTGCTTGCCGAACTCGTAGCCGGCGGCGGTGACGGCCTCGGCGATCACCTTGATGGCGTCCTCGTTGTCCTTGAGGTTGGGGGCGAAGCCGCCTTCATCACCCACGGCCGTCGAGAGCCCCTGCTTGTGCAGCACCTTCTTGAGCGTGTGGTAGATCTCCACGCACGCCCGCACCGCCTCGGAGAAGTTGTCGAACCCCCACGGCTGGATCATGAACTCCTGGAAGTCCACGTTGTTGTCCGCGTGCTTTCCGCCGTTGAGGATGTTCATCATCGGCACCGGAAGCGTCCGGGCCGACGGGCCGCCGAGGTACTTGAACAGCGGCAGCCCGCTGCTGTCGGCCGCGGCCTTCGCCACCGCCAGGCTCACGCCCAGGATCGCATTCGCGCCCAGTTTGGCCTTGTTGGGCGTGCCGTCGAGGTCGATCATCAGCGCGTCGATCGACTCCTGCTCGCTGGCGGACATCCCGATGAGCTCGGGGCCGATGACGGTGTTCACGTTCTCCACGGCCCTGGTCACGGCCTTGCCGAGGTAGCGCTTCGCGTCGCCGTCGCGCAACTCGACCGCTTCGTGCTCACCCGTGGACGCGCCCGACGGCACGGCCGCCCGCCCGAGCGAACCGTCTTCGAGCAGCACGTCCACCTCCACGGTCGGGTTGCCCCGCGAATCCAGCACCTGCCGCGCCACCACCAGTTCGATCGCCGCGCTCATCGAAGCCTCCGTCGCTGTAGTTCGGTTCAGCCCCCCCGCCCCCGTTCCGTATGCCCCTTGCCGTATCGCGTTCACGGCAGGAAGCGGAGTGTAAGCCCGGCCCCCCCCCTGTCAAAACCGCCCGCCGCGTGCACACGTTTCCGGCACTGCGGCGATTTGCCCTCAGCCCGCCCTCCGCGACCGGTACACTCTCCGACGTGCTGTCCACGCCGCTGCTGGTCGAAGCGCTGCACGCCCGTGCCACGGCGCTGGGGTTTGACCTCTTTGGCATCGCCCCGGCCCACGACTCGGAGTACGCGGCGTATTTCCGCGCGTGGCTGGCGGCCGGCCGCCACGGGCAGATGGAGTACCTCGCGCGCCGGCTGGCCGAGCGCGTCTCGCCGCAGACCTACTTTCCGGGGTGTCGCAGCGTGCTATGCGTGGCCGTCAACTATCACACGCCGGCCGCTCCGCCCGTGGCGCCCCACCCCGCGGACGACCCCACGGCGGTCCCCGGTCGCGTGGCACGGTATGCGTGGGGAGAGGATTATCACGAACCGATCAAGGAAAAACTTCACCAGCTGGCCGACCACCTGCGCGAGCTCGCGCCGGACGCAGAGACCCGGTGCGCCGTGGACACCGCGCCGGTGGCGGAACGCGAACTGGCCGCCCGCGCCGGGCTGGGCTGGATCGGCAAGAACACCTGCCTCATCCACCCGCGCATGGGCTCATGGCTGCTGCTGGGCGTGGTGCTGACCACGCTGGAGCTGCCGGCGTCGAAGTCACTGCCCCCGCAGGGCCACTGCGGCAGCTGCACGCGTTGCCTCGACGCCTGCCCCACCGACGCCCTGCACCCGGACCGGCCCTACCAGCTCGACGCATCGCAGTGCATCGCCTACCTCACCATCGAACACCGCGGCGAGATTCCGCCAACGCTGGCCGAGGCCGTCGGCGACTGGCTCTTCGGCTGCGACATCTGCCAGGACGTCTGCCCGTTCAACCGCAAGGCCCCGTCGGCCGACCTCACCGCCAACCCGTTCCTCACCCCCCGCATCCCTGACGGCCGCGTCAACGCCCGCGACGTGCTGGGGTGGACGCTCGAGCGGTGGCACGACTTCTCCCGCCGTACCGCGATACGCCGGCTCGGGCTGCCCCTGTTTCAACGCAACGCGGCCGTGGTCGTCCGCAACCACGACGCACGACAACCGGCCTGCCGGCCCGACGACACCGCAGCAGGTACGCCTACGCCCCCACCGCCCGCAGCCGACGGGCCCGGATGAACGACTGAATGCACAGCAGCAGGAACAGCAGCGAGATGACGCCCATCAGCCCGGTGGCGAGCGTGGCCAGCGGCCGGGGGAGCTGGCTGATGTCGAAGCCGGCCCGAACCAAACCGGAAAGGCTCATGAACAGCCCGCCGGCGGCCAGCAGCAGGGAGAAGGCCGCCGCCGCGTGCATGACGTGCTTGCGGGTGGCGGGAAGCAGCATCCCGACAAAGGCGAAGGCAAAGAACGGCAAGGCCGCAAACGCGGGGATCAGGGCCGTCCACGACGCCTTCGTCCCTTCGATCAGCCCCGACCCGGCCAGCCAGTACATGAACACGCCGAGGGCGACCATCGCCACCGCGTAGATGAACGTCCACAAGACCATCGCTCGACCTCACCTTGACCCCGTCCGCCACGCCGGCGGTACGCCCGGACCACCCTTTCGTGACAGGGAGGCACTTTAGGAGCGTCGAAGCAGGCGAGCGCCCGGCGGCTGGTGGGGGAGGGGGGGGGCGATATCAGGTTATTGCCTGCCGGCTGATGACAATGGCGGGTTGGCAGAACGGCGAATCAATCGTAGGTGAGGCGTGGTGAGGGCCGGTCTGACGATCGACGTGGCCGTGCGCCTGCTGGGACGGCAGCGGATCGTGCTGGCCGACGGGGCGGTTCGGCAGAGGTCGGAGATGGCCCGATACCTGCGCTCGGTCGGCATGGACGTCCGGGAGACGGGCACGCTAGCGGAAACGTTGGATGCGGTCCGGGATTTCGCCCCGGCGCTGCTGGCGGTGGACATCGACCTGCCCGGCGCGGAGACGGGGGGGCTGGGGCGGCTGGTGCGGTACGCATCCGAGCGGCGGGTGGTGGTGCCGACCGCGGGCGAGCCGTCGGCCCTTCCGTTCCAGCCGGCACGGACGCAGGTGGTCTACACCTGCTCCCCGGCCACCCCGCGAGAGAAGCTGCTGTCGCTGCTGACGCCGGAGGTGGTGTCGGTGCTGGTGACGCCGTGTCGGCCCGAGCTGATGATGGTGCGGCTGGCGACCCTGCTGGACCGGACCACGTCGGCGGTGGCCCCGCGTGGGTCGGCCGTGACGGTGGCACCGGGGAACTCGTCGCTGCTGCTGCACCGTGTGCTCTGTCCCTACCACGATGCGCCCGTCGAAGCGAAGCGGTACGCGCTGCGGATGGGCAAGATGGAAGCGACGGTGAACTTCTTCGACATCCCGGTGTACACGCGGGCGGTGGGCCGGGCCGAGCCGGTGGACTTTCATCGCGTCTCGGTGACGGTGTGCCCGCAGTGCCTGTTCGCATCGGCCGACCCCAACGCCTTTCTCCCCGTGCCCGTCAGCGGCAGGCCCGCCCGCGAGAGCGTCCCCAGTGCGGCGCTGTCTCCGTCGGCACGTCTGGCGGTGATGGCGGCGGCCGAGCAGCGTCGGCAGCTCGCGGGGCATCTCGACGAGCCCTTCTTCTCCGAGGACCGCTCGGCCGAACAGGCGGTGGTGGCCCACCGGCTGGCGCTCGCGTCGGCCCGGACCCTTCTGGACGCGGGCGCTCTCACGGCCGGCGAAGCCCTGCTGAAAATCGGCAACGGGCACCTCCGGCTCGCCCACCTCCGCGAGACCCTGGGCGATGTGGCCTGCGCCGCCGAGGAAATCGAACAGGCGTCGTCCCTGCTCCGGGAAGCCTTCGGCACCCTGCCGGAGTCGGCCATCCCGCGGACGGTGTATCAGGTGCTGGCCACGGGCATCTACCTCGGGCAGGACCGCGACGTGCACCCGTATCTCGCGCAGCTGGTCAAGCTCAAGCAGCAGGTGCGCGACCCGGCCACGCGACAACTGGCCGAGCGGTACCTCAGCCGAGGCGTGCGGGCGTGGGAAGAGCGGGAGCACCACCGTCGCCCGACGGCGGCGCCCGTGCCGCGGACGCTGCCCGCCAGCCCGACACACCGGCACGTCGGCGACGCGGCCGTGCCGTTCCTGCAACCGGCCGCGTAACGCCCTGCTAAGGAGCCCGCGACTACACGAGGAAGCTCTCGGGCAGTTCGATCCGCACGTTGGACGGGTTGATCAGCAACCCCAGCGGGGTCGTGCCCGGGGTGTTGCGGCGGGCGACGACACTGCCTGTGAGCACGGCGTCCGGCCGCCCGTCGCCGAAGAGCTGGACCCGCAGCGAATCCCCCGCGGCATTGCGGAGCTGGAACAGGTTGCCGCTGCTGAGCCGTAGCCGCACGAGGTCGCCCGTCGCGTCCACATAGCTGGCCGTGCGGCCGAGCGAGAAGACGGCGACGTAGTTGGCGACGCCGCTGGGGTTCTGCTGGAGCGGGTTGCCCGCCAGGTCGGTGAGCTGTTCCGAGGAGCGGGCGGTGAGCTGATAACTGGTGTTCAGCGAAAGCGGCCGACGCGGGATGAGCGTGACGGCATTCGTGGTCGGGTCGTAGAGGGCCGAGGCCAGGGGCAGCTCCCGCAGGCGGGCGGCGCCGAAGCCGGTCTCGCCGCTGCGCAGGAACAGGCCGTAGTTGGACACGCTCCCGGCGTTGTTCATCGGCTCGGAGAAGGTGAGCGTGATGGACGCGATGCGGTTGCGCGTGACGTTGGGCGTGAGGTTGGTCACGGTCGGCGGCTCGGTGTCGCGGAGCTCAACGTTGAGCGTGCCGGTGGTGCCGGCGATGGCCGAGGGCAAGCCACCGGGCAGCGTGGTCGAGAGCAGATTGACCGTGACCGCCAGCGGCGTGGTGCCGACGTCGGTGGTGCGGATGGGCACCAGCGCGACCTTCTCGGTCTCGCCGTCGGCGAACTCCACAAGCACGTCGTCGGCGTAGCTGCTCGAGCCCACGAACGTCTGAACGCGGACGGCCGCGGGCCCGTTGGGCAGCCCGCGGCGATAGACCGTGATCGGCACCGTGCCGTCGCCTTGCCGGGCGGAATAGGTCACGGCGGTGGACCCCGACGGCGAGAGCGCGAAGACCGGACGGCGCGGCAGGACGTTGACGGCGATCACGGACGGGGTCGCGACGCCGGCGCCGACCGTTTCGGACGACACCGCGACGAACAGCTGCGACGGCTCGAGGCCCACGAGGTTCTCGTTGAGCGTGAGGGTCACCGTCGCCGAGGCCTGCCCTTCGGCGAAGGAGATGGGCTGGGGCGTGGAGAGCGTCACCGCGGTCAGCGGCGTCGTGGAGCTGGGCAGCAGCGTGACGCGGGCGTTGGCCGTGCCGCGGGTGCCGCCCAGCCGCGAGAGGGGAAGGGTGAGCGGCTGGGCCGAGCCGCCGTCCTGCGGGAAGTCGTAGTTGACTTCGAAGCTGTTGAAGGCGAAGTCGCCCGCGACCGGGCGGTACTCGGCCGCCGACGCCGTCTGGTTGAAGGTCTGGACGAGCCGGCCGGTGGCGAAGGTGGTGGTGGTGGTGAAGACGACCGTCTGCCGGGGGCCGACGGAGAAGGCACTGGTCTGGGCCAGCGCGGCGGACCCGCCGCCGGCCGTCGAATAGATGAAGCTCTCGGGGTCGGACGGGCTGTCGGTGCCACCCGCCACGCCGTAGCGCGACGGCGGCAGCACGCCGGCCTCGGCGATCACCGCGTCGAGCCCGGCGTCGCCGACGCCCGCGCCCAGCAGCGTGCCGCCGAACGACCGCATGAGCAGGTGCCGCTCGAACGCCCCGCCGCCCGTGAGCACGGTGCGTCCGCCGTCGAGCCAGCCGCGGGCGGCGCCCATGCCCTGCGTCTCGAGGTAGCGCGTGATGTTGAAGCTGGCGGCCGTCCCCAGCAGGTTGGTGATGCGGTACTGCTGCGTCAGGGTGGTCTGGAACCCGGACAGGTTGTCAAAAAAGCCGGTGATGGGCGTGGGGGTCACGTCCGAGACGCCCTGCAGCAGCTCGACTCGATAGTCGAACGGCTCGCCGCCGGGGCTGACGCCCGTGAGCCGGAAGCTCGAGACGGCCGAGCGGTCGGTGGCCGAGAGGAACTCGACTTCCGGCAGCGGCTCGGCCGACGGCTGGAGCACGGGGATTTGCGGGGAGAAGGCCGACGTGAGGAACTGGCCGACCGGGGAGAAGTAGACGTAGGACCTGGGGACGACCCCGGCCGAGCCGACGGTGAAATCGGTGAACTGCGTGGCGCGTTCGGTGGGGACGAGGCCGAAGGCGCCGTAGGGGTCGACCGCGACCTGCAACGCGCCGGGACCGAAGCCGGACGAGAGCAGGGCCGTGGAGAGCAGGCGGCGGTCTTCGAGCCGCTCCATGCGGGCCACCGCCGACTTCAGACCCTCGCGTACACCCCGGCCGCCCAATCGCTGTGTCATGTGCGTGTCTCCCGACGCTGGTCGTTTCTCCGCAGGTTGTCCGGGCCGGCGGTCGCCAAGGGCCGCCCCCGGGCGGTGTCCATCGCGGTTACACTAGTACACGCCCTCCCGTCTGCCCGGCAAGGGCCGCCGCCGAACCCGTCGACCATGCTCACGGCCGCCGCTCACCTTGTGATGGTCGCCCACTTCGCCTTTGTGGCGTTCGTCCTGCTGGGCGGGGTCATCGGTGTGCGCTGGCGAAACGTGCTGGTGTGGCATGTGCCCATCTTCGCGTACGCGGTGGTCATCCAAGCCGTGCGTTTCCCGTGCCCGCTGACCCTGCTGGAGAAAGACCTGCGGCTGCTGGCCGGCTTGCCGAACTACGCCGGGGGCTTCATCGGTCACTACATCGAGCCCTATGTCGCTGCGCTGGGCCTGCCGCCGGTGGTGTACGACCACATGGGCTACTGGACGGTGGGATTTAACGCGGCGCTGTACGCGGGCATGGCGTGGCGGTGGCGGCGCAACGCCCGCGGGGCGCCGTGCGGCGATGCTGCCGCCGGACGCGACGGCGTCCCGGCCTGAGGCGCGACGGCACCCGCGACGCTAATCGGAGACGGCGCCGGTCTTAGCGGTGGCCGGTTCGCTGCGGGCGGTGACGCGGACTTCCTGGTTGCGGGTCGGGACGTTGAGTGCGGCGGAGATGAGCTCTTGCTCTTCCTGGGCGTGCACCTTGTCCGACCCGACGGCCGGGCTGGCGGCCTCGTCGCGGCCGTAGTAGTCCAGCCGGGCGACCGCGGCGGGGAGCATGCCGCGGATGCGGCGGTCGATGAAGCCGTAAGCCCCGCGGTTCATCGGCTCCTCCTGCACCCACGCGACCTCGGTGACGTTGGGGTAGCGGCCCATCACCGAGCCGAGCGTGCGGGCGGGGAACGGGTAGAGCTGTTCGATGCGGACCACGGCCACGTTGGTCTGCCGCGTCTTGTCGCGGGCCGCCGCCAGCGAGTAGTAGACCTTGCCCGTGCACAGCAGCAGCCGGGTGACCTTGCCGCGGTCGGCGACGCCGGGGTCGTCCAGCACGTACTCGAAGCCGCCGTCGGCGAACTCCTCGATGCGGCTGGAGGCGTAGTCGGCCTTGAGCAGCGTCTTGGGCGTGAACAGCACCAGCGGCTTGCGGAAGCGGCGGTGCATCTGGCGACGCAGCACGTGGAAGAGCTGCGCCGGATTGGTGGGCACCACGACCTGCATGTTGTCCTCAGCGCACAGGCTGAGGAACCGCTCCATGTAGGCGTTGGAGTGCTCGGGGCCCTGGCCTTCGTAGCCGTGCGGCAGCATCATCACCAGCCCGTTGCTCTGCTGCCACTTGCTCTCGGCGGCGGCGATGAACTGGTCGATGATCACCTGCGCGCCGTTGACGAAGTCGCCGAACTGCGCTTCCCAGATGACCAGCGTCCGCGGGTCGGCCCCGGCGTAGCCCCACTCGAAGCCCAGCACGGCACACTCGCTGAGCATCGAGTTGATGATGGTGAGCTTGGCCGGGTTGCCGGAGTCGAGGTGGTTGAGCGGGGTGTAGGTCGCGTCGGTCTTGATGTCGTGCAGCACGGCGTGGCGGTGGCTGAACGTGCCCCGCTCGACGTCCTGCCCGGTCATGCGGACGTTGACGCCCTCCAGCAGCAGCGACCCGAAGGCCAGCATCTCGCCGCACCCGAAGTCGATCCCCTTGCCCGAGTACACCGCGTCCTTGCGCTTCTTGAGGAAAAAGCTCTGCACCTTCGGGTTGACGTGGAACCACGGCGGCACCGTGGCGTAGACGTCGGCGATGCGGCGGAGCTTGTCCACCGGGACGGACGTGTTCGCCCGCCAGCTCTCCTCGCTGAACGCGGGGGCACGCCCCAGCCCCGACCACGGCCCGCCGAACGTGGGCGTGCGGTTGCGCGGCTTGACTTCCTTGGCCTGGGCATACGCCGCCTCGAGCCGGCCGAGCACCTCGGCCTTCATCGCGTCGTGGTCGGCCTGGGTGATCACGCCTTCGTCGATCAGCCGCTTCGCGTAGAGGTGCTGCGGCGAGAGCTTCTGTTCGATTTTGGCGTACATCACCGGCTGGGTGAACGTCGGCTCGTCGGTCTCGTTGTGGCCGTACTTGCGGTAGCACCACAGGTCGATCATGGCGTCCTGCTTGAACCGCTCACGGAAGGCGATGGCCAGCTTAGCCGCCAGCACCACCGCCTCGGGGTCGTCGCCGTTGACGTGCCAGATGGGCGCCTGGATGCTCTTGGCGATGTCGGTGGGGTAGGGGGTGAAGCGGCCCTGCGCGGGGCTGGTGGTGAAGCCGATCTGGTTGTTGACGATGACGTGCACGGTGCCGCCGGTGCGGAAACCGGGCAGCTCCGAGAGGCACAGCGTCTCCTGCACCACGCCCTGCCCGGTGAACGCGGCATCGCCGTGCAGCAGGATGGGCACGAACCGCGTCCGCTCGGAGTCGTTGGAGTAGGTCTGCTTGGCCCGCACGATCCCCTGCACGACCGGGTTGATGAACTCGAGGTGGCTGGGGTTGGGCTGCAGCGAGATCTTCACCTGCTTGCCGTTGCGGTACGGCCGCTCGCAGCGGTAGCCCAGGTGGTACTTCACGTCGCCGTCGCCGAGGAACTCGGCGCTGGTCGAGGTCCCCTCGAACTCCGAGAGGATGTACTCGTACGGCTTGTTCATGACGTGCGCCAGCACGTTCAGCCGGCCGCGGTGGGCCATGCCCAGCACGAAGTTCTCGACGCCCATCGGGGCGCCCTCGTCGATGAGCGTGTTGACCAGCGGAATCAGCGACTCGCCCCCCTCAAGGCTGAAGCGCTTCTTCCCCTTGTAGCGCACGTGCAGAAAGTTCTCGAACTCTTCCGCCGCCACCAGCTGGAACAGGATCGCCCGCTTCTCCTCCGCGGTGAACTGCGGGCGGTTGAGCGTCGGCTCCATCTGCTGCACCAGCCAGTCGCGCTGCTGCTTGTTGGAGATGTGCGTGAACTCCACGCCCAGCGTGCCGCAGTAGGTGGTGCGGAGCTTGGCCACGAGGTCGCGGAGCGTGCCGTCCGTGGGGCCGAGGAAGCCGCCGCTGCCCACCTGCCGGTCGAGGTCGGCCTCGGACATCCCGAACTCGCTCAGCGCCAGCAGCGGCTGCGGCAGCCGCGGGGCGCCCAGCGGGTCGAGCTGTGCCTCGCAGTGACCCAGCTCGCGGTAGGAGTGCACGAGGTCGAGCACGCCGTTGTGCACGGCCGCCCCGTCCGCCGACGCGACGCCAACGCCCTGCGTCGGGGCGACCGCGACGCTGGACGGCCGTGCTTCCGCCGCCGCGCCGACCCCCGCCGATTCCGCACCGGCCGACTCCGCAGACGTCGCACCCTCTGCGGCCGCCGGCGTGGTCAGACCCAGTTCGAAGCCGGCGAAAAACGTCCGCCACTCCGCGTCCACCGACTGCGGGTCCTTCCGGTACTGCTGATAGAGCTGCTCGACGTAATCCGTGTTCGCCTGCGTCGCGAAGTCGTAGGGCTTCATAAAGTTGGCACCCGCGTGGGCGGGTGCATTGGCGGGGGCCTCCGGTCGTGCCAGCCGTCCGACACGCCGACGCCAGACCCCGAACGATGACCTTGGGCAGTATAGTCCGCGGACGGCGTCTACCCGGAAGCTATCGGCAAAGGTTTGGCGTGCCGTCGAGTCGGCCCGCGACCATGCTCCGCCCGGGTGGTTACGCCCCAAGCCCCGAGCCCAACAGCACTTAGACCCGAAAAGAGGCCTGCCATGGTCCGCGTCCACGCCCGATATCTCGGCGACCTTCGATGTGAAGCCACCCACGAACCATCGGGGAACTCCCTAATCACCGACGCCCCCGTCGATAACCACGGCAAGGGTGAGGCCTTCTCCCCCACCGACCTGCTCGCCACCGCCCTGGGCACCTGCATCCTCACCACGATGGCGATTTCCGCCCGCAAGCACGGCCTCGACATCGCTCCGGCCAGCTGCACCGTGGACAAAGAGATGTCCGCCGACCCGCCCCGCCGGGTCGCGCGACTCACCGTCGACCTCACGCTTCCCAGCCACATCCCCCAGGACCGACGCCCCGCCCTCGAAGCGGCCGCAAAAGCCTGTCCCGTGCATCACTCGCTGCACCCGGGCATCGACCTGCGTGTGAGCATCCGCTACGCCGACCGTTGACCCCCCCGGCCCCGGCGGAGCCGGGCAGCGCCGGTCGCGGCAAACTGGGCCATGAGGGGCACGATCCCCCAACCTCCTCGGTGTAAACGAGGCGCTCTAGCCAATTGAGCTAATGGCCCGGTCGTCGGGCAAGGGTACGCCGGCGGAACCATCCGCGGGCGGCTGTGGCGCGACGTCACCGGCCGGCCCGCCGTACTTCCCACTCGACCACCAGTTCGGCCGGCCGGCCCGGTGCCACCGCCACGCGTGGCCCGGTCACCTCCAGCTCGATGTAGTCCTTCGGGCTGCCCGGCTCGTCCCGGCCGGTGCGGAAGACCTGAAGCTGCTCGGCCGGCTCGAGCCGTCCCGGGGAGGCCGAGAGCACGCGTTGGCGGAACTCCACGTCGCCCCGGCGGTACACCAGCGCCTCGCCGTCCGCGCCCACCTTGGCACTGGGCCCCGGCGTGCCCGGCAGCACCACGTCGTCCCCTTCGACCCGCAGGTTCGGCCACAGCGTCCCGTCGTTGGACATCACCTGCCAGCGCCCGACCACGCCGCCGGCCTGCGCACCCGCCGGCCGGCCCGAAGGACGCGCCGCTCCGACCATCCGCACTTCGTCCGGCCAGGGGAGCTGGGTCACCGTCCATGGGGCCACCGGGTGCGGGTTGCCCATGCCGACGGCTTCAATGCGGGAGAGCACCCGCACCCGTGGCCCGTCGTCCGGCAGGGTGACCTCGCGGACGACCCGCATCCGCTGCCCCGCCGCCACCGGGCCTTCCAGCCGCAGACCGCGAGGGATCGGAGTGATGCGGAAGGGCGCGGCGTCGAACTCCCTCGGCGGCGGCCAGCCGGCGATGCCAAAGACCGTCTCCCACTCGCTCTGGCTCCACGGCCAGGTCTTGTCGCCGCCGTAGTTGGGCCATTGGTGCGGTTCCAGCGACGCCACGCTGAGCATTGCGGACAGTTCGGGGTTCACCCAGAGCAGGTTTTCTCCAACGGCCCCGCCGTCGAGTCGGTACAGGGCGATGACGCGGCCGCCGGGCGGGACCGCCACCAGTTCGATCACGCCGTTGCTCACGCGGTATGCCCCGGCAAACTCACGAAACCGCCCCGGCTCCGTCGTCACCTTGCCTCCCGTCTGACAACCCGCCACCACGCCCAGCATCACCAACGCCGCCGCCCAAGCACGTCGTCCCATGACCACCTCCGGCCGTCGTCCGCCCCTGCTTACGCCTGCCTGCTCACGAGCGTCGGGCGGGCCGGGCGTCCTGTCAACCCGGCGGCTCGGCCGTCGGGAGCGACGGCTACAGTTGCCGTCCCATGAGCGACTCCACCCCGTCTTCCGCCGCCGTCTCCACTCCCCAAGCGACGCAGGGCCCGTTCGACCTGCTGGTGATCGGGGCCGGCCCCGGCGGCTACGTCGCGGCCATCCGCGCGGCCCAGCTCGGCATGAACGTCGCCTGCGTCGAGCGTGAACCCTCGCTCGGCGGCACCTGCCTCAACTGGGGGTGCATCCCCTCCAAGACGCTGCTCGATTCCTCCGAGCATTATCACTACGCCAAAACCCGCTTCGCCCATCACGGCATCAAGGTCGGCGGCCTCGAACTCGACCTGCCGGCGATGATGAAGCGCAAGGACGAAGTGGTCTCCAGCCTCACCAAGGGCGTCGCCTACCTCTTCAAGAAGAACAAGGTCACGCACTTCCACGGCACGGCCCGGCTCACCACGCCGACCTCCGTCGAGATCGACTCCACCTCGGGCAAGCAGGCCGTGACGGCGAGGCACATCCTCATCGCCACCGGGTCGGCCCCGATCGAGCTGCCCGGCCTGCCGTTCGACGGTCAGCGGATCATCCACTCCAACCACGCCATCGGGCTGCCGAAGGTGCCCGGACACCTGCTGATCATCGGGGCGGGGGTCATCGGGCTGGAGCTGGGGTCGGTGTGGCGGCGGCTGGGGGCCGAGGTCACGGTCATCGAGTTTCTCGACCGCATCGCGCCGAACATGGACCGCGAGATGACCTCGCTGTTGCAGCGCAGCCTCGAAAAACTCGGACTGAAGTTCCAGTTCGGCACGGCCGCCCAGTCAGCCAGCGTGCAGGGGGACCACGTCACGGTGACCTGGAAACGTGGCACCGAGGCCGGCACGACCACGGCCGACGTCGTGCTGGTGGCGGTGGGACGCCGGCCCTACACCGACGGCCTGGGCGCGCGGGAGCTGGGCGTCGCCATGGACGCCAAGGGCTTCATCCGCGTGGACAAGCACTACCGCACGAACATCCCCACCATCTCGGCCATCGGCGATGTCATCGGCGGGCTCATGCTCGCCCACAAGGCCGAAGAAGAGGGGGTCGCCTTCGCCGAGCTGCTGGCCGGCAAGGCCGGGCACGTCAACTACAACGCCGTGGCCAACGTCATCTACACCGACCCCGAGCTGGCGTCGGTCGGCCGGACGGAAGACGAGCTCAAGGCGCAGGGCGTGCCCTACAAGGTCGGCAAGTTCCCGTTCTCGGCCAACGGGCGGGCCAAGGCGATGGACGCCACCGAGGGGACGGTCAAGGTCCTGGCTCACGCCGAGACCGACCGCCTGCTGGGCGTGCACATCCTCGGCCCGCGGGCGTCGGACATGATCGCCGAGGCGGCCACGGCCATCGAGTTCGCCGCCTCCTGCGAAGACATCGCGCGCAGCGTCCACGCGCACCCCACGCTCTCCGAGGCCCTCAAGGAAGCCGCCCTCGCGTGCGACAAGCGGGCCCTGCACGCATAAGCCCCCGTCTAAGGCGCCAGCCGCGCCACCCGCCACCCCCCCGTCGGCACCCGCTCGTACACCAGCCGGTCGTGCAGCCGACTGGGCCGGCCCTGCCAGAACTCCGCCCGCTCGCAGACCACGCGGTAGGCGCCCCAGTGGGGCGGACGCGGCACCGGCCGCCCCTCGAACTCGCGACGGAACCTCTCGACCTCCACCTCCAAGGCTTCCCGCGAGGGGATCTCTTCGCTCTGGGCGCTGGCCCAGGCGCCGATCTGCGCGTCCCGCGGCCGCTGCGCGAAGTACGCGTCCGACACGGCATCGCTCGCCCGCTCGACGCGGCCCTCCCACCGCACCTGCCGCTCCATCGGCTGCCACCACACCGTGACCGCGGCCCACGGGTTGACCTCCATCTCCCGTGCTTTGCGGCTGCCGCGATTGCTCACAAACACCAGCGCATCGTCGTCGTCCACCGCCTTGAGAAGAACCACCCGCGCCGACGGCCGGCCGTCCGGCGTCGCGGTCGCGAGCACCATCTCGTCCCACCCCTTCACCCCACCGCCGCCCCACGCCTTCGCCCCCGCAAGCCACTTCCGGAACATCTTCACCGGCGTCGGCTCGAGGTCCGACTCGCTCAAGGCGCCGACCGTGTAATCCACCCGCGGGGCATCGACCCAGTCCACCGACTGTGCCATCGCACGCACCTCCGGCCCAGAGGATACGTCGGCTTCAGCCCCCGCCCGGCACCCGGCCCGCCACACCCTCATCACCTTGCGACACGCCGTCGCCCAGAAAGCACACTCGCCCGCAGACGCGGCCGTCGCGCAGCATCAGACGTCCCTCGGCCACCGCCCGCACCACCGCCGGGTAGAGCACCGTCTCCCGCTCAAACACCCGCGACGCCAGCGTCTCGGGCGTGTCGGTCTCCTCGACCCGGCACACCGCCTGTCCGGCGATCGGCCCGGCGTCGTAGTCGTTGTCCACGAAATGCACCGTGCACCCGCTGACGACACACCCGCGCCGCAGCACCGCCTCGTGCACGCGGTGGCCGTACATCCCCTTCCCCCCGAACGCCGGCAGCAACGCGGGGTGGATGTTCAGCACACGCCCCATCCAGCCCGGCGGAACCCACAGCAAACTCAACCACCCCGCCAGCAGCACCACATCCGCCCGCACGACCTCTGCGGCCCGAAACACCGCCCGGCCGAACGACTCCGTCGTGTCGAAATCCTGCCGACGAAGGATGGTGGTCGGGACGTCCGCCGCCACCGCACGCTCGAGAGCCACAATGCCCGGACGCGACGCCACCACGAGCACCACTTCCCACGGCTCGCCGCGACGCTGCAGGTCAAGAAACGTCTGCAAAGTCCGCCCCGTGCCCGACACCAGCACGGCCAGTCGCAGTCGCTTGCCTGCTGACATCCGCGGCCCCCTCACAAAAGACGTCGGCCCTGCCCCGGGCGAGGCAGGGTCCGACGGGGTGATTCATCGAACCAGCCGCCGGGCTCACCGGCGAGACTGCTCCAGCACCAGCGCCTTGGCCTGCTCGGGCGGCAGGTTCAGCGCCCCGCGGGCCTCGGCGGCGGCGGAGCGGACCTCCAGGCTCTCGTCGCCGGCGACCAGCGCTTCCAGCGTTTCGATCGCGTCGCTGGGCAGCAGGTTGCCGAAGGTCTTGGCCGACGTCGCCAGCGACTGCAGCAGCGACACGCGCAGCGTCTCCGGCACGCCCGCGGCCGTCGCCCGCCGGAAGATCGCCACCTGCCCGTCGCGGCCCATCGCGATCGCCAGCACCCGCGCCGCACGCTCGACCACCGCGTCCCGGTCATCGTCCATCGCGCTGAGCAGGGCCAGCTTCGCCGGCTCGACGCTCAGCGCCGGCAGCTTGGCCACCGCCAGCCGCTCCAGCAGCTCCAGTGAACGCAAGGCGCTGTCCGTGGCCGTGTCCGGGTCCAGCGGGTTGGCCCCGCCGCGGACCCGCGCGGCATCGATGGCCGCCTGCAGGTCGCTGCCGCCCGTGGCCTGCGTCAGGTTGACCAGCTTGTCCACCGCCGCCCGCTGGGCGTAGGGCGACTGCGTGGTCGCGGTCATGATGACCTTGGGCGCCAGCCCCAGACGCGGCGAGCCGCTCGACATCGCCAGCAGCGTGTCGATCAACGCAAAGCCCATCGCCTCCGACACGACCACCGCGTCCACCGACGGGATCATCGCGCTCTTGTTCAGGGCCGACTCGACCGTCGTCCCGCCGACGGCGTTATAGCCCATCGACGCCAGCTCGTCCGTCAGCCGGTTGACCTCGGCGTCCGACGACGCGATGACCACCACGCCCGCCTTGCCGGTCTGGCCCACCATCTCCGCAAGCACCGGCACGACCCGCTCCGACGACGCGAACGCGCCTGTCGGCAGTGCCGACGCCGCCGCATACGCCGCCTCGAAACGCACCCGGCGGTCGGGGTAGCTCAAGGCGGCCGACAGTGCCGTGTTGCCCGCCGCGTCCATCACCGTGGACGCCCCGGCCACGTCCTGCAGTGCCCGCACGGCCCGCAACGCCAGGGCCGAGTTGCTGTCCTTGATCGCCCGCGTGAGCACGTCGTTGAGATACCGGACGCCTGAGGCGACCCCATAGAAGTGGGCGTCGGGCTGCCCCGGCAGCCGAGTGTCGTCCGTCGTGCCGGGCGGCAGCTCGATCTCCCGCTGGTAGTTCGCCGCCAGCCACAGGCTCAGCGCTTCCGCCTTGCCCAGGTCCAGCGAGAGGGCGTACTCGGCCGCCCGCATCGCCATCAGCTCGTTGAAGATCTGCGGCGGCACGTCCACCTTCGTCAGCCCGACATCCGGCGTCCAACGCCAGACGTACGCCACCGGGGCCTGGCTCAGCGACGCGTCCAGCAGCGACTGGCCGTAGTACAGACGCTCGCCGAGCTGGTAGAACGCGTCCGCCGCGACCGGCGTGGTCACGTTGAACTTGGTCAGCGCGGTCGCCGCCGCCGAACGCACGCTGGCGTTCATGTCCGGCGAGCTGGCCAGCCGCAGAAGGTAGGGCACCGCCACGTCATAGCCCATGTCGCCCAGCGTGAGGGCGATCACCGTCAGGGCGGCGAAGTCCTTCATCTCCGTGGCCGCCAGCAGCGGGTTGAGCGCCACTTTGCCCATGTCGGTCAGCGCCCGCCGGATGGCCCCGTGGTACTGCGACAAATCCGGCGACGCCAGATACCGCACCATCAGCGGCACCGCCAGCTCACCGCTGAGCCGCAGCCGCTGCACGGCAAGCTGATACGCCCGCTCGTTGACGATGAGCCGGCGGATGTTGTCTTCGATGAACCCCTGGTCCGCCCGCAGGGCCTGCCGCCCGTCGTCGAGCAGCTTCGCCAGACGCTCGCCCTGCTCCTTCATCGGGGCCATGTTCCGCCAGCGGAGCACCCACGCGTCGAGGTCTTGCCGCCGGTCAGCTGCCACCGCTTCGAAGGCCCGCAGCACGGCCAGCGGGTCGGCCGCGGCCAGCTTCTCCAGCTCCGCCGCCGCCAGCTCGTAACGGGCCACGGCAACGAAGTGCCAGAAGTCGTCGGCGGTTTTCTTCAGCCCGGCGTCCACCGGGGCGAGCGCCGCGCTGGCCGCCCCACCCGCCGGCTGAGCGTGAACCGCCGCCACGTCGAAAGCGAGCGGGGCCGCCGCCGCCACGCCCACGACCGCACGGGCCACGGCCGTCCGTGCCCTCCTCAGCGCCGTCGCCAACGCCCAACCCGCGCTTCGCTTCGACGCCATCCGCTTCGACCAATCAGCCATCGGGGCACTCCGCAGCAGGGACCTATGTTCCAACTCGTCTCGGGCCCGACACCCACCCGTCTCCACCGGACCGACGGACAACGCCGGGGACACGCGCCGTGCGACAGGTGTCGTCAAGACCGCGGTTTACAACACCCGCGTCGCCCGTCCATGAGTGGGGCGAATGTAAAAGTGTGCACGGGGAAGTGTCAAGAAACGACCCCGCCCTACGTTGCACCCGCCGCGTCCGGCCAGCTCCACCTCGACGGCCCACGCCCACCGCCCGCACCCCCCTCTCGCCGACACTCCGGATTCGCCTAGCATGCCCGACCGGGCCAGGCCCCGCCGCCGGGCCCCTGACCCTCGCCCTGCCACACCTGCCTCGGTACGAGACCTACCGCCACCGCCATGGCCGACACCCAACCCCCCAAGCCCGACCTCAAAGACCTCGACCTCGCCACCGGGGTGGACAAGATTCCGGAATGGTGGAACAAGCACGGCAACAAGGTCCTCATCGGCATCACCGTCCTCGCCCTCGCCTACGCCGCATACACCTTCCGGCGCAACTCCATTGAAACCGCCCGGCTGACGGCCGAGGCCAACCTGACGGCCGCCCGCGAGCTGATCGCCGACCTTCAGCTCCAACCGTTCGACCGCCTGCAGCCCGAGCAGTATCTGCAGCGCCGGCGTGACATCCTCCGCGACACGTCGCAAGCCCTTGCCGACGTCATCGCCCGCGCGCCCGACCCGGCGTACGTCGCGCAGGCCCTGCTGCTCCAGGGAGACCTCAACTACCTGATCGGCATGATGCCCGAGCTGGAAGCCGCCACCACCCGCCCCGAGCTCAAACTCGAGCGCTCGCCCGAGCAGCTCTTCGCGGCCGCCAAAGCCAGCTATCAGGCCGTGCTCAACCGGTTTCCACAGCGGCTGGCCGACGTGGCCAGCGCCCGGCTGGGGCTGGGCGCGGTGGCCGAAAACGCCGGCGACTTCGACACGGCCAAGGCGCACTACGAAGCGCTGCGGGATAACGACCGCTTTCCGCCCAACGCCCGGCAGGTGGCCGAGGCCCGGCTTCGGGTGCTGCCGCAACTGGCCGCGCCGATGTTGGTCAGGCAGGCCGACGCGCCTCCGCCCGCCACGCCCTCGACGCCGTCTCTGCTCGACCTGCCCCTGCCAATGCCGGCCGGCGAGCCGCCGTCCTCGATTCCCGATTTCGGCCTGCCCGGCCTGCCGCCCCTTCCGCCGGTCACCCCGCCCGCGCCGTCTTCCCCCGCCACGCGGCCCTGACGGCCCGCCGCCGTGCCCCAACCGCCCCGACCCTAATCTCCCAACGGCCGACTCACCCGAGCCGGGGGCAGGCGACGTCGGCCCCGCGGCCCATGTCCACCCTTCCCGACGACGACTTCCTCACCGACTCGCCCGAGGACGACACCTCGGCCGACGTGGTGCATTTCCGCTGGAAGGTCACCAAGAACCTCACCCGCCGCCTCGACCAGTACCTCGTCGACCGCGTGGGCTACCTCTCGCGGGCGGGCGTGCAGCGGGTCATCCGCGACGGGCTGGTCACGGTCAACGGCAAACCGGCCAAGGCGTCCTATCACCCGCAGAACGGCGACGTCGTGGAGATGTTCGCTCCGCCCGAGCCGGTCAATGAACTCGTCCCCGAACCCATCCCGCTGGACATCGTGTACGAGGACGAGCACTTCCTTGCCCTCAACAAGCAGGCCGACCTGATCGTCCACCCCGCACGGGGCAAATGGACCGGCACGCTCGTCAACGGGCTGGTGTACTACGGCAACCTCAAGGGCTTTACGTATTCCTCAGGGGGCGTGCGTCCGGAGAACCTGGCCCCCCCGCCGCCCCCCGGGACGAAGGTCCGACCCGCCTCCTCTGCCGCCACGGGCAACTGGCGGCCGGGCATCCTGCACCGCCTCGACCGCAACACCACGGGGATCATGCTGGTGGCCAAGTCGGAAGAGGCCCACTGGCGGCTGGCCCGGCAGTTCGAAAACCGCACCATCCAGAAGACTTACCTCGCCCTGTGCCACGGCATCCCCGAGCCGCGGACTGGCTTCGTGGACGCCCCCATCGGCCGGGACAAGTACGTACGGGAGAAGATGGCCGTCCGCAAAATCGAATCCGGCGCCAAGGAGGCGCTCACGCTCTACGAAGTCCTGCAGGGCGGGCAGTTGCCGCTGAATGCCGCCGGCGACGGCTCCCCCCGCAACACGGCCTGCGCGCTGGTCAAGCTCACGCCCAAGACCGGCCGCACCCACCAGCTCCGGGTGCACATGGCCCACCTCGGGCACCCGATGATCGGCGACACACTCTACGGCGGCAGCGAGCTGCACCTTCCGCCGCCGATCGACTTCCACTTCACGCGACAGGCCCTGCACGCGTACGAGATCAGCTTCCTGCACCCGGCGACGCTGCAGCCGATGACCCTCTCGGCGCCCCTGCCGCCCGACTTCACCCGGCTGCTGGAGCTGCTCCAGTGAGTGGGTTGCTCAGCCTCGCCGGCGCTGTTTTCGGTGGTACGTTGACGGGTGATGAGCGAAGGCAGTTCTTTCAGTCGTCAAGCATGGTGGCGTCGCCTGCTGGGTTGGGTCCGTTCGACACCAAGCCCGGTGAGTCACCCGGTCGGCAGCGAGGGAGCTCCGCCAGCGCCGTCGGAGCCACCACCCCCACCGCCAACCCCGTCAGGGGCTGAGCCGTCGCGCCCGTCCACCAGCGCGCGTTCACCAGCCAGGAACGCCGGGCCCGAACCGACGTCCGCAGCTTGGCCACAACCGTGGAGCTCGCCACTGCAGCGGTTCGACGACCTCGACCCTCGCCGTGTGCCGCGTGTGTCGGTCGCGGAGACACTGGTGACGAGGGGCGAACGGGAATTCCTGAAAGCACTGATCGTCGTTTGCTCGGGTAGAGCCAACATTTTTACACAGGCTGCGGTCAACCGATTGATCAAGTTCCCGGAAGATGACCGGAGCGACGAGCTCGTCAACAGATGGCGTCGCTTCATCAACCCACGCTCCGTCGATTTCGTGCTGACTGACCGCCTCGGGTTGAAACCGCTGGTGGCGATCGAGCTCGACGACGCCTCTCACCGGCAGAGCCATCGCAAGCGGCGAGACGAGCTGATCGAAGCCTTGTTCCACGCCGCCGGGCTGCCGCTGCTCCGCATCCGTGCGGCCTCGGCTTACGACACCCGGGCCCTGCTCCGGCAGCTCGAGCCCTACCTGCCCCCGGCCCCGGCGGGCCCACCCCCTCCCCCGGCCGTCCAGCCCGCCGCGACCCGACGCGCTGCCTCGCCTGGAACACCCTACCCCCCGCAGACCTGACCGACCCCACCGCCGGGCGTGGCCGGGTCACCCGACCCCTTGGCGGTGTTTCCCGGTGTCCGGTCGGGGACCGGCGTATACTCTCTGTCATTCGCCGACCGGAGCGACCGCGATGCCCAGCCTGTTGATGCCCCTGCAGCTACCTCTGGCGTGGATCCCGGGCCCGACCGAATGGATCATCATCGGCGTGCTCGGGCTGCTGTTTTTCGGCAAGCGTCTGCCGGAGGTGGGCAAGTCGCTGGGCCGGGGCATCGTCGAGTTCCGCAAGGGGCTCAAGGGCGTGGAGGACGAGATCGAAACGGCTTCCGAGCCGAAGAAGCCGTCCGCTCCGGCCGCGACCAGCTCGTCGGACATCCCGCCGCAGCCGCGATTTGACCCGTACACCGGCAAGCCCCTGCAGCCCGCTTTCGACCCCTACACGGGCAAGCCGCTCTCCGAATCCAACGCCGCGACGAAGTAGGGCCGTGGGCCTTTGCCCCGTCGTGGCCCCGCAAGCGAGGTCGCCATGCCCCGAGTCCTTCCGCTGCTGGCCGCGTGTGCCGCTTTGGGAATCGGTGCCGTCGCCGAGGCACAGCAAGGTCGGCCCCAACCGCCGGGCCCGCCCCCGACGGCCGGCCGCCCGGCCGCCGAGCGTCCGCCGGCCGCCCAGCGCGGCGGTCTGGACGTCCGCATCCCCCAGCTCCGGCTGGACGCCGTCGCCCTCTCGGACGCCATCGACCTGCTGCGGGAAGCCGGCCGACTCAACCTCCGCGTGGACTGGCAGGCGCTGGAACAGGCCGGCATCGACCGCTCCACCCCGGTGACCCTCTTCCTCCGCAACGTCACGGTCCGGCGGGCGCTGGACGCGGTCCTCCGCGAAGCAGGAGCCGGTCAGAAGCTGGCGTGGGACGTGGTGGACGGGATCGTGGAGGTCACCACGCAGGAAGAGGCCGACAAGCGTCTGGTCACGGAGGTGTATGACGTACGCGACCTGCTGTTCACCCCGCTGGACGCCGGCGAACCGCCCCAGGTCGAGTTCAACCTCGAACCGGTCGAGCGGGGCGGCGGAGGCGGGGGCGGCCAGGGGCTCTTCGGCGGCGGCACCGCGGGGCAAGGCCAGCAGCCGGCCCTCACCCCTGAGCAGCGCGGCCAGCAGCTCGTCGAGCTCATCACCTCCACCATCCGGCCCGAAGTGTGGGACATCAACGGCGGGACGGCGACCATCCGGTTCTTCAACGGCATGCTCATCGTCTCGGCCCCGCGGTCGGTGCACCAGCTGCTGGGCACGCCGGTCCGCCCCTAGCCGACCCGCCGTCACAGCACGCATACACTCCGGCCCATGTTTCCTCTCGGTTTTCTCGGTGCGGGCAACATGGCCGAGGCCATCGTCCGCGCGCTGCTCACCCGCGGCGTCGCCCGACCGGGCGACCTGATCGTCTCCGACCCGGCCAAGTCGCGCCGGGACCTGTTCACGACGCTGGGCATCGCCGCGGTCGCCGACAACCGCGAGGTCGCCCGGCGGGTGTCCACGCTCGTGCTGTCGTGCAAGCCGCAGCAGATGAAGGACGTCCTCAGCGACATCGCGGCCGACCTGCCCGCGACGACCCTGCTGGTGTCCATCGCGGCCGGCGTGGACACGGCCAGCATCCGCCGCCAGCTCGGCCGGCCACAGCACCCGGTGGTCCGTGTGATGCCGAACACGCCGTTGCTCGTCGGCGAAGGGATGGCGGCGATCGCGCCGGCCGACGGCGTCCCGCAGGAGGCGGTCGAGCAGGTCCTGCAACTCTTCGAAGTCGCCGGGCGGGTCGTGGAGGTGACCGAGAACCTCATGGACGCGGTGACCGCCGTCTCCGGCTCGGGTCCGGCTTACTATTTCTTGCTGACCGAGCATCTGGCCAGGGCGGCTGTCGAACTCGGGTTGGATGAGGAGACGGCCCAGGTGCTCGCCCGGCAGACCGCGTTGGGTTCGGCCGTGATGATGGCCAGGTCGGTCGAGCCACTGGACGTGCTGCGGCAGCGGGTGACCAGCCCCGGGGGGACGACGCAGGCGGCGGTGGAGAGCATGGAGCGGGCCGGGGTGCCGGAGGCGTTCCGGCGCGCGGTGCATGCGGCGGCCGAGCGGGGCCGACAGCTCCGCGGCACCTGAACCTACCCGCACCCACCCCCACCGCTACCCCCAAGCACTCTGTCGCCTTCCCCCCCTTCGTCGCTCCCCCCCTCCGTCGCTCCGTCGCTCCCCCCCCTCCGTCGCTCCGTCGCTTCCCCCCCCTTTCCCCCCCTCCGTCGCTTCGTCGCTTCGTCGCCCCGTCGCTTCCCCCCCCGCTTCCCCGCAAACTCATGTTTTTCCCCCGCTTCGCCCGATACATCCGGCTGATATGACCAACCCCTTGTCCACGCCGGCAGCGTCGAACGTCGGTTTGCTGCTTGCGCGGGTGGCGCTGGGGGCCTATCTGGCACTGATCGGCTTTGAGAACGTCACCCGGGGGGTGTCGGCGTTCGCCGCGTCGCACAAGCGGGCGATGTCGGAGTGGATCAACCCGAGCTACGCCGAGGTGTTCCTGACGATGTACCCGGTGGTGCACGTCGCCGCGGGCACGATGCTCGTGCTGGGGGTGCTGACGCGGGTGTCGGCATTCCTGCTCTCGGCGACGCTGCTGGTGTTCATGGTGTGCGTGCAGGGACTCAGCCGGGGCGGGCCCGGGCCGTTCGACCCGAACTGGATTTTTCTGGCCGTCGGCGTCGCCCTTCTCACCAACGGGGGCGGTCAGTTCACGCTGCCGGCGCTGCTGGGCAAGAAGCCCGCCCCGCCGCCGGCGGCCAAGGCCCCGGCACCGGCCCCGGCCAAGTAGGTCCGCTCTGAACAGCCCTGAAGTTAAGCCGGCCAGCTTGCGGGTGACCCCCGCGCCCGCCTGTGGGCAGACCTCATCCCGTCGTGCCCGCGGTGGCCGGTTTGGGCGTCGAGACCACCGCCGGGGGGAAATCGTACTTGCCTGAAGAGATTTCCGCTTCCAGCGCTTCCTTGAGCGGGACGAGGTGCTTGAGGATCTCGAAGAGCACGCGGATTTGCGACTGCGTGGCTTCGACGCGGGCGACGATGTCCGCCGGATAGTGGTCCAGCACGGGACGTGTGTCCCGCTCGTAGGTTTCGAGGCGCCTCCGGATGACCGCGTCGTTGGCGTCGTCGAACCGGTTTTCCTTCAGGGCCCGTCGGCGCAGCCGCTCGACCATTTTGTTGAGGTCCGAGCAGTGCAAATGGATGATCTTGACGACGTCGAGGGTGTCGTCGAGCAGCTGAGCCTGTCGGAGCGTTCGCGGCAGCCCGTCGAGCACGAGGAACTGCGTTTCGGGGTGGAACTGGTTGATCATCTCCATCCCCTGGATGAACTGCTTCCAGACGCGGATGGTGACGTCATCGGGGACGAGCTGCCCTTTGCCGGCGTACTCCCAGAAGGTGCGACCGGCCTCGGACTGCAGGTCCAGCGAGCGGAAGATGTCGCCCGTGGCCGAATGGAAGAAGCCGGGGATCTGACCGATGATCTTGCCCTGCGTGCCTTTGCCGGAGCCGGGTGCGCCAAAGAGCAAAATGGTCCGGTACCGCATGGTGGACATGGTAAATCGTGCTCCGGCTGACGGGGTGCGAAAAGCCCCGATACGGGCAGGATGCCGCAGCCCTAGGTCGCTGGCAAGACCAAGTTCGGCGGGCGGCGAACGTCCGGTAACGTTGCCTGCCGTGGTCTACTCCTCCGACTGACGAAGCTTGGCCAGCACGCTGAAGTCCTCCAGCGTGGTGGTGTCGCCTTTCACTTCCTTGCCGGCGGCGATCTCCTTCAGCAGCCGCCGCATGATCTTGCCGGAGCGGGTCTTGGGCAGCGCGTCGGTGAAGCGGATCTGGTCGGGGCGGGCGAAGCTGCCGATCTGTTTGGCGACCTTGTCGGAGAGCTCTTTCTTGAGCGCTTCCGACGGCTGGTAGCCGCTGCGCAGCGTGACGAACACCGCCAGCGCCTGCCCTTTGAGCTCGTGTGGCATCGGGACGGCCGCCGCCTCGGCCACGGCGTCGTGGGCCACGAGGGCGGATTCGACCTCGGCCGTGCCGAGCCGGTGTCCGGAGACGTTGAGCACGTCGTCGATGCGGCCCATGATCCAGAAGTAGCCGTCGTTGTCGCGGCGTGCCCCGTCGCCGGTGAAGTAGCACCCTTTGACGTCAGACCAGTACTGCCGGACGTAGCGGTCGGGGTCGTTGAAGACGCCGCGGAGCATGCTGGGCCAGGGCTTGCGGATCACCAGCATCCCGCCCTGGTTGGGGGGCAGTTCGCGGCCGTCCTTGTCCACGACCGCCGCGTCCACGCCGAAGAACGGGAGCGTGGCGGTGCCCGGCTTGGTGGGGGTGACGCCCGGCAGCGGCGTGATCATGATCGCGCCGGTTTCCGTCTGCCACCACGTGTCCACGATGGGGCAGCGTTTGCCGCCGATGACCTCGTGGTACCACATCCAGGCTTCGGGGTTGATCGGCTCGCCCACCGACCCCAGCAGCCGCAGCGACGAGAGGTCGTGCTTGTCCACGAACTGCCGTCCTGCCCGCATGAACGCCCGGATGGCCGTCGGGGCCGTGTAGAAGAGGGTGACCTTGTGCCGCTGGATGATGTCCCAGAAGCGGGCGAAGTCGGGGAAGTTGGGCGCGCCTTCGTACATCAGCACGCACGCGCCGTTGTTGAGCGGCCCGTAGACCACATACGAGTGCCCCGTGATCCACCCGATGTCGGCGGTGCACCAGTAGAGGTCACGCGGCAGGCCGTCGGTGCCGTCGCGGACGTCGAAGACGTACTTGAACGTGAGGTAGGTGCCGACCATGTAGCCGGCGGTGGTGTGCAAAATGCCCTTGGGCTTGCCCGTGGAGCCGGAGGTGTACAGCACGAACAGCGGGTCTTCGGCGTCCATCGGCTCGGCCGGGCACTGCGGCGACTGCTGCGGCACGACGTCGTGCCACCACACGTCGCGGCCGGGCTGCATGGTCACACCCTGGCCGGTGCGGCGCAGCACGAGCACTTCCCGGATTCGGGAGGTGAGCCGAAGCGCTTCGTCCACCGTCGCCTTGAGGTTGACCGTCGTGCCGCGTCGGAAGCCGCCGTCGGCGGTGATGAGGTAGTCGCTGCGGGCGTCTTCGACGCGGTCGGCGATCGCCTGCGCCGAGAAACCGCCGAAGATCACCGAGTGCACCGCGCCGATGCGGCTGCACGCCAGCATCGCCATCGCCGCCTCGGGGACCATCGGCATGTAGATGGTCACCCGGTCGCCCTTCTTCACCCCGCGGGCCTTGAGCGCGTTGGCCAGGCGGCACACGTCGTCGAGCAGCTGCCGGTAGGTGAGCGTACGGACCTCGGGCCGGCCGTCGGGCATCGGCTCGCCCTCGAACACGATGGCGGTCTGGTCGCCCAGCCCGCGGTGGATCTGCCGCTCCAGACAGTTGTACGACAGGTTGGTCTGGCTGCCGACGAACCACTTGGCATGCGGCACATCCCACTCCAGCACCTTCGTCCACGGCTTGAACCAGTGCAGCTCGCGGGCGATGCGGTCCCAGAAGACCTCGGGCTGCTCGATCGACTCGCGGTACATCCGCTCGTACTCGGCACGGGTTTTGAGCCGGGCCTTGGCGGCGAAGTCGGCCGGCGGGGGAAAAAGGCGGGTTTCCTGCAGAAGGGAATCGATTGCTTCGGACATGGCGTGGGGAGAATACCCTCTCACGGGCGAGTTGTGAATCGGCTCACGCGACGGGCCGGCACACGCGAGCCGGTGACAGCGGGGGCGAACCACGGCCGGCAGTCAGCGCAACGTCCCAGCGCGTCAGGTCGCGCTGCGCCCGGCCTGGAGCAGCGCCAGCACCGGGCGACGCGCGGTCGTCGCCGCCGGATACAGACTCGCCAGCACCGCCACCGTCAGCACCGCCGCCACGCCCACGCCGAGCACCCCCCACGGCACCACCACCTCCGGCTGAAAGCCCACCATCAGCCGGGACATCCTCCGCGAGTTGACCGTGAGCCACGCGCCGCACGCCAGCCCCAGTGCCGACGCCGCCACCGACAGCATCAGCCCTTCGGCCAGCACCATCCGCAGCAGCTGGCCCCGCGTCACGCCGACGGCGCGCAGCACCCCGAACTGCCACTGCCGGGAGCGGATGCTGGCCATCACCGTGTTGGTCACCCCCAGACTCGCGACGAACAGCGCGGCGAAGGCCACCGACGAGGCGATCAGCAGCAGGTTGCCCAGCCCGCGTTCGATCGCGGCCTTCACCTGCCGGATGTCGAACACCTGCAGGCCCATGCGGCCGACGTCCTGCTGCAGCGTGCGGGTGAGCTGCTCGCGGTCCACGCCGTCGATGACGTTGGCGGCAAAGATGGAAATCTCGCGGACGCCGAAGAGCTCGCGGGCGTCGTCGAGGGTCCCGAAGACGCTGTAGGCGGTGCGCTGCTCGAACTGCCCGCCCATGTCGAACACGCCGACGATCACGTCCACGCCGGGCGACCACACCACGCCGGCGACGGTGAACGGCACGACCCCGGCCGTGCGGGTGCGGAGCTCGAGCGTGTCGCCCACGCGAAGCCCGCGAAGCTGGCGGAACTCCTCGGTGATGAGCACGTGGCGCCCCTGCTTGAGCCGGCGGACGGCGTCCTCGCGGTTGCCGTCGCGGAACTCCAGCTCGGTCATCTTGTCGGCCAGCTCGGGGTCGAGCCCGAAGAACAGCGTCGAGTCGGGCATCATGGCGGCCCCGGCGATGGCCAGGAAATTGTTGCCGAACTGCGGCGAGGCGATCGCCACGGGCAACAGCTCGCCCGGCCTCAGCCCCGGCACCTCGGCCAGCTTGGCCACCTGGGCCTCGCTCAGCCCGCCCAGACCGCGGTGCAGGATGAACACGTCCGGGAAGCGCTGCGGGAGCTGCCACGCCCGCAGCCCCGAGTTCCCCTGCACCTGCATCACCACCAGCGTGGACAGCCCCACCATCAGCGCGCAGGCCGTCCCGGCCGTCTGCCACAGGCTGCCCGAGAGCTGCTGCCGCAGCACCGCCCGCGGCAGACGCAGCAGCGACGCCGCCGCCGGCACGGCCGCCGCCTCCACCGCACGGATCGCCATCGGGCTGAGCAGGAAAAAACCGGCCATGATCAGCGGCACCCCGACCGTGAAGTGCCCGAAAAACTGCACGCCCCGCACCGTGGCCGGGTCGGCCAGCTGCCCGCCCAGCCAGCCGGTCAGCCCCGAGAGGTTCAGCGGGGCCACGCAGATGCACGCCACCCCGGCCAGCGCCGTCCGCCACGGCCAGCCCGGCCGCGGCCCCTCCGCCAGCGGCGCCATCGCCTCCAGCGGCGAGACGCGCGTCGCCTGCCAGGCCGGCATCAGCGTCGCCAGCAGGGCCGTCCCCAGACACGCCGCGGCGGCGTAACCCACCCCCAGCCCGCTGAGCACCACGCCCTCGGTGAACACCTGGTCGTACACCGTCGCCAGCAGCTTCACCCACAGCCACCCCAGCGGCACACCCACCGCCACCCCCAGCGCCGCCAGCGTCAAGCCCTCGGCCACCACCACGGCCCCGATCTGCCGTCGCGACGCCCCCACCGCGCGGAGCATCGCCAGCTGCCGCTGGCGCTCGGCCACCCCCATCGAGAGCGTCGAGAACACGATGCACGCGGCCGACACCATCGCCACGCTCACGCCGAGTGCGCTCAGCAGCGTCACCCCCATCAGGTTGGATTCGAACTGCTCCCGCGTCGTCCGCGTCAGGCGGAACTTGATGTTCGGGTCGGCCGCCTTCAGCCGCGTCGCCCAGTCCGCCTCGAACGCCAGCAGGTCCGTCCCCGGCCGCACCTCCACCATCGCCCGCGACACCTTCATCGGGCCCTGCGGCATCAGCCACTGCTGCAGCGTCCGCAGGTTCACGTACGCGTTCGGACCGGCGATCTCCGGCTGGTGCACCACCCCCACCACCGTCAGCTCCAGCGGCCCGTCCGCGCCGGGAAGCACGAAGCGGTCCCCCACGTCCAGCCCGGGGGCATCCGGGTCGGTGCTCTCCGGCGAGCGGGCCATGCGTGCCGCCACCCGGTTGAGCACCACCTCGTCCTCGCCCGCGCCCAGCCACCTCCCCGACAGCAGACGCAGATTGGCCGCGCCGCTGTCCAGCTCGGGCACCAGCCCCACGACCCAGCAGTTGCGGCCGACGTACACCTCGCCAGAAGCCGTCAAAAACGGCGACGGCGTCTCAAACCGGGGCACCACCCGCCTCACGCGCGGGTCGTCCCGCAGAGCGTCCAGCACCGACGCGTCGAACGCCGCCCGCGTCACTTCCCGCGCGGTGATGATGGCGTCGGCCGACCCCAGAAAACGATCCAGCATCCGCGTGGCCACCGCCGACAGTGACGCGAAACCGGTCGTCACCGCCACCACCAGCGACACCGCAAACGCGATCGCCGCCAGCGTCAGCCCGCTCCGCACACGGCGGCTCACCATGTTCCGCAAAGCCAGACGGACCCCGATGGGCATGTGTCCGCTCGTCCCGCCCCGTGCCAAGGTACTCCCCCTACCAGCCCCCCCGACGAGGTCCCCCGCAACCAGCCCCCCGGCAGCACCCCGCCCCTTCGCGAGCCGGGCTTCAAACGAGCCCGTCACAGACCAGTGCGGCGGCTCAAGCGGGCGAAGGGAGTCGAACCCTCAACATTGGGCTTGGAAAGCCCACGCTCTGCCAATTGAGCTACGCCCGCAGCGCCCGAGAGGGTAGCACCTCCCCGTTCGGTCGGCCACGCACGCCCGCGCGTCGCATCCGCCTTTCACCTACACCCCGCGGCGACCGTAAACAACTCCCTATCGGATGCTCACATCCAGCAAACGCATCCGGTCTAGTTCTACCCACGCCGAGCCTGACACGGGCCGGGTGACTCGGACGGGCGGTTGTTCTCTGGTCCGTCGTCGTCCGACGCTTGGCTTCGTTTGCACGCGGACCCGGGGGCCCCCGCTCCCGGGTCTTTTCCATAGAGCGATCGCCCGCGCGGACGCGAGCTGGCACCCGCACGGACCGAGCCGGCGGCGCGCGTGCCGCCCGGAATCTCCGCTCAGCGTCCGCCGATGGTCAGCGGGACGGGCACCGGCTGCGGGGCCGGCCGGTAGCTGGGCTCGATGGCGATCTGCAGGGGGCGTCGCCTGCCCGCCGGCGGCAAACCGTCCTCATCGACGATCCGCTGGATGGCCATGATGCCTTCGATCAGCGTCTCGGGACGCGGCGGACATCCGGGTACGTACACGTCCACCGGCATGAACTGGTCGATCCCCTGCACGGTGGCGTAGGCGTCGAACACCCCGCCCGTGCTCGCGCAGGCTCCCATCGAGATGACCCACTTCGGCTCGGTCATCTGCTGATAGATGTGCTGCAGCACCGGCATCATTTTGATCGTCACCCGTCCGGCGACGATGAGCAGGTCGCTCTGGCGGGGGGAAAACCGCATGGCTTCCGCGCCGAAGCGGGCGAGGTCGTAACGGCTGGAGGCCGTGGCCATCAGTTCGATCCCGCAGCAGGCGGTCGCGAACGGCAGCGGCCACAGCGACGTCCGCCGTGCCCAGTTGACGACCTTCTTGAGCTGCGTCGTCAGGATCGAATCGCCGAAGGGAAGCGCGTGGTTGTCCATAGGGCATCAATCGCCGGATCACAGACCTTGCACCTGCATGTTAGTCGGCCGGGCCGTGCAGGGGGTTGATGCCGGGGTGGATTCGGGCACTTTCAGCGATTTTGCCGGACGAACGGGGGACGTGCGGCGTCGCGGGGCCGGCGGCGGCGGCCGCCACACGACGCACGTATTCGAATCGGCGAATCTGAGCCAGCCGCCGCCACATCCAGTGGTCGTAGGTGTTCCACGTCTCGACCGACTGCAGCGTCCAGTCGCTGCCCAACGTTTGCCCCAGCGGGTCACGTCCGGGCGTCGCCCGGGCGTCGCCACGCTCCCACAGCACCACCCGCTCCAGCGACGCCCCCGCGCGGTTCACTGCATCGC
Organism: Tepidisphaerales bacterium; assembly: GCA_046299715.1. Taxonomy (GTDB): domain Bacteria; phylum Planctomycetota; class Phycisphaerae; order Tepidisphaerales; family Tepidisphaeraceae; genus JBBRUM01. The sequence goes on along the minus strand of JBKBHU010000002.1, from coordinate 142,862 downwards.
GCACCGCCCGCGGCCGCAGGTCCGACCGCACCCCCAGCCCCCGTTCCACCACCGCCCAGCCCTGCCGAAACTCCGGCGGCGAGAGCGGCTTGGGTAACCGGATCGAGTAGTAGTACCGCCCCACCGGCCCGGAAATCGTCCCCGTGCCCGGCTCAAAGCCGGGCCCGAAAGGCGCCTGCAGGAACGACAGCCGCCGGACGACCCCGGCCGCCGCCGACTGACGGTCCTCCCACAGCTCGGCGATGACCCGCCCCACCGGCGGCTCGGGGTCCAGCCACACCTTGACCCCGAAGTTGGCCAGGTTCACCGCCACCACCCCCAACACCGCCAGCCCGCGAAGCCCCACGGGCAAGCGCATCAGCAGCGCCACCGCCGCCAGCAGCACGGCCGGGTACACCACGCCCAGATACCGCGGCATCCACAGCATGTTCGGCGGCTTGACCGAACTTCGCTCGACCACCGCCCAGCTCGCCAGCTCGAACGCGTAGTGGCGATACACCCACACCCCGGCGTAGACCGCCACACACAGCGTTACAAGCGTCGCGAGGGTCACTGCACCCCACGCCGCATCTCTCCACGACCGCAGCGAAAGCACCGCGCCGAGCAGTGCCACCGCCGAGACCGCCACCACCCACGGCCCGGAGACGAGAAACGCGCCCAAGTGCCACGGCGGCGCCGGCGACGCCACCGACACCGCGTACACGCCGTACGACGGGACCACGGCCCACACCGACACGACGAAGACCTTCCACCACGCGATGGCGTCCGGTGCACTTCCGCGGCCGTCCACGGGCGGCGGACGTTCCCAGACCGCCGCGCACCAGCCCCACATCCGTCGCCACGGCACCGCGCCCGCCAGCACCGTCGCGCCGATGCCGATGCACGTCCACTGCAGGCGCTGCAGCCATGCCGGGTCCACCAGGTCGCGGTCCTGCGGCCGGTCGGGCCACTCCCACGCGGTGGCGTAGGCGGTCGCGGTGAACCGCACCAGCTCGGGCAGGTCGCGGCCGCGGTTGTACCACTCGACCCACTGCAGCATGGACGCGCCCCAGCCGTGCTCGCGGATCTGCTCGTGCCAGCGGTTGAACACGCCGTAATGGACGGCCGGGCCGGCGACGATGAGGCCCAGACCCACGCACATCGCCGCCGCCTTCTTCCACGACCGCCCGGGCAGCACCGGCAGCAGCAGCGGCTGGACCGCCACCACCAGCAGGGCCGGCGCGTGGATCCCCGCCGCCGCCATCGACGACGCCACCCACCCCCAGAACCACAACCGCCCGTCGCGTCGCTCCTGTGGGCTACCCCCCCCGCGACGTCCCGCCCACGCCAGAAAGCACGCCATCGAGAGCGTCACGAAGAGCCACAGCGGGGCGTACATCTTCGCGTCGCGGCTGTAGTAGAGCAGGTATGCGCTGGTCGCCGCGAGCAACGCCGCCAGCAGCGCCGCCCGCGCGGTCATCAGCTGCCGGGCCAGCAGGTACATCGCCGGCACCGTCAGCACGCCCGTCAGCGCCGGCCACAGCCGCAGCCACCACGGCTCCAGCGTCACCCACCGCGCCAGAAGCCAGTAGAGCTGGTAGTGCAGCGGCATGAAGCCGTCGAACTCCAGCACGTCCAGCAGCTCGCCGTAGGTGCCGTTCACCCGCCCGTAGGTGGCCGCTTCGTCCCCCCAGATGCCCGGCGTGTCCAGACGCCACAGCCGCAGCCCCGCCGCCAGCAGCACGATGGCCGTCAGCCACACCGCGTGGGACCGCCACCACGCCGTCGGCCGACGGTCTGCCTGTTCGGGAAGTCCGTCACTGACCGCGCCCGCGTGCCTCACCGCCTTTAGAACACGCAAGGCCCGCACCCCGTTGCCCGCGGCCTGCACGCCGTCAGCCGCCGCCGACATCCCATGGCCGGCGACACGCCGTGCGGAGAGCCCCTATTCGAACCGGAAGACGCCTTTGCCGTACGCGTAGACGTAGGCCACAAGGAGGATCAGCGCCAGCAGCGCCGCCTGCAGCAGGAGCAGCGTGCCATAGCCGATGCCCGCGCCGGCCGGACCGACCGGCGACGCAGCGTAGATGCCGAAAATACTGGCCCACGGGTAGAAGAGGATGACCCCAACGTCGAAGACGAGGAAGATCATCGCGAGGATGTAAAAGCGGACGTTGAACCGGCGGCGGGTGTCGCCCACCGGCACCATGCCCGACTCGTACGTGGTCTCCTTGCCCGGCCCCGTCCGCGACGGCCCGACCAGCGCTGAAGCCACCAGCGTGCCCACGGCAAACGCCAGACCGATCAGCACCAGCAGCACGACCGGCACCCACGCGCTCGGGGGTCCCGACTGCCCCAGCACCGACACGACTTCCAGCTCCGCCATCCAACCCGGCCGTCCGTCCATAGGCCCGCATGATATCCACATCGCCCGCAGGCCACGCCCCCCCTTGCCCCGGCGTCTACAGCACCTCGATCGAACGGGTCGAGAACAGCTTGTTCCCCAGCAGCCCGCCCGGCGAGAGCAGCCCCGGCGGCTGCTGAACGATCTCGTCCCGGCCCGCGCCGCCGTCCACCCGCAGCGCCGTGAGCCGGTCCACATCGAACAGGGCCGAGTCTTCGCCGAGGGTCACGCGGATGATGCGCCCGGTGGTCCCCTCGCGCGAGAAAACGAAACGGTCATCACCGCGCGTCCCAAGCACGTTGAGACGGCCGGTGCGGTCGGTGCGGAGCCGCAAGAAGCCGACATCGACATCGCCGTTGGCGTAGACGACGCGGTCTCGGCCCGGCCCGGCCCGCAGGATGTCGCGCCCGCCGTTGGACCGCAGCGTGTCGTTGCCGGGGCCGCCGATCAGCCGGTCGCCCCATGCCGAGCCGTTGAGCGTATCGTCGCCGGCCCCGCCGTCGAGCGATGCCGGGAAGTTGCTGGACATCGTGTCGTTGCCGTCTTCGCCGTAGACGTAAGGCAGCAGACGGAGCCCCGCGGGAAGGTTGATCGTCAGCGTGTCGTTGCCCCCGCCCAGCCGCAGGTCCAGTCGCCGGACGGCGCGGGCGTCGAACAGCGTCTTCTGTCCGTTGACGGTGACGGCGATCCGGCCGGCCAGCCCGCCACCCTCGTAGGTCACGGACACCGTGTCGTTGGTGGCAAAACCCTGAAAGACGACGGTGTTCCCCCGCAACACCGGCAGCCCCACGACGGCCGTCGACAGGGGGGCAGCGGCCGAGAGCAGTTTTCGTGGCTCCAGGCTTTCCACGACCGCCGGCGTGGAACGACCGCGGCTGGAGTGCTGACCACGACGGGACGACGGGAGCTGATGCATGGCGGGCGTCTTTCGGTTTGGGGGGCGGTCGCGGACAACTTTCATGGAGGTGCCGCGATGTCCGCCGCGGCGACGTGGCGAGCGACGAAGGCCACGACATGTTCCAGACGCCGCGAAAGGCCAGCGGATTACAGTCCGCCGGCCCTGCGGGCGGTCGTTCTGGCGCCCCTGTCGGCGTGGCGACGACCTAGAGTGCCGGCATGAACCGCAACCTTTATCGAGTTTGCCTGCCGGTGGTCCTTCTCGGTTGTGCGTTCGGGGCGATGGCGAACCCCAAACGCTGGAACGCGCCGCCGCCGATGACCATCGACCCGGCCAGGACCTACCGGGCCACCATCGAGACCAACAAGGGGAACATCGAGCTGCTGCTGTTCGCCAAGGACGCCCCGAAGACCGTGAACAACTTCGTGTTCCTTGCGCGGGAAGGGTTCTACGACGGGGTGACTTTCCACCGCGTGATCAAGGACTTCATGATCCAGACCGGCGACCCCACCGGCACCGGCCGCGGCGGCCCCGGCTACCGCTTCGAAGACGAAATCGCCAACAACCCCCACAAGCACGACGGCCCCGGCGTGCTCTCGATGGCCAACGCCGGCCCCAACACCAACGGCTCGCAGTTCTTCATCACCCACGTGGCCACCCCGTGGCTCGACGGGCGCCACACCGTCTTCGGCCGGGTCACCGCCGGACAGGACGTGGTCAACGCCATCGAGCAGGGCGACGTGATGAAGAGCGTGCGCGTCACCGAGGAATGACGCCGAGCGATGACACCGGCACGCCGCCCGCCGGCGGCCGACCGTCGGTGGCGGATGCCGAGTCGGTGGCGCGGTACGCAGCGTGTGCTGCAGGCCGCCGGGCTGAGGCCTAGTGACCTTCGACCGGCTCGCCGAGCAGGGCCTTGAGTTCGGCGAACTTCGCGTCGCGGAGCTGGGGCGTCGTCGCTTCAAGGTTCAGCCGCAGCAGCGGCTCGGTGTTGCTCTTGCGGACGTTGAACCACCAATCGCCCAGCTCGACGGTGATGCCGTCGAGGAAGTCCACCTTGCCGCGGCCGGCGTAGGTCTGCTCGAGCTTGCGGATCATGCCGTCCTTGTCCTCGACGTGGAAGTTGACCTCGCCGGTGGCGTAGTAGCGGTACAGCGGGGCCACCAGCGCTGAGAGCTTGTTCGGCTGGGCGGAGAGCACGCTCAGCAGACGGGCGAAGGCGATGGCGCCGGAGTCGGCGAAGAAGTTGTCGCGGAAGTAGAAGTGCCCGGAGAGCTCGCCGCCGAAGACGGCGTTCTTTTCCGCCAGCGTCTTCTTGATGAACGCATGGCCGACGCGGTCGCGCACGGGCACCCCGCCGGCCGCGAGCACCTCGTCCCGCACGACGTGGCTGGAGCGCAGGTCGTAGACGATCGCGCTGCCGCGGTTTTCCGGCCGCGACAGGAAGTCGCGCGCCAGCAGCGCGGTCATGATGTCGCAGCCGATGGTCCGGCCGGTCTCGTCCGTGAAGATGCAGCGGTCGGCGTCGCCGTCGAAGCACGCGCCGAGGTCGGCGTCGGGGTGCCCCTTGAGCGCTTCCCGCAGGTGCGCCAGGTTCTTCTCCACCAGCGGGTTGGGGTCGTGCACGAAGCTTCCGGTGACCTCGAACAGCACCGGCACGATCGTCAGGTCGGGCACGCCGCCGAACACCGCCGGGACCATCCGCCCGGCCATGCCGTTGCTCGCATCCACCACCACCTTGAGGGGCCGCTTGAGCTCGAGGAACTTGAGGACATGTCGCCGGTAGGCCGGCCAGAGGTCCTGTTGGCTCAGGGCGGTGCCGGGGGCCGGGGGCGTCGTGACGGCCGGGGCGGCCAGCGCGTGCTTCTTGATCTCCTCCAGCCCCGACGCCGAGCCGATCGGCTTGGCCCGGGGGCCGGAGATCTTGAACCCGTTGTACTGAACCGGGTTGTGGCTGGCGGTGGTCTGCACCCCCCCGACCACGCCCAGCTCGTTGATGGCGAAGTAGATCATCGACGTGTCGATCATGCCGATGTCGATGACGTTGAGCCCGCCGGCGCGGATCCCCGCCGACAACGCCTCCGCCAGTTTCGGCGAGTGCGGCCGCATGTCCCGCCCGACCACCACGCTCGAGCGGTCACGAACGCCCTCCGCCCCGTTGGCGTAGGTCGTCTTGAGGTACACGGCCGTCCCGTAGCCGACCTTCCAGGCGGCCTCTTCGCTCAGCGGCTCGGGGTAGGTGGAACGCACGTCGTAGGCTTTGAAAATCTTCTCCAGCATGGCTGTGTCCCTGGTCGTCAACGGTGGCTCGAAACGGGGCCGAAATGTACCGTCGGCCGACGCCGCTTCTCAAACACCCCGCTCGCGGGCTGCGGCGACACCAGACCCTGAACATATCGACGCGTTTCAGAACGTGTTCAGCCCGTCGTCTGCGGCTTGGGGAACAGCGGCGTCGGCGCAGACAGCATCGTCCCCGCCAGCGACGCCGCCCGCTGGAGCAGTTTGTCCAGGTGGGGAGCGTCGCCCGCCGGGATGCCGAGCTGAGCGAGCGCGGCGACGGCCTTCTCCGGCAGCACGGGCAGCAGGCCGACGTAGACCACCGCCAGCGCCCGCGCCGCCACCGCCAGCACCGTCGCCCTGCGCGTGCGCAAGGACGGGTCCTTCATCTTGAACGGCGCGGTGGCTTCGATGTAGCCGTTGACCGACCTCGCCAGCTCGATCGGCTGCAGCGCCGCGGCCTGCAGCTCCAGCTCGCCGTACGCCCTGGCCAGCTCACCCGCCAGCGCGTCGGCCTGAGCGAGCAGCTGGCGGTCCTGCGGCTCCAACCGGGCGTCGGTCAGCTCCGGCACGCGCCCACCCTCGTAGCTGCCGAGCATCCGGATGACGCGGTTGAGCCCGTTGCCGGGCAGGTCGGCCAGCTCGTTGAAGGCCTTGATGAAGTCCGCCTCGGCAAAATCCAAGTCGCTGCCGAACGGGGCCGCTCGCAAAAGGTAATACCGCACGGCGTCCTGCGTGTACGTGGCGGCGTAGCGGTCGAGCCGGTCGATGTCGATGAAGTTCCCCATCGACTTGCTCATCTTCTTCCCCTCCGCCGTCCACCAGCCGTGCGCGAAGAGCTGCTTCGGCAGCGGCCAGCCCAGCGCCATGAGCATCGCCGGCCAGTACACCGCGTGGAACCAGAGGATCTCCTTGCCGATCAGGTGCACCGACGCCGGCCAGTAGCCCCGGCCGTCACCCGGCGGCATGCCCAGCGCGGTGACGTAGTTGCTCAGGGCGTCGATCCAGACGTAGAGCACGTGGCCGGGGTCGTTGGGCATCGGGATGCCCCACTTCAGCGACGGCCGCGAGATGCTCAGGTCGTCCACGCCCATGCGGAGTTTGGAGAGCACTTCGTTGCGGCGGCTTTCCGGCCGCACGAACGCCGGGTTGCGCTCGATATGGTCGATGATCCGCGGCACGTACCGGCCCAGACGGAAGAAGTAGGTCGGCTCGCTGTAGCGCGTCAGCGGGCGGCCCGAGATCGCCGACTTGTAATCCTGCGCCTTGGCGTTGGACTCCGTGACGAACTCCTCCTGCCCCTCGTCGTACCAGCCCTCGTAGCTGCCCAGGTAAATGTCCCCGCTGGCGAGCAGACGGCGGACGATCTCCTGCACGGCCGTCTTGTGCCGGTCCTGCGTGGTGCGGATGAAGTCGTCGTTGCTCATGTGCCAGCGGCGGAACGTCTCCTGGAAGACGCGGGCGTTGCGGTCGGCGAGCTGGTCCGGCGTCGTGCCGACTTCCGCGGCGGACTTGACCATCTTCACGCCGTGCTCGTCGGTGCCGGTGAGGAAGAAGACGTCGCGCCCGGTCAGCCGCATGTACCGCGCCACGGTGTCGGCACACAGGGTGGTGTACAGGTGCCCGAGGTGGGGCTCACCGTTGGGGTAGTAGATGGGCGTGGTGATGTAGAACCGCTCGGCCATAGGACGCGGATGCTATGCGGCCGTGCGACCCGCCCGGCGTGCCCGGCGGGCTTGGCGTGCAGGGCATCCGGCTGCGGCTTCCGCTACACTCGCCGGGCGTGTCGCTACCCCCGACATCAGCCACCGCATCGCGCGACGACGGCCGCGAAGCCGACGACGGGCCGATCGTCCTCACCACGCCCCCCCCGCCGCCGCATACCTCCCGCATCTTCGTCCGTCCGGGACTGCTCCGCGACGTGGGCCCGATGCTGCGCCCGCTCTACGGCACGGCCAAGGCGGTCGTCGTCACCGATTCGACCGTGGCGACGCATCATCTGCCCGCGCTTCTCGCCTCGCTGACGGCAGCGGACATCGAGCCCGTCGTCTGCACGCTCCCCGCCGGTGAGATCCACAAGCACCTGGGCACGCTGGTGCCGGCTTACGCCACGGCGCTGGGCGCGGGCATCGACCGCCGCACGCCCGTGCTGGCCCTTGGCGGCGGCGTCGTCGGTGACATGGCCGGGTTCCTTGCCGCCACGCTGCTGCGCGGGCTGCCGCTGGTGCAGCTCCCCACGACGCTGCTGGCGATGGTGGACGCGTCGGTCGGCGGCAAGACCGGCGTCAACCTCACCGGCGAACTGGGCGGCAAAAACCTCATCGGCGCGTTTCATCCCGCCGACCTCGTGCTGTGCGACCCGGCCACGCTGTCCACCCTTCCCGAGCACGCCGTCGCCGACGGGCTGGCCGAGTGCATCAAGCATGACCTGCTGGCCGACCCGGACCACCTGCCGCGGCTGGTGAGCCGTCTGCCGGACGTGTTCGCCTGCGACGGGGCGGTGCTGACGGAGCTGGTGCGGCACAACGTGCAGATCAAGGCGTCCATCGTCCGGCAGGACCCTACCGAACGCGGCGTCCGCGCACACCTCAACCTCGGCCACACCTTCGCGCATGCGTTCGAAGCGGTCACGCGACACGCCCTCTCCCACGGGCAGGCCGTCGCCCTCGGCCTGCTCGCGGCCGGCTACGTCTCCGTGCGGATGGGCCTTATGCCGCAGCCGCAGCTGCAGCTCATCGCCGGGGCTCTGGCCGCGGCGCGACTTCCGACGCGTTGCCCGGACGCGCTGGCCGGCCGGCTCCTCGACGCCACGGCGGTGCTGGACGCCATGTCGCGCGACAAGAAGGTGGCCGCCGGACGCCTGCGGTTCGTCCTGCTCGCGCCGGCGGGGCGCCCGGTGGTGCGGGACGACGTGCCGGAGACGCTCGTGCGCGACGCCCTCGTCTGGCTGCGGGACGGCCCCGGGCGCAGCGACACCGCGGCCTGCGGCGGGGAGGCCCCGTGACGCAGCCGACCGACCCCCTCTCCGAAGACGACCGCGTGCTCGACGCCCGCCGGTCCGCGTGGCTCACGCTCTCGCTCACCGCCGGACTCGGCCCGGTGACGATGCGCCGGGTGGCGGACGCGGGGCTGGGCGTGCTGGGGGCGATGCGGTTTTCCCACGCCCAGTGGGCGGAAGTCGAAGGCATCGGCACCGTCCGCGCGACGCAGGTCGTCCGCGACCTGCCCCGTGCCGCCCGGGAGGCCCAGGAGGTGCTGCAGCGGTGCGACGCCGGGCGGATCACCGTGCTCACGCCGGACGACGACGCCTACCCCGCGCTCTGCCGCGACCTGCCCGATGCGCCGTGCGTCATTTACGTTCGTGGCACGCTCGAGCCGCGCGACCTCTGCAGCGTCGCGATCGTTGGCTCCCGGCAGTGCTCGCACTACGGCCGCGATCAGGCCGCCCGGCTGGCGTCGCTGCTGGCCGGGGCCGGATACACGGTGGTCTCCGGCGGGGCTCGCGGCGTGGATTCCGCCGCCCACGAAGGCGCGCTGCGGTGTCCGGGTGGACGCACGCTGGTCGTGCTCGGCTGCGGCGTGGACGTGGTGTACCCGCCGGAGAACGACGCCCTGTTCCGACGCGTGATCGAGCTCGGGCAGGGCGCCCTCGTCTCGCACTACCCCCCGGGTACGCCGCCCCACGCCCGGCACTTCCCCGAGCGCAACCGGCTGATTTCGGCGCTCTCGCGGGGCGTGCTGGTGGTCGAGGCCGACCTGCGGTCGGGGTCGCTCATCACCGCCCGCATCGCCGCCGACGACCACAACCGACCGGTCATGGCCCTGCCCGGACGCGTGGACAACCCCCTTTCGGCCGGCCCGCACGACCTGCTGCGGCAGGGCGCGGCCCTGGTGACCGGCCTGGAGGACATCCTCGACGCCCTCGGGCCCGCCCCCGACTCCGCCTTTCGCCCTCGTCGCCACCGCCCCGCGATGACCCGAACCGCCGACCCGTCCGCCACGCCGGCCGCGGCAGCAGCCCCGGACGACCTGTTCGAGCCGCCCGCACGGGCCGACGGCCCGCCGCCACCACCGCCGCCCGCTTCCGCCCTGCCCGCCGAATCCGCCGAAGCCGCCGCCATCCTCGCGGCGCTACGCGAGCACCGTGAAGCCCCGCCCGACGTGCTGATCGACGCCACGGGCCTGCCGGCGGCGGTCGTGCTCCAGCAACTCACCCTGCTCGCCCTCAAGGGCCGCGTGAAGCGACTGGACGCGCAGACCTACGCCCTCGCCCGGACCTGACGCGACGGCCCCGTGCCCGACGCCCGACAACCCCACCCGCCCTCAAGCGCGGCGCGGTCGACGCACCACAAGCCCCGCGGCCAGCGCTCCCAACGCCCCGGCCGTAGCCGGCTCCGGCACCACCACGCCCTGCGCGTCCACCGCCACCGTACCGGAGAGGTTCACCGAAAGCTGCTGCAGTGTCAGCGAGAAGATGACGCTGGCCACACTGCCCGGCGGCAGCACCGTCGGCAGCTCCAGCGGCAACGGCGGCAGCTCCACCTCCAGCGGCAGCGTCTGCTCGAGACTCAGCGGCGCTGAGCCGGTCAGCGACGCCCCGCCCGTGTCGTCCAACTGCACCTCACCCGACAGCACGACCGGCACCGGCAAAGGTCCGAAGGGAAAAGCACTCCCCAGCGCCGACACCTGGCCGGACACACCCACCAGCACCGGCACCGTCACCGCGTACCGCATCCCGCCCAGCTCCGAGACGCTCCCCACAGCGGGCAGAAGCTGCGTCAAGGTCAAACTCTCGAGCACGCCATTTCCAATCGGGACGGTCACCGGAACGCCCCCGGGAAACGTGCTGGTGGGGTTACGCGTACGGAACGGGTCGAACACGATGCGGGCCGAGAGCGGAAGGCTCGCGATGCCCCCCGGCGTGCCGACCGCCGTCGCCGTCAGCCCGACCACCTCCGCCGCCCCGGTGGCCGGGGTCAGGTCCATGTCCAGCCCGCCGAACACGGGCACCGAAGGGCTGCCCGCGACGATCACGTCCACCTCGGACGGCACCGGCACGTTCTCCGTCGCCCCGAAACTGCCGAACAGGCCCGGCTTCGTCCGCGTACCCGACGGGTTGGTCTCGGGGTCCCAGTCGCCCACGAGCGTCCCGGCCGTGTCCGCCTGAACGCGGAAGGTCTGAAAGCCAACCCCGCTCATCGGGCCGAGCGTGAACTGAATCGGGATCGACGCCCGTACCCAGCCGCCCACCCCCAGACCCACCGCGGCCGCCAAGGCGCACACCGCCCCCGCCCGCCCGAACGTGTCACTGACTCCCATGGTTTTCTCTCCTCCGAACAAGCCTCCGGACGCAAGAGATTACCGGTTCCGCGGCCGCTTCGCACCCCCCTACTTCGCGTCCGTCTCCTTGCGTTGTGCCGCTGGCCGCGACAACGGCGGCAGACGCCCTACGCCCCCACGTCCGCCTGCTCCGGGCGGTCGGGGTCGGTCAGCAGCGTCCAGTCCAGCAGCTCCCGCATCAGCTCGGCGGTAACCGTCTCCGTGCCGGGGCGGCCGTAGAGGTTCTCCAGCTCCCACCGGTCGCGCGTGAGGTCATACAGCTCGTGGTCGCCGGTCTCGCGGTACACCAGCTTGTGGGTGGCGGTGCGCACCATCTTGGCCCGGGCCATGGTGTCGGGGTCGCTGCGGTAGGTCGCCTGTTTACGGTCCTCCCCCGGCCGTGCCACCGTCCGCGCCATCCGCTCGCGCAGGGCCCGTTCGTGCCCGCCGTCGGCGAAGACGGCGCGCCGGCCGGGTCGCCGTCCTTCCACGACCGGGAGCAGGCTCGAGCCGTGCATCCCCGGCAGCGGCGGCAGTCTCATGAGCTCGAGGCAGGTGGGCGCGAGGTCCGTGTGGTCGCTCAACGCCTCCACCCGTCGCCCGCCGGGCAGACCCGCGCCCGCCAGCACACACGGCACGTGCATGAGCGCATCGCAAAAACAGGTGTCCCACTTTTCCACCAGCCCGTATTGCCCGGCGAAGTCGCCGTGGTCGCTCCACAGCAGCACCAGCGTGTCGTCCCAGAGTCGCAGCTCGTCCACGGCCGCAAGAACGCGCCCCATCAGCGCATCGACTTTGCTCACCATGCCGTAGTAGGTCGCCTGCACTTCCCGGCGTACGGCCTCCGGCACGTCGCCCGACGCGTTGGCCGTCCGCACCTCCCGCTGCCGTCGGTACGCCCGCGGCGCCGGCTGCGGGAGCTCGCCCGGGTAGACCGTCATCCGGCCGCGGTCGTACATCGAGAAGTAGGGCTCTTCCACCGCGTACGGCGTATGGGGCCGCTCGATGTTCAGTTGCAGGAAAAACGGCCTCGTGGGGTCACGCACCTCGCGGAGGAACCGCACGGCCTGCTCGGTATAGGCCTCGTCCATCCAGTCGCGCCGCCGCCCGCGGTAGTCCAGCCCGTGGCGGAGCTGCTCGGCGTCATAGCCGAAGCGGCGCAGGGCGCTGGGGTCTTCGTCCTCCGGCGGCTGGGGGACGACCGCCGCCCGGTACCGGTCGAAGATGTCCCTGAACGCCGACGTCCACGAGTGGTGGTCCACCGCCAGCCCCCGCTTCCCGGGAGGCAACTGTGGGGGCGAGTGCGACGCCTCCAGCAGGTTTTCCCAGCAGTGGTTCTTGCCGAACAGGGCCGACTGGTACCCGTGGGCCTTGCAGGTGCTCAGCAGGTCCGGCGTGCCCTCCGGCAGGTGCTGAAAGATCGTTCGATAGCCGTCGGTGTGACAGTACCGCCCGGTGACCAGGCTCACCCGGCTGGGCACGCACTTGGGGAAGGTGGCGAAGTGACGGGTGAAATACACACCCCGGGCGGCCAGGGCGTCGAGGTGGGGCGTGCGGATGTCGGGGTTGAGCCCGGCGGCGGCGAGGCAGTCTCCGCGGAGCTGGTCGGCACACAGGATGACGAGGTTTCGTGTTTTCACGGGCGGGTCCATCATACCGACAGAGGGCGGTACCGCCCGACGCCAGACCCGGTTAGCATCCCCCCGTGCCCCGACACCGCTGCGACATGGTGGGCGTGTGGGTGGTCCGGCATGTGGCCGGCACGTGGCAGCATCTGCAGTTGTGCCGCGCCCCGGGGGGGTACGCCGCCGGGCTGTGGACCTGCTGCCGGGGCAAGATCGAAGCCGGCGAGACGGCGGTCGATGCGGCCTTCCGGGAGCTGCGCGAAGAGACCGCCCTCACCCCGGACCGGCTCTACCGCATGGGCACGCTGGAGCAGTTCTACGCGGAGCTGAGCGATACGGTCTGGAGCGTACCGTTTTTTGTCGCCCACGTGCCGGCCGACGCGGCGGTGGCGCTCAACCCGGAGCACACCGCGTTCCGCTGGGTGGCCGACGGCGACATCGACGGCCTGCTGGCTTGGCCTTCGGAAGTGCCCCTGCTGGCCGAACTTCGCCGGTTTCACTTCGTCCCGCACCCCGCCCGGGAGCTGCTGCGTGTGCGGGAGCGGTGACCGGCGGCACGGCACCCGGGTTTCCCGCAGCAACGGCCCACTCCGGACCTTGGCGCGGCCGTGACGACAGCCGATGCTGACGAAGGCCAGCGCCACACCCACCCTCACCATGCCCCCCCCTCCTCCCCCTCCGCCCCCGCCCCCGCCACCTCCGCCGACGGCTTCCGCAACTTCTCGCAACTCCAGGACGCCCCGACCCACCGATAGCGGGTCGCTGCGGCTGGGCGCCATCGACGTCGGCTCCAACTCGCTGCACATGATCGTCGCCCAGGTGGACCCGGACGGCGGGGTGACCACGTTGTGGCGGATGAAGGAGCCGGTGGGGCTGGGGCGGCTGTCGTTTCCGTCCAAGCGGCTGGCCAAGGACGCGATGGAGCGGGCGGAAGCCACGCTGGCGCGGTTTCAGCAGGCGGCGGTGCAGCGGCAGTGCGAAAAGCTCGTGTGCATCGCGACGTCGGCCGTCCGCGAGGCCACCAACGGCGGCGACTTCATCGAACGCATCCGCGACCGGCTCAAGCTCAACATCCGCGTCGTCTCGGCGCGCGAAGAGGCGAGGCTGATCTACCTTGCCGTGCGGCACGCCTTTCCGCTGGGGAAGGAGCCGGCGCTGATCGTGGACATCGGCGGCGGCTCGGTGGAGTTCATCGTCGGCGACGCGCAGAAGGCGTACCTGCTCGAGTCGCGCAAGCTCGGGGCGTCGCGGATGACCGCGCGGTTCGTCCGTTCCGACCCGATTTCCGCGGAAGACCGAAAGGCCCTGCTGCGCCATTACGACGCCGAGCTCACCCCCCTGTTCGAGCAGATCCGTGCGCTCAAGCCGCGTCGCGTCATCGGAACGTCCGGCACGCTGGAGGCCATCGCCAGCATGTGCGACCCGGACCTCGACGAAGGGGACGACGACAACACCGAGCCGGCGCGCACCATCGAGCTCGACGCGTTCAACAAGCTGCTGCGCCGGCTGCTCAAGTCGGACTCGGCCGTCCGGTCGCGCATGCCGGGCCTGGACGACGCCCGCCGCGACCAGATCGTCGCCGGCGCCCTGCTGGTGGGCGAGATCTTCCATCGCTCCGGCGTCAAACGCATCGACATGTGCCCGGCGGCGCTGCGCGAAGGCATCCTGCTGGACTACCTCGCCCGGCACGTGCCCGACCTCGAGGTACGTCGCGAGGTGCCCGACCCCCGGCGCCGCTCCGTCATCGACCTGGCGCGGCGGTGCTCATGGCACCAGACGCACTCGGAACACGTCGCGATGCTGGCCATGCAGCTTTTCGACGAGCTGCGCCCGCTGCACGGGCTCGGCCCGCCTGAACGCGAGCTGATCGAGTTCGCGGCGCTCCTGCACGACATCGGCTGGCACATCTCCCGCGACGACCACCACAAGCACTCGATGTACCTGATCCTGCACGGGCAGCTTCGTAACTTCAGCCCCAGCGAGGTCGAGGTGATGGCCAACATCGCCCGCTACCACCGCAAGTCGCCGCCGAAGGCAAAGCACAAGCCGTACATGGCGCTCTCGCCGAGAGACCGCCGGACCGTGGACGTCGGCGCGGCGATTCTGCGTGTCGCCGACGGGCTGGACCGGTCCCACGGGCAGGTGGTCACCGGCGTACGCTGCCGGCTCGACGGCAACGACATCGTCTGCCGCGTTTCGGCGCGGGCCGATGCCGAGCTGGAGCTGTGGGGGGCAAGGCGGAAGCGCGAGTGGCTGGAGAAGGTGTTCAAGCGCAAGCTGCGTCTGGAGTTGCGCTAGTTTGATGGGCCGACGCACTGCCGGTCATCGGGCGACCGGCCGGCCGTGCGTTTGAGTTCGGCGACCGATCGCTGTGGCCAGCGCGAATGCTTGGGTGGGGCGGGTTGGTCCGAAACGGCCTTGCAACGGTCGGGGCAAAGGTTATTATAGAATTACGTAGGAACACTTCTCACATCTGCGGTCGGCTTCATCCCTCACTTCAGGAGCCCCTATGAGCTTGGGAAATCGTTTGTTCGGGCGGTCCGCGACGGGCGTCCGGGGTGGCTTCACGCTCGTGGAACTGCTCGTGGTCATCGGCATCATCGCCGTCCTCATCAGCATCCTCCTGCCGACGCTGGGCGCGGCCCGGCGACAGGCCCAGACGGCCAGCTGCCTGTCTTCGCTGCGGCAGTGGGGCTCGTTCTTCCAGTTCTACGCCAACGACAACGACGGCTGGTGGCCGATGGCCCGGCACGCCTATCCGCCCAACGCCTCCACGCCGGACGTTCCCGGCAACCGTACGCGTGAGAAGCGCTGGCACGACTTCCTCGGCCCCTACTACAACGGCGGCCGGCTGGTGAACTGGGACGGCTCGGGGCTCGCCTCGCCGGCGTCCAACCCCAACGAGCCGAACTCGCTCGGCTCGGTCCAGGATACGGTGGTGTCGCTGGCCAGCAAGAACAACGTGCTGCGTGGCTGCCCGTCGTGGGACCGCCGCATCAGCTACCGTGTGCTTGCCCCGCCGAACTACCAGCTCTCGACGCTGCAGGGCGACCTGTTCATCGGCTACTCCATGAACATCTACCCCTTCGCGCCGGACCCCATCCGCGCCCCCTCGGGCACCACCTACCCGCCGCCGGAAGGGCAGTACGTCAACTGGATCATCCGCACCAACGACGGCACGGGCTCGTCGGCCGCCAACTGGGGCTGGTACACCAAGCAGTCGCAGTGGAAGCGGCCGCATGAGCGGGCGCTGATCTACGACGCGGTGCACCCCAACACGTCGGTGACGCCGGCCGTGCCGTGGTGGACCGCCTTCGGCTGGGACCGCATGCCGCCCGTGCCCGACATCGTGTCGTTCACGATCGACTTCAACCGTCACGGCCGTGCGCCCATCGGCAACCGCTACACGGACAAGAGCGTGAACGTGCTCTTTGCCGACGGGCACGCGGAGACGGTCTCGTGCAAAGAGGCGCACCGCGCCATCCGCTTCACCGTCACCGATTGACCACCTCCGACTCGGCGGGGACGCGTTCGGCCGCCCAGGTGCCGGACGTGGCCGCCCCGCCTCACGCGGAGCCACTGCGTGCGCCGCTGTGTGCGTCCGGGCGGGCCTCGGCGGGCCGTCCGGACGCCTTCGTCGCGACACGTCGAACCCACAAAGGACACCACATGCGACTGGCAATGATGACCACGGCCCTCTCGGCCGTACTGCTGATGGGGGCGTCGGCGGTTCAGGAGACCACCCTCACCGGCATGGTGATCGACAACCTGTCGATCGAACAGGGGGGCATCCTCAAGATGGACGACCCCGAGGCCGCCATCGCCCAGCTCACGCCGGCCGACATCGCCAACGAGCAGTCGTACCAGTCGGGCTACGCACTCGTGCGCGGCAAGCGGGCGATCAAGTTCGACAAGGCGTCGAACAAGATGGTGCTGGATTACCTCCGCTCGGACGGTGCCACGCTCAGCGTCCGCGTGACGGGGACCCAGGGCCCCAACGGTTTTGTGCTTAAGGAAATCCGCCCGGCCGCTCAGCGGTAGACCCGGCCGGGAAAGCGTTGACGGGGCCGTGACGTCCGGGCTGTGACCTCGTGGACGCCGGGTAAGGGTTGTCGCGTGGACGTCGGACGGGCGCGCGTCGGACGTCCGCGTCAGGCGTCTTCGTTTTCCGAACCGCGGGTGGCTTCTTCGAGCAGCTGCCGCAGAACGGCGTTTTCGCGGCGGGTCGCCTCAAGGTCGAAAACAAGGTACTTGATGCTCAGCCGCAGGTAGTCCAGCGACTCCTGCAGGGCGGACACCGACGCGGTGAGCCGCTCGTGGACCTGCCGCGTCTCCAGCGCGGCGGCCTGCAGCTTCGCCCGCTCGGCCGGGGGAAGTGTGCTGATTTCCCCGAGCAGCTCCGCGAGCTTGACCTGAAACTCCCGTTCCGTCATGACGCGTTTCCCTTCTCCGTAGGCGGTGCCGGGGCGGCACCGATGAAGCCCGACCCGTGGGTGGCGGCAGACCTGCCCGTGGCGGCGGTTGTCGCGACACCCGTGGCGGCCTCTTGACGCACGTCCGAGTATCATGGCCGCGGGCGACAGTGAAGCCAGTTTCACGCCGGGGTGGAAGCGTGCCCGGCGGGAAAAATGGGTGCCGGATGCCCGTGTCGTTCGGGTCGTAGCGGTTAAGCGGGTCGTGACGGCCCCGGGCTTGCCGTGACGCCGGCTCTGCGGGCCGGCGGCGGGTCGTTTCGAGCAGGGAAGGAGGCGGCGCATGGCCCGGCACAGGGGCGACGAGCCGGCCGCGGGCGACTCGGCCGATGAGGTCGCACGGCGTCTGGCGGCGATGACGGGAGGCGGCATCGGTCCCGACCCGGCCGGGGGTCCGCCCGGCGGGTGGCCGAACCCGCCAGGCGCGTCGGTGCGGCCGTCGGAGTCCCCCGGGGCGTCGCGGCCGCGGCCTCAGCCGAAGCCGGTGGCACTCTCCGGGGACGTCGGCCCTGGCAGCGCGTCGGTGAGCGCCGTGGCCGGGCAGCCGGGCAGCGCGGAGGTTGGCACGCGGGCGGGCCGCCGGCTGCCGACCGTCGCGGGAGCGGCGTCCGTCTCGGTACCGTGGCAGGTGCGTTCATCGACGCCGATGTCGCTGCGGGTGCTGGAGACCGCGGTCGTGCCGACGGCCGTGCTGGGCGGGCTGCTTCTGCTCACCGGCGTGGTCTCGCTGGGGGCCGGCGAGCGACTGGTCGTGGGGGAGTTGCCGTGGTGGCTGGGGGCGACGGCCATCGCGGGCGGCGCTGCGCTGGTGGCGACGGCGCTGGCGGCAGCGCGGTGGCTCGTGCGTCTGCGTTGATTCATCCGACGTGGCTTTCCTATTCTCGCCATGCGCAGCGACGGCGGAGGGAGGCTGGGAGGCCGACGCCGTCGGGCCGTGGCGGTTTGAACCGAGAGCGAGACACCATGAGCAGCCCGTTCACGAAGGAGTTCACGGACAGCAACTTTGAGGCAGAGGTGCTCCGCGCGAAGGAGCCGGTGCTGGTGGACTTCTGGGCCGAGTGGTGCATGCCCTGCCGGATGCTGGCGCCGACCATCGACAAACTCGCGCAGGAGTTTGCCGGGCGGGCCAAGGTCGGCAAGCTGGACACGGACGCCAACCGCGACGTGTCGATGAAGTACGGCATCTCGGCGATTCCGACCGTGCTGCTGTTCAAGGACGGTCAGGTGAAGGTGAAGTTCATCGGGCTCAAGAAAGAGGCCGAGCTGCGCGACGCTCTGGCGGCCCTGATCGACGGCTGAGCGGTGGTCGGCGACGGACGCCACACCGCGGAGCAGTCCCCGCCGGCTGCGGTGCGGCGTCGATGCGGCCGCCGGTCACGGGGGATGCCGGGGTCGGGTCATCGGCGCTAGCGTGGGGCGGTGACCGGCGAGCTGAGATTCCGTCCCGTAGGCGTGCCACGGCTGGCGCGGGTGGCACCGCGCGCCCTGCGTGAGCTGGCCGATGACTGCCTGCTGCTGGGCGTCGAGAGGGCAGCGGTGGTGTTCAGCCGCGGGTTGCCCGACGGCATCGTGTCGAGGGTGCGGCGGGTGCTGTCGGCCGCCCGGATGTGCACGGCGGCCGAGGCCGAGGTGACGGACGGGTCGCTGGCCGAGCGCGATGCGATCGCCGGGGCGTGGGCGTCGGCCGGGCCCGACGGCGTGATTGCGGTCGGCGGCGGGCGGGCCCTGGACGTCGGCAAGGCCGTGGCCGCCACGTTGCGGGCCGCCGGACGCGAAGGGGCCGAGCCGGGCGTGCCCGTGGTGTGCGTGCCCACAAGTTTGAGCCATGACGGCTTCGCGTCGCCGAGTTCGAGCCTCGTGAACGCGGCCGGCGAGCGGGTGACGGTGCGCAGCCCGGGTCCGGCGGGTGTCGTGGTGGACACGGCCGTGGTGGCGGCCGCACCGTGGTCACTGACGCTGGCCGGGGTCGGCGACGTGATGGCCAAGGTCACTGCGCTGGCCGACTGGCAGCTCGCCGAACATGCCGGGGAGGGCGAGCGGGTGGACGGTGTGGCGGCGTCGATTGCCGAGTCGGCGGTGGTGCTGCTGGAGCGGGCGGAGCTGAGGCCGGAGACGTGGTCGGCGGCGACGGCCGAGTCGCTGGCCCGGGCCCTGCTGCTGGGCGGAGTGGCGATGGCCGTGGCGGGGTCCAGCCGGCCGTGCAGCGGCTCCGAGCACCTTCTCAGCCACGCCCTGGACCGTCTGCGCCGGCCGCCGGGCAGCCATGGCATTCAGGTGGGTCTGGCGGCCTACCTCGTGTCGCACCTGCACGATGAGCATCTGCCGCGGCGACTGGCCACGGTGTACGACCGCTGCGGCTTCTGGACGGGCGTCTGCGATGAGGCAAAGCGGGGGCTCAGCGCTGCGCTGCTGCTGGAGGCGGCTCGGCTGGCGCCGTCGGTGCGGCCGGGCTACCGGACGGTGCTGAACCGTCCGGGCGCCATCGAACGTCTGGGCGAGGTGGTGGCCTCGGTGTGGGGCCGGATCGTGCCCTAGGCTGGCGTCGCGGCAGGCCGCACGGGTTCGTTGTCCCTGCCGGGTTTCTTTCACGGCACGCCATGGAGTCGGACGCGGGTACAGCTTCCACCGCCCCTGCCGGCCGAGACATCCGCCTCGTCGCGGTGGACCTCGACGGCACGCTGCTGGACCCGCAGAAGCGCGTGGACGACGAGACGGCGGCGGCGATCCGTCAACTGGCCGAGGGCGGGTTTCCCGTGGTGATCGCTTCGGCCCGCCCGCCGCGGAGCGTGCGGCCGACGTATCAGCAGCTGGGCCTGCGGACGCTGCAGATCAACTACAACGGGGCGCTGATCTGGGACGAGAGCCGCCGCGCCGCCGTGCTGCACCGACCGATGAAGGCGGAGCTCGTGCGGCGCATCGTCGCCGCCTGCCGCGACCTGTTTGAGGAAGTGCAGGTGTCCTGTGAGATCCTCGACCGCTGGTATACCGACCGCTACGACCCGGCCCACACCACCGAGACAGGCCGGATGTTCCAACCGGACGTGATCTCGCCGCTGGAGCGGTTTGCGCACCTGGATGTGACCAAGCTCATGCTGCTGGGCGAGCCGTGGATGATGCTGCGGCTGGAGAACCTCATCGCCGCCGCCTTCGAGGACGAGGTCACGGTCGTGCGGACCGACGACGACCTGCTGCAGGTGATGGACAAGCGTGTGAGCAAGGCCCGCGCGGTGCAGCAGGTCGCTCGACACTACGGCGTGGAGATGTCGCAGGTGCTGGCCATCGGCGACGCGCCCAACGACTACGGCATGGTGGCGACGGCAGGGGTAGGCGTGGCCATGGGCAACGCGCATGCGCTGGTGAAAGAGGTGGCCGATTTCATCGCCCCGCCCAACGACCGCCAGGGCGTGCTCGTGGCCCTGCGACATTTCGGGCTGGTGCGCTAGACCCGACCCCCGCGACGCCGGGACCGATACACTCCGCCCGCATGGACCTCCCCTACGCGACGGCCGACGTGCCCGGCATCGGGGGCAAGATCAAGCTCCGCCCCGAAGACTTTTACGTGCAGGAGCTGCCCGCCTACGAACCCTCGGGTGACGGCGAGCACGTGCTCATGGAAGTGCAGAAGGTCGGCCTGTCCACCTTCGACGCGGTGGCCCGGCTGGCCGAGCTGCTGAGCGTACGCCCCATCGACATCGGGTACGCGGGCATGAAGGACCGACATGCCGTCACCCGACAGCTTCTCTCCGTCCGCGGGACGACGCCGGAAGCGGCGATGGCCGTCAAAACGCCGCAGCTCTCCGTGCTCTGGGCCGCCCGGCACGGCAACAAGCTGCGCCTGGGACATCTGCGAGGCAACCGCTTTGCCATCAAAATCCGCGAGGTGGACCCGCTGGCGGTCACCCGCGTCGCCCCCCTGCTGCGGCGGCTCGAGCACACGGGCGTGCCCAACTACTTCGGCGAGCAGCGGTTCGGCCGACGCGGCAACAACGACCTGCTCGGGGCCGCTCTGGTCCGCCAGGACAACCGCGAGCTGGCGCGGCTGCTGCTGGGCGACCCTCAGCGCGGCGTGGACGACGGGATGCAGTTCAAGGCCCGCACGCTCTACGAACAGGGCGACCTCGAGGGCGCCATGAAGGCGTGGCCCCGCAGCCACGGGCTGGAGCGTCGGCTGCTGCACCGTGTCATCAAGACCGGCAAGCCCAGCGGAGCGGGCATCGCGCTCGACGAGCACCTGCGACGGCTCTTCGTCACCGCCCTGCAAAGCCGCATCTTCAACGAGATCCTCGCCGAGCGCGTCCGTCAGGGAAGCTACGCCAGGCTCATCCCCGGCGACTGGGCCTTCAAGCACGACAACGGCGCCTGCTTCCACGTCGAGGACGTCGAGCGGGAACAGCCGCGTTGCGCCGCGTGGGAAATCTCGCCCACCGGGCCGCTGGTGGGCTTCCGCGTGAGCCTGGCCGACGGCGACGCCGGGGCGATCGAGAACGCCGCCCTCGCCCGCCACCGGCTCACCCCCGCGATGTTCAAGGTACCCGGTTACCACCGCGTCAAGGGCACCCGCCGCCCGCTGCGGTTCCGCCCCGCCGACGTCGAGTACGCCGGCGGCGTGGACGAACACGGCGGGCACATCACCGTCGCCTTCACCCTCCCGCCCGGGGCGTTCGCCACGGTGCTCCTGCGCGAGCTGATGAAAAACGACGCATCCGACCGCCCCGACGCCTCCGAAAGCCCCGACACGTCCGAACGACCCGACTCATCCGACGACACGCTGGTGTCCGGCCGCCTGCAGCCGTCGGACGACCCGGACGAAGCGGGGCGTTCGGAAGCTCATGCCAGCCCGTAGGGCCGGTAGCTCAGGCCCAGCCGCAGCAGCTTGTCGATGAGTTGCGGGTAGCTCAGTCCGGCCGCCGCCGCCGAGCGTGCCAAGTCTTCGTCGCGGCCGATGTGCGGGTTGGGGTTGGCCTCGATGAGGAACACCTCGCCTTGTGCGGTCATCCGCAGGTCCAGCCGGGCGTAGCCCGAAAGGCCCAGCAGGTGGTACACCCGCCGGCCGAGCTGCCGGAGCTGGCGGTGCTCACCCTCACTCAGGGCCGCCGGCCCGGAGTCGATGGCGTATTTGCGCTGATAAGCCGGCGAGCGTTTCATCCGCTCGGTGACGATCTTCGGCGTCCCCTCGGGCAGACGGGAGAGGTCCAGCTCCCACGGCGGGAGCGTCCTTGCCACACGGTTGCCCAGCACGCCCAGGTACAGCTCGCGCCCCTCGATGAACTGCTCGGCGATGGCATCCGTCCTGGACTGCTCGTGAATCGCCGCCACCCGCTCGCGCAGGGCGGCCTCGTCGTGCACCACCGACGCACGCGTGACACCGACCGACCCGTCGTCGGTGGCGCTTTTGACCAGCAGCGGGTAGCCAAGCTGTCGGGGCACCCGCAACCTGCGGCCGAGCGGAAAGACGGTGAAGTCCGGCACGCGGACACGGTGAAAGGCGAGGATTTTCTTCGTCAGCGCCTTGTCGCGCGCCAGCACCAGCCCACGCGGGTTGCACCCGGTGTACCGCAGGCCGAGACACTCGAGGTAGCCCACCACGTGCTGGTCGAAGCTTCGGTAGTTGTTGAACGCTTCGATCAGGTTGAAAGCGAGGTGCGGTCGGTGGTCGGCGGCAGCGCGTTCGATGGCGGCGAGGTCCGACCCCAGCGGAAGGACCTGCACGTCGTGGCCGAGCTGGCCGAGGGCACCGAGGACGTCGCGTTCGGCCTGGTCGGGCAGCGGGCCTTCGGCGCCGGCCCCCGCCGGGGGCGGACGCAGCGGGTCGAGATGCGCGTGCACCAGCAGCAGAACGCGCAGCCGTGTGCCCGACGACACCGCCCGCCTCGCCCGGCGGCCCGCCACCGCCGGTACGTCGGGCGCGGGGCCTGCGGCGGAACTCGATGCGGCCGACGCCGGCTGAGACATCACAGCAAGGTTACGGCCTTCGCGGCGGACGCGCCATCCCGGCCGCTTTACAGCGGGATCGGATGCCGGGCGTCGGCGAGGAAGGTCTGCGCGGACGCGGTGAGCAGCGCGACCAGGTCGTGTCGCGTCTGCTCGCGCGAACGGGTGAGCCGCAGCCCGCGTCGTCGGCATACATGGATTAAATCGGTCAGCGTCATCTCCAGCGTGAGCTGGGGCAGCCCCGTCCAACGCGAGACGGTCAGCCGGAGCATCGGCTTCCACCGTGCCAGCAGCGGCGCGGCGGCCTCCCTCCGCCCCCCGGTCCGGAACAGCCGGGCCACGTCCCGCCGCGGCACCGTCGGGTACTTTCGCTGGTACAGCGCCCGACGCTCCGCGTAATGCTCGGCCAGCGTCCACGTGAGCTGACGCAGCGGCTTGTGCTCCCGGTGCGTCGGCGCGGGGATCGGCCGACGCGCCAGGTCCCGCATGGCCGCGTCCACCCAGTGCAGCTTCGCCAGCGCCCCCCAGCCGGCGTAGGTCGCCCGCCAGTCGGACGTCGGCGACAGCCACACCGCGAACGTCTCGGCGAAATCCTCCGCCGGGTGCGACTGCGCGTACCAGCAGTCCAGGTGCAGAACGAAATCACGCGAGGCGATGTCGGGCCGGTACGAATCGGGGTACGGCTTGTGAAACGAGCCGAAGAGCATGCGGTAGCCCGGCCGCTCGTGGAGTTTCGTGGCGTTGTCGATCGCGTGCCCCGCCTCATGCCGCAGGATCCGCAGGCACCAGTCGCGCGTGCCCGCCTCCACGTCGATCATCATCCGCCTCTCCAGCGCCATCAGCCGCGGATGGGCGAGATAAAACGGCACCGCGAAGCCGCGCAGCGAGTCCTCCGCAAAAAAGCCGTGCGAAATCCACACGTGCGGGCGAAACCGCAGCCCCTTCTCTGACAGCTCGCGGTAGAGCTGGCCGATCGCCGGCCGCAGCGGCCGCAGCGACAGCCGCAGGTCGCACAGCCGCAAGCGCAACAGCTCCGCATCGGTGAGGTCGTCGAGGTTTCGCCCCATGCCAGCGGCGGAACACTACCCCGGCAACGCCCCCCCTTGCGGCGGCCTCACGCCAGCAACGCACACAGGAACCGCTCGAGGTCCTCACGCTGCGGGTCGTCCGGGTTGTTTCGCAGGTAATTGCTCAGCCACTGCCCCGCGGGCACGGTCATCCCCAGCCGCGCCAGCACCAGGCCGAAATCCCGCTGCAGTCGGTCCTGCTCGGGCCACAGCAGCATCTCCAGCTCCAGCATCGCGCCGACGTCCACAAACTGCCCCGACGACCCGAACGCCCGGATGAGGTTCTGCATGATCCGCGTCAGCCACATCCGGTGGGACACCGGCTCCAGCAGGTCGGAGCTGAACTCCGCCTCCGGGCCGTACAGCTCGCGGAGCCGCTCGGCCGCGTCCGAGACCGACAGCACCCGCCCCTTCCCGTAGGCGTCGATGATCAGCCGCCCGCCGTCGCATTCCACCCCGGCCAGGAAATGGCCCGGCAGACCGATGCCCCACGCGTGCAGACCCAGCCGACGCGCCACCGTTACGTACACCAGCGCCAGCAGGATGGGTAGCCCCCGGCGACGCTGCAGTACGTCCGGCAGGTAGGAGTGGCTGGCATGATGGACGTCGGCGACGCCCTCGTCGATGCCGCCGCCGAAGCCCAGCTCCTCGAACAGGTGCTCGTGCAGGTGAGCCAGCAAAGCCCGCGGCTGACGGCTGCGCACGCGCCGACGCACGTCCGACGCGATCACCTCCAGCTCGTCCAGTGCCGCGTCCGGCTTGGCCCCGCCGCGATGGTGCATGGCCACCGCCACCGCCGCCTTGACCAGCCCCTCCGGCGTCTCCAACTCCGGCAACACCCGCCGCAACGCCTCCCAGGCGCGGCGGTCACAGCACAAAGGGCTTGCACAGATGGCCCCGCCCGTCGGTGCCCCGCCAAGGGGCGCCCCCATGCCGTCCGGCTTCGCGTCGCTCATGCTCTAGCCATCGTCCAGCCGGACGGACCGCCCCAATCCGGGCGAGGCCCCCCGCCTTTACCGGACATGCCCCCACCCCCTCACAGGTCGTACAGACGTTCCGCTCACAGGAAGCTCGCCGTCTGAAGAACAGAAGGACCAGCCATCAGCCCGTTCCCGCCCGAACGGAAGATGTGGCGTCAACACCTCTGCGATACGTGAACCGCGTTACGGAGCCGCCCTCTCCCCAGACGCCGCGGCCACCCGTCGCCCCGCCGCCCGTCCTCGGCCGCACTGCCCACCTTTCGAGTGCCGCAAAAAGCGGTGCAGGCACCGGGCCAGTTGCGTCAACTCCGTCCGACGCAGCCGCCCGACGGTGACGCCCATCTCCATCTCCAGCCAGTCGCAGGCCCGCTCGGCCACCACGGGGCACACCCCCAGCCGGGCATCCGCCTCTGCCAGAAGCTCACGGAGCGTGGCCCTTGGCTTGACGTATTGCCGCTCCGTGAAGAACGACAGCAGCGTCTCGGCGTCCACCGCACGAAGGCGACGGATGAGCTCTCGACCGGAACGAGTCGCAGTGAGCGGGTCAGACATGCCTGCAGGCTACGCGCCCGGCCGCGAACGTGCATTCGTTTGCATTCGATACCGTCGGGCTTTACCACGGTGGACACCTATTCTCTCGAGACCCCCTTTCTGATGCCTGCCACGCCCCCCTCAACCGATCGCCATGCGGGCGAGACCCTCCAGCTCAGCCAGCGCTACTGGCTCTACGCCGTCGCGGGGATCGTCATCCTGACTTTGCTGACTTTTGCTCCCCTTCGGCATAACGCGTTTGTCACCTTCGACGACGACATCTGGATGGGGAAGAACGCTGCCCTGAACCCGCCGTCCTTTCGTGGCTTGCTGGAAAAGTGGGCGGACCCGTTCGACGGCAAGACGCCGGGCGTCTTTCAGGCGCTGTATACGCCGCTCAGCCACACGCTCTGGTTTCTTGCGGCCGTTGTCGGACAGCGACCCGTGGAGGACGGTTTGGGGATCGCGCTGGACCCCGTGCCCTTCCGGGTGCTCTCGGTTGTGGTTCATTCGGCGGCGGCCGCCGGGGTGTACCGGCTGCTGCGGGCGCTGGGCGTCTCGCCCGGCATCGGCCTGCTCGGGTCGGCGACGTTCTTGCTCCACCCCATGCAGGTGGAGGCGGTCGCGTGGGCGTCGGGTCTGAAGGACCTGCTGTGGACGGCCCTGATGGTCTGGGCCATGGCCGCCTGGGTGAGCTGGCTGAACCGCGGGGCGTGCGGCAGCGCCATCGCCGGTTGCGGCGGGGCCGCACGCTGGGGGGTCGCGTGGTGGCCGGCCGTGTCGCTGGGGGCCGTCGCGCTGCTGGCCAAGCCGACCGCTGTGGTGATCCCCGTCATGTTCGCGTGGCTCTGGTGGTGTCTGGCCCGCCAACCGGGTGGGAATGCGCTGCCCGGCGGCTCGAGGCGACAGGTCTGGCTTCCGCCGCGTGGCGTCGGGCTGGCGCTGGCCGTGTCGCTGGCGGCGGCGGTCCCGGTGGCGGTGATGACGGCACTTTTCCAGACGGCCGAGACGGTGCAGCCGGTCGCGTGGTGGCAGCGGCCGCTGGTCGCGCTCGACGCACTGGGCCATTACGTGGTGACGCTGCTTTGGCCGGTGGGATTGACGATCGACTACGGGCGAGCCCCGACGTGGACGGTGGCGCAGTTGCGGTGGCTGCCGTACACGCTGGTGACGCTGGCGACGGCCGGGGCGCTGCTGGCATGGCGTGACCGGGTGGCGATGGCGGGCGCGGGGCTCGCCGTGCTCGCGGTGGCGCCCGTCCTGGGCCTGAAGGACTTCGATTACGCGACGTTTACGGTGGTGTCCGACCACTACGGCTACGCGTGGATGGTCGGGGCGGTGGTCGTGCTGGCCCGTGCAACCGAGGCGATCGTCTCCCACCCGCTGACGAGCCGCCTGGCCGGGCCGAAGAAGGCGGTCGTCAGCCTTGCCATCACGTGCGGCGGGCTGGCGGTGCTGGCGACCCTCAGCCACCGCCAGACCCGGGCTTGGCGTGACTCGGGCACGCTTTACCTGCACTGCCTGGCCGTGCAGCCGCGGTCGGCCATCGTGAACTCCAACTACGCGTCGCACCTGTACATGACCGCCAAGCAGCTCCCGCGGGAGCAGCGGCCGCCGCTGATCGAGGCGATGCGGGTGCATGCGGGCAAGGCGTTGGAGATCTGGCCCGACTTCCCGCAGGCGCACTACCTCTCGGGCATGGCGGCGGCGATTCTGGGTGAGCCGAGGGTCGCTTTGCGGCACTATGTGCGGGCGGCGACCTACTACGCCAAGCACGCGGACTTTCAGGTGAAGGTGGCGGACGTGTATGCCGAGCTGGGCCGGCTGGACGACGCGGAAAAGCACTACCGGGAGGCCCTGCGGCTGGACCCCGCGGAGCAGACCGCCCGGCGCATGCTTGAGCGGATCGCCGAGTTTCGCGGAAGGACAGCACCCGCAGACGAAGCCGCCCCCGGCCCCGCCGGAGCCCCCGGCCCCGCCGGAGCCCCCGGACCCGCCGGAGCCCCCGACCCCGCCGGAACCCCCGACCCCGCTGGAGCCCCCGGACCCGCCGGGCAGCCCTAGCGCGGAGACCGCCCCCGACGGGTCGAGGCGGCCGCCGGCTCGGCAGAGGCCACCCGCCGCGGGCGAGCGACCGCCGTACGGGTCCGGCAGAGCGAACGCGGCCCCCGGGAGAGACAGACCCAACGTGCCTGGGGGGCGGCTCGAGACACGACACAGGTCGAGTCGGGCCGCAGTTGAGCCGATGAAGCGAGGGGGCGGGCGAAGCGGTTCGGTCGGCGGGCCGACGCCTTGACGTTGGCAGGCCGTCGGCTATTGTCCTTGCCCGGGAAGGCCCACGTTAGCCGCTTGGGCGGGCGGCCTTTCCGCAAGATTCCGCGATAGCTCAATGGTAGAGCAGCCGGCTGTTAACCGGCTGGTTGTAGGTTCGAGTCCTACTCGCGGAGCTGCTGGGGGCGCGTGGAGTGTGGCGATGGCGGAGCGCGTGGGGGTGGGGAACCAGTGGGCGTGGCCGGAAGGTGGCATCGGAGACCCGTCCTCGCTGGTGGCGGACGTCAGCTGACTGAGCAGTGCCACGTCCGACCTGTCAGGCTTGAACGGCGTGCCCGTGACCGTCTGAGGGGATCTCGCGCCAGCGGCTGATTTTTGGGTCAAACCGCGACGTCGGCGGTTCTCCTCCCCTCTCCAGAACGTGTGTGGCCAGCCGGATCGCTGCCCGTTTGTCTAGCACTCCGCCCGACGAGCGGCGGTATCGCGGGGGGTGGATGCATCGAGGACAGCCGGTGTCGCATCGGCATCGTTCCGCGATCGCCACACCTTTCTGCAGCACCTCTTTCCAGCGCTCGAGCATTTTCTCCGCGACGCCGATCCCGCCTTTAACCGTCTCGTAGAGGAACACCGTTGCAGGTTCCTGGGCGGTCACCCAAGTGCCCACGTCATGCCGGTCACACGGTATGACGAAATTCGCCCCGATCCGGAACAGTTGCTCAATGGACCGGATGCCCACGGCGTCCGGATCCGCCTCCTCGAGCACGTTGCGATCACATCGAAGCCACGCGGCAAACACTTCTTTCGCCAGCGAAGCGTTGCCCTCCTTCTCCTCAGACACATTCTCCGGATCGGATTCATCCACCACCGAATAACCGCAATAGGTTTCGATCACCGCCACTTTACCGTACTCGATGCTCAGCCCGGTACCGTACTGCAGGCCGTCCAACGTCTCTTTGACGAAGACGTTCGGATAGATGCGGGGTACTGTGCGACGGCGCGGCTCGCACGGTTTGACCTCGATCTCGTCGGCCCGGTGCGCCACCACCTCGTACGTCTTACCAGCGTGGCTGTAGCTTGCGCCAAGATAGGCCTCGCGGAAAGCCTGCGTTTCCGAGATGGTTCCGATCTCTTCGTTGTTGCATACGATTCTCTTGACACCACCCGAGCTCGCGCGAATCGCCAGCCTTTGATAGTTCGGACCGCTCCCTCGGTGTGCACGCGTTTCACGGCTCACTTCCTTTGCTCTTGCAAAGAAACGATCGCCGATAATTGCCAGCTTGTCGTCATCGAGCGAATCACCGATCTCATGGAGCAGGTACGGCAGGTGTTTCTCAATCAGTTCTTCGTTCTCTGGGTTAACAAACAATTCGTCAAGTTCTCTCTCTAAAAATGCGTCAATATTTTGAACGAAAAACTGGTCAAACGGGTTATTCATCGCGTAGTAGAGCACCCACGCCGTCTTGTCCCACGAGCGGCCCGCCCGGCCGATCCGTTGCCACGCCGACATCACGCTGTCCGGGAAGCCGGCAAGCAGACAGGCATCCAGCTTACCCACGTCAATGCCCAGTTCGAGTGCGCTCGTGGTGAACACCACGCGGTACCGACCCTCCCTCAGACCCTCCTCGACCTCCCGGCGGTTGTCGGATTTGTAGCCGCTCCGGTAGGGCATGATTCGGGAGGAATCGAGGCCCCGCCTCACAGCCTCCGATGCAGCCAGCCGATACGCGTCTTCGGCAAACTTTCTAGACTGGCAGAACACGAGGATCGAAAGGCCGCGACTCAACAACGCGAGAGACGCGAGCACCACACGCAAGCGGTAGATTTCGTAAAATTTACCCTCAGGTATCGCCGGCGATACGAATATGAACTTCCTCGGCGGACACATCACGTCTTGCGCGTCGATTAGCTCACACCTCCGCCCCGTGAGTCTTTCGGCGTGTTCAACCGCATTGCGGCATGTCGCCGAGGCAAGGACCAGTCGCGGACGCACATTGAGGTCGTCGAGGTATGCAAGAAACCGCCGAAGCAATAACGCGATGTTGCCGCCGAAATAGCCTCGATACTCGTGGATCTCATCGAGAAACAGCCAATTGAGCTTCTTGAGAAACGACTCCCAATGCTTTCCCCAGCCTAGGAACGACTGGTGGAGCATCTCCGGATTGGTCAGCAGCAGGTGGGGAGGCTTTTGCTTGACAAATTCGCGGTGTTCCTTCGTCGTGTCCCCGTCGAAGACCCACGAATCGATCCGCGGGCCTCCTGCCGCCATGACTGCACCCACAAGAGCCTGAAACTGACGGCGCTGGTCATTCGATAGCGCCTTCATGGGATGCAGCATGAGGGCGTGCTGAAACGGGTTTTTTAGAAGGCTCAGAACGAAAGGTAGAGCGAAGCACAGCGTCTTCCCGCTGGCGGTCGGTGCTGCAAGAACGACGTCTTTCCCGGCCCCGAGGAGCCGGACGGCCTGCTCCTGATGAGTGTACAGCTTAGAAATGCCGAGCTGCTTCAGTGCTGCACCGACAGGCCGGGGTAGCTCGCTGATGAAGTCCTCCGTGCCAAACGTGGGCGGAGTCGAAGGCAGCTCGCGTGTTGCAACAAAGTCCTGGCCGCCGTTGACATCGCGAAGTGCGTCAAATTTCCGAAGGTCATTCAAGACGTCGTCGAGCGTCAACACCAAACCTTCAGTAAACGTATCCATGTCCGCTTCACTCCCTGCAAGGGGAAAACCGGGTCTCAGTCCGGAGCGGCGCGGAGCTCTGTCCGCGGGCTGGTTTCCTGCGTATCCGTCAGCCTGAAGAAATAGATAGAGCTTGTCCTGGAACAAACCTTACGGCCATGCGTTAGGATACCAACACCTCCAGCGGCTGTCCGAGCGTCAGCTCGCCACGCCATGAGACGGGGCGTCCTCAACGCAGCTCGGTCCGGCGCAGCTGTCGGCGGTGCGCACAGTATACAAGTAAACGCTGTACGGGCACGCCGGTCGAAGAACACCGCTGACACCACGTTGTCAGCTCAGTGCAGGTCCGCGGCGAGAGCCGCACTGGCGGGAAAGTCGCACCGTCGCTACCCTGTCCTCGTGATGGCGGACGCTGATTCGCTCGACGTTCAACAGGCGGACGTTCGGTCGGCCTTTGAGCTGCTCCTTGAAGAGCTGGAAGCGACCGTTTCGGAAATCACCCGCTTGGCTCACGAAGCACTCGACGCACGTGACTACGTCCGGGTCAGCACGCTCTGTACACAGTCACAGCGCGTGACCGAGTTTCGCGGGAAAGTGGTCGGTTTACTGAGGGAATGGGAGAGTTTGACGCGAGTGGAAACGGTTTCGACGGCTGACCGAGGTCACAATCGGACGACGAGACAGTTGGCTCAGGGGAGGCTTGAACGAGGCACACGCACCCCGCAGGAGGCCTACGTCGTGCCCATCCTTCAGGCTGTTGTCGACCTGGGTGGGTCGGCGCCCATCGGCAAGGTTCTTGACCGAGTTTTCGAGATCGTTAAACCGCGGCTTCGCGACGTCGATCTACAGCCAGTCCCGTCATCACCTGACGTGTCTCGCTGGCGAAACGCCGCTCAATGGGCACGTCAGGAGATGGTCGATCGCGGCTTACTGAGTAGCGACTCCCCGAGGGGGATCTGGGAAATCACCGAAGCGGGCCGTGCTTATCTGGCAGAGCGACGCACGTCACAAGCGGTAACCCCGACCCGTAACGGCTCGGAATGACGCCGCGCTACGGCGACGGCTGCCACCTCTCCGCACTGCCAATCTTCGCAACCCTCGGCCTCCAGCCGCGACCTCACGCCCGGCCTTTGAGCATCCCCTTCCAGTACAACACCGGCAGGACGTGCCGCTTGAGCAGGTACATCGAGTACCGCTCCTTGCTCTGGTCGAACGGGAACGTCTCCTTCGGCTTGAGGTCGTAGTCGAACTCCGCCAGCACCAGTTTCCCGTAGCCCGTCACGAGCGGACACGAGGTGTACCCGTCGTACTTGGCCGACGGCTCCCGCCCCTCCAGCACGTCCAGCACGTTGGTGGCCACCACCGGCGCCTGCTTGCGGATCGCCGCCCCGGTCTTGCTGGTCGGCAGGTTCGAGCAGTCCCCCAGCGCGAACACGTCCGGGTAACGCACGTGCCGGCAGGTGTACTTGTCCACCTCCACCCACCCGGCCGACGACGCCAGCGGCGAGCGGCGGATGAACTCCGGCGCCGACATCGGCGGCGTCACGTGCAGCAGGTCAAAGTGCTGCACCACTTCCTTCTTATCCGTCAGGTCCTCGAACACCGCCTCCCGCGCATCCGCCCGGACCTCCACCAGGTTGTGCTTGAAGTGCAGCGATTCGATGCCCTTGCGACGGATCACGTCCATCAGGGTCCTGGCGTAGTGCTCCACCTTGAAAATCGCCGCCTCACCCGAGAAGAAGTGAATCCGCGTCTTCTCCCGTACGCCCTGCCGGCGGAACGCATCGTCCGCCAGATACATGATCTTCTGCGGGGCGCCCCCACACTTGATCGGCGTGTTGGGCTGCGTGAACACGGCATCGCCCCCGGTGAACGAGCGGATCGCCTCCCACGTGCTGTTGACCGTGTCGTAGGCGTAGTTGGAACAGATGCCGTTCTTGCCGATTTTCCCCTCCAGCCCGCGGATGAGGTTCCAGTTCACCTGGATGCCCGCGGCCACCACCAGCACGTCGTACGTCAGTCGCTTGCCGCCACGCGTGACCACCGCGTTCTGGTCGGGCTCGAACTCGGTCACCGCGTCCTGCACCCACTCCACGTTGTCGGGCATGACGTCCGCTTCCCGCCGGCGAGAGGCCTCCCGCGGCAACACCCCCGCCCCCACCAGCGTCCACAGCGGCTGGTAGTCGTGCCACTGACTGGGCTCGATGACCTGCACGCGGACGTGCTTGTGCCGGGCCAGACGCGCGGCCACCGAAATGCCCGCACTGCCGCCGCCGACGATCACCACGTTGAAGCGGTTCCGATTGGACGCGACCATCGCCAAACCTCCCGGGAAAAGGACAATCCGCCCCTATTAAGAACGCATTCAGGGCGGGGAGGTTCCGATTTGGTCCGAAAAAATCGTTCGCCTTGCGTTTGTCCCGAACCCACCGACGGTCCGGTTCAGGCGACCGCTCGCCGCCGACGGCCCCGCCGCGCAAGGGTGACGGCGTCCCCTCCTCTCGGCGAAGTACAAGCTTTCATCAACCGGCGATGGCTTGGGCACCGCGGCGCCGGCCGCCGGTCGGGCCGGGGCGGCCCTGTCTCAGGCCGCCCGTGAGGTCGGCTCGGCCGGGGGGAGGGGGGTCTCCGCGAGTCCAGCGGGGGCGGACGTGGCGGCGGGGTCGAGCCACCGTGCGCAGGTGGCCAGCAACGCCTGTTTGCGGATGGGTTTGGTCGCGTAGTCGTTGCAGCCGGCGGAGAGGCAGCGGTCGCGGTCTTCCTGCATGGCATGTGCGGTAAGGGCGACGATCGGGGTCGTGACCCCACGCTCGCGGAGCGTTCGCGCCAGCGTGTAGCCGTCCATTTCCGGCATCTGCATGTCCGAGACGATCAGGTCGAAGGGGGCCCCGCGGTTCTGTGCCTCCAGGACCCGCTCGAGGCCGACCCGGCCGTTGTCGGCGAGTTCGACCTCCGCACCCGCCTTGCGCAGGTGGTGCGCGATGAGCTTCTGGTTGTCCGGGCCGTCTTCGACGAGCAGGATGCGTCCGCGGAGCGTCACCGGGGCGGTGGTGTCGGGGTCCGCCGTGGGGGTCGGCGTACCGGCGGTCGTGGGCGCGGGCGATTCCGCTCGCTCCAGCGGCAGCCGGAGCCGGAAGCACGAGCCCGCCCCTGGCGCCGTCCGGAGCAGTTCGACGTCGCCGCCCATGAGTCGGGCGAGCCGCCGACTGATGGCCAGTCCCAGCCCCGTGCCGCCGTGGGTACGGGTCACGCTGGCGTCGGCCTGCGCGAACACTTCGAACAACCCCTGTGCCTGCTCCGGGGTCATGCCGCGTCCGGTGTCCTCCACGTCGAAGGTCACGACAGGCGGGTCGGCGTGCTCCTCCGCCCGGACGGTGACGGTGACGCGCCCCCGGTCGGTGAACTTGATGGCGTTGCCGACGAGGTTCATGAGGATCTGCCGAAGCCGGGTCGGGTCGGTGCGCAGGGCCGGCGGCACGGCGTCGTCCACGCGGAACGACAGTTCGAGGCGTTTGCCGGCGGCGGTCGGACGCAGGAGGCTTTCGACCTGCGCCAGCGGCTCGCGCGGGTCGGTCGCGATCCGCTCGATGCGCATCCGGCCGGCTTCGATCTTCGAGAGGTCGAGAATGTCGTTGATGACCGCCAGCAGGTGCTGCCCGGCCTTGCCGATGGCGGCGGCCGCCTCCGACGCCGCCGGCGGCAACACGGGCTTTTGCTCGAGGATCAGTTCGGCGTAGCCCAGGATGGCCGTCAGCGGCGTGCGGATCTCGTGGCTCATGTTGGCGAGGAACTCGCTCTTGGCCCGCGCGGCGCGCTCGGCGTGGCGCCGGGCATCTTCGGCGTCGCGGGCCGCGCGGTCCTGCAGGATGGCCGTCACCAGCAGGTCGCCGATTTCCCGCAGCGCATCGAGCCGCGCGGCGCTCACGGCGGGGTACGGCTGCGTGTACAGGAACAGCACGCCCACGCACTCGGCAGGGTTCGTGCTGCGGTTCATCAGCGGCACGATGTAGTGCCCGTGCGGTTTCATGTCGGGCCAGCGGTTCTCGTGCCGATGGTCGGTGAAGCAGTCGTCGCTGACGATGACTTCGCCGGACACCGCCGCACGGCCGCACAGACACCGCCCGAACTCCACCACCTGCTCGTCGGCCAGAAACTGCCGGCTGAACTCGCCATGGGACGACGTGAGCTGCAGCCGCGTCGCCCCGCGTTCGGCCAGAAACACGCCGCCCTTGTTATGGACCGCCAGCTCCGGCATCGCACACACCACCTCCACCG
The DNA here is from genome assembly GCA_046299715.1 of Tepidisphaerales bacterium. Classification (GTDB taxonomy): domain Bacteria; phylum Planctomycetota; class Phycisphaerae; order Tepidisphaerales; family Tepidisphaeraceae; genus JBBRUM01. The sequence continues at coordinate 108,159 of JBKBHU010000002.1, read as the reverse complement.
CGCGCTTCAATCGCTCGGGCAGCGGTGCCGGCTCGGCGAGGATCCGGGCGACGGCGAGCTTGGCCTCCGCGCCTTCCAGACGCTGTCGGTTCTCCTCCTCCTTGAGCACGTCGGCCGTCACGTCGCGCTGCACCGCGACGTAGCCGGTCACCTCGCCGTCGTCCCCGCGGACCGGCGTGATCGTCGCGTCGATCCAGTACAGCGTGTCGTCCGCTCTCCCTGCACCGCCGGCGCCCAGCACGGGCAGCGCGACCCTCCCCTTCGCCGAAGGCTTGCGACGGTTGCACAGCCGCCCCCGCCACACCCGTCCTGAACGGATGGTCGTCCACAGCTCGCGGTAGGTCTGCTCCGACGTCCGGTCGCCCTTGAGGATGCGCGGCGTCTGGCCGATGGCCTCCGACGCGGCGTAGCCCGTCAGTCGCTCGAACGCGGGGTTGACGCGGGTGATGACTCCGCGGGCATCGGTGAGGAACACCGAGTCGGCGTGGGCGTCCATGGCGGCCGCGAGCTTGCGGGCATCCTCCGTCGCAGACCGCATGGCTTCCCGCCACGTCGTCACGTCCAGCAGGACGCCGCGGAGCACCAGCCGGTCCCGACCGTCCGGGCCGACCCGCCGAGACAGCCGCACGAAATCTTCGATGTACACCACCCGGCCGTCGGCGGCGACCGCGCGGTAACTCAGGCGATGGTCCTCCCCGGCACGCGTCGCGCACTCACACGCCCGCACCGCAGACGCCCGGTCCTCCGGGTGCACCAGTTGCTCCCAGAACCCCGGGCGTTTCCACTCCTCCGGTGCATAGCCGAGCCACTTGAGGTCGCCCTGCACGTTCAGAAACCGTCGGGCGTCGGGGTCGTACTCCCACATCACCAGCCCGCGGGCCGCCGAGAGCAGCTCGTCGAGCGCCCGGCGTTGGGCGGCCTGTGCCTGACGCTGCCCGCGCCGCCACGCCGTCGCCGCCAACAGCGGCAGCGTCACCATGGCGAACACCACGAACTCGATGGTCAGCCGGCGGTCAGCCTCTATGGCGGCGACCTCCAGCAGCACCGGCAGCAGCACAAACACACCGACCGCCAGCAAGAAAACCCAAAACGACAGCCGGGCCAGCTCGGCGGCCACCTGCCCCACGCCGTCCTTGTAATACCGGCTCATCCCGTCACCCTTCCGGAGAACCCCACACCGTGGATATCGGGTGACCCATCGCCCGGTTTCACACTTTCACAGCAATGGACTGATAGTTCGGGACAACCCCGAGTGACGCGTTGTCGAAAGCGGGATGCCACCCTCTCGATGGCCGATAACACTCGGTCCCGGTCATCCGGGGCCGGCCGCCGCCGAGCCGATCGTCCGACGGCGGACCGCCCGCAAGATTCGGCTTTCCATCATGTGATAGCTGGCCACCGCCAGAAGCGTGCTGGCCGCCAGCACCGTGACCGCGTAACCGAGCGTTCCCGCGTTGGGCCCCAGCCACACTCCCCACGCACTGGGCCCGGCGTAGTGGTCCACCACGGGCCGGATGAACAGGTGCAGGACATAAAGCCCGTAGCTGTAGCGGCCGAACCACGGCAACGGTCCGCGCCCCATGACCGTCTGGAGCGGGCGAGACGGCCGCAGGCACAGCAAGATTCCGCACGCCGCCGTCGGGCCGAACCAGGGCAGCACCCACGCGTGGAACGACTGCTCGACCGCCCACCGTCCGGTGACGATGTAGAAGCCCGCCACGGCACCGCCGAAGGCCGTCACGCACAGCGTCATCAGCACGCCGAGCCGGCGGCGGCGGCCGGCAAGCGACGGGTCGCGCCACAGCCACCACGCCGCAAGGCCCCCCCAGCCCAGCAGGTCCGCCTTGCAGGGGGTGAGCACAAGCATCGGCAGCATCGGGGCGTCGTTCCACCACAGGAACTGCCGCGTGACCACGCCGAGCAGCACCGCCGCCGCGCAAACCGCCGCCGGCCAGACGGCACACCACCGCCAGCCCGCCCACACCAGCAGGGGCCAGACCAGATAGAACTGCTCTTCGATCGCCAGCGACCAGAAGTGGCTGACGAACTCGGCGGACCACGCCGCGCGCAGCCCCATCAGCCAGTTGCTGGCGTGCAGCCAGAACCACAGCTGGTTGTGCTCGAGGTCGCGCAGGGCGGTGCTGGCGTAGTACGACGAGTACGGCAGCACGGTCACCGCCAGCAGCAGGCACAGGTAGTACAGCGGCCAGGTGCGGGCGATGCGGCGGAGGTAGAAGTGCATCAGCCCGCGGGGCGTGCGGGGCTGGCGGAGCACGATGCCGGTGATCAGGAACCCCGAGAGCACGAAAAACAGGTCCACGCCGAGCCAGCCCCAACGGGCCGCCGACGTCAGCCACTCCACCACGCCGTCCGCGTCCCGGAGCAGGAAGGTGTGGACGGCCACGACCATCAGCACCGCCAGCCCGCGGACGCCGTCGAGGGCGGGGAAACGCGTTTCCCCGGTACCGCCCGCAGCCGTCGGATGCTCGCGGCGGTCGGGAGATCGAGGCGTTGTCGGGGTCACGCACGGCCATCACACCGCCGGGAGGTCCGCCGCTCAACCCTGGTGTCGGGTGTGTTTGACAAGCCCCGGCCGGAGCGGTTCACTAGCCCACCCGGCCCACGCCAAGGCCGGCTGAGGGGAACACGATCCACGCCACTACCTGCTCCCGGGAGGTGCTCCATGTCGCGTCCTGTCACGCTGTTCACGGGCCAGTGGGCCGACCTGCCGTTCGAAACCATCTGCGCCAAGGCCAAGTCGTTCGGCTACGACGGCATCGAAATCGCATGCTGGGGCGACCATTTCGACGTCGTGCGGGCGCTGAAGGACCCGGGCTACGTGAAAAACCGCTGGGAAATCCTCTGCGACCACAAACTCGACGCGTACGCCATCTCCGCCCATCTGGTCGGGCAGGCGGTGTGCGACCTCATCGACGAGCGGCACAAGTCGATCCTGCCCGAGGAGGTGTGGGGCGACGGCGACCCCGAGGGCGTCCGTCAGCGGGCCGCCCAGCGGATGATGGACACCGCGCGGGCCGCGCGGAAGTTCATGGACGCCAAGCCGCAGCACGAGTGCTGCAGGCGGCTGCCCAACTACGGGGCGGTGGTCAACGGGTTCACCGGTTCGTCGATCTGGCACTCCATCTACGCCTTCCCGCCCACCTCGCAGGAGTACTGGGAGAAGGGTTTCAAGGACTTCGCCCGGCGGTTCGGCCCCATTCTCGACGTCTTCGAGAAGGAGAACGTCAACTTCGCCCTGGAGGTGCACCCGACGGAGATCGCCTTCGACATCGCCTCGGCGCAGCGGGCGATCGACGCCGTCGGCGGGCACAAGCGGTTCGGGTTCAACTACGACCCGTCGCATCTCGGCTATCAGGGCGTGGACTACGTGAAGTTCATTCGCACGTTCGCCGGCCGCATCTACCACGTGCACATGAAGGACGTGTGGTGGGGCCACGGCGACGGCACCGTGGGCGTCTTCGGCGGGCACACCACCTTCGCCGACCCGCGCCGCTACTGGGACTTCCGCTCGCTGGGGCACGGCGACATCCGCTTCGAGGACATCATCGTCGCGCTCAACGACATCAACTACACCGGCCCGCTGTCGGTGGAGTGGGAGGATTCGCGCATGGACCGCGAGTTCGGTGCGACGGAAGCCGCGGCATTCGTCCGCAAGCTCAACTTCAAGCGCAGCGCCATCGCCTTCGACGCGCAGTTCGACCGCTGACCCCGCGCCAGCGACGTCTGCAACGGTTCGAGCCCTCTTGCTCGGCGGCTGCGCTCGCACAACGCCCGGTGTAGGGAAGCCGGACGACCCGAAGCGTGTGAGCTGCCGAACAAACTCACCGTGAGTTTGAACGTCGCTTTGCAGAAGTCTTGCCCTTCGCTTAGACGCGCCGCATCCGCCCCGAACAACGTCCCGGCACACTCCCCCTGCGTCCTGCGGCAAGGACCAAGGAGCTGGAGACGATGGCGTTGTCAACGGTGCGTGTGTCGGTACTGGGTGTGTTGCTGTCGGCCACGTCGGCCGTCGCGGCCGAGCTGGTCGTCGGTTCAGGGGACTTGACGGCCGGCTCGGCCGTGCTGTTGGCTCGGTCGGACGTCCCGGGCGTGGTGACCTTCGAGGTCTCGACCACGCCCGATTTCTCGAGCATCGTGGGGACGGGGACGGCGGTCGTCCCCGCCGGCTTGACGCCCTCGAAGCTGGACGTCGTCGGCCTGAGCCCCGCCCAGCGGTACTTTTTCCGGGCGACGGACGCCGCGGGGCTCTCCGCCAGCGGCACGTTCCGCACGCCGGCCCCGCTGGGCGTGCGGCAGCCGCTGCGGGTCGCCACGATGACCGACTGGCAGCAGTCGCCGCCCTTCCCGACCGTGCGGAACGTCGCCGACCGTCGGCCGGACCTCATCCTCAAGCTCGGCGACACGATCTACGCCGACACGGAAACCCGCGGGTTGCCCGGCGTGCGTCAGGCCCGCACGCTCGAGCAGTTCCGCGCCAAGCATCGGGAGATCATCTCCCGGTCGGGCCTGAGCGCGACGCCCGACAACTTCATGGCCGCGGCCTATGCCAGCGCCGCGATGTTCAACACCATCGACGACCACGAGGTCGTGGACAACTTCGCCGGGGGGGCCGCCCCCGGGCTGTCGCCCGACGCGCCGCTGGTGCACCCGACCGAGCCGCCGCTGTTCACCGACCCGGTGCCGTTCGTGAACCAGACCCGCGCCTACCGCGACGCCATGCAGGCGTACGTGGAATATCACCCGATGCGGCCGACCGTCTGGAGCGGCACAGGCGACGCCCGCGTGGACGGTGTGCCCCGACTCTACCGCCACCAGACCTTCGGCAGCACCGCCAGCATCACGATGCTGGACAGCCGTAGTTTCCGCGACGCCCAGGTCGCTCCGGTGGGCAACCCCACCGACCCTGCCGCCGTGTCCGCCTTTCTCGCCCGCACGTTCACCCCGGGCCGCACGCTGCTGGGCCGGCCGCAACTGGAGGCCCTCAAGGCCGACCTGCTGCAGAACCAGCGGGACGGCGTGGTGTGGAAGCTGGTGGTGATCCCCGAGCCGATCCAGAACTTCGGCGTGGTGAACGCGGAGGACCGTTTTGAAGGCTACGCCGCGGAACGCACCGAGCTACTGAGCTTCATCCACACCCACAACATCGAGAACGTGGTGTTCATCGCCGGGGACTTCCACGGCACCATCGTGAACAACCTCGCGTACCAGGTGCCGACCGCCGGCGGACTGGTGAGCGTGCCGGTCAACGCCTTTGAGGTCGTGACCGGTCCGGTGGGCTTCTTCAACGGCCGCTTCGGCCCGGCCGTGGCCAACCTGGCGGCCGCCGCGGGGCTGATCACGCCCGCCCAGCTCGCCTTCTACAACACGCTGCCCGAAGCCGGAAAAGACGCGTTCATCCGCGGCCTCGTGGACGCGCAGGTCACCGCCCTCGGCTACTCGCCCATCGGCCTGGAGGACTCCGGGCTCAACGCCACGCTGCTGCAAGGCAGCTATTTCGCCGCTCACGGCTTCAGCTGGACCGAGTTCGACATCGACGCCCGCGACCAGCTCACTGTGACCACGTGGAGCATCGACGCCTTCTCCGACGCCCAGGCGCTGGCCGACCCGCAACGGGTGCTCAGCCTTCAGCCGCGGGTCGTGAGCCAGTTCGTGGTCGCGCCGATCCCCGAGCCGGCGTCGCTGGCGTGGCTGGCCCCGGCCGTCGTGCTGCTGGCACGTCGGCGGTGAGCCAGGCGGGCACCGCAGCGTCGAAGCCGCGTCGCCGATCTGTGGCACCGTGTCGCACGACAAGAGCGGGTCTGACGAATGTTTCTCGCAAGCTCAACGTATTCCATCCGAGACCTCCACACCTCCGTGGTAAACACTGCACAGGGCCGAGCGTAATGGCAAGATGGAGCCGACGGCGGTTTCGGCACACCGTCGCCGGACCGGAGGCAGACGACACTGCGCATCGAGTTGGGGAGAGGACCATGACCAAACAGGCAGTTGGGCGGCATGAGCGGCCCGCCAACCGTTTGAACCCGTCGGCGTCATTGAAGCAGTGGCGGCAACGGACGCACCGTGGCGGCTGCCCACGCGGCACGGTGTGGAGCACGACGGTAGTGGCCGCATCGCTGCTGGCCGCCCCGGTGGTCTTTGCGGGCGTCGCACCGTTCACGGTCGCCGTGCTCCCGGACACGCAGGGTTACAGCTTCGCGGCGGCGAGCGGCGGGCTGCGGCTGTTCGAGGTGCAGACGAGCTGGCTGGCCGCGCAGCGTGAGACGCTCAACCTGCGGTTCATCTCGCACGTCGGCGACATCGTGGACAACGGCTCGAGCATCCCGCAGTGGGAGGCCGCCGCCGCCGCCATGGACCTGCTGCGCGGCGTGGTCCCGCACGGCGTGCTCCCGGGCAACCACGACTACGCGTCCACCGGGAACAAAGCCTCGGGGCTGGCCAACTACACCACCTACATGGGCCCGAGCCGGTTCGACGCGTTCCGTTACGACCCGTCGCGTCCGGTCTCGGAGACCAACTTCTTCGGCGGCTTCATGCCCGACGACTTCGGCGGCGTCAGCTCCTCCATCAACATCGGCAACAGCTACCAGCTCTTCACCTCCGGGCAGGGGCACACCTTTCTGCACCTGGCGCTGGAATGGCAGCCGGACTACTCCGGCATCGGCGGAGTGCTGACCGACCGCAAGGTGCTGCAGTGGGCGCAGAGCGTCATCGACCGTTTCCCCGGGGTACCGACGATCGTCACCACCCACGAAGACCTTCGCGACGCCGACCCCAACGCCGGCAACGGCGGGCCGACCTTCTTCGGGCAGCACGTTTTCAACAACCTCGTCCGCCGGAATGACCAGGTGTTCATGGTGCTCTCGGGGCACAACCACTACGGCCCCAACGGCATCGTCAACGGCGACGGCGAGTGGCGTCGGGTGGACCTCAACGACGCCGGCAATCCCGTCTTCCGGATGATGACCACCTTCCAGGACTGGCCCAACTTCGGCGACGGCTACCTCCGGCTCATCCACATCGACCTCGACGCCCCTGCGGACAACATTCTCGTCCGCACCTACTCCCCCTACCGCGACATCGAACTCGTCGATTTCATCGGCCCCACGGCCAGCCGTTTCAGCTACGACCTCGACATCTTCGCCGGGCGCTTCCCGGCCATCCCCGAGCCGTCGCTCGCCGGGGCCATGCTCCCGATGCTCGCCCTGCTCAAGCGACGGCGGTGACGTTTCACCCCGCCTCTTCCGGGCGGGCGCCTTCCGCCGCGTCACGTTCGCACACCGCTCTCCCGCTCACGAGACACGACCATGACCGCTCTTCGCATCGTCTGCCGCATCCCGTCGATCACCGCTCTCGCGCTGCTGGCCGCATCCACGCCGGTTTCCGCGGCGATCCTCCGCTCGTCCACGCCGTTCATCGGCGTGACCCATCACCAGTACATTCAGGCTTACAACGACACCGACCCGGCCACGCGGTTCATCCGCGAGGTCGTGGTCAACACGCTGGAGATCGACCTCACCGCGCCGGGCGTGCGCGTGCTCATGCAGGGCCCGGCGGGGGTCGAGCTGCCGACGCCGCCGGCCGCCCAGGCGCAGGGCGTCGGCCCGACCGTCGTGCCCGAGTACCGCCGGCAGACGACCCGGCAGTTCGTGAACGCCGTCGGCGCCCAGATGGGCGTCAACCTCGACTTCTATTCGATCGCCATCCCGGGGACCGGCCAAGGCGGCAACCCCGAGGTCAACTTCCCGCCCGGCCCCAACGGCGAGCTGTACGCCAACGGCGTCTTCGCCGGGGCGTCCAACGGCGTGATCACGTCGCCCAACAATAGCTTCGAGCCGATCTTCAACGTCTCGGCCGACGGCCTGGCGTCGATCCTCACCGCCGCCGGGCCCAACACCACCATCACGCAGGAAGGCGTCGCCCTGTACAACGCCCAGGGCGGCAACCAGCGTCTGCTGCGTAACGGCCAGAACGTCACGCCCATCGACGACGCCTACACCACCGCAGTCAACCCGCACACGGCGCTCGGCGTCTCCCGCGACGGCCGACGCATCTTCCTCATGGTCGTGGACGGCCGGCAGGGCAACTACTCCCACGGCATGCGGACGGACGAAATGGCCGACCTTCTGCGGTTCTATGGCGCATGGGACGCCATCAACGTGGACGGCGGCGGCTCGTCCACGATGGTCATGGACGACTCCAACGACAACGTCCAGAACGCCCGTGTGGTCAACTCGCCCTCGGACGGCGCGACCCCGCAGACGCCCGGCAGCGAGCGGCTCGTCGCCAACAACATGGCCGTCTTCGCCCTGCACAACCCCGACTACACGCCGCTGCCGCCGGTGCCCCGGCCGCCGCCGGCCCCGCAGAACCGCGTTTTCCCGACACAAGCGGTGCTCAGCAGCTTCGACGACCCCGACTTCAACGGCGGGTTCGGCCACTTCCCCAACGCCGCACCCAACACGCCGGCCAACCCGTACCGCTTCGCGTCGATGGGTTCCGGCTCCAACCGCGGCGTCTCCCCGGCCTCCCGCATCGACCTCGACACCGAATACCGCCACACCGGCAGCACCTCGGCCAAGGTCACGATCGTCTCCAGCGACACCGGCACCAACGGCTTCAAGCTCCGCCTGCTCTCCGGCGGCGGCGACCCCGTCCGCAACGTCTTCGACGACGCCACGCTCCGGCCCATCATCGACCCGCTGCTGGTGACCAACGACGACTACGCCATGGGCCGCACCGGCTACGTGGGCTTCTTCGTCCGACTGGAGCCGGGCAGTCAGGACCTCTGGGTGTCCATCCTGCTCGACGACGGCGTCATCTCCGGCAACGCTTCCACCCGCGGCACCGAACGCGGCACGTTCCAGCAGGTCATCGCCGACGGCAACTGGCACCTCTACCAGTGGAACCTCGCCGACCCCGACGAATGGTTCAACTTCGCCTCCGGCGACGGCGACATCGACGGGCCCAACAGCTTCATCGACGCGCTGTACTTCTCCTCCGCGCCCAGCACCGCCAGCGGGCCCTTCTGGAACGGCACCTTCTGGATCGACACCATCGTCTACAACCCCGACGGGCCCATCGTGCTCTCGGCCATCCCGGGCACCGCCAACGTCCCGGAGCCGGCTGCTGCCGCCGCACTGGCCGCCGCGGCCGCCCTCACCTGGCGCCGTCGCGGGTAGCTGGCCTCTTCCGCCACACGCCCCGGACCCGGCACACACCCGCTCAACCAATTTTCCTTCGGAGTTCCACCATGTTCCGCCGCCTTGCCGCTTCCAGTGTGCTGCTTTCGGCCTCGCTGGCCGCCGGCAGCGTCATCCTCTGGGACAACGCCCAGCCGCTCTCGGCCGGCGGCCCGACCAACGGGCTGGATTCTTCGGCCGGGCCCGTCGGCATCGGCTACGTCGGTCTTGTCACCCACCAGCAGACGCTGCCGACCGGCGGCACGCGGTTCATCTCGGCCCGCTTCGTCGGTGAAAACGTCAACGGCGTCACGCTCAACAGCTTCGCCACCACCAACTCGCTGCCGTCGGGCGTCCGCGCGCCGCAGGCCATCGCCGACGACTTCACCGTGCCCAGCGGCATCCCGGGCTGGAAGCTCTCCACCGCCAAGGTCCACGTGTATGCGGCCAACGGCGACGGCGGGCTCATCCAAGGCGCCTACGCCGCCCTCTTCGCGGAGTCGCCGCAGGGCCAGTCGCTGGAGGCGGGCTTGCTCGCCGGCGGGCTCGCCCCGGCCACCGCCGCCACCGGCAACCGCTGGCTCCGCTCCACCCCCGCCAACTTCTACCGAACCACCTCGCCCACCGACACCGCCACCAGCCGCGAGATGTACACCGTCGAGCTGGACCTCAGCGACTTCCCCGAGCTGGCTCCCGGCGTCACCTACTACATCGCCTTCGCCGTCGCGTTCTTCGAAGGCGCCGACCCCGACGCCCCTTCGGCCAACTCCAACTTCCTCGCCACGCCCCAGCTCACCCCGGCCATCAACAACGGCACCGGACGTGCGCTGCGTTTCGGCTCCACTGCCGGCTTCACCACCTGGGGCCTCGCCGACGGCAACCTCCCCGTCCAGCCCAACAACCCCCGCCCGGCGGAGTTCTCCTTCCAGCTCTACGGCGTGGTCGTGCCCGAACCGGCCGCGGCGGCCGTGCTGCTGCCCGCCGGCCTGCTGCTCGTGGGCCGGGTCCGCCGGAGCGCAGCGGCCGCCTGAACGCTGTCCCCCCACCACCCCCCCGCCGGTCCCCCCCCGGGCCCCCCCGCTTTGACGCTGAAGCCACCGCATCACGGCACGGCCGGCTCGGCCTGCTTCTCCCGCACCATGGCTTCCAGTGCGTCTTCCATCGCGCGGGCGAGTCCGCGGTGGTCGTAGATCGGGCTGGCCAGATACTTCTCGCGCACCTTCGGCCGTAGCCCGGCGAGGAGCGACGGGTCTTCGGCGAATCGCCTCGCACGGGCCACGAAATCGGCCGCGTCGCGTGCGATGAACGTCTCCAGACCGGCGGCTGTCAGGAGCGAAGCGCCCACGCGTGAGACGTGCGATCGGCCCGGCAGCGTGAGCGTGGGCACGCCGAAGTACAGCCCCTCACAGGTCGTCGTCGTGCCGTTGTACGACAGCGGGTCCAGCAGCAGGTCTACCTCCCGCAGCCGGGCCCGGTGTGCGGCCGGGTTGCCCAGCCACGCGCCCAGCTCGACCTGTCCGGCCGCCGCGCCCGCCGCGGTGAGCTCTCCGATGAGCTGTCCGCGGGCCTCCTCGTCGGACGCGATGCCCACCCGGTCCGTCATCCGCAGCCGGCTCCCCCCGCAGGCCGCCAGCACCTGCGCCCACAGGTCCGTCGTCTGCGGACACACCTTCGTCAGCACGTTGAACGAGCCGAAGGCGATCGGCTCGCCCCGCTCCGACGGCGAACGCACCGTCGGGTCGAACACCTCCCCGGAAGCCAGCTCGAACGCCCACGCGCACCGCGGCAGCCGCCACAGCCGCTCCGTGCAGAAACCGTCCGTTTCGCCGGGCGGGTCGGCGACCGCGTCACTGATGCGGTAGTCCACCTCGGGCATGCCGGTCGTCGCGGGGTAGCCCAGGTAGGTCACCTGCACCAGCGCGGGACGGTGCGCGAGGATCCCCGGCCGGCCGGACTCGGTGTGGCCGCCAAGGTCCACCAGCACGTCCAGCTCGTCGCCGTCGATCACCGCCGCCGCCTCCGCATCGGGTAGCGCGGCGACGTTGCGGAACACGTCGCACTGCCCGGCCACCAGCGACGTCACCGTGTCATTCATCTGGCCGGTGTAGTACGCCAGCACCTGCACCCGGGTGCGGTCGTGGTTGCGGATCAGCGGCAGGAAAAAACGCGCTACCACGTGCGCGTGGAAGTCGCCCGACAGGTAGCCGATACGCAGCCGCCCCCCAACTTTGCCGCCCGCCCCGCCCGCCTTGCCCTCCCCACCGACGGCCGTCCGCCCGCGTGTGCCCCACGTGGGCCGGCGACGGCGGCGCTGTGGCGGCACGTCGATGTGCTGAAACCGCGCCCGGCACCACGCTTCGGTGGTCTTCCGCAGATACAGCGGGTCGGTCCCCGCCGACAGCATCGCCCAAAGCAGCGTGCTGCCCATCGGGTGGCCGGGCGAGATGGCCAGCGCCTCCTCGCCCATCGAGATCGCCTCGGCAAACCTCCGACGCCGCAGCGCCACACCGGCCCTGAGCAGCAGCGATTCCGCCCGGTCCGGCGTCGCCTCGGCCAGCCGCAACATCGACGCGTTCTGCTCTGCCGGGCTGCCCGCGACCATCGTCACGACCACCTTTTTGCGCAGCGCGGACAGCCCCGCCCCGTCCAGCTCGGCCAGCCGGTCCAGCACCTGCGCCGCCTCCACCGGCCGGGCCGCCGAGATCAGCGTGTCGCTCAGGTCCTCCAGCAGCTCCCGCGACGACGGCGCTTTGGCCACCGCCGCCCGCAGCAGCGCCAGCCCGCGGTCGAGCTGACCCTGCCGGCACAGCAGCAGCCCGTGCAGGCCCATCACCTCCGGCTCGTCGGCCAGCGACGCGGGCAGCTTCTTCATCCAGTACACCGCCCGCTCGACGTCCGCCCGGCGCAGCGCCAGCCGCGCCGTCTCCACTCGCTCCCGCCACTCTCCCGAAATCGCCACGGCCGGCCCCTCCTGCTCGCGCCCGCTTCCCCTCACCGCCCGCCACCGCGAACACGTTGCGACCACGCCCCGCCCGTCCACGCCGCTTCACTGTACATCCGCTGCAACGCCCCCCGGTCACACGACCCGGTCCAACAGCGGCTCTCCCGCACGCCAGCGACGCAGGTTCTCCAGAAGGTGCTCCACCTGCCGCTGGCCTTCCTCCACATAACCGCCGGCCGTGTGCGGCGTGATGAAGCAGTTCGGTGCCCGCCAGAGCGGATGGTCCGACGGCAGCGGCTCGGGGTCGGTGACATCAAGGTAAGCCGCGGCCAGATGCCCCGACGTCAGCGTATCGATCAGGGCCGTCTGGTCGGTCGTCGTACCCCGGCCGATGTTGTAATACACCGACCCTCGCTTGCACCGTGCAAAGCGCGACGCGTTCATGAAGCCGGCCGTCTCGGCCGTCCCCGGCAGGATGTTCAGCACATGGTCCGCGTCGGGAAGATGACGATCGACCTCTGAAACAGGGAGCGTGCGGACGTTTTCGTCCCCACGAACGGTCCGCCGGAACGCCACCATCTCCATGCCCAGCGGCGTGAGCAGCTCCACCACCCGCGCGGCGATGGTCCCGTAGCCGAGCAGGAGCGCCCGCTGTCCGGTCAGCAACCGGCTGCCGGCCCGTAGACGACCGACCGGCCAGCCCCGCCCGCCGGCCTGATTGTGCCACGCGGCCGGGAGCTGCCGGGCCTGGGCGTACATGAAGGCGACGAGGTGCTCGGCGCACGGCTCGTGGTAAACGTGAGATGCCGTACACAACAGCGCCCCCCGCGACCGCAACCGTTGCTTGAGGTCGTCCCGGTCATACCGTGCCCAGCCGGCACTCGTGAGCTGGACCAGGCGGACCGACTCAGAATTGAGCAAGTCTTCGACATTCGGTTGCCCGAACGCGACGGCCGCGTGGAGCAGGCCGGGGTCGGACGGCCCTTCGACGAGGTTCGAACCGGCAAAGCCGTTGCCGGGCAGCACCAGCTCGAGGTCGGGGAACGCGGCAAGTCCCTGCCGGAGCCGGTCGAGGTTGGGCTCGGACAGGGCGGCGTTGCAGAACAGTCGGGGCATGGGTGGGCAGTGTAGCAACCGGTGAGCCGGTCGCGGGCGGGCGAGCCAAGGGGAGCGGAGCCTTGGGGGTTGAGCTGGGGGGTGATGAGCTGGGGGGGGAGCGTGGGGGAAACCCCGTGGATGGGCCGGTTCCGGGGGACGTTCTGATTCCGATTGACTCCGTTGAGGGTGTCCTTATACTTGCTCCCCCCTTCAAGCTCCCCGTCCGCGCCGGAGAGGGCGTGGTCTGTCGAGCCTAAAGGTGCCAGCCAGCGGGAGTTCGGTTTCGCCCGCCGGTCGTCACCGCGGGGGGCGGACGCCCGACCCGCTCGCTGGCATAGCTCAGGGGTAGAGCGCCACCTTGGTAAGGTGGAGGTCCTGGGTTCAATCCCCAGTGCCAGCTTTCCAGCGGCGTTCGGAGCGCGGCGTGGTGTCGGGCGGTCGCCTGCAGGGTTCGGGCGGGCGACGGTCCGAGGTGGGGCTGGCCGACGAGGCTCCCATCGACGGTCGCGACGCGTGCGAACAACGGCATCAAGGAAACCATCAGGTCCATCGTCAGGTCACGGAGATTGAGTCATGGCAAAGGGCGTTTTTGAGCGCAAGAAGCCGCACGTGAACGTCGGCACGATCGGTCACATCGACCACGGCAAGACCACCCTCACCGCCGCGCTGTCGGCGCGGTCGCAGGTCCGCTTCGGCACCGAGGCCAAGAGCTACAAGGACATCGCCAAGGGCGGGACCGAGCGCGACGCCACCAAGACCGTGACCATCTCCGCCGCCCACGTCGAGTACGAGTCGGAGACGCGGCACTACGCCCACGTGGACTGCCCCGGCCACGCCGACTACATCAAGAACATGATCACCGGCGCCGCCCAGATGGACGGCGCGATCCTGGTGGTGTCGGCCGCCGACGGCCCGATGCCGCAGACCCGCGAGCACATCCTGCTGGCGCGGCAGGTGGGTGTGCCCAAGATCGTCGTCTTCCTCAACAAGATCGACCTCGTGGACGACAAGGACCTGCTCGACCTGGTCGAGATGGAAGTCCGCGAGCTGCTGACCAAGTACGGCTTCCCGGGCGACGACACGCCGGTCATCAAGGGTTCGGCCCTGCCGGCCTTCCAGAACCCCACCGACCCCGAGGCCACCAAGTGCATCGACGAGCTGGTCAAGGCGCTGGACGAGTACATCCCGATCCCGCAGCGTGAGATCGACAAGCCGTTCCTGATGCCGATCGAAGACGTGTTCTCGATCAAGGGCCGCGGCACGGTGGGCACCGGCCGTATCGAGCGCGGGCAGTGCAAGATCGGCGACCAGGTCGAAATCGTCGGCCTGCGTCCGAGCAAGACGTCGGTCATCACCGGCATCGAGGCGTTCAACAAGACGCTGGACGTCGGCCTGGCGGGCGAGAACGTGGGCGTGCTGCTCCGCGGCATCGAAAAGGACGACCTCGAGCGCGGGCAGGTGCTGTGCGCTCCGAAGTCGATCACGCCGCACACCAAGTTCCTCGCCGAGGTGTACGTGCTGACGAAGGAGGAGGGCGGCCGCCACACGCCGTTCTTCACCGGCTACCGCCCGCAGTTCTACTTCCGCACCACCGACGTCACGGGCACCGCCAAGCTGATCAACGCCGAGATGTGCATGCCGGGCGACAACGTCAGCATCGAGGTGGAGCTGATGGCGCCGATCGCGATGGAAGAGAAGCTGCGCTTCGCCATCCGTGAGGGCGGCCGGACGGTCGGCTCGGGCGTGGTGACCAAGATCCTCGCCTAACGCGTTCTTGCCAGTCCTTCGCCGGCGAGTTGCGCGTCAGCGTCGGCCGATGCTCCCGGACCGGAGCCGGCCCCTGACGCGCAACTCGCAGCCATATCGGGAGTTACCATGGCCAAAGAGAACCGCGAATACGTCTTCCTTCAGTGCACGGAGACCGGCGACCTCAACTACCGCACCCAGATCAAGGTCGCCGGCGGCGCCCAGAAGGTGGAGCTGAAAAAGTACTGCCCCCGCCTTCGCAAGCACACGCTGCATAAGGTCAAGCGGAAGTGAGGCGGCGTTGGCGACCGCCCGCACCGCCGCCCCCGGGCGGCGGGGTCCGTCTGTCCTGCCGCCCCGGGTGTCCGCAGCGGTTCCTACGCCAGTAGCTCAATTGGCAGAGCAGCCGTTTCCAAAACGGCAGGTTGGGGGTTCGATTCCCTCCTGGCGTGCTCCCGGCAGGTCGCGTTGACCGGTCAAGATGGTCCGGGGCCGTCTGCAAGGCCCCCGTCTGCTGTGCCGGTCTTCGACGTGGACCGCTCTCGCCGAAATGATCTTTTCACGCCGATCAAGGCACCGAACATGGCCGAAGCCGCCCAGAACCAAGCCCGCCAAATCGCCTCCAAGCCCCCCGACGGGGCCCTCGCGCCGGCCGGCGGCGGCGGCAACCCCGACCGGGCGCCGTCGGCGGCCCCCACGGGCCAAGGGGGCGGCTTCTTCAGCATCTACAAGCCGGGACAGGGCTACTGGACGCGGCTGATCACCTGCATCGGCGCCGCCGTGGTGCTGATGCTGGTGGCCTACTGGTCGTATACGCACGGCCGCATTTTCCTCACCGAACTGCTGACCTCGGAGACGCGTCCGGTCGAGGCGGCACGGAAGCTGGCGCAACAGGTCGCCCTCGGGCTGGCGGTGGTGATCTACCTCGGCGGCGCGGCGGTCGTTTGGAAGATCGTCAACTCCCCCCGCGGGGCCGAGTTCCTGATCACCACCGACTCGGAAATGAAGAAGGTGAACTGGGCCACATGGAAGGAGGTGGTCGGCTCCACCCGCGTGGTCATCCTGTTCATCTTCTTCGTCGGGACCTTCCTGTTCGTGTCGGATATCGTCTTTTCATGGTTTTTCCACGTGATCAAGGTCCTCAAGGCGTCGCCGTTCGGCTGATGCGGCGGCAGAGCCGTCCCGACGGTGCGTCGCGCCGTGGTCGCGGGCCGTGGCACGGCCGCCGGCCCCCTCAACAGGTCTGGGTTTCGTTTTCCACGCTCGTGCATCCATGAACTTTTTCGTCCTGCGGGTAGCGTCCAACAAGGAAGACCAGGTCAAGCAGAAGCTCGACCGAAAGGTCAAGGTCGAAGGTCTTCAAAATCACGTCGGACGAATCCTCGTTCCCACCGAACGCGTGCGCTCCATGAAGGGTGGGGTGAAGCGCGAGGCCAACCGGAAGCTCTACCCGGGCTACGTGTTCATCGAACTCGAACTCGACAAGGACGGCCGCATTCCGGAAAAAGTCTGGTTCACCATCAAGGAGACCGAAGGCGTCGGCGATTTCATCGGGTCCAACCAGAAGCCCACGCCGATGTCGCCGAAAGACCAGGCCAAGATGCTCGAGGCGGCCGAGCGAAAGGACGAAGAGCCGGTCCTCGCCACCAGCTACAAGAAGGGCGACAAGGTGAAGGTCACCAACGGGCCGTTCGAAAACTTCGAAGGCGAGGTGGACGAAATCCTCGCCGACCAGGGCAAGGTCCGCATCATCACGACCATCTTCGCCCGGCCGACCCCGCTGGAGCTGGAGTACTGGCAGATCGAAAAGCTGTGAACACAGCAATAATTCGATATTGCTGGTTGACATGGGGGCAAGGCCCGGCCGTGGTACTGTCCCGGCACGCCTAAACTGGCCAAGTGACGCAGTGGTCTTCCAACCCGTTCGGCGGCTTTGGCGTGTGGCGGGAGAGGTGGGTCGTCCGCTCGCGGACGCTTCCGCGTTGGGGCTTGCCGATTCTGGTGCTGGCGGCGCTGCCGGGTCTGGCGATTGCGCTCTTGTCTGTCCTGCTGTTGATGACTAGCCTCTTGGCCCTTTTGCTGCTGGCGCTCCCCGTCTACCGGTTGTTGCTGTGGGTGGGGGATGTCGGGGCAGGCGGCCGCCGGAGTGCGGAAGCCGGGCCGGCAAGTCCGGGGAGCAAGCCGGTGCAGGTGCGGGTGGTGGACCCGTAGCTAGCCGGTCGGCGTCCTGCGGACGGGGCGGGTGTTGCCGTGGGCGTGGCCGGTGGGCGGGCGCGTGGGGGGGTGCGGCTGGCGCGGCGGCCGGTGCGATGAACCGGTGGCTAGCGTGCCCGCGGCCGGCGGCGGACGTGAGGGGGCGACGCGGGCGGTCACCGGCCGGTGTCGGGGCGGTGCGGGGGAACGGTTGAGGAAGTGCTCGGAAGGAACGGGAAGGTCCTATGGCGAAGAAGGAAGTCGTTCACCAGTTCAAGATCTACGCGCCCGGTGGCACGGCCACGCCCGCTCCGCCGATCGGCCCGGCCCTTGGCCAGTACGGGGTGAACCCGGGTCAGTTCATCACGCAGTTCAACGCGGCGACGAAAGACCTGCGTGGCAAGGTCGTCGGCGTGGTCATCACCACGTACAAGGACCGCACGTTCACGTTCGAGATCAAGTCGTCGCCCGGCTCCACCATCCTGAAGGAGCTGGTGAAGGCCGAGAAGGGGTCGGGCGAGCCGAACAAGAACAAGATCGGCAAGGTCACCATGGCCCAGCTGCGTGAGGCCGCCAAGCAGAAGGAGAAGGACCTCAACTGCTTCGACCTTGACGCGGCCGCGCGGATCCTCGCCGGGCAGGCCCGTTCGATGGGCATCACGGTGGAAGGCTAAAGCCGGCGGGCGAGTCCGGCCGGGTTTTACCGGCCGGCGCTCTTGAGTTTGAACCAGAGCCCCGCGACCGACCACAGCCCCACAAGCACCGCCACCGCCGACACCAGCGGAAAGCCGCCACCAGGGCGGATCGCCAGCACGGCCACGTTGAGTAGGGTCGATAGCAGGTGCACGGCCACGGCCGCCCACAACGCCACGGCGAAGCGTCGCAGCGTCAGCACCATCAGCCCCTCGAAGACCATCGCCAGAGCGAACGCCGAGACGCCGAGGTCGAGCCAGAACTGCGGCACCTCCCGGTAGGGCACTTCCCGGCCGTCCAGCAGGAACGGGCTGAAGGGCGTGTCGAAGAGCCGGTGGCTCACCCATTGGAGGAAGCGCGGGTTGAGGTAGAGCAACGCCGCGCCGACCGCGAGCGAGATGAAGCCGTCCATGCCGGCGATGGCGGCGGAAGCGGGTCGTTCGGAAGAAGTGGGTCGCGGGTCGGGCATGGGCCGATTCCTTGGGGTTGTTTTGCGTGTTGAAGATGACCGCGCGGAGTGCGAAGGTGGCGTCGCGGGGCGGGGCGGGCCGTTTTCCGCGATACTTGAATCGTGACCCGCCGTGTCAACAATGCTAACCGCGCGCGGGTTTGCCGTGCAGGCAGGCCGACGGGCCTCTCCCGCGTGCATGCCCCCTACCGACGCCCTTGACGCATGGACCTGACCTCCCTCCAGAAACGGATCGACGACACTGCCGCGGCCGCCGAGGCTGAGCTGGCGTCCGCGGGGGACGCCGAAGGGCTCGAGCGTTTCCGGGTGCGCTACCTCGGCAGCAAGGGGGTGCTGAAGGACATGATGGCGCTGCTGGGCCAGCTCGCGAAGGACGACCGGCCCGCCGCCGGTCAGCTGCTCAACGGGCTGAAGACGCGTCTTACCGAAGCGTTCGAAGCAAGGTCGGCGTCACTGAAGGCGTCGGCGTCGGGGGTCGGCGCGGGCAGCACGATCGACCTGACCGAACCGGGGCGGCGTCCTGAGCTGGGCCGGCGGCACGTGCTGATGACGGTGATCGACGAGCTGACCGACCTGTTCGCCCGGATGGGGTTTGCGGTGGCGTCGGGGCCGGAGGTGGAAGACGAGTTCCACAACTTCATCGCGCTGAACATCCCGCCGGCCCATCCGGCACGCGACCCGCTCGACAACTTCTACCTCACGCGTCCGGACGGCTCGAGCGAGTTCGTCAAACTGCCGGCGGTGGCCGGGGCAGACATCAACGGCGGAGAAGGCACTCCCGCCACCGGGCCGCGTCTGCTGCGTACGCAGACGTCCACGGTGCAGATCCGGGTGATGGAAGCGCAGCCGCCGCCGATCCGCGTGGTCATCCCCGGCCGCGTCTACCGCCCGGACACGCACGACGACACCCATCTTTCGCAGTTCCACCAGCTCGAGGCGCTGGTGGTGGACCGCGACGTGACCATGGTGGACCTCAAGTCCACCGTGTTGCAGTTCGTGCACGCTTATTTCGGGCCCAGCACCCGCGTGCGCTTCCGGCCCAGCTTCTTCCCGTTCACGGAGCCGTCGGCCGAGGTGGACGTGTTTTTTGAAGACAAAGGCCGGTGGATCGAACTCGGCGGCTGCGGCATGGTGCACCCCAACGTGCTGCGGGCGTGCAAGATCGACCCCGAGGAGTACACCGGCTGGGCGTTCGGCTTCGGCATCGAGCGCATCGCGATGCGGAAGTACGGCATCCACAACATCCGCCTGTTCGTCGAGAACGACGTGCGGTTCCTGTCGCAGTTCTGACGGTCGCGGCGGCCGGGGGCGGCTCGAGGCTGGCTACGGCGCGACGCCGAGGGTGCCTGCGGCCGATGCGGACGAAACGGGCGGGAGGGGGGAGACGGGGGGAAGCGGCGCGACGGGGGTCGGGGCACGGCGGGCGTCCTCGGCCGGGAGCTCGAGGGAGGCATCCTTCGGCTCGGCCAGCGGCAGGCGGATGGTGAACTCCGTGCCCTTGCCCGGCTCGCTGGTGAGGGAAATCGTGCCGTTGTGTTCGCGGATGATGCGTCGCGCCATCGCCAGGCCCAGACCCGTTCCGCCGCGTTTGGTGCTGAAGTAGGCGTCGAAGACCCGGAGCTGGTGTTCCGGCGGGATGCCGCAGCCGGTGTCGGTGACACGGAGGATCCCGCACTCGCCGTCGCAGCCGACGGCCAGCATCAGTTCGCCGCCGTCGGGCATGGCCTGCACCGCGTTGAGCATCAGGTTGAGCACGGTCTGCTTGAGCAGCCGCTCGTCCGCGCGAACCACGACGGGCTGTGGCGGCGGCGGCCGGACACGGATCCGCACCCGCGCCAGATCGGCCTGCGGCTGGAAGAAGTCCACCAGCTCTTCGACGAGCTGCTGCAGGTTCACCGGGCGTGGCTCCAGCTCCAGCTTGCCCGCGTAACGCAGGAACGCGTCGAGGATGTCGCGCAGGCGCGACGTCTCCCGCTGCACGGTCGCCAGCCGACGCCGCGCCCGGTCCACCCCCGGCCACGTCGGGTCGAGGTCTTCCCCCAGCAGCTGCAGATTCAGCTGCACGGTGCTCAGCGGGTTCTTGATTTCGTGGGCCAGCCCGCTCGTGAGCGTACCCAGCTCCGCCAGCCGTTCGGTCGACGCGACCTGGCTGCGGGCTTCCGCGAGCTGTTGGCGCAGCAGGGCGATTTCCCGACGCAGACGATCCACCTCGGCCCGCTCGGCACGCCCGTCCGTTCCCGGTTGACCGTGGCCTGACGTCATCCCCTTAAGCATACCCGCAGCGGGCGACGCCCGGGGGCCTGCCCCCTGCCGCCACCGACGTCAGCGGGCCGCCCGCGACACCCCGCCCATCTCGCGGGCCGCCCCGTTGTCCTCACGCGGGGCGGCCGGCCGTGATTCGTTCAGCCGCCGCACGAACGACGCCGAGAGTCCCTTGGGCCCGGCCACCTGTTCGTACTCCACCTCTTCGCCGTCCTTGAGCAGCCGGAACCCCTCGGCGTCGATCACCGAGAAGTGCACGAACACGTCCTTGCCCTCCGGATTGATGATAAAGCCAAAGCCTTTTTTCACGTCGAACCACTTGACCTTACCGACCATGGGAAAGCCCTCATCCCCTGCCAACGAAACGCGGTCCACCCGGACCGCCGGGGAGAAAAGGTAAGTCAAGCCCACGGGCGACGCAACCGCACAGCGTGCAGCACAACGCGCGTGCTGCCGGGCTTTCGACGCACGCGTCGGGCACCATGTTCACGCCGCACCGGCCGTTGAAAAGTTCGCGACGGCGGCGCGGCGGACGGTCCGGAGAAAACGTTTCAAGTTCACCGCGCGGCCCGCGACGTGAGCCACCCGCGGTCCGACAGCAGCGTGCACGCCTCGGCCACCGGGTCCGCCCACACCCCGTCGATGCGCTGCCGCAGCAGTCGCGCCGTCGGGTACCAAGGGCTGTCGCTGCGGCCCAGCAGCCATCGCCAGTCGGGGCTGAACGGCAGCAGCACCACCACCGGCCTCGCCAGGCTGCCGGCGAGGTGGACGACGCTGGTGTCCACGCTCACCACCACGTCCAGCGCCGCGACGGCCGCGGCCGTGTCGGCGAAGTCGTGCAGGTCGTCGGCAACGTCCATCGCGATGACGTTCGGGCACTGCCGCACCTGCCGCGCGGCCTCGCCCTTCTGAAGCGACACCAGCCGAACGCCCGGGACGGCGGCCAGCGGGGCCAGCGTCGAGAGGTGCATCGACCGCGTGGCGTCGCGTGCGTGCGTCGGCCGCCCCGCCCACACCACGCCCACCTTGAGCGAGTCGTCGCCCAGCGTCGCCAGCCGCTGCCGCCACGCCTCGACCTTGGCCGGCTCGGCGGAGAGGTACGGCACCTCGGCGGGGATGGTGTCGAGGTCGGTCCCCAGCACCAGCGGCAGGCTCATCACCGGGCAGTGCAGGTCGAAGGGGGGAAGGTGGGCGTCGTGCGGGCTCGTCCGCACCACCAGCTCATCGACGCCCTCGAGCGTGCGCATGAGCGTCTCGAGTTCGGGCTGAACTTCGAAGATCAGGTGCGTCCGGTGCTCCCGCTTGAGTCGGGGCAGGTAGCGGCACATCTGGATGACATCGCCGAAGCCCTGCTCGGCGTGCACGAGCAGCCGCTTCCCCGCCAGCGAGCCGCTCACCGGCCCCTGCCACATCGGCTGCTTGAAGTGCCGGCGGGCGTTGGCCATCACCTCTTTCCGCCAGCGCCACTCCTGCTCGGCCCAGCCCCGGCGGAGCTGCCCGGCCAGCAGGAGCGTCAACCCCAGCCCGTCGTGGGCCTCGGGATAGTCGGGCCGCAGCGCGATCGCCCGCTCGAAACACTCAATCGACTTGTCCAGCTCGCAGCGATATGCGTGCAGGATGCCGAGGTTGTTCAACGCCTCGGGCATGTCGCGGTGATACCGCAGGGCCTTGTGGTAGCAGTGGTAGGCGAGGTCCAGCCGGCCGCTGACGCGGTGGATCTCGCCCAGCGTGTTCCAGTACGGCGCCACGTTGGGCGCCAGCTGCGTCGCCCGGCTCACGAGGTCGCGCGCAAGGTCGTTGCGCTGGTGCAGGTGGGCGATCATGCCCAGCAGGTGCAGGGCGTCGGGGTTGTTCGGCTGCTGCGCGAGGATCTGCCGGTAGATGCGCTCGGCCTCGACGTAGTTCTTCGCGTGGTGGTGCTTGAGCGCCAGGTCCAGCGCCTGCTGGACCGTCATCGCAACCGGCTCGCCCGCCGCACGCGGCATCCCCCCCCCCTTCACATCCCCCCCCTGCACACCCCCCCCCGGCACATCCCCGCCCGGCGGACGGCCACCCTGCGGACCGCCGCCCTGCGGACCCGGCCCCCCTGCCGCACCTTCACCCCCGTTGGCCGCTTGCGGTGTTGCCGGATGCATGGTCAATCGCCCGCCCGCCGTGCCAGTTCCCGCGCCACCTCGGCCGCGTTCTGGTGCGCCAGCTCGCACGCGTAGTCCACCGCCAGCACCTCGTCGTAGGCCGACAACCGCGCCGCGCTCACGGGCATGGCGTCGGCCATGGCGAGAAACGGGCGGTGCAGCCGCTCGAAGATGTCCATGACGCGGGCGAACGTCGCCGCCGTGCCCGGCCGCGGTCCCGCGGGCAGCTCCGCCGGGTTCAAGGTCACCACGTGGGGCGGCAACCGCTGCAGCAGCACCTCCAGCGGGGTCGGCACGGCCAGCGTCCTCAGGTCGGCCGGCCGGGGGAACACGGCCGTGAGCACGCCCCCGCCGGCGAGCGGGAAATCGGCCCCCAGCAGCACGTCCACGAACCAGCCCTCCGACTTGACCAGCCTGCGTGCCGCCTCGGCCGGGGCCGTGCTGGCCGGCCCACGGATCAGCAACTGCCCGTGCGGCATGTGACGCACCGCCTCACAAGCCTCGGCCGCGTCGCGACACACCAGGTCGAAGCGGACGACGCCCTCGCCACATCGCTGCCGCTTCTGGCGGCGGGCTTCCTGAAGCGGAAACATCAGCCGGGCGAGCGTGTCGAAATCCTGCTGCTCCATCGCCAGCGACTTGGCGCGTTCCAGAAGCCGCTCCGCGGCGATGTAGTCGGTGGCGACCAGCTTCTGCGAGGCTACTTCGCACAACGCTTGCACGTCGGATTCGCTCGCCACGCCAGCGCTCATCGCGTAACGGTAGGCGTGCGGTGGGCGATGGCGGGCTGTCGTCGTGGCTCAGCCGGGGTAATGCATCGAGACGGTCGCCTGCAGACCGTTCGCGGGCAGGTCGAAAGCCGCCTCGTGGAAACGCGGGGCACGAAAGCGTGGGCGTACGTTGTTCGAAACGCCGTACCCCTCTGAAGGAACCCCCCAGAAGTTGGTGTCCATCCGCCCGTTGTCGTTTTCATCGTGCAGGACGGCCACGGCGTATCGGCCGGGCGGCAGGCTGAACTCGACCGGCGCGTCGGCCTCGCTGGCCTTCAGCACCACACGCGCCACGGCCTTTTGCTCGTCCCGGGGAAAACCTTCCGGGCTGTCATAGACGGACAACCGCAGCTTGCCTTCCTGCGTACGGACGTTGACCACCGTCACCCGCAACATCGCCGCGGGCGCGGTGGCGCTGTGCTGCATCCCCTCGCCTGCCCCGGCCAGCCCGAGGCTCAACACGACCCCAGCCAGCCCCCCAACCAACCTTGCCGCCTTGCGCATCGTCACGATGTCCCGCTTGTTCGTGCCGGCCCGAGGCCGGAGTGTGTCCCGGAAAGAAGCTGGACGGCCTCGATGGCTCACGGCCTGACCCGCCCTGTCATCACCGCCACGCACGCGTCCCGCATCAGCTCGGCCGACAGCTCAACGGGCGAGCGGCCCATCAGCTTGAGCTGCGACGCGAACACCGGCAACTGGTCGAACCCCGCCAGTGCCGCATCGCCGATGGTCGCCCCGTAGACGATCCGGGAGATGCGGGCAAAGTGTGCCGCGGTAAAGCACATCGGGCACGGCTCGCAGGTGGTGTACAGCACGCAGCCGTCGAGGTCGTGGGTGCCCAGCCGCTCGGCCGCCGCCCGGATGGCCAGGATCTCCGCGTGGGCGGTGGGGTCGTGCATGGCATCCACGAGGTTGTGTTCACACGACAGCAGGTCGTTCTCCCGCACCACGCACGCCGCAAACGGGGCATGCCCGGCCGCGACCGCCTCTTTGCAACGGTCGATCGCCCGCTGCATCCAGTCCTCATCGCCCTGCTGAATCGCGCGTCGTGCGGAAGGCATATCAACGAAGGTATCGGCAACGCCGGCCCGTGAGCAACCGCGGTGTGCCCCGGACGACCGCCGCTGCCTTCTCGGTCACCCGACCTGCGCCGAGTGTTCGGACACGCCCCCCGGCATCGACCGGTCACCTCACAGACCCTGCCGGTGAGCGACCGTCAAACCGGCCGGGGTGCAAGAAGTCGATGTCGACCGTGGGCGTTTGCCCGCGGACCAGCTCGGCCACGCGTTCGCCCAGCGCGGGCGCGAATTTAAACCCGTGTCCCGACAGCCCCCCTGCCACCACCGTCGTCGGGGACACCCGCCCCAGCAGAAAATGGCCGTCGGGGGAGTTCTCGTAGAGGCACACGGTCATCGCCAGGCACGGCCCGTTCGCGGCCGCCGGGACGTACCTCGCGAGCATGCCCCGCAGAGCGGCCTCGTCCGCCGCGTCCGTGACCCGCCGCACCGCGTCCGGCTCGACCACGGGCCCGGGGGCATGCACCGCTGCCTTGAGCCCGGGACGCTCCGCACGCATCGGAAACCCGTACAGCAGACCGCCTTCGGGCACATCGAACGCCCACACGGGCAGCTGCACGAACCGCTCGGCCGCCTCCGGCCAGAACCACCCCAGCGTCTGCCGCGTCGCCCGCACCGATACCTTCGGGCACACCTGCGACATCCACGGGCCGGCGGCGATGACCGCCTGCCCGGCCGACCAGCTCTGCCCGCCCTCGGCCCGGACGACCACCCCGCCGCCGCGGTCGTCGATTTCGCGTACGCGAACGCCGAAGGCCACCGACGCGCCGGCCGCCAGCGCACCGTGCACCATCGCCCCCACCGCCGCCTCCACCCGCAGGTAGCCCGCCCAGCGCTCGAGAAGCCCTACCGCATCGGCCGGCGGCACAAACATCGGAAACCGCTTCCGTAGCTCCGGCGTTTCCATCAGCTCGATGGGAAGGCCGTGCTGCCGGGCCGAAGCGGTCGCCCCGGCGATGAGCGGGCTGTCCGGGCGGCCCATGTACAGCCCGCCGACCTCGAACAGCAGCGCTTCCCGGGTCAGCGTTTCCAGTTCACGCCACAGCCGGCGGGCTTCCAGCAGCATGGGCACGTAGGACGGGTGCTCGTAGTACGCGGTGCGCGTCATCCGCGTGTGGCCGTGGCTGGCGCCGAAGGCGTGCGGCGGGTGGTGACGGTCGAGGGCGAGCACGCGCAGGCCGGTGCGGGCAAGCCGCCACGCCGCGGCGCTCCCGGCCGCCCCGCACCCGACCACGATGACGTCATACCCCGACACGCCCACGAGCGTACCGCGACGCGAACGCGTCGGGGAGGTCGTCGTCCGTGCCGCGGCGTGCCAGCCGCCACGCCGCCGGCACCCGCCGGACCTTCTCCATCAGCGACAGCCGGGCCCGGCCGGCGAACGGGTTGCACCCCTGCCGTTCGATCGCGTCGAGGATGCCCGCGTACACCACCGCCATGACGCTGGCCGTCAGGCGCGAGCCGTCGTTGGGCAGCTTGTAAAGCCCGCGCGCCCCCGTGCGGTACAGCTCGCGGGCGCGGGCGATTTCAAAACGCATCAGCTCGACCACGCCGGGCGTGAGCACGCGTGAGGCCAGGTGCTGCTCGGTCACGCCGAACCGCTCGAGGTCTTCCGCGGGCAGGTACACCCTCCCCCGGGCCCAGTCTTCCTCGATGTCGCGAAGGATGTTGGTCAGCTGCATGGCATTGCCCATCGCCACGGCCGCCGCACCGGCCGACGGGTCGCGCAGCTCGAACACATGGCACATGATCAGCCCCACCACCCCCGCCACGTGGTAGCAGTACCGCTCCAGCTCGGGCCAGGTCGCGTAGCGGTCGATGGTCAGGTCCATCCGGCAACCGGCGGCAAGGTCGAGGAACAGCTGTTTCGGGATGCCGCACACCTTGACCGTGTCCGCGAAGGCGTGCTGCGCAAGGGCCTGCAGCTCGGGCAGCCCGGCCGTCTCCACGCGCCCCTCGTAGATGCCGTCGAGCGTGCGGGCGAAGGCGGCGTACCGCCGGTCCACCTCCCGGGCGTCGCCGGTGTCCACGGCGTCGTCGATGCCACGGCAGAAGGCGTAGACCGCGTAGGCCCGCTCCCGCTTGACCTTCGGCAGGAACGCCGAAGCGAAATAGAACGACCGGGCGTGCGTGCGACAGATGCGCCGTGCCGCGGCGTAGGCCGACCGGAGCGACGGGGGGGGGTTGTCCGACGGCGGCTGCGGCATCGCTACTTCAGCAGTTGATGCTCGAGCTGGGTGAGCTGGTTGGCGATGTCGGCGTTGGCCGCGGCGTCGGCGGTGATGGTCCGCACGGCGTGCAGGACGGTCGTGTGGTCGCGGCCGCCGAAGTAGCCGCCGATCTCCTCCAGCGAGTAGCGCGTGTGCTTACGCGCCAGGTACATGCACACCTGCCGGGGGAAGGTGATCGACTTGTGCTTGCGCTTCGACTGCAGGTCGGACGCCTTGACGTTGTAGTACTTGGTAACCACGTCGAAGATCTGCTGGATGGTGATCCGACGCTGCTCGGGGGCGACGGCGTCCCCGAGCGCCGCCCGGGCAAGGTCGAGGTCGATCTTGGCGCCCGTGAGGCTGGCCGTTCCGGCCACGGTCGTGATGGCCCCTTCCAGCTCGCGGATGTTCTTCTCGACCTTGGCCGCGATGTAGCAGATGACGTCGTCGGGCAGCACGATGCCCCGCATCTTGGCCTTCTTGGAGAGGATCGCGCAGCGCGTCTCGTAGCACGGCCGGTCGATCCTCGCCACCAGCCCCCACTGGAAGCGCGACACGAGACGCTCCTCCAGCTCGGGGATCTCCGCCGGCGGGCAGTCGGCCGAGAGGATGATCTGCTTCTGCTGCGTGAACAGCGTGTTGAAGGTGTGGAAGAACTCCTCCTGCGTGCGGTCGCGGCCGGCCAGAAAGTGGATGTCGTCGATCACCAGCACGTCCACGTTGCGGTAGCGGTAGCGGAACTGGCTCATGTCGCCCGTTTCCACCGCGGTGATGAACTGGTTGATGAACGCGTCGCAGGAGAGGTAGAGGATGCGGGCGTCGGGGCGACGTTCCAGCAGGCGCTGGCAGATCGCCTGCAGCAGGTGCGTCTTGCCCAGCCCCACGCCGCCGTGGATGAACAGCGGGTTGTACGTGCTGCCGGGCTGGTCGGCCACGGCCACGCTCGCCGCGTGGGCCAGCCGGTTGCACGGCCCGGTCACGAACTGCTCGAAGCTGTAGTCGGGGTTGAGCAGCATGGGCTGCTCACCCTCGTTGAACACGCCGCCGCGGTTGAGCCGCTCGCAGTGAAACGTGACCACCACGAGCCGCCCGGTCACGGTCTGCGCGGCCTGCGTGAAAGCCTGCTGACACAGGCTCTGGCAGTAATTCAGTTGCGGCAGCGTCGCCACCAGCACCTGGATGACCCCGCCGGTCACCTGGCGCGGCTGCATCTCATCGAACCACGCCCGCGTCAGCGTGGGGTGATTCGCCCGCACCGACGCGAGAATGCGCTGCCAGAGCGTCGGGTCCAGCGGCGTATCGGCACCGCGAGTCCCATCGGCCCCGCGCGCCACGGCACCGCCCGCGTTCGGAGCGTGCGACGGGCCCGCCGGCGCCGGCGGTGACGACCCGTAAGCCGGGGACGAACCGTAAGCCGGGGACGACGACCCGTGCGCCGGCGGCGAGCCCGCGGGCGTCCCGGGCCTGGTGGCGTCTCGTGCGGTCTGCGGCGTTGTGGGGCTCATGGCACCTTGGAAACGGCAAAGTACGTGTTCACGTTCGCTTCACCCGACGACGGACAAACGCGAAGCCCCGTGCCCACGCCTCGTCACGGCGTCGGCGGGCTCGCTTTCACGTGCTCGCAGACGCCTAGGGCGAATCCGAAAACGTCAGCACCCGCAACCCCCGCCCGCACGGCACCCCTACGCCGTGCAACCCTGGCACGCCCGGCCGACGACGACCACGATGGCGGCGCCCCCCGACGCGCCCCGGGGCACACGCGCTCACCCCGGTGAGCTCGCGAACTCCGCGGCTCACGCCCCGCAAAGCCTCACCGACCGCCGCCTCGCCGGCCGCGGCCCCACCGACCTCCGTGTCCGCACGACGCACCCCACGCACGTTCGCCCGGACGTCGGTTCCACCGCCGTCCCGCCTTCGTGCCCCACACCGCTGGTCAGCCCGTGCTCTCATGTCGGTTGCCGGCGAGCTTAGTCCTTCGCCTCCCGTTCGCCAACCCCTCTCGCACCTTTCCACCGTGCCGCCCCGCCTCATCCCCGATTCCCCGACGTCTCGCCCGCACGCAGTCCCAGTTTGTCCATGACCTTCTGCAGGTCCGACCACACCATCCTTCGCGTCTCGGGTGTGTAGTTGCGCAACACGTAGGCCGGGTGGTAGGTCGGCATCACATCGATGCCGCGATAGCTGTGCCACTGACCGCGCAGCCTTCCCATCGGCGCCTTCGTCCGCAGCAGGTACTGCGTCGCCGGCAACCCCAGCGTGACGATCACCCGCGGCCGCACGACGTCGATCTGCAGCTTGAGATACGGCGTGCAGGCGACGGTCTCTTCCGGTGCCGGCGCACGGTTGCCCGGCGGCCGACATTTCAGAACGTTCGCAATGTACACCTGCTCGCGACGCAGCCCCATCGCGGCGATCTGCTTATCCAGCAGCTCGCCCGCCCTGCCGACGAACGGCCGACCCTGCAGGTCTTCGTTCTCGCCCGGTGCTTCGCCGACGAACATCAATGCCGCGTCCACGTCCCCTTCGCCGAAGACCGTCTGCGTGCGTGACCGGAAGAGCTGGCACTTCGTACACACCCGCACCGCGCTCACATCGAGCTGATGCAACACCAGCCGCTTCTGTTCGGTCGGCAACACCGGCGTGTCGAACGGGGGGTCGTGTAACGGCGCGACCGCGCTCCCGCCGAAAAGCCCGGCGTCGGATGCGGCCCCCTCGACGTGGGTTGCCGCCGCTGCCGCTGCCGCCGTCGCCCCGCCCGCCCGCAGACCGCCCGCATCGCGGCCGGTCGCCAAGGCCTCCAAAGAAGCCGTGGTCGCGGTCACCCGCGCCGGCGCAGGCGGGCGTGTCTCGGTCACCGCGTGGCCCGCGTCGGCCGCCGCCGCGCGTTGTGGCGGCCGGACCTCTGCCGGGCCCCCTTGCCGACGACGCGCACGCGGCACCGCCGACAGGCCGAACGCCTGCTCACTGCGAAGGTGCAGCCATGTGCGGGCCCGTGGCATCATGCCGTTCGCGAAGATATCGCGGCCGCCGCCGGCCGGCGACGTTGGCTTGACCAGCCCACAAGGCTTGACTCGCCGCGTCGGAGGGCAACAATCTTGCCGGAAAAGCCACCTCGACACGCAATGGCGGGACGCCCGAGGGTTTCGGGTGCCCGTAGCGGTCGGCCGGTGGCTTGCGTCGTTTCCCGGCGGCCGTGACCTGGGCCGCCGCCGGAGCGTGCAGGCCGCCCCGTCCCGTTCCCAACCGGCACACCGCCGGGGAGTCAGTCGCCATGTCGCAGCCTTCGCTCAACGTCAAGCCGCTCAAGGCCTCCAAGACCGCGGACAAGCGCAGCTACCTCCAGCACACCGTCGAACACATCGACATCACCGCGATGCCCGGCATCGTCGAGCTGGTGGACGCCATGCGGCACATGGCTTTCTCGGCCCGCGACCTCGCCCGCGCCGCCGACATCTACGACCGCATGCTCCGCGACCGGGAGTGCGGCGTGATCCTGTGCCTGGCCGGCTCGCTGATTTCCGCCGGGCTGAAGAAGGTGATCGTCGATCTGGTCCGCCACCACATGGTGGACGCCATCGTCTCCACCGGCGCCAACATGGTGGACCAGGACTTCTTCGAGGCCCTGGGCTTCCGCCACTACATCGCCGCCGACGACCTCAAGAGCGGGCTCTTCGACGGCGAACTCCGCGACCACGCCATCGACCGCATCTACGACACGCTCATCGACGAGGAAGAGCTGCGCATCTGCGACGAGACCACGCAGAAGATCTTCGACGAGCTCGAACCCCGGGCCTATTCCTCCCGCGAGCTGCTCCGCGAGTTCGGCGCGTATCTCGACCGTCAGGGCGGGCCCAAGTGCCCCGACAGCATCATCTACGAAGCCTTCAAACGGGATGTGCCGATCTTCTGCCCGGCCTTCTCCGACTGCTCGGCCGGCTTCGGTCTCGTGCACCACATGCACACGCGGGGCGACGGTCCGCGGGTCGTCTGGGACGGTGGCAAGGACTTCTACGAACTCACGCAGATCAAGATCCACAACCCCGACACCGGACTGGTGATGATCGGCGGCGGCGTGCCGAAGAACTTCACGCAGGACATCGTGGTGGCGGCCGAGGTGCTCGGCCACGACGCCCCGATGCACAAATACGCCATCCAGATCACCGTCGCCGACGTCCGCGACGGCGCGCTTTCCTCATCCACCCTCAAGGAAGCCAGCTCGTGGGGCAAGGTGGACACCGTGCACGAGCAGATGGTCTATTCCGAGGCCACGCTCGCCTTCCCCCTCATCGCCGGCTACGCCTACCACAAAGGCAGTGCCCAGGGGCGCGTCGGCCGCAAGTGGTCCGCCCTGCTCGACGGACTCACGGCCGCTGCCGCTGCGAAATGACCGCGGACACGTTGGACAGGGCAAAGTCCACAGGGCACAGACTGCCGGCGACCTGAAGCCACCGGCGTCGTCAGCGCGCCTCACGAGGCGGCCGTCGCCAGACCGGACCGCGTGGCCGCGAGCTGAGCGAGCGCATAGACCGCCGCCTCGGCCTCCGTCCTGCCCACGCAGTACCCTTCGACCCGGCCGTCCGCCGACGTCCACTCGGCCCGGTGGCAATCGAAGAGGGTGATGTAGCGGATGGCCAGCCGGAAGCCGGCCGACTCGAACTCGGCCCGGATGTCGGCCGTGGCGGGATACGCCCGCCCGTCGTCCAGACGCTGGGTGAGCCGACCCGGGGTGGGCGTCCAGCCAGACTCGTACAACCGCTCGACCGCAATCGCGAGGCTCATGACCTCTCCTTGCTGACCCCACCGCCGTCCATGTCGGCCGGCGTCGGCCACGCCGCAGGCACGGCGTCCACCCCGCCGCAGGCACGGGCGTCGGCATCGCCGCCCGCGGGGTCCTGCACACCCGCCGGAGGCGACCGACTCCCCACACGATGCAAACCTTCTCCGGGCGGGCCGCCGCTGTCAACCCGCCCACCCCACGGCAGGTCCGCCCGCCCCACGGCAGGTCCGCCCGCGCGCCGGCCGATCCTCCGTCGCCGCGGCAGACCGCAGGGCCCGCCGCACGGCCGTGCCCGACCGTGTAGAATATCACGCGGCCGTAGGCCACCTTCGTCTGCAAACCGGCAAAAACCGATAAACAACGGCCCCCGCGACACTTAGCCCTCACTTATGGATGCCGATGCCGCCCACCGGCGGGACCCTCCTCCGCACCCGTCTTCCGCCGTCGGGCGACCGGGCACCTCGCGTTATCAGCCCGCCGCGTACCGTGCGGCAAAACGTCAGGCGCATCACGCCGACGCGCACGCTGGCGATGCCCAGGGCGGTTCCGAGCCGGCCCATGCGCCCGGGCCTCTCTCCGACCGTCATGCACCGCTGGTATGCCGCGGGCCAGGTCGTCTGCTCACCCGGACGGGCGAGGTCCGCGAGCTGGTGCACCGCCTGCACGCCGCGGGGAGCTTCGCCTACGACAGCGAGTTCATTGGCGAGCTGTCGTACGCGCCCAAGCTGTGCCTGATTCAGGTCGCCACGCCGACCGAAATCGCCCTGATCGACCCGCTGGCCGGGCCCGACCTCACCGACTTCTGGCGTCTGCTGGCCGACCCCTCGGTGGAGAAAATCGTGCACGCCGGCCAGCAGGACATCGAGCCGGTGGTGCGGTTCATCGGGGCCGCCGCAGCCAACCTGTTCGACACGCAGATCGCCGCCGGCTTTGCCGCCCTGCCTTACCCCGTCGGCCTGAGCAAGCTTCTGCTGGAGCTGCTGGGAGCGCGGATCGGCAAGAGCATGACCTTCACGCAGTGGGACGCCCGTCCGCTCTCGGCCACGCAGCTCCGCTATGCGGCCGACGACGTGCGCTTCCTGCCGGCGTTGCGAGAGGAGCTCGCCCAGCGGGTCGCCGCGCGTGGGCATGCGGACAAGGCGGCGGCCGAGTTCGCCGCACTGTGCGAGCCGTCGCAGTACCGCTTCGACCCCGACCGCGTGATGCTGCGGGTCAAGGGCAGCGGCTCGCTCACGCCGAACCAGTTGCGCGTGCTGCGCGAGCTGGTCATCTGGCGGGACGACGCGGCCCGCCAAGCCGACGTGCCCGCCCGGACCTACCTCAAAGACGAGGTGCTGGTGGACCTCGCCCGCAGCCCGGTCCGGACGAAGGACAAGCTCGCGAAGGTCAAGAACCTGCCACGCCCGGTGATCGCCGAAGAAGGCGACGCGATCCTCGCGGCCACGGCGCGCGGGCTTTCGGCACCGCCGCTGACGTGCCTGCCCGACGACCGCGACATCGAACCCACGCCCTCGCAGAAGTTTCAGGCCGACGCCCTGTGGGCCGCGTGCCAGAGCCTCTGCCACGCCGAGGGCATCGACCCGCAGCTCGTCAGCAGCCGTCAGGAAATCGGCCGGCTGGTGGCGGCCGTTGCCGAAGGCCGGCCCGCGCCTGACCTGGGGCTGCTTCGTGGCTGGCGGAAGGCGTTCCTCGGCGAGCGGGCGATGGAGCTGCTGGCCCGCGGCGGCGAACTTCGCGTGCTGTGGGAAGGCGGCCTGCCCAGGACCGCGCCCGGGCCGACCGCCCCGCCTTCACACGGCTCCGCCACGCGGGCGTAACATCGGCCCGGCTATGCCGCTCTACGACTACACCTGCACCGAGTGCCGCAAGCCGTTCGAGCACCTCGCCCGCCGGATGGACGAGCCGGCCCCGCCGTGCCCCCACTGCGGCAGCAAGAAAACGGTGAAGGGGCTGAGCGCCTTCGCCGTCGGCAGTGCCGCCGGCAAGTCGTCCACCCCCCTGCCCGTCGGCGGCGGGTGCTGCCCGTGCGGGAAGAACGCGGGAAGCTGCTCAATGGGCTGACGCGGGCTCCGGGTCGGCCACGGAGCCGTGCCCGAAGCCGGCCGGGCCGGCTTGCGATCGAGCAACGGACTTACCGACCGGCCAGCAGCGACAGCACCGACTGCGGGGCGGCGTTGGCCTGCGACAGCACCGACGTGTTCGCCTGCACGAGGATCTGCGCTCGCGTGAGTGCGGCGGTCTCGGCAGCAAAGTCGGCGTCGCGGATCTGACTCTCGCTGGCGGTGACGTTCTCGAGGGCCACGTTGAGCGAGTTGACGTTGGTGTCCACGATGTTCTTGAGGAACGCGCCCAGCCGCCCGCGGAGCGTGGACACCTGCCGGATCGCCTCGGTGAGGATGCGCTGTGCCTGAACGGTGTTGCCGCCGATGAGCGAGTTCTCGCCGCCCGAGCCGAGCGACGAGAGCTTGCCCACGATGTCGTTGCCGAGGCTGGTGGCCGCCACCGACTGGATGCCCATGTGCACCTGGCCTGAGGGGTTGACGGTCGGGCCGATCTGGAACTTGGCCCCCCCGCCGATCACGAGGAACGCGGTGGTGTTGACCGTCTGCTGTCCGAAGGCGGCGGTGAGGTCGAGCGTCACGTCGAGGTCCGACGTGCGAATGGACGCGGTGAGCCCGTCGGTGGACGCGAGGATCCCGTTGATGTTGACCTGGGCGTCCACGCCGAACTGCTTGCCGCTGAGGAAGCTCCCGGAGATCGTCTGCACCTGGACGAAGCTCTTGGAGCCGTAGGTCATCGAGTCCAGCCGCACCGCCG
This sequence comes from Tepidisphaerales bacterium, assembly GCA_046299715.1. Classification (GTDB taxonomy): domain Bacteria; phylum Planctomycetota; class Phycisphaerae; order Tepidisphaerales; family Tepidisphaeraceae; genus JBBRUM01. The sequence goes on along the minus strand of JBKBHU010000002.1, from coordinate 73,772 downwards.
AGCCCGACAGCGACGCCGAGACGCCCGTGGTGCTGCGGTACTGGTTGATGGCCGCGACGATGGCCGAGTTGACGGTGGAGGCCGCGAAGGTGATCTGCTGAACGCCCAGGTTCCCCTGTACCGCGATGGTCGTGGGCACGGCCCCGATGCCCGCACCGGTGAAGGCCATGGTCCCCGTACGGGCCGAGGCGAGCACGCGTACGGCGATGGCGATGTTGCCGTTGTCCGGCAGCTTGGCCGCGTACACGCGCACGTTCGCCAGGGCGCTGGTGCTCACGCCCGAGGTCACGTAGTCCAGCCCGCCGTTGATCAGCTTCACCCCGTTGAACTGCGTCGTGTTGGCGATGCGGTTGATCGACGTCAGGATCGCATCCGCCTGGAGCTGGTTGGCGGCGATCTCGTCGGGGGAGAGCGCCCCGGTGTTGGCCGCCTCGTTGGTCAGCGACTGCAGCTGCAGCAGCAGCGCCGACACCTCGGAGAGCGCCCCCTCGGCGGTGTTGAGCACGTTGGCCGCGCGGGCCGAGTTCACCACCGCCTGCTGGATGCCGTTGATCTCCGACCGCAGCTTCTCCGAAGCGATCAGCCCGGCCGGCGCGTCTTTGCCCGCGTTGATTTTCAGCCCCGTCGCCAGCCGCTGCAGCCGCAGCGACAGGTCGGTCTGGTTGCGCTGAAGGGTGATCTGCGCGCCCAGCGACGCGATGTTGGTGTTGATGCGGGACATGACCGTCTTCCGTGACGTCGGGCGCCCCGGCCGGCCGCCATGCTCCTGGCCCGGCAGCCGTCGCCGCACCCGGCCGACGCGGACGTCCGTGCCCGCGCCCCATCCGTGAACGTCCGGAGAAATCGGCCCGCACACGCCTCCGGCTTGAGGTGTCCTTCCGGAGAGACGTCGGCCGCGTCCGATAACCTCTTCCTTCGCCTTCAAAAGCGAGGCGGGCGAGCCCACACCGGGGCCCGCCCGCCCGACGTTGCTTCATGCGGGAGACGTCACACCCGACGCCGTCGCAGCAGCCCCAGCGACGCGACGCCGAGCCACGACACCGCCGACGGCTCGGGAACCGGGTCGGCCACCCACGTCCACGTCACCGTCGCGCTGCCGTAGCCGGGCAGCGGCACGCCGGTGGCGAAGTCGCCGATGTACACCCGGTAGACGGCCGTGTACTCCGGATACAGCGGGTTCAGCACCGCGTAGGCGTTGTGCGACATGGCCCCGCCCCACCGCCAGCGGTCGCCGTCGTTCTGGAACACGGCCGTCCACGCCGGCTGGGCCGGCGGCCGCAGCCACGTCTCCAGCCCCGGGTCGTGGTGCAGCCGCTCCACCCAGATCCCCGCCCCCGCCGGGAGCGAGATGAATCCGCCCGGGTTCCACGCGTACTGGAAGTTGTACGCCTTCCCCTCCAGCACCTCCCACGGCGCCGGGTTGGTCGGGTTGATGAACGTGTACCCCGGCGGCAGCGGCCGCAGCTTCGGCGTCGGCACGGTGTCGTCGAGGTGCACCGTGAGGTTCACCCCGTCGAAGAACACGTCCGCGTGCAGCATCGGCGCCTGGCCCATGCCCACCAGCCCGCCGCCCATCATCGGCGTCACGATCGTCTGCGCCGACGCAGTGGTCCCCACCCCGAGGGCAAACCCCACCATCCCCAACGACATCATCCTCCTGCTCAGAAACGACATGTTGACGTTCTCCTTGTGCTTCTCGCAGGGCCGGGCAAAGGCGACCCGGCCCTGCACGCCCCAACCTGCGCGTTGCCAGCCAGCCCCGCGTCCCGGGCGTCACTTCGCCCGGCCCGGGTGCCAGCGGTCGAGGTGGGGCGGGTTGTACGTGTCTCTGTAGTCCAGCGTTTCTCCGTGGCCGTCCACGAAGAGGTAGTTGCTCCGGCGTCCGTGACGCCGCGTGTCCACCTCGGTCGCGCCGCCGAAGTACCAGAAGTGGGCCATGATGTGGTCCGCCATCGACCCGCTGCCCAGCTCGCCGAACATCACCGTCGCCGCGGGCCTGGGGACCGCATGGAGCTTGAGGAACACCGGCCCCTGGGCCGTGCCCTCGACCTCGCCGGTCTCCGGCGAAGTGAGCTCGAACCACACGTTCAGCCCGTAGCTCCACGCGTCGCGGCGGCCGTCCTCAGGACATCGGTACAGCCCGTTGAACAGCCCGTCCCACGCCGCTCCCGGGCCGGTGTACGGACCCCGTCCCAGGTACGGCATCAGGGCGTATCCCCACGGGGCGACCCCGCGGGCCAGTGACGAATGCGAGCTGCGGGGCAACTGCCCGCCGTGGTCCTGTGCATACTTCAGTGCCGCCAGACCCACCTGCCGCAACTGCGACAGGCACACGAGCGTCCGGGCGGACCGCTGCGCCCCCGACAACGCGGGCAGCAACAGCCCGATCAGCACCGCCACCACACCGATGACCACGAGCAGCTCGACGAGGGTGAATCCCCGGCGAGACATCTCATCTCCAGGTGGAAAGGCACTCCTATGAACACCGACAGAACGACTCGGGTTTGCGCGCCTCACACCCGCGGCGGCGGCGGCTCCGGACGCCCATCCATCGACGCGGGCGTCGTCGTCGCCGGCACCGGGCTCTGACCCGTCAGCGGCGGCGTCAGCACCTCGGCCACGGCCAGTTCCCCGGCCACCCACACCACCGTCGCAAACACCGCTTCCGGGGACGACCCGTGGCACGCCGCCGAGCGGATCACCCAGCGCCAGCCTGCCGCGTCAGACCCGTCCCCGGCACCCCACGTCCCGTCGGCGCCGTCAGGATCGCTGCCCGCCGCCGCCCCACCCGTCGAAAGCCCGCCGGCCGTCGAGTCGCCCTCAAGGCCGCTCGCCACCTCCATCAGCAACTCGGCCGTCAGCCCCGCCGTCGCGTCGGCACGCTCCCCCGCGTTGGCCTCTCCGGCGGTGTGTCCGGTCGACCCGCAGCAGCCGCCGCCGCCCGACTGGCCGGACGACGCCGCGACGGCCCCCCCTGTGCCCTCCACGATGGCCCCCCGACCACCTTCGCCCCTCGCCTTCGCCCCTTGCACCGAACGGCTCGCCCAACCGGGCGGTTTGGGGCACCGGCAGCTCGTCCGGCAGACCTCCGCGGACGGGCAGCCGCAGCGTCGCCCCAGACATGGGTACCACTCACCGCCGCTCGCCGCGGCGGGCCCACGGGCCACAGGCTGCACCAGCCGCACCCCGCCGAAGCCGGTGAGCGCGCACAGCACGCCGGCGATCACCGACGCGACCACGCACCATCGGGCGAGCAGCAGAGGCAGGGGCCCCGACATCACGCCGCAAGCCTACCCACGGCGAAACGAAAGTCACTTGCAGATTCGCGCTCCCCGGTGCGACATCTCGCCACATGCTCACACACGGCGATATCGCTTTCCCGAGCGTCACGCCGCGGGCACTTGCGACCGAATGCCGCCCCCTGGGCCCCGCTCGCGTCGTCCTTGGCTCAACCGCCCCCGACCGTTACGGCGCCGGCTCGTCCAGCAGCGTCCGGACGGCCGCCTCGAGGTCCTCCGGGTCGGCCAGCCGCAGCACGCCGGCGCGGTCCACCAGCAGCAGCGTCGGCAGCTTGCTCACCCCCAGCTGCAGCGTCAGAGGATGCCACGACTGGTTCGACGACGCGGAGAACTCATCGAACAGCACCGGCCAGGTGACCCGGCGGTTGCGGTCGAGCATCAGCGTGACCGCCGCCTTCTGCACGTCGCACGACACGCTCACCAGCTCCAGTCCACGGTTGCGGTTGAGGACGTAGAGCCGGTGCAGCCGGCGGAACTCCTCCATGGACGGCTCGTTGGTGGTGGCGAAAAAGTGCAGCAGCAGCACCTTGCCGCGGAAGTCGCTGCCCTGCACGGTCTTGCCGTCCACCGTGGTGGCCCGGAACTGCAGCGGTTTTCCCAGACTCGCCCGCAGCTTGCGGGCCGCCTCATACCGCAGTGCCACCTGTGCGGCCGTCGAGCTGGTCAGCCGGAGTCGGATGAAGTCCAGCACACGGTCTTCCCGCGGTCCCGGCGGCGTGAGCGCCAGGATGAACGACGCCACCCCGGCCAGCTCGTGCCGCGTGGCCGGCTGGCCCAGCAGCGTCTCAAATCGGGCCAGCACTTCATCGCGTGCCGCGTCGTCGGCCGCCCGGAAGTAGTCCACCGCCGTCTCCACGCACACGCCGAACGGGTCGCCCGGGTTGTCCTTCCGCTCGGTCCATTGCCGCACCGCTTCCTCGTCGTCCAGCGCGATCCGCAGCGCCGCCAGCTCCACGCGCCGGTACTGCGCCAGTCCGCCGATGTCGGGCACCTGTTCGATCTGCTGCAAGGCGTTTTCAAGTTCCCGCGCCGCCTCCAGCACCGCCTGCCGCTTCTCACTCCGCCGGGCCTGGTCGTACAGGAAGCGGTAGTCGCCCCCCGTCGCCTCCGACAGCTTGCGGTCCAGCTCGTCGTAGCGACGCAGCAGCTCCCTCGGGTTGGCCTGTGCCGGCGACGCCGCCAGCACCAGCGACGCCGCCACCAGCACGCCCGTCCGCCACCGACACACCCTGCCCGACACCCGCCGCGTTTGAGGGGTCATCTCGTTCGCCTCCGGCTGCTCAGCCCCCGCCCGGACCGATCATATCGGCCTGCGGTGAGGTCATCCGCAGCGGGTCCAGCAGCAGCTCCAGCTGATGCTCCGGCAGGACCCGGCGTTCACGGGCCACCTCGCGAACCGTCCGGCCGCTCTCGTACGCCGCCCTGGCCAGCTCCGCCGCCGCGTCGTAGCCGATGTGCGGGGCCAGCGCCGTGCACATCGCCAGCGACTGCTCGACCAGCGACGCGCAGCGGACGCGGTCCACGTCGATCCCGGCCACGCACCGCTCGGTAAAGACCGCCGTCGCACGGGAGAGGATCGACACCGCGTCCAGCAGCTCCCACGCCATCAGCGGCATCATCACGTTCAGCTCGAAGTTGCTCCCCATCAGCGCACAGGTCTGCACGGCCGTGTCGGCCGCGAACATCCGCGCCGAAGCCATCATCAGCATCTCGCACATCACCGGGTTCACCTTGCCCGGCATGATCGACGACCCCGGCTGCACCGCCGGCAGCAGCAGCTCACCGATGCCGCACCGCGGCCCGGACGCGAGAAACCGGATGTCGTTGGCGATCCGCATGAGCGACGCCGCGGCCGTCCGCAGCAGCCCCGACGCCTCCAGCACCGCGTCCCGCGCGGCCTGCGCCTCCACGTGGTTCACCGCCTCCCGCACGGACAGCCCCGTCCGCCCGGCCAGCTCCGCGATCGCCCGCCCGGCGAACTCCGGGTGCGCGTTGATTCCCGTGCCCACCGCCGTGCCCCCCAGCGGCAGCTCGCAAAGCGCCACCACCGCCCGCAACGACCGCTCCACCGCATACCTCGCCTGCTGCGTATACCCCCCGAACACCTGCCCCACACGGATGGGCGTGGCGTCCTGCAGGTGCGTGCGGCCCACCTTGACCACCTCGTCGAACCGCGTCACGCCCGCGCCCAGCCGCTGCTCCAGCCGCGACAGCGCCGGCACAAGTTCGTCCCGCACCGCCATCGCCACCGCCAGGTGCATGGCCGTCGGAAACACGTCGTTCGACGACTGTCCGAGGTTCACGTGGTCGTTGGGGTGCACCGGCGCCTTGCCGCCCCGCGGCCGACCGGCCAGCTCGTTCGCCCGCCCGGCGATCACCTCATTGGCGTTCATGTTGCTCGACGTGCCCGAGCCGGTCTGGAACACGTCCACCACGAACTGCCCGTCGTGCACGCCGGCGACCACCTCCCCGGCCGCCTGCACGATCCATCCTGCCCGCTGGGCATCCAGCAGCCCCAGCGAGCGGTTGGCCTCCGCCGCCGCGAGTTTGACCAGCCCCAGCGCCGCGATCATGCGGCGGGGCATCCGACGCGCGGAGATCGGAAAGTTCTCCACCGCACGCGCCGTCTGCGCGCCGTAGTACGCGTCCGCGGGCACCCGCATCTCCCCCATCGAGTCCCGCTCGAACCTGAACTCGGCCATGGCCGCACTCCTCCCCCCTCACTCCCCGGTGCCCGCTCACCGTTCAACAGCCCTCACGGACCTCCGCTCACAGACATCGCTGCAACGCCCGTACACACTCGGTCAGCGCCGGCACCGGCTGGGCCTCGTCCCCTTCGTACTCGATCACCAGCGGCCCGTTGAACCCCACCTGCCGCAGGGCGCCGACGAAGCGTGGAAGGTCGAGGTTGCCCGTGCCGATGACCACGTCGGTCGGGTTGCGGGCGCGGTCGAACACGAAGTCCTTGATGTGCACCGCGTGCACCCGCGGCCCGAACAGCTCCACCCACTTCACCGGGTCTTCCTTAGCGTCCAGCGCCCAGGCCGTGTCGATGCACACGCCGATCCGGGGCGACGTGCGGGAAAACACGTACCTCAGGATCGTCGCGTTCCCCAGCCAGTCGTAGCCGCCATGGTTGTGGATCCCCAGCTTGAGGTCGTACCGCTCGGCCAGCGCGTCCACGTGCCGGAGCCGGTCCTCGAAGAGCGTCTCGGGGCCGAAGGAAATGGACATGTGCCCGATGCCCGCGGCCCGGCAGAAGTCGAACCGGCTGCGGTCACGCGACTCGTCACCGGACATCCACTCCACGCCGATGGAGACGATCTTCACCCCCGCGTCGGCATACGCCTGCAGCGTGGCGTCGTAGCTGGCCGGGTTCTCAAAGTCCGCATGCACCCCACACACTTCCGTGGCGGAGACGCCCGTGGCCTTGAGCTGCTCGAAGAAGTCAGGCAGCGCTTTGAAGTGCCGGAAACACCACGACTGAATCGCGATCGGCTGCTTCATGCCGGGCGAGTGTACCGCGCGCACACGCCGGCCACGACGCGAACCGGCCGGCCTTGGCCAGGCCAAACCGACGGCGAAACGTTGCACCGGCGGCTTTCACAACGGCGTCAACGCGGGCGTCGGCCCCGGCCGGCCCCGCCCGCTACGCCCCCGACGCCTAGAGCTGCTCGAAGAAGTCGTTGCCCTTGTCGTCCACCACGATGAACGCGGGGAAGTCCACCACTTCGATCTTGCGGACGGCCTCCATCCCCATGTCTTCGAAGTCCACCAGCTCGACCTTTTTGATGTTCGACTGCGCCAGCAGCGCCGCCGGGCCGCCGATGCTGCCCAGGTAGAACCCGCCGTACTTCTTGCACGATTCGGTCACCGCCTTGGAGCGGTTGCCCTTGGCCAGCATCACGAGGCTGCCCCCCAGCGACTGGAACAGCTCGACGTAGCTGTCCATCCGGCCGGCCGTCGTGGGCCCGAAGCTGCCCGTGGGCATGCCGTCGGGCGTCTTGGCCGGGCCGGCGTAGTAAATCGGGTGGTCCTTGAAGTACTGCGGCATCGGCTTGCCTTCGTCCAGCATCTGCTTGATGCGGGCGTGCGCCGCGTCGCGAGCGACGATCAGCGTCCCGGTCAGCTCCACCCGCGTCTTGACGGGGAACTGGCTGAGGATCTTCCGCACCGCGTCCATCCCGGCATTCAGGTTGATCTTCACTGGCGGCGCCAGCTCGGGCCGCTCTTTGGGCAGGAAGCGTGCCGGGTTCCGCTCGAGCTGCTCGAGGAAAATGCCGTCGGCGGTGATCTTCGCCTTGATCTGACGGTCCGCGCTGCACGAGACGCCCAGCCCGATCGGCATGCTCGCGGCGTGACGGGGCATGCGGATGACGCGCACGTCATGCGCGAAGTACTTGCCCCCGAACTGCGCGCCGATCCTGCTCTCCTGCGCGATTTTGAGGATCCGCTTCTCCCACTCGAGGTCGCGAAAGGCACGCCCCCCGGGGCTGCCGCTGGTCGGCAGGCCGTCGAGATACCCGCAGCTGGCCAGCTTCACATACTTCAGGTTCGCCTCAGCGCTCGTGCCGCCCACCACCAGCGCCAGGTGGTACGGCGGGCAGGCGCTGGTGCCGATGTCCTTGAGCTTGCTCCGCACGAACGCCTCGAGGTCCTTTTCGTTCAACACGGCCGGCGTGCTCTGGAAGAGGTACGCCTTGTTGGCGCTGCCGCCGCCCTTGGCGATGAACAGGAAGCTGTACTCCTCCGCGTGCTCCGGCGACGTCTCCGCGTAGAGGTCGATCTGGGCCGGCAGGTTGTTCCCCGTGTTCTTCTCCTTGAACATCTCCAGCGGCGCGATCTGCGAGTACCGCAGGCACTTCTCCTGGAACGTCTGCCAGACGCCATGCGTCAACGCTTCGGCGTCGTCGAAGTCGGTCAGCACCCGCTGCCCCTTCTTCCCCATGACGATCGCCGTGCCCGTGTCCTGACAGGTCGGCAACTGCCCCGCCGCGGCCACCACCGCGTTCTGCAGGTGTGAGTAGATCACGAACCGGTCGTTATCCGACGCCTCGGGGTCATTGAGTTCCTCGGCCAGCTGCTTGAGGTGCGACGTCCGCAGGTAAAACGACACGTCCGCGAACGCCTGCCGGGCCAGCTCCCGCAACGCCTCCCGCGAGACCCGCAAAAACCGGCGTCCGCCCAGCTCCTCCACCGACACGCCCTCCTTCGTGAGAAGGCGGTACTCGGTCGTGTCCGGTCCGAGCTGCACGGTCGGCTCATACACGAAACCGCTCGGGGTTACCGGCGAAGGGTTGCGCTGGTCCATGGGCTCCTCCTGATGGCTCCTCCTGACAGGCCGTTGCGGCGGAGACCGCTCCCCACCGGCGAGAACACCCCCCAAGGCCGCCCCGTCCGGGCGTGGCGACACGGAACGGCTGCTCCCGCCGGCAGCACTTTAAGGGATGCCCCCGCCCGCGGCACCGCGGCGAAACGCACCAGCCCTGCGGCACCCTGCCACGCCCCTCCCCACGTCGCCCCCCCGCCGCCCCCCCCCGCCCCCGCCCGGCACGCCTTACCTCACGCGCTCTGGCCGGTGCACCGCCCCCCCTTCAAACCGCCCCCGGGCCGGCCGCACGACCCGGTGAACATGCCCCCGGCGAAGAAACGGTTGCAGGCCGCTTGTCAACGCGTGTTTAACCGGTTAACCTGACCGCCCCTATGTCTCAACCCAGCCGCCCGCCGTCGTCGCATCCCGCCTCTCCGGCCGCCCCGACCGCCCGGCGGCTTCTCTCCATCGTCGTTCTGCTGCTGGGCTACCTCGCCACGCTTGCCGGCACCGGGGTGGCGTTTCGCGTTGCGGTCGCCGTCGCCCGCACGCCCGAGGTGGACATCCCGCAGCTGGCGGAGACGCTCCACCCCGCCGATTACGGTGCACCAGCGCTTCTGGTCGTGCACTACCACCGGCCGGACGGGCGATATGACGACTGGAACCTCTGGGTGTGGCCGGAAGGTCAGGAGGGGCGGGCTTATCCGTTCACCGGGGCGACAAGTTTCGGCCGTTATGCCATCATTCCGTGGCGGTCTGCCAGCGAGCGGGCCGGCCTGATCATCCGAAAGGGGAACTGGCAGGCTAAAGATATCGACCGCGACCGATTCGTCGCGACCCGGGCGTCGGGGGTGACCGAGGTCTGGGTGGTCAGCGGTGATGAGACCCTTTACCTCGACCCCGCAAAGGTAGACCTCTCCGTGAAACCCGTCATCGCCTTCCTCGACAGCCGCGACCTCATCGTCCTCGCCACCACGGGCGTGCTGGATGAGGCCAGCCGGCAGCAGCTGACGGTGCAGCGTCGGGGTCAGGGCACGCCGCCCACCGTCCCGGCCGCGGTCGAGCAAGTCGAACTGCCGGCCGTCAGCCGTGTGATGTACCACGTCCGGCTGCCGCAGCCGGTCTCGCTGGACGAGGTGGCGCGGCTGCAGTTGAAGCTGCCGGGCCATTCGCCGCTGACGGTCTACGCCCGGGGGGTGCTGGAGACCCCCGAGCTGCACCCGCTGGATGCCCGCCTCGGCTACGACTATTCCTCGCAGGCGACGACCTTCACGACATGGTCGCCCGTCTCCGAACTGGTGGAGCTGGTGCTGTTCCGTGCCGTGGGCGACCGCGAGCCGGCCCGCGTGATCCCGCTGCGGCGCGGCGAGATGGGGCTCTGGAGCGTCCGGATCGAAGGCGACCTGCACGGTGTGCCCTACCGCTACCGCTTTCACAGCTACGGCAAGGTCCGTGAGGTGGTGGACATCCACACCGTCGCCGCCAGCAGCGACAGCAGCTACGGCCTGGTGATGGACCTCGCCCGACTCGCCCCCGAGGGCTGGGGTTCGGTGCCGCAGCCGAGGCTCAACCAGCCCACGGATGAGGTCATCTACGAAATCCACGTCCGCGACTTCAGCATCGCCGACGAGGCCGCCCCCCCGCACCTCCGCGGCACCTATCTCGGGCTGCTCACCGAGCATCCCCGCACCGCCTCGACCCCCAGCACCGGACTGAGCCACCTGCTGGACCTCGGGGTCACGGCCGTGCACCTGCTGCCGATCCACGACTTCACCGCAAAAATCGGCGAATACAACTGGGGCTACTGGACGGCGCTGTTCAACGTGCCCGAGGCCAACTACGCCACCGACCCGCACGACCCCGCCCGGCCGATCCTCGAGCTGCGCACGGCCATCCAGGGCCTGCACCGGGCCGGCATCCGCGTCATCCTCGACGTCGTCTACAACCACACGTCCAGCTCGGGCGAACATTCGCCCTTCGACCAGACCGTGCCGTACTACTTCTTCCGCACCTCCGCCGACGGGAAGCTGCTCAACGACGCCGGCGTGGGCAACTCGATCGCCGACGAGCGGGCCATGGTGCGCAAGTACATCCTCGACTCGCTGCAGTTCTGGGTCGAGCAGTACCGGGTGGACGGCTTCCGTTTCGACCTGCTCGGCACGCATCACCCCGCCACCGTCAAGGCCATCCAGCAGCGGCTGCTGCCGCTCCGACCCGACCTGACGCTCTACGGCGAGCCGTGGACCGGCGGCGGCCACACCCACTTCCCCAAAGGCGCTCAGAAAGGGATGCGCGTGGCGGTGTTCAACGACCACTTCCGCCACGCGCTCCGCGGCGACCTCGACGGCACCAGCACCGGCTTCGCCACCGGCTCCGGGGGCGACCTCGAGAACGTCCGCCGCGGCATCGCCGGCGCGATCGACGACTTCACCGAACACCCCATCGAGACGGTCAACTACGTCTCGGCCCACGACAACCTCATCCTCTGGGACAAGCTCAGGAAAGCGCATCCCAAGGCCAGCGACGAGGAGCTCAAGCGGTACCAGAAGCTCTCGCAGGCCGTCGTGCTGCTCTCGCAGGGCATCGCGTTCCTGCACGGCGGCTGCGACTTCGCCCGCACCAAGCACGGCAACCACAACTCCTACAACGCCGGCGACGAGGTCAACAAGTTCGACTGGCCGCGCAAGCAGCGGTTCATCGACGTGCACGACTACCTCGCCGGGATGATCCGTCTGCGCAAGGCCCATCCGGTGCTGCGGCTGACCACGCGGGAGCAGGTCCGCGAGGTGGTGCAGTTCAGCGGCGAGGTGCCCCACGGCGTCGTCGCGTACACGCTCGACGGCAGCAAGCTTTCGCCGGCGGCGACGACGCTCTTCGTCGCGCTCAACGGCGGCGCCGAGCCGGCCGAGGTGCAACTGCCCGAGGGCACGTGGACGCTCCTGACCGATGACCGCCGAGCCGGTACCGAGCCGCTGGGCGAGGCGTCCGGCAAGGTGAAGGTCGCCCCCCGGTCGCTGATGGTGCTGCGCCGGTGAGGAGGGTGCCGCGTCGTTGAGAGCTGCCCGGTCGATGCGGCGGCTTCGGCGCGCCCTTGCGGGGCGGCTCGACGCGGCGGCGTTTCACGCCGAGGCGGCCGGGGCTCCGAACAGCAGCTCCACCAGCGGGCGGTCGGCGTCCTTGAAGAACACGTAGACGTAGTCCCCGCACTGCAGCCGTGTGGACCCTTTGGCGGCGACGAGGCTGCCGCCGCGGACGATCAGCGCCACCGACGCCCCGGGAGGGAACGCGATCTCCCGCAGCTCCGCCCCGCACACCGCCAGCGAGGGGTCGATGTGGAAGGCGACGAGGTCGCCGTCGAGCCGCTGGGCCGCGTTGATCTCCAGCACCGCCGCCGGCGTCGGCCGGGCGTCTTCGGCCACCTCCAGCCACCGCGCCAGCGGTCGGATGAGCATCCCCGGGAACAGGCTCGAGAACACGACGATGAAGAACACCAGGTTGAACACCCGCTCGGCCCCGTCTACCCCGGCCAGCACGGGGAACGTCGCGAGGATGATCGGCACCGCCCCCCGCAACCCCACCATCGCGATGTAGGCCAGCTCGCGCAAGGTGTATCCGAACCACGCCGCGCACGCCGCCACCGCGACCGGCCGGGCCACCAGCCCCAGGAACAGCGCCAGCGTCACGCCCTCCCAGACCACGGGCAGCAGCCGCGACGGGAACACCAGCAGCCCGAGCATCAGAAACATGCCGATCTGGCTCAGCCAGGCCATCGCATCGTGCACGCGGGAGAGCCCGCTGCTGTACGGCAACCGCCTGCCGTTGCCCAGCACCAGCCCGGTCGCGAAGACCGACATGAAGCCGCTTCCGTAGACCAGCGTCGCGAAGCCGAAGCTGAGGAAGGCCAGCGACAGCGTCAGCGCCGGGTACAGCCCGCCGGTGGACAGGCGTACCCGTCGCAGCAGCGCCCCGCCCGCCAGCCCCACCGCCACCCCGACCAGCACGCCGACGACGAGCTGCACGGGCACCATCGCCAGCGTCGCCCAGAGCCCGGGCACGGCATCCCCAACGGCCGCGTCGGGCGACGAACCGGCGGTCTGGGAAAAAATCTCCACCAGCGCCACGGTCATGATCACTGCCATCGGGTCGTTCACGCACGACTCGACTTCCAGCGTCCGCCCCACCTTCGGCCGCAGCGCCACCCGCCCCCCCCGCAACACCGCGAACACCGCCGCCGTGTCCGTGGACGACACCACCGCCCCCAGCAGCATCGCTTCCGGCCACGACAAGCCGATGAGCCGCCCGAAACCCGCCACCAGCACCGCCGTCAGCACCACGCCCAGCGTCGCCAGCAGCAGGCTCGGCGTGAGCACCCGCCGCACCGACGCGATCGACGTGTTCAGCCCGCCGTCGAACAGGATGAGCACCAGGGCCATCGTCCCCAGCCGCACCGCCAGGCCGTAGTTGTCGAACGCCAGCCCCCCGAACCCTTCCGATCCCCCCAGCATCCCCAGCACGAGGAACACCAGCACCACCGGCACGCCGATGCGGTCGGAAAACCGGCTCAGCAGCACGCAGATGCCCACCAGCGCGCCGATCAGCGACAGCCACAGCGCCGTCGCGCCCGGCTCGGAAAACGCGAGGATGGGCAGGGCGATGTTCATGCCGGGCCTTCGGTCTCCCTCTCCGTTCGCTGCACGCGGGCCCGCCGGCACCGACCCGGCACTGCCACCGACCGTCGCCCCGCGGGCGATGCGTACCTTAGCCGAACCTGACGAGGCAGCGGCGTACCATCCCCCCGCCAGGCCCGTTTTCCCAGCGGGCCGAAGGGTTCGTCTACGCCGGAGCATCCCCCGCCATGAGCCAAGCGTCCTCCGCCTCGCCTTTCCCACGTCGCAAGACCCGGCAGGTCGTCATCGGTTCGGAGCAGCACGGTTTCGTCCGCATCGGCGGCGACGCGCCCGTCACCGTCCAGACGATGACTTCCGGCTACACCCACGACATCGACGGCTGCATCGCCGAGATCAACAAGCTGGCCGCCGCCGGGGCCGACATCGTCCGCGTCGCCGTCCCCGAGCGTAAGGACACCGCCGCCCTCAAGCACATCATCCCGGCCGTCAAGGTGCCGATCGTGGCCGACGTGCACTTTCACTTCCAGCGCGCCCTCGAAGCCATCGACGCGGGCATCCACAAAATCCGTCTCAACCCCGGCAACATCAACGACCGCGCTCAGGTCATCGAGGTGATCCAGGCCTGCAAGGCGAAAAAGATCCCCATCCGCGTCGGCGTCAACGAAGGCTCCATCATCGAACGCAAGGACAAGCAGAAGCGGATGAAAGAGCTCGGCGGCGTCTTCAGCCAGCACCGCTTCGGCCACCTGCTGGCGATCATGATCACCAAGCTCGAGGAATACCTCGAGATCTTCCACGAGCAGGACTTCCACGACATCGTCATCTCCGCCAAGAGCATCGACCCGGCCCTGGTCATCGCCGCCTACACCGAAATCTCGCAGCGATTCGACTACCCGCTGCACCTGGGGGTGACCCACGCCGGCCCGCGCGAAACCGGCACCATCCGCTCCGTGGTGCCGCTGGGCGCCCTGCTCACCCAGGGCATCGGCGACACCATCCGCCTCAGCTACGCCAACGACCCGGTGTGGGAGGTGAAGGACGGGCTGGAGCTGCTGTACGTGCTGGGCCTGCGGCCCCGCAAAGGCGCCGAGCTGATCGCCTGCCCCACCTGCGGCCGCATTCAGGTGGACCTGCTCACGCTCGTGCAGGACGTGCGGAAAAAGCTCGAAGAGGAGATCACGCTGCCGATCAAGGTCGCGGTGATGGGCTGCATCGTCAACGGCCCCGGCGAAGCCGAAGGCGCCGACGTCGCCATCTTCGCCGGCGACCGCCGCGGCATCATCTACGTGCAGGGCGAACGCGTGGCCAACGTCCCCGAAGAGGACATCCTCCCCCGACTGCTGGAGGAGTGCCGGAAGTTCCAGGATAAAGTGCTCCGCGGAGAAGCCCGCCTTGGCGAGAAGAACGTGCAGATCCTCCCGCCCGACCCCATCGGCGAACTCGGCAGCGGCTACGCCAAACTCCGCGAACAGAAGGGCATCACCCTCCCCGTCGTGAAGTGATCCGCGCGGCAGACAGGGGGTCGGTGTGTCCGTCGGGCCGCCCCGGACGCGTCCGCCAGACTGCGGTGCTTCATATACACGCCCGTACACCTGTCCGCGCGGTGTTGGGCATCCCGCAGGCTTTCATTACACTCGCCGCGCGCGGCTGGGGTCTCTCGCGGGAGCGGCCCGGGGTCGCTGTTCTGCGGAGAGAAACGCCATGGCCATCAACCCGGGCAAGCAGGCCCTGACCCTGCTGGAAGAGTTCAAGAACTTTGCCTTCAAAGGCAACATCGTCGACCTGACGGTCGGCTTCATCATCGGCGCCGGATTTACTGCGGTGGTGAAGTCGGCGGTGGACAACGTCGTCATGCCGCTGATCTCGCTGGTGCTTCCCAGCAAGGCGGGCTTCGACGGCATGTTCATCAACATCGGCGGCACGCTGGCTGAGGGCAAGACGGGCATCAGCCCGGCCGATTACGTCGGCGGCGCCAACCTGTTCTACGGCAAGTTCATCGGCGACCTGATCGTCTTCATCGTCACCGCGTTCGTCGTGTTCATCGTCATCGTCAAGTTCCTTCGCCTGCTCATGCGGTCCAAGCAGGCTGCCGCCCCGGCCCCCCCGCCCCCCCCACCGGCGCCGACGAAGGAAGAGCAGCTGCTCACCGAAATCCGCGACCTGCTCAAGGCATCGGCCAAATCGTCGTGACCGGGCACATCGCACGGTCGTTCCGCCACGTCGGCCTGAACCGCGGCGGTTTTGCGCGCCTCGGTGCGCCAGGCAAGCCTCGGCCGGCCGACTCTGTTCCAACAAGGAGCCATCATGCTTCGCAGTCTGTCTACAGGTGTCCTCGCCGTGCTGGCGGCCGTGTCGGCCGCGTGGGGCGGGGAAGTGGTGTTCAAAAACGGCGACCGCCTGACCGGGGAAGTCACCCGGCTCGAAGGCGGCAAGCTCAAGATCAAATCGGCCGTCGCCGGCGAGGTCACCGTGGACCTCAAGGACGTCGCATCGTTCTCGACCGACGAGCCGATCGAGATCAAGCTCGCCGACGGCTCGGTGGTCAAGCAGCAGGTGCAGCGGTCCGAGACGCCGGGGACCATCCAGACGGCCCCCTCGGCGGCCGGGGTGGCCGCCAGCACCCTCTCGCTCGACCAGGTCGTGGCGATCAATGAGCCCAAGGTCGAGACCCGCTGGACGGGCAACATCCGCGCCGGGGCGCTGCTGTCGCGCGGCAACACCGACTCCGACGCGTTCAACCTCGCGGGCGACGCCCAGCGTCGCACCGCCGACGACCGCCTCAGCCTCTCCGGCCAGTACCTCTACGCCCGCAGCCGCAAGTCCGGCGGCGAGAAGGAGACCACCACCGACAACTGGTTCGCGCAGGTGAAGTACGACTACTTCGTCTCCAAGAAGCTCTACTTCTACGCCGTCGCCCGCTTCGAACGCGACAACATCGCCGACCTCAACCTGCGGGCCCTCCCGGGCGTCGGCATCGGTTATCAGTGGCTCGAAGGCCCGAAGCAGAACTTCCGGACGGAAGCCGGCGTGGGCCTCACCTACGAGGATTACCGCGGCGAGGAGTCCGAGACCTACCCCAACGCACGCCTCGCCTACGCCTACGACCGCGTGCTCGTGGACAACGTCCGCTTCATCCACAACCTCGAATACCTGCCCAGCCTCGAGGACTTCGGCGAGTACATCATCAACACCGACGCCGGCATCCGCGTGAACCTCTCGGCCCGCTTCTTCACCGACTTCAAGGTCGAGCTGAAGTACAACGCGCGGCCCGAAGCCGACGTCTCCCGCTCCGACCTCCGCTACATCCTCGCGGTGGGTTGGCAGTTCTGACGCCGCCGACGCGACACTTCCACTGCACGGCGGGCCGGGCTTGCCACCCGGCCCGCTCTCGTTTCGCCTTCGCTCCCCCCCGCCCCCCGCCCCCGGCCCCGCCTGGCCCCGGCCCGCCCCCCCCGCCCGCCAGGCCCTCAGCCCCGGAACCGCGCATACGCCGCCAGCGACGACGCCGTCAGCATCGTCAGCATCCCCCGCCACTCCCGCTCCGCCTTCGCCCACTCCTCCGGCTCGTGTCCGCCCCAGTCGAAGGGCACATCCCACGAGCCGTCCGGACGCTGCGTCCGCACTTCGTACTCGTGCTGCACGGTCACCGACCCCTCGACCAGCCCCGCCAGCACCGAGTTGGGCCGACGTGCGATCGTCAGCGGCTTGAGCACGTCGCCCCGGCACTCCTCGACCGTCCGCGGCAGCATCTTCGGCAGGTCCCGCTCGAGTACCTCGCGGCACGTCCGCTCGATGGTCTGGTCGATGCCCGGCGACCGCAGCAGCCGCGCCACGCACTGCACTTCGGCCCGGTTCAGCGGCTGCTCCTTGGCCAGACGCGAGAGCATCAGCCGACGCGCCTCATCGTACATCGCCTGATGGTTCAGCCCGCCGTGCCGCGACTGATCGAACCGCAGGAAGTAGCTGAGGATCTCCGCCCGCGGGTTCAGCTCACTCCACGTCTCCGGCTTGCCCGGCTCGAACGCCTTCCACCATGGCGCACACACCCCCGCCCGCGCCTCCTCGCTGATCAGCGGCCAGTTCTTCGACGGCAGGTGATACTGATCCACCAGATACCGGATGGCCGAGAGCACCATCGGATGGAACGGGTTCACCTGCACCCGCACCATGCGCTGCAACGCCACCGTCGTCGCCAGCACCGTCGAGCACGTGCACCGCACGTCCGGCTCGATCGCGTGGCCGAAGCCCCCGTCCGGGTTCTGATACGACGAAAGCAGCGTCAGCACCACCTCCGTGGACCCCTGCCCCAGATGAAACGCCAGCTCCGCCGCATCCACCGGGCGGGCGTGGCGATACACATAGTCAATCGCCCTCTGAATACAGCTCTGCAGCTCGATTCGCGTGACGGCCATGAATGCGTCCTTGTCGTTGGCTGACCCCGCCAGGCCGGGGGCGGCCTCCCGCCCGCGTCCCGCCGGGGACGGCGGATTCCACACCCTTCCGCGCCGCTTGTCGAGTCGGCCCACCCCCCGACGCCGCCCCAGCCGACCCCGACGCATGGCGGCTAACCTACTGCCGTCACGCCCGCTCACCTCCGGCCATGTCCAACCCACCCGTCCCGCCGCAATCCGTCCCCCCGTTCTCCCAGCAGCGCCCCGTCCGCGTCGGCATCGTCGGCGTCTCCGGCTACGGCGGCGGCGAACTGCTCCGATACCTCACTCGACACCCCCTCGTCCGCGTGGAGTACGTCAGTGGCGAGTCATCGGCCGGAAGCCGGCTGGGCGACCGTTTTCCCTCCCTTCCCCGGCCCACGGCCGACCTGACCATCCACAAGTGGGACCCCGCCCGGCTCCCCGAGCTGGACGTCCTCTTCGCCTCGCTCCCCACGGGCGAGAGTACCGCCCAGCTTGCACAACTCCCTGACCACCTCCGCGTCATCGACATCGGCGGCGACCACCGCTTCAAGCCCGGCTGGGTGTACGGACTGGCCGACGTCTGGCCGGAGCGTCTCGCCAACGCCAGACGCATCGCCAACCCGGGCTGCTACCCCGCCGCCAGTCTTCTGGCCATCGCCCCCCTGCTCGCCCGCGGGCTGGTCCGGCCGGGCGATATCATCATCGACGCCAAGTCGGGCGTGTCGGGCGCCGGACGGGGCGGCGGCGGGGGCTTCGGTTTCGCCGAGGTCAACGAAGACCTCGTCGCCTACGGCCTGCTCAAACACGCGCACGTCCCGGAAATCGAAGCCGCCCTGACCGAGCTGGCCGGCCAGGCCGCTTCCGTCCTCTTCACCCCACACCTCATCCCCATGACCCGGGGCATCCTCGCCACCGTCTACCTCCACGGGCAATGCTCCACGGCCCAGTGCCTCGACGCCGCCCGGAGCTTCTACGCCGACCGGCCGCTCGTCCGCGTGACCGACGCCGCACCGCACACCAAGTGGGCCAGCGGCACCAACATGGCCTTCCTGAGCTACGCGGCCGACCCCGCCCGGGGCCGGGTGATTGCCCTCGCGGCCATCGACAACCTCGGCAAAGGCGCCGCCGGACAGGCGGTGCAGAACATGAACCTCAGCGTCGGCTTGCCGCCCACGCTCGGCGTGACGGACGTGGGCCTGTGGCCGTAACCGTGGGGGAACGTCCTGTCGTTCGTTCCCCAGAACAAGCGAAAAAGCGCTATTCAAGTATCAAGCAACCGTCTCTTTGTCATTTTCTTGTCTCTTTTCGACCGGTATTGAGGGGTCATCACCCCGGTTGCTTTCGTTCGTGGCAAGCTGGCGATACACTCCAAGGCTGGGAATCGAGAGAGACCCGAGAAAGTTGTGGACTTCGTAAGGAGGACGAGATGAGCAAGTCGTCATGGATGTGGGCAGCGGCGGCCGTCGCCGCGACGGCCGGGTCGGCTCAGGCCGCCCTGTTGATCTCCGCGTTGACCGTCACCGACCTGGGCAACGGGGAGCACGAGTGGAAGTACACGGTGGCGGTGCAGCCGAACGCCATCATGCGGGTCGTCGCGACGCCCCCGCCCGCGGGCGCACTGGCGAATGACGCGTTCACCCTCTACGACTTTGTGGGCTACGTGCCCGGCAGCGCGAGCATCATCAACCCGGTCGCGGGCAGCGTCTTCTCGCTCACCGAGCAGCTCGTCGGCCTCACGCCCCCGCTGGTCACCCCGACCGACAGCCCGTCGATCGTGAACTTCACGGTGTCGCTGGTCGGCGGCAGCAACATCGTCCCCGGCGCCACGGCCGTCAACGCCTTCACGCTCGTGGCCCGCACGACGGCTGGCGGCATCTCGCCTGCCGGCCTCACCAACTTCACGGGTCAGACCTTCAGCGACGTGACAGGCTTTACGCAGAGCAACATCGGCCTGGTGCGCGCCCCGATCCCGGAGCCGGCCATGCTCGGGCTGTTTGCCCCGCTGGCCCTGCTCGGCCTGCGTCGCCGCTAGTCGGTCGTTCCAACTGATTCAAGGACGGGTTGGCGAATCCGAACGGGTTTGCCAACCCGTTTTGCTTCTTCAGCGGCATCCCGGCCGCCGGCATCTCCGTCCGCGCACGTGTCGGTCCGTCCGCGTCACGCCGACCGGCATCCCGCCGCGGGGCCGACGTCGCCGGGCCCGGGGCGACACGACGCCTGCGGCTCTGCTCAGCCCCCGAACACACCGAGCCATTCGAGGGCACGCCGGACGAGGTCGTACAGGAACGTCCCCGCCATCAGCAGCAGCACCCACAGGATCAGGTTCGCCAGGTGCCCGAGCAGCAGCATCAGCCCGTCGCGGTTGAGCAGCCCAAGCCCCAGCAGCAGGATGCATAACGCCGGCGGCGAGTTGTTGAAGGGGATCGGAATCGGCAGCGCGAAGGCGATGATCGCCAGCGCCATGGACAGCCCCGCGAGCCACCGAAACACGCCGTGGACGAGGAACGTCAGCCGCGGCTTGACGTACCGCCCCAGCCACCGCGCGATCCGCCCCGCCGAGGCGAACATCCGCTGGGCGTAGGGCTGGGAGATGGCCCGGCGACGCACGAACGCCGGGAGCCACGGTCGGCGGCCCGTCAGCGACGTGAAGGCCAGCAGGAAAAACACGACCGAGGAGGCGGTCGAAACCCCCGGCACCGGCACAACGAGAAACGCCAGCGCGAGGATCACCAGCAGCGACGTGCTGGCCCGGTCGCCGAGCGTGTCCACGAGCTGGCCGAACGTCACCGGGCCCGCCTCGGCCAGCGTCGCAAGCTTCTGTATGTCCTGCTCGAGAGTGGTCTCGACGTCGGCCGCCGGTGTCGCACGGTCGTGGGTCTGATCAACGTCGGCCGCGGCCGGGACAGAACGGTCGGTCGTGTTCACCCGCAATGCTCCTTCCCGGACGTTCATCGGCTGGCAGGTCCGCGCAGGTCCGTCCGCTCGACGGGACCGGGCCTTGGGCCGACCGGGTCGGCAACGTCCCCGCCGTGACGCCGGCTGCGCAGGACGGCGGGCATGGTAGCGGGGGGCGGACGGGGCGGTTTGGGGTTGCCGGTCGGACGGCAGGGGTCGGGCGGGGCAGGCGCGGCGGGCGACGCTGGCGGCGCGGCTGCCGAAAGCGAAAAGACGGCGGCCGCGTCGTCCGATACACCTCAAGAGGGGCGCGGGCGGTACTGCTCGACAGAGGAGGCTCTGGTTTGGCGCACTTCTGGACCGCACCTATGATGACGTGGTGGCGGGCAAGCGGGGGCGGGATGACCGAAGCCCCGTGGCGTCGCGCCGCTTCGATCCGTTGGTGACGGAGCGCCGACGGTGTCTTCTGGCAGCTTTACTGGGGTCGGCGCCAGTCAAACAGCCGACGACTCGGAGATGGACATGTTTGAGCGTTTCACCGATCGTGCCCGCAAGGTCATGGCCCTGGCCAACCAGGAGGCCCAGCGGTTCAACCACGAATACATCGGCACCGAGCACATCCTTCTCGGGCTGGTGAAGGAAGGCTCGGGCGTCGGGGCGAACGTGCTGAAGAACCTCGACGTGGACCTGCGTCGCGTGCGGATCGAAGTCGAGAAGCTGGTCAAGAGCGGCCCGGACATGGTCACCATGGGCAAGCTCCCGCAGACGCCTCGCGCCAAGAAGGTCATCGAGTACTCCATCGAAGAGGCACGCAACCTCAACCACAACTACGTGGGCACCGAGCACCTGCTCCTGGGGCTTCTCCGTGAGCACGACGGCGTGGCCGCCCAGGTCCTGATGAACCTGGGTCTCAAGCTCGATGAAGTGCGGGAAGAGGTGCTCAACCTCCTCGGAGCCGGCGGGGAGAACGAAGAAACGCCGACCGCCGACAAGACCGGCACCCCGTCGTCGTCGTCCGCCGCCAAGGGCAAGAGCAAGACCCCCGCGCTCGACAGCTTCGGCCGCGACCTCACCGAGCTCGCCCGTGAGGGCCAGCTCGACCCGGTCATCGGCCGCAAGAACGAGATCGAACGCGTGGTGCAGATCCTCTGCCGCCGCCAGAAGAACAACCCCGTGCTGCTCGGCGAAGCCGGCGTGGGCAAGACGGCCATCGTCGAAGGCCTCGCCCAGCTGGTCGTCTCGGGCAACATCCCCGAGATCCTCGCCGACCGCCGCATCGTCGTGCTCGATCTGGCGATGATGGTCGCCGGCACGAAGTACCGCGGTCAGTTCGAGGAGCGGATCAAGGCGGTGATGAACGAGGTTCGCCGCGCCAAGAACGTCATCCTGTTCATCGACGAGCTGCACACGCTGGTGGGCGCCGGCGGGGCCGAAGGCGCTATCGACGCCAGCAACGTCCTCAAGCCCGCGCTGTCGCGCGGCGAGATCCAGTGCATCGGCGCCACGACCTTCGACGAGTACCGCAAGTACATCGAGAAGGACGCCGCCCTCGCCCGCCGCTTCCAGCCGATCACGGTCGAGCAGCCCAACAAGTCCGACGCGGTGGAGATCCTCAAGGGCCTGCGCGACCGCTACGAAGCCCACCACCGGGTCCGCATCACCGACGACGCCCTCGAGGCCGCCGTCGAACTCTCCGACCGGTACATCACCGGCCGGTGCCTGCCGGACAAGGCCATCGACGTGCTCGACGAGGCGGGCGCCCGCGTGCGGCTGCGGTCGATGACCAAGCCGCCCAACCTCGCCGAGCTCGAGGAGCAGATCGAACGGCTCAGCATGGCCAAGGACGAGGCCGTCAAGAACGCCGAGTACGAGGAGGCGGCGCGCCTGCGCGACCAGGCCGAGCAGCTGCGCGCGAAGAAGGAAGAGATCCAGCGTCAGTGGCGTGAGCGGGCCCGTGAGATCGACGGCGTCGTGGACGAAGAGGTCATCGCCGAAGTCGTCAGCAAGATGACCGGCGTGCCCCTCACACGGCTGGAGAAGGAAGAGGCCCAGCGGCTGCTGGAGCTGGAAAACGAACTGCACAAGCGGGTCGTCTCGCAGGACATGGCCATCAAGGCCGTGGCCAAGACCATCCGCCGTGCCCGGTCGGGCCTGAAGGACCCGAACCGGCCGATGGGCTCGTTCCTGTTCCTCGGCCCCTCGGGCGTGGGCAAGACGCTGCTCTCCAAGGCGCTGGCCGAGTTCATGTTCGGCGACGAGGACGCCCTCGTGCAGATCGACATGAGCGAGTACATGGAGAAGCACAACGTCTCGCGGCTGATCGGCGCCCCGCCGGGCTACGTCGGCTACGAGGAAGGCGGCCAGCTCACCGAGAAGATCCGCCGCCGGCCCTACTCCGTCGTCCTGCTCGACGAGGTGGAGAAGGCCCACCCCGACGTGTTCAACATGCTCCTGCAGATCATGGAGGAAGGCCGGCTCACCGACTCCTTCGGCCGCCATGTCGACTTCCGCAACGTCGTGCTGATCATGACCAGCAACATCGGCGCGGAGCTGATCAAGGGCGGCGTGCAGCCCTTCGGCCTCCAGGGCCGCGGCAAGGGCTCGGCCGAGGAGCAGTCCTACGAGAAGATGAAGGAACTGCTCATGAAGGAGATCGAGCGGTACTTCCGGCCCGAGTTCATCGGCCGCCTCGACGACGTGATCGTCTTCCGGCCGCTCACCCGCGAGAACCTCGAGACGATCGTCGAGTTCGAGCTCAAGAAGGTCATGAAGCGGCTGATCGACCACGGGCTGAAGATCGAACTCTCGCCCGAGGCCAAAGCGTTCCTCATCGAGAAGGGCACCAACACCGACTTCGGCGCCCGCCCGCTCCGCCGGGCCATCGAGCAGCACGTCGAGGACCCGCTCTCCGAGGAGATCCTCCGCGGCAGCTTCAAGGACAAGAACCTCATCCGCATCACCGTCAAGGAAGACGGCGGCAACAAGCACCTGTTCTTCGAGGCCATCAAGGTCGAGGGTGAAGCCAAGCCCGAGGCGGCCGCCGCCGCGGCCTCCGACGCGACGTAAGCCGCGGACAGAGAAGCTGCCCACCCGCTGTTGGCGGGTCGGGGTAGTCGCTCGTACGTCCAACCAACGAAGGCCAACGAAAAGCCCCGGCATGGTGAACCATGCCGGGGCTTCGTGTTTCCGTTCGGAAGTTCGGTCGGGCGGCGGCGTCCCACACGCCTCAGTGCCCGGCCAAACCGTTTTCGAGCTCCACCTGCGAGCCCAGCTCGGCCCGCTCGGCGGGTCGGTCAGGCCCGCTCGGCGGGTCGGTCAGGCCCGCTCGGCGGGTCGGTCAGGCCCGCTCGGCGGGTCGGTCAGGCCTGCTTGGCGGGTCGGTCAGGCCCGCCGCCGCAGCAGCAGGGCCGCGACGGGAGCGAGCACGCCCAGCGCCGCCGGCTCGGGGATGGGGCCGGCCCAGGTGAACAAGCCCTGGCTCACGTTGGCCGTCGGGTTGAACGTCGTGATCACCGCGACAGCCGTCTCACCCGCCGTCATGTCCAGCCACAGCGACGAGCTGTTGGTGTCGCCGAGGTCGCCGACGTCATCCAGACCGGCGAGGTTCACCAGCGGGGCCGTGGGGTCGAACGACCCGCGATAGACGTAGAGGAAGCCGTCCGCACCGCCCGTGTAGACGCCGAAGTGGTGCGGGCCCGACACGATCGCGGTCACCGTCACCGCCGCGTACCGGTAAGGGCCGTTGGTGGTCAGCGCCGTCAGGCTGGTCGGCCGCTGAACCATCGTCGGCCCGCCCACCGTGGACACCGGCACGGGCGTGATGATGTCGGTCACAAAGCCGATCGACGCGTTGGTGAGCGAGGTCACGCTCCCGGCGAAGGTCTGTCGAAGTCCGAGCGTGAAGATGCCGCCCATGTCCGCGGCCGGCACGTCAGCGAGGTAGGTGGCCGCCCCGCGGCCCAACGGACTGGTCGTGTTGTTCGCCCACGTCGTGGCCGCCGGTGCCGTGAAGGTAAACGGGTTGCTGTTGGCCAACCCGCCGACCGGGCGGTCCAGCGCACCGCCGCCGACGTTGGTCAGCCCGACGAGCTGCGCGCGCAGCTCGTTGGACCAGGGGTCATTGGTGGAGATCGCCAGCCAGTCCCCGGTGATGTAGAAGGCCCGGGCACGGCCGGTCGCACCCGTCGTATCGACCGAGAGGGTGGTGGCTGTGGTCGTCAAGTTGCCCGGGATCACAATCGGGTACTCGTACACCGCCGCCGACGCGGAACCGCCCGACACCGCCCAGACGGCGGCCAGCAGCGACGCAGACACCGAACCAAAGACGCACTGACGCATGAAGCTTCTCTCCTTCCCCCGTTAGACACACGGCCACGGTTTCGTGGCAAACAACAGCAAAGTGCGGCCGGGGACATCACCGCCCCTGCGTCGACGAAGAGATGTGTAGCGCGGGTCAAACGGGAGGCTCCCGATCCCGATAACCCAGCAGTCGCAATGTAACACAAGATACTCAAGGTGCGAAAAAAATGCCCACCTATGGCAAATAGCTGATAAAGTAGTGGGCTGTTTCATCACCGCAATGCTCACGTCGACGAGCCAGGCTTCGGTCCTTCAAAGCCGAGGGGCCGGCCCACGCGACGTGGACCGGCCCATCTCGCGATGTCGAGCATCGGTCACCGCCCTGGTCCGAGCCAGACCCCTGCACGAAAGAGGTGCCCGACCCTGCCTCCGGCGGTGACGTCAAGACCTGAAGGCAACTGACGGCTCTCAGGCTGACCCAACGGCTCAGGCCCGCCGCCGCAGCAGCAGGGCCGCGACGGGAGCGAGCACGCCCAGCGCAGCCGGCTCGGGGATGAAGATGCCGTTGATGAACAGGTTGCCCGTAGCGGTCAGCGGAGCGCTGCTGCTGACCGTGAAAAAGCCGCCGAAGGTCGTGTCGTAGAGGCCGACAGCAAGGTAGTAGGTCCCCGTGCTCAGGGTCGGGTTGATCCGCGAGTTGAGGTTGCCCGACGCGATGTCGTCATTGAAGACGATCAGCGTCCCGTTGCTGTCATACAGGCCGATCTCCGTGTCCAGCTGGCCGGTGACGTCGGTCCGGATGGAACCCACGGTGTCGATCATGTAGGTCCCCGGCGTGTCCACGTCGAAGGTGTACCAGAGGATGGTCCGCCCGGTGATGGTCGTCTCGATCGACCCGCCGAGGAACGCCTGCGTGGCCGTCGGCACCACCAGCGGGTTCAGCGTGATCCGCACGTTGGACCAGCGGGCGTTGCTCCCGCCGAAGGTCTGGCGGAAGTTGAAGAACAGCGGGTCGGTGCCGCCGAGGTAGAGCGTGCTGAACCCGACGTTAAAGCGCAGGTCGGAGACGTTGGACGTGTTGGCCAGTCCGTTGGCGGGTGAGGTGGCCGGGGCGTACACGACCGAGGACGGCGGCAACGTGGGAGACGTGCCTGTGCCCGAAGCACCACCCGAGGCGAAGTGCACGCGGGCTTCGCTGCTCCACTGGCTACCCGGGGCCACGTGGGTCCAGTCCACGAGCACGGTCGCCGACACGTACGAGCCGGGCGTCACCGACCCACCCGCGTGGCTGACCAGGTCAAGGTTGCGCCACGTGGTCGTCACGCCGTCCGGCACCGGATTGAAGACCGGGAACGTGAACGACGCCTGGGCCGACGCAGCGGCCAGCAACGGCAGAGCCGCCGCGATGAGCTTGAGATTCTTCCGCATGACGATTCTCTCCATCCCCTCAACACCACCACGTCCCTGAACCGGGGACGCCTCCGAGAGCTGCCGGCGGGGGACCTCACCGGCGGGCGATTTCGAGACAACGCGAGCGCATGGCACGCCGGGCTCCCACAACCGGCGCAGTGGCGTGAGGAATATAACGCGACGTCCGAGAAAATGGCGCAAAAGGTGCACGAAACGTGCGATTCTCACGCTTCTGCAAAAGATTCAGTGAAACACTTAAGAGGCATGCAGCGGTAGGTCCGATGCCGCCAGTACGCCCGAACGTCCGTTACGGCCCACCGCCCCACCCTGGTATCCGAACCTGCCTGCCGACGCGAGCTGCGAAAGCCGCCGGTGTGCTGGCGGCCCGGACGATGCCGTTTGAAGCCGACGGCCGCCGCCGGACCGCGGCCCGGGGTGCACAAAGGGCCACTACCGCCTCTCCGGCCGATGCGGAGCACCGCAGTCCGTTCAGGCGTTTCAATCCCGGCGAAAGCCGCTGAAGGGGTCGAGACCCGCACGCTACCGTTCTCGTGCACATGCCCCCCACCGCTTCCAGCGACGCCCCGACGTCAACGCCTCCCCCGGACGTGGCCGACCCGGCCTTGCGGCCGCTCGTCGAGAAGGTCATCGCGGGCGAGCCGCTGAGCTTTGACGACGGGCTGACGCTCTATCGCTCCCGCGACCTCTTCGGCATCGGGCGGCTGGCGCACTGGCGTCGGACCCGACTGCACGGGGACCGCGTGTACTACAACCGCAACCGCCACATCAACTACACGAACCTCTGTGCCCTTTCCTGCAAGTTCTGCTCGTTCTACCGCAAGAAAGGGGAAGCCGGGGCCTACGAGATGCCCGTGGAGCAGGTCGTGGCCGTCGCCGCCAAGGCCTACGAGCAGGGCGCGACGGAAGTGCACATCGTCGGCGGCCTGCACCCGTGGCTGAAGTTCGACTACTACGTGTCGATGTTGCGGGGCATCAAGGCGGCCGCCCCGCTGCTGCACATCAAGGCGTTTACGGCCATCGAGATTGTGCATTTCTCCCGCATCGCGCGGCTGTCGGTGCGTGAGGTGCTGCTGGCACTGCGTGAGGCCGGGTTGGGTTCCTTGCCCGGGGGGGGCGCTGAGATCTTCGATGACCGCGTGCACGATGCGGTGTTCAAGGGCAAGGTTCGGGAAGACCGCTGGTTCGAGGTCCATCGCACGGCTCACCAGCTCGGTTTGTTCTCCAACGCCACGATGCTCTACGGCCACGTGGAGGGGGTCGAAGAGCGGGTGCGGCATTTCATCAAGCTGCGGGAGCTGCAGGCAGAAAGTTTGCGCGGCGCCGGGCTGGACCCCACGTGCCCGCCGCCGCCCGCCGCCGCCGGCCCGTCGGCAGCCCACGGCTACTTCAACTGCGTCATTCCGCTGAGCTTCATCCCGGAGGACTCCGAGCTGGGCTACCTTCCCGGCCCCACGGGGCTGACCGACCTCCGGACACTGGCCGTGGCCCGGCTGATGCTCCACAACATCAGCCACATCAAGGCGTTCTGGATCATGCAGGGGGTGGGGCTGGCGCAGGTCGGGCTCGATTTCGGCTGCGACGACCTCGACGGGACGGTGGTCTGGTACGACATCACCAAGCGTGAGGGGCACGGGACGACCCACCAGGAGCTGCACGAGGTCGAAATCCGCCGACTGATCCGCGAGAGCGGCAAAACCCCGGTCGAACGGGACACGCTCTACCGGCCGATCCGCCGGGACCCACAAGGCGTCGTTCTTGAACCGGCCGACCTTTCCCCCCGGCGGGTCGGCCGCTCCCCCTCCGAACCGGCGTGACCGTGCCGCCGGCCGGGCCGTCCGCGCACGACAGAAATCCGGGTCGCGGGCGATTCCAGGCCGGCAGACGGCCGCGCAACGCTTGCTGACCCGCCCGGCCGCAGAGGCCGGGGAAACTCCGATGTGAGATGCAAGGGGCTTGCGGGTAAGCTCGCGATGTGAACCCTGCGAGCCTAGCACCATCAACGGTCGGCGTGTCCAGATCGCTCCGCTGTGTGCGATGGGGTGTGTTGCTGGCGTTGCTGACGGTGCTGTTCGGGTTCGGGCTCGGCGGCGTGTTCGGTGCGATGGAGGACGGCCTGAAGGCGGACCTCAAGGCCCGTGGCGAGGCGGTCCTGAACACCGTGTACGGGGGCGATACGGCGCGGCTCAGTGCGACCGTTGACAAGGCGTGGGCCTATTACAAACGGGCGCACCTGCATGGCGGTGCGATCGGGACGGCGGCGCTGGCGTGCGCGCTGCTGTGTGCGGCCATGACCCGGTCGCCGGCCTGGCTGCGGGCGGCCTTGGGCGTGGCACTGGGTCTGGGCGGGCTGGGTTACTCGCTGTTCTGGCTGTGGGCGGGATACCGTGCCCCGGCCCTGGGCAGCACCGCTGCGGCCAAGGCATCGCTGGAATGGCTGGCCGTGCCGAGCGCGGGCCTGACCCTGCTGGGGCTGGTCGGCGTGCTGGTGCTGGCAGCGTGGGAGTGGTGCTGGCCGGCCGAGACTCCGAGCGGAGGCTAGCGTGGCCCCGCCTTGCCCGCTTGGCTTCCACAGGCCTATTCTCCCTTCCCGACTCGACCGGCCGGTCGTCCGGTTTCAGGAAATTTGCGGAGTGGTCTCATGGCGATGGATTTCAAGCCCGGTACGGTGCTCTCGGTGAAGGTCGCGCGGACGATCAAGCGGGAGTCGGCCCTCAAGACGCTCGAGCGGCTGTTCATGAAGGACAAAGCGGTCGCCGGCCCGATCGAGTCGCGTGCGCGGAACTTCAAGCCGCTTCCCAAGCGTCGTGGCGGGCGGATCTGGACGAAGTACCCGAACAAGGTCTTCCCTGAGCTGCCTGTCGGCCGCACGGCAACGCTCAAGGCGACGCCGCAGCTGCTCAAGGACCTCGCCTCGGTCTCGGATTACGTGGAAGTCATCGCGAAGTAAGCGACGACGGATATGCTGGCGGGGGTGGGCGGGAGCTGCAGCGGCCGCGTGATGCAGGAGCGGCCGGGTTGGGCCGAATCGGGTTCCATCGCCGCGCGACTCAGTTGAGCTTGCCGGCGATCATGGTGAGCAGGGTCTGCAGGTCGAAGGGTTTGGCCATGAACTGCACCGGCTGACCCGAGAGGACCCCGGCCTCGTATTCGCCGGAGATGGCGATGATCTTGCGGGGGCGGTGAGTGTCCGGGAGTTTCATGCAGTGCTGCATGAGCTCGAAGCCGTCCATGACGGGCATGCGCAGGTCGGTCAGCAGCACATCGAACCGCTGGGTGAGCAGGTAGCCGAGGGCTTCCTCGCCGTCGCGTGCGGCCACGACCTCGGCACCGGCCATCCGGATCAGCTTCGCCATCGCCAGCCGCGTAGGGGTGTGGTCTTCCACCACCAGCACCCGGACGTGCTTGAACTTGTCGGAGGTTGCTGCGGACGTCGGGTCCATGAACGGGGCCGTGTGGGTGCTTACCGCAAGTCGACGACTCCTGTTGTAACGCCGGAATCGGTGTTGAACAAAACAGTGCGGCAAGAAAGGGGGGGTGGCCGTCAGCGGGGGTCCGCGGCCGGGTCGGCGGGGCGCCAGACGCCGTCCGTGCCCAGCAGCTCGTGGGGACCGATCTGTCGCTTGTAGTCCATGGTGGGGGCGCCATCGACCCAGTAGCCGAGGTGGTACCAGCGTCGGCCGAGCCGACGGGCCAGTTCGATCTCCTGCAGCATGCTGTACCAGCCGAGCGACCGCTTGCCGTGCGCCGGGTGCCAGTAGAAGTAGACGCTGGAGAGCACGTTGGGCGTGACGTCGCAGATGCCCGCGCCCACCAGTTCGCCGGAGGGCGTGCGGTAGGTGATTTCGATGCTGGTGACGGGCGAGTCGTAGAGGGTCATGGACAGCTCATCGGAGCTGCCGGCGGCGGGCGGGTCGGGCGGGTCTGAAGGCCCGTGCGAGCTGGCCGGGGCCGGGTGCTGGGCGCGGAGGTATTGCTGGTAGAGCGCGAGTTTTTCCTCGGTGAGCGTGGGAAGGCCCATGTTGATCTTGAGGTCGGCGTTACGCCGCAGCACACGCCGCTGCCACCGCGAGGGGGCGAAGGCGTGCGCATCCACCCGCATGGGCACGCACTTGCGGCACCCCGCGCACGTCTGCTGGTAAATCACCCGGCCCGAGCGACGGAAACCGCTGTCCAGCAGCAGTTCGTAGGCGTCGTCGGCACAGGACGACGCCCACAGCGCGCGGGTCGTGCTCTGACGCGACGGCAGATAGGGGCAGCGGCCTTCGTCGATCACTTTCAGCCGCAGGGGAATGGGCGGCGGAACGGCCGGATAGTGCGAGAAGGTCTGCCCTGCCGACCCTCCGGCCGGGTCCGACGTCGCCCGCTGCGGAGGTGGTGACGGCCCGTCCACGTCGGCATGCTATCCCGGCCGAGCCCCCAAACGGCCCCGCCCCGCGCGGACGCAGCGACGCGGGATGCGCCGCCGGCCGGCCGGTGCCAGCGGCCCCGCGGACGCCCACCGGCTCAATAGGCCTGCGCGAAGAGCACCTCCACCGCCCCCTCGCGCCCTGTGACGATGCAGCGGCTGCCCGCGGTGGCGGAGTCGGCCGGCTGGTCGAGAGGGATGCACCGGACCGTGGCTTTGGTTTCCTCCTTGATGCGCTTCTCGACCTCCCGGTCGGGCACGAAACGGCAGCGTACGAAGCCGGCGTGCTGTTCGAGCACCTGCTTGAGCTCGTCGTAACTTGCGGCGGTGCGGGTGCTGGCGGTCTGGAAGGCCCGTGCCCGCTCGAGCAGCCGGTGCTGGACGGCCTCAAGCTTCTCCTTGAGCATCGCCCGGCTGAAGTCGGCGGCGGCGACGGTTTCCTTCGTGCGGTCGAGGCGGTGTTTGAGCACGGCGACGCTCTGGTCCACATCGCGCGGGCCGACCTCGAGCCGCAGGGGCACGCCCTTCTGCTCCCAGTGGTACTGCTTGTCGCCGGGCCGCTGGTCGCGGTGGTCCACGACGATGCACTGGTGGGTGAGGCGGTCGTAGAAGACGCTTTCGATCTCGCGTCCGCGGTTGCGGGCCGCGGCGGCCTGCATCTCCTCCTCGCCGACGACCTGCGTCAGCAGGCGGCGGATGAAGGCGGTGACTCTCGCCTTCTCGTCTTCGCTGCGGTAGATGGGCACCACGGCCAGCACCGTGGGGGCCAGTCGCGGCGGCACGACCAGCCCCTCGTCGTCGCTGTGGGCCATGATCATCGCGCCGATGAGGCGGGTGCTCACGCCCCAGCTGGTCGTGTAGCAGTACTGCTGCTTCTGGTCGCGGCCGAGGAACTTGATGTCGAAGGCCCGGGCGAAGTTCTGTCCGAGGTCGTGGCTGGTGCCCATCTGCAGGGCCTTGCCGTCCTGCATCAGCGCCTCGATGCAGAACGTGACCTCGGCCCCGGGGAACTTCTCAGCGTCGGTCTTGCGTCCCTTGACCACCGGAATCGCCAGCACGTCCTGTGCGAAGTCCGCGTAAACGTCGAGCATCCGCAGCGTCTCCTCGCGGGCCTGCTCGGCGGTCTCGTGGGCGGTGTGCCCTTCCTGCCAGAGAAACTCGGCCGTGCGGAGGAACAGCCGCGTCCGCATCTCCCACCGCATCACGTTGCACCACTGGTTGATCAGCACGGGCAAATCGCGGTAGGACTGGATCCAGCTGGCGTACATGTGGCCGATGACCGTCTCGCTGGTCGGTCGGATGATCAGCGGCTCCTCCAGCGGCGCCCCGGGCTTGAGGCCCTTTTCGCCCTTCTCCAGCTTCGAGTGGGTCACCACCGCGCACTCCATGGCGAACCCTTCGACATGCTCGGCCTCCCTGGTCAGGAAACTCTGCGGAATAAGAAGGGGGAAGTACGCATTGACGTGGCCGGTGTCCTTGAAGCGGCGGTCCAGGTCCCGCTGGATGGCTTCCCAGATGGCGTAGCCGTCGGGCTGGATGACCATGCACCCGCGCACGGGGGCGTAGTCGGCCAGCCGCGCGGCCTTGACCACGTCGAGGTACCACTGGCTGTAATCCGTCGCCCGCGGGGTGATGTTCTTGGCCATAAGGCGGCGGGATTGTACGGCCGGCGAGCGGGCGGGCGAGCCTGCCTTTGCCGGGCGGCACCGCCGCGGCGTCACCGCGGGGTGTATCCTTACGTCTGTGCGCTGCCCGCGGGATTGC
This sequence comes from Tepidisphaerales bacterium, assembly GCA_046299715.1. Lineage (GTDB taxonomy): Bacteria > Planctomycetota > Phycisphaerae > Tepidisphaerales > Tepidisphaeraceae > JBBRUM01. Next base: position 41,325 of record JBKBHU010000002.1, on the reverse strand, counting down.
CCCGAGCCGACGCGGGGGGATTCGCGGGAAGATGCTGAAACGGGCCGGCGGCCGCGTCGTCTCTCACGCTCTGGCCCGGCCCTTGTACTGCACCGCAGCAAAACGGGCCGAGCGCCCGCCGAATGGACCCACGACCCGCATGACTGCCACCGACGCCACTTCTGAACGCCCGCCGCACCAGCGCGCCAGCCTCGGGCGACTCTGGTCGCTCACGCGGGGCTTCCGGCTGCGCTACCTGCTGGCGGTGGTCGCGCTGGGTGGGGCCGTGGCGCTGGGGTATCTGCCCGCGGCGGTGGTGGCGGCGGCGGTGGACCTCGTGCTCACCCCGGCCGCGCAGTCGGCGTCGGACACGGGGGTCGCGGGGTGGGCGGTGCGGGTGCTGGAGGCGCTGGGCGTGGAGCGGGGCCGCCCCGCCACGCTGTGGGTGCCGGCGGCTCTGGTCGTGGCGTTCGCGGCCGCGTCGGCGGCCCTGATGTACGTCAAGGGTCGGCTGGTGGCGCAGGCCACCGAGCGACTGGTCCGCCGGCTCCGCGAGCAGCTTTACGACCGCCTTCAGCATCTGCCGCTGAGCTGGCACGACCGGCACGCCACGGGCGACCTCGTGCAGCGGTGCACCTCTGACGTCGAGACCCTGCGCGCGTTCTATTCCACGCAGACGGTGGAAATCGCCCGCGCTCTGCTGCTGCTGGCCGTGTCGGTCCCGCTGATGTGGGCGGTGGACGGGCCGATGCTGCTGGCGTCGGTGGCGTTGCTGCCGCCGATCGTGGGCTTCTCGGTCTTTTTCTTCCGGCGGGTCAGGTCGCGGTTTCTCGCGATGGACGAGGCCGAGGGCGCGATGTCCGCGACGCTGCAGGAAAACCTCACCGGCATCCGTGTCGTCCGCGCCTTCGCCCGGCAGGACCACGAGATCGACCGCTTCGACCGACGCAACGCCGCCCACCGCGACAACCACTGGGGGCTGTTCAAGGTGATGAGCCAGTTCTGGGCCACCTCGGACTTCATGTGCTTCGCCCAGCTGCTGCTGGTGCTGGGCTATGGCGTCTACAGCGTGACGGGTGGCCGGATCACGCTCGGCGAGCTGCTGTTTTTCCTCACCATCGTGCAGATGTACCTCTGGCCGGTCCGCGAGATGGGCCGCACGCTCACGGAGACGGGCAAGGCGCTGGTCGCCGTGGGCCGCGTGGACGAGATCCTCGCCGCCGCCCCCGAAGCCGACCCGGAGCTTGCCGCCGTGCCGTCTGCGCTGCCGGCGCGGCTCGACGGCCGCATCGAGCTGGAGGACGTGTGGTTCTCCCACCGCTCCCGGCCGGTGCTCCGCGGCATCTCGCTGACGGTCGAGCCGGGAGAGACGCTCGCCCTGCTCGGCCCGTCGGGCGCGGGCAAGACCACGCTCGTGTCGCTGCTCCTGCGCTTCTACGACCCCGACCGCGGCGTCATCCGCCTTGGCGGCTTCGACCTCTCGCGGCTGCCCCGTGGGTACGTCCGCTCGCAGTTCGGCGTGGTGCTGCAGGAGCCGTTTCTGTTCTCCAAATCGGTCTCCGAGAACATCCGCCTGGGCCGGCCCGACGCCGCACGCGAGCAGATCCTTCAGGTGGCGCACGACGCGGCCGTGCACGCGTCCATCCAGACCTTCCACAACGGCTACGACACCGTGGTCGGGGAACGCGGCGTGACGCTCTCCGGCGGGCAGCGTCAGCGCGTGGCCCTGGCGCGGGCGCTGCTCCGCGACGCCCCGTTTCTCGTGCTCGACGACGCCCTTTCCGCCGTGGACACCCACACGGAAGCCGCCATCCTCGAGGCCCTGCGCAGGCGGGCGGGCCGGTGCACCACCGTGCTGATCGCGCACCGCCTCAGCACGGTCATGCACGCCGACCGCATCGCCGTGCTCGAAGCCGGCCGCATCACCCAGCTCGGCACACACGCCGAGCTGGTGAATCAGGACGGGCTCTACCGCCGGCTCTGGCAGATCCAGACCGACCTCGAGGACGACCTGCGTGAGGAACTGGCCGGCGCGGCCGTGGCCTCGGCGGCGACGCCCGCCGCCCCGCTCGCTGCCCCGTAACGCCGTCCTGTGCTGCACGAACCTCCCCCGCTCCACCCGCTGCAACCCCGCTCGCCATGGCCGCCCACGAACTCGAGGACGACACGTTTTCCGGCCGCTTCAACCCGGCGCTGTGGCGCAAGGTGCTGGCGTTCGCTTGGCCGCACCGCGGCAAGGTGCTGGCGGTGGCGGTGCTGGGGGTGGTGCTGGCCGCCTTCGACATCGCCGTCGGCCGGCTCACCGGGGCCGTGGTGGACGCGGCCAGGTCGGCCGACCCGGCCGAGATCCGCGCGGTCTTCGTCGGCTACGGCCTGCTCATGCTGGCGTTCGCGGCCGGCATTTACGCGTTCATCCGCGTGACCGGCCGCATCACCTGCGACGTGTCGTACGACCTGCGGAAGGCGGCTTTTGCGCACCTGCAGTCGCTGGGCTTCGCCTTTTACGACCGCAAGGCCGTGGGCTGGCTGATGGCCCGGCTCACCAGCGACGTGGCCACGCTCTCGCGCGTCATGTCGTGGGCGATCCTCGACATCGTCTGGGGCGTGTCGTGCGTGGTGCTGGTGACGGCGGCGATGCTGTACCTCAACTGGCGGTTGGCGCTGCTGGTGCTGGTGATCCTGCCGCCGCTGCTGCTCGTGTCGCTGTGGTTTCAGAAGCGTCTGCTGGCCACCAGCCGGGCCATGCGCAAGACCGGCAGCCAGCTCACCGCCAGCTACAACGAGGCGCTGCTGGGTCTGCGCACGACGCGGTCGATGAACCGTGAACATCGCAATCTCGAGGAGTTTTCGGGTCTGGCCGGCACGATGTACGGCCACTCGCTGCGCAACACCATCTACGCGGCGCTGTTCGTTCCGCTGCTCAGCAGCATCTGCTTCGCCGCCGTCGCGCTGGCCCTTTACCGCGGCGGCTACGACGTCGCCGCCGGGACGGGCTTCACCCTCGGCCAGCTCGTCGCCTTCACGAGCTGGGCGACGTTCCTGCAGTGGCCGGTGATGCTGCTGGCGCAACAGCTCACGGCGGTGCAGGCGGCACAGGCGTCGGCCGAGCGTGTCGTCTCTCTGCTCGACACCGCCCCGGACATCACCGACGGCCCCGACGTGCTCCCGCAGGGCCTCAGCGGCCGGGTGAGCGAGGTGCGCTTCGAGCACGTCACCTTCGGCTACGACCCGCAACGCCCGGTGCTCCACGACGTGAGCTTCACGGCCGGACCGGGTCAGTGCGTGGCGCTGGTGGGCCCCACGGGCGGCGGCAAGAGCACGATCGTCTCGCTGGCCTGCCGCTTCTATCAGCCCACGTCGGGGCGCGTCCTCATCAACGGCATCGACTATACACGTCTGCCGCTGCGCGACCTGCAGCGACGCCTGGGCATCGTGCTTCAGCAGCCGCACCTGTTCTCGGGCACCATCGCCGAGAACATCCGCTACGGCCGGCTGGACGCCACCGACGCCGAGGTCGAGCGGGCCGCGCGGCTCGCGGGCGCGCACGACTTCATCGCCGCCTTCCCCGACGGCTACGCCACGCGCGTCGGCGAGGGCGGCAGCCGGCTGTCCACCGGCCAGAAGCAGCTCATCTCGCTCGCCCGCGCCATCATCGCTGACCCCGAAATCTTCATCATGGACGAGGCCACCAGCTCCGTGGACACGGCCACCGAACGGGCCATTCAGGCCGCCGTGGACCGCGTGCTCAAGGGCCGCATCTCCTTCGTCATCGCACACCGGCTCAGCACCATCCGCCGGGCCGACCTGATCCTGGTCATCGCCGACGGCCGCATCGTCGAGCAGGGCGACCACGCGAGCCTCATCGCCCGCAGGGGCCGCTATCACGCACTGTACACGCAGCAGTTCACCGCCGAGCACGAGGAGCAGCTGCTCCGCGGCCCGGACGCCGAAACCGCCGGAACGACCACAGCCACCGTGTGAAGTCCGCCGCAGGCGACCGCCTGGGCCCCCCGCCCTCGGGGCCGCCCGGTTCAATGGGGCATCGGGAACTTCGCCGCGAACGCCGCGACCTCTTCGCGGATCTTCGCCAGCGCGGCGTCGTCGCCCCGGTGCTCCATCACACGGTCGATGAAATCGGCCACGACTTCCATGTCCGCTTCTTTCAGCCCCCGGGTGGTCAATGCCGGTGTGCCCAGCCGGATGCCGCTGGTCACCCGCGGCGGGCGCGGGTCGTTCAGGATGGCGTTGTAGTTGCAGATGATGCCCGCCTTCTCCAGCGCCGTGGCCACCTCGACGCCGGTGAGGTCCGCGGAGCGGGCACGCAGGTCCACCAGCATGAGGTGGTTGTCCGTTCCGCCGGACTGCAGCCGATGGCCGCGACGCATCAGCGCGGAGGCCAGTGCCCGGGCGTTGGCGACGATCTGGGCGGCGTACGCCTTGAACTCCGGCCGCAGCGCTTCGCCGAAGGCCACCGCCTTGGCCGCGATGATGTGCATCAGCGGGCCGCCCTGCGTGCCGGGGAAGACCTTCTGGTTGATCTTTTTGGCCATCGCCTCGTCGTTGGTGAGGATGAGCCCGCCGCGCGGCCCGCGCAGGGTCTTGTGCGTGGTCGTCGTCACGATGTGGGCGTGCGGGAACGGGCTGGGGTGCGCCCCCCCCGCCACCAGACCGGCGATGTGCGCGATGTCCGCCATCAGCAGCGCCCCCACCTCGTCGGCGATCTCCCGGAACCGCCTGAAGTCGATCACCCGGGGGTAGGCGCTGTAGCCGCACAGGATCGCCTTGGGCCTCACCGCGTGCGCCTTGTCCCGCACCGACTTGAAGTCGATCGTCTCGGTGGCCGGGTCCAGCTCGTAGTGCTCGGGCTTGTAAAACACGGCCGACGTGTTGAGCTTCATGCCGTGCGAGAGGTGCCCGCCGGACGAGAGGTTGAGGCTCAGGAAGGTGTCCCCGGGGTTCATCATGGCCATGAACGCCGCGAGGTTGGCGTTGGCTCCCGAATGCGGCTGAACGTTGGCAAAGCCGCAGCCGAAGAGCTGCTTGGCCCGTTCGATCGCCAGCTTCTCCACCTCGTCGTAATACCCGCACCCCTGGTAGTACCTCGCCCCCGGGTACCCCTCGGCGTACTTGTTGGTCATGCACGACCCGGCCGCCTCCATCACCGCCCGGCTGACGTGGTTTTCCGAGGCGATCAGCTCCAGCGTGGACGCCTGTCTCGACTCCTCGAGGGCGATCCAACGGGCGACTTCGGGGTCGGTCTGCGCGAGTCGTGCGGCCATGTTCACCTCGGCAAGGGTTTGCTGCAGGACGGAGACGGTTCGGCGTCCCGGCGCCCGACCCTGCGGGCCGGCCACGCAAGGACACGATAAAAATGGACGCCGCCGGGTTTCCCGGGCCACGCGTGCCCGCAACCCGACAGGTCCGCCGGCGATGATAGCGGAGCGGTGGTCTGCCCCGCCGCGGGCCGGCGGCCCGGCGTGACGGGTCGCGGAAGTTTCAGCAACCGTAGCGCAACGCTTATCTTGAGGCACGGCCTTGTCACCGGAGCCCCGCCTGACGGACCACGACGATGCGGTGTTGCTACGCCAGCTTCAACAGGGCGACCCTAACGCGCTGGACCTGCTGTATCGGCGCTACGGGCAACGGCTCTTTGCGCTGGCGTACAGCATGCTCGGCCGCCGGCCGGAGCACTACGCCGACGCCGAGGACATCCTGCAGGAATCGCTGCTGGGGGCGTTCAAGTCGGCCCGGCGATTCGAAGGCCGGTCCTCTCTGGCGACGTGGCTCAGCCGGATCGTGGCCAACCAGGTGCTGGCGTTTCGGCGATACCGCGGGGTGCGTCGGGCGGAATCACTTGACGAGACGCTGGCGCCGCCGGGGAACAGCGTTGGCGACCCATCGGCCCGACTCGATGTCGAGCGATTGCTCTCTGCCCTCAGCGAAGAGCACCGCGATGTCATCATCTTGCGTGAACTTCACGGGCTCTCATACGAGGAAATGGCCGAAGTGCTGGGGATTCCGAAGGGGACGGTCGAGTCCCGGCTGTTCCGGGCCCGTCAGGCTTTGCGGGAAAAGTTTCCCGAGTTCGGGGGCGGATGAATCGATGCTCGCGCGGGATGGCCGGGTGGACGATGGTCGCCGTCGGAGCTCGGCGGCCTGCCACGCCGGGGAAGGCGTGTGGCGGAGTGACGGTGTGCGGGTGAGACGAAACGGTGGCATGCTGGTGATGAAGGTCGAAAGATAGGGGATGTACCGATGACCTGCCCGATGGAAAGCCTTGTCAGCCGTCTGCACGACGGCGAGCTCGCACCGGACGAGCTGGTGCGGGTGCAGCAGCATCTGCCCGGATGTGCGGCGTGCAAGGCGACACTGCAGGCGTATCGGCGTCTGTCGGCGGTGTTTGACCATGCCGAACCCGTACGGATGTCGCCCGAGGCGGAGCTGCGTGTGCGGCGTCAGCTCCAGCGTGCGGTGAGGTGGGGGACGGCCGCACAGCTCGCCCGGCCCGTGGCGGTGGCGGCGGCGATGGTGCTGAGCATCGGCCTTCCGCTGCTGTGGTGGGCGCCGGCTCCGTCGGGGAACGGGGTGTCCACGGTCAACGGGATGGCCAGCGTGGCGTCGTCGAGCACGGCGTCGTCGGTCCCGTTGCCGACGGGGTGGGAAGCGATGTTCCTGTCGCGGGAGACCGAGCCGGTGGCACGGGACTTCCCTCAGGTGCAGTTTGCCGATTTCGTGGCCCGTGACCTGTCGCAGTCGTCCCGGTGAGTCGTTCTTTTCAGTCCGCTCATGCCCAAGCCCCAGTTCATCCTCGGTGTGACGTTCCTCGGCGTCTTCGGCGCCGGTGCCGTGTCGGCGCTGGTGGTGGAGCGGTACGTGAGCCGGGGTCCGGTTCTGCCGCCACCGTCGTCGTTGCGTGAGGGCGGTGGTGAACGTCCGGGCCCTGCTGAGGGCGGGCGGCCGCCGCCGGGTGTCGGGGTCGGTCCGGGTATGGGTCCGGGGGGGGGACCGGGGGGCGGTCCGGGGGGGGGAGGACGGCCGTCGTACATCGCCCACCGGCTCGGGCTGACCCGCGAGCAGCACGAAGCGATGGACCGCATCTGGAGCGCGACACGCGAACAGATGGGCCAGCTCTGGGCACAGCGTCGGGTGCTGCAACAGGAACGCGACGAGGCGATGCGGCAGTTGCTCACCGACGAGCAGCGGCAACGGGCCGAGCAGCTCAGCAGCGAGTATGAGGCCCGTCTGGCCGAGCTGCGCGAGGCGACCGAGGCGCTGATGCGGGAGGCGGACCGGCAGACGCGGGCGCTGCTCACGCCGGAACAGCTCGTGCGGTACGAGGAGCTGCAGCGGGAGCGGATGTCGCGAGAGGAGTGGGGCGGGCGGCCGGGCGACCGCGGCATGGGCGACCGCGGTATGGGCGACCGCGGTATGGGCGATCGGGGTTTGGGCGATCGGGGTCCGGGCGGGCGGGGTCCGGGCGGCGGCCCGGGGGCGGGAAGCGGGCGCGGACCGGGTGGAGGGCCGGGAGGAGGACCGGGGGGGGGACCGGGTGGGGCGCCGGGGGGGGGACCGGGGCGCTGACGACGGTAGGGGCCGCGGGCGTTGCCGGCGCGGACCGATTCAGCCGGCTACACTTGTCGCAACAAGTTCGTCGGGTCGAGGGAAGTTTTCGAACGCGATGAGCTACGAAGGGCCGGGAGGATTTCGTTTTATGTCCATGTCCAGCGCCTTGCTGTCGTGCTCGCGGTGCCGCCGTGGCGTCCGCGGCGGGTTCACCCTCGTCGAACTGCTCGTGGTGATCGGCATCATTTCGGTGCTGGTGGGCATCTTGCTTCCGACGCTGAGCAACGTACAGCGTGCGGCGGCCCGCACGACCTGCGGGGCGCAGCTCCGCGAGATCGGCAACGTCTTCCAGATGTATCTGAACGATTCCAAAGGCCGCTTGCCCGGCATCAACCCCCTGCCGGCCTACCGCGACCCGTCCACGGGGCAGCCGTTCAACAACGCGGCCAAGCTGTGGGACGCCTTCGAGCCGTACACCAAATACGGGCTGACCCTGGAGAACTACCTCAACGGCAAGCGGAACATCTGGCAGTGCCCGGCGGACCGCCGGTTGTTTGACGACGACCTCGGGTCGGGCCTGCCCGCCACGGAGACCTACTACGAGCTGTACGGCACGAGCTACGAATACAACTTCTGGCTCAACGAGTTCTACGGTCTGGAGTCGGCCCGCGAAGGTCGTCTGCGTCCGCCGCACGCGCCATTCCGCGAAGCCCTGGCGGACGCCGAGCGACGCGGCATCACGGCCGACCGCTTCCGGCTCTTCAACGACTTCTCCTACTTCCATGGCAAACGCGGCCGCGTCGGCAACATGAACTTCCTGTTCGCCGACTGGCACGTGTCGGACCTCGCGGGTTCGGCCTCGGCGCGGAACGTGAGCGCGGGCGGGCGGTAGGCGGGCGGGCGGTAGGCGGGCGGCGTCGAGAGGGCGGCGGTCAGGGTGGTGATTGGGGCGGTGCTCAGGGTCGGCGGTTTTTTCGGGAGCGAAGCGATGGCGAGCAAGACGACGAAACTGGTGCTGGGGTCGGTGGCCGGTGTGGTCGTGGTCGGCGGCGTGGTGGCCGCCGCCGTGCTGCTGCGGAGCGATCCGCCCCCGCCGCCGGTGGACGCGCCGCCGACGGACATCATGAAGTTCGCCGCCAGCGAGCGGTGGACGCGGCTGCCGGCAGACCAGCTTCAAAAGTACTACGACCGCTTCGATCAGATGAGCTGGCCTGAGCGCATGGCCATGTTCCAGCAGATGCAGGAGCTGACGGAAGACGAGCGCCGTCGCGCGATGGAGAACTTCTTCGGCACCCGCATGCTCAATCAGGCCCGGCAGTACGTCCGGCTTTCGCCTGAAGAGCAGAAGAAGGAGCTGGACCGCCTGATCGACCAGCAGCAGTCGATGATGGCGAACATGCCCCGGATGCCCTTCCCGACGACCCGTCCCGGCGGCGGTGAAGGCCGGGGTGAGGGGCGTGGCTGGGGCGGGGGTGGCGGGTGGAACAACCCGGCGGCCCAGAAGGAGCGGCTCGAGCGCCTGCCGCCGGGCGACCGTGCGGCGATGAGCAAGTTCATCGGCGACCTTGCTCAGCGTCGGGCCGAACGCGGGCTCGGCGGCTGGGGCCCGGGCGGCGGGGGAGGCGGGGGGGGCGGGGGTTGGGGCGGCCGTCCCGGCGCGGGCGGTGGTGGCGGTGGCTCCGGTGGTGGCGGGGGCGGCGGCAACGCCACCGCACGCTGAGGCCCGTCGAAACGGTTGACCGAGCCCTGTCGGGCTTTCGACGGGGCTCGCGCAAACGAACCCGGACATCGTCGCGGCCGGGCCAGCGATTTTTTCCAGCTCCCCTTCAACGCGGGTTTTGCACGGCAGTAGATGACGACAGCTTCGTTTCTCTCCGACCCATCGGCCCGGGGACGCCTCCCCGGGCCGATCTTTTTTCCCGGCCTTTTTTCTCGCCCCGTCGGGACGCGGAGGCGTGCCCCGCGGACTGCGGGTGAGTGAACGCGGAAGGTCGAACTAGCATCGGGACGATGTCACGTCGCGGGTTGCTCGGCGCGGGCTTGGCGCTGGTCGCCGTTGCGGGGGTGGCCGTGGCCGTTGGCATGTTGCTTCGGGAGGCCCGGCCCGACGCCGACGGCCCTTCGCGTGAAGTCGCAACCCGCGTGATGCACGCATCACCGGCCGCCACAGCTCCGTCGGCCCCGGACGCGTCGCGGGACCTTGCGGAGCACGCCGTCATCCGCAGCTTCGACGACTACCTGAACGTCGTCGCCCCTGACGTGGCCCGCGCGGAGCGGTCGGCCACACCGCTGCCCCTTGAGGCCGCCGCCACGGTGCAGATCGCATCGTCGGCGTACCTCGACTCACGCGGCGACCTGTGGCTGACCCATCCTCGGGGGCTGTCGGTCGCCGAACGTGTGAGCTCGCCCCTGCCGTGGACGGCCGGCACGCACATCGTGTCGACGGTGGTGCGGTTCGTGCACTGGCAGCGCGACGACCGCGGACGGTGGTGGGCTGAGGTGGTGCACGGCCCGACCGACGGGGAGCTGGTCTGGCAGACGGCGCGCGGGGCGACGCGGCTGGCCCGACGCGACTACCGCTGGGCCTGCGCGCTGCGCGACCGTGAGGGCCGCTGGCTCGTGCCGACATCGCAGGGCGTTGCCGTCCTGGAGCGTGCGGGCGACAGCGCAGGGGAGTCGCATCACGACCTGCCCGACGGCCGGACCGACGTGGTGCTGGTGCCGACGCCGACGGCGGTGTACGCGTTCCGTCCGTGGGACAACGGGCGTCGCGGCTCGACAAACGTGCACCGCTGGAACCCGGTGGCGGGAACGTGGTCCGTCTGGTCGGCGGAGGACGGCGGCCCGCAGCGCGTCGTCCACCTCTTTCTGCTGGGGGATGGGGCGATCCTGTCGCTGTCGGCCGGCGACGACGCTGGTCTGGACGTGTCCACGATTCTCGAGCCGGCCACGCGGGACGCAGAGCGCGACGCACGCATCCGGGCGCTCGTCGGGCAGCTGGGCAACCCCAGCGCGGACGTGCGACGGGCCGCCCGCGACGAGCTGAGTCGAATGGGTCCGTCGGCGTGGCCGGTGCTGGAAGCGGAGCTGGGCCGGCACGCACCGCCGACGGACCAGACGGTGCGGCGGCTGCTGGCACGCCGGCTGCGGCCGACGGTGGGGCTGTTCGAGCTGTTCCCCGGCCCGGTGACCGTCCTGGCACGGGGCGCCGACGGTTCGCTGGCGCTGGCGTGCTACGGGGGTGTGCGGTGGTTCGAAGAGGCGGAGGACTCGTTCCGCTCGCCGGCGGTGCTGGTGGTGCGGCCGAACCTTCGGGCCGAGCTGATGCCGGAGCGGTTTCTGGAGCGGCGGGCGATCGAGGACCTGCGGCTGACGCTGTTGCCGGGCGAGGTGCTGCACACCGACCCGGAGCAGGGCCTGCTGCGGTGGATGGGCAACCACTTCGCCCCCCTGCTGCCGCCGCCGCGCTGGACGGGGTATCGCGTGTGGCTGGGAACCGACCGCGAGAAGCGATGGCTCTTCGCGACGGCAGAGGGTGACCGGTTTCTTCTGCTCGACCCGGGCCGGCTGGACCCCACGCCCCGCCTGCCGGCATGGCCGATCCGCATCGACGGCGGCCGTACGGGCTGGGACGACGCCGGCCACGCCGTCATCGAACGTGGCGGCCACGCGTGGCGGCTCGAGGCACGTGGCTGGGCGCCGCTGACGCCCCCGGGCAGGCTCCGCACACACGACGACGATCCGGCAGCGGCATGGCTGGCGGGCTGGCCTCAAGGGGGCGACGCACGGCCGGTGATCGGCGTGGTTCGCGTGGGCGAGAACCGCGTGCTGGTGCTCAAACCCGGGGTTGTGGTGCGGATGTCACGGCCGAAGGCCGATGGACCGTGGACCGAGGACGCCCGCTTCACGGAGCAGATCCCCGAGCGGGCCGTGCGGCGGTTCTGGGCCGATCCGTTCGGGCGGGCTTGCATTGCTCACGGCGAAGGTGAGCTGACGGTGCTGTTTCCGGGAGGGTTCGTCCCGCCGGAGCTGGCGGTGCTGATGACACGCCCGAGCGGCGGCGCCGGTCCGCACCGTTGACCGGCCGGAGGGCCGGCGACGCGGCTTGACTCGGTGTCTGGGGGGTCTAGACTTGCGGCTCACGACTGCGGATGCGTCTTACTCACACGCATCCGTTGCGGTCGCGGCGACCGCTGAGGTTGCCGCCACCGCTGACCCGGGAGGAAGCGGCGTTGCCCGTTCCATCCGCGGGTGGCGGTTGTGCACGCCCTTGGGTCGGCAAGCTGACGCGACGACAGGCGTTGGCGTGGCCGGCGGTGACGGAAGAAAGGTACGGTCCATGTCCACGTACATGCCCAAGCCCGGCGAACTGGAAAGCCGCTGGCACGTGATCGATGCGACGGATCAGGTGCTCGGCCGGCTGGCGTCAAAAATCGCGATCTTGCTGCAGGGCAAGCACAAGCCGACCTATGCCCCCCACATCGACACCGGCGACCACGTGATTGTGGTCAATGCGGACAAGGTCCGGGTGACGGGGCGCAAGGCCGAGACGATCCAGTACGACACCTACTCGCGGTATCCGGGCGGGCGGAAGCTGTACAGCTACCGTCACATGATCGAACACAAGCCCGAGCGTGTCATCCAGCTTGCGGTGAAGCGGATGCTGCCGAAGAATGCGCTCGCCCGGCACATGCTGCTCAAACTCAAGGTGTATCGCGGGGCGACACACCCGCATGCGGCGCAGAAGCCGACCGAACTCAAGCTGTGAGGGTGGGAGGGCGTCCGGCCGCCGCGGCCTGACCCGAGCCGTTCGCTAAACGAGAATCAGCCATGACCGACACTGCAACGCCCGTTTCGAGTGGTCCCAAGACGTACATCTGGGGCGTCGGCCGCCGCAAGACTTCGGTGGCCCGGGTGCGTATCGCGCCGGGGAGCGGCAAGATCGAAATCAATGGCCGCACGCTCAACGAGTACTTCACGGGGGAGCGCGACCGGAAGGCGATCTTCGGCCCGCTGGAAGTGACCAGCACGGGCGGCAAGCTGGACATCTGGGTCAACGCCAGTGGCGGCGGCTCGACCGGGCAGATGGGCGCGATCATCATGGGTCTGGGGCGGGCCCTGGTGAAGTACGACCCGTCGCTGGAGAAGACGCTGCGGGATGCCGGCTTCCTCACCCGCGACGCCCGCATGAAGGAGCGCAAGAAGTACGGCCAGCGCGGTGCGCGCCGGCGGTTCCAGTTCTCCAAGCGGTAACCGTTCCGCCTGTGGGGCGGCAGCCACACCGCCGCGAAGGCGAGCACAACACGACCTGCGGGGCGGTCTCCTGGGGAGGCCGCCCTTTCTTGTTTGGTCGGATGCATCCGAGAGGGGTGTCGGGGTAGCGCCCGTGCGAGTCGATCGTACGTGGGGCGGCCGGTGCCCTTGGGGGGCTCGGACGCCCAACTCGATGTCTGCCGCGCGTGGAGGGACGGGCGGGGTGTGGGGGGGCGTTTGGGGGGGCGGGGGGGACGTGGGGGGCTCGGGGCGGGGCCTAGCGGGCCAGGTCGCTTTCGCTGATGAGCGTGAAGCCTTTGCGGATGAGCACGCGGGCGGCAAGCGTCATGTCGTCGACGTAGATCGCCAGCGACGGGCCGCGGGGGCTCAGCAGCAGCGGGTAGGCGTAATGGATGTTGATCTCGGCGGTGAGCAGGGCTGAGCAGATCCGCAGCAGCGGCTGCTGTGTGTCGGTGGGGAGCTCGACGGCCAGCAGTTCGGTTTCCGTGAAGGGGAAGCCGGCGTCTCGGAGGAGGTCGCGGCTGGCGTCGGGGTCGGTGGTGACCACCCGAACGAGGGCGGAGTCGGCGGATTCTTCGATGCTCAGGGCGGCGATGCGGCTGACCCCTTCATCGAGGGCCCGGACGAGGGCCAGCAGCCGGCCGACTTTGTTGGAAAGGAAGATGGTGAACTGGCGGACGCGGGTGGACTCGTAGCCAGCGCCGTCCTGTGTGAGCGGGAGCACCGATTCTTCCATGGCCGGTGGGAATGTAGCAAATGCCGCCGGGGCGGTGTAGGGCGAAAAGAGGCCCGCCCTGCCGAAGCAGGGCGGGCCGGTGAACCGAAGCCGAAGTCCGCATCGCCGGGCGGTCGTGCCGCCAAACACGCTACGCCGGGGCGAGGCCGACGGTCGGATTTAGTTGTCGTCGGTCGGGAGCAGCACCGAGTCGTTGGCATCGGCGGGCGAGCCGACGATGGTCGACGAGGTGAGCGTCGGGTTGGTGTTGGTCGTGCCGGCCGAGCTGGTGGTGTCCGAGACGGTGTAGATGTTGTCGCGGGCGACACCGACGAACGGCGACTGGACGAACTCGACGCGGCCGTCACCGTACAGCACGTTCTGGCCGTCGCGGTCGTGGTTGTTGGAGTTGCCGAGGCGCATCTGGCTCGAGGGCGAGCTGGTGCGGACGGCGGTCACGACGTTGCCCGAACCCGTGATGCCGGGGTTGATGTCGGCGGCCACGGCGAACTCGGGCGAGAGCGAGTTGTTCAGCCGGTAACCCGAGCCGACGGCCACGCCCGAGGCGAACGGGTTGGCGTAGGAGTAGCTCAGGTTGTTCTGGATGTTCGAGAAGTTCGAACGGTTCTGGGCCGTGTTCGAGCCGCCGCCGAAGTCATCCTTCGTGGCGTTCGAGCTCGGGCAGGTGAACACCTCCGACCCGATGTCCTGCGTGCGGAGCAGCAGGAACAGCGAGGCCGGGATGTTGTTGATGCCGACCGCGCCGCTCGTGGTCGAGACGGTGGTGGGGGCGGTGCCGGCGAACGGGTCGCTGACAGCAAAGCCGGCGTTGGTCACGCCGAAGTTGCTGGTGCCGGGCGTGGCGGCCGAGCCGACGTTGTAGAACGTCCGCGGATACGCGCCGCGGTTCTCGTTGGCGTAGAGGGCGATGGCCTGGCCGATCTGACGCAGGTTGCTGGCGCACTTCACGCGGTTGGCGGTCTCGCGAGCGCGGTTCAGCGACGGCAGCAGGATCGAGATCAGCAGAGCGATGATCCCGATCACGACGAGCAGCTCGACCAGGGTGAAGCCCTTGGTCTTGTTGGTGCGGGTCATTCCGCACTCCTTTCTTCTGCGTCGGGAACAAGGCTTCCTGCTAGGCGGGGCCGGCGCCAGACAAAACAATGTATCAGTGCCGATTCGGAGCCACCGGGTCGTCCCCGGTCGCCCGGGTGGAATCCCACCCGTCGCCGTGTCACGTCAGCCTGAAGTCTCCCGACAACGACGCGGAGCGGTGCCGAGCGACCACCGCCCGAGACACCCTCCGAACTACCCGTGGAGATTATCACGCTTGTCCCGCCGACGCAAACGGTCCACTCCCTCAACGTCGGACCTTCTCACCCGCCATCCGTTCAGCCGACGCGACTTTATCGGACCTCCACCGATGTCGTGGCGGTCGAAACCGTGGGCCGACGGCCCTACCCGTCCCCTCCGACATCGTCCTCTCGACCGGTCTGTTGTCGAAACTTTGCCTGAAGCTGCTGCAGCCGACGGACCACCTGCTCCGGGAGCTGCGAGGACAAGGTTTCGACATTGCCGCCCAGGGAGACGACCTGGCGGATCAGACTGGAGCTGGTCAGGGCGTACTGGTCCGAGGTCATGATGAAGACGGTCTCGACGTTGCCCACGACGCGGTTGGCCAGTGCGAGCTGAAACTCGTAGCGCAGGTCGGAGACGTCGCGGATGCCGCGCAGCAGTGCCGTCGCGCCGACCCTGCGCACGAAATCCACGGTCAGGCCGGTGTAGGACTCGACCCGCACGGCCGGCTCATCGGCCAGCAGCTCGCGGATCATCTCCACCCGCTCGCCCTGGCTGAAGAACTCGCGTTTGTCGGGGTTGATGCCGACGGCGACGTAGAGCACGTCGAACAGCCGGACGCCCCGGCGGATGACATCGAGGTGGCCGAGGGTGATGGGGTCGAACTGCCCGGGGAAGACGCCCACTTTCGGCGACGGGCTTGGCATGCCGGTAGCCTACCGTCAGGCCGCGGGCTTGTCAGAACGACCACGATGGCCAACGAAAACTGCCGCCAGGCCCGCCCTGCTCATGCTTGAACGTGTCGCACATCCGTCCGGCGTCGTCTTCTACCGCGACAAGGAGCTGGCTGCGCTGGGGGTGCGGCACGCGTTTTCGACCCGAATCGGTGGCAGCTCCACCGGGCCGCTGGCGAGCTTGAATCTGGGCAACCCGTCGTCCGTGCCGCCGCAGACGCCGTTCACCCCCGACCCGCCCGAGCGGATCGCCGCCCACTTTTCCCGGCTGCTCTCGGCGGCGGGTTTACCCGGGACGCGATGTGCGGTGCGGCAGGTGCACGGGGCGGCGGTCGCGGTCGTGCGCCGCGGCGAGCCGTTTCGTGAAGGGCAGGAGGCGGACGCGATCGTCTCGGATGACCCCGACCGCACGGTGGTGATCCGCACGGCCGACTGTGCGGCGGTGCTGATGGCGTCGGCGGACGGGCGGCTGATCGGTGCGGTGCACGCGGGCTGGCGGGGCGTGGTGGCCGGGGCGGTGACGGCGGCGGCGAAGGTGATGGCGGAGCTGGGCCGTCCGGCGGTGCGGGCGGCGGTGTTTCCGGCGATCTCGGCCGACGCGTTCGAGGTCGGGGCGGAGGTGGTGGAGGCGTTCCGGTCGGCGGGGCTTCCGGCGTGGGGTGTGGAAGGGACGGACCGGGGGCGTGCGGACGTGCCCGGGGCGTGCCGGGTGCAGCTGCAGCGGGTCGGGGTGATGCCGCAGCACTGCACGGTGTCGGGGCTGTGCACCTATGCCCGGGCGGACGAGTTTTACTCGCATCGACGGGACGGGGGGGTGACCGGACGGATGGCGCTGGTGGCGGCGGCGGCCGAGTCGGGTCGTGCCGTCAGCACCGGGGAGGTCGGCCGGTGACGGAGCGTGCCACGGCGGAGAGGGACGTGCGGTTGCGGGGCGACGACGCCCCTCTGCTGCCGGTGTGGCAGGTCGCGGGGCTGGTGGCGGTCGTGGTGCTGGCGATGGGGCGGGTGGTGACGCACGAATTCACCACGTGGGACGACCCGTCCACGATTTACCGCAACCCGATGTTCAACCCGCCGGACTGGGGGCAGATCCTCGCGGCATGGGACCCGCGCGTGCACAAGTACGGGCTGTGGGTGCCAGTGACGTACACGGTGTGGGGGGTTCTGGCCGAGCTGGGGCAACTGACGGAACCGGACGCGCTGGGGGCACGGCTCAACCCGGCGGTGTTCCACGGGGCGAGCCTGCTGGTGCACCTTATCACGACGGTGCTGGTGTACGCGCTGCTGCGTCGGCTGCTGATGTGGGCGGGGGCGACGCAGCGGGCGGGGGCGGCGGCGTGGCTGGGGGCTGCGGTGTTCGGGGTGCACCCGCTGCAGGTGGAGTCGGTGGCGTGGGCGAGCGGGCTGAAGGACCTGCTGTGGGGGATGTTCGCGGTGTCGGCGGTGCTGGCCTACCTGTCGTCCCTGGACGACGCGGGCAACGCGCGACGCGACCGCTGGTGGTGGCTGGGTCTGGGCTTGTTCGTGCTTGGGACGCTGTCCAAGCCGACGGCGATGGTCGTGCCGGTGCTGGCGGGGTGCGTGCACGTCGGCGTGGTGCTGTGGCCGCGGGTGGGGTGGGGCAAGGCGGTGCGGACGGCGGTGTCGGGGCTGTGGCCGTGGCTGGCCTTCGTGCCGGTGGTGGCGGCGTGGACGCGATGGGCCCAGCCGGGGGGCGGGGTGCCGACGCTGGAGCCGTGGCTGCGTCCGCTGATCGCCACGGACGCGCTGGCGTTCTATCTGTGGAAGCTCGTGTGGCCTTTCGAGATGACGTTCGACTACGGGCGGCACCCCCCTGCCATCGCTGCCAGCGGGGCACTCTGGTGGACGTGGGTGGTGCCGGCGGCGGTGTTGGCTGGGGTGGTGTGGGTGTGCTGGAGATGGGGCGCTGGCCGGCCCCTGCGGGGTGGGACGGGGCTGCTGGCGGCCGGGGCGGTGTGGGCGGTGGTGGCGGTGGGGCCGGTGCTGGGGCTGACGCCGTTCATGTTCCAGTTTTTCTCCACCGTGTCGGACCACTACGTGTATGTGTCGATGGCCGGGGTGGGGATGGCGGTGGCGTGGGCGGTGTCGGCGGCGTCGCCCAAGGCATGGCCGGCGGTGCGGGCGGCGGCGGCGGTCGTGCTGGTGGGGCTGATGGTGCGGTCGGCGCACCAGATGGGTTTCTGGCGCGACTCGGACGCGCTCTACGCCCGGGCGCTGTCGATCAACCCCGGGTCGTTCGCCACCTACACCAATCTGGGGGGGATGCTGATGTACAGGGGGGACAGCTTTTTCAGCGCGCTGGCCCCCGAGGCGGACCTGCCCCAGCGCCGGGCCGACTATCGCCGTGCGCTGGCGTACTACGACCGGGCGGTGCAACTGCGGCCGGATTATTCGCTGGCGTGGGACCACCGGGCGGTGGCACTGTTCAAGCTGGGCGAAGCGGAAGCGGGGCTTGCGTCGCTGCTGAAGGCGGTCGAGACGGCCGGTCAGGTGCCGGCGGGCGTGCGCGGGCCCATGACGGTGACGCATCTGCTGCTGGGGCAGTTTTTCCTGGAGCGGGGGCGGTACGAGCAGGCGCTGCGGCACCTGGAAGAGGCCCGTGCGGAGAACGAGCGGTTCGGTCGGTCGCTGCCGCCGGACGACCTGGCGCGTCTGGAGATGCTGGAGCGGCGGGCGCGGGAAGCATTGGCGGCGGAGCGGTCGGGCGGTGCGGCAGCCCCGTCGCCGGCGGGCGGCGATGCGCCCCGGTGAGACGGCGATGGGCGGCGCCTCACTCGCCGGAGGTCTTGAGGTCGGGCTCACACGCCCAGCATCCGCAGGGCGGCGTCCTGCGTGGGGGCGATGCGGAAGAGCCGCTCGAGCGCGCCGATGCGGAAGATCTCCTGCAGGCGGGGTGAGAGGCAGCACACGACCATTTCCCCGCCGCGGCTGCGGACCTTGGAACGCAGGTTGACCAGCAGCCCGAGCACGGCCGAGCCCATGTAGTCGGTGCGGGCGAGGTCGATGAGGTAGTGGCCGGGGTGTTTCTCGACGTAGGCGATGAGGTCGGTGTTGAGCTGGT
The DNA here is from genome assembly GCA_046299715.1 of Tepidisphaerales bacterium. Classification (GTDB taxonomy): domain Bacteria; phylum Planctomycetota; class Phycisphaerae; order Tepidisphaerales; family Tepidisphaeraceae; genus JBBRUM01. The sequence goes on along the minus strand of JBKBHU010000002.1, from coordinate 22,682 downwards.
CGAAGACCATGACGTCGAGGTGCAGCGGGAGCTGAAGCTCCAGCAGATGAGCCCCGCGGTGGACCGCGATGTTGTACAGCGATGCGGGCATGAGGGCGTGACGGACGACCCCGGCAAGAGGGAGCTGCTCGGTGGGGAGGGTAGCCGAAAGCCGGAAGTGGGGCCAAGGCGGAACAGGCTGGGGTGCGGCGGCCGGCGGGGTGGGTCCGGTGGCGGAGCGGGCCGGCAGGCCGTCACGGCGGGCGGCGGCTCAGCGAACCTGCAGGGTGTGGCCGTCGAAGGTGAGGCCGAGGGAGGGAATCTCGACGGCTTTGCGGAGGCCGTCTTTGCGGACGGTGCCGGCGTGCCAGGCGGTGTAGCCGGTGGACGCGGCGGTTTTGAGGGTGGGCTCGACGTCTTCGGGAGCGACGAAAGCCGCGAAGCCGGCGCCCATGTTGAAGGTGGCAAACGCTTCGGCCAGTGACACCGGGCCGCGGTCCATGATGAACTGGAAAAGCCCGCCGGCCGTGGTCTCGAGGGTGAGGCCCGGGGCGAACGGCTGGTGGACGGTGTAGACGAACGGGTCGGGCAGGCGCATGAGCTTGCGCCAGCCGTGGCCGGTGATGTGGGCGAGGTAGCGTGGGCGGAGGTCGGCGTGGTGCAGGGCGGCGACGAAGCGGCAGTAGATGACGGACGGCGTCAGCAGCGCTTTGCCGTAGGTTTCGCCGGAAGGGAGTTTTTCGAGGTAGCCCGCCGGGAGGCGCTCGGCCAGACGGCGGCAGAGGGTGAGCCCGTTGGTGTGGATGCCGGAGGAGGCGAGCAGGACGATGGCGTCGCCGTCGCGGAGGTCGCCGCGGACGCGGAGTGATTTGGGGGCGAGCCGGCCGACGGCTGACCCCGCCAGCACGATCGCTTCGGGGCGGATGAGGTCGCGGAGCGCCGGGGTCTCGCCGCCGGACCACACCGCCCCGGCGAGGTGGCAGCCGTGGGCGAAGCCCTGCGCGAGCTGGGCACAGCGTTCGCGGTCGTTGAACCAGTCGGTGGATCCGACGGCGGCGTGCATGGCCACGGCCACGGGGAGCGCCCCGGTGGTGACCAGGTCGTTGACGATGGTGGCGACGGTGTCGATGCCGATGGCGCGGTAGTGGCACACGCCGGTGGCGGCCTTGACCGCATCGGCCACGAGGTTCTTGGTGCCCAGTCCCTCTTCGACGTGGGCCCAGAACTCGGTGTCCGACTCGACGAGGTAGGCGGACTCGCCCCGGATGCCCGGGACTTCGGCGAGCTTGTGCAGGGCGAGGTTGGCCGTGGTGGTGGCGGCTTCGGCCTGACAGGCCCGTTTGAAGGCATCGAGCGGCGTGTAATCGACGCCGGCGGATTCGTAGGTCAGGCCCTGGGGCGGCGGGGTGGGGGACATCGGTGTCAGGCCCTCCGGGGACGGCGCAACGGCGTGTTCCCGGCCCCGCACGGACGCCCGCACCGGACACCGGGGTGAAGCCTATTCCGTGCCAGACGCCCCGTCTCTGGCGGACGAGCGGAACGTCGTCGGCAGAATCAACGGCAGGGTGCCGTCGCGACAGGGCTACCCTGCTGCGACCGACCGCCGCAGCCCTACGTCCTTCCCACATCGGCAACGTCCGGCGAGACTGCCGTGTAGCACCCCTTATGCCCAACCCACTCCCCCCTGTCGGTGCCCAGCTCATCGTCTTCGGCAAGGTGTACCCCGTCGCCGAACATTTCGACCGCATCCTGGACTGCCTTGCCGCGGCGGGCTTCACCGCCACCGAAGGCGGAGTGCCCGACCCCGTGGCCACCCGCGAGAAACTGGCGGCCCGGAACATGCGGCTGGCGGGGAGCCATACCACCGTGAGGCCGCTCACCGAAAAGCTCGACGAGCTGGCCGACTACCTGCTGCGGGCCGGGGCGGCCGACCTGTGCAACTCGGGCTACCTCGACTGGAAACACGACACACTGGACCGTGTGCGGCACTCCTGCGAACTGCTCAATGAGGCCGGCCGCAAACTGCGCAGCCGGGGCATTCACCTGCACTATCACAACCACGCCTTCGAGTTCGAGACGCGGTTCGAAGGCAGGACGATCATGGACTGGACGATCGAGCTGCTCGACCCCGAGGCGTGCGACCTGTGCGTGGACGTGGCGTGGGTCTACCGCGGCGGCGAGGACCCGGTGGCCTTCCTCCGCCGACACAAGGACCGCATCGGCTACATCCACCTCAAGGACTGGGACGGCACCCACTGGGCGGAGCTGGGCCGGGGCAAGGTGCCGATTGCCGAATGTCTCGAGGCGGTGCGCGAGAATCCGCGGATTCGATGGGTGATCTGGGAAGAGGACCAGAGCCAGATCGACCCGTTCGAGGCGGCGACGGTGTCGGGGAGGTATCTGAAGTCCATCGGAGCGCTGTAGTTGCGGTGGAGCCGGGGAAGCGGGGCTCTACACGATCTCCAGCGGGTCGGCATCCACCTCGGAGAGCAGCGCGGTGAGTCCCGGCAGGCGGGCTTCGAGCTGAGCGCCCAGAGGGCCGAGGGCCGGGCGTTCGGAGTTGGAGTGCAGCGTCAAGAGCGGGCACACCCCGGCCCGCAGCAGCTTGAGCACGTCGTGATGCGGCAGCTCGCCCGTGAGGTAGACCTGGGCGTTACTGGCCAGCACATCGGGCACGAGCGACCGCCCCGCGCCGGCGCAGATGGCGACGGTGTCCACCGGTGCGGCCAGCCCGGCGGGCGTGCGGCCGACGATGAGGTTCGACATGCCCAGCGATGCTTTAAGACGCCCGACGAGGTCTCCGACGGTGACGGGCACGGGCACCTTGCCGACGCGGCCGAGCCCGAGCTGGCCGGCGGCTTCGGCGGACGGCACCGCCGCCGGGTCGAGCAGCGGGATGAGGTCGAAGGCAGGCTCTTCGTAGGGGTGGGCGAGGCGCAGGGCGGCGACCGCTTGCGGCAACCGGTCGGCCGGGACGATGGTCTCCCATCGCAGTTCGGGGGCTTCCTCGAGCTTGCCGGGCTGTCCGACCGTGGGATTCGTGCCCTCATGGCCGAGGAACGTGCCGGTGCCGGCGGCGCGGAAGGAGCAGTGGGAGTAGTTGCCGATGTGACCTGCGCCGGCGCGGAAGATGGCATCGGCCACGGCGGCCACCGCCTCGGCCGGGACGTAGGTGACGAGTTTGATCAGGCGCGGGGGCGGCAGCGGGCGATGCACGGGCCGGAGGGGGCGAAGGTCGGTCAGGCCCAGAGCGGCCGCGAGGGTGTCGTTGGTGCCCCCTGCCGCGGCGTCGAGCGCGGTGTGCGGGGAGTAGATGGCGACGCCGCGGCGCGCGGCGTCGAAGGCGAGGTCGCCGGCGAGCAGCCGTTTGACGGGGTCGAAGATCGGCGGGTGGTAGGCGACGATGAGGCCGCAGCGCTGGGCTACGGCCTCCTCGAGCACGGCCGGGGTGAGGTCGATCGTCAGCAGGACGTGGGTGACTTCGGCGTCGGGGTCGCCGACGAGCAGGCCGACGTTATCCCACGGCTCGGCCAGCGAGGTCGGGGCGAGGCGGTCGAGTTCGGTGACGACGTCGCGGACGGTGTGCATGGCTTGGACGAAGCATACCCGCCGGAGTCACTTTCCCAGCACCAGCGCGCGGTAGAGGTTGTCCATGGCCTGACGGAGGCGCTGTTCGTTTTCGACGACGGCGATGCGCACGGCACCCTCACCGCAAGGCCCGAACGCCCGTCCCGGGGCCAGCGCCACTTCCGCCCGGTCCATCAGGTCCAGGGCGAAGTCGATCGTCCCGCGGCCGGCGAGATGGGCTTCGGCCACGTGCGCCCAGACGAACATGCCCGCGCGCGGCTTGTCGTAGCGCCAGCCGAGCCGGTCGAGCCCGCGACAGACGACGTCGCGGCGGCGGGCGTAGATCTGGCTCTGCTGCTGCGGCTGGGCGAGGTGGTGCCGCATCGCGATGATCGAGGCGATCTGGATGGGCGCGAAGATGCCGTAGTCGTAGTAGCCCTTGATGGTCGCCAATGCCTTGACCATCTGGGGGTTGCCCACGCAGAAGCCGATGCGCCAGCCGGCCATGTTGTAGCTTTTGGACATCGTGCTGAACTCCACCGCGAGGTCCTTGGCGCCGCGGACTTCCAGCACGCTGGGGGCGCGGTAGCCGTCGAAGTTGATCTCGCCGTAGGCGAAGTCGCTCACCAGCAACACACCGTGGCGGCGGCACAACGCCACCGCCTTCTCCCAGAACGGCAGGTCGATCGTCTGGCTGGTCGGGTTGTGCGGGTAGTTGAAGACGACGAGCTTGGGACGGTGCTCGAGGAAGGCCTGCTCCACGCGGTCGAGAAAGGCGAGGTCGTTGCCCAGGGGAATCTGGGCCACCGCGGCCCCCGCCATGGCCGGGGCGGCCGTGTGGATGGGAAACGCCGGGTCGGGCACCAGCGCGGTGTCGCCCGGGCCCAGCAGCGCCAGGCACAGGTGGGAGAAGCCTTCCTTGCTGCCGATGGTGGCGACGACCTCGGTCTCGGGGTCGAGGGCGGCGCCGTACAGCCGGGCATACTTGGCGGCCACCTCGCGCCGCAGCGCTGCGATGCCGTGGCCGACCGGGTAGCGGTGGTTCCGCGGGTCGCGTGCGGCCTCGGCGAGTTTGCGCACGATCGGCTCGGGGGTGGGGTCGGTCGGGTTGCCCATCCCCAGGTCGATCACGTCGATGCCGGCCTGACGCTTTTCGTACTTGAGCTTGTTGATGCGCCCGAAGAGGTATGGCGGCAGCGACGCGATCCGCTCGGCCACCTTCACCTCGACGCCATGCACGTCTGACATAACCCTGCCCTCCCCCCCACCACACTGCACCTCGCCGCCCACCGCTCGCCGCCCGCTGCTCGCCGCCCGGACCGCCCGCCTCCGACACGCTCAACCGCTTTGAACCGAAGTCAACTAGGGGTTCGTCCGCTCGGCCGCCTGAAGCCGCTGGCGCCACTGCTCCGCGAGAATCGGTTCCCGGATGGTCAGCGATTCCCGCGCCTGGGCGGCCAGCGTCTGGCGGAACTCGCGGACGGCCGCATCGCTGGCCCGCCGCGTGAGCTCTTCCCGGATGCTCTCGCGGACGTCTTCGAACTTGACCGCTTTGGGCGGGATGCGTTTTTCGAGTTTGATCAGGTGGTAGAAGCCCTCGGCCTGCACCGGGTCGGAAACTTCGCCCTCTTTGAGGGAGAAGGCGGTCTCCTTGAAGACTTCGGAGATGTCGGTGGCGGCACGGGAGAAGGGGGGAAGCTCACCGCCGAGCGGGGCCGTGCGCGGGTTGCGGGAGAGCTCGCGGGCGACGGACTCGAAGGGCACGCCCGCCTGCAGGCGACGCTGGGCTTCGCCGACTTCCTGCAGGTTGGCACAGGCGATGTGCCGTACGCGGACCGTCTCGCCGTAAAGCACGCCGAACGCCTCCTGCAGCGTGGCTTCGCTGGGCGGGTCGGTCATCATGCTCAGCGCGATCTTCCGCAGATAGGCGTTGATGGTCATCACCATGTCGAACTCGGCCCGGGTCAGCCGCTGCTGCTGCAGGAGCTGCTCCAGCAGTCGCGGCAAATCGGCGTCGGGCGTGTCCGGGAACATCGTCTGGAGCGTGGCCCGCGTTTCGGCCTCGACGTCCGTCGCGGTGACGGTCAGCCCGCGTTTGTCCGCTTCCGCCTTGGCCAGTTCCAGCTGCACGACATTGAGCAACACGGCCAGCCCGTGAGCCTTGAGCAGCGGCTCGCGGAGCTGAGAGAAGCGGATTTCCCGACCTGCCACGGTCGCGACCACCTCGTCCTGCGGGACGGGGCGGTCCACGTACACCACCTTCGGCTCAGGCTGAGGCGTCCCGTCGGCGGCGGTGGCCGTCGCGGAGGGCGTCGCCGTGCCGCCCGGGGCGGGCCGGGTGGGGGTTTGGCACCCCGCCGCCGCGATTGCCGCCAGCAGACCGGCAGTAGCGAGTGCGACTCGGGCGTTGGCGGACGGAGCGGCGGTGCGTTTCATGGGCTTGGCGAATCTTCGGGGGCGCGACAGGGCTGTCAAGCGCGGCCGACCGCCGGCCGCACCCGACCGCGCTAGCATCCGGTGATGGTGCTCGGTCACGGCATCGACCTGGTGGAGACCTCGCGGATCCGACGTTTGCACGATGAGCACGGCCAGCGCTTCCTCGACCGCTGCTTCACCGCCGCCGAGCAGGCTTACTGCGCCCGGTCGGCCAAGCGGTACTACGAGCACCTTGCCGGCCGGTTCGCCGCCAAAGAGGCCGTCCTCAAAGTCCTGGGCACGGGGTGGCGCTCGGGCATCGCCTGGACCGACATCGAAATCTTGCCCGACGGGCAGGGCAAGCCGGTGATCCAGCTCAGCGGCGTCACGGCAGAGCTGGCCCGCGAGCGTGGCATCGTCCGCTGGCTGGTGAGCATCAGCCACATCGAGACGCACGCCACCGCCAGCGCGATCGGGCTGGCCGCGGAAGCGAGCTGAACCGCGACCGGCGGCCTTGGGTACGGCCTGCCGGGTTGTTGCGGTGAAAAGACATACCTCGTCGCGGCATGGGCTCAGCCCGTCTCAGGGCCTTCGGGCGACGCGTTCGGCGGCTCGGATTCCGGTCGGACCAGCCGGAGTGTCGGCGGAGCGGCCGGACGGGCTTGGGCGGAGGGCGGGGCGGACGGCGACGTCGCAGTTTCCCGCATCGCCGAGAGCGGGCGAGCCGGGGCCACGGCCGGGGCCGCGTCGGCGACAAACCGGGCGGGCGTCCCGGCCAGTTCGGCATCGAGCTCCTGCATGAGCCGCGTCTCTTCGTCGGTGAGCCCGCCGGCCACGGGCCCGGCCCCCATAGCGCCCGCGGACTCGCTGCCGGCCTGGAGTTCGGCGAGGACCTCTTCGGCTTTGGCCGCATCCTCGGCGATGTGCTCGGGGGCGGGAAGGCCGTGTGCGGTCCCCGTTCGGGCGAGTTCAAGGTTGTGCAGGTGCACGCCCAGCACCTGAATGTGCTGGTTGAGCGAGCTCAGCAGCTGCTGGCGGCGCTGGACGTCCTTGCGGAGCTGCAGCAGGTGCGACGTGATGCGGCGTTTTCCCAGCGGGCCGGCGGTGTGGCGGTACTCGTTCTTCAGGGACGTTTCGTGGGCCTCGAGCTTGCTGAGCTCTTCGTAGATACGGTCGCGTTGCTGTCCGAGGGCGGCACGGCGTTCGGAGAGGTAGGCGATTTTCTTTTCGGTCTCGCCCTTGCGACTGAAGAGGTCGCGGACGCGGTCGAGCATGGCGGGCTCATGGGCGGCGGGCGGCTGCAAGGCCGCGCCCTGCCGGTACAGCACGAGCCGGCCGTCGAGCCTGCGGGCGACCCAGCCTGGTGCTTCCTGGGAGAGCCGCTTGAGCTCCGCCTCCACCAGCTGAACGGGGAGCATGGTGACCGAGGCGACCTTGTCCGCAGACAGCCCGGAGCCGCCCAGATCGATCTCCCGGGCCAGCACGTAGTCGCGGACGCGTTTGCGCTTCTCGTCGTCCCCCTCGGGGTCGAACAGGTCCACGACGGAGCGGATTTCCGTCGGCCCGAAAACGCGCCAGCCGCCGGCCCCGTTGGGTTCCAGCAGGATGACGGTGCGGTCGGGCTTACGGTCGGCCAGCTCGCGCGCTTCGACGGCGAATCCGGCGGTGGACGCGAGCACCACGGTGGTCGGCACGCGCGGGTCGAGGGCGTCGGCGACCGCCCGCTGGACCTCCGCCAGCGTCGCCGGCCGGGGCGGCTCGCCGCTCGCCAGCGCCTCGACCGGCGCGAGCACGCGAACGTGAAGCCGCGCGACGGTCTCGGCCAGGACGAACCACCTCCGACGCAGCAGCGCCACATCGAGCTTCGCCTCCCGGGGGAAGGACGCCTCGACGGTGCGGTCGGTGATGCCGTGCCCGGCCAGCAGCTCGCGGAGCCGGCCGACCCCATCCCCTTCGACCACGTGCAGCCGGTACTGCGTGACGGGGCGCTGGCCCTGCCGGGTGTCCAGCCGCAGCCGCTGGTCCTGCAGCAGCCGGCGGACGTGGGAGAGCACCTGCGACTCCAGCGCCAGATGCTCGCGGGGCTGATGCGCGACGCCCTCGACCGACATCGTCAGACCTCTCCGGGTACGTCCCCGCCCGGCGTCGCGACGGCCGTGTCAGAACGGCGCACCTTCGCCTTCGACGCCTTCGCCGGCGGACGCACGGCCCACCACCACGCGGGCAGGACGACCGCGGCCAACCCCCATCCCATCAGCGAGAGCAGCAGGAAGTAGTGGTTCATGGAAACCGCCCCGCCGTCCGCCGGGCGGCGGATTTTATCCTGCCGCGTCGGCCGCCACACCGCGACGCGGCGGACGAACCCGGCCGCGCAGGTCAACGTGACGCGGCACGCCCAACCGCCCCACCGGTCAGACCAGTTCGTGCCCCGGGGGCAGGGTGACGGGCGAGTGGGTCGAGTCGAGCGGCTGGCCGCAATATGCGCAGAGGCGGTCGGCAGGATGCACATCCGCGCCGCAGCGTCGGCACCGCGGCACGCGGTCCATGAGCTGGCGGCGACAATGGGTACAGAACGGGCTGTCGGGTTTCGTGTCGCGGCCGCAGTGGGGGCACAACGCGGTGCGGGGCGAAGCCGGGCGGTCGGTCGGCGGGGGCGGCGGCTCAGGCGCTGCGGCCACGGCCGGCGGTAAGCCGTGCTCGCAGGGTACGATGTGGGCGCGGGGGGGCGCGTCGAGCGATCGCACGGAGCGGTTCGGAGCGACATCGGTTTGCAGCGCCGTACTGACGGCGCAGCCGCGGTCCGCGGCATCTTCGCGCAACAGGTTGTTTTCGCTCTCGCGGTTGGCTTGCGCGTCGCCGCGGGCATGGGCGTGGTGGTGGGCGGGTGCGCCCTCGCCGCGTGGGCCGATGCTGGAGCTGGCCTCCAGCACGTCGTCACCTGGGTACCAAGCTGCGTTCGGCATGGCCTTATGCCCCTCTCCCCCCGCTTCGTCGCTCCCCCCTCCCTTCGTCGCTCCCCCCCCCTCGTCGCTCCGTCGCTTCGTCCCTTCGTCGCTTCCCCTCCGTCCCTTCGTCGCTTCCCCTCCGTCCCTTCGTCGCTTCGTCGCTCCGTCGCTTCCCCCTCCGTCGCTCTTCCTGACTGAAACGACACCGACTTTATCGGTTGCTGGAAAAAAGGGGCGACCGGTTCGCTTTCGAGGCTGCGGGCGACTACGCTTGGCGTGGACAGATCGACGAGACGTACGAGCTTGAGCTGCTGATGCCGGTGCGACAGAGACCGGCGGACGAAAGAACGGCGGCTGACCCTGCTGAGCGGATCGCAGACCTTCCTTCCCGGGCCGGAACTGGCAGGCCCCTTTCGCCGATCCGCCGAAAGTGAAACCACGCGGGTGAACATGCAGAGTCGGCCGCAGGTTGCGGCCAGGAGGCCCACATGGGCAGCAAGCTGTACGTCGGGAATCTTTCTTACAACACCACCAGCTCGGACCTCGAGCAGCTCTTCGCCGCGCACGGCACCGTGCACAGCGCGGAGGTCATCTCCGACCGCGACACCGGCCGCAGCAAGGGGTTCGGCTTCGTGCAGATGGGCTCGGACGCCGAGGCGCAGGCGGCGATCGACGCGATCAACGGGCAGACCGTGGACGGGCGGGCGCTGACCGTCAACGTCGCCAAGCCGAAGGAGAAGTCGTTCGGCGGGGGCGGCGGCTACGGCGGCGGCCGGGGCGGCCGCGGCGGCGGCGGGGGCTTCGGCGGCGGGCGGGGCGGCCGCGGCGGCTTCCGCTTCCGCGACTAGCCCACACGTGGCCGGGTGTCGGGTCACTCACCCGTCACCACAGACCCGGCCGTCCTGTTCGCATCCGCGTCACGTCCGACGGCATCGCCGAGGACACGACCCTCACCTTCAACCGCCCGGCAGGCGTGGTTCGACCGAACCGCCCTGCCGGGCTTTCTTGTTCTTGCCGCCCACCCGATTGGTCGCCGGCAAGTGCTTTCCTCACAAGTGCTTAGGGCGTTCCCCCAGCGCGACGCGACGGGCCGTGAGCGCCGAGGCGCTTTCCCCCCGTCGCCGTCGCCTCAAAGATACCCCCCCGTGGTCTACCGGCCGTCCAAGAACGTTCGGTTCGACTTTCCGCCCGGTCGGACGGTGGCGGGGAAGTACGTCATCGAGCGTTATCTCGGCGGCGGATACGAGGGGGAGGTGTATGTCATCCGCGAGCGCGTGACCGACATTCGCCGGGCCGCCAAGTTCTACTACCCGCACCGCGACCCCACCGGCAAGGCGGCCATCACCTACGCGCGCAAGCTCGACGCGCTGCGGCACTGTCCCATCCTGATGCAGTATCACCACCAGGAGACGGCCATCGTCCGCCGCAAGAAGGTCACGGTGGTCATCTCCGAGCTGGTGGAGGGGGAGAAGCTCAGCAGCTTTCTGGCCAGGCAGCCGGAGAAGCGGCTCTCGGCGTTCGAGGCGCTGCACGTGCTGTACGCGCTGGCCCGCGGCATCGCGCCGATCCACGCCCGGGGCGAGTACCACGGCGACATCCACGACGAGAACATCATGATCCGCCGCGTTGGCATCGGCTTCGAGGTCAAGCTGCTGGACTTCTTCGACCTCGGCCGGCCCACGCGCAAGCGGATCGAAAAGGACGTGCTCAACCTCGTGATGGTCTTTCACGCGCTCGTCGGCGGACGCGAGCACTATGCCGAGCAGCCCAAGGTGGTGAAGGACATCATCCGCGGGCTCAAGGACAGCCTGATCCTCGAGCGGTTCCGCACGGCCGGCGACCTGCAGCGGCACCTCGAAAGCCTCACGTGGGAAGGCTGACCCCTCTCGGGAAGCCGCCCCAAGTCGCTCACCGCGGGTCTTCCAGCAGGTCGAGCACGGCAGAGTTCATGCAGTAGCGCAGGCCCGTCGGCGGCGGTCCGTCGGGGAAGACATGCCCGAGGTGAGCGTGGCACGTCGCGCACAGCACTTCGGTGCGGACCATGCCGTGCGAGCGGTCCACGCGTTCGGCCACCGCCTCCGGCCGGACGGGCGCGTAGAAGCTCGGCCAGCCCGTCCCCGAGTCGAACTTGGTTTCGCTGCGGAACAGCGGCGTCTTGCAGCACGCGCAGCGATACGTGCCGGGGGTCTTGGTGTTCCAGTACTTGCCGGTGAAGGGACGTTCCGTGCCGGCCTGGCGGGCGATGCGGTATTGCTCGGGCGTGAGCAGTGCCCGCCACTCGGCGTCGGTTTTGCTCGCCCAGTGCACCGCGCCGCAGGCCGCCGGCGAAGACGGGGCACACGCGTCGTCAGGGCGTGGCGAGCGGTCGGTGGACATCGGCAATCTCCTCGTCGGGTTCAGGACGACTTCGGCGGAACGTGGCACGCGGCCAGCCCCCGCTTCTCCAGATACCGCTGGTGATACTCCTCGGCACGATAGAACGCCGGGAGCGGCTCGACGGAGGTCGCGACGGGACGGGCATATCGCCGAGAGCGTTGGAGGCGGGCGATGGCGGCTTGCGCGGCCCGCTTCTGGGCGTCGTCGTGATAAAAAATCACACTGCGGTACTGCGAACCCACATCGTCGCCCTGCCGGTTGACCTGCGTGGGGTCGTGACACTCGAAGAACACCTCGAGCAACTTTTTGTAGGTGACCTGTGCGGGGTCGAACGTCACCTGCACCACTTCGGCATGGCCGGTGGAGTCGGTGCACACGTCTTCATACGTCGGATGCTCGACGTGGCCGCCGGCGTAGCCGCACACCACGTCCAACACCCCGGCGAGACGACGGAAGACGGCTTCCACGCCCCAGAAGCAGCCGGCGCCAAACGTGGCCAAGGCAGGGCGTTGGGCAGGTGGCGGGGCTGTGCGGCGTGGGGGACGGGCGGTTTTCGCCGGTTTGCGGTCGGGCATGCAGCGGCAAGGCTAGGCCCGGCTTGTGTGGGGTTGGGTCCCCTTGTGTAGGCTTGGGGCTTCGGGAGACGGCCCCGCTGCAGTGAATCGCTGCTCGCGGGTCAGGCGTTGATCGCGGTGATCTTGACTTCGGTGTACTTCTGGCGGTGGCCGATGGTCTTGTGGAAGCCCTTGCGCCGCTTGTACTTGACGGACAGCACTTTCTTGCTCTTGACCTGCCCGAGCACTTCGCCCGCGACGGTGGCGCCGGCGACGACGGGCTGGCCGACCTTGGGCGTGCCGTCGCCGCCCACCAGCAGGACGCGGTCGAACGTGATGTTCTTCACCGACTCGTCCACGGTGCGGTCAATGCGGATGACATCGCCGGTGGTCACTTTGAACTGCTTGCCGGACTCTTCGATGATGGCGTACATGGCGGCTCCGTGGGTCGGCGTGGGGTCGGCGTGAACGGTGCGAGCCCGCGGGTTGGACGGCAGTGCGGGCCGGGCGGGTATTGTTGCGCGGTACGGGGTCGAGTCAAGCCGGAGGGCTTTCCGGGGGTCGGGCGTGTGTGCGGGACGGGGAAGGGGGCGGGGAAGCTGGGGTCCATGGGCTTGCCCACGTGGGGGGATGCCGGCTAGAAACCCCGACCACTTGCGGGCGGTCGACGGGCGGCCGGGTGGGGGCGGTCGTCTGCCTTGGCCGCCATGCCCGCCGTAGACCGCGACCCTCTCCCGCTCTTTTCTGGCAAGACGGCGCCATGCGATTTGAGCTTCTGGACAAGGTGTTGTCGGCGGACGGCGAGCGGATCGTTGCGGTCAAGCGGGTGTCGCTGGCGGAGGAGTACCTGGCGGACCATTTCCCGACCTTTCCCGTGCTTCCCGGGGTGATGATGCTGGAGGCGGCGACGCAGGCGTGCGGGTGGGTGATGCGGCTGCGGACCAACTTCGAGCGGCCGGTGGTGGTGCTCAAGGAAGCAAAGAACGTGAAATACGGGCATTTCGTGGCGCCCGGACAGGGGCTTCGGGTGGAGGCCGAGCGGGTTTCCGGGGACGAGGTGTCCGGCAGCTTCAAGGTCGTGGGGGTGGTGGAGCGGGGCGAGGGGTTGGGTGAAAAGGCGGCGTTCACGGCGCGTCTGGAGGTGGTGTGTTTTCGGCCGGGGGAGAAATCGCCGGCGCTGGCGCATCTGGACGGACCGCTCGCGGCGCACGCGCGTCGGCGTTGGGCCTTGATTGCGCCGTCGGAAGCGGCGAACTTGCCCGTGTGAGGGAAGGGGGCGAGTGAGGGTCGGGGGGTGTGGGAGGTGCGGAGGGGGCGGCCGGCCGGGACGGGCGGGCCGACCGGGCTGTTCAGGGACGGACCAAAGTGGATTTACAAAAGGGAATGGCAGCTATGGCGATGAGCCGCGACGAGATTTACGAGAAGGTCAAGGGCGTTCTCGTGGACGCCCTGGGCGTGGACGAAGACGAGGTGAAGCCCAACGCGGTCATCCGCGATGACCTGGGGGCCGAGAGCATCGACTTTCTGGACATCATGTTCCGGCTGGAGAAGACCTTCGGCATCAAGATTCCCAAAGGCGAGATGCTGCCGGAGAACGTCGCCAGCGACCCGACGATGGTGCAGGACGGGAAGGTGACGCCGAAAGGGATCGCCATCCTCAAGGAGAAGCTGCCGCACAGCGACTTCACGGAGTTCGAAAAGGACCCCAAGCTCGAGAACATGAGCAAGCTGTTTACGGTCGACGCGATCGTGAACTACGTGGCGACGAAGCTGAATCAGTCGCAGGGGACGTCGGCCTGACGGGCTGATGAGAGGGGCCGGGGGGGGTGTGAGGGCCGATGCGCTGGCTGTGGATTGACAAGTTCGTGGCGTTCGAGAGCAAGGTGTCGGCGTCGGCGGTGAAGGCCGTGACGATGGCCGAAGAGCACCTGCACGACCTGTACCCGGGTTTCCCTGTGGTGCCTCACTCGCTGATCGTCGAAGGGTTTGCCCAGACGGGCGGCATCCTGGTGGGGGAGGCGAGGCGGTTCACGGAGAAGGTGATTCTGGCGAAGGTCGGCCGGGCGCGGTTCGAGCGGCTGGTGCGGCCGGGGGACGTGCTGCGGTTCGACGTGCGGATGGACCAGCTCACCGATCAGGGGGCGTCGGTGTCGGGGCGGGTGAGCTGCGACGGAGAGACGGTGGCGGAAATCGACATGATGTTCAGTCACATCGACCGCAACCTTCAGGGGCTGGCGTTCCCGGAGCACAACTTCGTGTTCGACGGGCAGTTCCTGGACCTGTTGCGGGGCGTGCAGATGGACGGGCCGGTGCGCATCTGAGGGGGTTGGACGGCAGGGGCCGGGTTGCGGGGCCGACGTCGGCTTTGGGGCGGCGGGTTGCGGGGCGGTTTCCGGGGGGTGGCCCTATCATGGCGGCCTAGCGATGCGACGCGTGGCGATTACCGGCATTGGCGTGGTGTCTGCCCTGGGGGTGGGGAGCAAGGTGTTCTGGGAGAAGCTGCTCTCCGGCGAGCGGGGCATCCGGCGGATTGCCGCGTTCGACCCGTCGGGGTTTCCGTGCCAGCTTGGCGGAGAGGTGCCGGGGTTCAAGGTCAATGACTTCGTGCCCAAGAGCTACCGCAAGGCCACGAAGGTGATGGCGCGGGACATCGAGCTGGCGGTGGCCGCGGCGGACGACGCGTTCAAGGACGCCGGGCTGGCGAGCAAGGCGTACACGGAGCAGCCGGCGATCGTCAGTGAGCGGTTCGGGTGCAACATCGGGGCGGGGCTGATCTCGGCGGACCTCAATGAGCTGACGACGGCCATGTGGACCGCGCGCGGCGACGACGGCCGGTTCGACCTGAAGGTGTGGGGCGGGCACGGGATGAACCAGCTCACGCCGCTGTGGCTGCTGAAGTACCTGCCGAACATGCTGGCGTGCCATGTGACGATCGTGCACGGGCTCAAGGGCCCGTCGAACACGATCACGTGCGCGGACGCGTCGAGCCACCTGGCCATCGGCGAGGCGTACAGGACGATCCAGCGGGGCGCGGCGGATTTGGCGATCTGCGGCGGGGCCGAGTGCAAGCTGGTGCCGATGGGGATGGTGCGGCAGACGCTGCTGCGTCGGCTGCGTGAGGACGCCAACGACCGCCCGGGCGAGGCGGTGCGGCCGTTCGACGCCGAGGCCGGCGGGACGGTGCTGGGTGAAGGCGGCGGGCTGCTGATCCTGGAGGAGCTGGAGCAGGCGCGGGCGCGGGGCGCGAAGATCTATGCCGAAGTCGTCGGCTTCGGCGCGTCGCAGGACACGTACAGCGTCTCCGAGCCGGACCCGTCCGGGGAGAGCTACGGCCGCGCGATCCGCAAGGCGTTGTCGGAGGCGAAGGTCGCGCCCGACGACGTGGACGTGCTGGTGCCGCACGGGCTGGGGATTCCTGCCTTCGACCGTTCGGAGCTGGCGGGGCTGCGTCTGGCGTTCGGGGAGGCGCTGCGGAAGCCGCATTTTTCGCCGATCAAGGCGCAGATCGGCAACACGGCGGCCGGCAGCGGCGTGGACGTGGCCGCGGCGGTGCTGGCGCTGCATCACGGGCGTTCGCCCGGCGCGGTGAACACGACCCGTCCGGTGGACCCGATGCTCAACGTGGCCACGGGGCCGCGCGAGGTGGCGGCGAAGGTGGCGGTGACGAGCGTGTACTCGCTGGGCGGGCAGAACGCCGCGCTGGTGCTGCGGAAGGTGTGACCCCACGCGGGGCGGCAGGCCCCGAAGGTGCAGAGCCCCATGGACAACCTGAGCTGGCTGATGCGGTGGTTCGGCGGGCGGTGCGACGGCGCGTGGGAGAGCGAGTGCGGCATCACCATCGAGACGGTGGACAACCCGGGCTGGATGGTCCGCATCGACCTCGACGGTACCGGGCTGGACCCGTCGTCGTTCCGGCCCGTGGCGGTGCAGCGGACGGAGAGCGACTGGGTGGAGTGCAAGGTGGCCGACGGGCTGTTTTACGCGGGGGCCGGGGTGAACAACCTCGACGAGGTGCTGGGGATTTTCCGGCGGTGGGTGGAAGGCGGCGGGCACGACCGCGGCAGCAGCGGGCACGACCGCAACAACGGCGGGCGAGACCGCAGCGGCAGCGACGGAAGCCGCCGCGGGGGTCGGGCCGAGCGGGGGCGACGGGAGCGGCCGCGGTAGGCGGGAGGTTGAGCCGGAGGCGGGAGATTCGTCGGTTGCGGACGGTTCAGCGGGAGCACGGTCACATGCGGCATCGCGTCGTCATCACGGGCATGGGGTGGATCACCCCGATGGGTCATGACATCGAGGGGGTGTGGCGGCGTCTGCTGGCGGGAGAAAGCGGCATCGACTACACGACGCTGTTCGACGCCTCGACGTTCCCGACGCGGATCAGCGCGGAGGTGAAGGGGTTTGAACTGGCCCGGCATGTGCCGGACCTGTCGCGGCACCGCGGGGTCGGCCGGAACACGGCCTTCGCGCTGGCGGCGTGCCGGCAGGCGTGGGGGATGGCCGGACTGGACCACGCGGAGCTGGACCTCGACCGGGTGGGCATTTACCTCGGCTCGGGGGAAGGCGAGCTGGACATGGACGCGCTGACGTCGGCGTGTCTGGAGTCGTGGTCGGAGGCGGCCGGGCAGCTGGAGATGCCGAAGTGGGCGGGGCTTGCGCTGCAGCGGATGGACGCGGTGCGGGAGCTGGAGCAGGAGCCCAACATGCCGCTGAGCCACCTGGCGCTGATGACCGGCGCCCGTGGGCCGGCACTGAACTGCCTGACGGCGTGCGCGGCGAGCACGCAGGCGATCGGCGAAGCGACGGAGATCCTGCGTCTGGGCGACGCGGACGTGATGATCGGCGGCGGGGCGCACTCGATGATCCACCCGTTCGGCGTGACCGGATTCAACCGGCTCACGGCGCTGTCCACGGCCAACGACGAACCGCGGCGGGCGAGCCGGCCGTTCGACGCCAACCGCGGCGGTTTCGTGCTGGGCGAAGGGGCGGGCATGGTCATTCTGGAGACGCTCGAGCACGCCCGGCGACGCGGCGCGCGGATCCTCGCGGAGGTGGTGGGCTACGGCTCGACGGCTGACGCGTTCCGCATCACCGACCAGGAGCCCGACGGCAAGGGGGCGGTGGCGGCCATGCGCGAAGCGCTGCGCGATGCGGGGCTGGGCCCGGCCGACATCGACTACATCAACGCGCACGGCACGGGGACCAAGGAAAACGACGGCAACGAGACCAGCGCGATCAAGCAGGTGTTCGGCGAGCGGGCGAAACAGGTGCCGATCTCGTCGATCAAGAGCATGATGGGCCACCTGATCGCCGCGGCCGGTGCGGTGGAGCTGATCACGTGCGTGCTGGCGATCCGCGACCGGATGCTCCCGCCGACGATGAACCTCGAGAACCCCGACCCCGAGTGCGACCTCGACTACGTGCCGAACAAGGCGCGTCCGGCGAAGGTGGACGTGGCGCTGTCGAACAGCTTCGGCTTCGGCGGGCAGAACGACACGATCATCATCCGGCGGTTCACCGAGTAGGCCCTTCGCCCCTTCCGCCCCCGCCCCGCCGCTCGCCGCGTTCACAGCGACGAGAGCAGGTCGAGCACGCGCGGGTTGGCCAGCAGAAAACGGCCGTGGCAGCCAGGACCGTGGGCGGCGAAGTCGCGCGTGCACTCGAAGCGTCTGCACGCGCTCGGCCGCACGTCATAGACCCGGCAGCGGTCGTCGTCGCCGAGGAAGACGCAGCGGCCGCCGACGTAGGGCAGGACGTCGGCGAAGGTCACCTCCCCGCTGCTGTCGCGGAAGGCGGCCCGCATGCTCCACGGGCGGAAGCGGCGTCGCTCGTCGTCGGTTTCCAGCAGCGCGGCAAACGCGTGGCCGTTCTGTTTGCAGCAGGCGGCGTGGCAGGCATGACACGGCGACGCGCCCGCCACGGCGATGCGCAGGCGACGCGGGCGGGTGCACGGCGATGCCGCGGTCGCATCAGGTACAGGGCCGGTCAGATCCACTGAACGATCTCCACGGCCTTGATGTCGCGCGGGTCGATGCGGATGGGCCGTTCGGCGACGCCGGCGAGTCCCGAGCGGTCCAGCGCGACGATCCACCCTTCTTCGACGATCATCTCGGGGATCACTTCGCCGCTGGCGAGCGTGGCCTTCAGGATGGCAGTGTACTTGCGACGCGGCACGCCGGCGTCGGCGAGCTGCCGGCGGAACGGCTCGGGGAGCACCTTGGCCAGTCGGTTGCGCGGCGGGGTCTTCGCGTGCATGGGCTAGTCTCCGGCCTCGCACGAGGCCAGCGCGGGGTCGGTGTTGACCTCGTCGGCGGACATCGGGTCGGGGAAGACGCCCGGGCCGTCGTCGCGATAGAAGCGGTCGAGCACGGCGTGCCAGTCGCGCAGCGAGTGCACCGCGATGAACGCGGCCTTGACGTCGGCGGCCTGAGGGTGGAAGCGGGCGTACTTGATGCCCATCTTGCGCATGCGCCGGCCGGCGACCTGCTCGCCGTGGATCTGCATGGCCAGCTCGAAGTGCTCGAGCAGCGCCTGTCGCTGTTCGTGCAGCGACGGCGGCGTGAGCGTGGCGTCGGGGTCGGCAAGCAGCTGTCGGGCGTGGGCGAAGATCCACGGGTTGCCGATCGCGCCGCGGGCCACCCACGCCACGTCCACGCCCGTCTCGCGGAGCAGGCGCACGACGTCGTGGGCGGTGAGCACGTCGCCCGAGCCGAGGATGACGCGGTGCGGATAGCGCCGCTTGAACTCGGCAAGGAACGGCCACGACGCCCGGCCAAGATACTTCTGTTCCACCGTGCGGGCGTGCACGCGGACGGCCGCATAGCCGTAGTCGAAGGCGGCCGCCACGATGCGTTCGAACAGCTCGGCCGCTTCGGGCGTGTCGTCGAAGGCCCGCCGGAGCGAGACGGTCGTCGGCACGTGCGGCGGCAAGGCGTCGCGACAGGCCTGGAGCACGGCCAGCGCGCGGGGCAGGTCGCGGAGCATGTGGCCGCCGCGGGCTTTGTTTTTGATCTTCTTCACCGGGCAGGCGAAGTTGAGGTCAATCACATCGAAGCCGGCCGATGCGAGCAGCTTCGCCGCCGTGGCCATGGTGTCCGGCTCGGAGCCGATGACCTGACCGGCCACGGGGTGGTCTTCGTCGGAGAGGTCCACGGATTTACGCAGGCCTTCGCCCCCGGCACACAGCACGGTATCCAGCAGCGCTTCGGTGACCGCGTAGGGGCAGCCGCGGCGGCGTGCCACCGTGCGCATGGCCCGGTCGGAGTAGCCGGCCAGCCCCGCCTGGCAGAGCGGCGCGTCGAGCACCACAGGTCCGATGCGGATCACGCGCGGAGTTTAGGGAGGCCGACGCGTTGCATGGCGGCGGTGGACGCGGCCGTTGTGCGGAACGGGCAACGCCAGGGGGGTGGCTGTGGGGGTAAAGGGGACGGCGTCAGAGCTTGGCGAGATCGTCCACCTTGCGCGGCTCGAGGATGGGCTGCTCGTGCCAGTGGGCGATGCGGCCGTCGGGGTCGATGACGACCGTGCCGCGCTTAGAGCAGTTGAACGGCTCTTCGCCCATGAACATGTCGTAGGCCTTGCAGACCTTGCGGGTGACGTCGCTGAGCAGGTCGTAGGGGATGTGGAACTGCTTTTTGAAGGCCTCGTGGGCGAAGGGCGAGTCGCAGGAGATGCCGAAGACGACCGTGTTGCCGTCTTTGCGGATGCGGGCGAGTTCGGGGCCGAAGGTGCAGTGTTCGGTGGTGCAGACGGGGGAGAAGTCCATCGGGTAGAACAGGAGCACGACGCGCTTGCCACGGAGGCTGGAGAGCTTGACCTTCTCCTTGTTCTGGTTCATCAGCTCGAAGTCCGGGGCGGGGTCGCCGACGTTGAGGGGCATGGAGGGTCTCCGGTTTGAGATGCCGATGTCTTGCCTGACGGGCGGGCGAGTATAGGTGCCCGGCGGGGCCGCACCGCTAGGATCGGGGCATGAAGTTCGGGCGGGTCAAACGGCAGCACAGCCGTGTCGGCGGGCTGGATGCGATCCTCGACCGGATCGTGCGCGAGTGTCCGCACGTGTCGCGCATCGTGCCGGGGCGGATCAAGGTGCGGCGCGGCAAGACCCCGCCGTCGTTCCGCGTGCAGTACCCGACCGAAGCAGGGCTGAAGTGTCTGTACGTGGCGACGGGGACGGTGCAGGAGGTGTTCCTCGTGTGCCGCGACGCCGAGGCGACGCGAAAGTGGCTCGTGGGGGCGGGACTGGTGGCCGCCGCGGAGGACGGCCAAGCCGGCGCCACGGACGGCGAAGCCGGCGCCACGGACGGCGAAGCCGGCGCCACGGACGGCGAAGCCGGCGCGACGGACGGCGAAGCCGGCGCGACGGACTTGCAGCGTGAAGACGGGCGGTGATGACGATGCGTCGGACGCGTAGCAGGGGCCGGCCGGTGCTCCCTACGCTTACCCCCCGGCCGGAGGCCACGACGCGGGAGGCCCTTGCTGGGGAGTTGCCGCGCGGGAGACGCCCATGCCCACCGCCCACCCCGATGTCGCTCTTGCCGCGGCCCTTCTCCGGGCCGGCAAGCTGGTCGCTTTCCCGACGGAGACGGTGTACGGGCTGGGGGCGGACGCGACGAACCCGACGGCGTGCGGCCGGGTCTTCGCGCTCAAAGGCCGCCCGGCGACCAACCCGCTGATCGTCCACGTGGCGGACACCGCCACGGCAAGGCACTACACGGCCGCGTTCCCGCGGGCGGCGGAGCTGCTGGCCGAGCAGTTCTGGCCGGGACCGCTGACACTGGTGCTGCCACGGCATCCGAGCATCTGCCGCGAAGCCACCGCCGGGCGCGAGACGGTGGCGGTGCGTGTGCCCGATCACGACCTGGCGCTGGACCTGCTCCGGCAGTTCGGCGGGCCGGTGGCAGCGCCGTCGGCGAACCGCACGTCACGCGTCTCGCCGACGTCGGCCGAGCACGTGCGCGCGGAGTTCGGCGACGCGGTGGACCTGATCCTCGACGGCGGGCCGTGCCCCGTGGGCATCGAATCGACCGTGCTCGATTTGACGACGTTTCCAAAGCCGACGCTGTTGCGGCCCGGGAGCGTATCGATCGCGCAGCTCGAGCCGCTGATCGGTCCGATCGAGATGGCCGTCGGGCGGGTCGTGCCGGCGGGGCAGTCGGCGCCGTCGCCGGGCCTCAGCGAGCTGCATTACGCCCCGATGACCCCGGCGTACCGGTTCACACGGGAGCAGTACCCGCGGCTGATCGACAGGCTGGGCGACGGTGCGATGGACGAATCGCTGCCGGACACCACGACGGCGGCCGACCGGGGGAGTGCGTCGGCCGTGCTGCTGATGAGCAAGGCGGCGATTCCGTCGCCCCACGACGTCATTTCGATGCCGACCGCCCCGGAGGCCTACGCACGGCAGCTGTACGCGACGCTGCGGTCGGTGGACGCGGGCGATTACGCGGCGATTTATATCGAACTGCCGCCGGAGACGCCGGAGTGGCTGGCCGTACGCGACCGGCTGATGCGGGCGACAAGGCCGCTGCCCTGACCCGACCGCGCGCGTCGTCCACGGGCACGACGGCGGTTGGTGGATGACGTTGCGGTCAGCCGTGCGGGGGGGGCCGGGTGGAAGGCAGCCACGTGCCCGGCATGAGCGGCGCCGGCGGACCACCCGGGCCGGCCATGCGCACCAGGGCGGCATGCAGGCTGGCGGGCTCGGCAGGCCAGAGCATCATGTGGTCGGTGCCGCTGCGGAACAGCCCGCCTAGCACGTCCTCCAGCACGCCCGGCTCGACAAGAAACAGCACGCGTGGTGATTCGGGCAGCTCCTGAAGCACTTCCAGCGCGGTCAGCCAGGTGTGCTGGTCGTAGCCGAGCTGAACGACGGCGAAGAAAACGTTGCGGGTGCGGCAGACGGCGATGAGTTCGAGCGGCGTCGCGCAGTGCTCAACGGAGGCACTGCCGGGAAACGTGGCCGCCACGGCATGAGCAAGACGGGTGTCGGTCGTGAGAACCGCCACCAGCGGGTCAGTACCGGTCAACATGGAAGGCCACCCCTTTTTTGCGAAAGGTCACCGGCGTCCGACCCCGTCGGTGGCCCCTCTCTTATCGAGTCAAGGATATGCAAGGCTTGAGATTTTTTCCCATAGAAAACGTTTTTTCACGCATTCCCGCAAGGTTTTATATCTTTTCGCCGCCTTCGGCGGATCCGAACATCCTGCGAACAACGGCGGATGCAGACTCGGCCACGACCTGCTCTTCCGCGACCACCTGCTGGGCGCCGGCGTGCAGCGCCTTGAGGGCGGCGGAGGTGTAGTGGGCGCGCGCGAGCACGGCGACGGCCGAGTTGACCGCCCGGACGGACTCGAGCACCTGCAGCATCACCTCGTCGCCGGGGACCATGATCGCCACCAGCCGGGCGGCGCCGACGTTGGCCTGTTGGAGCACGCGTCGGTCGCGGCCGTCGCCGTGGAGGATGGGGACACCCGTTTCGCGACAGCGGTCCACCATGGCGGCGTTGGCCTCGATGACCGCGTAGTCCATGCCGAGCAGGCTGAGCGTGTCGGCGATGGCGCGGCCGGGCAGGCCGAAGCCGATGATCACGCCGTGACCGGCCGCGGGGATGGACACCTGAGCGCGGGGCGAAGCCGGGGAGCGGGCACGGTCGGGCGGCACGCCGGGAGTCTATCGATTCCGGGCAGGCTGTCACGGGGAATCGGCCGGGCGGTGTCTGGGGGGGCGTGGGGCCGGGGGATGTGGGGCCTGGGGGCGTGGGGGGGGGGGTGGGCGGCGGTCGCGGGGGACTCCCAGCGGGGCCCCCCAAGGTTGCTGAACAAGGGGCCGGAGCAGTGGGACATGCACAAAG
>JBKBHU010000001.1:273487-331984 GCA_046299715.1 Tepidisphaerales bacterium | reverse complement strand
AAGGAACCGCCCGGAGGGCCCCCCCACGCCGGTGTGTGCGCTTCAATGGAGCCGTGCTCATGAGAGCACGGAAAGCCATGTGCGTCGTGTCCACGTCGTCAGCGGACACCTCGCTTCAATGGAGCCGTGCTCATGAGAGCACGGAAAGTGAGGTCGGCCGACCAGGCGATGCCGTACTCCGCCGGCTTCAATGGAGCCGTGCTCATGAGAGCACGGAAAGGCGGTGCATTGGGGGTGTCGCGATGCGTGTCTGGCTGCTTCAATGGAGCCGTGCTCATGAGAGCACGGAAAGATGCAGCACGATGATTACGCTTGACGGGCAAATTGGCTTCAATGGAGCCGTGCTCATGAGAGCACGGAAAGGTTCCGTGCCGATTTCCGACACCCATTCACCCATGGCGCTTCAATGGAGCCGTGCTCATGAGAGCACGGAAAGTGGAAATCGGCCCAACCCTCACAAAGCCCGCTCAGGCTTCAATGGAGCCGTGCTCATGAGAGCACGGAAAGGCTGGCTTTGTGGAGGAGGACGTGCTCCGTGCAGCGGAGCTTCAATGGAGCCGTGCTCATGAGAGCACGGAAAGATCCCGAGCACACCGGATTCCCGTGGAGCATCATCCGCTTCAATGGAGCCGTGCTCATGAGAGCACGGAAAGCAGCACCTGCACCTGCTCGGCGGGCAGTGACGCGCGGCTTCAATGGAGCCGTGCTCATGAGAGCACGGAAAGGTGCGGCGGTGCGGATCCTCCGGGCGGTGCGGCGGTGCGCTTCAATGGAGCCGTGCTCATGAGAGCACGGAAAGGAGATGGTCGTACACCGCCGCGACGGCGCGTTGCTGAGCTTCAATGGAGCCGTGCTCATGAGAGCACGGAAAGCCGCTCAGAAAGCGCCGCTTCCACCCACTCAACGTCCTGCTTCAATGGAGCCGTGCTCATGAGAGCACGGAAAGCAAGTGTCGCCGCTACCCCCGACAACAAGCTTCCCGCGCTTCAATGGAGCCGTGCTCATGAGAGCACGGAAAGGTCGGCCGCGGGTCGGGGCCGCGGGTCGGGTAAACGGCTTCAATGGAGCCGTGCTCATGAGAGCACGGAAAGGACATGGAGAACTCCTTATCTTGTGCGGCTCAGCTGGCTTCAATGGAGCCGTGCTCATGAGAGCACGGAAAGCCGCCTCCCCGAGGCCGGGGAGGTCTGGGAGGCCGCGCTTCAATGGAGCCGTGCTCATGAGAGCACGGAAAGGCGCGCGGCCGTCGAGGCCGTCGCGTTCGCGTCGGAAAGCTTCAATGGAGCCGTGCTCATGAGAGCACGGAAAGGCACAACAACAACACGTCGGTCGGGTTCAATAACACGCTTCAATGGAGCCGTGCTCATGAGAGCACGGAAAGACCGTTTAGCGCTAACTTGTACCTAACGCTTGCCATGCTTCAATGGAGCCGTGCTCATGAGAGCACGGAAAGCGCTGTCGCGTCGGGGCAAGACTCTATTGTCATCGGGCTTCAATGGAGCCGTGCTCATGAGAGCACGGAAAGGCTATTCCGGGCAACCGTATCCAGATATCCGCTACCCGCTTCAATGGAGCCGTGCTCATGAGAGCACGGAAAGCTCGCGGAGCGAGGTGACGATTGAAGCGACAGACCCGCTTCAATGGAGCCGTGCTCATGAGAGCACGGAAAGTTGGCTTCCGGCGTGGATGGGCCGGTTTTACCGCGTGGCTTCAATGGAGCCGTGCTCATGAGAGCACGGAAAGCCGGCCAACTGGGGCAGGAGGTCAACGTGAAGCAGATTGCTTCAATGGAGCCGTGCTCATGAGAGCACGGAAAGCCTGCCGATTGCGCCGGTGCAGGCGATGGTGCACGTGCTTCAATGGAGCCGTGCTCATGAGAGCACGGAAAGCACCCGATACGGTACAGTCTATGTGACCGATTACGAGCTTCAATGGAGCCGTGCTCATGAGAGCACGGAAAGCGGTGCCGCTCAGCATTGAGTCGCTCATTGCGCAGTAGCTTCAATGGAGCCGTGCTCATGAGAGCACGGAAAGACGCCTCAAGGCGAATGCACTCGCGTTCGGCCGTGTCGCTTCAATGGAGCCGTGCTCATGAGAGCACGGAAAGGGTCGCCGCGCCGCTCAGCTTGCCGGCGGCGCTGGCCAGCTTCAATGGAGCCGTGCTCATGAGAGCACGGAAAGCCTGCACACACGCCGCGGCCCCGCCACACCACCGACAGCTTCAATGGAGCCGTGCTCATGAGAGCACGGAAAGGCGGTGGGATTTGGATTGTTTGCTGAACGGGCTTTGTGCTTCAATGGAGCCGTGCTCATGAGAGCACGGAAAGTGCTCGAGACTCTCGCGGTCAAACACACTGCGGTGATGCTTCAATGGAGCCGTGCTCATGAGAGCACGGAAAGGCATTGTGCTGGCCAAGGGCACGGGCATCACCGGCTTGCTTCAATGGAGCCGTGCTCATGAGAGCACGGAAAGTCGTAAACGCGTCAGCGATGCGGAGCATCTGCTGGTGCTTCAATGGAGCCGTGCTCATGAGAGCACGGAAAGGGCGCTGCTCGCCTCGGCGCACGGGTGTCGCAACGCGCTTCAATGGAGCCGTGCTCATGAGAGCACGGAAAGATGCATCGTGCCCCCTCGCCGCAAACGCATCACGAAGCTTCAATGGAGCCGTGCTCATGAGAGCACGGAAAGCAGCTGGCGCGGGATATCTGGGTGCAATGCAATCCGGCTTCAATGGAGCCGTGCTCATGAGAGCACGGAAAGCTATGCACAGCTGAGCGACAAGTCAAGCGGAAAAGAGCTTCAATGGAGCCGTGCTCATGAGAGCACGGAAAGGCTTCGGGCCTGGATTGGTTGCGCACTCGCGGCCGACCGGCTTCAATGGAGCCGTGCTCATGAGAGCACGGAAAGCGCAGTGCAGTTTCACGTACGACGTGAAAGACATGCGGCTTCAATGGAGCCGTGCTCATGAGAGCACGGAAAGCTGCGGGCCGCTGGCCTCTACGTCGAGATTACCGCCCCGCTTCAATGGAGCCGTGCTCATGAGAGCACGGAAAGGGACACCTCCGTTAGTTGTCCCGCGCGACAATCATGGCTTCAATGGAGCCGTGCTCATGAGAGCACGGAAAGGAGGGGTGTCCCGCGTGCGGGCATGCTCTCGGCGTAACGCTTCAATGGAGCCGTGCTCATGAGAGCACGGAAAGGTGGCACCGGCTGCGGGAGTTCCTGCGCGACCCGGGCTTCAATGGAGCCGTGC
This sequence comes from Tepidisphaerales bacterium, assembly GCA_046299715.1. Lineage (GTDB taxonomy): Bacteria > Planctomycetota > Phycisphaerae > Tepidisphaerales > Tepidisphaeraceae > JBBRUM01. The sequence goes on along the minus strand of JBKBHU010000001.1, from coordinate 328,730 downwards.
TCATGAGAGCACGGAAAGGCATCGACTCGGCCCACCACCGCCGCCACCACCACCCGCTTCAATGGAGCCGTGCTCATGAGAGCACGGAAAGGCCATCGACGAACCGGATGCGCCACGCCTTGGTCGTACGCTTCAATGGAGCCGTGCTCATGAGAGCACGGAAAGCCAGAAATTGATCCACACGCGCTTCACGGGAATCCTCGCTTCAATGGAGCCGTGCTCATGAGAGCACGGAAAGAAGTTGGCAAGAAGGCCTCCCAACATAAATGCGTAGGCTTCAATGGAGCCGTGCTCATGAGAGCACGGAAAGCCGGCTTGATTCTCTTCAATAGGCAGGCAATGCGGCGAGCTTCAATGGAGCCGTGCTCATGAGAGCACGGAAAGGACTCGCCACCGACGGGCTCGTCGTCGTCGACATCGAGCTTCAATGGAGCCGTGCTCATGAGAGCACGGAAAGCCAACCGACACATCGAGCCAGTCAAGAAGCACCATACGCTTCAATGGAGCCGTGCTCATGAGAGCACGGAAAGCCGGCACGCACACGGGGCGGACACTGTGGGTCAACCTGCTTCAATGGAGCCGTGCTCATGAGAGCACGGAAAGACGGGCTCATCGACGACATCCGCCCGCCGGCCGGCGCTTCAATGGAGCCGTGCTCATGAGAGCACGGAAAGCACGCACAGAGGATGCTCTGCACGAAACGCAGCCGCGCTTCAATGGAGCCGTGCTCATGAGAGCACGGAAAGGACCCGCGACAACACGGCGCCAAACGAAGTCAGCACGCTTCAATGGAGCCGTGCTCATGAGAGCACGGAAAGACACCGACGCCCGTGCTCGAGCGGCGCGGCTCGCGGCTTCAATGGAGCCGTGCTCATGAGAGCACGGAAAGGTGCAGTCTACGTGACCGATTACGACCATGCAGGTGGGCTTCAATGGAGCCGTGCTCATGAGAGCACGGAAAGGAGGTTGCGAGCACGTAGTCGAATGGGCTGTGCGGGGCTTCAATGGAGCCGTGCTCATGAGAGCACGGAAAGATCCCGACTACGACGGCATGGAGTTCTCTTATACCGAGCTTCAATGGAGCCGTGCTCATGAGAGCACGGAAAGAGCGCTGGGGCTGGGGCTGGGGCGGGGCTTAGGTCGCTTCAATGGAGCCGTGCTCATGAGAGCACGGAAAGGTTCCACCAGCACCTCGAAATCGGACCAACCTTGACGCTTCAATGGAGCCGTGCTCATGAGAGCACGGAAAGATGCGTTTTCGGCGACCGGCGGGCGGGGCGGGCACATGCTTCAATGGAGCCGTGCTCATGAGAGCACGGAAAGTCGTTGCCGTGAATCGAGACCATGCCGGGCGGCAGGCTTCAATGGAGCCGTGCTCATGAGAGCACGGAAAGGTTCCGGCGGCAACCTGAGCAAGGTTGCCGGCCAGCGCTTCAATGGAGCCGTGCTCATGAGAGCACGGAAAGGATGCGTCGCACTTGGCGGCGGACCAAATCAATCGAGCTTCAATGGAGCCGTGCTCATGAGAGCACGGAAAGCCCGTAGGTGTTGAACTCCTCAAGATATCGGCGGGTGCTTCAATGGAGCCGTGCTCATGAGAGCACGGAAAGGCGCCGATGCTTGGGTTTTTCGGCGGCAACGCAGTCACGCTTCAATGGAGCCGTGCTCATGAGAGCACGGAAAGTCATCGTTCCGGGTGGGGAGGGGGACACGTGGTGGGTCGCTTCAATGGAGCCGTGCTCATGAGAGCACGGAAAGGATGCGACAGCAACGCGAAGAGCTGCGTCGCATCGCGAGCTTCAATGGAGCCGTGCTCATGAGAGCACGGAAAGTTGCACACCACGGAGCGGCCGTCGCACGTCGCAAAGCTTCAATGGAGCCGTGCTCATGAGAGCACGGAAAGGCGCGAAGAAACGGCCAGGAAAGTATCGCCGCGCGAAGCTTCAATGGAGCCGTGCTCATGAGAGCACGGAAAGAATCGTCATCGCGCCGAGCAGGATACCAGACGTCATCGCTTCAATGGAGCCGTGCTCATGAGAGCACGGAAAGCACGCAGCACGCCGCAACGCAGCCACAGCCGACACCGCTTCAATGGAGCCGTGCTCATGAGAGCACGGAAAGTCAGCCCCAGGCGTTGCCTGGGGCTGATTCTCGATTTAGCTTCAATGGAGCCGTGCTCATGAGAGCACGGAAAGCCGGGGACAGAACAACAGCGGAGGTGCCATGTGTAAACAGCTTCAATGGAGCCGTGCTCATGAGAGCACGGAAAGTTGCCGTTGCGACCCTTGGCGAACAGCCGAGCATCGCGCTTCAATGGAGCCGTGCTCATGAGAGCACGGAAAGGGCCGAGGACCGTCCACTTGGACCGGCGCTGGACGTGCTTCAATGGAGCCGTGCTCATGAGAGCACGGAAAGACGCCGTGCTGGCAAGGGCTTACGCGGTACGGAAGAGCTTCAATGGAGCCGTGCTCATGAGAGCACGGAAAGTCCGCCCTTCGTAACCTACGGCGGCTGCGGCGGTTCCGCAAGCCGTTGCGCACGGCCTGCGGGATGCCTGTCGAGCGGGCGGGGAGACGGGCCGGAGATTCCTGCATAAGTGCTGTGTTGTCAAAGAGATCGCACGACCCCCGGGGTTTCCGAATCACTGCACCGTGCGCCGAACGGGGTGGTGTGGTTTTTCGGCGGTGTCGGTCTGGAGGCGGGGCGTCATGGCGGGGTGTTGTGGCGGGGCGGTTTGGCTCGGCGGTTTGGCTGGGGTCCGCCCGTGGTTGGTGGTGGATCATACCACGTTGACGCGGGAGCGGACTTCGAAGCGTTTGCCGAGGGCTTCGATGCCGCCGTCGAGGGGGGTGTGTGCGGGTCCGAGGTCGATGAGGAGGATTTGGTCCTGGGTGTGGTGGATGAGGGGGAGGAGCTGGCCGAGGAGTTCGGCGCGTTCGCGGGGGTTGAGCTGGCAGAGGAAGACGGAGAACTGGATGTGGTCGCCGGCGGCGTCGAGGGTGTTGAAGACGGCGGTACGGCGTTTGTCGTCGGCGATGTCGTAGCAGACGAGGATGTGGCGTCGCGTGGTCATGGTGGGTCGGGGTGGGTGGGGTCTAGGGGGCTAGCGTGTGGTGACGGAGGTGTAGGTGGGGATGTCGCCGCGGAGGAATCGGGCGAGGAGTCGTGCCTGGAGTTGGAGGACGGCGCGCCAGGAGCAGCGGTAGTCGAAGACGGGGTGGGTGATGCACTGGTCGAGTCGGGCTTCGTAGGCGCGGATGAAGGCTTTTCGGGCGTCGGGTTGGAGGACGCAGCCGGCTCTGGAGGTTTGGAAGTCGCGTTGGGTGACCATGCCGGTGTTGATGGTGGTGAGGACGGCGGAGTCGACGATGGCGGGGCGGAAGGGTTCCATGAGGTCGAGTGCGAGTGCGGGTCGGCCGTGGCGGGGTTGGTGGTAGAGGCCGAGGTAGGGGTCGAGGCCTTCGGCGAGGAGGGCGACGGTGCAGTCTTTGACGAGCAGGGCGTAGCCGAAGCTGAGCAGTGCGTTGACGGGGTCTTTGGGGGGTCTGCGGTTGCGGGTGGTGAAGTCGAAGGTGGTGGCGTCGAGGTCCTGGGGTTTGAGGAGTTTTCCGAACTGGGCGAAGTAGGTGGCGGCGAGGGCGCCTTCGATGCCGAGGAGCTGTTCGAGGTTTTGGGCGTTGGGGAGGGCGTGATCGCGGAGGTGGTCGAGGTCGTCGAGGGCTTTGCGTGTGGCGGCGTCGGGGTCGGTGTTTCGGCGGAGGAGGGTGCGTTGGTTGGCGGCTTTGTCGGCGACGAGTTGTCGGGCGAGTTGGAGGCGGAGGGCGGGGTTCTGGGCGGCGTTGAACTGGCTGATGCGGTTGAAGGGGTTTCGGGGGCCGTGGCCGTGGGTGATGGCGTAGAACCAGTGTCCGGAGGAGAGGTGGATGAGGGGGATCTGGGCGTCGGCGAGGACGTGGAGGGCCTGGGGGGAGATGAGGATGTTGCCGCAGAGGACGACCTGGGAGGTGTCTTTGAGGTGGGCGGTGGTGAGGCGTTGCTGGTCGGGTGAGGTGACGGTGAGGGTGCCGCGGGAGATGCCGACGCGGGCGCCCTGGTGCTGGACGTAGAGGGGGGTGGCGTCGTCTTTGACGGGGTAGAGTCGTCGGAGGGGTTGGCCGTCGAGGGTGAGGGGGATGGTGGGGTCGTGGGGGGCGTACTGGAGGGCGAGGGTTTCGTCGGGGAGGCAGACGGGGCTGAGGGAGCAGGGGGGGCACTTGGGGCTGTTTTCGAGGGGGGGCGGGGGCTCGGTGTTGCGTGTGGCGGCGCGTGCGGCGGCGATGGCGTTGAGGGTGAGTTGTTCGAGTTCGGGGGTGAAGGGGACGGTGACGCGGGTGCGGGAGGTGGCGAAGTAGAGGATGCCGTGGTCGCAGCGGTAGCCGTGCTGGCGGAGGAGCAGGCCCTGGGCCATGAGCTGGATGCGTTCGGGGGGCCAGGCGCGTTCGGGGATGTCGGGGGGTCGGCCGCGTTTGGTCTCGACGGGGATGGCGAGGTCGTCGTGGGTGGCGACGAGGTCGAGCTTGCCGATCAGGCCGAGGGCGGCGGAGGCGAGGGTGACGGAGCGGGCGATGGTGGGGGGTTCGTCGCCGTGCTGGGCTTCGCTGGGGCGGTGGTCGGGGGTGGAGGCGGGAGGGGTGGCGGGGTCGGGGAGGGGGTGGTCGGCCGCGTCGGTGCGGCGATGGGCGTTTCGGCCTTCCACGGTGTAGTGGTTGTCTTCGAAGAGCCCCTCGACGTGCATGAGGTGGAAGAGGCGGGGGCAGTAGACGAACTCATTGAGCATGCGGACGGGGAGGAGGTCGGTGTCGTCCGCGGCGGGAGGCAAGCCGGTTTGGAGTGAGGTGGACATGGCACCTGAAACGGTGCCACGGGTTTTGAGGTCGGGCTGGGGACTGACACCGTGGTGTCAGTGGGGAGGTGGTGATGGAGTGGGGGCGGGTCAGTCTGTGGTGGCGTGGGGGGTAGCGGGGGGGGTGGCGGCGGGGTCGTGGGCGAGGACGCCGAGGCCGCAGTGTCGGCCGGCGCCGAGGGCGAGGGGTCCGTGGACGGGGCGGTCGAAGGTGAGCTGGACGTGGACGGCGGAGAGATGGGCGAGGTGGTCGGGGCGTCGGTAGCCGGTGGGATGTTTGCGTTCGGGGTTGTGGGGGTCGCGGGTGTATTTGTGGGCGGAGAGGCACTTGGGGAAGGCGCTGTGGGCGGACCAGGTGAAGGTGCAGGGGGTGTCGATCTGGGCGTGGGCGAGGGATTTGAGGATGAGCCTGCGGGTTTTGTCGGGGTTGTGGTCGTCGTGGCCGGGAAGGATGAGGGGTGTGGTGGAGGCCCAGCGGTGGGTGGGGGCGGTGTAGAGGTTGCAGACGCCGTCGGTGTGGGGTGGGTGGATGCGTTGGAGGCGGGTGCCAGGGGGAAGGAAGGTGGAGGGGGATTTGGGGTCGGGGCGGAGGGGCTGAAGGTCGAGGAGTCGGGCGAGGGACTCGAGGAGGTCGGCTTCGTCGGGGAGGGCGTCGGGGGGTGTGGTGATCAGGACGCGTCGGACGGAGGGGTTGGTATAGCGGTGGCCGACGGACTGGAGGGGGAGGTAGGAGAGCTGGGCGTGCGGGGTGGTGTCGGGGTTGTCGGGGTCGGAGGTGTGATGGGGGGTGGAGGTGTGGTCGGGGGGTGGAGCGGGGAGGGCGTGGCCGGCGATGTACTGTTCGATGAACTGTTCGGGGGAGAGGTGGCGGAAGCGCTGGGGGATGTTGCGTGGGGGGCGTTGGGTGAGGCAGTGGATGGCGAGGTGGCGGACCATGCCGGCCAGGGCGATGAGCTGGCGCTGGGAGAAGGCGACGGTGTCGTCGTTGGCGTCGATGAGTCGGAAGGCGACGAAGGGCCGGGGCATGGTGGTCTCGTCGTCGCGAAGGTAGGCGGTGGTGTTGAAGCGGGTGAAGGGGGGTGGAGGGACGAAGAGGCGTTTGCCGCCGGGGCCGGGCTGGAGGCGATGGAGGAAGGCGGTGTGTCGCTGGACGAGGGCGTTGAGCGAGCCGGAGAGGGGGACGCGTAGCCGTCGGCTGCTGGTGCGGGCGTCGGGTACGGGACGGAAGAGATGGTGGCTGGGGGAGGCGGGCAAGGGGTGTTGAAGGAGGTCGGCGTCGGCGGCGACGAGGTCGATGCCCCAGCCGAGGTGGGTGACGGCGCGGGCGATGTCCCGGAGTCGGGCGACGTGGTGGGGCAGGTCGGCGGGGGGCGTGTCGGGGAGGGGGTAGAGGTAGTGGACGGCGAGGGGGTCGTCGTCGGGGGAGGCGTTGGGGGAGGCGGGTTCGGTGGGGGGGGCGGGGAGGACAGAGGGGTAGACGACCTTTTCGGCGCGGTGCTCGGCGATGGAGGCGTCGAATTTGCCCTTCGCCCAGGCGGCGGCGACGAGGTCGGCGGCGTTGTTGGGGACGTAGAGGCTGTAGGGCTGTGCGGCCGGGCGGGCGTCGGGGGCGAGGATGTCGGGGGCGGGGAGGGACTCGAGCCACGCGAGGGTGTCGGCAGCGGAGGTGAGGTGTTGGCGCTGGTTGAAGCGAGCGGCGGCGGCGTTGACCAGCGCCTGGAAGAGGCGCATGGGGGAGGGGGGCCACTCGGGGGTGTCGTCGTCGCGGCGGGCGTGGCAATACGGCTGCAGGAAGCGGACGGTGATGCGAAGTCGGGGGGACATCAGGCGGTCTCCTGGGTGCCGGGAGATGGGGTTCAGCCCTTGCTTTTCTTGCCGGATTCCTTGGCGTTGCGGACTTCGTCCTTGGCGAGTTTCTTGTCGAACTCGACGGTGTGGCCGGGGCCGACGCCGAAGTCGCTGGCGGCGGCTTTGGCGTAGGCGCGGAGGTCGTCGGCTTTGAGCTCGAGCGGCTTGCGCTGGCCGTTGGCGTGGACTTCGTGGAGCTGGGCGGGTTTGCTGGCGGCGGGGACGAGGACGCAGCCCTGGCGGAGGTAGCCGACGGCGGGCTGGGTGAAGGCGAGCAGGGCGAGGGAGAGGATGTAACGGCGGAGCTTGAGAGTGGCGTTCGGGTCGGTGCCGGCGTGGAGGAGACGGAGGGCGGCGAGGGCGAGGATGGCGTCGCGGCGGATCTCGCGGGCGGTGATGCCGCCGTGGGTTCCGGTGGAGGGGACGTGAACGAAGCCGCGTTGGGCGAGGGGGCTTTCGCTCTTGCCTTCGGCCTTGGCTTTTTCTTCCTCGCTGAAGACCTCAAGCTGGCTGTAATCCACGGGGGGGTTGTACTGGGCGCTGCGGGTGAGTTTCCGGACGCCGTGGGCGCGGATGGTGGAGGCGACGAGGCGGGGGAGCTTGTCCTGGGTGTCGCGGGAGTCCCAGACGCCGAAGACGAGGGAGGTGGGGGCGAGTTTGGCCAGCGGGGTGGCGTCGCCCCGGAGATGGGCCTGGAAGGCCTTCTGGATCTCCGCGCCGAGCCTGGTGCAGCGGACGATGGCGTCGCCGGCGCGGTGGCCGGCCTCGAGGAGGTTCACGACGCGGTCGCCGGCCTTGATGGTGATCTGCGGGACGAGTTCGCTCAGGGGGGGCTGGGCGAAGCGGGGTTCGATGCGGTTGGCCTGGGAGCCGACGGTGTCCACGATGCAGACGCTGTCGTCGCCGGTGCCGTCGATGTTGTAGCCGATGCCGGCGAAGGTGGGCGGGAAGAAGACGGCATCGGGGCCTTCGGCCGGCTCGAGGTACTCGCGGATGACGAGCGCGGCCACGTCGTCGGAGTTGAGGTAGGGGTCGAAGCGGTTGAGGTTGGACATGGGGGTCTCCTTACTGGATGCGTTGGGCCCGTCGGAAGGCCTTGTGTTTTCGTTGCGATGTGCGGAACCAGTTTTCGAAGAGATAGCGTCGTCGGATCAGGGTGTTCGGGATGCCCTGGACGACGGTCTGGGCGGCGGGAGCGGGCAGCGGGACGGCCCACGTGGCGTAGAGGAAAAGGCGGGGTCCGTCGCCGGGGGCGGGACGGAAGCGCTGGAGGCCGACGAGGGTGAGGAACTCGACGGCGGGGTAGGCGATGGTTTCGAGTCCGCGTTGGAGGTCATTGGGGGAGAAGCCGATGTCGCGGGCATCGGAGCTGCCCGCCCGCCGTGCGTCGAAGTAAAACGGTTCGACCTTTTTGTCGTCGTCGCTATCACCGGCGCGACACACGGTGCCGCTGTTGAACGGGTCGGGGTACGCATCGGGGCGGATCAGCGAACGTTGCATGGCTTGGGCGATGCGATAGCCGTCCATCGAACCTGCCCACGTCTTCAGCTCGGCACCCCCCGCGAACTGGTCCGTCCACCAGTCGAGGCGCAGGATGTGCGTGGGCAGGTGCAACTCAAGAGGGCAGGCGGTGGTGTTGTCAGGATCCGTGGCGGTGAGTTCCGCCTTGGCGAGTTTCTGCAGCAGATCAGGCAGGGTGCCGGAGCAGGCGACGTGGAAGGTGTCGCCCTCGAACCAGCCTTCGGCGTGGCCGTAGAGCCGGTCGGCGACCTCGAGCAGGCCGCAGCAGGCGAAGAACTGCCCGGGGTTGGTGAGGTCCACCGGGACGGTGAAACCTCGCTGGGGTGTTGGCGAAGGCGATGGGGCGGTCATCGTGTGTCTCCGGCAAGGGCGGGGGCGGGGGTGCGGGCGGAGAAGGTGGCCGAGGGGGCGGCGCTGGCGGCGTAGTCGGCCGCGCGGAGCAGCGACTCGAGGTAGGCCAGGCCCCAGCGGCCGTAGCGGCGCTGCAGGCGGGCGAAGCGACGGACGACCTCCACGGCTTCGGCCTCGGCGAGATCGTCGGGGCTGGCAGGGTCGAAGGCTTCGTCCGGCTCGAAGCAGGGTCGCGCGCGGCCGTGGTGGGCGGCGATGAGGTGCAACGCGAGGTCGCGGCACTCGGGAGACAACGTCTTGAAGTCCGGGTCGGCCTGGAGGTCGAGCAGGGAGCCGAACTCGTGGCGGTAGGTGATGCCCTCGATGCCTGTCCAGCGCGGGCCCGACTTGGCGAAGACGTGGTCGTCATAGGCCTCGGGGCGGCCGATCGTCGCCTGAAAGAGGGGTCGGCGTTTGCCGAGGTCATGAGCCTTCGCGGCCACGCGGAGCGCCTGTGCCACCGGGTCGGGCAGCTGCAGGGCCGAGAGGTAGCGTTCGGTGTGTGCGAGCACGTCGGCGGCGTGCACATCGAGCAGGACGGGCTCCCGGGCGTATCTGGAGTTGTCCGTCGGGCCGGGAAGCTCGAGCCAGTGCCAGTACTCGACGGGCGTGTCGTCGTCGGCGTCGATGGGCGTGAGGCGGAGCCGGCAGACAGGCCGGTAGTCTGCAAGCGAGATACCGTTGCATGTGTCGGGCGGCGTGGGCTCGGTGGTGAGGACGCGGAGTCGAAGCGGTTTCGGCGGGATGTCCTCGTCGCCGGGCGTTGGCGGTGCGCGGAGGACGCTGGAGACGTCCAGTCCGCGGGCGAAGGGGTCGGCCACGCGGGCGTCTTCGGGCTTGGCGTTGGCGTCGAGCAGACCGGCGGCGGACAGCCCGCCGATGTCGTGGGGCAGCACGACCGTGGCGTACTGCAGCCGGGCATCGACCTGTCTCTTGTCCTCCGCGTGGAGGCCACTCAGTTCCGCGAGCGTGGCGACCTCGACGCGGCCATCGGGGGCGACCCGCCACGCTGGGGCATCCGGGTTCTTCTCGGCGAGTTTCTTGAGCTGGTCGCGGATGCGGTCGGAGCGGTCGCGGAGAAGCTCGTGCGGCAGGAGCGGGTAACGCTCGAGCAGCTCCTCCGGGTCGTAAACGCTGGCCAGTTCGCGGCTGATGAGCCGGACCTCTTCGCGGAAGGCGACGTACGTTTCGGGCGGTTCGCTTTTACTCAGGCCGTGGAGGAACGGCTCGACCGGCGGCCGGCCGGGAAGGTCGCCGCGCGGCGTTGTGCACGCCCACGCGTCAAAGAGGATGTCGCTGACGACGAGAAGCTGTGGCGGCGGCGTGAAGGCGGCCGCCCGGTCACTGGCGGAAAGACCTAGCAGTGCTGCGGGGCTGGCGTTGCCTTCCAGGCGGCGCAGCAGCTCGAGCGTCTTCTCGCGGGCAGCGTCATAAGTGTCTTCGGCGTCGAAGGCCCCCGGATGGACGACGTGGACCTCGGTGTCGTCGCGACGGCCGAAGCGGTTGACACGTCCCAGCCGCTGGGCCATGGCGTCGAACGGCACAAGGTCGCACACCAAGTGGTCAGCCGAGAGGTTGACGCCGACTTCGCCCGCGCTGGTCGAGACCAGATAGACGGTGTTGCGTGCGGCAGCGTCCTGGTCCGTGGCGGCGCCGGGGAGGAAGCGCTGGAACACCGGTTTCTCAACGAGGCGGTCGCGCTCGAGGCCGCGGAGGGTGCCGGTAAGCTGCTCCGTGCGGTCGCGCGGGAGCTGGTCAACCACTTCCGCGAGCGTTCTGAGTTCACGGACGTAAATCAGGACCGTGCAGCCCCGGTCTTCGTACTGCCGGGCCAGTTCGGCAATGCGTTCAGCAAGGTCGGCTTTCTCCTCGGCCACCTGATGGAGCTGCAGACGCTTGGTGGCATGGAGACGACGGCCAAGCTCGCCAAGCAGACCGCCCGAGTCGGGTCGGGCGGTCCGCTCGCTCTCCGTGAGCTGAAACACGTCGCCGTTCCCGTCATGCTCCCGGGAGGTCGCCGTGAGCGACATCACCCGCAGAGGTCGGAGGTCGGGAAACCGGCCGCGGGTCTGCTCGAGAGCGAGGTCGTCCAGCAGCTTCTCAAAGGCGGGCTCGAGGTGGGCTTCGTCGTGAACGATGAGGGTGTCCTGCCCGAGAAGGCCGGCGTGGTGCGGCCGAAGGTTTCGCCCGATGCCGTAGCCGCTGAAGAGCAGACGCGAACCGATCATGTCCACGGTGCCGCAAATCACGGCGGGCCGGGTGGGGTCGGCCGACCATTCCCGATTGTCGGCGAACTGACCGCGCAGCGTGCTGATCGCAAGCGGCTCGCCAAACGACACGTTCCACCGCTGGCGACACCGCTCGACTTCGGCGGTGGTCTGGTCCACGACGGTTCGGCGGTTGACGACGTAGACGAGCCGGCGCGGGAGACGCGGCTGCACACGTCGGGCGAGAAGCCAGCACGCGATGACCGACGTCTTGCCCGTACCCGTCGGCAGATTGCAGTGGCGCGGGATGTGGTCGGGCCCTTTGCAGAACCGGTCGTACAGCGCCGTTTGCCAGGGAAACGGCCGGTGGCCGGTGAGCTGGTTGAAGTCGTCGGCGAAGGCATTCAGTGTCGACATAGAACCGACCAGTGTGTTCGCGAAGCGAGACGTTGGACGCCGAGCAAGATAGCCCCACTTCACCGTGTAGCAAGGCAGTCATCCGTGTTTCATCTCTGCACACTGACAGGCAGGTGTCAGTCGAGCCGGGCACAACACGATGAAGGCTCGTGAAAGTGCGACAAAATCGCCGCGATTGGCCCGGAAAAATCAGGTTGCGGCCAGCGCCTCGCCCGATAGCTTCGACGTCTGGAGACAGGCCATTTCCTACAGCGTTCCCCGCCTTCGGAGATGGCCGTTTCAAAAACTTCTTTTCAGAGCAATCGGGGTGCGTCGAAGACGCCCGGCGTGGAACCGGGCTGACGCATCCGGGACCTGACCGGAAAAGCCCCCGAAGACCGTCGAAGTCGTTGGACGGTGTGGGAGCGTCAAGTGACCCCAACGGCCTGCCGGGGCGTTTTCAGGAGGTGGGTCATGAACGCGATGTGGCGTGTCGTGGTGGGCGTGCTCGTGGTGCTCCTCTGGCCGGCGATGCAGCCGACGGCCGACGCGGGCCCGGTGGGCGGGCCGATCTACAAGATGGACCTCGTGCTCCCGCGGGCGACGGACGTGTACAACGTGACGCTGCGGGCCGGCGAGACGACGGTCATCACCGTCATCGGTGGCAACCACACCGATCTCGACCTGTTCGTCTACGACGAGAACAGCAACCTGGTCGGCTCCGACGACGACGGCACCAGCGTGTGCATCGTCTCGATCACCCCGCGGTGGACCGGCCGCTTCACCATCAAAGTGAAGAACCTCGGGTTCGAACCGAACCTCTACATCATGTCTCTCGAGTGAACGCCCCCTTCCCGGACGGCATATCACGCTGGGCGAGTGGGGCAGGACGAGTGTGGCAGATTGTCACGCTGAAGCGGCGTGACGGCGGCAGCGACAGGCGGCTACCTTCAGGGCAAACGAATCCAACCATGAGGAAACCGACCATGTCGCTGCCGTCCTTGCTCGTCACCGCCCTTCTCCTGCTCCACGGTTCTGCCGCCACGGCGGAACCCGCCAGCCCCGAGAGTCGTCCGCCGACGGCGGAGGCCGGTCCGCCGGCGGCCGCGGTGGTCGCCCCGGACCGCGCCGCCCCGGACCGCGCCGCCCCGGACCGCGCCGCCCCGGGCCGTAATGCACAGGCCGAGCCCGGCTGCGGCCGCGGGCAAGACGGCGGCTGTGGCCGCTGTGGGCGGGAGGGTTCCGCCGCCGCGGCGCCGCCGGCATCCCCGGCCCCGCCCGCGGACCCGGGGGCTTCGGCGGCGGACGCGAAGGTTGCGGCGGTCGGCCCGTCGCCCGCCCTGCGGACGGACCAGGACGTGTTCCACGCCTTGCTCCGGCGGCACAAGGACATCCGCCGCGAGGTCACCGAGATTCCCGGCGGTGTGGAGACGCTGACCGAATCGGACGACCCCGAAGTGGCCGGATGGATCCGCGAGCACGTGCACGCGATGAAGGCGCGGGTGGAGCAGGGGCGTCCGCTGCGGCGTTGGGACCCGCTCTTCCGTGCGATTTTCGATCATGCCCCGGCCATCCGGATGGAAGTGCACGACACGGCCCGGGGCGTCCGCGTGAGGGAAACCTCCGACGAGGCGTACGTCACGCTGCTGATCCGTGCCCACGCGCGGGTGGTGAGCGGGTTCGTCGCCGAGGGTTTTGCCGAGGCCGAGCGGGCCCACCCGGTGCCCGAGGCGCAGTCGGCTGCCAGCGGGTCCGCGCCGGCTCCCGCACCGGCCACTCAGCCCTCCAGCGGCGGGTAGCACATGGCCGGCCAGTCGTCGTCGGCGAGATGTTCGATGGCCAGGTGCTGCGTGAGCGGCACGGCCCCCCGCAACCACTCCAGGCACGCGGCGAGGGTGCCGCGATTGAGCCGGCTGCCGCCGCTGCTCGCCCCGTGAACGAGCTGCCCGCGGAAGACCGCGACGCGGTCGAAGGCGAGCTCGAGCAGCCGGTCGTGCGGGCCGTGCCGCAGCAGGCGGTCGAGCTGATACAGCTCGGCGATGGCGTGCTCGCGGGCCGACGGCGCATCCGGGTTGCGCCAGAACGTGCTCGAGAGGAACGGCGACGAGAGCAGCTTCTTCAGCACCGGCTTGCGCTCACGCAGGAACTGGGCGCACCGCGACGCGTCGGCGCGGACGAGACGGCGTAGAAAGCGTCGGCGTGACGAGCCGTCGTGGGCGGGACGGCATTCGGCGGCGTCCCACTCGCCATAGAGGCTGTTGAGGGCGATCCAGAGGTACAGCAGCTCGGCTTCCGGATGAGCCTCGCCGAAGGTTTTGGCGCGGAGCGACCACGAGAGCGAGCGGTGGACGCGGATCTGCCAGTTGCGGTACACGCCGCCGGTCTCGACGCAACGCTGTTTGAAGCGGCGTTTGAGGGCTTGCGGGTCGGGGTCGAAGTCGGCGAGCATGGCTTTTGCGGTGTTTGACGCGTGAGGTCAGCGTGGTTCCGGGACGGTCGCCATGACGGCGGCGACGGGAGCAGATTACCTAGGCTCGGTTGGAGGTGTGCGGACCACGATGGCTACAGCGGTGCCGGTGGTGGATCTGTTCGCCGGCCCGGGCGGGCTGGGCGAGGGCTTTTCCCGGGTGCTTCGGCGGGGCCGGCCCGTCTTCCGGCACGTGCTGTCGATCGAGAAGGATGCCGACGCCTACCGCACGCTCAAGCTCCGGGCGTGGTACCGTCTTTTCCGCGGCGAGCTGCCGCAGGCCTACCGCGACCGCGCCAGGGGGCTCATCACGACCGACGAGCTGTTCGCCCGCTTCCCCATCGCGGCCGCCGCGGCCGAGGCCGAGACGTGGCAGGCCGAGCTGGGCAGCGCCGACCTGCCGCTGGCGGTGCTCCGCGAGCGGCTGCAGGCGGCTCTGGGCAACGCGGGCGACTGGGTGCTGCTGGGGGGCCCGCCCTGCCAGCCCTACTCGCTGGTCGGGCGGTCACGCAACCGCGGCATCCGCGGCTACCGGCTGGAGGACGACCGCCGGGCCACGCTGTACCTTGAATACCTTCAGGTCATTGCCGATTTCGCCCCGGCGGTGTTCGTCATGGAGAACGTCAAGGGGCTGCTTTCGGCACGGATGCATGGCGAGTGCGTGTTCGCCCGCATGCTGGACGACCTGTCGCGGCCGGCATCTGCCCTCGCACGCGAAGGTCGCCCACGGCCCTTGCGGGGCAGGGGGCTGAGGTATCGGCTGTATCCGGTCGCGCCGCCGGCCGACCTGTTCGGCACCGCGGTGAATGGCGAGTCGACCGACCCGCGTGATTTTGTGGTGCGGGCCGAGCGGTTCGGCGTGCCCCAGGCGAGGCACCGGGTGATCGTGGTGGGGGTTCGGGAGGATTTTTCGTCCCGGGGTCCGGCACCGCTGCTGGAAGCGGGCGAGGTGGTGACGGTGCGTGATGTGCTGGCCGGGCTGCCGCCGCTGCGGAGCGGGCTTTCGCGTGAACAGGACTCGGCCGAGGCGTGGGCGGGCGTGCTGGCCGACGTCGGCCGCTCGGCGTGGCTCAAGCGGTTGGGTGCGTCGGGGCGGACGGCGGTCGCCCGCCGCATCCGGGAGGTCGTCAACCGGGCGGGAAAGCTGGCATGCCGCCCTCGGGAAGACGATGGGACCGAGTCTGTTGCCCCACGGCATCCTGAAGAAGCATGGTTTGAGACGCGAGATGTCAAGTGTGTTGTGAATCACAGATCGCGGGCTCACATGCGGTCGGACCTTGCCCGTTATCTGTTTGCTTCAGCTTTTGCGGAGTCAGTAGGTCGATCGCCAGACCTTCGTGACTTTCCGGCCGAGCTGCTTCCGGAACATCGTAACTGTTGCGCCAGTGTTGAGGATACTCACTTCGCCGACCGCTTCAGGGTACAACCGTGGAACAGACCGTCGACCACCGTGACCAGCCACATCAGTCGCGACGGCCACTACTACATTCATCCCGATCCGGAGCAGTGCCGTAGCCTTACAGTTCGTGAAGCGGCACGACTGCAGACTTTTCCGGATTCCTATCTTCTGGAGGGCAACCGCACTGCACAGTACGTGCAGGTCGGTAATGCGGTACCGCCTTACCTTGCATACCAGATTGCTTCGAGAATTGCAGACTTGTTTGGATGATGGATCGATTAACCTCTGAGCATCGAAGCTGGAATATGAGCCGCATCCGTAACCGGAATACGCGGCCCGAAATGGTGGTGCGTTCTGCGTTACATCGACTCGGTCATCGCTTCCGACTCGCAACCGGTAACTCATTGCCGGGTCGCCCCGATGTGGTTCTACCGTCTTTGCGTCTGGTCGTCTTCGTGCACGGATGCTTCTGGCATCGGCATGACAAGTGTAAGTTTGCGTACACGCCGAAGAGCCGCGTGGAGTTCTGGCAGAAGAAGTTTGAACAAAACAGAGCCCGCGACCAGCGTGCGGCCTCAGCGCTTCGCCGCCTGGGCTGGCGAGTACTGGTCGTGTGGGAGTGCCAGTGTGAAGACCGTGAGCAACTGATGTCGTTTCTAAAGAAGACGATAGGTCATCGAATCGTGATTTGAGTAATCAAACGGAATGGGCGATTGTCGTTATGCGGCGGTTTTGTCGAAAAAGCCGGGTGGTGGGAGGTATTGAAAGGTAGCTGTCTCCTAAGCTGTTGCGATTTCAATGGACAGTTCATCCGATCGCGGCTGATTTCGTTGAGCTGCCTCGACAAGCCTTCGGAGCTTTTTCTGGTGCAGGAGTCGTGCGGCAGAATCCGGGGACATTAAGGGCAGGTCCCAAGTTCTCGAAATGCGGAGCACAAATTTCCCGAAAATATTCGCAAACTCGCCCGAAGCGCCCGGTCTCCGGCTGCCGGCGGCGTCCACGCACAGATAAGTCGCGAGTGCCATGGCACCCGGACAGCTCAGCAGGTCGCGGCGTCCACAGATGTTTTCGGTGAGCTCACCCGGCGAGGACAGCGGGTTGACCAGGGCGACCAGAGCGCGGTCGGGGTTATCACGATGCAGAAAGAATACTTCGTACGGATTCTGAAGCAGGTGTCGGTACGAGCGCGTCCATCGGTCTGAAACGATGTACCGTTCGTTGGCGTGCGGCTTGCGCCGGCCGTCCGGACGCAGGGGGCACACATGGTCAAACAGTGCCAGCGACAGCCACGCCCAGAAGCCGCGGTCGTCACGCGGGACCGCCGCATCCTGCGACTGGAACGTGTCGTGGAGCCAACGTGCAAACTCCATCCGCCGCGGGAACGATGCCGGCGGCGTCGCCTCCACCGGCCTGGTCAGCGGAGCGGTCTTGCCCGGGTCCTGCAGCAGTTCCACCGGCACGGGCGTGCGACCGTCTTTCCGCAGGGCGTCGAGAAATGCCGCGAACGCTGACACGCCTGCGTCATTGAACCTTCGCAGCTGCATCACGCGTCTCCCTTCGCCCGCTTCCAGTAGTTGAGGACCCTGAACTCACGGCCGAATGCCGCGACGGCATCTTCGATCCACTGCCAGCGGCCGTTGATGTCATCGGGCAGGTCTCTCATCCTGAGTCTTCCCTTGAGGTAGCCCCGGTACCAAGGCGTGAACCAGTAAGTCTCTTCCTCTCCGCTCCGCTGCTCGTGGATCAGGGCCTGGACAAGGATGCGCCGCAGGGCCTCCGGGTACACCGCGGCGATGAACGCGTCGTCCTGTACCGTGGTCTGCACGGCCAGCGACCGGTCGATCAGGCCGATCGGGCCGCTCTCTCCCTCGAACCGGATGTCCCACACCCGCCCGTCCAAGTCTTCGTGTTTCCAAGGCAGCGGGTCGTCGATCTCCTCGCCATCCGGCCCTCGCGGCTTGATGTTGTTGGCCCACGCGAGAATCTTTCCCGGCGTGTCGGCGACGTCGGTGACCTTGACGCGGAAGCGCAGGTGGATCTGGTCGTCGAACTCGCTGAGCACACGCTGCGACAGCAGCGGCTTCATCACTCGGCCGACGGTGCCGAAATCGAACCGCATCCGGACCGCCCCGCGGTAGGCTTCCACGAAGACGCGGGCCGACTCTGGCAGCCTCGGCGGCTGGGGCAGGTCCAGATCCGCATCGAATGTGGCCGGCGGGCCCGGCTGGACCCGCACGACCACCTGCTCACGCGTGAGCCGGATCCGCCGGGTGAAGTTCAGATGATTGGTGGGCATGGCGTCGCCCCTTGCGCTGGCGTGATCTGGATTCGTCGCGGTGTTCCACGATCAGGTCGAGAGCGGGGTTGAACCCCGCCACATGGACTTCGAAGTCGTCGGCGGTGGGGCGGATACGCAGCCGGTTGCCCGGGTCCAGCCGCTCGACCTCCGCCCCGGAGCTGTAGACGCGGACGTCCGAGGCCTTGCGGTTGCGGAAGTCGAAGTCGTCCGGGTCGTACTCCGCCCACGGACTGCCGCGTATGGTGTCGTAAGCCACGCGGACGAGGATCGATTCCGGTGGAGGACTGTCCGCTTTCCCTCGGATCGTGAAGCCGCCTTCCTGCTGAGAAAAGCTGTACGTGGTCGGCTCCGTCGGGGTGTCCGGTGGCGTGGGGTTGTCCGGGTCGTGGCCCTCCTTGCGGCCGTCGCCGGCCTTGGCCTTCTCCGGCCCGCCGGGCCTGGGCAGGAAAAAGAACGACGTGGACACCCCTTTCACCGGCTCATCCCTGTGGCCGTACAGCACGTCCATCAGTCGGTTCACCGACGAGCTGACGAAGTCGATCTCGCCCAGGTTCTGCTTGTACTGCCCTTTAAATGCAGGAGAGCGTGGGCTCCATGTGGTGTGGTTGGCCCCTTCGGCGGCCCTGAGGAAATTCGCCAGCGGCCCGGGCGGAATATACACCAGCGAGCGGAGCCGGGGCACCGTCTGGCCCACGTCCGAAATGGGCAGAAGGCCGCGGATGAACAGCGGTTTGCTCGAGATGTCTGCATGTTGCATGAACACATCGAAATGCGTCGGCACCGGCCCGCCCTGCTTCGGGTGGATGTGCAGCTGGCACCGCACGGCCGCCACCTCCTGCCGCCGAAGGGCCTCCCGCAGCGTTTCACGCGTCGCCTCGGGCACCAGCTCTTCCGACCACTTCTGCACGCCCGGTCCGGGCAGCGCGGTCTGCTGCGCCGGTGTGCCATGGGCGATGGCAAACCGCATCAGCTCGAGCCGGGCGGCCAGCTCGCTGTCGCCGCAGGTCGGCAGATGGCTGGCGTCGATCCGCTCGAGCCGGTCGCCCTCGGCGAGTTCAACGATCAGCTCTCCTTTCAGGATGGCGAACGCATACTCCTCCACCACCGACTTGCGCAGGGCGTCGAGCGTGACGTAGTCGTCCACATAGGGGACGATGACGCTGAGGCCCGTCTCCGGGTCGCTGCGGCAGAGGCCGAAGTCGGCGCGGAACCGGCGCAGCGTATCTGCATCGGTCACCGGTTTGCGCGGCGCTTCTTTGGGCCACGCTTCGAGAAAATAGCAGGCCGGCTCGTACGACTTCTCGCCCACGTCGCGGAGCTTGAGCAGCGCCTTGCCGACCAGCAGGGTCTCCCGACGCCCACGCTCCTCCCGGACCGTGTAAGCGAAAAGCGTCCGGATCCGGCTGGCGATCAGGAAGACGATCTTGCCGACGCCGCGGCTGCCGAGCTTGACATCCTTCTTGCTTGTGAGCCCGTCGTTGTAGAGGAAGTTGACGAAGTCGTTTTTGGTGCCCGGTTTGAACCTGGCGGTGTAGTCGCCAGTGAGGCCGGTGGTGTTGAAGTCCTCGAAAAGGAGCACGTTGCAGGGCTCATCGCGGCCGGGCGGGTCGATGACGCCGCTGTTGTTCGTCGTCAGGTGCGGCTCAAGCCCGGAGAGCCAGCGTCGGGCGACGTGGGCCGGCAGTGTCGCGAGCGTCAGGCGGGCACGGGCCGGGCCCTCAGCGAGCTTGGCGTCCAGCACGTTTTGCAGGCCTTCGCGGACGATGTCCGTCGAGATGCCGCGGGTGGACTTGCCTTCGAACGCCTCAGCAGAAGTGGTCTCCTTGGCGTCGTCGTAGCCGTTGTATTCGCGGAACAACCATTGCGCCATGCGGCGTCTCCCTGCGCTGGGCATCAAGGTATCGCGTCGGCACCGGGTCTGCAGGGCGCGTTAGCCGTGGCGGCCCGACCCAGCGGCAGAATAATAGGCCAGAAATGATAAAAAGTCAACCATCGGCTTTCGTTTTCTGCTATATAGCCTATTATAGGTCATGGAAACCGAAAGCAAGCTGGCCGAGGTGCTCGGCCGGGCCGAGCGTGAGCTTGCCGACCTCGCCGCCCAGTGTCTCAGCACCGGCGATTTCGCGGGTGTTCAGCAGGTTGTCGGGGTCATTCAGCGGCTCAGGGCCCTCATGCCGCCCGGCACGGGGCGTCCGTTGACCGCCCCCGCCGAGGGCGAGAAGCGGGTCGCCGCGGGCGTCGAACCACGCGCCACGTCCCCTGCGGGCGGGCCGGCGTCAACCGGCGGAACGCAGGCGGAGGCTGACCGGCACGTTCGCGGTCAGGCGTCAGACGACGCGGTGACCGGCGCTGATGACGATGACGGTTCGGCCGAGCTGCAGGCGGGGCAGGCGGGCATCCCACCCCGGAAGAAAGTGGTGCGCGGAAAGGAATACCCGCGTTTCTACCGCGACCGGGACGACATGCTGGTCAAGGTCGGCTACAGCAAGTCGAGTCGCCGCGAATACGAGCACCGTGCCCCGAAGGACGTGTTGGACAAGGTGGTGGCCGTGGCCCTCGAGCTGGGCAGCGGTGAGCGGCTGTTCACCTCCGAGGCCTTGCTCGCCCACAAGCCTTCCGGGCTCGCCGAGGTGCCGCCGTACCAGAGCTACCTGTGTCTGGCGTTTTTACTCCACCATGGGTTTCTGGTTCGCGTGGGGCGCAGCCGCTATGCCCTTGCGGCCGGCCGCGAGTTCGGTTTCCGCGATGCGGTGGCCCGGGCCGTCGGCACCTTGCCGCTCCGCTGATGCGGTGATCGAAAGGTCCCCGTCGGCGCGGTCACCCTGTCCGAAACCGTTGTGGACGACCGTGGCGGACGACGTGGCGGGGGGGCGCTGCTTGCCTGCGGTGACCGCGCGGCCGGGCGTCTCAGCGGAGAGGGGGAGATTCGAACTCCCGTGACCTTTCGGTCAACCGGTTTTCGAAACCGGCGCATTCAGCCACTCTGCCACCTCTCCGGGGTGGGCACAGACGTTACGGCCCGCCGGGAAACCGGTCAAAGCACCCTGCCGGGGCCGGTGCACCGACCTGTGACGCGTCCCGCCCGCGACGTTCCCCCGGGGCGGCCACGGCCGCTTCAACGCCACCTGCACGACCCGCCTCACCGTCACAACCCTTCCAGACCCACCCTGCCCGAGCGGCCCCCACGGCGGGCGAGCCGCGGCGGAGCCGTCAAGTCAGGCCACCGGACGTCCGATGCTCCTGAGGGACCCCCCGACCCGGTTGGGCCCCATGGAGTGTTCGATGAACCCGTCGGAGACGCCCGCGTCGATGGACTTTGAGATTCAGCACGCCGATGACGCCGCCGTGGTGGACCGCCGCAGCGGCCTGGACCGCCGCAAGCTCGCGCGAGAGCAGTCGGGCTACACCGGCCCCGAACGCCGTCAGGGTCACCGCGGCGGGACGACCGGGCTCGAGCTCAACCGCGGCCCCGGCCGCCGCCGCTCCGACCTCCGCCGCTCGGCCGAGGAAGGCGAGATGACGGCCGAGCAGTTCGAGTTCATCAAGGCGGTGGAAACCTACAAGAAGGTCAACAAGAAGATGTACCCGACGTGGACGGAGGTCCTCGAGGTGCTCTTCCAGCTCGGCTACCGCAAGGTCGAGCCGCGGTCCATCCGCCTCGAAAACGTGCCCGAGCCCGAGCTGTATGTGCCCGACGCCGCCAAGCGCGCGGCGTGACCGCTGCTTCCCCAACCCATCCGCAGCCGCCTTCCGGGGTGCACCGGCCACCACGAACACGCCCGCACGTGCCTGCCTGTCCGCCGCGCGTGGCTGATGGCGTGCCCAGACATCACGACCTCCAACGCCACTCGGAGATGGCCTTACGGCCGCGCAGCAGCACCTCGCCCGCCGCCCGCTGATCACTCGCGCGGGCCAGCTCGGCCAGTCCGCCCGCCAGCGCCGCCGTCACATCGTCGCGGCCCGCCGAGCGTCCGGCCAGCGGCGGGGCGATGTGGACGAGCAGCTCGGGCCGCTGGTGTTCCCAGAACTCATACCGCAGCGCCACCACCAGCACGGCCGCGTCGGGGGCGTCGTCGAGGATGCGTGTAAAGCCCCGCTCCAGCACCAGCGGCCGGCCCGCCGGCACGATCGCCCCCTGCGGGAACATCACCACCGTCTTGCCGTCCCGCAACAACCCCGCCGCGTGCGCGCACGCCCGCACCGCATCCCGCGGCGACGAGCGGTTCACCGAAAACCCACCGACGCGGCGGAAAAACGGGTGCCGACGCACCTGCACCTCGTCGATCATGCACCGCAGCTCGGGGTGCGTCGGCCGCAGCACCGCGTCCAGCGTGATGCCGTCCCACCACGACACGTGGTTGGCCAGCACGAGCGTGCCCGTCGGCGACGCCGGGGGCAGCTCCGCCCCGTAGCGCATCACCCGGTGAAAGTGGCGACGCAAGGCATAGCGGCAGTACCACCGCCACCACCACAGCGTCGGCCGATGGATGGTCTCGGGCAGCATGACCCGTTGAACGCCTCCGCCCCGCTGTCCACGCGGTGCCTCAGGGCGACACCTGCTCGACGCGGTTGAACCCCGTCAGCGGGCCGACCGGCAGGTCCCACAGCAGCAGGATGCCCATCCACACCTGCAGCGCCGCCGCCAGCAGCCACAGCGTCCCCAGTCCCAGCAGCACCACGCGGCCCCGCGGGCGGAGAAACGTCCACCCCGCCAGCAGCACCGGCACGGCCGCGATCACCGTGCCCAGCAGCAGGTGTACCGGACGACGCAGCTCCTCGCGGTTGGCCTCGCTGAGCGCCTCCCGAAACGGAAACGGCACCGCCACTTCCCACAGCTCCGCCAGCTTCACCGAATCCACCTGCTGGGCCAGGTGCCACCAGCCGGCGGTCGCCGCCGCCAGCGCCAGCGCGGTCGTCGCCAGCAGGGCGCGTTTTGCCGGCAGCCGCCCTGAGCCCCTGGGCGTGTCGGCCCGCCCGGTGCCGGGGAAGATCTGACGTTCCCCATCGGCCGGGGCCGCCGGCTCGCCCGCCGACGCGTTCCGCCAGGCGCACGCCAAGGCCAGCACGCCGGTCGCCAGCGCCAGCCCCGCCAGCACGCCGTGCAGCTCCAGCGGGGGCGCGACAGCCGCCGCCACCCCGCGCACGCCCACCTCGCCCAGCGGGGGCAGGGTCGCCGCCGGCCGCTTGAGCGTCGCCTGCGTCCCCACGCCGTGCTCGTACGCCGCCCGGCCCGCGACGTGCGACCCGACCAGCGTCAACGCGACCACACCGACCATCGCCAGCAGCAGCGGCACGTACAGCACCCGCCTGAGCGTCGCTCCCAGCGCCAGATACACCCCCACGACGGCGAGCGCCCCCACCGCCGCCACACCCTGCAGCACCGCATGATTCCGCAGAAGCGTCCATGCGTCGTCCGGTAGTCCGTCCCACTCCGCCAGCGGCGTCAACCGGCCGGCCCGCATGACATCCTGCAGCGCGTACAGCCCGGACACCGCCGCCGCCGCCCCGCTCACCGCCCCCAGCAGCAGCATCCACCGCCCCGCCAGCCGCACGCCCGGCGACCGCCCGAGCAGCCCGAACAGTTCCATCAGCAGCCCCACGACCAGCAGCGCGACGGGGAAATGCACCAGCGCGACGTGCCAGTTGGGGTCGATCAGGGCGGGCGTTGGCAGGGTGGTCATGGACGTGGCGTGCATCCTACCGCCCGTCGAGACCGCCGACACGGTAGAGTCTCGGCATGCCCATGGACTGCCGCTCCGCCGCCGCACGGCTGCTGGCCGTCGGCTTTGAAGGCACCACCGTCACGCCCGAACTTCGGCGACTTCTGGAGGCGGGGGTGTCGGCCGTCATCCTGTTTGCGCGCAACGTGCCGCCGCCGCCCGAGGCGTACCGCGTCCGCGAGCTCACTGCCGCGATCAAGGCCGCCGCCGGGCGGCCGGTGCTGATCTGCATCGACCAGGAGGGCGGCCGGGTCGCCCGGCTCAAGGCTCCGTTCACGGCCGTCCCGTCGATGCGGCAGATCGGCGCGTCCCCCGACGCCGAGCAGCTCGCCGCCGACGCGGGAACCGTGCTGGGCCGCGAACTCCGCTGGGCCGGCATCGACGTGGACTTCGCCCCGGTCATGGACGTGGACTCCAATCCGGCCAACCCCGTCATCGCCGACCGCGCCTTCGGCCCCGACCCCGCGCTGGTGTCGCGTCTGGGCACCCGGCTGATTCGCGCGATGCAGCGGGGTGACGGCGGCGTCGCGGCGTGCGCCAAGCACTTTCCCGGGCACGGCGACACCGCGCAGGATTCCCATCACGACCTGCCCCGGCTCGACCACGACCTTCGCCGGCTCGAGTCGGTGGAGCTGCCCCCGTTCGAGGCGGCCGTGCGGGCCGGCGTCGCCGCGGTCATGTCCGCCCACGTGATCTTCACGCCGCTCGACCCGGCCTACCCCGCGACGATGAGCCCGGCGGCGCTGGGCGGGCTGCTCCGCGGCCGGATGGGCTTCGGCGGTGTCGTCTTCTCGGACGATCTGGAGATGAAGGCCGTCGCCAGCCACTTTCCCTTCGAAGACCAGCTGCTCCGCGGGCTCGACGCCGGCCTCGACCTTTTCACCATCTGCCACAGTCCCGAGCTGCAGTGGAAGGCCATCGAGCTGCTGGCCAGCGGTCTGGAGCACGGCCGCATCGCCCACGACCGCGTCGCCGCCTCCCACCGCCGGATCGACCGCCTGACGGCCGACTTCTACCGCCCCGTCACGCCCGACGCCGGCCCGTCGCTGGCGGATGTGCAAGGCGGCCACGCCGACGCCATCGCCCGGCTCGCTGCGCTCGGCCCGTACGTCAACCCCCGCGACCCCACGCAGTACCGCTAGCCCCCCCAAAGCCCGCCTAATCCCGGCCAGCCCGCTTCCCCCGAGGCCGAACCGCTGCTTCAGGAATAAATGGCGTCCGTCGGCGTACCGAATCTCGCCGCCATGGCTTCGGCGGCAGGGGAGCGTCAGGTTGCGATGAATCCACCGCTTGCGATGCAGCACACCGCCCGGGACCCGCGCGACCACATTCACCCCGCGGTCGGAGAGGCGGGCCGGTGGCAGGTCGTGCCGTGGGCGGTGGCGGCGGCCGTGGTCGTCCTCTATGCCGTGCTGCTGGCGACGTGCTTCGCCCCGGCCATCGTCATGCCCGACGACAACGGCTACTTCGCGCAGGCGAGTCTGCTGGTGCAGACGGGCGGCACGTGGTTCGAGCCCGGGAGCGACGCCCAGTACATCGGGTTGCACTGGCTGCTCACGCCGGACGGTCGGTACGTCTCGCGCTACCCGATGGGCCTGAGCCTGCTGGTGGCGCCGCTGTATGCCGCGCTGGGCTGGCAGGCGGGTGTGCTGGTCAACCCGCTGCTGGCGCTGGCGGCGCTGGCCGGGACGTGGGTGCTGGCGCGCAAGCTCGTCGGCGGGCTTGTTCTGCCGTCGGTGACGGCGTTGCTGCTGGGGCTGCACCCGGTGTTCGTGCACCACGCGCTGGCGGGCGATGCGCACATGTCGGTGCTGGCGGCGGTGGTCTGGGCAATGGTGCTGGTGCTGATGTGGCGAGAGACCGGGGGCGAGGGGCGTCGCATGCTGGGGCTGGCGGCGGCGTCGGGCGCGCTGCTGGGGCTCATTCCGCTGCTGCGCTACCCCGACGCCGTGATGTGGCTCGGCTTGGGCGGGCTGGCGCTGTGGACGGCGGCCCGGTGGTGGAAAGCCGGCCGCCGGCCCGCGGCGGTGGTGTCGCTGGCGGTGATGGCCGCGGCCGCGCTGGCGGTGCTCCTGCCACAGCTCATCCACAACCAGCTGCTGCTGGGTGCGTTCTGGCGTACCGGCTACAGCCTCTCGAATGAGCAGAGCGGCTTCGCGTGGGCGTACTTTCGCAGCAACTGGCTGCTGTACCTGCGGACGATGCAGGCCGAGGGGCCGGGGCTGATGCTGGGGCTGGGGCTGGCGGGGTTGGCGGCGATGGCGGCCGTGCGCACGGCGCGTGGCTTCGCGTGGATGGGGCTGGGCGTCGCGCTGCCGATGCTGCTGCTGTACATGTCGTACTACTGGGCGGGCGTCGGCGGGGCCGGGGGGCCCGGCATCCTCCGCTTCCTGTTGCCGACGTTCGTCGTCTACATCGTCGCGGGCGTGTGGCTGCTGGGGCAGGCCACCGCCGCCGCCCCGCCGTGGTCGCGTCTCGCCGCCGGCGGCGTGCTCGTGGGCGGGCTGCTGCTGTGGGCATCGGCCGACCTCCTGGGGACGCTGCCGCGACTGCAGCAGCAACGGGCCAACCTCGCGGCGGTCACCGCCGAAATGCAGCGGACCGTCCCCCCCGGCGCGGTGGTCATCGCGGAACCCGCCCTGCTGCAGCATCTGGATTACGTCCGACAGTGGAAGCTGGCCGACCCCACGCTCTATCGCGGCGGGCCTCTCGCCCGCGCGGCCGCCCTGCGCGACCCCGACGCCCCCAGCCCGATGCAGGCCGCCAAGGTCGAGCAGCTCCGACAGCTCTATCCGGGAACGCCCGAGCAGCGTCGGGACAAGTTCGCCCGGGACGTGCGGGCGTGGGCGGGGGATGCCGGCGTGTACTTCGTCGGCACCGAAGCCGAGCTGGCCGCGCTGGCCGCCGCCGGCGGACGACGGGCCTTCGAGGTCGTCGCACGCGTGACGGTCACGCCCCCGCCCGCGGTCCCGGCGGTCCCGACGCTGCGCGGCGCCAACGCCCGCCCCGCCGGCCCCGGCGCGTTGCCCGGCGCTGGCGCGTTGCCCGGCGCTGCCGCCCCTCCCGGTCAGGACGCCCCTCCCGGTCAGGATGGCCCTCCCGCTCGCATGGCGCCGTTCGGTCCCGGTACGCCGCCGCGCGACCGGCCGGCCGGCGGAGGCCTCTTCAGTGCCGGCACCTTCGGCGGTGCCCGGGAAGTGCTCATCGCGCGGTGGCGTCAGCCGTGACGGCCGTCCGCTGCGCTGCGACGCTCACGCGCGGCCGAGGTGCCGGTGCAGCTGCATCAGGACGTGATGCGTGCCCGAGTGGGCTTCGGCCGGGCTCTGGGGCGTGCGCTGGACGTAGCGTCCGTCGGGGAGCATGTCCCACGCCTGCCGCTTGTCGCTGAGCATGATCTGCAGGATCTGCCACAGCCGCTGGCGCTGCGGTTTCCCCTCCACCGGCACGACCGCCTCGACGCGTTTGCAGAGGTTGCGGTACATCCAGTCGGCCGAGCCGATGAAGAAGTCGCCTTCGAGCTCGTCGGCCTGCGCGTTGCGGAAATAGAAGATGCGGGAGTGCTCGAGGAACCGGCCGATCACGGAGATCACGCGGATGTTCTCCGACAGCCCCGGCACCTGCGGCCGCAGCGTGCAGAAGCCGCGGACGATGAGGTCGATCTGCACGCCCGCGCGGCTGGCGGCGTACAGCGCGTTGCACACCTTCCGCTCCTCGAGCTGGTTCATCTTGGCGATGATGCGGGCCGGGCGTCCGGCCTTGGCGTGCTCGGCCTCGCGGTCGATCAGTTCGATGATCCGCCCGCGCAGGTTGGCCGGCGCCACCAGCAGCTTGCGGTAGGTCCGCTTGAGCGAGCGCCCGGTGAGGTAGTGGAACAGTTCGATGACGTCGCGCGTGATGGCCGGGTCGGCGGTGAACAGCCCCAGGTCGGTGTAGAGCCGGGCCGTGGTGGCGTTGTAGTTGCCCGTGCCGATGTGCGCGTAGGCGCGGATGACCGGCAGCGGCTGCGGCGGGGCAGACGTCTCGCCAGCCGTCGTCGCGGAAGCGGACGCCCCGCTGGCGGGTGTGGCGCAGGCGGCCGTCTCGGTCGGCGGCTCGGTCTCTTCGCGTACGACCAGCGTGACCTTGCCGTGCGTCTTGAGGCCCACCACGCCGTAGAGCACGTGCGCCCCGGCCCGCTCGAGCTGGTCGGCCAGACGGATGTTGCGCTCCTCGTCGAAGCGGGCCTTGAGCTCGATGAGCACGACAACCTGCTTGCCCTGCTCGGCGGCGCGGATGAGGGACTTGATGAACGGCGTGGAATCGCCGACGCGGTAGAGCGTCATCTTGATCGCCAGCACCTTCGGGTCGGCCGTGGCGGCGTCCACGAACCGCCCCACCGACGCGTCGAACGACTCGTAGGGGTGGTGCACCAGCAGGTCGCCCCGGCGGATGACGGTGAAGATGTCCGCGTCCTGTCCGGCCAGCGCGTGCGGCACCACCGGCGTCCACGGCTCGTACCTCAGCGCCGCCAGCGGCAGGTCGGCCACAACCTTGAGGTCCTCGTAATCCACCTCCGCCGGGAGCTGGTAACAGTCCGCGTCGGTGAGCTGCAGCTCCTGCTTGAGGAAGCCGAGCATCCACGGGTCCGGGTCGGGGCCGGTCTCCAGACGCACCACCTCGGCGAACCGCCGCTGCCGAAGCTCCTCCTCCATCAGCTCGCGGATGTCGTCGGCATCGTCCTCGTCCAGCGACACCTCGGCGTTGCGCGTGACCCGGAAGGGCATCACCGAGAGGATCTCCATGTCGGTGAACAGCTCGGCAAGGTGCACGTGGATCAGCTCGTACATCGGCACCAGCCGCACGGGCATCGCCCCCGGGGGCGAGACGCGCACCCACTTCGGCAGCACCTCCGGCACCTTCACCCGCGCGAACACCGGCTCGGGCCGGTCGGGGTGGCGCAAACGCACCCCCAGCGACAGCGACAGGTTCGAGATGAACGGGAACGGCGCGCCTTCGTCCACCGCCAGCGGCGTGAGCACCGGAAACACCGACGACTCGAAGTACGCCGAGCCCGCGCGCCGCTCCTCCTCCGAGAGGTCCGCCCAGCCGCACAGGTGAACGCCCCGCGCACGCAAATCGGGACGCAGCTTGCTGGTGTAGTGCTCGGCCTGCCGCGCCAGGTCCTGCAGCACCGCCTCGCGGATCGCCGCCAGCACCTGCGGCGCCGTCCGGCCGTCCGGCGACACCGGCAGCGTCGGGTTGGCCTTGAGGTGCCGGCGATGCCACCCCACCCGCTTCATGAAAAACTCGTCCAGGTTGGACGTGAAAATCGCCAGAAACCGCACCCGCTCCAGCACCGGGTTGCGCTCGTCCATCGCCTCGTGCAGCACCCGGCGGTTGAACTCCAGCCACGCGAGGTCCCGGTTGAGGAACCGGTCCTTCACGTCCACCTCGGGGAGCGGGATGTCGGGGGCGGCCAGCGACATGGTCGCGGATAGTACGGTGTGTGCGGGAAGTGCGTCAGCGCTCCGGGGGGATCTGCCGGCCCTGCGGGTCGGACATCGGGTCGGGCCCGGGGGCGGCTTCGGCCAGCTTCTCCCGCAGCCGTTCGTCGGTGACGTGCTCGAGGCGCTCGGCCGTGCGGTGCGTGTGGTCCGGGCGAACGTTGACGCGGCCGACGAGGAACGTTTCCCAGAGGCGGTGCGCCCGCACCAGCCGCCGGGCCCGGTCGCGCCCGGCTTCGGTGAGCCGGTCGGCCCCGCCGCCCACGCCCGGACGCGTGTCGCCCGACGCCCGCAGCGACCGACCCGCCCACCACTTCAGCAGCGGACGCCGCGCCAGCGGGTCGATCCTCAGCACCCGGTCGGGGTTCTCCTCATCGCGATACATCGTCGCCAGCAGGTCGTCCTCGGCCTCGGCCAGCCGCAGCTTCCATCGCCGCACCGCCACCACCACCAGCCCTTCCTTCGGCGAGAGCAGCAGCGCTCCCACCAGCAGCAGCCCCGCGGCAACCGCCATCATCCCCGTCGTGCTGGTCGCCGGCACGCCCGCCCACGTCGGCAACGCCACCGCCGCCACATGCCCGAGCACCGCCGACCCCGCCGCGCACACCGTCGCCACCGCCAGCATCGTCACCAGCCGGCGCGTCAGCAGCAGTGCCGTCGCCGCCGGAACCACCAGCATCGCCACCACCAGAATGCTGCCCACCGCCTCGAAACTTGCCACCGTCGTCAACGCGGTCAGCGTCATCAGCAGGTAGTGCATCGCCCGGGCGGGAATGCCCAGTGCCGTCGCGGCCTGCGGGTCGAAACTCGACAGCTTGAGCTCCTTGAACAGCAGCACCACCACCGCCGCGTTCAGCAGCAGCACACCGCCCAGCACCGCCAGCGCCCGCGGAAGCTCCACCCCCGCCACGACCACCGTGTCCAGCGGCACCGTCTCCAGCAGCCCGAACAGCACGCACGACGGGTCGAGGTCGATCCGGTCGGCGTACCGCACCACCAGCACCAGCCCCAGGGCAAAGAGCGTCGTGAACACCACCCCCATCGACGCCCCCTCCTCCACCTGCCCCGACGACCGCACCAGCTCCGTCAGGTAGGCCGTCAGCACGCCCACCACCACCGCCCCGATGAGCATCGGCCAGGGGTCGCGCGTGCCGGTGAGCAGAAACCCCAGCACCAGCCCCGGCAGCACCGCGTGCGAAATCGCGTCCCCCATCATCGACAGCTTCCGCAACAGCAGAAAACACCCCACCAGCGCGCACGCTGCGCCGCACGCCATCCCGGTGAGCACGATCCACGTGTCGATCGCCGTCCAGCCCAGAGCGACCTGCGCCAGCGGGGGGGTCATGAGGCACCTCCCCCGGGTCGGCCCGGCGATGCCCCCGCCGCCCCCGCCCCCGCACCCGCCGGGACCGCGTTCGGGTCGCACGGGTGCGGGCTCGGCGGCATGCCGTGCCGCTCGGCCTCCAGCAGCTGCTCGAGCTCGGCGAGCATCGCCGGCGAAATGGCGTGTTCGATGGCGTCGGCGTCGCGGTCCACTTGGCTGGGCGCGATGTCGGCATACCGCAGCAGGAACAGCTCCCACAGCCGGTGCTCACGGACCAGCCGGGCCGCCTCGAGGTGGCCGTCGGCGGTGAGGCCCCACGCCGCCCCGCCCCCACTGCCGCTCTCCCGGCCTCCGTCCGCCCCCCCCGCGGCCTGCACATGCCCGCCGGGCCGCACCAGCCCCTCGGCCTCCGCCCACCGCAGCGCCCGCCGCAGCTCGCCGGCCCGCCACGCGCGCCACCGCGCCAGCTCGCTCACGGGTACGTCGGCCCCGCCGCGGGCTTCGCTCGCCTCGTACAACGCGCGCAGCAGATGCCGCCGGGCCTGCCGCTGCTGCAGCCGCCGCTGCTCGAGGAAACGCGGGAGCAGTCCCCTGGCCGTCCCGAACAGCATCGAGAAGAAAAAGACCGCCGCGGCCGAGAGCACGATCGTCGCGCCGCTGGGCAGCTTCTCCACCACCGCGCTGGTCACCGCCCCGGTCACCGCCGCCGCCGCCCCCAGCCCCCCCGCCAGCACGGTCATCGTCCCGAGGTGATGGGTCCAGAAGCGCGCCGCCGCGGGCGGAATGATCAGCAGCGCGATCACCAGGATCAGCCCCACCGCCTGCAGGCCGATCACCGTCACCGCCATCACCAGCAGCAGCATCACCGCGTCCAGCAGCGTCACCGGGTACCCCCGCGCGGCGGCGTAGCCGGGGTCGAAGCTCAGCAGCGCCAGCTCCTTGAACAGCAGCACCGTCACCAGCACCGCCAGACCCGCGGCCGCCGCGATGAGCTGGGCGTCTTGCGTGAGCATCGACGCCGTCTTGCCATAAATCAGCCCCTCCAGCCCCGCCGCGCTGCCCCCCGGCAGCCGCTGCGCCACCGCCAGCAACGCCACCCCCGCCCCGTAATACACGCTCAGCACGATCCCCATCGCCGCGTCCTGCTTCAGCCGCGTCAGCCGCTCGAGCAGGTGCATCGTCGCCAGCCCCATCGCCCCGGTCACCGCCGCCCCCGCCAGCAGCACCGCCACCGACCGCGTCTCCCACCCCAGCCCCAGCGCGACGATGAACGCCAGCGCCACCCCCGGCAGCGTCGCGTGCGCCAGCGCGTCGCCCATCAGCGCCCGCCGACGCAGCAGCGTGAACGTCCCCACCACCCCCGCCGCCGCCCCCAGCAACGCCGTCCCCAGCACCACCACCCGCGTGTTGTGGTCCTGCAGCAAGACCACCCGCAGCAGCTCCTCCGCCGTCATCTCCCCCTCCCGGGCGCCGCCAACCCCGACGCCACCCGGCCCAGCCGGTGCGCCGCCTCGTCCAGCAGCGTCAGCCGACCGCCGTAGGTCTTCTGCAGATTCTCCGGCGTGAACACCTTCTCCGTCGGCCCCGCCGCCACCACACGCATGTTCAGCATCACCACATGGTCGAAGTAGCTCTGCACCGTCTGCAGGTCGTGGTGCACCACCAGCGCCGTCTTCCCCTTGCCCCGCAGCTCCCGCAGCAGCTCGACGATCGCCTGCTCCGTCGCCGCGTCCACCCCCGTGAACGGCTCGTCCATCAGGTACAGATCCGCTTCCTGCACCAGCGCCCGCGCCAGAAACGTCCGCTGCTGCTGCCCGCCGGAAAGCATCGAGATCTGCCGGGCCGCATAGTCCGCCATCCCCACCCGCTCGAGTGCCGCCATCGCCGCGTCACGGTCCCGCTGGCGCACCGGCCTCAGCCAGCCGATCGACCCGTACCGCCCCATCGTCACCACGTCCAGCACCGTCACCGGGAAGTCCCAGTCCACACTCTCCCGCTGCGGCACGTAGGCGATCCGCCGACGCACCTTCCGCACCGGCTGCCCGAACGCCCGCACCTCCCCGCTCACCCGCGGCACCAGGTCCAACGCCGCCTTGATCAGTGTGCTCTTGCCCGCCCCGTTCGGACCGATCAGCCCCACCAGCGTCCCCGGCTCCAGATCCACGTCCACGTCCCACAGCACCGGCTTACGCCGATACGCCACCGTCATGTCGTGGATGCTCAGCACGGCCGTGGGCGAATGTTCGTGCGGCAGACGCATGTCCCGACCTCCCGGCGCACAAGCCGGCCACCTGCAACCTCACACGCAACGCCTTCCCTTCAGCGGCTCGACACGCCGCCGACCAGCCGACCCCGCAGCCCCCGCTCGGGCACCTCGCCCCCCAGCGCCCGCGCCACCGTCGTGAGGTTATGGTCGATCATCCCGACGTACGTCCCTTCGTACGTCCCCTCCGGCCCCATCGCGTCACTGAACAGCTCTCCGCCGATCACCACCTCGTGACCCCGGCGACGCGCCCCCTCGATCAGCGCCTCGATCGACTTCCTCGGCACCGAACTCTCCACAAACACCGCCGGCACCCGACGCCGCACCAGAAAGTCCACCAGCGCATTGATCTCCCGCAACCCCGCCTCCGACTCCGTGCTCAGCCCCTGCACCGCCCTCACCTCCAGCCCGTACGCCCGCCCGAAATACCCGAAGGCGTCATGGCTGGTCACCAGCACGCGCTTGTCCGGCGGGATCGTCGCCATCATCGCCTGCCCCTGAGCGTGCAGCGCCAGCAGCTCCGCGGCATACGCCTCCGCGTTGGCCCGGTACGTCGCGCCGTCAGCAGGGTCCCACGCCGCCAGCTTCTCCGCCAGCGCAAGCGCCGCCGCCGCCCACAGCGACGGGTCCATCCACACATGCGGGTCGGCCTGCCCCTGCTGCTCCAGACGACGCTCCGGCGGCACCAGCTCCGCCAGCGCCACCGTCAGCCGGCGGTGCGACGCCCGCCGGAGCACCTCGCTCAGCTTGCCCTCCA
This sequence comes from Tepidisphaerales bacterium, assembly GCA_046299715.1. GTDB lineage: Bacteria > Planctomycetota > Phycisphaerae > Tepidisphaerales > Tepidisphaeraceae > JBBRUM01. Next base: position 295,774 of record JBKBHU010000001.1, on the reverse strand, counting down.
GGTGCAGCCCGTTGTGCACGACGACGTCCGCCCGCGCGATCGCCGCCACATCCGCGCGCGACGCCTTGTACAGGTGCGGGTCCACCGCCGACCCGATGAGCTGCACGACCTCGGCCCGCTCCCCCATCACCGCGCGCACCACGTCCGCCACCATCCCCACCGTCGCCACCACCCGCACCGGACGCCCCGCCGGCGGCGCGACCCGCTCGCCCTCCGCCTCCGCACGCGAACACCCCCCCGCGCCGGCCGCGGCCAGCGACAGCCACGCCGCCCCCATCAGCCACACCAACCACATCCCGTGCCGCCACATCCGGACCGCCTCCTATTTTGACGGTTCAAAATACGGTATTTGAAATGTTGAAATCGGTCAACGTGTCGCGCTAGCGTCTGCGCCGCGACGCGGTGCGCGTCGCCCCGTGTCCGTCATGCCCACCGCCACTGTCGAGGACTACGTCAAGGCGATCTATCTCGCCCAGCACGACCGGCCGGCGCGGGCGCGCATGGCCGCCGCCGACCGCCCCGCCCCGTCTCGCGGCCGGGCCGCCGCCGGACGCATCGCCCTTGGCGAGCTCGCCGCCCGCATGCGCGTCGTCCCCGGGACCGCCACCGCCATGGTCAAAACGCTCGCCGACGCCGGGCTGGCCGACTACGCGCCGCGTCGCGGCGTGCGGCTCACCCCCGGCGGCGAGAAACTCGCCCTGCACGTGCTGCGCAAACACCGCATTGTCGAGTTGATCCTCGTCCGGGTGCTCCAGCTCGACTGGTCCGAGGTGCACGACGAGGCCGAGGCCCTCGAGCATGCGATCTCCGACAAGGTGCTCGCCAGGCTCGACCGCCTGCTGGGCTTCCCCTCGGCCGACCCGCACGGCGATCCGATCCCGACCACCACCGGCCGCCTGCCGCGCGTCCGTTCGCGCCCGCTCTCCGAGCTGCCCCCGGGCACGGAAGCCACACTGCTCCGCGTCGCCAGCGACGACGCCGACTTTCTCCGCTTCGCCGAATCCCACGGCCTGCTGCCCGGCGCGCATCTGGTCGTGAGCGGCACCAGCCCCGCCGCCGCCACCGTCACGCTCCAGCTCGCCGGCCGGTCGCTCACGCTCTCCGAGACGGCCGCCGCCCGGATCCACGTCAGCTGCTGAACGTCGCGACCGCCCCGCCTACAGCGCCACCGTCACCTTGATGTCGTAGAGCTGGCCGTCCAGCAGCACCTCGACCGTCTCCACCACGAACGTTCGGCTGTCGGTGGGCATGTGGTTGCCCTCGCGGTCGAACAGCGCCGTGAACGGGATGCTGCGCAGCGTCCCGCGTTCGATCCGCGGGAGGAACACGACATACCGCCGGTTCACCCAGACCTCGATGTTCTGCCAGTCCTGCTGCGAGAGGTTGGCCACGTCCACCCGCTTGGCCATGTAGCCGATCTGGCTGCGGGCCTCCAGCCCCCGCCCGCGGGGCGCCTCGGCCGGGTAGCTGCGCGTCGCCGCGTCGGCCCGAAACTCCGCCACCGTCCGCCGCAGCGCCGGGTCGGGGTTGGGCAGCAGCGACGGCTGCGCCGCACAACCGCCCCCTGCTCCGCCCACCGCCGCCGTCGCGGCCGCCACCACCACGCCCGCCACCGCCTTCTCCAGACGGCTCCACCGCCGACGCCCGCGCCCCCACGCCCTCCGCCCTAATCGGTTATCTTCCGTGAACATGCCGACGACATCGTACCGCGTCGCCACCGACCCCCGCCATGAACGACCCGACCGATAACCTCACGCCGCTGGCCCGCCGCATCCTCAAGCTCGACGTCGAGAAGGCCTACGAGCGGCTGACCATCCGCCCCGGCGACGGCAACCCGCACGCCCTCCCCGACCTCCGCGATGCCGCCAGGGCCGGCCCGCGGGCGCTGTGCGCCCGCTTCGTCACCGACGAACACGAAGCCGCCGCCATGCTCGCGGGGCTGTGGCTCTGGCAGGACTACCTCACCGAGTCGCACGAGCTCTGCCAGGCGCTCGACACGCCCTCCGGCAGCCTCTGGCACGCCATCGTCCACCGCCGCGAAGGCGACTTCGGCAACAGCCGCTACTGGTACAGCCGCGCCGCCCGACACCCGGCCCTGCCCGCCATCGCCGCGGCCGCCTCCGCCGTCGTCCGCGATCACCCCGCCGACAAACAGCTCCTCCGCCTCACCTCCCCCGACACCTTCGGCCCCGCGTTCACCGAGCTCGTGGACGACGTCGTCACCCGAAGACGTCCCCCCAGCGACCCGCTCCACCGACTTGCCGTCGCCGTCCAGCAGGCCGAGTTCCGCACCCTCTTCGAATGGAACGCGGCGTCGGCGCAGAGGTGAGCGATGGAGGGAAGAAGCGACGGAGGGACGAAGCGACGAAGCGACGAAGGGGGGGGAGCGACGGAGGGACGAAGCGACGAAGCGACGAAGGGGGGGAGCGACGGAGGGACGAAGGGGGGGGAGCGACGAAGGGGGGGGAGCGACGAAGCGACGGAGGGCGGGGGGGGATGGGGCTTACGGCAACAGCCGACGCAGCACCCCCGCCACCACCTCCGCCGCCGCCTCTGCCGCCCGCACCCGGTCGTCCGCCCCCATCGCCCGCCGATACGCCTCGCTTTCCCGCAGCGCCTTGCCCACCTCCGCCACGAACAGCTCCCGTGAGATCTCCCCGGCCAGACGCGGATGCCGCTGCAGCACCGCCTGCCACGCCCGCTCCGCCTCACCCGTCCACCACGACATCGCTCACCGCTCCCTTCCGGGCAGACGAACCCGCCCCTGTGCCTCCAGCAGCCGCTGCAGCGCCGCCAGCGCCGCATCCGCCGCGGCCGCGTTGTCCGCCGCCACGCGGTCGGCCTCCGCCTGCCGGGCCGCCGCCTCCGCGAGCCCGTCCAGCCCGGCGGCATACAGCCGACGCGCGGCGATCACGAACTCCGCGTCCAGCGTCCCTTGCGCGCGGACGTCAGCATCGAACGCCTCGTCCAGCCGCTGCCGGCGTTCCAACAGATACTGCCGCACCGCCTTCGATGACGCCTCCCGCGCCGCGTCCACCCGTCGCAGCCCTTCCCGGCCCTGCGACGCCAGTTCCGCCTGCCACTGCGCGTACGGGCCGCACCCGACAACCCCCAGCACGGCCCCCAGCACGACCCCCAACATGCTCGCGGCGGCGAAACCTCCGCTGCCGCGGGCACGCACGGCCGTTGACGTTGACCTCATCCCTGACCTCCCCGCTGGCGTTCGGCCAGCCGCGTGAGCGCCTCGGTGTTCTGACGCACCACCTCGATGAGCTGCCCCAGCGCCACGCGGTCGCCGAGGATCCGCGCGTGCGCCTCGTCGAGCTGTCGCTCGCGCGTGCGGGCCAGCGCCCGCTCCCACAGCCACATCGCCCCCATCAGCCCCGCCGCCCCCAGGCTCGCCAGCTCGGACATCCCGTCGGTCATGTCCCATCCCCCCTTTCGCACGCACATCGCGCGCCGCTAGCCCCGTGACGGCAGCGCGGTCCCCGGCCGCACGGCCGACGTGCCCACCTGCAAAGCCAGTTGCCGCAGCGCCGCCGCCCCCAGCCGCTCGTGCCGTCCCGCCAGCCGCCAGAGCGTGTCGCTGAAGGTGAAGCCCCGGCCGAGACCGTCGTTGACCAGCGTGCGGTCGAGCGCGGCCAGCCCGGCGAACACCGCCGCCAAAGCGATGTGGGCGGTGGCGTCGCGCAGGTCGGCGGCCGCGGCCGTGTCCTCCAGCGTCAGCGGCAGCAGCGTGCTCAGCGGCAGGCCCAGCGCCCGCGCTACACGCACCGACGCCGCGGATGTCTGCGGAAACGTCCACACCTCGGTCGTCACGCCGCCCGGACCGGGGCCGGCTTCCAGTTCGGGCGCATCCGTCTCGGCCGCCGGGGGCAACCCGTCGTGCGGCAGCGCCACAACGAGCCGCTGCGGGCCCACGCCGATCACCACGCCCGACAGCTCGCGCTGCACGACCCACGCGAGCATCCCCGGCCGCACGGGAGTGTCGCTGTCGAAGGGCATGCCGGTCACGACGCCGTCCACGCCGGTGTAGTTGGTGTTCAAGCTCACCAGCCGGCAGGCGACCGGCCGGGCCTCCCGCAGGAGGCCCGGCTCGCGCCGCAGCAGGTCCCAGTCGTTGCACAGTCGCATGAGCGTCCCCCTGTTGCCTGCCCGTCACGCGTTGCGGTCGCTTCCGCGGGCACGGGCGTCACGTGCCGCTGAGGCCGCTGATCAGCCCGTGGGCGATCTCGTTGCGGACCTCGACCGTGTATTCGCCCAGGACCTGTCCGGCCTCGCGGTCGCCGGTGCGGGCCAGCGGGCGGTAGTGGAAGCTGCGCCCGGCCAGCGGGAGCACTTCGATGCGGCTGGAGTCCAGCAGCAGCACCATGCCGGGCGGCACGTGCCGCGAGAGGATGATCCGGCAGGCGCCGAAATCGCTCTCGTAGATGCTGAACATCGCCCGGAACCGCAGCTCCTCGGACGCGAAGCGACGGTTGGACGCGGCGAAGTTGTTGATCGCCCGTTTCTCCGGGCCGCCGACGACGATCAGGTCCACCCGGCCGGCGCTGTTGCGCCACATCTCCCGCAGCGCGAGATTGAGCTGGGTCTCGGTGAGCGTGGTGTCGGCGGGGAAACCGCCCTGCCCGGGGGTGAAGCGGTGGGTCTGGATGGTCGGGACGATGCCCCGCATGGTCCGCCGGACGGTGGCCGAGCCCTCGGGGCTGGCGGCGGCGGCCCGGCCGTTGATCACGCAGTTCTCCAGGTCGCGCATCAGCTCGCGCAGACGCTGCATCTTCTGGTACGCCAGCTCGTCGGGGACGCCGATGTGCTGCACGGACATCTGGCTGCCGGAGACCTCCACGGTGGCCGCGAAGATCTGCGTGTAGTTGAGCACGCGGGTGCGGTTGGTGAAGCGCGGGGCCGCGGCGTCGTCGCCTTCCAGCGAGGCGTTGCCGAGGATGGTGATGGGCTGGTTGTTCGCCAGCGCCGACGCCGTGCCGCCGCCGTAGCCGCGCACCACCGTCAGGTCGTTGCCGCTGACCGCGGTCACCAGCATGACCTCGCTGGTGGCATTGCCGACGCGGATCAGGTCGCCGGCGCGGAAGCGGTTGCCGTTGGCGACCGTGAACACGGTGTCGGTGGTCGGGTTCGTGTAGGTCGAGTCGTTGACGCGGTCGGCGTTGACCAGCAGGGCGTCTTCGACCCACTCGTGGACGGTGCTTCGGGCCGGCGCGCGGGCGTCGCCCAGCTCGTCCAGCAGCGGCGTCTCCCACGGCGAGGCGATCGACACGAGGTCGGAGACGTCCTCGGCCAGCTCGGGCAGGCCCGGGCCGGCGCTGTACGTGGCTTTTCCGGTAAACGGCATGACTCAACTCCTTTCGTGAAAAACGGGGACACGGCGGGTTCAGTAGCCCAGCTCGCGACGGACGGTCTCCGGCGGAATGCCGAGCTTGAGCTTGAGTTCGGCCTCGTGCAGGCGTTCGGCGCCGCTCTCGGGGAGGGGGCTGGGCCAGCTCAGGCGCAGGACCCGCTCTTCGGGTCGCGACGGAAGCTGACCGCTGGCGTGCAGGTGCAGCAGGATCAGTTCGCCGAGCTCGGCGATGCCGCGGCCGTAGGTGGCGCGCTTGCGGTCGGTCTTGGCCAGAAGCGCCTGCAGCGTGACGCGCAGCGCGGCCGCCGAGGAGAGCTGGCCGACGCGGTCGCGGATGAGCCCCGCGGCCACCGGCGGCACGCCCGACGCCTTGTCCATCGCCTCGCGGATGTCGGCGATGTGCTGCTGCTCGCTGGGGCAGTTGGCGTCGCCGCCGAACTCGATGATCTCCGCCGACTCGTTGTCGGTTGCCCACATCCGCCCCGGCGACACCGGCACCGACAGGAAGTTGTCGATGCCCTTGGCCAGGAACATCCGGAAACTCTGCATCGTGATGCGGTGCGCCCGGTCGGACAGCCGCGTGTTCAGCTCGTCCTGCAGCGGGATCAGCGGCTCGACGTCCGACCGGCCGGCGTACTCGAACGCCGCGGCGAGGTTCTGGATGTGCACCACTGGCACCCGGCCCAGCGCGTGTCGCTCGGCCACGGCGATGCGGCCGCCGGCCACGACGAGCCGGTGTTCGGCGGTCCAGAGTTCGAAGTCGCCGGGCAGCTCGCCGGCCGGGGCGGTGCGCAGCGGCGAGAAGAAGCGGCTCCACCACGATGCCGATGCGTCGGCCGCGGGACGGTCGCGGCGGGGAAGCACGGCATAAGCGGCCGGGGCGTCTTCCCGCGGCACCGGCAGGGCATGGGACGGGTGGACGATCTCGAGGCGGAACTGCCGGGCCAGGCGCTCGATGAGCCGCCCGTCGGGGTGGTCACCCCGGCCCCGTCCGTCGAGGTCGTCCGGGCCGACGGGTTCCCCCGGGTCCGTCGGCGTGCCCGTCCCATGCGTCTGCGCGGTGTCGTGCTCCGGAGCGGGCGTCGGCGTGGAGAGAGAGGTCGTCTCGGCGGCGTCGGCCGGCGCGTCGGCCATTGACGGTGGCGGCGGCGTGTAGCGCACCACCACGTCCACGAAGCCGTAGACCATGCCGAACAGCGCCATCTGCTGGAAGAAGCGCAGGCCGCCGTGCAGGTCGAAGACGCGGCGGACAACGCCCCCGAGGAGCCGGCCGCGGGCGGGGTCATCCGCGGCGCTGTCGAGCGTGAGTTCGCGGCCGAAGAGGTGGTCGATCATGGCGTCGATGCGCCAGCCGATGTCGTTCTCGATGACGATGTCCTTGCGGGCCGGGCCGGTCGCGGCGGCGGCGCTGGGGCCGATGTCGCCCGTGACGTAACCGGTGAGCCGGGCGGGCATGCCCCATTCCTGGGCCTGCCGGTAAGGGCGGTCGGAACTGCCCTGGCCGCGGCGGGAGTGCGGCAGCATCGGGTTGCGGTAGTAGTTCCACAGCCGCGTGTGCCGGGGCCGCTCGACCTGCTCGAGTTGGCGGTGCCCGGCGACCAGCTCGGCCACCGGGATGCCGAAGCTGTCCTGCAGGCGCTGCAGGAGACTGCCGGATGGAACGTCGGACGAGGGTCCCGTGGGCAGGCGGGGCGAAGCGGACGAAGCGGCGGTGTCGCGGGGGTCGGCGGCGCGGAAGGTTGAGGGGAAGCGGAAGGTCGCCGGCATGGCAGGGTCTCCTCACCCCTCAGGCGGCGCGCTGCGCGGCGGTCGGGTGGGCCGGCGCCACACGGGCGGCGGCGTCCGCGGTCCGGGCCGTCAGCATGGCAGCGGCGGGCGCGTTTTTTTCGTAAACCCCGTCGCCCCGGCGGCGGGGGCGTGGCGCCTCGCCGAGCGGTCGCCCGCCACGGCCACCGGATTCACCCGCGGCGTTGACCCGCCAAGCCGCGTAACCTTGCTCTGTGTCGGGTACGCCCACGCCAGCGGAGGTCGTCGAGGAGTCGGCCACGCCGGCGGGTCGGTGGCGCTGGCCTTTTGCACTGCGGGCGCTGTCGTCGCGGAACTACCGCCTGTTTTTCGCCGGCAATGGCGTCTCGCTGACGGGCAACTGGGTCACCACCGCCACCAACGCCTATCTCGTCTACCACCTCACCGGGCAGAACCTGCTGCTGGGGCTCAGTGCGTTCGTGGCGCAGGTGCCGACGTTCGTGCTCGGGCCGCTGGCCGGGGTGCTGGTGGACCGCTGGAACCTTCGGCGCACCCTGCTGGTCACGCAGTCGCTGGCGCTGCTGCAGTCGTCGCTGCTGGCCACGCTGTGCTGGACGGGGCTGCTGCAGGGCTGGGAGCTGGTGGGGGCGATCCTCACGCTGCAGCTGATTCAGGGCGTGATCAACAGCGTGGACATTCCCGCAAGGCAGAGTTTCGCCGTGCACCTGGTGGACCGCCGCGACGACCTGCCCAACGCGATCGCCCTCAACAGCATGATGGTGAACCTCACGCGGTTCATCGGCCCGGCCGCCGCGGGGATGATCCTGGCCGCCGGGGGCGACGTGCTCACCGGGGCCGCGTGGTGCTACACGCTCGACGCCCTGACCTACGTTGCGGTGCTGGTGGCGCTGGCGGCGATGCGGCTGCGTCCACGTGGCCCCCGTCCCGCTCCGCGCGGGGTCTGGCATGAGCTGCTCGAGGGACTGCGGTATGTCCGCGGCCACCGCACGCTGCGGACGGCGCTGCTGCTGATGTGCGCCAGCAGCTTCTTCGGCGTGAGCTTCAACTCGCAACTGGCGTCGCTGGCGACCGCGGTGCTCGGGGTCGGGCCCAAGGGCTACGGCTACCTTGTGGCGGCGGTCGGATTGGGGGCGATGGCGTCGGCGGGGTATCTGGCGATGCGCCGCAGCAGTCAGGGCATCGCGGCGGTGATCTCGCTGGCGTCGGTCGCGTTCGGGCTGGCGCTGCTCGCGGTGAGCTGGACCCATCACTATGGCACCGCACTGGTCCTGATGGCGGTGGCGGGGTCGGCCATGGTGCTGCAGGCGGCCGGCACGAACACGCTCCTGCAGACGACGGCCGACGACGACAAACGCGGTCGGGTGATGTCGCTGTTCACGATGAGTTTCATGGGGACGGTGCCGCTGGGCGCCTTGGCGTTGGGGTGGTCGGCTCAGCAGGTGGGGGTGAACTGGGCGGTGCGGGTGGGGGGGGCCTGTGTTCTGGCGGCGGCGGTGTGGGCGTGGCCGAAGCTGCGTTCGGGGGAGACACCGGGCGAAGGTTAACTGACAACCTTCGACACCCAAACGTTTGCACGTTCGGGCTCGCCGTCTGCCGCGACATGTGTGACAGGTTGCCACACTTGACACAACATCCAAAGAATGCAGCAAACTCACATCAATGCGACATGTTTGTGTGATATGTTGTGCAAAAGGAGGGCAAACCTTCTTCAAAAGCATGTGCTCACGGAACGGGCGGTGGGTTATGTTCGAACGTCAGCCGCGGTCTTGGTGAGTGAGCATCTGCTGTGGGTGCAGCCGGGGGATGCGCGGTTGCGGTGCGGGATTGAGAGAGGAGGACGTTTTATGGCGTTTCGTTACGGACTCGCCGCCCTCGCGGCGGCGGTGGTCTCGGTGCCGGCATGGGCGACGACGGTGACCGTCATCGGGCCCGGCACGCTCTACACCCATACGGGCACGTCCAACTAGGGGCAGGTGCTCAGCGGCAACTGGGTGTACAACAACGTGCGGAACAGCGGGCAGGTCGGCGTCACCGCCGCCTATCCGCGGTCGGGCAACGGCTCGGTGGAGATGAACACGCTTTTCGGCCCCGGGGGCGCCAGCTCCAAGGCCGACATCGAGTTCCTCGCGCAGCCGGTCAACCTCGGCGGTAACTTCGTCGCCGGCGGTTCGCTGGGGCTGTTCAGCAACCTCAACCTGTCCGGGTTGGGGTATGACTGGTACCGCAACAGCACGAGCTCCAACAGCGCTGTCCAGCACCCGGCGTATCGGATTCTGCTCGACGCCGACGGCGACCTGACCACCACGGGCGACCGCGGCGGGCTGGTGTTCGAGCGGGCGTACAACGGCGGCGGCCCGGTGCCCACCGACACGTGGGTGACCGAGACGATCACGGGCAGCTCGAAGGTGTGGAACTTCGGGCTCGGCCTCGGTTTCGAGTACGTGCTGCCTTTCCCGTTCGGCAGCGGGTCGGCGTACGAGCCGATCACGGCGTGGCAGGCGTTCCTGCCCAACGCGGTGGTGCTCGGCTTCAGCGTCGGTGTCGGTTCGGGCTGGGGCCCGTTCCAGGGCGCGGCGGACAACATCCGCTTCGGCTTCGGCACGGACTCGACGACGTACAACTTCGAGCTGCTCCGCGGCCCGGAGATCCCCACGCCAGCGGCCTTCATGGGCGGCTCGGTGCTGATGGGCATGCTGGCGACCCGGCGTCGCAAGTAAGCCGCGGCGGCGGCCGCTGATGTCCGAACGCGGCGCGCCCGAGCGGCTTCAGGCACGTGCAGTCAACCTTGGCCCCCGTCGCGATCTGCGACGGGGGCCATTTCATAGGAACGCGGGCTTTTGAACACGTTTCATATCTCGCTTCACTGACACCACTCCGCAGAAAAACGTTTGTTGTATTCATATCAAATGCCGCCGACAAATCGATTCATTTTGCCCCTTTTCAAGCAGCAAGCCATGATGCAAGCAAGAAGCGTCAAAGGAGTGCGGAAAACACTGATTCCAGCATGAGATTTTGTGCAATTCACACAGAACGTGATCTCACCGCGCTGAGCAGGTCGGGTTATTTTGCTGTGCACGCTGAACGCGGCGGTGTGCACGCCGCGTGAGTTGGCGAGCGGCGTTCGGAGTGTGTGAGAGAGGAGGACGTTTCATGAAGGTGCGTTGTGGTGTTGCTGCGGCGATGGTGGCCGCGGCGGTTTCGGCGTCGGCGTCGGCGAGCACGGTGACCGTGATCGGCTCGGGCTCGCTGTTCACCAACCCCGGCACGTCGAACCAGGGGCAGCTGCTCAGCGGCAACTGGGTGTACAACAACGTGCGGAACAGCGGGCAGGTGGGTGTGACGTCAGCCTACCCGCGGTCGGGCAACGGGTCGGTGGAGTTCCGCTCGCCGACGAACAACGGCAAGGCCGACATCGAGTTCCTCGGGCAGCCGCTCAATGTCGGGGGCAACTTCGTCCCGACGGCATCGCTGGGGCTGCTGAGCAACCTCAACCTCTCGGGGCTGGGCTACGACTGGTACCGGGACAGCAGCAGCACGAACCCGAACGTTCAGCACCCGTCGTACCGGATTCTGGTGGACCGCGACGGCAACCTTTTCACGACGGGCGACCGCGGCTACCTCATCTTCGAGCGGGCGTACAACGTCGGCGGCCCGGTACCCACCGACACGTGGGTGACGGAGACGATCACCGGGGCCAGCAACATGTGGTCCACCGGCGGGCTGCCCGACCCGGGCGCGGTCTTTAACCGGAACCTGTCCCAGTGGCAGGCACTGATGCCCAACGCGCGGGTGCTCGGCTTCAGCCTCGGCGTCGGCTCGGGCTGGGACGGCGTCTTCCGCGGCGCGGTGGACAACGTGCGGTTCGGCTTCGGCACGAGCTCGACGACGTACAACTTCGAGCTGCTGCGCGGCCCGGAGGAGATCCCCACGCCGGCGGCCTTCATGGCCGGCTCCGTGCTGATGGGCATGCTGGCGACCCGGCGGCGCAAGTGAACCGCTTGCTTCGAGTGAACAGGGCCCTGGCGGGCGAAGGCAACTTCAACGCCGGGTAAGGCTCGGAGAAGACAGGGCTGGCCATGAGAGAGGGGCCAGCCTCGGGAGAGGGAGAAACAGCGGCCCCCGTCGCGTCTGGCGACGGGGGCCCTTTCGTTTTCCTGTCGGTTGTGCGTAACGCCGTCCCCGAGGTGGTCCCGGCATCAAGGCGTGGCCGGTTCGCCGGGTGTGGGCGGGGCGCTGGGCGTGGGCGGGGTCACTCGTCCTGCTCCGGGTGGGGCTTGTAGGCCGCCTGGAGCTGTTGGGAGATGTGCGGCGGGACGGGGTCGTAATGGGACAGTTCCATCGCGAAGGAGCCCTGTCCGCCGGTGATGCTCTTGAGCTGGCTCTGGAACTGCATGACCTCGGCCAGCGGGGCGGTGGCGGAGACGAGGGCCATGCCGCCGGGGAGCGAATCGGTGCCGAGGATGCGGCCGCGTTTGCCGGAGAGTTCGCCGGTGATGGTGCCCAGGTGCTGCTGGGGGACGGTGACGTCGAGTTTGACGATGGGTTCGAGGATGACGGGCTTGGCCTTGAGGATGGCGTCCTTGAGGGCGTACTTGCCGGCGGTGCGGAAGGCGACTTCCTTGGAGTCCACCGGGTGGTGTTTGCCGTCGTAGACGGTGACCTTGAGGTCCACGAGCGGGTGTCCGGAGAGAGGCCCGGCCTCGAGGAGGTCGCGGCAGCCCTTTTCGACGGCCGGGACGAACTGTCCGGGGATGGCGCCGCCGAAGATCTCATCGACGAACTGGAAACCTTCGCCGCGGGGCAGCGGTTCGACGCGAAGGAAGACTTCGCCGAACTGCCCGGCCCCGCCGGTCTGTTTCTTGTGGCGGTGGTGGCCTTCGGCCGGGGCGGTGATGGTCTCGCGGTAGGCGATCTTGGGCGGGTGGGTTTCGACCTGCAGCCCGCGGTTTTTCAGCCGCTCGAGCACGAGGCGCAGGTGCAGCTCGCCGAGGCCCTGGATGACCATTTCGTGGGTGACGCGGTCCACGTGGTACTTGAAGGTGGGGTCTTCCTCGGCGATGCGGGTGAAGGCGACGGCGAGTTTGCCTTCGTCGCCGCGGTTTTTGGCGGTCACCGCCAGCGCGTACAGCGGGGTGGGCATGGGCTGTTTGGCCAGATGCACGGCGTCGAGGGCGTGGTCGTCGTGCAGGACGTCGCCGGGGTGGATGTCGTCGATCTTGGGGACCATGCCGATGTCGCCGGCGACGATCTCCTGCGCTTCGCGGTGTTCCTTGCCCAGCACGTGGAAGATGTGCCCGAGCTTGATGGCCTTTTTGTTGTGGCCGATGAACACCTGGCTTTGCCCGGTGAGTTTGCCCTGGTGGACGCGGAAGAACGAGAGTTTGCCGACGTAGGGGTCGGTGGAGACGCGGAAGACATGGGCCAGCAGCTTGCCGGCGGGGTCTTCCTTGTACTCGAAGGGCTTTTCATCCTGCCCGACGAAGGGGCGCAGGTTGCCCTCCTGGGGAGAGGGGAAGTGTTTGGCGATGGCGTCGAGCAGCTCGGGGACGCCCACGCCGTTGCGGGCGTCGGTGAAGAGGATGGGCACGATGTGCCCGGAGTCCATGGCCTTTTCGAACGGTTCGTGCAGGGCCTCGTAGTTGGGCTCCTCGCCGCCGAGGTAGCGCTCCATCAGGGCCTCGTCCATGTCGGCGACGTGGTCGAGGAGGGCGGTGTGGCAGGCTTCGACCGAGCCGAAGTCGCTCTCGCCGGCCTTGTTGAGCAGGCATTCGACGACGGCCTTGCCGTTGCCGGTGGGCAGGTTGATGGGCAGGCAGTCGGGGCCGAAGGTCTCTTGGACGGCCTGCACGAGGCCTTCGAGGTCGGCGTCGGGGGTGTCGATTTTGTTGATGATGATGGCGCGGGGCAGGTTGCGCTGCTGGGCGGCTTCCATCATCCGCCGGGTGGCGACTTCGATGCCAGCGGCGGCGGAGATGACCACCGCGACGGTCTCCACGGCCGGCAGGCACTGCAGCGCCTGCCCGAGCAGGTCGGGCGAGCCGGGCGTGTCGATGAGGTTGATGCGTTTGCCGAGGTAGTCGAGGTGCAGGAGCTTGGCGTAGATGGAGTGGCGGTGCTCCTTTTCTTCCTTCTCGTAGTCGCAGAAGCTCGAGCCGTCGGCGGGCGAGCCTTTGCGGTTGACCGCGCCGGCGGCGAACAGCATGGCGTCAATCAGTGTGGTCTTCCCCGACTGTCCGTGGCCGGCGATCAGCACGTTGCGGATGTCGGGGGTGGAATAGGCAGCGGGCACGGACGGTTCCTCCTTGCCCCGGAAGGACGTCCGGGGCGTGCGGTGGTTCGGGTCGGGGGGCGAGCGGGGGACGGTCCCCGGCCGCCGTCGCCGTCGGTCCGACCAGCTGCCCGGCACGTCCGGTCACGCCGGCGGCGTGCGACGGGGCGTCTCGGGCACCACGGGCGGCGTCGCGGACGGCACGTCTCGCGTTCGCTCGGCTGCCCCGTGTTAAGAACCGACGAACGACGCTTGAAGCTACCACGAGGGCCGGTGGCTGGCTACGCACCGTTGCGCGTTTCAAACGTTTGGCCGCGGGACGGATCGTCGCACGTGGCTCCGCCGCGGGTCGGCCGGTCGCCCGACGGCGCCCCGGCGGCTACCGCGCAAGCAGGTGGCGGGCCGGCCCGCCGAACGGCCAGTCGAAGGCGTGGCGGAACGCCGCGTCCTGACACGCCAGCATCGTCGGGAAGTCGATCACCTCGTGGATGAGCAGGTTCTCGAACTCGGCGGGCAGGCGGGTCATGTGCAGCCCCGCGTTGTCCGTGCACAGCACCACGTCCACCCCGGCGTCGGCGCACCGCTCGAACACCGGGCGAAGCTGGTCGTACCGCTGCAGCGTCCCGGTGCGGAGATAACTGGTCGGACACACCTCCAGACACTGACCCCGGCGGGCGACCTCCGGCAGCAGGTGCGGGTGCAGCAGGGGGATCTGGATGCCGTGGCCGATGCGGTCGAGCAGGGGGAGCAGCTCGGGGTGGCAGTCGCGCGGGGTTTCGAAGAGGTGGCCGGTGGTCCGAAGTCCGAGCTGGCGGGCGCGCGTGAACCACGTGGCGATCTCCTCCAGACGCTCCGCGTAGGCGGTGTCGGGGCCGGCGAGGTCCACCGCGACCACGCCCAGCGGCCGGGCGGCGGCGGCCAGCTCGACGATGGCCCGGTTGACCTCACCCGGCAGCGTCGAGTGCATGCACAGGATTTGCCGCAGCACCACCGGATAATGCGGCTGGCGGGCGGCGTCGGCCACGGTCCGGACGATCGACTCCATCTGGGCGATGCGGGCGGGCTCGGGCAGGGCCGGGTCGGTGCGGAAATACGGGCAGTAGCGCAGCTCGATGTACGCGAGCTCTTCGAACAGGTACGCCCCGCGGACGAGCTTGAACAGGAAATCCGGCAGCGTGTCGGGGCGTTGAATCTGCTCGACGAGCTTGTGCATCTCGAGGTACGACGCCAGGTCGCGGCGGGGACGGCGGAAAAACGCCTCGAAGTCGTCGTAGTCGGGGAACCGCTCGAGCAGCGCGTGCTTGCGCCGCTGCAGGTGGACGTAAAGGATGCGCGGCTGCAGGGCGCCGCCAAGATGCAGGTGAAGCTCGGCGTACAGCCGGCCGTTGAACACGTCGCCCCCGGCGGACGGCCCATGCGGCGGCGAGGGGTGCGGAAGGGTCGCGGCGGGCTGGGGCGGGCGGCTCATACGGGGCGAAGGCGGCGAACGGGGGGGGCAGGAACCGTGCGGCGAACCCCGGGCTAGGGGGCGCGTCGGCGGGCGATGCGGAACGTGTCGGTCCAAGTTTCGCCGGTGTCGTGGTCGCGGAAGGCCAGTCGCAGGCGGACGGTGCCTTCGCCGGGCCACGTCCAGGTCTGGTCGTCGATGCGCTGTTCCGGCGGGTCGGCAAAGGTGTAGCCGACGGAAAAGCCGAAGTCGCTGCGGTCCAGGCCGGGGCCGAAGCCGCCCTGTCCGCGGACGAACGGGCCGTCGCGGGGCTGCGGCGGTGGACGCAGGGGCGGCAGGATGACCTTGGCGAACGCGCCTGACGGCAGCGATGCCCGCCGCAGCGGGTGCGTCTGGCCGGACGGGTCGGTGACGGTGCTGGCGCCGCCGAGCAGTTCCAGTCGCCGGGGCGACGAGTTGAAGACCCGGAGCACAAGGCGGTTGTCCACCACCTGGAAGCGGTACCGCAGCGGCAGTCGCTCGATGACGACCTCGCGGTCGGCCGAGACCAGCTCAAGAGGCAGGTCCGTCGGCGGCGCGGCCGGCGGCGGGGTCGTGTCGCTGGTGGGGGCCGTGGCGGCGTGCTGCAGGGGCGGGCCCGACGGCACTTCCAGCAGGGCGTAGTCGTAGCGGGTGCAGCCGGCCAGCAGGGCCACGGCCGCCGCGACCGCGGCCGACGCGACGACGACGGGGCCGGCGTGATGTCGTTGGGCAGACGGCAGGTGGGCGTGGTGGTGAGGCATCGTGCCGGCTCAGTCTAACCCGGCCGGTTCAGTCGATCAGGGGCCAGTGTCGGGGTTTCGGTTCGGGCGTCGCGGGGAAGGCGGTGAGCACGGCGTCGGGCACGCCGAGCACGCGGAGGTACTCGAGCTGGGGACGTGAGGCGATGAGCAGGTAGCCGCTGTCGCGGATGGCGCGGGCGACGGCGTTGTGGTCGCTACCCGTGCGGGCGAGGGCGATGACTTCGTCGAGGGTGAGGAAGCCGTCGGCGTTGAGGTCGGGGTGGGTCGGGGCGGTGGTGGGCGAGGGGCCGGCGTCGTCGTCGAGCCGCTGGGGCCGGGTTTCGGCGGCGCGGGAGGCCGCCAGCGCCTTGTCGCGGAGATCGGGCGCGTCCAGCAGCTCGGGGCGGAGGGCGACGATGTGCCCCTGGGCGGCCCCGAGGATGCCGCCGCTGGCCTCGGTGAACTTTGTCGCACCGCCGACGGGCGGAGGTGGCGTCGGGGGAAACAGCTCGCAGCCGGAGCAAACGATGGCGGTCAGGCAGATGGCCGCGATCCGCATGGACGGTTGGACGTACATGGATGTGTGCTCCGTGCGCTTTGCCGCACCCGTCCCGGCGGGTCGGCGGTTTGGGTAGGCGTCCCGGCGGTTTCATAATACCCGTCCCGGGGAGACCCCCCGGGAGAACCACGGAGCATCCTCGTGTACGACTTTACCGAAGTCCGCAACGCCGCCGGGAAAATCGAATACATCGAGACGTCACTGCGGGGGATTCAGCTGCTGGAAGCGCCGCTGCTCAACAAGGGGACGGCGTTCTCGCAGCAGGAAAAGTACGAGCTGGGCTTGCTGGGGCTGCTGCCGACGCACGAGCTGGACATCTCGCTGCAGGTCAAGCGGACGTACGAGTCGTTCCAGAAGAAGCCCAACGATCTGGAGAAGCACATCTTTCTCCGGGCGTTGCAGGACCGCAACGAGACGTTGTTCTACAGGCTGCTGGTGACGCACATCGAAGAGATGATGCCGATCATCTACACGCCCACGGTGGGGCAGGCGTGCCAGCAGTTCGGGCACATCTACCGCCGGCCCCGGGGGCTGTTCCTCGCCTTCCCGAACAAGGCCGACATGCTGACGATGCTGCGGAACCGGCCGGTCAAGGACGTGGACGTGATCGTCGTCACCGACGGGCAGCGCATCCTCGGCCTGGGCGACCTCGGCGCCGGCGGCATGGGCATCCCCATCGGCAAGCTCTCGCTGTACACCGCGTGCGGCGGCATCCACCCCGCCCGCACCTTGCCGATCACGCTGGACGTGGGCACGAACAACCCCGAGCACCTCAACGACCCGCTCTACATCGGCTGGCGGCACGAACGGGTGACCGGCAAGCTGTACGAAGACTTCGTCGAGACGTTCATCCAGGCCGTGCAGATCGAACTGCCCAACGTGCTGCTGCAGTGGGAGGATTTCGCCAACACGCAGGCGTTTTTCCTGCTGGAGAAGTACCGCGACCGCATCTGCTCGTTCAACGACGACATCCAGGGGACGGCGGCGGTGACGGCGGCGGCCATCCTCTCGGGCCTGCGCGCCACCGGGGGCAAGTGGCACGAGCAGCGCGTCGTCCTGCTGGGGGCGGGCTCGGCCGGCGCGGGCATCTGCCAGCTCCTGCTGGACGAGATGGTCGCCGCGGGCATCCCCGAAGAACAGGCCCGCCGGGCGTTCTGGTCGCTCGACTCCAAGGGGCTGGTGTACCACGGGCGGGCGGCGGAGATCACGCCGGTGAAGGCCCGCTGGGCGAGGTCTGCGGCCGAAGTCGCCCACTTCGCCCGCGAGGCCAGCGGCGCCATCGGGCTGCTCGAGGTCGTCCGTCAGGTCAAACCCACCATCCTCATCGGCGTCTCGGCCCAGCCGGGCACGTTCACCGAAGCGGTCATCAAGGAAATGGCCCGCGGCACCCCGCGGCCCATCGTCCTGCCGCTGTCCAACCCCACCTCCAAGATCGAAGCCCACCCGGCGGACATCCTCCGCTGGACCGACGGCAAAGCGCTCGTCGCCACCGGCTCGCCGTTCGATGACGTCGTGGTCAACGGCGTGCGCCACGTCATCGGACAGTGCAACAACTCCTACATCTTCCCCGGCGTGGGGCTGGGCGTGACGGTCAGCCGGGCCAAACGCGTCACCGACGGGATGTTCCTCGCGGCGGCCAACGCGCTGGCCGACCAGACCCCGGCGGCCAGCGAGGTCGGCGCGCCGCTGCTGCCGCGGCTCTCGCACATCCGGCAGGTCTCGGAAGCGGTGGCCGCGGCCGTGGCCGTGCAGGCAGGCCGCGACGGCGTGGCCGAGCCGATGACCCTCGAGCAGGCGAAGATGAAGGTCCACGCGGCATGGTGGGAGCCGCGCTACGTGCCGATCCGCTACCGGCCGCCCCGCCCGTGCTGAGCGGCCCTGGCCGCTTTGGGAGCCCGCCGGCGAAGCGGCGTTTCCCCCGGGGCCGGTTTTCACCCGGCCGCGTTCCCGCCGCCAGTTTCCCCCGTCGGGAAACACCGCGGAGGGTGCGGCGATTTTCATGGGCTTTGAACGGCTCGTGTGGTGCGGGCCGGCGAGCCGACCGCTCTATCATGCCTTGTCATGGGCAGCGGTGAACCCATCTCGGGAGCGGTCGACGGTCCGGCAGGGGCGCAGGGCGGCGGGGTCGCAGCGGACGGGCGATCGCCGCGACGGCTCTATCTCGACAACGCGGCCACCAGCTTCCCCAAGCCGCCGGCGGTGCTCGATGCGATGGTTCATTACTTCCGCGAGCTGGGCGCCTCGCCCGGACGCGGGGCGTATGCCGAGTCGGTCGAAGCAGGACGGCTGATGGCCGAGTGCCGCTCGGCCCTCTGCAGGCTGTTCAACGGCAGCTCCAGCGACCACGTCATCTTCACGCTCAACTGCACGGATGCGCTCAATCTCGCCATCCGCGGCGTGCTGGACCCGTTGCGTCCGCTGCCGGCCGGCGAGAAGCCCCACGCCATCTGCACGGACCTGGACCACAACTCGATCCTGCGTCCGCTGCACGGTCTGCTCGACCGCGGCGCCATCGAGCTCACCCGCGTCCCGGTGGACGGCACCACCGGGCTGGTGGACGTGGACGACATCCGCCGGGCGGTGCGGCGGAACACCCGGCTGATCGCGGTCACGCACGCGTCGAACGTCTCCGGCACGGTGCAGCCGATTCGCGACATCGGCCGCGTCGCACGCGAGGCGGCGGTGCCGTTCCTGGTGGACGCGGCCCAGTCTGCCGGGCATGTCCCGATCGACGTGCAGGCCGACTGCATCGACCTGCTCGCCGCCCCGGGGCACAAGTTCCTCATGGGCCCGCTCGGCACCGGTTTCCTGTACCTCCGGCCGGGGCTGGAAAAACTGCTGCGACCGTACCGCGAGGGCGGCACCGGCAGCGTCAGCGAGCACGACCGCCAGCCCGAGTTCCTGCCCGACAAGTACGAGGCCGGCTCGCACAACGCCCCGGGCATCATCGGGCTGCTCGCGGGCGTGCGCTGGGTCCTGCAGCAGGGCGTCGAAAACCTCTACCGGCACGACCAGGAGCTGGTCCGCACCTTCCTTGAAGCCATGCTCCGCTGCGAAGGGTTGACCTACTACGGGCCGCAGGGCGTCGCCCACCGCATCGGCGTCTTTTCGGTCCGCGTGGACGGCTACACCCCGCACGAGCTCTCGGCGGTGCTCGAGGCCGAGTTCGGCCTGCTGACCCGCTCCGGATTGCACTGCGCCCCGCACGCCCACCGCACGCTGGGCACGGCCGACGGCGGCGGCACCACCCGTCTCTCGTTCGGGCCGTTCCTCTCCCGGCAGGACGTCAAGTTCGCCGGCGATGTGCTGGCCAACGTCGCTATGGCCGTCGCGCGGAAGTGACGGCCGCCACAGACGGGCGCACCGTCGGTTCATCCACCGCGCCCGCGACAGATTGAGCTAGCAGGGGCGTGCTTCGCGTTTGCCCGCAAATGCCGCGCCTACGCGTAGACGCTGCGGAAGGTGGGGTAGGGGATCAGGTCCGGACGCACAAGGTGCATCCGGCGGAGCCGGAAGGCATCGGGCTGGCCGAAATCACTGAACGCCCCGGGCTCCAGCGACGCGGGGGCCGAGCCGTCGCTGCGGCATTCTGTCGGCGGCGTGAGCGAAGGGGCCGAAGGACGGTCGGGCGTGTGGTCTGCGGCCGACCCGCTCAGCGACAACCAGACGCCCACAAGACAGCTCCCGATCGTTCCCATGCGAATCGTCCCTCTGAGGGAAACGGGCCCAAGGGGCCCAGCGAATCCATGAACCGGGATGCCTTCGAATCGAACTCAAGGGCCGCAGATGCGGTCCGGACCGGCCGAGATGGGTCGGGGTTTCGGATTCTTGTGCATCCGTCCCGTCGATCATGCGGTGCGGCAGTGGGCCGCAGGGCTGTTTCAGGCAGGACTATGGGACACTACCCGAGGATTTGTTTTTGGCAAGTGTAAATGGTATGGACGCGCGTCAATTTTAATGTGCGGCGGTTTGTCAGGGACCTTCTCCAGCTGGTTCTGTGAGTTGAACAACACTTCGATGCGGTGCACCGGCCGCTGTCGCTGCGTGTTCGTGGGCTGACGCCGGGGTGAGCCGGTGAGGCAGCAGGGTGTGGGCCGGTGCGGGGATAAGGCGGGAGGCCGGCGGGGGGGCGGCGGGGAGGGCGGGGGGGCGTGTTCGCGGGCCGGACTCGCGTTGGCAAAGTGTCCGTCGGTGTGCAACATACGTGGTTGGTGGCGAACTGTCGCGTGGGGTGACTGGCCGGGTCGAACTGCATGAACTACCGCTTTGAGACGGGGGGCGCGTTGTCGCCGTGGGACCAGCGGGAGTGGTTGCTCACGGACGGAAGCGGGAGCTTTGCGATGGGGACGGTGGCGGGGGTGGCCACCCGTCGGTATCACGGGTTGCTGGTGGCGGCGATGCACCCGCCGCTGGACCGGGTGCACCTTGTGTCGCGGGTCGGGGAAGTGCTGGTGCTGGACGGGCAGTCGTCGGTGCACGAGCTGGCGACGTGTCTGTTTTCGGACGGTTCGGGCGGGGCGGACGCCCGCGGCGGTGGGGGTGGAACGGGGGCGGACGGGGGCGTGGCCGGCCGGGGGACGGTCGTGCACCCGCGGGGCTACCGGCACCTGCGCAGCTTTGAGCTCACCACGGGCGGCGACGGCGTGAGGGCGGCCCGCTGGACCTACGTGGTGGACGGGGTGACGGTGGACAAGACGTTGACCTTGCCCGGGGCGGCGGGCGAGGCGGAAGGCGGCGTGAGCGCGGTGCTCCGGTATGACGTGCGGTTCGATGCCGGGCGGTGGGTGGAGCTGCTGTTGCTGCCGATGCTGTCGCTGCGCGGCTTTCATGCGCTGCGCCGCTGCACGAGGGCGGCCGCGGGCGCGGGACCGGCGGACGATGCGTCCCGACCGGGAAGCCCGTGCGGACCGATGCGCGTCCGGCCCGACCCGTCGGGCGTGGAGGTGTGGGCGGAGGACGCGCCCGGTGGGATGGCCGGGGGGATGGCCGGTGGGATGGCCGGGGGGGCGGCGGGTGGGGCGCTGGGGGGGGCGGGGGTGGTGATCCGGGCGGAAGGCAAGGCGCTGGAGGGCGTGGGCGGGCTGGCGAAGGTGGAGGTCGCCTTCGAGCACGAGCCCGACTGGTGGTACGGGCATGTCTACCCCGTGGAGACCGAGCGGGGGCTGGACGACACCGAGGACCTGTTCAAGCCGGGGGTGTTCCGGGCGCGTCTTGCCGCGAGCGGGTCGGTGGAGCTGCGTCTGACCGCGCTGCCGACGCCGGCGGTGCGTCGGCAGCGCCTCTCGGCGCCGGCGGTGCCCGCGGGGGCGTCGGTCACGCTGCAGCGGCTGATGCACGCCACGACGGACTATCTGGTGTGGCGGCGGCGGCCCGACGGGCCGTGGGGGACGTCGGTGCTGGCCGGGTTCCCGTGGTTCGGGGACTGGGGGCGGGACACGCTGGTTTCGCTGCCGGGGCTGCTGCTCGAGACCGGCCGGCTGGCCGAGGCGGCGGATGTGCTGCGGCTGTACGCGCGCCACGTGGACCGCGGGATGGTGCCCAACCGCTTCATCGAGGAGACCAACGCGCCGGAGTACAACACGGTGGACGCTTCGCTGTGGTTCATTCACGCCGTGTTCGCGTTCCGGGAGGCCGTGGCCGGGCGGGGTGGGGCAGGGGCGTGGTCCGCGGTGTTCGACGACGAGCTGCTGCCGGCGTGCCGGGCGATCGTCGAGGGGTACGCCCGCGGCACGCGCTACGGGATACGCATGGACGGGCGCGACGGCCTGGTGGTGCAGGGGGACGCCGAGACCCAGCTCACCTGGATGGACGCCAAGTGCGACGGGGTGGCGTTCACGCCGCGGCACGGCAAGCCGGTGGAGATCAACGCGCTGTGGTATCACGCGCTGCGTTGTCTGGGGGAGCAGACGCTGGCCGAGCGGGTGGCTGCGAGCTTCCGACGGTTGTTCTGGATTTCGCCGCAGCGGGGGCTGGCGGACGTGGTGCCCGGCTCGGCCAACGGGGCGGCGGGCGGGGGGGGGGGGGGGGGGGGGGGGGGGGGGGGGGGGGGGGGGGGGGGGGGGGGGGGGGGGGGGGGGGGGGGGGGGAGGGGGGGGGGGGGGGGGCAAGGACGCTACATCCTCTTTTCCA
>JBKBHU010000001.1:0-273477 GCA_046299715.1 Tepidisphaerales bacterium | reverse complement strand
GGTTCTGTGGTCGCCTCCCCCGCCCCCCCGGGCAGCGCTGTGGCGGGTGCGGGCGGTGGGGGGCTGGCGGCGGGCGAGTCGCGGGACACGCGTTGCCGGCCGAACCAGATCTTCGCCGTCTCGCTGCCGCACTCGCCGCTGACGGCCGAACAGCAGCGCGCGGTGGTCGAGGTGGTGCGTCGCGAGCTGCTCACGCCGTACGGGCTGCGGACGCTCTCGCCGTCGGAGCGGCAGTACCGGCCGACCTACGGGGGGCCGCCGGCGGTGCGCGATGCGTCGTACCACAACGGCACCGTGTGGCCGTGGCTGATGGGGCCGTTCCTCGACGCTTACCTGCGGGTCAGCGGCGACACCCGGGAGGCGCGCGAGGAGGCGCGTCGGATGCTTCGGCCGCTGCTCTCGACGCTGGAGACGGGCTGCATCGGGCAGATCGCGGAGATCTTCGAGGGGCAGCCGCCGCACCGCGAGGTGGGCGCGCCGGCACAGGCGTGGAGCGTGGCGGAGGTGCTGCGGCTGGCCCGGCGACTGGGGGTGTAAACGGCGTCGGGTCTCCCGCGGTCGAGTCGCGGTTGTGGGAGCGACCGGGTCGGGCGCGGTAGTCTGCAGCGGTATGGACAAGGTGCGACTGGGGGTGGTGGGCGTGCTCGGGCGCGGCGGGTCGTTCGCGTCGGCGGTCGCGGCGATGGAGGACGCGACCGTGCACGCGGTGTGCGACGCGCGGGGTGAAGGGTTGGAGGCCGCGCGGCAGAAGGCCGGGGCGGCTGCGGCGTACACCGACTATGAGCAGATGCTGGACCGCGGCGGTCTGGACGGCGTGATCGTCGCCACGCCGATGCCGCTGCACGTGCCGCAGGCGGTGGCGGCGTTGCAGCGGGGGCTGTGGGTGCTGAGCGAGGTGCCGGCGGGGGTGAGCCTGGAGGAGTGCAGGCGGCTGACGCTGGCGGTGCGGGCGGCCGGTGGCGGCCAGCGGGGGGGCGGTGGTGGGGGGTACCGCATGGCGGAGAACTACCTCTTCACCCGGCCCAACGTGCTCGTGCGGGAGCTGGCCCGGCGCGGGCTCTTCGGCGAGATGTACTTCGCCGACGCCGAGTATCTGCACGATGTCCGCGTGTACGCGCGTCTCACGCCGTGGCGGCGGCGGTGGCAGCTCGGCATCGACGGCAACACCTACTGCACCCACTCGCTGGGGCCGGTGCTGTCGTGGATGCCGGGGCAGCGTGTGGTGTCGGTGGCGTGCGCGGGGTCGGGGTCGAGGTATGCCGACGACGACGGCCGGGCGTTCGAGAACTCGGCCACGACGGTCACGCTGTGCCGGATGTCCGGCGGCGGGGTGGTGAAGCTGCGGCTGGACCTGCAGTCGCCCCGGCCGCACGCGATGACCAACTACCAGCTTCAGGGCACGGAAGGGGCGTACGAGTCGTCGCGGGGCGGGGGCGAGGCCGACCGCGTGTACCTGAAGTCCTTGCACGGGTCGCCCGAGCGGTGGGCGCCGCTGTCGTCGCTGGAGGCGGAGTTTCTCCCCGCGTGGTATCGCGCGTCGGAGGCAGAGGCGGCTCGGGCGGGGCACGGCGGGGGCGACTACTTCGTCCTTCGCGCGTTCGTGGACGCGATCCGCGGACGCGAGACGAGCCACTGGCCGTCGCTGGACGTGGACGCGGCCATGGACATGACGCTGCCGGGGCTGTGTTCGCAGCTCTCCGCGGCCGACGGCGGGCGGTGGGTGGACGTGCCCGACCCGCGGCACTGGAGCTCACCCGACGCCGGCCACCTCACGCAGCTGTTCATGCGCTGGCCGGCAGGCAGAAGCGTGCCCGACGTCGTGCTGCCGCCGGGCTACCGGCTGCGGACGTTCACCGAGGCGGACGTGCCGGGTTATGCGCGGCTGATGGAGCGGGCCGGGTTTGGCCGCTGGGACGAAGGCCGCATCCGGCACACCGCACTCCGGACGCTCGAGGGCGGGCTGCTGGTGGTCGAGCACGTCGCCAGTGGCGAGGTGGTGGCCACGGCGCTGGCCAACCACGCGCCGACGCCGCGCTACCCGCACGGCGGCGAGCTGGGGTGGGTCGCGGCGGACCCCGCCCACCGTGGCAAGGGGCTGGGCCGGGCGGTGTGCAGTGCGGTGCTGCGGCTGTTCCACGAGAGGGGGTATCGGACGGTCTACCTGTCGACCGACGATCACCGCCTGCCGGCCATCGCGGTGTACCTGCGGCTCGGTTTCGAGCCGGACCTGTACAGCGACGACATGGCGCAGCGTTGGGAGCGGGTCAGGGAAGCACTGGCATCGAGCCGGCGAACGTCCGCCGGATGACCGTACGGCCAACTCAGCTGGCGTGATGCAGACAACACACTAACGCAAAAGTGCCCTGAAGCTCATGTAAAGCTCGCGCTGTGCTCACACGGCGCCGGTAGGGTCCGGAGCGTGCAAGAATCGGCCAAACGCGGGGGGTTTACGCTCGTCGAGCTGTTGGTGGTCATTGGCATCATTGCGGTGCTGGTGGGGATTCTGTTGCCGTCGCTGCAGCGGGCGCGGGAGGCCGGACGGGTCACGGTGTGTCAGAACAACCTGCGTCAGTTCGGCAACGGCTTTCACCTGTACGCGAATCAGTACAAGGGGGCGCTGGCGTGGGAGGGGTTTGGCAACGGCGATCAGGACCGCAACCCGATCGGCAACTGGGACGACCCGATGCTGTGGGTGAACGCCGTGCCGAAGATGGTGGGGGGCAAGAGCTACTTTGAGATGCAGGAGGAGGACCGGCTGGGGGTGCTGCCGCTGCCAAAGTCGGGGGATGCGTCGATTTTCGTGTGTCCGACGGCGGTGGACGCCACGCCCGGCGGCACGGGGGCCGGGCAGGACCTTGTGCAGGACGGCTATTTCCTCTCTTACGGCAACGCGCCCGGCAGCGACCCGCCGTACGCGGCCGTGTACAACCCGGTGATCGAGCTGCGCAAGACGTACTGGTGTTACGTCTACAACTCGGGGCTGGACAACTACTACCCGTTCGCCTCGAACGGGCCGCTGACGATCGTGCGGCTGCAGCAGATCAGGCAGTCGTCGCTGGTGCCGCTGCTGGTGGAAAAGATGACCAGCCCGCGGGAGATCCGCCCGCCGTACCCGGGGAACATCAACCGCGCCAAGACGACCAACACGCGGTTCGCCGGCCGGCACAAGGGGGGCGGGTTTGTGCTCTTCGTGGACGGGCACGTGGGGTATTTCACGTACAAGGAGCTGCAGGAGCGGGTGCGTTGGGACCTGTCGGTGCCCGCGTCGCGCGACTGGGGGTATCAGGAGTACAACCTGCCGGGCAAGGTGATCTGGGCGCCGTTTGCCACGCGGTAGGAGGACGGACGTGCCCGGCGGCGGCGGGAGACGTCCGGTGGCGGACGGGCCGGCCGTGCGGGCGGAGACGGAGGCGTCGGCCGGGGTTCGGCCGGGACAGCAAGGAGAGAAGATGCGAAAGGTGATGGGCGTGTTGGCCGCCGCGGCGGCCGCGGGCATGGTGTCGCTGGCGACGGGTGCGGGGTCGGCCTGGGCCGGGCCGCTGGGCAACTCGTCGCTGGTGGTGCTGCGGTTCGGGACGGGGACGGCGGCGTCGATTTCCGGCGCGGTGCCGACGTTTCTGGACGAATACACGGTGGACTTGAACCCGGCGACGAGCCTGCCGGCGGTGCCGCGGCAGACCATCGCGTTGCCGACGTCGGGGCCGCAGGCGATCGTGCTGGCCAGCGGGGTGTCGCGGTCGCACGCGCTGTCGCGGTCGGTGAACGGGCAGTACCTGACGTTCGGGGCGTACAACGCGCCCGTCGGCTCGGGCAACCCGGCGAGCAACGCGGCCAACGCGCGCATCGCGGTGCGGGTCGGGCTGGACGGCTCGGTGGACGGCAGCACGAACATCGCCTCGCCGATCGCCGGGACGCAGCCGATTCGGCACGCCGTGTCGGTGGACGGCAGCAGCTTCTACGCCAGCTTCGACAACGCCGCGCAGCAGCCGGGCGTGGTGCTGGCGTCGTACGGCCCGCAGACGATCAGCTCGGTGCGGACGACGATTTCGATCCGCGAGAGCCAGATGTCCGGCGTGCGGAACCTGGCGATCAGCAGCTCGGCGCTGTTCGCGTTTTCGGGCACGGGGTCGGGCGGCATTTACGCGTTCTCGCCGCTGCCGACGACGCTGCAGGACCCCCCGCCGGTCATCGCCTACAGCGACCGCAGCTTCACCACCGGCGTGCTCGTGGACGTGGACGGCGACGGCGGCAACGACCTGCTCTACACCATCGGCAACGACGACCAGATCAACGCCGGCCGCGACACGCTGTTCAAGTTCGCCTTCGTCGGCGGCACCTGGGTGGAGCGGGGGCTGACGCTGATCCCCGCGGCCACCAGCGGCGTGACCAACCGCTCGTTCGTGGACGTCGTGGTGTCTGGGGGCGCCAGCGTGCTGTTCGTGAGCAACGAGACGGGCATTTACCGGCTCACGGAGAGCGACGCGGTGAACGGGTCGCTGGTCGAAGCCGCGCTGACGAGTGCCACGCCGTACATCTCGGCGGCGAGCAACACGCGCTTCCGCGGGTTCGCGGCCATCCCCGAGCCGGCGATGCTCGGGCTGCTCGGCCCGGCGTTCGCGCTGCTGCTGCGCCGGCGCGGCTGAGGGCGGCGAATGCGACGGGGCGGTGAGGGCGACGGGGCGGTGAGGGCGACCGCCCTGACGCCAGCGGATGATGCTCACCAACGGCCCGCCGGGGTCGGTCCTCGGCCCCGGCGGGCGTTTCTGAGCGTGCGGTCGATCGACGAAGGAGCTGCGAGCGTGCACCACCTGCTGGCCCGTGCGACTGGCAAAGGAATCGCGGGATACAACCGCCTGGCATTGCTTCTGCCGGCGCTCGCGGTGTGGGGGTTGTCGGGGTGCGCGACGCAGGGTGCGGGGCGGGACGACGTCGGCCCGGTGCTGCGGCCCGTGGCGGCGGTCGTGACCGAGCCCGCCGGCAGCGAAGGCGATGCGGCCGACGATGCCGCGGTGTACGTGCACCCCTACGCCCCCGAGCGGTCGCTGATCCTTGGCACGGACAAGAAAGGCGGCTTGCTGGTGTTCGACCTTGCGGGCCGGCGGCTCCAGACCGCTTCGCCGTCGTCGCGGCCGAACAACGTGGACGTGCTGTATGCGGTGCCCGACGGCCGCGGCGGGCGGATGGACCTGGCCGTGGCCGGGGCTCGGGAAGCGGGCCGACTCGGCCTGCGCTACTGGCGGATCGACCCGTTCACGCGGCAGCTCGCCGACGTCACCCGCGGCGGCCACGACGTCGTGCTCGAAGGCGACGAGCCGTACGGCTCGTGCGTGTACCGCTCGGCCATCGACGCCCGCCGCTACGTCTTCGTCAACAGCAAGTCGGGACGGGTGGAGCAGCGGGAGCTGGTCGTGCACGATGACGGGACCGTGTCGTCGGTGCTCCGGCGGGTGCTCGGCTTGCCGTCGCAGGTGGAGGGGATGGTCGCCGACGACGAGCGCGGCTGGCTGTTCGTGGCGGAAGAGGCGGTGGGGCTGTGGCGGTTCCCGGCCGAGCCGGACGGCGGGACGGCCGGGGTGCTGGTGGCGAAGGTGGGGGAGCACGGGCTGACGGCGGACGTGGAGGGGGTGTCGATTTACCGCGGGGCCGGCGGCAGCGGCTTTCTGGTGGTGTCGAGTCAGGGCAGCAGCGACTTCAAGGTGTACGACCGGCGTCCGCCGCACCGGTTTCTTGCGACGATCCGCCCGCGGGGGACGCCGGACGCCCCGGCCCCGCGCGAGACGGACGGTGTGGTGGCGGAGTCGGCGCCACTGGGGCGGCGGTTCCCGCGGGGCGTGCTGGTCGTGCAGGACGGGGCCGAGCCGCCGCGGTTGCAGGACTTCAAGGTGTACGACTGGGCAGACATCGCTTCGGGTCTACCCAGGGTCGCGCCGGCGCCGTCGCCGCGGCTGCGGCCGCAGCGGGTCGTTGCGGCCACGGGCGGGAACTGAGCGAAACCTTCTTTCGGCCAAGGGGAGAAGACCATGGCGAGCAGGAGACGGGCATGGGCGGCCGCGGGCGTGGGTGCGGCGGTGGCGAGCGGGATGCTGGGCGGCGGGGGCGTCGGCCGGGGTCAGGGCATGCCGTTTCTCTCGGGCGACACGCTGAGCGTGATGCGGCTGGGGACGGGCCAGAACAACCTGACGTCGGCGGCCACGGCGGTCTTCATCGACGAGTACGTCGTCGCGGCCGACGGCACGGCGAGCCTGCGGCAGTCGATCCCGCTGCCGTCGGCCGGCGCACTTGCGCTGACGATGCCGGGCACGGTCGGCGGGCGCGACGGTGTGCTGACGCGGTCGGTGGACGGGCGCTTTCTGCTGCTGGCGGGGTATCGGCGTGACGCGGGGCTGTCGAACCCGCTGATCCTGCCCTCGTGGGACTCGGACAACAACCCGGCCACGCCGTTCGCGCACCGTGTCGTGGGGCTGCTCGCGGCCGACGGCACGGCGGACACACGGACGACGCTCCGCGAGACCGGCGACAACACCGCGTTCCGGGCCGTCGCGTCGGACAACGGCTCGCGGCTGTGGCTGGCGCTGGACAACAACGGCGGCGTCACGCTCACGGGCGGCACCCGCTACGTCACCCGGCAGACGTCCACGACGGCCGTCAACACGGTCAACCTCTCGCAGCGTCAGAGCCTGGGCGGTTTCCCCACGCCGGACAACATCCGCTCCGTGCAGATCTTCGGCGGCCAGCTCTACAACTCCTCCGGCTCCAACTCCTCTGTCGGCTCGGACGCCTTCCGCGTCGGCCTGGGCCTGCCCACGTCGGGCAGCCAGACGCTCACGCCCATCACCGACGGCAGCCGTTCGATTTCGTCGCTGTACCTGCTGGACATCGACGACGACCCGTCCACCGGCGACCCGCGCGGCTTCGACGTGATGTACGCCGTGGGCTCGTCCCGCGTGCTCAAGCTCGTCTACGACCGCACGCCGCTGCCGGGTCAGCCCGACGGCCACTTCCGCTCGGCCGACCCGTTCTTCGGCGAGCGTGACGAAATCGCCGAAGGCGTGGGCTACATGGGCTACGCCACCGGCGTCGCGGCCCGCAAGCTCCCCGGCGGCGCGGCGGAGGTGTTCTTCTCCACGTCCACCGGCATCTACCGCTACGTGGACCCGGCCCCGCTCACCCGAGACGTCCCCGACGACCTCGGCGCGCCCATCATCAGCGCCGACGGCATCCGCACCGCTTTCCGCGGCATCAGCTTCTCCCCGTACACCGACCCCTTCATCCCCGCCGACGTGCAGTGGGCCGGCGTCGGCAGCACCTGGTCGGCCAGCCCGCTGGAGCTGCACTTCACGCACCTCGCCACCGGCGTGCTCGTGCCGTTCGGGCAGGGCACGGGCGCGTCGGCGGGCACGGGCGACCGCGTCCGCTTCGGCACGCCCGACGCCCCGCTGGCCGGCGGTACGGTGGCGGTCGGCTCCGGCGGCGTGACGCCGTCTGCGATGTCGGTCGCGGTGGCCACGGGCCAGACGCTGCACTTCGCCGGCGGGAGCGTGTCGGTGGCCGGGGCGCTGGTCAAACACGGCGGCGGCACGGCGGTGATCGACCGGCTGCTTGCCTCGGGCGAGCTCGACGTCCGGGATGGGGTGCTGCGGCTGGGGAGCCACGCCGGCCCGATCGTCCTCTCGGGCCTGAGCGTCGGCGCCTCCGCCTTCGTGGACGTCCTTGGCAATGACCTCGTGCTGCGGGCCGTGGAGGTCGGCGACGTTCGGGCGCTGGTGCGGCGGTTCCTCGCCGCCCAGAACGGCCTGCCGGGCGAATCGGGGCTGGGGTCGTCGCTGGCGTTTTACCCCGGCGATGGGGCGTTCACGACGCTGGCGGTGTACGACAACGCGGTGGCCGGGCACACGCTCACGAGCTTCGGCGGCGTGCCCGTCGGGCCGGATGACGTGCTGGTGAAGTACACCTACATCGGCGACCTCGACCTCGACGGCTCAGTGACGGCGGCCGACCTCGCCCGTCTGCTGCAGGGGCTCAACGGCGCCGGCGGGGGAAGTGGCGCGGGGCCGGGCTGGAACTTCGGCGACGTCAACTACGACGGCGTGGTGGACACGCTGGACCTCGGGCGGGTCCTTGCGGCGTTGCGCGGGCAGGGGGCGCCGCTGGTCCATGGCGGCGCGGGTGTGGGGAGCGGCGCGGGGGGCGGCGTTGTTCCTGAGCCGGGCACCGCGGCACTGGCCCTGACGCTGCTGGTCCCGCTGCTGAGCCGGCGGCGGACAGGCGCGGTCGGCGTTGCGTAGTGTCCGCGCATGCGGCAAGGGGTAACCCGGTGTGCGGGGGCGGCTCTGTGGGTGGCGACGGCCTCGGGAATGTGCGCGCAGGCCGCGTGGGCGTCGCCGGGTCCGGTGACGCCCGCCGAAGGGCATGCCGCGGGTGACGACATCGCCCGGCGTCTGGCCGAGGCCGCGTGGGCCGAGTGGTCGGCGCTGTCGGCGGAGGTGCGGTCCGGTCCGGAGGCGACGGGGCTGGGGTCGGCCGTCTGGAACCTGCGTCGGCGTACGGCGGACCGCGACACGCTCATGTCCATGGCCGTGGCGGTGGAGCAGGGCGAGGAGTCGTGCCTGTGCGGCAAGACCTCGCCGACGGCGGCGGACCTCGAGCGACAGGGGCTGCTCATTGCCGAAGCGGTGCTGCTGTGGCACCTCGCGGAGAACGCCGACGGCGTGCGGCACAACACCCAGCGTCTGCGCAACGTGACCTACAAGGCTGCCGACGCCCCGTACGCGCCGCTGCTCTGGACGGCCCTGCTGCGGCTGACCGCCCTCACCGGCGGCGACCACCGCGCGGACGATGCGGCCGAGCCACGCGGCTACGGCGCGCTGGCCGTTCGCGAGGCGGCCGTGCTGCCCGAGCCGATGCGTTCGGCCTACCTTGCCGCCGCGGCCCGCTGGCCGGGGCTGCCGGAAGAGGCGAGAACGGCGCTGCTGGCCGCGTGCGAGCCGCCGCGACCCGCCACTGGGCTTACCGCCGACGCCACCGCGTCACCCGCTGCCGATGGTGCCCCGGCAACCGGCGGGCTCGGGGCGCTGGCCGATCAACTGAGTGAGCATCTGGCGGCGGGTCGGACGCAGGCCGTCGCGGACGCCCTGGGCCGCATGGAGCGTCGGCAGGCGGTGTGGCTGGCGATGCAGGTGGGGCGGCGGGCTGCGGTGCGCGGCGCCGCCGAGAAGCTGGAGACGGCCGCTTCGGCGTTGCCGGCGGGGCTGACACGCGTGGCGCTGCGGGCGGGCGCGGGGCTGGAGCTGACGCGGTCGTCGCCGCGGGCGGTTGTGGAGTCGCTGCTGCTGGACGTGGCCGACCGGGCACGATGAGCCGGACGCGACCACGGGCGGGACCCGGCCACGGGCAGGACCCGGCCACGGGGGCGCGTCCTTCGGGGGCGGGGGGGCGTGGCGTCAGGGGGTGGGGGGCGGCGCCTCGGGGGTCACCTCGGCCCAGCGCCGGTACTCGCGCGGGTGGTAGGTCATCGCGGTGGGCTCGAATCGGGTGAACGAGGCGACGTGGCCGTCGGCGAAGAGGACGTTGTTGCCGCTGCGGCGGTGGATGTTCAGCCCGCCGGGTTGGTCGGCGAAGAGCAGCGCTTCCTGCGTGGCGTCGTCCTTGTCGATGTCGTCTTCGCGGAGGTTGACCGTGCCGAACGCCGCGGGGTAGAGCGTGGGCGTGGTGCAGTCGCCGCCGAGGATGAACGCGGTGGACAGCCGGGCCTCGGACAGCCGCATCGACCGACGGCCGGTGACATAGGACCAGCGTGCGGTGATGAAGTAGTTGAAGCGGCGCTCTTCCGGAAACGCCGGGCAGGAGTAGACCTCGGACGTCAGCGGGGCGAAGTACGGCTCGAGCTGCTGGGTCCACGCGGGGTTGGGGCTGGTGTCTTCCTCGCCGGAGAGGGTTTTCCAGCCGGTCCACGCGGGGATGTAGCCGCGGTTGGCGATGGTGTAGTTGGAGATGGCGATGCCCATCTGCCGGAGGTTCGACGCGCACTGCACGACGATCGCCTGCTGTTTCGCGCGCTGCACGGCCGGCAGGAGCAGACCCACGAGCACGACGATGATGCCGAGCACGACGAGCAGTTCGACCAGCGTGAAGCCCGCGGGACGGGGAAAGCCTGCCGGGCGGGCGGGGACACAGGTGCGTTGCATATACGCAGGTACACGCGTCGGCAGGGCCGCGTTGATGCGGCCGTGTGTCGCCGCAGGGACAGCCGGCCGTGACCCTGGCGATTCGTCCGCCTGCGGGGCGATTCGTCCGCCTGCGGGGCGGGCGGGGCGGCCGGGGGCGATAGGGGCAGGGGCGGGGTGGGGGGGGTGGGGGGGCTCAGGGGTCGATGCGGTAGCGGCACTTGGCCCGCTCACCCCGGAGGTAGAACGGGTGGGTCTCGGGGATGGTGACGACGTCCACGAGCGTGGCGCCCAGGCGTTCGCACGTGCGGCGGGAGGCGATGTTGTCGGGGTTGACGGTGATCCACACGGGCTTGAGGTGATGCCGCGCCGCCAGCGGCAGCACCAGCCGCACGCCGCGCTCGGCGAAGTGGTGCCCGCGGGCCGGGCCGTAGACCTGGTAGCCGATGTGCCCGGAGAAGTAGCGCAGCTCGCGCGTGTTGCCGATGCGGAGGGACAGCCCGCCCACGAGCTTGATGGGAAGCTGGCGGGCCAGCGGGGTGTCCGGCTCGACGACCATCCAGAAGTGGTAAGCCGGCACGCCGCCGAGCCCGCGTGGGAGGTCGCGGCCGCCGGGACACGCGCGCAGGAAGTTCAACGCCCGCTCGCGGGCGGCGTCCTCGCCGAACCACGGCCGGCCCTCGGGGCCGTCGTCGGCGTTCATCGCCGCGCTCATCGCCTCCGCCCGCACCAGCTCGTCCACCCACTGCTCGTGAGGTGAGACGAGACGGATCATCCCGTCGCTGGGCCGGGCGAGGTCGAAAAATCGGAACCGAAACGGCAACACGGCTATCGCATCCCGTACGCCCGCCCCGGTCAAGCGCGGCGCTGAGGTCGAACTGGCCCTGAGGCGTTGCCGCCGTGGCCTGTGCCGAAGCGGGGGGCGTCGTCTTCCGGTCCCGTTGTCGTTGGGGACGGGCCGGGCGGTCGCTTCGACGGGCCGGGCGGTCGCTTCGGCGGGCCGGGCGGACGTTTCGACGGGCCGGGCGGACGTTTCGGCGGGCCGGCAAACGCGGCTTACGGCCCAAACGAAAGCGGGACAGTCGGCTGCACCGACCGTCCCCTTTGCGTCAGGACTCTCCCCAGTCCCGAGGGCACACGCTCCCGACTTACGCCACTTCCGGGGATGGGCAGCGGGTTCCGCCTGTCATCGGCAGCTCGCGCCTGTCATCGACGGGTTCGTCCGGACGTCGCGCTCGCGAGACGTCCGGGAAGCCTCACCCTGCCCACAGCGGCTCGGGGAACAGCGAGGCCGCCCGGACGAACAGGATGATGAGCCCGATGATCAGCGTCACCAGCGCTACCGCCAGCAGCGCGGTGTAGATGTCGTTCTGCGGCTTGATCGCGATCGTTTCCTGCCCGATGCGGGACATCTCGGCGACTCCGGTAAAGACAGTGGTCAAGTCGGCTTCACACGTTCCGGTCGCCCGCCGCCCGCCTGGCGGCCTCGGGCGTCACGCCGGATGGGGCACGTCAGAGCTGCGTGCGGGCTTCCGCGCCGGGGCGGATGTCGGGCACCCGGGGCCCCGAGAGCCGCCCGGCCGACTCGTTGGGCTGCACGTTGTCCACCTCGAGGAAGCCGAGGAAGTTGCCGGCCGCGTCGATGACGGTGAACCGCATGCCGGGGATGACCCGGTCGGCCGCGCCGGCCGAGATCGTCGCGTACGGGATGTTGGCGATCGTGCGGACCTCGCGCACCACCGCGTTGATCGGCGGCGCCCCGCGCCCTACGCCCACCGCCGACGCCACCGTCGGCACCGGCATGCCGGCGTCCTTCAGGGCGGCGTTCGAGCGGGCGAGCTGATTCTGCAGCTCGGCGTTCTGCTCCTGCATGAACCGACGTTCCCGCTCGGTCACCTCCAGCCGGTTGGTCAGGTCGGCGTTGGCGACG
The DNA here is from genome assembly GCA_046299715.1 of Tepidisphaerales bacterium. Lineage (GTDB taxonomy): Bacteria > Planctomycetota > Phycisphaerae > Tepidisphaerales > Tepidisphaeraceae > JBBRUM01. The sequence continues at coordinate 261,384 of JBKBHU010000001.1, read as the reverse complement.
TTGAGGTCGGCCACGCGGCGGGTGAGCTCGTCGTTGGTCCGGCGGAGCTCGGCGTTGGCGTCGGTGAGCTTGGCCTTGGTGTCCTCGGACGCCCGCAGGGCCTCGGTCGCCCGGGCCAGGTCCGTCGACTGCAGCGCCGCCTGGCTGGAGAGCTGCGCCAGCTTCACGTCGCGGTCGGCGAGCTGCTGTTGCACGGTGAGCAACTGCTGCTGCGCGGCGGCCACCTGCGCCTGCGCCTGCTGCCGGACCGTGTTGACCTGGGCGTCGCTGTTGGCCAGCGCCGTCTGGGCCGCGGCCAGTTTGGCTTCGTTGGCCGCCAACTGCTCGCGGATCGTCCGCAGCGACTCGTTGGCGTTTTCCACGCGGCTGACGAACACGACCGTCGCGGCCGTCTGGATCAGCGACAGCACGACCACCAGAATCACGAGAATCTTGGTCAGCGGGCTCAAGGGCGACTCCCCTGTGTAGTTAGCAGCCTCTGTACAGGAAACAGCTCGTCAGCAGCTCCGCGGCAAACACCGGCCCACCGGCGCCCCTCCGCCTGCCGCCGGCATCCGCCTCCCGGTCCATCGACGTCGGTGACCGGTCAACCGCCCCGGGACCGCCCGCCGCCCGGCCGACAAGGCCCCACCCGCCCCGCGACCGAACGCGCCACGACCCCGGACAAAGGTCTTCAACGCCGGGCACGGCTCCACATGCCCCGCCGTCACGCGACGGCATCTCCGGCACGCCACGCGACGGCCGGGATGGGCATGCTAATCCGCACGGTTACCCTGTCAAGACGCCCGTCCCCTCCCCCCCCCCAGCCCCCCCCCCCCAGCCCCCTACCCCCAGCCCCCACTCACCGCCTCCCCCCCGCTTGCCCCCCCCCGCGTGCCCTCCCGCTCGCCCCTCGCGCTCGCTCCGCATCAGCCCGGTAGCGGCGGCGACCTGCCCGCCAGCAAGCGCGGTTTGATCGGTTTGGCCGGGTTGCCCGCCGCCACCACCCACGGCGGCAGGTCCTTGAAGACCGACGCTCGGGCCCCCACGACCACGCCGTCCGCCACCGTCACCCCCGGGCCGACGAACGCGTCCGCCGCCACCCACACGTCCGCCCCGAGCGTGATCGGCAGCCGCTGCAGCGGATAGTCCGGCGACGTGTAGTCATGGGTGCCGGCGCACAGGTGAGCGTACTGCGACACGAACGAGCGGTCGCCGATCGTCACCGGCCCCAGGCAGTAGAGGATGGCGCGGTCCCCCACGGAGACGTCGTCCCCGAGCGTGAGGTTCCAGGGGATCTCGATGTGAACGGTCCGCCGGACACGGACGTTGCGGCCGAGCCGAGCCCCGAAGAGCCGAAGCAAGAAAGCGCGAAATCGATAGGCGGGGTGGGGCGACCAGCGAAACAGCGTCGCCTGCACCACGCCCCAGAGCACGCGGCGGATCTTCTCACCGGTGGAGTAAGGCGAGATGTTGCGGGTCGGGGTGGCCATGGGCGGCGGTAGGGGCCCGGGTCGGGGTCAGCGGGCGGCTTCGGCCGGCGGCCGGTCCACGCTGGCGGAGAGGGCCGGCACCGACGACATCTGCCGCGAACGCCGGGCGTCTTCCTCGGCCCGCCGGAGTTCGTAGTACTTCGCGACGGAGAGGTACTCGTAGATGGCAAGGAGCCGACAGAAGACGTAGCCCGGGCGTCCGTCGAGGAAGCCGCCCTGCCAGATGTAGGAGTAGAGGAAGCGGAGGGTGGGTCGGAAGGGGAGGTGCCGGGAGAGGTTTTTGAGTTTGCGGCGTCGGGTGAGGTTGTCCGAGCCGGCGACCTGCCCGGTGTCGTCGGCGCCTTTGAACTGCACGGCCGCTTCCCAGTTGGAGTAGCGGTTGTGCTTTTCCATGAAGACGTGGATCGACGGGAAGGCGAAGTGGAGCATGTCGTGGTTGAGGTGCTCGACTTTGCCCTCGGCGGCGATGTGCTCGTGGACTTCGTTGTCGCCGGAGCCGGTGTCACCGACTTCGGTGAGCTGTTCGTATTCGCCGTAGCCGCGTCGGATGAGCCGGAGGTTCCAGGAGGGGTAGTAGCCGCAGTGGCGGATCCAGCCGCCCATGAAGATGAAGCGGCGGTTGATGTAGAAGCCGACGGCGTCGGTGTTGCGGATTTTGCGGGAGATTTCCTCGGCCAGCTCGGGGGTGATCCACTCGTCGGCGTCCACGATGAGGACCCACTCGTTGCGGAAGGGGACGTTGCGCAGGGCCCAGTTCTTTTTCTTGGGCCATTTGCCGTCCCATTTGAAGTGCACGACGGTGGCGCCGTAGCGGTGGGCGATGGCGACGGTGTCGTCCTTGGAGCCGGAGTCCACCACGACGACTTCGTCGGCCCAGCGGAGGTGGTCGAGGCAGCGGGCGAGGTTCTTGCCTTCGTTGAGCGTGGGGATCATCACCGAGACCGGGGCGCGGTCCTTCAGCGGCGGGAACATCGGCGGCTCGGTGGGCTGGAGGATGACCCCGGTGGACTGCGGCGGGCGCTCGCTCTCCGACGGCGGGGAGACGACGTTGCCCCCGGGGGGCGTGACCACGGTCAGGGCCAGCGGCGGCGTGGAGGCCAACTCGCCCGAGCGGCCGGCGACCGGCGGGCGGAGCAGCGTGTTGGTCGAGTTGTTCTGCAGCGCCCCCAGCCCGCCCTCGCGCACCGCCAGCCCGCGGACCTGCGTGTTGTGCCGGCCCTTGAGCATGGTCAGCTCGCGGTACTTCATGCGGATGAAGAACTCGTAGCTGGAGATGAACAGGCACAGGTACCAGCCGGCGCGTCCGTCGAGGAAGCCCAGCTTGATCAGGTACATGTAGATGAACCGCAGTACCCAGGGCATGGGCATGTACGGGAGCACGCGGTTCTTGAGATAGCGCCGCCGCTGCACACGGTCGAAGAGAAAGGTGTGCAGCCCGGGCCACTGCTCGCGGGCGGCGTAGATCTCGAGGGCCTCAAGCGTCGAGTAGCGGTTGTGCTTGGCGATGAAGTGTTCCAGCCCGCGGCGGTCCTCGTGCAGCAGCAGGTGTTTGAGGTAGCCGGTCTTGCCGGTGACGATCATGTGCTCGTGCACCAGCCGCTCTTCGTAGCGGGCGTGGCCGCGCTTGAACAGCCGAAGGTTCCATGAGGGGAAGTAGCCGCAGTGCTTGATCTGCCTCCCCATGAAGATGAACACGCGGTTGATGTAAAACGCCGACTCGAGCACCTCGGCCGCCGGCCTGGAGACGATCGCCTGGATCTCGCGCGCCAGCTCGGGGGAGCAGGCTTCGTCGGCGTCGAGGATCAAAATCCACTCCGACTCGAACGGGCAGTGGTCCAGCGCCCAGTTCTTCTGCGCCGCGTACCCCTCCCAGTCGTGGTGGATGAACACCGCCCCGAACTGCTCGGCGATGCAGCGCGTGTTATCGGTCGAGCCCGAATCGACGACAAACACCTTGTTCACCCACCCCTTCAGCGAAGCGAGCGTGCTGGGCAGGTTGAGCTCTTCGTTGTGCGTCTGGATCAGGACATCGACCATGTTCTGGGACCTTGTCTCATGGAGTTGGCGCAAGCGTAGCGACGCAGTGTAAGCCCTGCAGCCAACATCGGACGGCCGGACGCCGGGCTGGATGCAACGACACCGGCCGCGGCGGACGGGTCGCCCACGCGACGGCGGCGGGGCCCGCGGCCCGCCGGGCTGGGCGAAACCGCGGGTGGACGGGCCGAAACCGCGGGCGGGCGGAGACTGCGGACGGGCGGAGACTGCGGGCGGGTGTCTGCACGGGCCGGTACACTCGCCGCGGACCCGTGAAGGTCGTGCACGTCATCCCGGTCATGGACCCCAGGACGGGCGGCCCGCCGGCCGTGGTGGCGGCGCTGCTGGCGTACCTGCCCGGGACGGGCATCGATGGCGCGGTGGTGTGCTACGACGGCTGGCCGGGCGACGGGAGCCGCCAGCGGGTCGAGGCGATGCTGGCGTCGCTGCCCCGCCCCGTGCCGCCGCCGGTGTGGCTCCCCCCGCTCACCCGCCGCGAAGTGGTCACGGCCGTCACCGCCCGCCGGCAGCTCCCCGCCGCGTTCGCCGGCGCCGACCTTGTGCACATCCACGGCGTGTGGGATGCGATCTGCCCGGCGGCGGCCACGGCCGCCCGACGGCTCGGCCTGCCTTACGTGCTCTCCACGCACGGCATGCTCGAGCCGTGGGCGGTCGAAGGGCAGGGGCGGCTGCCGCGGCTGAAGAAGTGGCTTCGCTGGCGTCTGGGCTGGCGGGAGATGCTCGAGAACGCCGCGGGGATCCACGACTACCGCCCCGGCCCGCTGACCGTGCTGGGCCATCGGCTCCCGACCCCGGTGGAAGTGATCGCCAACGGCATCTCCCCGCCTGTCTCCGCGGGCGGGGCGGAGGGGGCGGCCGGTGCGATAGCCGGCCACGTGGTGCCTTCGACCGCCGGAAGCGAGCGGGGCTGGGCGTCGCTGACCGCCCGGTACCCGGCGCTGGCCGGGCGGCGGGTGCTGCTGTCGCTGGGTCGGCTGTCGGTGCAGAAGGGCACGGACACGTTGGCCGAGGCGTTCGCCGCGGTGGCGCGGCACGTGCCGGACGCGGTGCTGGTGCTGGCCGGGGCGGATTACGGGCTGGGGGCGATGCTTCGTCGGCGGCACGCGGGGCTGCTGTCGTCGTCGAGGCTGGTGATGCCGGGGGCGGTGCTGGGGGAAGAGAAGTCCGCGCTGCTGGAACGGGCCGTGGGGTTCGTGCTGCCGTCGCGGCACGAGGGGTTTTCGGTGGCGGTGCTGGAGGCGATGGCGGCGGGGCTGCCGTGCGTGTTGTCGTCGGCGTGCCATTTCCCCGAGGCCGAGCAGGCCGGTGCGGCGTGGACGGTCTCCCCGGACGACCCGGCCGGGCTGGCCGAGACGCTCCGCCGGCTGCTGGCGTTGCCGGTGGAGGCGCGTGCCGACATGGGCCGTCGGGGGCGGGAGCTGGTGTTGCGGCACTACACGTGGCCCGACATCGCCCGGCGGTACGCCGCGTGGTACGGTCGTTGCACCCGCGGCGGACGTTCCCGTGTGTCCTCTGACGTATGACCGACCGGCTGCACATCCTGCACCTCACGGCCGGCTCGGACGCCGGCGGGCTGTCGCGGTACATCTTCGACCTGTCGATGGCGATGCGTTCGGCGGGGCACCGCGTCGAGGTGGCCGGCGAGCGGGGGGCGTGGCACTGGCTGTTCGAGCGGTCGCCGCTGCCGTGGATCGACCTGCCGCTCAAGGGCGGGCCGGTAGCGCTGATGGCCAGCGCGACGCGATTGCGTAAGCGATTCCGGCGCGAAGGCATGCCCGACGTGCTGCACTGCCACTACCGCCGCCCGACGCTGGTGGCCCGGCTGCTGCGGCTGCTGGGCGTGCGCGTGCCGATCCTGTACACGCTGCACCTCTCCGACCTTTCGCTCTCGTGGGGGGCGCGTCTGCTCTCCGACTTCGGCGACCACACGCACGTCGCCAGCACCGAGAGCCTGCACTGGATGCTCGAGCAGGCCCGCGTACCGCGGCAGCGGGTGACGCTCATCCCCCACGGCGTGCCGCTGGAGCAGTTTCCGGTCACCACGGCCGAGACGCGACGGGCCGCGCGCGACCGCTTTGGTCTTCTGGAGGACGACCGCGTGGGCGTGTACGTCGGCCGGCTCGACCAGCGCCATCCCAAGAACTGCCACTGGCTGCTGGACATCGCCGCCGCGTGGGGCGAGCGGGAGCGGCCCCGGCTGCGGCTGCTGCTGGCCGGCGAAGGCCCCGACCTGCCCGAGCTGCAGCGGCGCATCCTCCGCGACGGCCTGTCCGAACGCGTGCACCTGCTGGGTCACCAGCCGCCACTGCCGGTGTACCAGGCCGCCGACCTGCTGCTGCTGCCGTCGGGCCGCGAGGGGTTCTCGCTGGTGTGCGCCGAGGCGCTGGCGACGGGCCTGCCCGTGCTCCGGACACGCACCGCCGGCACCACCGAAACCGTCGTCGAGGGCGTCACCGGGGAGAGCACCCCCATCGACCGCAGCGCGTTCGTCCGGGCGGCGCTGGGGCTGCTGGCCGACCCGCAGCGGCTGGCGGCGATGCGCCCGGCCGCCGCCGCCCACGCCCGCGCCCACCTCGGCTTCGACCGCCAGTTCGCCGACACCGTCGCCCTCTACCGCCGTCTGGCCGCATCCCCACCATGACCACCCCCCGCACCTTCCTCATCACCGGCGCCGCCTCCGGCATCGGCCGCGCCACCGCCCGACTCGCCCACGCCGCCGGCCATGCCGTCTTCGGGATCGATCTGACCCCCGCACCGCAAGTCCACCTCGCCGCCGACGTGACCCTCGAATCCACGTGGGAGCGGGCCGGGCAGCTCTGCCCCGCCCCCGATGTCCTCGTGCACGCGGCGGGTGTCGCCGAGGCCGGCCCGCTTGTTGACACACCTGTGGAGGTGTGGCGACGCGTGCTGGCCGTCAACCTCGACAGCGCCTTCCTCGCCGTCCGCTGGTTCCTCCGCGCCCGGCGGCGACTCGGCAGCGGCGGGGGGGACGATGGGCGGAGCGGTGGGGCGAGTCCGACGGACGGCGGTGTGGCGGTGCTGATGTCCTCCGCTGTTGCGCTCCGCCCCGTCCCGGGGGCCGCGGCCTACTGCGTGTCCAAAGCCGCTCTCCGCACCCTCACGCGTTGCGCCGCCCTCGAAGCCGCCCCCCTCGGCGCCCGCGTCGTCGCGATCACCCCCGCCGGCGTCCGCACGGAGATGTGGGAGCGTCAGGAATGGTTCCGCCAACGCGTCGCCGAGGTGGGCCGTGACGCCGCCTTCGCCGAGCTCGCCGACGACACCCCCCTTGCGCGTCTTGCCGAGCCGGACGAGGTCGCCCGGGCTGTGCTCTTTCTCGCTTCGCCCGACGCCCGCTACATCACCGGCTCGGAACTCGTGCTGGACGGGGGGTGGTCGCTGCGCTGAGCGGCCTGCCCGGCCGGCGGGCCCCGTGCCTGTCCTTTGGCTGCCGTGCCCGCGCTGTGGGCCTCGTTCAGGGGGCCGGGCGTTCGGCGGCATACGCCGAGAGGATCTTCCCCACCAGGGCGGTCGTGCTGCGGCCCTCCACCAGCGGCGCCAGCTCCACCCGCCCGCCGTAGCTCTCCACCAGCTCCGCCCCCACCACCCTGTCCTTCGTGTAGTCGGCCCCTTTGACCAGGACGTCGGGGCGGATGGCGTCGATCAGCCGCAGCGGCGTGTCGTCGTCGAAGGTGACCAGGTAGTCGATGCTCTCCAGTTCCGACAGCACCGACACGCGGTCGTCCTCGGGCACCAGCGGCCGGCTCGGCCCTTTGAGCCGCCGCACGGACGCGTCCGTGTTCACCGCCACGACCAGCACGTCGCCCTGCCGCTTGGCGAAGCGGAAGTACTCGATGTGGCCGAGGTGCAGCAGGTCGAAGCAGCCGTTGGTGAAGACGATGCGTCGGCCGGCGTCGCGGTGCCGCTTGAGCTCGGCCAGCAGCTCGCCGTCGCTGCGCCGCTTGCCGCGCTGGCGGTGGGTCTCGGCCAGCAGCTCACGGGCCAGCTCTTCACGGGTCACGGGCACCGCGCCGAACTTCTCCACCTCCAGCCCGCCGGCCAGGTTGGCCAGCGCCGTGGCGTCGGCCCAGCTCGCCCCGGCCGCCCGCGCCATCGCCAGCGCCGCCAGCACCATGTCGCCGGCGCCCGTGACGTCATACACCATCCGCGGACGCGTGGTCAGGTGCTGGCCGGTGAGCTGCCCCGAGCCGTCACGCGACACCAGATACGCCCCGTGGCGGTCGAGTGTGATCACCGCCGCCTCCAGCCCCAGCGACTCGACCAGCTGCTTCCCGCCGGCCAGCCAGTCGGCCGGCCCGCGCAGGCTCCTGCCCGTCGCCTTCTCCGTCTCCGTGCGGTTGAGCTTGAGGCACGTCGCCCCGGCGTACTTGCGGTAGTCGGCAAGGGCGGCGGGGTCCACCAGCACATCGACCCCGGCCTGCCGGGCAAGCCGGATCAGCCGGGGGGTGAGACGCTCGCTGAGCACACCCTTGTTGTAATCTTCCAAACACACAACGTCGGGGCGCCAGGACCGCAAGAGCTTGTCAAAGTCGTCGGCGAGGCGGTCGGCGGTGTCGTCGTCCAGCGGGCTGGGGTCTTCGATGTCCAGCCGCATCATTTGCTGGGGGTGTCGGTGCTGGGCGAGCCCCACCAGTCGGGTCTTGCAGGTGGTGGGCCGGCCGGGCTGCCGGAGGACGTGGGTGTCGTCGATCTGGAGCTGGCGGAGTCCGTCGCGGAGTTGCTGGGCGGGGGGGTCGTCGCCGACCACCGCCAGAAGGTGGACCTCGGCCCCCAGGGTGGCCAGGTTGGCGGCCACCGACCCCGCCCCCCCGAGCCGGTACTCCTCCCGCTGGAAGTGCAGCACGGGAACCGGGGCCTCGGGGCTGAGCCGCTCGGCGTTGCCATAGAGGTAGCGGTCCAGCATGACGTCGCCGACGAGCAGGACGCGTCGTCCGGGCAACTGCTCGAGCAGGTCGAGAAGCCGCTGGGCCATGGGCAGAGTTTAGCGGCACCGGTTTGCAAGCGGTTGGGCTTGCAAGGCTTTGCGGGTATGTTGTTGACAGAGGCGTTAAGGCTGTCGCTGCGGTAAACCCCCCGGTCGGGTGCATCGGGGGGTCGGGGGTTATTCGTACGTTTGGGAGTGGGTCGGGGTCGGCCGGGGGGCAACCCGGGACCGTGTCGGGGGCTGAGGGCGAGGTGAAGGGTGAATCAGCAGCGGTCGAAGCGGTGTCGCCGCCGGGCGGCAGGGTCGGGTCGGGTTCGGGCGGCGGTGCTGGAGGCGTTGGACCGTCGGCTGCTGCTGTCGGCGGGAAACCCCGATGCCACCTGGAATGCGGGTGAGCGGGTCGAGCTGTCGCTGTTCGGGCCGCCGGGGACGTTCAAGGCGGTGGCGCCGCGGTCGGATGGGACCGCGCTGGTGCTGACGGCGGCGGTGGGGGAGACGGACGACCTCAGCGGGCCGGGGGGGCTGCGTGTGTTCCGCCTCACGTCCGACGGGTCGCCGGACAGCGGGTTCGGCGGGGGCGACGGGGTGACGGCATTCAACGTCGCGGACGGTGTGACGCCGGTGGCGTTGTACGACCTCGGCGTAGGCAACGGCTTTTTCGTCGGGGCGACGGTCTTTCGCACGGTGCAGGGGTCGGGCGGGCCGCAGACCTCGGGGGATTTCCTGCTGGCGCGCTTCACCGACGACGGCGAGCTGGTTCCCACGTTCGGGGGCAGCGGCTTCCGCCTCTACGACCTCGACGGGGCCGATGGCGACGACCGGGTCTACGCACTGCTCAGCGACCCCACGCAGCCGCGGCTGGTGCTGGTGGGGACGACGACCCCGCTGGGCTCGGGGGTGACGCGGCACGCGCTGTTGCGCGTCGATCTGTCGGGGAATGTGGACAGCGACTTCGGTCCCGTGGTGGACCGGCTGTCGTCCGGGGCGTTTACGGTGGACATCGAAGGCGACGTCGTGACCGGCCCGCAGTCGGCGGCCTTCGACCCGTCGGGCAACCTGTATCTGCTGACCACCACGTCGCTCGACAGCGGCTATTTCGCGAAGAAGTTCGATACGGCGGGTCTGCCGGCCAGCGGGTTCGAGCTGGACATCAGCGGCACCGGGCGCGTGGCCAGCGGGCTGGTGGTAGACGGCAGCCGGGTGTATGTCGTCGGGCAGCGCCTGGGCGACCTGGAGGTGGCGGCGGCGAGCGCGGCGACGGGCACGCGGGACTTCAGCTTCGGCGTCGGGGGGATTTTCTCCTACGACTCGGCGTTCGCCGGTACGTTCAGCGCCACGGCCGGGGCGATCGCGCTGCGTGGTTCGTCGGGGCTGACGGTGGCGGCGGTGGGCAGCTCGGGGCTCACCAGCGAGCTGCGCGTCTTCGGGCTGACGTTGGGCGGGGCGGTGGACACGACCTTCGCGTCGGGGCAGTCGGTGCTGGTGACGTCGCAGTCCGGCGGGCAGGTGCCGCCGCTGCAGGGGTTCCCCGCGGTGGTGAGCGGGTCGGGCGGGACGACGGTCGGGGTGGCCAGCACGGTCGATCTCGACGCGCCCGGGCTGACGCCGGTGGCCCTGGGCGGGCGGGTGGCGAAGCTGACCGGGTCGGGGGCGTTGGATGCCGGGTTCGGGTCGGGCGGGGTCGCCACACTGCCCGACGTCGAAGACGCACTGCCCGCGGAGGTGGACGCGGTCCACGTGAACGCGGCCGGCCGCGTCGTGGCGGCGTTCACGCTGCCCGGTCCGGCGGGGGGCACGCGCTTCGGCGTCGCGGTCTACAACCGGCAGGGCCAGCAGACGGCGCTGGTGACCGTCGGCGGCGACGGGCTGCTCGAGGGCGTGCGGCAGATCGCCGGGGTGGTCGAGGCGCAGAACAACCGCTACCTCGTGTTCTTCTCGGGCATCTACACGCCGGTGCCCTCTGCCCACGCGGGGCTGGTCGTCGCGGCCATCGACGTCGAGACGGGCACGCTGGACACCGACTTCGGCAACGCCGGCTTCGCCTTCATCGGGACGCCGGGCCCGGACGACTTCGACCTGCGGACGATCGCCAAGGTGTCGTCCAACCGCGTGGTGGTCGGCGGGCGGTTCGGTGACGGCCGTGTCCTGATTGCGGTCAACCTTGATGGCGAGCTGGACACGAGCTTCGGCAGCTCGGGGTTCCAGTTCGGCTCGGGCCCGGGCGTCGGCACGTACGTCGCGCTGGTGACCGGCCCGGGCGACACGCTGTACGCGCTGGCCACGCGGCGGCTGTCGGGCGTGGACGACGTGCTGGTGGACCGTTTCCTGTTCAATGGCAGTTTCGACACGACGTTCGGTGTCGGCGGGACGCGTCTGGTGCCGCGGCCGGGCGGGTCGCTGGGGATGCAGGCGGGCGGGGCCGTGCTGGGGCCGTCGCCGCTGTTGTACGTGGCTGCCACCGTGGTGGAGTCCGACGGGCAGCGGCCGGTGCTGCTGCGGCTGGACAGCGAATCGGGGGTGCTGGATACGGCCTTCGGCAATGACGGCTACCTCGACCTTGCCGCCGTCAGCCCGAACGCCGCGGCGCTGTCGGTGGTGGCCGACCGCGTCGGCGGGGTCGCCGAAGAGAAGGGTTATCTCGTCGCGGGCAGGTCGTTCGATCGGCCCCGGCTGTGGCGGGTGACGCCCGACGGCGAGCTCGACAACACCTACGGCCAGCCCTCTTTCGCTTCGCTGCAGCACGGGCTGTACCGCGGTGTCGTGCTCGATGCGGCGTCGCGGCCCATGCCGTTCGGGCGGTTGACGTGGACGGGTTTCGACAGCACCCGTGCCGGCGTGGTCGAACGTCGGCGGTCGGTGCTGAACGTGCGGCCGAAGGTGACGCAGGTGAGCACGCTGCCGCGGCCGACCGTGGGGGCGGTCTACGGGGAGATCCGCCTGACGGTGCGGGCTCCGGCGGGGCTGAAGGTGGACCTCAACAGCCTCACGTCCGCCCTGAAGTACACCCCGCCGGGCGGCGGGCCGGGCGACGTACGGGTTGCGACGCTTGCGGACGTGGACGAGCTGGACTTCTCCACCGTCCGCGCGACCTACCGCTACACCCGCGCCGGCAGCGGGCCGTTCACGGCGGCCGACAGCGGCACCTACACGTTTTTCACGGCGCAAGCCGGGGAGCCGGACGTCATCCGCGACGACGGCGGGAATGAGCTCTCGCCGGCCGTGACCTTCACCGTGCGGCTGAACTTTTCCGGCTTCCTCAACCCCGGCGACATCGACGACAGCGGTTTCAACAGCGGTCTCGACGTCGTGCTCGCCGGCGGCGACCTGCTCCAGGGCGATGTGGCCGACACGCTGCTGCTGCCCGACGGCAGCGTGCTGCTGCTGACCAACTACCCGACGTCGGCGTTCCTGCCGCTGGCCGCGGGCGGGGCGGGGCTGGCGGTGACCAAGCTGCTGCCGGACGGCTCGCTGGACGCCGGGTTCGGCCTGCAGGGGCGGGCGTTTTTCAACCACCTCAGCGGCGTGGTCGGCGTCGTGCTGCTGCGCGACGATCAGGGCCGGCTCTACGTGGTCGGCAACGTGCGCGACGGCAACTCGGTGGACGGGAACAACGAGCCGACGGCGCTCAGCGACGTGCTGGTGGTGCGCTTCAACGACGACGGCACGCTGGACGAGACGTTCGGCGGCGGCGGGTTCACCGTCATCGACGTCTCGGCCACCGGCGGCGACGACGTCGTCTCCGGGGCGGCGCTTCGGCCCGGCGGCGGGCTGTACATCGTCGGCGAGTCGGAGGACGTGGACGTCAACGGCAACGTCATCTCCGATACCGGGCTGTTTATCCTGCGGCTGGACGCCAGCGGGGCGGTCTCCGGCGGCTTCGGCGAGCCGGCGGTGCGGGTGACGTCCGGCGCGGCCTTCTACGACCGCCCGACGTACAACCACTTCATCCCCTACTTCGGGCCGCGGACCGTCGCGGTGAACACCAATGGCGCGTTGTACATCGCGGGATATGAGCTGTTCAACAACCCCAGCACGACACGCCTCTTCGCCGTCGATTCCAGCGGCTTCCCGCTGATCGGCAGCCAATACACCACGGCCGTGCATGACGACCTTGCCGCCACCACCGCGCGTCTCGTCTCGTTGCCGGGCGGGTCGCTGCTGCTGGCGCAGATGCTCACCAGTGCCGACATCTCCGTGGCCCGGCTCAACGCCGACCTCACCCGCGACCTGTCCTTCGGCCCGGCGGACGGGCGGTTCCGCTTTAACGTGGACGCGCCGCTTCCGTCGCGCACCTTCACCACCCCGCTCGATATCGCGGTGGACGACAACGGCCAGATCTATGTCGCCGCGGGCGACATCGACGACCAGGCCCCGCCGGGCAGCACCATCAACGTCGCGACGTTCTCGCTCACCAGCGACGGGCTGCTCAATACGGCTTTCGGCGGCGGGCTGGTCACCGTCGCACCAGAGCGGAATGCCACGGCGGTCACGGTCTCGGCGGGCGGCGGGGGTCTGGCATTGGGCGTCACCCGCGTGACCGGGGGATCGACGCAGGGCAACGCGACCGGCGTGGCGGTGAAGCTCAGCTCCGGCGGCGACCTCGACACGGGTTTCGACAACGGCACGCTCGGCGCCGGGCTGGTCATCCCCGCGCCGGCCACGGCAGCACGTCCCGCGTCCACGCAGGTGCTGACCTACAGCTCGCTCACCGGTTTCGTCTTTGCTGTCAGCGTCAGCGAAGGCGGGCCGGAGACGCCCACGCTGGTCGCGCGGCGGTTTTTCCCCGACGGCACCGGCGGCGGCGAAAGCATCGCCACGTTCCCCACCTACAGCAACTACCGCCTGCTGGGCGTCTACGAGCTCACCGGCGGCGGCTATCTGCTGGCGATGACGGTGACCGACAGCGACGCGATGAACGCCCGGCGCCTGGTGCTCGTGCGTTTCGACAGCGACGGCACGGTGGACCTCACCTTCGGCAGCGGCAGCGGCCTGCAGCCGGTTCTGGCGGGCAACCCGCAGTCGGTGGACATGCGGGCGGCGGTGCTCGGCGTCAGCGGCGACCGCATCGTCCTGGCCGGCTCCATCGACGGCACCCCCGCGTTCTTCGCCGTCGCCCTCGACGGCACCGTGCTGCAGCAGCCCATCTTCGCCAGCGGCTACGACACGAGCACCTACACCGCGGTGGGCACCGACGGCGGCAACGGTTATTTCTTCGCGCTGGCCGACGAGACGGCCGACCTCACCAACAACAGCACCCGCACCCGCGGCGTCGTGGAACGCCGCGACGTCAACTTCGACCTCGTTCTGGACTTCGGCAACGGCGGCGTGCTGGTCTTCGACGCCGACCCCGACTTCGGCTTCACCGAGCCGCTGGCGCTGCTCGTGGACGGCGACCGCGGACGGCTGCTCGTGGGCGGCAGCTACAAGCTCACGGCCGACGCGTCGCTGGTGGGCGGGTTCCTCCGCGTCTTCAACGTCTCCAGCGGGGCCGAAGTCAACGGCGTAGGCACGACGCTGCTCCCGCCCACCGCCACGCTCGGCGGCGTGCGCGCCATCGCCCTCGACAGCGACAACCACTACCTGCTCGCCACGGCCATCGACGGCCTGCCCCGGCTGGTGAAGGCGTTCGCCGCGGGCGGCGTCGATGAGAACTACGGGCAGGGCACGCTGCCCGAGCCGGGGCGGCTGGGCGTCTACGAAGGCGTGCTGCTGGACTCGATGAACCGCCCGCTGGTGTGGGGCTTCCAGGTGCAGACGACCGGGCTGCCGCAGCCGGGCGTGATCCGCCGGCTAGTCGCTTCCACGTTCGACCCTCCCACCGCGACGTTCAACTCCATCACCCCGGCGAACCTGCCCTTCACGCCCTCCGGGGGGTATACGGTCCGCGTGACGTACGCCGCGGCCCAGAACCGCGGCATCGACGCCGCCACCATCGCCGCGGCGAACCTGCGGCTGTTCATCAACGGCGTCGAGAGCGGCACGGTGACGCTCCTGGGCACCAGCCCGCAGTCGCCCCGCGTGATCATCGCCGACTACCTCATCGTCCCCCCGTCCGGCGGCTTCACCTTCGCCAGCCAGGGCAGCTACGAAGTGCGTCTCTCGGCCACATCTCCCGTGAAGGACGACCTTGGGCAGGTCGTCGCGGAGGGCGTGCTGACCAGCTTCAACGTGCAGTTCACCCCGGTGGGCGTGGCTTTTGTGACGCCGCAGCCGCCCGCGCTCGGCGACACCGAGCTGCTGTTCACCGTCACCTACACGCCCGGGGCCGGGCAGACGCTCGACCTCGCCACGCTGGGGGACGGCAACCTCGTGGTGGACGCCCCCGGCGGGGGCACGCTGACGGTCACGTTCGTGAGCTCCGCCCCCGGCAGCGGCAACAGCCGCGTCGTCACCTACCGGCTCGCCGCCCCCGGCGGCGCGTTCGACCCTGCCGACAACGGGACCTACGTCTTCCGCATCGGGCCCTCGCCCGTCCGTGACACCCGCAACACCCCCACCGACCCCGACGTCACCACGCTCGGCTCGCTCAACCTCGCCTACGGCAACCCCTCGGCCACGCTCACCGTCGCTCCCGACCCGAAGTTCGGCGACGCGCTGGCCGAGTTCACCGTGCGCTTCAGCGCCCCCGTCGGACGGACGGTGAACCTCTCCACGCTGGACGGCAACGAAATCCGCGTCACCCGGCCGGACGGCTCGGTGGTCGTGGCGACGCTGGTGTCGTCGGCGGTCGTCTCCGGCAGCGGCGGCCGCGAGGTGGACGCGGTGTACCGGTTCGGCCCGACGCAGAGCCCCTTCGGCTTCGCCGCGCAGGGGGCGTACGTCGTCTCGACGGTGGACGGCACGCTGCTGGACGACAGCGGCCGGCCTCTGCTTCAGTCGACGCTGGCCACGCTCACCCTCAGCTACCCGCGCCCGACCGCGTCGGCCACGTCGCCCCCGCCCCCGAACGTCGGCGACGCGTTCGTCACCTTCACCGTCACGTTCACGCCGGCTTCGGGGCGGACGATCGACCTCACCTCCATCGGCAACGCCAGCGTCCGCGTCACCCGCCCCGACGGCAGCCAGGCGTTTGCCACCCTGCTCTCGAGCACGACCGGCAGCGGGGGCGTCGTGACCGCCAGCTTCCGCTTCACCTCCACTTCGGGCGTCTTCGACAACGCGGCTGCCGGGACGTATGCGGTGGCGCTGCTGGAGGGCGGCGTGCGGGATGACCGCAACGTGCCGGCCGCCTTCACGTCGCTGTTCACGCTCACGTTCGTGGCCTCGGGCGAGGTGGGCGAGCTGGTGACGGTGGTCGTCCCGCCGGGGCCGTATGCCCCGGGCAGCCCGCTGTTCCCCGGCATCACCTTGAGCAACCCGTCGTCGCTGCTGGCGAGCCAGCCGTTCAGCGTGAGGTTTTTCCTGGTGACGGCGTCCGGGCTGATCACGCTCGGTGACGTCGCGGTGGACCCGCTGGCGGCCGGCGAGACGCGCACGTTGGGTCTGGGCGGGCGGCTGAGCCTCCCGCCTTCCGGGCAGCTCGTCCCCGGCGTGTACGGCTTTGCCGGGCGCACCATCGCCGCCGACGGCACGCTCGGCCCGCTGGTGACCGCCGCGCAGACGCTCACCGTCGCCGCCCGACGCGACCCGCGTCCGGGCACGCTCGACCCCGACTTCGGCGACGGCTCGGGCATCGTCACCAGCTTCGTCCCCGGGCCGTCCATCACGCTGGTGGGCGCGGTGTCGCTGCCAGGCAGCGTCATCATCGCCGGGGGCTACACCGCCGACGGCGACTTCGTGCTGCTGCGGTTTCTCGCCAACGGCAGCCGCGACCTGAGCTTCGGCGACGGCGGCCTGGTCGTCGTGGACGTCTCCGGCGGCTTCGACCTCGCCACGACGTTGGTGCTCGACGCCCAGGGGCGCATCCTGCTGGGCGGCACGTCCGCCGTCGGTGAATCGACCCTGTTCGCGGTGGTCCGCTTCAACGCCGACGGCACGCGCGACACGTCGTTCGCCTCCGGCGGCGTGCTGCTGTACACCCCGCCGGGAACGCAGGCGGCCCGCCTCCGCGGCATCCAGACCGACCGTTTCGGCCGGCCGTACCTGCTCGGGTCGGTCCAGGCGTCGCTCACCCCCGGCGGGCCGGTGCGCCCGCACGGCGTGGTGATCCGCCTCACGCCCACGGGCACGGTGGACGGCTCGTTCGGCAACCGCGGCGTGGTCTCGGCGGCGCCCACGGGCGGCCGGCCCGGCACGCTGCCGTTCACGGACGGCCAGTCGGAGCTGACGTCGCTGCTGCTGCTCCGCGACCGCATCGTCGTCGCCGGCCATTCCGGCAACGCCGAAGGCACCGCGTCGCGCTTCCTGCTCGCCGGTTTGCGATACGACGGTCAGCTCGACCGCCGGTTCGGCCGGCTCGGCGTCATGGCCGCCACGCTCGGCACCACGCTGGACCGCATCACCGCGTTGCTGGAGGCCCCGGGCGGGGGCATTTACGTCGGCGGCTCGCGCGGCGGGCCCGGCGCCACCACGGCCGTGCTCTTCCGCCTCACCGCCACCGGCCGCACGGACCGCGCCTTCAACCGCGGCCAGCTCCGGGAACTGCTGGTCGATACCGCCTACGGGACCGTCTCGTCGCTGCTGCTTTCCGTCAACAACACGGTGCTCGTGACGGTCGCGACCGCCGCCAGTCTCGCCGCGGCCAACGCCGGCAACATCGGCACCGTGGCCTTCCGCATCACGCCCGCCGGCGGCAACGACCCCACCTTCAACGGCGGCAGCCCGCTGCGGATCTTCACCGAAGGCGGCCCGCTGGTGACCGCGTCGGCCGCGGCCATCGTCGGCGAGTTCGACGCGTTCGTGCAGTCCCGCCAGGGGGCGGCCACCACCGTCCAGGGCGGACGCGTCCGCTCTCTGGCCACCACCCCCGTCACCGGCGGCACCGCCGTCTCCATCGCCCAGCTCTCTCCCGACGGCGCCGACCTGGCCGTCCTGCTCACCTCCCCGCTGCCCGACGTCGCCCGGCCGGGTCAGCGGTCCACCGCCGTCGTCACGCTCTCCAACATCGGCTCGCTCGTCGCCGCCGGACGCTTCTCCCTCACCCTCGTCGCCGCCACCGCCGAAGGCGCCGACGTCAACCTTGTGCTCCGCAACGTCTCGACACGGCTGGCCGCCGGCTCCACCCGCAACCTCCGCGTCCCGTTCACCCTCCCGCGCACGACGCCTACCGCGACGTACGTGCTGCGGGCGTCAGTGAACCCGCTCACGTTCACCGACATCAACCCGGCCAACAACGCCGCCACCCGTCCCGGCGAGTTCGTCGTCACACCCACCGGGACGCTCATCGCGTCGGCCGCCCCGTCGGCCGTCGCCCTCGCCGCCGCACCGCCCTCGGCCACCGCCACGCTGTTCGGCGAACGGCCCGTCGGCGACGAAGGTGGTGCCGAGAGCCCGTAAAGGTCCGCCGACCGAAGGCCGCCCGACGGGTACACTTGAGCCGGAGCGGCGTCGCCAGGCGGCGGGCGGCGTTGCCACC
The DNA here is from genome assembly GCA_046299715.1 of Tepidisphaerales bacterium. GTDB lineage: Bacteria > Planctomycetota > Phycisphaerae > Tepidisphaerales > Tepidisphaeraceae > JBBRUM01. Next base: position 243,401 of record JBKBHU010000001.1, on the reverse strand, counting down.
GTGTGATGCCGCCGGGGGAAGCTGTGGATGAACCGCCCCGCTCGAGACAACCCGATCGACCGGCACCTTCAGGTCGTCCGTCGGCGTGAGCTGCTCTCGGCGGCGCTGCACCACATCGGGGTGTCGCTGGCGGTGGCCGCGGGCGTGGCCGTGGTGGGCCTGTTGGCAGGGCGGTTGCTCGCGTGGCACGTGCCGCTGCCTTCGGCGGGGCTGGCGGTGCTCGTGGCGGCCGCGGTGGGGTTCGCGGTGATTCGGGCCTGGCTGCGGGCGCCGACGCTTCTGGACGTGGCCGTCCGCATCGACCGGCGCCTGGGGCTGCACGAGCGGCTCTCGACGGCGGTGCTGCTCCGGGAGACGGACGGGCCGGCGCCGTTCGCGGCGGCGGCGGTGGCCGACGCCGAGCGCGTCGCGGCCGGCGTGGACGTCCGTCCGCACTTTCCCGTGCGCTGGCCGCGGACGCTGTATCTCGCGGCGGCGGCGGCCGGCGTGTGGCTGGCGCTCTGGGCGACCGTGCCGCAGCGCGACCTTCTCGGGCATCAGGCGGCGGCGGAGCGGCGACAGCAGCACGCGGAGCGGGCCGAGCAGGCCCGCCAGCAGGTGACGCGGGCGCTGGAGCTGATCGACCGGCAGCTTCCCCTCGTCTCGGGCAGCGCCGACATCGCGCGGGCCAAGGCCGAACTCGAGCGGCTGCTCGAGCGGCCGATATCCGACCCGGCCGCCGCACAGCGGTCGGCACTGGCGGCCCTGCAGGAGCTGGAGAACGCCCTGCAGGACCGTATCCGCACGTCCCAGAACTTTGCCGCCGCCGAACGCGACCGTCGCCTGCTCCGTCAGCTGGCTTCCGACCCCGGCGAGCAGGGGTGGGTGGCTGAGGCGAAGCGGGCGGTCGCGCAGGGCGACTTTGACCGGGCCCTGCAGTCGCTCGAGCAGCTCACCGAAGCGTTCGAGAACCTCTCTCGAGACGAGCAGCAGCAGCTGGCCGAGCAGATGCGGCAGCTCGCCCGCCAGCTTGAGCAGCTCGCGCAGACCGCCGACGGCCGGGAGCAGCTCGCCCGGCAGATGCAGCAGGCCTTGCAGCAGCAGGGTCTCAGCGAATCGGGTGCCCGTCAGCTGGCTCAGCAGGTCGCCCGGGCGATGCAGGAGGCCGCGGGTGGCACGTCGGCCGAGCAGCAGCAGCTTCTGCAGGACCTGCAGCACCTTGCGGAAGAAGCCCTGCAGCAGGCCGGCGGAAGCCTTTCCCCGCAACAGCGTCAGGCCCTTGAGCAGATGCTCCAGCAGGCGATGCAGCAGGCGCAGGGCCAGTCGACCGCGCAGCAGCTCGCTCAGGCGGCCGCGGCCATGGCGCAGGCCATGCAGCAGGCGGGGGCGGCGTCGTCACAGGGTGCACCCTCGTCGCCGCAGGCCGGGAAGGCCTCGTCGGGCGAGCCAAGCGGCAGCGGCCAATCCAGCGGCGGGCAGGGCCCCGCGTCGATGCAGCAGGCCCTCGAGCAGATGCGACAGCAGCTTCGCGCGATGCAGGCGATGCAGGACGACGCCCGCGCGATGGCCAGTGCCGCGGCGACCGCACGCGACGCCGCCGCGCAAGCCGCCGCCGGCGGCAACGCCGGAGGTACAGGCAACGCCGGCGACGCGGCAACGGCACCGGGTGGGGCCCAGTCGCCGGGCGGGGGTCACCTGCCGGGCGGGGGCACGTCGCCCGGCGCGACGGCCGGGGGCTGGGGGAGCGGGGGCGGGGCCGGGAACAACGCACGGGGCGGTGGCCAGGGTGCCGGCGACCGCAGTTTCAAGGAAGTCGCGCCCTTTGCTGTGCGTCCCGACCGCGCGCCCACGCAGACCGACGAACGCGGCCGGGTGCTCGCCTCAAGCTTCGTCCGGGCGGGCGCGATCAAAGGCGAAGCCACCGAGGAGCTCAAGGACGTCGTCCGCAGCAACGAGCAGCAGGCCGCGGAGGAAGTCGATACCGAGCGCGTCGGCCGCGCCGCCCAGCGGACCGTCCGGCAGTACTTCAACTCGCTCACCGGGCCGTGACAGCGGCCCTGGCTGCGGCGACGCCTCGCGTGCCCCGTGTCCCCGTGCGGCTACAGCCCGGCGGGGGGCAGGTCCGAGCTCGCCAGCAGCGTCGCCACGACCGTCTCCAGCCCGCGGGCGTCGTCCTCGGTGAACCGTGACGGCCGGGGCGAGTCGAGGTCGAGCACGCCCGCCAGCCGCCCCTCGGGCGTGATCATCGGCACCACCAGCTCTGACCGGCTGGCGGCGTCGCAGGCGATGTGACCCGGGAAGGCGTGCACGTCGGGCACCACGACGCTGCGGCGCTGCAGCGCGGCGGTCCCGCACACGCCCCGACCCAGCGCGATGCGCGTGCACGCGGGTTTGCCCTGAAACGGGCCGACCACCAGCTCCGCCGCAGCCTCGCCGTCGCGCCCCGTCCCTTGCGCGCTTCGACGCCGCAGCAGGTAGAACCCGACCCAGTTGAGCTCGTCGAGCTGGTCGGCCAGAAGCGCGGCGGTGTTGGCGAGGTTGGCGATCCAGTCGCGCTCGCCCTCCAGTGCGTGCCGCAAAGCCTCGGCCAGCGCCGCGTAAAACCGCTGCGGCCCCTGGTCTCTCGGCAGCTCCAGCCGCTGATACATGGCGAGATGATACCCCCTCCTGACCGCCGGCCCTGCCGTGAGCCCCCGCCCCGCTGTCCTTTTGCCTTCGTCCCGCACCCTCTGCCCGCGGCGGATACCATCCCGGCCCATGGCCGAGTCACTCCGCGGACAGCTCCTGGTGGCCTCCGAGCGGCTGGGCGATCCCAACTTCGCCCGCACGGTCGTGCTCATGGTCGCGCACGATGAGGAGGGCGCGCTGGGCCTGGTGCTCAATCGCCCGCTGCCGGTGACGCTCCACGCGCTGGCCGAGGGGATCTCCGCCGACCCCCCCGCCCGCGAGGGCATGCTCTTTCGCGGCGGCCCGTGCGAGACGTCCGTGCTGGCGGTGTTCGACGGCGTGGCCGCTGACGGCGGCACCCCCGTGATCCCCGGCGTCCGCTTCACCGCCGAACCCAACCTCATCCGTCGGCTGCTGACCCATCCGGAGGGAAGAGCACGGTTTTTTGCCGGCTACGCGGGCTGGTCGGCCGGGCAACTCGAATCGGAACTGGAGGAACGGGCCTGGCTGCTGCTGCCGGCCCGGCCGGAGCACGTATTTGCCAAACCTGAACTGATCTGGAACCTCGCCCGAACCGAACTCGTGCTCGGGCAGCCGCTCAAGCCGGCGGTGATCCCGCTCGACCCCACGATGAACTGAAGCTTTGGCGTTGTGCAGACTTGCCCGGCGCGGATTCACAGGGCATGGTCCCATCGGCCGAAATACAGAACAGTCGGACATGGCATGGGAGGCGTCATCTTCGAGCGTTCGCGGTTCGCCGGGTCAGGGCGGGGCCGGCCCGTCGCCCGTGCGCCTCTCGCGTCCGTCGGCGTCACGCGTCTCGCGTCCGCCGCGGAACCTGATCGGCGATTTTGAGCGGCTCGTGACCGAGTTCCCCGAGCACGTCCACGCCGCCCGGAAGCTCAAGGTGACCGACCCGAAGCACGACGCCGTCATCCGCATGGCGCTGCGTGGCTTTTCCCTCACGAGCAAGGTGTACAAGTGGGACGCCCCGCACTTTGTCTACGTGCGTCGTCGGGCCGCGCAGCACTATGAGGCGCTCGGCGACGCGCCGCTGCTGTTTTTCGCTCTGGCCGCAGGCTACGCGCTGGGCCTGGCGGCCGAGCTGGAGCTGACCAAGGCCGAGTTCCGGGCCGCCGAAGCCCACCTCGACGACACCATCCGGCTGCAACTGCCCGCCCTGCGCAGCGGACTGACCGCCGCCTTGGCGCTCGCCGCACAGGAGGCGGCGCGGACGCCCAACGGCCGCCGCTGACGTCCCGGCCCGGAGCCGTCCGCGTCACACGAGCCGCCGCGTCTCGCCGCCGCGCATCGCCTGCTGACCCCGCGCCGCGCCGCACGCCCAGTTGAACACGCCGTCGCGGCTGGCGGAAACCTCCAGCCGCTTGAGCCGACCCTGCTCCCGCGTGGCCGAGACGCGGAAGCCGCCCGGCACGACGATCCCGTCGAAGGCGACGTCCTCCCACGTCTCCGGGCAGCCGGCGAAGAGGTGACAGGTGGACCCCGCCGCGCGGCGTACGTGGCACAGCAGGTCGAGCACCGCCGCGGCGCTGCCCAGAAGCCCGTCGAGCTGCATGGCCTGCCAATCCCAGCGGTACAGCCCGCCCGCCCCCATGCACGAGTAGCCCGGCTCGAGCACGTTGTGGTACGGGCCGCCGCCGGGCGAGACGAAAAACCGCGAGAACGCTTCGAGCATCCACACCGCCGCCCGCGGCTGGTCCACCCGGGCGTGGAGCTGGCTCGCCCACGCGTGACACCACCCCGACCACTGCCCGCAGCCGCGGTCCACCCAGCGGGCGAGCGTGGCGTCGGTGATGTCGCGCCACGGCTCCGACAGCGGGTCGATCACGTCGAAGGGCGCGATGGCCGCCAGGTGCGAGTGGTGACGGTGGCTCTCTTCCAGTGCGACGCCCTCCCAGAGAAGGATCTGCTGGCGACCGCCCACCTTCCCCACGCACGCCTTCGGCAGCGTCTGCCGCAGCTGTGTCCACGCCGGGGGAATCCGCCGCTGAAGTCGCTGCGCCGCAGCGAACAGCGCATCCAGCAGGGCGTGGCAGGCCGCGAGCTGGAAACTGGCGTTGCGGCCCCACGAGTCCATCTGGTTGGCCCGGTACTCCGGCGACACCGTCACCGGCAGCACCCGCGTGCCGTCGGGCAGCGTCTCCGACATCGCCAGGTACACGCTCAGCGCCCCGGCCAGCCACGGCCAGGCCACCTCTGCCAGAAAGCCGTCGTCTTCCAGGCCGTGGTCCCACGCGTCGAACATCATCCGCGCCACCCACGCGGTGCAGCCGTGGTCGATCGTGCCCGACCAGAAGCCGCCCATGTTGGTGCAGCGGTCGTCCACCGCGTGCGGCAGCATCAGCCCGTCGTCCACGCCGACGAACTTGCGCGCGTTATCCCGAAGCAGCGGCAGCCACGAGCCGAGCATCGACCACAGCGGACGCAGGTGCCGCGACAGCCCCGCCGCGTAGGCCGGGCTGTAACACATCTGCACGTTGATGTTGAAGTGGTAGTCCGCCGACCACGGCGGCATGCGGTGGTCTTCCAGCCACGGCCCCTGCAGTCCGCACGGCACCCCGCGCGGGTGGGTTGCCCCGCCGAAGCGGTACATCCCCAGCCCGTACAGCCGGGCCATCGAGGGGTCGGGAAGGCTCACCTTCGGCAGCGCCGACGCATACTCGGCCCACCACTGACGGGCGTCGCGCTCGAAGCGCTCGCCGCCTTCGGCGATCGCGCGGGAAAGCAGCGTCGCCGCCTCGGCCACCGCGTCGGACGCGTCGTGCCCGCGGTCCACCACCACGTAGGTCGCCCCGTCCGCCGGGTCGCGTCGCCACCCCACGCACACGGCCGGGTCGGCCGGCAGCGGCTGCACCCACCCGCTCAGGTCAGGCCGCTCGAGCCGCTGCGGCATCGGCAACCCACGTCGCTTCCAGTCGCGGGCGGCGTCGGTCTCGCCCCCGGCGTCGGTGGTCGCCGTGGCCGACGGCACGCCCCGGAACGTGACCTCGCCCCGCACCGGGCCCACCCGCAGCACCGGGTCCCGCGGCGCCAGGTGCAAGGTGAGCTGGCCGTCGCCGTAGCGCACGTGCACCGCCCCTTCGGACGGGTCGAGCGTGGCCGAGTGCAGTTCGCCGGGCAGCGTGACTTCCACCCGCCCCAGCGGCAGCAACGTCGGCCGTCTCGGCCCGTCGGACAGCTCCGGCCCTTCGAACAGGCGACGCAACCCCGCCTCGTCGCCTCCCTCCAGCAGCCGCCGGATGGTCGCGTAGCTCATCTGCTCCGTCCACGGCAGCCCGCCGCGGTGGTCCCAGACGTCCGCGCGGCCCAGCGTCAGCTTCAGCGTCCGACCGCTCCCCCACACCATCACGCCGATGCGCCCGTTGCCCAGACACGGGCCGTCGTGGCAGAAGCCGACCGGAAATCGCCACGTCCACACTTGGCTCATGGCGATTAGCAAAGCCCCGACACGACGCGGATTCAACACGGCCGCGCAGCGACCGGACGGGCCAAGCCCCGCCCCCGGGGGTTGCCCGGGTCAATCACAGCTCAAATCCCGCCCGGCGGGATGCGGCCCACCGCGAAGGCCGACACCGCGCGAAGCACCACCCGCGCGTCCACCGTGTGCCGGCCGTCGCCGGCGGGCCCGTCCCAGCCCCACGGATTGCGCACAAGCAACCCGACCGCCCGCCCGCTGTCGTCCAGCACCACGCCCTCCACCTGATACGCGTGGTTGGGCACCAGCCCCAGCTCGCTGAGCCGCGGCCGCGTGCCCAGCGTCACGATGTGCCCGTCGGCCAGCATCCGGCTCACCCAGCTCACCAGTCCGGCCACGCCGCCGACCCGCCCCAGCCCCACCGTCTGCGCCGACACGCCCAGCGAGCGCAGCGCATCGCCCATCCAGCCGCCGCGGTCGAGCCGGGCGTAGGTGCCGCCGCGGTCCAGCGCGAACGCCTTCTCCACCAGCGCCACCCACAGGCTGTCCTCGCGGCCCAGACCGGCGTAGGCGGGCAGCTCCGCCAACACCACGGGAAGGTCTGCGTCCACGCGGTAAAACGCCGCGGTCCTTCCCCGCATCAGCCGCACGGCATAGGTCCCGTCGCCCAGATCGGTGATCACCGAGCGGATCAGCCCCGGGTCGGCAGCGGCCACACCGGCCAGCGTCACAAGGAAGAAACAGTTGTTCAGCCGGCCCTGTCGCACATCGTCCGCCGACGGCCCGTCGGTGGCGAACAGGGGGCGTCCGGTGAAGTCGGCCGTGCCGCTGGCCACGCCCGTCGGCCGGGGCTCGCGCAATGTGGCCCGCACGGCCAGGGCGGCCGATGCCGGCGTCGTTGCCGTGTCCGCCGAGACCGCCGCCGAGCTGCCCACGGCCGAGCCGCCCACGCTCCGCGCGCTGCTCGCCGCCGGCGCCACGCTCACCCGGCTGAACACCTCGGGCAGGCGGTTGATGCGAAGCTGGCGGGTCGGCCGGGTGTCGTCGTGCACCGTCAGCCGCGTTTTGCGGCCCGCCCAGTAGGCGTTGGTCCCGCTGCCGCCGTGCAGGACGGCCTGCGGGCCTTGCGCGACCAGCGTGTCGTTCCCGTCGCCACCGTACAGCTCCACCGGCACGCGTACGTCGGCCGACGCGATCAGCGTGTCATCGCCACCGAGCCCCTGTACCACGACGCGACCGATGCCCGCGAACTCGCCCAGCATCGCGCTGTCCGATTCGACGCGAAGCCCGGACGGCGACGCCGACACCCGCAGATGGTCGGCCCACTCGGTGCCCAGCACGTGCAGCGTGTCGCCGTCGGCCCACGCCGAAGCGGCCAGATGGCGACGCGGTTCGAGCGGTTCGAGGGTCGCCGCCCCGGCGACCGCGGAGAGGTCCTCGGCCAACGCAAACTCCATCCGACGGGTTGCTTCGGTGCCGGCCGCGCGACCCGGCGCGGGCTGCGACACCGACGTCCGTTCCGTCGACGGAGTTACGATTCGGCTTGGGCGCAGGCCAGCAGCCGCCCGACCCGAATGCGTTTATCGGGCGTCATCGGGCGGTGGCCACCTCAGCGTCAGCGTCTGCGAGGCTGCGGCGAGCAGCCCGCGTCCGGGCCGGCATGCCGCCGCGTCACCCCCCTTCAGGCCGACCGCCCGCACCGGCCGCACACCGCTCTGGGCGAAGGTGCCGGCGTCCCCGGGCGGGGCGTGCTCGTCGAACACCACGAGGTCCACGGGTCGAGGATAGCGCACGCCCGTGCGATCGCGGCATGTTGAAACACGTGAAAGCCCCGTCGCCCGTCGGCGGTCGAAGGGACGCCTGTCAATACTCCGCGGCGTTGAGCGAGGTGCTGTCGTCGAGGACGACCCAGTACCGCAACGCGTCGATGAGGTGGTCGTGCACGCCGTCCTTTTCGGGGAGCTCGGTGGTGCGGTCGCGCGGGTAGCGGTAGGCGGTCATGGCGGCGATGAGCCGGTTGCAGCGCGGGTGGATGACCAGCCGTGTGGCGGAAACGCCGCCGACGGCCGGGCTGAGCAGCCGTCGGATGAGCTCCAGCCCGTGGGCGATGGGCGTGCTGCGGTAGCGCACGCGGAAGCCGTATCGCCGCAGCACGGCCACGCTGCTTTCGCCCGTGTGCTCGCTGCGGTTGCGGCCGGCCGGGTCGCAGCGGACCTCGGCGGCCTTGAGCGGGTGCGACCGCAGCGCTTCGGCGTGCTGCTCGACCGTGCGTTCGGCCACGACATATTCGTCCGCCACGTACACCTTGCCGTCGTCGGCGCGGCCGACCCACAGCGCGACGAACGGTGCGGCGAAGCCGAAGTCCACGCCCAGACCCAGCGTCAGGCCGCGGACGCCGCCCACCTCGAACGCCCGGACATGACTGACCTCGGAGAACGTCGGGAACACGCGGCCTTCGCGGCTGGGGCCCAGGCAGAGCATCTCCGCGCGCCAGGTCTCCAGGCTCACCCGGCGTTTGATGCCCACCGCGTCGTCGATTGTGAGGAAGCCGCCGCCGTCGGTGGCCTTGGCCCGGCCGTGGCAGTCGTCCCACAGCGGGCAGTCGCCGCAAGGCCGACCGGCAGGGCACCGCTCGAGCACGTCCAGGACGCACCATCGGATCACGCGCGTCCCGGCCTGCTGTGCCCGCTGCACCACCGCGTCCATCAGGCCGCCGGAGAGGTGTCGGGTGGAGAGCGCTTCGACGACGCCGGCGACGGCCGGGGCGTGAGCTCGCGGCATCGAACGGGTGGTCGGCCCCACAGCTTCCCACACCCGCGGGTCGAACAGCTCCACTTCGTCGCAACGCATCTTCTGCACGCGCTGCCCGCGGACCGCCCGCTGGCTCTGGGTGAGCACCGCCGCCGAAGAGCCGTTGCCCAGCACGATGCGCCGCGCCCGCGAGCGGCTGGCTTCGAGCATTTCGGGCACGAGCCGCTCCAGGTCGGGCAGCAGGTGCTCCCAGACGCGTAGCGACTGCTCGACCGAGCCGCCCAGGATGCGCACCTGCACGCCCGGCTTGTGCAGCAGGTCCAGCAGCGTCGCCGCCGCCGCGAGCCGCGTCTTGCCCCCGCCGCGCGGCCCCCACACCACCACATCCGACGCCGGCTCGAAGTAGCTGCACCGCAGGTACTCCAGCGGCGTGTCGTGCCCGGGGCACATCGCCCGGCCCGGAAACGTCAGCCCGAGGTGCGCCTGCAGCCAGTGTCTCAGCTCTTCGGGCGTACGAAGCGGCGTGAGCAACTCAGGTGTGCTGGACATCGGTCCCCCCTCCTTCGGCCTTTCCCATGTGGGCCGCGGATCCGCCGCCGTGAGCGGCGCGGCCGCCGGTAAACTGCTCCCGGTGAGCTCCCCCGCCCCCCGGTTACGTGAACGCCTCGCCGACGTCGCCGCGGGTTACGTCGCGGTGTGGGCGACGCTGCCGCTGCTGGTGTATCTGCAGCCGTCACCGCACGTCGGCGTGCAGGCCGTCGCGTGGGCCGTCTTCGCCCTCGGGTGGCTCGTGCTTGTGGCGTATCTGGCCGCGTGGCTGCGGCTTCTGCGCGTCGGAGCGTTGGCGTGGGCGTGGGTGGCCGGCACGGCAGGGCTGCTGCTGCCGTTCGGGCTGTCGGTGCCGCTGGCCGAGAAGCTCTTTGCCGACCCGCGCGTCGTGTTCCAGTTCACGTCCGTCGGGGCCGTGCTGGCCGTCGGCGTCGGGCTGTTCGTCGGGTGCGTGCTGGGGGTGATGTCCGGGTTGCACCTCAGCGGTCTCGCCCGACGCATCGACGAGGCACGTCGTCGCCACCTCTGCCCCGCATGCGGCTACGACCTTCGGGCGACGGCCGACCCCGACGGCCCGCTGCTGCCCCGCTGCCCCGAGTGTGGCTACGTGCGCATCCGCCCGCCCGCCACGCTCAGGGTCGGCCAGACCCCCGTCGCCGCAACCGAACGCCCAGAAGTACGCGGCTGAGCCGTCGGCGACGTCGTCTCCCGCCCGCCGGAATCCCGCCTGTTCGAGCAACCGCTCATGGTGGCCGCAGCGCGTATGCAGTTCGAGATAGCGGACGCCGCACGCCGAGCGCGCCGCACGCAGCAGACGCACCGCCACGCCCAGACTCCGGAATCGCGGGTGCACGACCAGCCGCGCCACGACGCGCACGTCCCGGTTGAGCACGTCGAGCTTGCGGGCCGCCGACATCCCCGTGAGCCCGAGCCGGCGGTCGCGCCGCGTGCACCACGGCGTGGCGTACGTCCAGACCAGAAAGCCGACCACCGCGGGCGTCTCCCCCAGCCGGCGGAGCGTGGCGTGCGGCCGGTACCACGCCACGAGAACGCCGGCGATCACCGCGGGGCGGGCCCGCCGGGGATGAAACCGCAGCAACTCGCGGCAATCGGCCCATGTGCCCGCTTCGATGTCGATTCGAATCACGTTTACCCCCTTGTTCGGGCTACGTTCCCCTGTGGAATCCCCCCGCCAAGCCGTCGGCTGCCCGTCCGACGGCCCTTGTCAAGGTCTCATTAGCAAAACCCTGCGACGCGGACAAAACGTATACTCCTGCTGCGATGCAGCTCTCGCGTCACTCCGACGACACGGTGGACTTGCCCAAGCTTGAGACCGAACACGAGCCGGGCGCCAAGCGGTGTTGCCAGTGTGGCAAGGATTTGCGTGGCCATCGGCGGTTCAAGGACTCGGTGGGCTACTGGTGCAAGGACTGCCACCGGGTGGACAAAGCCCGGCACACGGTGGCCGAGGCCCGCTGCCCTGACTGCGGCCGGATGCGTCCGCTCGACAAGCTTTATCAGACCGACGAGGGCACGCAGGTCTGCAAGTCGTGCATGAACGAGCGCGTGGCGCAGGCCAAGCGTCGCGCGGTGAAGCTGGCCATCGAGCAGGGCGAGAAGAGCGGCGAGCGGATGAAGACGCTGGCGCTGGTGGGCGTGCTCGTGCTGCTGGCGCTGGTCGTGCTCTGGCAGAACCGGGGCTTTTTCTTCGGCGAGTGACCGGTTCATGGCCGTTGTCTCCTCTTCCGCGTCGCCGGAGCGTCGCCGTCGGCGTACCCGGAGCGGCGTAGGACGTCCTTCACGTCGCCGAAGTCGGCCCGCAGCCAGCGGTCGGGCATGAGCGCGGCGGCAAGTTCTCCCCGCCACGTCGCCACCGCCGCCCCCCAGCGTCCGCGTACGCCCCACGTCCGCACGCACCGCTGCAGCGCTGTGGCCACCGCCAGCGCGGTCACCAGGTCCAGCGACTCGGCGAAGCCGTCCAGCAGGACGAGGCGACACGTGCGGCCGGCCGCACCGGGCATCATCGGGCGTCCGGGCGGGGGCCTCAGCGGCCAGAGTGTCGTGGCGATCGCCAGCCGCTGCCGCTGTCCGTCGGAGAGTTGACGCGGTCGGCGCAACAGCAGCTCGGCGTCGGCGAGTCCGAAGCGGGCGAGGTGGCCGAGCACACCCGACGCGCCTGCACCCGGGAATCGTTCCAGCACGCGCTGCCGACCGTTCGCGGTCGCCGGACACACCCGCACGTCGATGCCCTGCCGCCGGGCCGCGCGGGCCATGGCCCCGAGCAAGGTGGTCTTCCCCGCACCGCTGGCCCCCGTGACCAGCAACAGCTCGCCGGGCCCGGGTAGGGGCGGGTCGGTTGCGGCGTTGCGGTCGGGCAGGACGACGGCAGGTTTCGCAGACGTGTGGAGTAGCTCGGCGCTGTGCATAGGTCGGTGGGGTGTCAGGGGCGTGGACGACATCGGGATCGCCCGGCGTGCGTGCGGCGGTCAGGGCCCCGCGATGTGGCGGTGCGTCCCCGGAGGCTGGGCGGCGGCCGACCGTCCCGACGATTCGTGCCGCGGACGCGCTGCACCCCCGAGCTGGAGGTGGGCACGGACCGCCCCACGGGCGGCGGCGAGCGCGTCGCGTACCCGGTTGGGCGACACGCCCTCGCGACGGGCGAGCTGGCCGATCCGTCGGCCGCACAGCAGATGGCCCAGCGCGATGCGGCGTTCGATCGCCGTCAGGCCCAGGTCGGCGTCGATGAGCAAGGCGACGGCCGGGTCGGTGAGCCGCTTCCAGAGCTGGCGGTAGCGGCGTGCGGTGGAGCCGGGGTCGCGGCCGAGCAGCCGGGCGGTCTGCCGCAGCGACCGCTCGCCGGTCCCGACCAGCTCGAGCAAGATCCGGTCGGCCGGGTCGAGCAGGTCCAGACGGTCTCGGAGCCAGCGTCGGAGCTGCTCGGAGTCGGCGGCGTGCGTTGGGCAAGGGGTTGGTCGGTCCATGGTGGGCGGTGGGAGAGAGGTCGCTGCGGGCGGGCCGGGTTTGATGGGCAGTAAACCCCGGCCGCATAAGTTTGGTCTTTGTTAGGTACTGTAACGCGGTTTTTGGCATCGGGCGAGGGGTTTGTGAGTTGACTGACAACGCCCTGTCAGTGGGTAGGCGTGGGGGGGCCGGGGGCGACGCACCGCAGGATGTGGTCGGCGTGGAGCGCGGTGGCGCCTTGTCCGCGGCGGACGGCGTCGGCGGCCCGGGTGCCCATCGCGGCGGCCTGGTCCGGGTGGTCCAGCAGGTCCAGCACGCGGTCGTGCAGTTCGTCGGCCGAGGCGACTTCGACGACGGCGTCGGCGTCGCGGAGACGCTGCATCGCGTCGGCGAAGTTGCCCGTGAACGGCCCGACGATCACCGGCTTGCCGAGCGCGGCGGCTTCCAGCATGTCCGAGCCGTGCTGTTTGGGGCCCAGGTCCACGAGGCTTCGGCCGACGAAGACGACGTCCGCGGCGGCGTAGAACAGCCTCAGTTCGCCGAGCGTATCGCCCAGCAGCACGCGGTCGTCCGGCCCGGGGGTGCGTGCGGAGCGGCGGACGGGCAAGTAGCCGGTGCGCTGTTCGATGAGCCGGGCTACCTCGTCGAAGCGTTCGGGTTTGCGGGGAACGATGGCCAGCCGCAGCGTGGGGTGGCGCGGGCGCAGGCGGAGGAAGGCGTTGAGGCAGGCGTCTTCCTCGCCGGGTCCGGTCGAGCCGCACACCCACAGCGGTGACGGCGGAGCGGGGTGCGGAGAAAGGCTGATTTCGCGTTGAAAGCGCTGGAGGTCGTCGTCGGCGACGGTGAGCTGGGCGGTGTCGAACTTCATGCTGCCGGTGACGAGGACCCGGTCGGCCGGGGCGCCGGCCTCGATGAACCGCCGGCGGTAGGTCTCGTCCTGGACGCACAGCAGGTGCACCCGGCGGAGCATGCGGCGGGCCACGGGGGCGATGCAGCGGTAACGGCGGAGCGAGTGCTCGGTGAGCCGGCCGTTGACCAGCACGACGGGAATGCCCAGCTCGTCGCAGGCGTGCAGGAAGTTGGGCCACAGCTCCAGCTCCATGAGCACCACCACCTGAGGGCGGTAGCGGCGGAGGAACCGGGTCACCGCCCACGAGAAGTCCAGCGGGAAGCGGGCGACATGCAGGTTCGGCTGCGGCGGCGAGGCGTAGAGGGCGCGGGCCCGGTCGAAGCCGGCGGCCGTCGTGGCCGAGACCACCACGGGCAGGTCGTTCCGGCGGCAGCGCAGCTCGGCCACGAGGCTGCGCGTGGCGTTGATTTCCCCCAGGGAGACGGCGTGGATGAGGATGCCGCCGCAAGGGTCGCCGGCGGGCGGATCGTCCCCGGCGGGGGCGGCGGCCGGCGGGATGCGCTCACGAAACGCCGACAGCACCTTCGCGCGAGCTTGACGTGAGACCAGCCAGTACGGGCTGCTGAGGGCGAGGCCGCCGAGGTAGACGCAGTCAATCCAGCGGAACACAGGCAGGGGCAAGGATGCTCGAAAACGCCCGGGTTCTCCACCATGCCACCGGGTGAGGCCGCCGCGGGTGCACCGGGCGACGGGGTGCCGGGTGGCCCCGCGGGGGTCATGTGGGGGTCATGTGGGGGTCATGCGGGGGGGAGGGGTGGGAGGGGTGGGGGGCCAGGTCGGTGCGGGCCCGGCGAAAGCGGGTCCACGGTTGTCAAACCGGGCGGACTGATGCGGTTGTAGGGTGGTGTGGGAGCGGAGTTGTCCACAAATTCCGTGGACAACCTGTGCGAAAAGCGGTCAAGGTTTCACACAGCCTTAACTCATCGTCCCGCGCTGGTTTGTAGTGTTGTCACGTGATCCGAACGGCAGGGCGGCCAAAGGTGCACATGCGTCGAACGGAGTCGGCGGCGGCGGGCGCGGCCCGGAGCATCGATCGCGGCAGGCAGGTCGCGGGGCGTTGCGCGGCGACGACCTGCGCGGCGGAGACCTCCGGGGCGGAGGGCCGCTCGGCGGAAACCTGCGTGGCGGGGAACTCCGCAGCGGGGGGTGCGGCTTTCGGGGCGTCGCGTGCTTTCGGGGCGTCGCGTTTTGGGGCGGTGGCGGCGTTCGTGCGGCAGAAGCTGGGGGGGTGTCGGCATGAGCTGCGCGTGGCGTGTCTCTCCGGGCGGCTGTTTCAGCAGACGCGGCACCTGCACGGGCTGTCGCGGGCGGAGCTGACGACGCTGCGGCTGGGCGCGTTGCTGCACGACATCGGGCGGTACGTGGACGATGAGGACCACCCGGAGCTGGGGGCGCGGCTCATTTTGCGGTCGAGGCAGTTGCCACTGACGCCGAGGGAGCGTCGGCTGGCGGCGTTTCTTGCGCGGTATCACCGCGGCGCGGTGCCGGACAGGGCCGAGTCGGAAGCGGTTCTGGCCGACGAGGCGCGGACGGGGCGCGTGCTGCTGGCGCTGCTGCGTGCGGCCGACGCGCTGGACTCGCGCGTGGACGGGCACGTGCACGTGGGGCTGCGGGTGCGGGGCGAGCGTGTGGAGATCGTCGCCGAGTGCGGGGACGACCGGGAGCGTGCCCGGCGAGCGGTGACGCGTCGCAAGAAATATCGGTTGCTCGAAGAGTGCCTGGGGTGTCGGGTTCGCGTGCGTGTGGCGTGAGCGTGCGGCGGGTTTGGGGAGGATGGCTGGGGTTGTACCATGGGCGAGCCCATGCACGACCGCACCGCACTGAACTGGCCGCCGACCCGCAAGCTTCTGGAGCGTGCGCGGGCGGAGCTGGGTAGCGACTTTTCCGGGCCGCGTCCGGTGCGGCTGTCGCGCGCTCCGGGCCGGCTGGACGTCATGGGGGGCATTGCCGACTACACGGGTTCGCTGGTGGCCGAGTTGCCGCTGGCCTGCGGGGCGTCGGTGGCTCTGGCGGAGCGGCGTGACCGGCTGGTGCAGGTGCTGTCGTTCAACCTGCTGGACGAGCACCAGCCGTTTACGCTGCGTGTGCCGATCGACGCGCTGGCCTCGGCCGACACGTACTCGCTGCGTCGGGAGTTCGACTCGCCGGGGCGGAAGTTTGCCGCGTACATCGCCGGCTGCCTGCACGTGCTGCAGCAGCACGGGCTGATCGACCTGACCGACCCCGACGTGCCCGGGCTCAACCTGGCCGTGCTCTCGGATGTGCCGCTGGGGGCGGGGGTGAGCTCGTCGGCGGCGATCGAAGTCGCGACGATGGTGAACCTGCTCGACCACTTCCTGCTGCGCAGCCGCGTCGGGCCGCTGGAGGCGGCGACGCTGTGCCAGCGGGTGGAAAACGAGGTCGTGGGGGCGCCGTGCGGGCTGATGGACCAGGTGGCCACGCTCTACGGCACCGCGGACCATCTGCTGCTGATGACCTGCCAGCCGCACACGCTGCACGACCCGCTGCCGCTGCCCAGGGGCGTGAAGGTGGTGGGCATCCACTCGCACGTGCGGCACAGCGTCGGCGGCGGGCAGTATGGGATCACCCGCTGCGCCGCGTTCATGGCCCACACGATCATCCTCGACCGCATGCGCATCATGGGCGAAGCGCACGGGCGCAGGCTCGTCGGCGACCCCACCGCCGGGTATCTCGCCAACGTGGACCCCGACGACTACAAACGCCTCTTCCGCGACCATCTGCCGCAGTTCATCACCGGCGAGGAGTTCCTCCGACGCTACCCCAGGGGCACGTCGGACAAGGCCACGCGCGTGGACCCGAACGTCCGCTACCCGGTGCAGCACGCCGCCGACCACCACATCCTCGAAGCGCGGCGGGTGAAGCAGTTCGTGCAGTTCCTGCGCGACGCCGACGCCACCGCCGACCCGAAGGAGCGCCGCTGGCTGCTGGACAAGGCCGGGCACCTCATGTACGCCAGCCACCACAGCTACACGCACGACGCGATGCTGGGCGCCCCGGAGTGCGATGTGCTGGTGGAGCTGGTCCGCAAATACGAGAACGTCGGCTTCTACGGGGCCAAGATCACCGGCGGCGGCTCCGGCGGCACCGTCGCCGTCCTCTGCAACGACACCCCCGACGTGGACGCCGCCCTCCAGCACATCCGCAGCGAGTACTCCTCCCGCACCGGCAAGGCCAGCACCCTGCTCGCCGGCTCCTCCCCCGGCGCCTGGCACATCGGCACCAGCCTTGTCTGAGTTCACGGCTTGTCGGCCCGGGCCGTTGCGTCGCCGGCGTGTACACTGCTGACCATGGCGTTCCCCGACCCCCACGACGTCGTCGCGCGTCTGCGCGAGCTGCAGGCCGCCCTCCGCGACGCCATCCTCGCCTCGCGCGACCGCTCCGCCGAAGCGATGGCGGCCGTCGAACGCTCCACCTCCGCCGACACCATCTACGCCATCGACGCGCTGGTCGAACCCATCCTCGAAGACTTCTGCCGCGACTGGTCGCGGTCCACGCCGCTGGTGCTCATCGCCGAAGGCGTCGAAGGCCCCGACGGGCGCGAGTGCAAAACCTTCCCCGAAGGCACCGCTGAAGCCGACGCGGTGCTCCGCGTCATCGTGGACCCGATCGACGGCACACGCGGGCTGATGTACGACAAGCGGCCGGCGTGGTCGCTGGCAGCGGTCGCCCCCAACCGCGGGCCCGGGACTCGCCTTCGCGACTGCATCGTCTCGGTGATGACCGAACTGCCCACGACCAAGATGGCCTACGGCGACGTCGCGTGGGCGGTGCGCGGCGAGCCGAGCCGGGCCGAGCGTGTGGACCTGCGGACCGGGAGCCGACGCCCGCTGACGCTGCACCCCAGCCGCGCCCAGACGCTCGCGCACGGCTTTGCCATGGTCTCGCACTTTTTCCCGGCCACCAAGGTGCAGGCCGGCGAGCTGATGAACCATCTGCTGCGGCAGCTCGGCGGCGACGACCCCACCATGGCCACGGTCTTCGACGACCAGTACATCTGCACCGGCGGGCAGTTCTACAACCTCGCCAGCGGGCAGGACCGCTTCAACGCCGACGTCCGCCCGGAGCTGTACCGCCGGGCCGGGCTGCCCGACGGCGGGCTGTGCTGCCATCCCTACGACGTGGCCGGTTTTCTGGTGGCCGAGCAGGCGGGGGTGGTGCTGACCGACCCGCTGGGCAACCCGCTGGACTGCCCGCTGGACACCACGACCGGCGTGTCGTGGGTGGGGTATGCCAACGCGGCGCTGCGCGACAGGCTCTCCGGCGCGGTGGCCGAGTTCCTGAGGCCGTACACGCCGGCCGGGCGATGAGGGGACTAGGCCGCCGACACTGATCGTCTAACTGCCGGATCTCACGAGTGTTAGAGCGCCTCCTTGTCCCCGTTCACTTTTCTGTACAGAAATATTTCGGCCGCGCCCGTTGCTGGCCGGCGACACTGTGACAAAGTTGCACACGTCCGGGGCCGTGGGCGTGCTTGGGCCGCCGCGGCCGGGCCGGACCACCTTTGAAGCACGTGGAGGGACGCAAGCGATGAGGGCGAGAGGTCTGCGCGCCGGCGGGGTGCTGGTGCTGGTGGCGGCGGCGTGGTCGGTGGGTGGGGCGGTGTCTACCGCTTGGGGGCAAAACGTCTTGTCCGCGATGGGTAACTGGGCGTCTGCATCGGCCCCGCCGGGAGTGCCGCCCACGATCATCGGGAGCGGAACCGGGGTGATGACCGCCGCGGTCCCGATCGGCGGGACCGACGCCCTTATTCTCAACCGCGCTCGCGTCACCCTGCGTCAGGACTCCGGCAACGTTGCGGTGGGAACGCTCATCCAGGTGAGCACGGAGCAGACGTTCACGCTTGCAGAGAACGCGCATGTTGCCGTGCCGACGTTCCTGAGCGGCAGTTTTCAGCTCAAGCCCAACTCGCTCGGGATCGGCGCCGTGCCCAACGTGAACGGCGGTGTCGGGTTATTGTCCGTCATTCAGGCCGTGGCCGAGGTGGAGCTCATCGACTCCGTACTCGGTACGGTAGCCCACAGCGCGTCGGTCACGCGGACACTGGCCAGTCCCGGGGCGGACAGTTTCCTCTACACCACGCATGCACTGCCGTCGGGCGACTACAAGCTCCGGGCGACGCTGACGCTGGAAGCGTACGCGCCGGCGGCGCCGGCCATGCCGGCCGGCTTCACCGAGGTCCTGATGGACTTCATCAGCGGGAACCGATGGGGGCTGGCGAGCAGCCTCGCCGCCTTCCCGAACCCGGCCACGCTGGGGGACTCGCGGGCGGCGGTGAAAGCCGCGGCGGCACGCACGGAGTTCGGTGTCACGGGGCAGAACGTCAAGGTGGGCGTGTATGAGCTGCGCGAGCCGTTCAACACGCATGCGTTTCTGGCCGGCCGGGTGACCCGGCTGTCCCCCACCGTGAGTCCCGCGGCCGGCAATCTCGACGGTGAACACGCGCTGGCGGTCGCGGGGATCATCGCGGCCGACGCGGGTCCGGGCGGAAGCGCAGGTCAGTTCGGCATCGCCCCTGCCGCTCAGATCGTCGGCGCGGCGATCCTTCGATACCGCGACGCCATTGCCAGCAGCAGCGACCCTTTCCTGCCCCTGAAAGACCTCTATGACAACGGGGTCCGCATCATCAACATGTCGGCGTCGAGCCCCTCCCTCACGGAGAGCGGCCTGTCGGCGTTCATCAACGCCCGCCCCGACCTGACGTTTGTCAAATCGGCCGGTAACGACGGAGCGCCCGGTACCATCTCACCTCCGGGCCTGTCGCACAACATCATCACGGTGGGCGCCCTCAACCGCACGTTCACCCTTCGCGCCGAGTTCTCCTCCTACAACGGCACGGCCTTGCCCTACAAGCCGGACCTGGTCGCCCCGGGCGAGTACATCCTGTCAACGGTCGCCCGCGACATCAACGGCGACAATCAGGTCAACGACACGCTCCGCCATTTCCTCGGCAGCGACTACTTTCACGACTTCCCTACGCCGTTCGCAACGACCGGTGCAATCGGCGGCACCAGCTTCGCAGCGCCCCACGTCTCCGGGGCGGTCGCCCTGCTCCACGAGCTGAGCGCCAAACGTGGCGGGTTCGACAAAGACTGGCGCGTCATGAAGGCCGTGCTCATGAACAGCGCGCAGCGGCAGAACCTCTTCCGCGGTGACGGGGCGACGCCGTGGAGCCAGCAGATCTTCGGCTCCTTCGCCACCAACGACTACGAGGTGCGTCGTCCGCTCGACCCGGAGCTGGGCGCCGGCAAGCTCGACGTGCTCGGGGCGCTGATCAACTACTTCCCCGGCGAGGTGGACCTCGCCGACAACAACACCGACCCCAACCGCGTCCATGACGCCACCGGCGCCGCCACCGCCACGCGGTACCCCGCCTTCTGGGACCTCGAGACCGTCGCCGCGGCGACGATGACCCAGTTCGGCTACGTCAGCTACCTGCTGGGGGACATCGTCGGCGTGAACCTCCGGGCCGCACTGGTGTGGGGCGCCCGCGACGACGGCACCCTGCCCAACCTCGACCTGCACCTGTACGTGGACGGCGTCGCGCCGGAGAACACGCCGGGCTTCAACCCCTTGCAGCCGGACTTCCTCGTGGCGTCGTCCATCTCGCCGGGCGACTCGGTCGAGCTCTTCGACTTCATCGTGCCGTTCCCGAGCGACCGGCCGATGGACATGCCGCGCAACTACTACCTCGTGGTCGAGAACGTCTCGTCGCACGCCACGACCTTCGCTCTGGCGGTGATGATCCCCGAGCCGGGGAGCCTGGCGTGGCTGGCCGTGCCGCTGGCTTTGCTGGGCCGGCGGCGGTGCCGCGGGTCGGCCGCCAGGAACAGCTGACGGCGTGACCCGGGTCAGAGAGGAGGACCCTGCGCGGGCCCGAGCACACGTCCCCGGGACGTCCTGACCCGGGGGCGTGAAACCCGCAGGGCGAGAGAGGGGCGGCGGCCGTCGTGCACGACACGGCGGCCGCTTGTCTTTTGTCCTGGTCGGCGTTCAGGAGAGGGCCGTGCACGCCCCGGCCGAGATCGAATCCGGCTCAGGACCGTCTGCAGTTTTCCGAGACGTTCGCCGTGCGACGCGCCGGCGGTCGTTCAGACCATCACGACCTGCACGCTGCCGTGCTGGCGGGCGAGCCGCCCGCGGGTGAGGGCCAGCTCGTGCGCCTCGTGATAGTGCCGCACCATCGTGCTCCAGTCGAACATTTCGCTGAGCCGCTCGACGCGGTTGCGCTGGTCGATGCGCTGGCGGCGTGTCATCCGGCAGAAATTGAGCAGGTGGTCGGTGAGGTCCTCGACGACCGCGTCGAACGGCCGGCCGCGCCGGCGCACGACCATGATCCCCTGCATCGCCGCCAGCTCGACGTGCTTCATGACGTACGCCCCGAAGCCCGAGAGGTCGGTCGTGCACGCGGGGATGCCCAGGGCCACGCACTCCATCGGGGTGTAGCCCCACGGCTCGTAGTAGCTGGGGAAGACGCCCATGTGGCAGCCGCGGACGAACTGCTCGTAGTCCAGGCCGATCAGCGGGCTGGTGGCGGTGACGAAGTCGGGGTGATAGACGACCTTGACCGGGTCGTCGGGGTGGTTGAACAGCCCGCGGTGGCGCAGGTGGCAGAGCACGGGGTCGCCGGCGTCGTCCACCATGTCGTGGGTGACGATGGTGGGCAGCTCGTAGGACTTCATGGCGGCGATCGCCCGCTTGAGGCGGATGACGTTGTCCTCGGTGAGCAGCTCTTCGGGCCGGGGCAGCTTGCCGGCCGCGGCCGACTTGAACAGCGCCGCCCCCATCTGCTGCTGGATCTCCTCGCAGGTGTGCCGCAGGTCCTCGTACATCGTCTGGCTCTGCAGCGTGCGGACGTTGACGTTCTTCACCGCCGCGCGGGTGATGATGAACGCGACGATCGTCGGCCGCGTCTGCCACTCGCGCAGACGCTGGTTGAGCCGGTGCAGCATCTCGATGTACACGTCCATCCCCTTGTTGCGGTATTCGTACCGCCCGGAGATGAGCAGATAGAGCGTGTTGTCGAGGTCGAAGCTGTAGCTGGGGAAGAAGTGCCCGCGGACGAAATCGTGGATGCGCTCTTTGTAGTAGTTGTGCAGGTTCTGGAACTCGTGCGTGGCCAGGAACCGCTGGATGTTCAGCCCGTTGGGCATGATGACGTCGGGCGTGCGGCCGAGCAGCTTCTCGGCCTCCAGCGCGGTGACGTCGGAGACGGTGGAGAAGACGGTGCTGGCGTGGGCCGCGGCCTTCTCGAGCTGGTAGCGCGGATAGATGTTGAAGTGCCGGGCCTCGCGGTCGGGGTCGAGGAACGGCAGGTGGTCGTAGAAGTAGGGGTTGTCGCCGGCCAGATACCGCCCTAGCAGCGTGGCGTGGGTGGTGAAGACCGTCTGCACGGGGATGCGCAGGTGCGCGATGCGCGGCACCGCCACGCCGCCCATCCACTCGTGGAAGTGCCCGATGATCGGCCGCCCGCGGGCCAGCCCGGCGAGCACCTGGAACAGCCGGGCGCAGGCGAAGCCGAAGGCGACGACCTCGTTGACCTCGCCGTCGTCCTTGTCCGTCCCGATGCCGTGGTCCTTCCAGAGCCAGTACTTGTCGTTGTGCAGCTCGCCGAACCGCGACCGGTGGTCGATCAGCAGCACGCGCGGCCGCCCGGTCACCAGCCATCGGCCGTGGTGCACGGTGAGCCCCTCGCGGCGGAGCACGTCAATCGCCTCCGCCAGCAGCCCTTCCGGCGGCGTCGCTTCGAACTCCATCGCCGCCGTCCGCGGGTTGTACGGGCCGACCAGCGTGTAGCGGTCGCCCCAGCGCGCGATCATCGAGGGCGCCTTGCTCCGCAGCACCGTGTAGATGCCGCCGAGCTGCCAGCACACCTCCCAGCCCACCTCGAACAGCAGCGGCGGCAGGTGCGAGTCGTCACGGACGGCGGCCTCGGGCACGTCCGATGCCGGGTGTTCCACGGACGGCATCACGCCGGACGCGGGCGTGATCTCCGACGCCGGCAGCGACTCGCCGCCCCCATTCAGGCCGCCCCCGGCCGAGCTGCCCCCGGTCAAGCTGCCGGCGTCCACCGACGCGGGCGAGGCCGCAGTGACGGCCGGCCTGAACCGGTCGCCGTCGGCTGCGGGCGGCGGCTCCAAGGTCAGCATGTCGGCGGTGTTCGAAAGAGTTGCGACATCTGCAGTCGGTTGCTCACGCAGGTCCACGACGTCGTGTGCCTCCGGTTGGGAAACCACTTCTTTCCGCCCGGCAACTCCTTCGCCCGATGTCGAGACCCGGTCCGTTGGGTCCACCGACGGCGCGGCCGCGTTTCCTCTGTCCCGCTCGACGCTCACCTCCGCCTTCACCGGGGGCGGGGGGTCGCGCTCGACGCCCGCCCGGGGGTGCCACGGCTTGGCGACCACGGCACGCGGTGTGCCGGAGATCGGCTCGGCCTCCAGCGTCGCCGCGGGCGTCTGACGGGAAGTGCGTCGCGCCATACGGACCGCTGAGTATGCCATACCTTGCGGAATCCCGCACGCGCTGGAGCACCCCGCTCGACGTTTTTATCTCCGGTTTGAAAACTTGACCAAAAAACGAAACGACCTGCCCGGAGCAGTCGCCCCGGGCAGGTCGCTCTCTTCTCTGTTCTGTCCGGCCCAGGCCCCGCCAGCGTCGGCGACACGATGTCGCACACTTGGGGCAAACTCGGGCAAGCCGTTTGCCGTTTAGCGGCTGCGGCGCCGGCCCATCAGGGCCACGACCGGGGCCAGCAGGCCCAGCGTCGCCGGCTCGGGGATGTAGGTCACGTCGAACAGCATCGCGATTTCATCGATGCCCGTGCCGACCACCCCGTTCCACACGACGATCGACGACATGTCGGGAATCGTCGAGCTGTTGGTCAGCGGGCTGCTGAGGGCGACCAGGTTGCCGTCCTCGAACAGCGCGCTGCGGATGGTCACCGACTGGATGAACTGAAGCGACTCGTCGCCGCGCAGCGGGCCGCCGGTGGCCCCGCCGCCGGCCCCGACGTCCATCCGGCCCTGGGTGATGGGGTTGCCGGAGATCGTCAGGCCCGTGAGGAACAGGGCCGAGCTGTCCTGCGTGAACAGCGACACCACCACCCGGACGGTGGTCGGGTCGAGGTCGAACTGGGCCTCGGCCACGCGGACCGTCGCGCCCGAGCCGACGAGGTTGCCGTGCGTCTCGCCCACGCCGTCGAAGGTGAAGACCGTCGTCCGCGGACTCGAGGTCAGAAACGCCGCGGACGAAATCGTCTGGCCGACCAGAGCCGCGCCGTACACGTCATTGGGCACCACACGCGCGGCCGACTCGTCGAGATTCCGCAGCGAGAACACGCCCATCCCGTCCGTCACCGGGGCACCGGTGAAGGTCTCGCTCAGGAACACCGGGGCGAGCTCGCCCGGCAGGTCCGTCGCCAGCGCCGCCGCCGACGAACCGACGAGCGCGACCGCCATTGCCACCACACGCACACCTTTGCTGGACATTGCGATTTTCTCCCGGGCGGGGGTTCTGCCCCGCCACTGCCAACGAAACCTTGTAAGCCCGCCCAGACGCCACCTCTGTTCGCGGGGGTCCGGGCGAAACATAGTCCAAGAATATCACAGAAGTCGCAGTGAGATCCCGCAAATCATGCGCTATCCAAGGGGGTGAAACCACACGATCCATCGAGATGTCATAAACGGGATATCTGTCCCCGCTTTACATCAGGGAAACGCGTAAGCGGGCCGGTGTGTTCTCGTTGGCTTAGGGCACTCTGCGAATCCGGATCGGACCCTTGGCGTGGCTGGGGTCCACCACGTGCCCGCGCTGGGTGATCACCACCTTGCCAGCGTGGACGAGGCGCCGTGCCGCCCGACGTGCCGCTTCCATGTGACAGCGCCAGTCGTTCTCGCCGAAGACGAGCCGGGCGGCTTCGCTGGGGCAGATGGACGCACCGTGGGGCCGCTTGTCGAGAAGTTGCAGGATGGCTTGTTCGAGCGCGTGGTCGTCGCCGGTGATGCCCCGGCGGCAGGCGTCGCAGCAGTAGCGGACGTTCTCCCAGTCGCGCGCCCACTTCTTTCGCCAGACGATCTCGCGGCCGCAGGTCGCGCACGGCTTGCGGGGCAGGTGGGGGTTGGGGGAGGTGGGCATGGGACATCACCGCCGTGGGGGGTCGCCAGCGCGGGGGGGCGTGTCGGCGTTGAGGATGCGCAGCAGGCGGTCGCGCAGGGCGTCGGGTTCGAGGTAGCCGTCGATGAGCCGTCCGTTGGCCACGAGCGCGGGCGTGCCGGAGAGGCGCAGCGTCCGGGCGTGGGCGGCCATCCGTCGGACGCGCTGCCGGGCCACGGGGTCGCTGGCCAGGGACGGCAGGTCCGCCTCCGCGGTGCCGAGGGCCTGGCGGGCGGCGAGTGCGATGGCGTCACGGTCGAGCCGGGCGGCCGATTCGTAGAGCCGCCGCTTGAAGAGAGCGAAGTCGCCGCCGCGGTCGCGGACGGCCTCCGCCACGACCGCCGCCTCTTCGGAGAGCTCGCGGCCGGCCAGCGGGAAATGGACGAAGTAGACGGTGGCGACGCCGGGCCAGCTCGAACGCAGGGCGTCGAGGTCGCGGTCGAGCCGCGCGCACAGCGGGCACTGGAAGTCGGAGAACACCACCAGCTCCAGTGGGGGGAGCGTGGCCGTGGCAGGGTCGTCCGGCTGCCAGGTTTCGCGGTGGGCTTCGGCGAGCAGGTCGGGGTCGAGCTGGACGGGCCGGCCCGCGGGCGGGCGGAGGTGCCAGGAGAGCGTGTGCTGCTGGCGCAGCGACTCAAGCTTGAGGGTGATGTGGGCGTCGCGGCGTTCCTGAAGCATCCGGGCGGCGATGCGGGCGGCGCGGTCGGGGTCGTCGGGGGCGAGCTGGCGGGCGGTCTGATCGATCTGCTCGCGGGCGTCGGCATCCGCTTCGGCCTGCCACACCTGCAGCAACGCGTCACGCGAGATGCCGAGCCGCCGGGCCTCCCGCTCGAGGGCCAGCCCGTCCGCCTTGCGTTCGACATAGTCGGCGCGTGCGAGGTAGGCATCGAGCACGAGCTGGAAGGCGTCGTCGGGGGCGTCGCGGCGGAAGTCGGCTTCGGTGATGGGTAAGCCGTCGAAGCTGGCCAGAAGCTGCCGTTCGGGACGGCGTGGGGCGTCGCCGGCGCCGAGGAGTCCGGCGTGGAGGGAAGCGATGAAGGCGACGGCCGCGGCCACGGCCCCCACGGCCGAAATCGCTGCGGCCAGACGGGGCCGGCCGGGCTGGGGCCTCAGCCGGCCGTGCCAGGCCCAGGCGGCGGCGAGCAGCAGCACGACGGTCGCGGCCGCGGACGTGAGGCACAGCGGACAGAACGCGCCAATCGCCACCGCCTGCACCGCCACGAACGCCGACGATGCCGCGACCGCCAGCCCGCCCAGCAGCAAGGCCAGCGCCGGGAGCAGACGCAGCGGCATCGCCAGATGCAGCAGCCACACCGCCAGTGCCGTCGCGTAAAAGACCACGCCCACGTGCGCCAGAGGCGTGTCCAGCAGCTCCGGGGGCAGGAGCCGGCTAAGCCCGGGCGTCCACGCGTCCAGATACGCCCACTTCGACGTGAGGACGGTCACGCACCCGCTGCCGTCGCGGCAGAGCAGCCCGGACGGCGGGAGCAGCTCGGCAGCGCCGGCGGCCATCGTCGCCTCGGCCCGAAGCGCCGCGTGCTCGAGGGACAGAAGGACCGAGACGACCAGCCCCACAAGCGACGCCAGGAGACCCAGCAGAACGGCCGGCATGTGCGGATGGTAAAGCGCAGAAAGGCGTCGCGGAGGGGAGCTGCCGCGGCGGGAGCGTCGGCGCGGCTAACCGCGGTTCGTGCCCTTCATCAGCACGCGTTCGAGGATGCGGTTGAGCGTGTGGACCACGCGGTCCACCTGGTCTTCGGTCATGCGGGTGAAGAACGGCAGCGCGAGCGTGCGCTGGGCGACGTACTCGGTGACAGGGAAGTCGCCTTCCTTGAAGCCGAACTTCTCCCGCATGTACGGCTGAAGGTGGATGGGCGGGAAGTAGTTGTTGCAGCCGATGCCCTCGGCCCGCAGCTCTTTCATGACCACGTCGCGGTCGCTGGGGCCGAAGAGGTCGCTCAGCCGCACGACGAAGACGAACCAGGACATGTGCGTTTCATCGTCGAGCGTGGGGAGGATGAGGTAGCGGTTGTCGATCAGCCGCTGCATGTACCAGTGGGCGACGCGGCGACGACGTTCGAGGATCTCCTCGAGGCGCGCGACCTGTGCGTTGCCCAGGGCCGCGTTGATTTCCGAGAGGCGGTAGTTGTAACCCAGTCGCTGGTGGGCGAGCCAGTTCATGCCGTCGCGGCCCTGGTTGCGCAGCGAGCGGCAGACGGCGGCGAAGGCCGGGTCGTCGGTGACGATCATGCCGCCTTCGCCGGTGGTGATCTGTTTGTTGGGGTAGAAGCCGAAGATGCCGGCCAGGCCGAACGAGCCGATGGGCCGGCTGCCCGCGGCCCCGCCGAAGCCTTCGCAGCAGTCTTCGATGAGCACCAGCTCGTGCTCGCGGGCCAGCGCTTCCTGCGTCTCCATGCCCGCGGGGTGGCCGAAGGTCTCTACCGCGACGATGGCCCGGGTTTTGGGGGTGATGGCCTTGCGAAGGCGCGTGACGTTGAGGTTGTAGGTCTTGGGGTCGATGTCCACGAACACCGGGGTAGCGCCGACGAAGAGGATGCAGTTGGCCGAGGCCACGAAGGAAAACGGCGTGGTGATCACCTCGTCTCCCTCGCGGATGCCCGCGGCGACCATCGCGACGTGCAGGCCGGCCGTGCCGGAGGAGACGGCGATGCCGAAGCGACGCCCGGCGACTTTCGCGCACGCCGCCTCGAACGCCTCCACCTGAGGGCCGATCGACAGCGTGGGGGTGTGGAGCACGTCGGTGACGGCGGCGATCTCGGCGTCGGTGATGTCGGGCGACGACAGCGGAATGGGGGTCGGGGACGTCGGCATGATCGTCGAGAGGGTACGCGGGCGGGACGCAGGACACACGCGTGCGGCGGCGGTACGTCGGCGAAGGGGCGAGGGCGGGGCGGTGCGCAGCGGACCGCGCCGGCCGGCGGTACCGTGACGGCGTCGCCGCGTGCGGGTGGGCGCGGACGCCCGCCGTGGGTCGGACACTTGCGGCGGGTCGGACGCCTGCGGCGGGTCGGTCGTCCGACGCCACCTACACTTGCCATCTAACGGCCGACCGGGCCGCGTGCCGGCGGCAACGTTTCGGCGTTGCGGCCGGACGGCGGCGTGACGGTCGGGCCGACGGTTTGTCCATGAGCACTCCCCGCAACGGTTCTCCGGTCTCCGTCTCCCGCGACGCGACTGTCCCGGCGGCGACGCCGCTGGCGTCGGGGGTGCCGCGGGCGGGTCGGTCCGGGCGTTTCGGGCCGTTTTTCAGGGCGTTGCGGTTCGTGTACCCGTATCGCCGGCGCCTGGCGGTGTCGGTGATGTGCGCGGTGCTGGTGGGGGCGAGCGGGACGGCCGGGCTGTCGATGCTGCTGCCGATCCTGCAGGTGCTGCTGGCGGAGGACACCATTCCACGGTTTGTGGACCGCTCGCTGGCCGAGCGGCGTCTGGGGGCGACGCTGGCGTCGGAGACGCTCGTGGTGACCGGCGAAGGCGGTGGGGCGACGGAGGGGGTGCTGGCGCGGGGCGTGAGGGTGGTGCGGGTGTCGCCTTCGTCTCCGGCGGCACAGGCAGGGCTGAAGCCGGGGCTGGTGCTGCCGGTGCCGGAGTCCGTGCTGGCGGACCCCGTGCGTTCGAGCGTGTCGCTGCCGGACGGCACGTCGCTGTCCCTGCGGCCGCCCCCGTGGTACGCGTCGGGCCTGAGGGCGGTGGCGTCGCGGCTGCCGGAGCACCCGGTCAAGGCGCTGGCGGTGCTGCTGGGGGGCGTGCTGGCGCTGGCGGTGCTGGCGAACGTGTTCCGTTTTTTCCAGGAGCACTACGCCAACGTGGTGTCGTTTCAGGCGGTGTTCGACCTGCGTAAACGGGTGTACGACCACGTGCTGCACCTGCCGCTGACCTACTTCGGCCGCCACGGCACCTCCGACGTCACCAGCCGGCTCGTCTCCGACTGTGCCAACCTGCAGGAAGGTTTGCGGCTGCTGCTGGGCCAGAGCGTGCAGGCGCCCATCACGGCGGGGATGGCGCTGGCGCTGGCGATGTGGGTGGACTGGCGGCTGACGGTGTTCATCGTCGTCTGCGCCCCGCTCATGGTGGCGATCATCCGCACCTTCGGTAAGAAGATCCGCCGTGCCACACGCGCGGCGCTGGAGAAGAACGCGCGGATGCTCGGGCAGCTCGAGGCGTCGCTCTCGGGGGTCCGCGTGGTGAAGGCGGCCCGTGCCGAGCGGTACGAGCGGCGCCGCTACGTCGAGGTCATGCGGCAGTTCCTCGAGCAGCAGCGCCGCATGAGCCGCTACGAAGCGCTGACCACCCCGACCATGGAAACGCTGACCATGGCGGTCGTGAGCGTGGTGGTGCTGGTGGCGGCGTATCTGGTGCTCATCGACCGTTCGCTGGAGGTGTCGGGCTTCTTTCTCATCATGGGTTGCCTGGTCGCGATGGGGGAGAACCTGCGCCGCCTGTCCAAGCTCAACAACATCCTGCAGCGGTCCAACGCGGCGGCGGGGCGGATCTTCGAAGTGCTGGACCTGCCGACCGAGCAGCCGCGTGCGCTGCACGGCCCGGCCGTGACCCCGCCTCGGCACCTGCCGCCGCTGCGGCATTCGATCGTCTTCGACCGCGTGAGCTTCACGTATCCCGGCGCTGCCGCCCCGGCGGTCGAGGATGTGTCGCTGGAGGTGCCCAAGGGGCGTGTTGTGGCGGTGGTGGGCCGCAACGGCTCGGGCAAGACGACGCTGCTGTCGCTGCTGCCGAGGTATTACACGCCCACGTCGGGCCGCATCCTCATCGACGGCATCGACATCGCCACGGTGTCGCTGTCGTCGCTGCGGGAACAGATCAGCATCGTCACGCAGGACACGGTGATCTTCCCCGGGACGGTGGCGCAGAACATCGCCTACGGGCACCCGCTGGCGGCCTTGCTCGACGGCCGGCACGACGGGCCGGCGGTCGCCGGCGTGATGGAGCAGGTCCGGCAGGCGGCCGACCGCGCCTTCGCGAGCGACTTCATTCTCGCCCGGGACGGGGGCTTCTTCGCCTCGCTGGACGGGCTGGGCGGGCAGCTCTCCGGCGGGCAGAAACAGCGGCTGTGCATCGCGCGGGCGATCTTCCGCCGTGCGCCCATCCTCATCCTCGACGAGGCCACCAGCCAGGTGGACGCCGAGAGCGAGCACCTCATCCAGCAGGCCATCGACACGCTCGTCCGCGACCGCAGCGCCGAGCAGCGCACCACCACCACGTTCGTCATCGCCCACCGCTTCTCCACCATCGTCTCGGCCGACGAAATCGTGGTCATGGAACAGGGCCGGTTGGTCGCCCGCGGGCAGCACCGCCAGCTCCTGGCGGAGTCCGAGCTGTACCAGCAGCTCTATGAACGGCAGCTGCTGAGGGTCGAGACATGACCGCCGCCGCGCCCATGCCGGCGGACCCGGACGCCGGGCTGACCGTGGCCGACCACACGCCCGAGACGTTCGCTGCCGCGATGGCCCGTCGCGGCTGGCGTGTCGGCCGCAGCCGTGCGCTGCTCCGCACGCTCTACACAGGTCGCACCCCCCGCGCGGACCGTTTCGGCCAGCCCGTGGCCGCGTGGGCCATGTCGCTGCGCCGCAGCCCCACGGCCGTTGTGCAGCGGCACGTCGCCCGCGACGGCACGGTCAAGCTGCTGGTCGGCCTCGACGACGGACAGGCGGTGGAATGCGTGCTGATGGACTCGGACACGCCGGGGCTCGTCTCCGGCTGCATCTCCTCGCAGGTGGGCTGCGCGATGGGATGCGACTTCTGCGCCTCGACCCTGGAGGGGGTGAAGCGCGACCTGACCGCGGCCGAGCTCGTGGGGCAGTTCTTCCATCTCCGCGACGAGGCGGCCGCCAGCGGCCGACGGCTGGCCACGCTGGTGCTGATGGGCATGGGCGAGCCGATGCTCAACCTCGACGCCGTGATCCCCGCCCTGCGCCGCATCAGTACGGAAGACGGCGCGCAGTTCGGCTCCCGCAACATCCAGGTGTCCACGGTCGGCATCGTCCCGGGCATCCGGCAGCTGGCCGAGAGCGGGCTGCGCGTGCAGCTGGCGCTGTCCTTGCACGGCCCCGACGACGCCACCCGTTCGGCCATCGTCCCCGCCGGGCGGAAGTACACCGTGGCCGAGGTCCTCGACGCGGCGTGGGCTTACCAGCTTGCCACCGGCCGGGTCACCAACATCGAGTACTGCCTGCTGGCCGACGTCAACGACACGGTCGAACACGCCCGGCGGCTGGTGGTAGCGCTCGCCGGCCGGGCGATGCACGTCAACCTCATCCCGTACAACCCCATCGGCGCGGGCCTGAGCGGCCGGGCGTACCAGCGGCCGGGCAAGCGGGCGATGGTGACGTTTCTGCAGGTTCTGCGCGACGGCGGCGTCGTCGCCCACATCCGCAAGACCCGCGGCGACGACCGCGACGCCGCCTGTGGCCAGCTGCGCCGACGGGCCCTCCCGGTGCTCGCCACACGGGCGCCGCTGCCGGGCCCCTTCTAGCCGGGCCCCGCCGAGCCGGGCGTGGTATAGTGCCGTAGAGACGTGTGCCCGATGAACCCCCGGCGTCTGGTGCTCGCGATGGCCGTCGCGACCTCGGCCGTCTTCGGCGTGATGTACAGCCGCGCCGTCTGGAGCGAGCTGACCTCTGCCGACGCGCGACGGACACATCCCGGGCACGAGCTGCCCCCGCCGGTGGCCGTGCCGCACCCCGAGTTCACCGCCGCCGACGTGGCCGAGCTGCTTTTGGGCGGGCTGTCGCACAACGACCTGCCCTACCCCAACGCGGGCGTGGCCACGCTGTGGGCGTTCACCGCCGACGGGTACCGCGGCTCCGGCCAGCGCGAGTTCCTGTCCATGGCCACGGCCAGCGTGTTCTATCCGCTCTACCGGCAGAGCCTTCGGCAGGTCGTCGCCGTGGCCGAGTCGCCGACGCGCGTGAACTTCGCCGTACAGGTCGTGGACACCGACGGGCAGACTTTCCATTACCGCCTGGAGCTGCACCGACGCTTCGACGGCCGCTACGCCGGCTGCTGGCGGGTGAGCGGTCTGTTCCCCGAGTGGCGTGCCGAGCCGCCGGGCACGTTCGTCCCGGGCGACCGCGACGGCAACCCGTGAGTCGGACGGCCACCCCGGCCGTGGCCGCCTTCACTGCAGCCAGCTGTTTTCCGGCTCGGCTCGGGGGTGACCTGAGGACCGGGGGCATTCAGCCCTGGCCGTCCCCGAGGACCGTCAGTTGCAGCCGCAGCGCTTTCTCGCGGCCGTCGGCCACGTCCCCGGCGGTGGGGATGTCGCCGGCGAGCAGGGGCGCCGGGCCCACGTAGCCGTCGGCCACCTTGGGCACGTTGCGCACGCGGGCGTCGGGGTCGGGCCGCAGGTCCGGGGCGTCCGGGCCGTCGTGCCGCCGCAGCACCCGGTAGTACTGGTCGCGCTGTGCGGGCACCCAACCGGCGTCGCGGATCAGCCGGCAGATCTCCCGCTCGCTGAGTTTGAACGTCGCCCCCGCGGCCGAGACCACATTCTCCTCCATCATGACGCTGCCCATGTCGTTGGCGCCGAAGAACAGCGCCAGCTGCCCCACCTTCGGCCCCATCGTCACCCACGAGCTCTGCAGGTTGGGGATGTTGTCAAAGTACAGACGGGCCACGGCCAGCGTGCGCAGGTACGCCTCGGCCCCCGCCAGCCGCACCACCCGCCCCCGCAGGATGTCTTCGTGCGTGGAGTCGTCGAACGGGCCGTGCACCGCTTCGTCCCACGCCTTGGCCCGCCCCAGCGGCGTGTTCTCCCGCTGAAAGGGCCAGTGGATGAAGGCGGTGTACGCGCCGAAGGCCGGCCGGCCGGCCGCCCGCCTCGCCTTGGCCCGGGCAAGCCCCTCTTCGGTATCGAACCCGCTCTTTTCAAACACGCCCCGGTGCCGCTCGATGGTCCGCCGGATGACGCCGCTGAGCGGCCCGGCCGCCGTACCACGCGCCCCGCCGTCAGCTCCGCCCCCGCCCAGCGCGGCCGAGAGCGCCAGCGCGTAGTCCTGGAGGTCGCGAAGGGCCGACATGTGCTCCACCCGTTCGCGCACGAACTCGATGTGCCCCATCATCATGGTGCACGACGTGTGCAGCCCTTCTTCATGGGCCACGCGCATCACCCGCAGCCAGTCGTCGCCGGTGCACTTGCCCAGTCCGATGCGCCGCCGCACCCGCGGGGAAAAGATCTCGCCCCCGCCGCCGGGGATGGTGTCCAGCCCCGCGTCGGCGAAACGCCGGATGATCTGCCGCACGTCCAGCCCGAAGAACCGCTCGAACTCGACGAACTCCGGCGGCGAGAAGGCATGGACGTGCACCGACGGGAAGTGCGTCTTGATGTACCGCAGCAGCCCTTCGTAGTACTCGATGGGCAGGCGGTCGTTCATGCCCCCCTGCATGAGGACCTGCGTCCCGCCGATGGACAACAGCTCGCGGATTTTCTCGCCGACCTGCTCGTAGGAAAGGGTGTAGCTGTCGGTGTCGTCGTGGTCCCGCCGGAAGGCACAGAAGGTGCACCGGGCGGTGCACACGTTCGTGTAGTTGATGTTGCGGTCGATGACGTAGGTGCGGTAGTCCTCCGGGTGCATCCGGCGGGTCACCTCCAGGGCCCATTGCCCCAGGTCGTGCAGGCTGGCGTGCTGGAGCAGCTCGAGGGCCTGGGCGTCGGTGAGCCGGGCGCGGCCCTCAAGGACCGGGTCGATGTCGAACGTGAGCTTGCCCATACTTTCAGAAGGCTATGAAGGACCGGGCCCGACCACCACCCCCCCTTCACGTGTTTTGAAAGCCGCGTGCAGGTCGCCCGCCACGTCGCCGGGCGTCCGTGCCGTTGTCATCGCTCCGGGAAGTGGTCAACCTAGTCGGGTATGAGAACGCTGCTCCTTCTGGCGTCACTGCTCCTGGGCGTCGTGCTCCCGCTCCTGCCCGTCCGCGCGGCCGAGCCGCGCCCCTCGCTGGGCATCAACCTGAGCGGCCCGGCGGACTGGAACACCGAGCTGCCGTTCGTGGACGTCTTCCGCCTCTCGCGCAGCTGGATTTCCCAGCGCCGTGGCGAGGGGTGGGGCCGGGGGCCGCAGCTCGAGCTGGACGAGCACGGCTGGGTCAGGCGGCTCGAGCCGGGCTGCTTCGCCGAAACGCCGCTGATGACCGTGCCGGCAGGTCGGCGGCCGGCGGGCGTGTACACCGTGCTCTACGAAGGCAAGGGGCGGCTGGAGTTCTCCGCCGGGCGTGTGGTCAGCAGCGAGCCGGGGCGGATGCGCGTGGACCTGGGCGAAGGCGGCGGGGTGTTCCTGCGCCTGCTGGAAACGGACGAGGCCGACCCGGTCCGCAACATCCGCGTGATCATGCCGGGTTTCGAGGACACCTACGCGACCAACCCGTTCCACCCCGTGTTTCTCGACCGCTGGCGCGGCTTCGCCGTCCTGCGCTTCATGGACTGGATGCACACCAACAACTCCCGCCAGACGCACTGGGGCCAGCGGCCCACGCTGGACTCCGCGCGCTGGACCGGCGACGGCGGCGTGCCCGTGGAGGTCATGGTGGACCTGGCCAACCGGCTGGGCATCGACCCGTGGTTCTGCATGCCGCACCTCGCCGACGACGACTACGTCCGCAACTTCGCCGAATACGTCCGTGACCACCTCCGGCCCGGACTCAAGGTGTACGTCGAGTACTCCAACGAGGTGTGGAACAGCCAGTTCCGCCAGCACCATTACGCCAACGAGCAGGGGCAGGCGATGGGGCTGGGCGAGCGGCCGTGGGAGGCGGGCTGGCGGTACTACGCCAAGCGGTCGGTCGAGATCTTCCGCATCTGGGAAGAGGTCTTCGGCGGGCGGGAGCGGCTGGTCCGCGTGCTGTCGTCACAGGCGGCCAACGCGTACATCGCCCGGCAGATCCTGCAGTTCGAGGAGGCCGGCCGCCACGCCGACGCGCTGGCCATCGCCCCGTACATCTCGATGAACGTCCCGGCGCGCTCAGACAACCCCGACCGGCTCACCGCCGACCGCGTGGCCGCGATGACCGTCGAGCAGATCCTCGACCACGTCGAGACGGTCGCCCTGCCCGAGGCCGTGCGGTGGATCGAAGCCCACCGGCAGGTCGCCGACGAATACGGCCTGACGCTCATCGCCTACGAGGCCGGCCAGCACCTTGTCGGGATCCAGGGCGGCGAGAACAACGACGAAATGACCCGGCTGTTCCACGCCGCCAACCGCCACCCCCGCATGGGCGAGATCTACCGCAAGTACTTCGCGGCATGGGAGGCCAACCGCGGCGGCGTGATGGCGCTGTTCGCGTCGGTGTCGCAGTGGTCGAAGTGGGGGTCGTGGGGGCTGATGGAGTTCTACGACGAAACGCCCGCCGAGCAGCCCAAGATGGCGGCGGCGCTGGAGCAGGCGGCGGCGTGGGGCCAGCCCGTCGCCGCCCCGTAGCCCGTGACGCTGCCGCGTAAGTCGCGACACTGCCCCGCAGGCCGCGACCCTGCCCCGCAGGCCGCGACCCTGCCCCGCAGGCCGCGACCCTGCCCCGCAGGCCGCGACGCCGACGAAGCCGTTGACGCCGGGCGGGCGTTCGACACCGGTCGGCGGCGGCGGTGTCGCACCGGCGGAGCTTTCGAAGGCGCAGGGGTTTCGTCAGGGCTTGCGGTTCTCTATCCTCTGCGCTCGTATGCACGGCTCTCGGCGTCGGTGGATGGCGGTGGCGGTATCGGCGACGGCGATCGTCGCGGGGCTGGGTCTGGTCGTGGCCGGGGGCGGGTGCGCCCGGGCCGAGCGGTTGCCGCCGCCGCAGCGGCCGCAGCCCGTGCCGTCGATGTTCAATCCCGTGTCGATGCGGCTGCACCCCACCTTCACCCGCGTCCGCACGTGGAACGAGCAGAACACCACCGGCCGCCCGGACGGCATCGAGGTGGAGCTGGAGTTCAACGACCGTTTCGGCGACCCGGTCAAGGCCGAAGGACGCGTGATTTTCGAGCTTTTCGAGTACCGCAAAGGTGCCCCCGACGTCCGCGGCCGACGGCTCACCACGCCGTTCGTCGGGAGCCTGCTCACCGAGGACGACCAGCGCGCCCGCTGGAACCGGGCGACCCGGACCTACTCCTTCCGTCTGGCGTACCCGAACCTCTCCACCGAACGCAGCTACGTGCTGACGGCCACGTTCGAGCCCAAGGCCGGCGGCCGCTTTTTCGCACGCATCATCCTCCAGCCGACTTCGCCGGCGGCCACCCCGGACAGCAGCCGGCTTCCCCGGCCATGATCTTGAATCGCCTCCGGCGGGGGTTGTCGGCCGGGCCCGTCCGACACCGGTAGCCTTGTCCACACCGGGATGCGGCCACGGGGTCGGCGGCCGCCGGGAGAGCGCAGGCCGGGCCTTCCCGCCGCGCGGGTGGTCAGCCGTTGGGCCTTCTTGGGCGGGCAGTTTTCCTGTTTTGCCACAAGGTGTTGACAGAAGCTTGGAATGCGAGCATCGGTGCTTCCCTTATAAGCAAAATCCGAAAGAATCTGTTGTTGGCTCAACTTTCCGAGAAATAAAACGTTTCATTTCGGGGATTTTCCGCCCAACGCTGACCGGGCCCTGCGCTACTGAACCATGGCCGGGCGTGGCAGACGGATTCGGTGACCTGTCGCATCTCTCACCGATCGCGTCCGGCGTCATGTCGGTTTTCCGGAGAAGTCCGGGTCGGTCGGGGCCGTCGTGGGCGGCGTGGCCGGCGGGTCCGGGCGGAAAGGTGTGCGATGGTCAACGCAAAGGTTTGCTCTCGGTCGGGCGGCTTCGGCCTTGCCGGGAGGCGGGCGTTCACGCTGGTCGAGCTGCTGGTCGTGATCGGCATCATCGCGCTGCTGATCTCGATCCTGCTGCCGTCGCTCTCGCGGGCGCGGGAGTCGGCGGTGCGGGTGCAGTGTGCCAGCCAGCTGCGGTCGATCGGCCAGTCGATCGCGATGTTCGCCAACGACCACAAGGGCCGGCTGCCGTATGCGCACTCCACCATCTGGGGCGGCCCGTGGTGGGGCAGCTGGATGTACAGCCGCGACTACTTCAAGCTCATCGACCAGTACGGGGCCGACCCGCGGCTGTTCGTCTGCCCGGCGGTGCGGGACAACGTCGCGTTCGACGGCCAGCAGGGGGTGGTGTTCCAGGCCGGGTCGGAGGCGGCGGCACGGGCGCAGCTGGAGAACCTCGAGGGGCTCGACCCGGATCAGAAGTTCATCCGCACCGGCTACCGGGACACGGTGGCCTTCCTGCGGCAGGTGGTCGAGCCGTTCGACCCGGAGGGCGCGGCCATGTGGGGCACCGGCGGCGTGCCCGACTTCTGGGTCGAGCTGCGGTACACGTACGAAGGCGCGTCGGGGCAGTCGCAGTGGAACGGCGACGTGCGGGCCCGCATCCCGTGGCAGGTCGCACGCGTCAACAGCCGCACCGAGACCGGCACCGACTGGGACCAGAACCCGGGCCTGATGAGCGATCTGGCATGGTGGCAGGTGCCGGGCAACCGGGTGTTCAACCACGGTCGGACGTGGAACCCGCAGAACATCAACCTCAGCACCGGCCAGACCGACCGGCACGTCGGTGACATCTGGGTGAACACCCTTCGTCGGGACGGGTCGGTCGAGGGCCGTGTGCCCGACCGCGAGCCGTTCAAGATCATGGGCGGCCCGAGCTTCTGGTACCGCTGAGCAGGGCGGTTCGATGGGGGCGCTGGACGGTCGCAGGCCGGCAGACGATGAGTGCCGGCACCGGCCGCGGGTGGCGTCGGCGTGCGTGCCGTCGTCGCCCGCGGCCCTTTCGTGTCCAGCTGGAGCGTCGGCGTGAGCTTCCCGGACGTAGCGTTGTCCGGTGCGGACGCTGGTGGAACTGGCCGAGCTGGGCGACGGTGTGGCGGCCGAGCCGTCGAAGCTGGGCAAGGCGTCGCTGCTCGCGGGGGCGATGCGCTCGGCGGCGGAGGCGGGCACGCTGGCGACAGTGGTTCGACTGCTCGGCGGGCGCGTGTTGCCCGCCACCGACCCGCGCGTGCTCGGGGTGAGTTCGGCGGCGGTGCGTGACGCGGTGTTGTCGGCGACGGGCATGGAGCCTTCGGCGTGGCGGGCGGCGGCCATAGCCGCGGGCGAGGTGGGCGAGGCGCTGGCGGCGGTGCACGGGCATTTTCCCGCCGCGTCGGATGGAGCGCGGCCGCCGCTGACGCTCGGCGAGCTGCACGACCGGCTGACCGACTTGGCGGAGGTGACGTCGGCATCGGGCAAGCGGGAGCGGTTGCGGCGGCTGCTGCTGCGGGCGGCGGCCGACGGACCGCGCGCGCTGGCGTACGTCGGGAAGGTGCTCACCGGCGACCTGCGCATCGGCGTGGCCGAAGGGCTGCTCGCGGACGCGGTCGCGGAAGCGTTTGGCGTGACGCCGGAGGCGGTGCGTCGCGGTTTGCGGTCGTTGGGCGATGTGGCGGACGTGGCGGTGCTGGCCAGCCGGGGCGGCGACGCGGCCTTGCAGTCGGCGCCGTTCACACTCTTCAGGCCGGTGGCGTTCATGCTGGCGGCGACGGCCCTGAGCGCCGGCGAACTGGCCGGGCGGGTGACGTCGCCGGCGGTGCTGGAGGACAAGCTCGACGGGATTCGGGTGCAGGTGCATAAGGCCAGCGACGGGGCGGCCGCCCGCGTGGAGCTGTTCACCCGCAACCTCGAGCGGGTGACCGGCAGCTTCCCCGACGTGGTGGACGCGGTGCGGACGGTGCCGGGTGAGGTCGTGCTCGATGGCGAACTGCTGGCGGTGTGGGCGGGGAGTGCCGGGAATGAGGGGTGGGGGGCGGGGAAGCAGGGCGAGGCCGGGGGGAGTGGGGGGGGTGAGGCCGGATGCGGGTGGTCGGCGGCGCCGTTCGCACACCTGCAGCAGCGTCTGCACCGCCGGAAGCTCTCGCCTGAGGTCGTGGCCGCCTATCCCGTCGCGTTCGTCGCGTTCGACCTGCTGTACGCCGACGGTGAGCTGCTGCTGGACGTGCCGCTGTCGGTGCGGCGGGCGAAGCTGTCGGCCAAGCTGGCGGGGAGCAGGGTGTCCGTGCTGCCGTGTGCCGAGGTGTCGCCGGGGGTTTCGGCGGAGGCGATCGAGGCGGCGTTCGCCGCCAGCCGGGCGCGACGCAACGAAGGGCTGGTGCTCAAGCTTCTGGAGAGCACGTACACGCCGGGCCGCCGGGGCGGGGTGTGGTTCAAGCTCAAAGGGCATCTGCCGACGCTGGAGTGCGTGGTGGTGCGGGCGGAGGTGGGGCACGGCAAGCGGCGGGGGGTGCTGAGCGACTACACGTTTGCCGTGCGGGAGGGGGAGGCGCCGAACAGCCCGCTGCGGGTGCTGGGCAAGGCGTATTCGGGGCTGACCGACGCGGAGATCGCGGAGCTGACGGAGCGTTTCCGGGCGTCGGCGACCGGGAGCGACGGCCGGCGGTTCGACGTGCCGCCGGACGTGGTGCTCGAGATCGCCTTCGACGCCGTGCAGCGCAGCGACCGGCACGACAGCGGGTTTGCGCTGCGCTTCCCCCGCATCGTGCGGTGGCGACGGGACCGCTCGCCCGGCGACATCAGCACGCTGCAGGACGTGCGGCAGATTTTCCTCTCGCCGGACAACCTCAACCGGGCCGAGGCGGGCGACGACGGGGGCGAAGGCACCTCCACAGGCGTGCCCCGTGGGCGCCGGGCGACCGGGGCGGGGCGGCGTGGCCGGGCCGGCAGGGGCGAGGGGCGGGGCGAGGGCGGAGGCGACGGCGGGGGCGACGGCGGGCAGCTCTCGCTGTTCGGGGACGACGGCTGTCCGTGAGGTGTTGTCGTCGGTTCGCGCGGGCTCAGCCTTCGCTCAGGGGTCGACGGCGGGCCTGCTGGGGCGATCGCGGGTAGGGCGCGGGCGTCGGGGCGACTTTTGAAATGCAGCAGATCACGTGACCGTCCGCCCCGGGCACGGCCGTCACCGGGTGCACCGTGATGTCGCCGCCGCCGAGCCGCCGCACGACCTTGCGGGCATCGGGAAGCTCCTCGGCCAGCTTCGGCCCTTTCATCGCCAGCACGCGGCCGCCCACGCGGGCCAGGGGTAGACACCACTCCAGCAGCAGCGGCAAAGCGGCCACAGCGCGGGCGGTGACGGTGTCGAACTGTTCGCGGCGGTCGGTGCGCGCGACGGCCTCGGCCCGGTCGGCGTGCACGGTGACGTTCGACAGCCCCAGCTCGGCCGCCGCCGCCCGCAGAAACGCCGCCTTCTTGCCGGTGGATTCGATCAGCTCCACCTGCACATCCGGCAAGGCCACCGCCAGCACCAGCCCGGGCACGCCGCCGCCCGAGCCGACATCGGCCAGACGACGGGCGTCGGCGGGCGTGTGCGGCAGCAGCGTCAGGCTGTCGGCGACGTGCAGCAGCCGCGCCCGCGGCAGGTCCACCAGCCGCGTGAGGTTCATGGTCGTGTTGGCCCGGGCGAGCAGTTCAAGGAACAGCTCCAGCTGCTGGAGCTGTGTGTCGCGGAGCGTGCGGCCGCCGGCGGCCGCGAGCGTCTGCCACAGGGCGTGGGCGGCGCTGACGGAAGCCGCGGGGTCGGCGGAAGCTACGGGGGCGGCGGCACTTACAGGGGCGGCGGTCGTCGGCTGCGGCATGTCGCCACGGGGGGAGAGCCGTGCCGGTTCACCGGCAGCGGTCTCGCGTGGGGTGGGGTCGTGGCGGGGCCGTGGCATGGGGGTGGCGCAACGTTAGGGGTTTGCGACGCGCATCGCGTCGGGGACAATGCTGCCCGTTCCCACCGGAGTGTTTCTCATGGCCGCATCGCTTCCGCAGGACTATCTCCAGCGTGTCTACGCCGGCGTGCTCGGGAAGATGATCGGGGTTTACCTTGGCCGGCCGTTCGAGCAGTGGTCGCACCGGGAGATCGTGCAGCGGCTGGGCGAGGTGGACGACTACGTGCACCAGAAGCTGGGATATCCGCTGGTGGTGGCGGACGATGACCTCTCCGGGACGTTCACGTTCATCCGCGCGCTGGAAGACCACGACCCGTCTCGCCTGAGCGCGCGGGAGATCGGGCAGACGTGGCTGAATTACATCGTGCCGAAGAAGACGGTGCTGTGGTGGGGGGGGACGGGCGTTTCGACGGAGCACACGGCGTTCATGCGGCTGGCGGCGGGCATCGAAGCGCCCCGGTCGGGCAGCATCGAGCTCAACGGCCCGGTGGTGGCGGAGCAGATCGGCGCGCAGATCTTCATCGACGGCTGGGGACTGGTCAGTCCCGGCGACCCCGAGTCGGCCGCGGCGCTGGCGCGGAAAGCGGCGAGCGTCTCTCACGACGGGGAAGCGGTGCACGGGGCCGTGGTCGTGGCGGTGATGGTGGCGATGGGGTTCGTCGAGCGCGACCTGGACCGGCTGCTGGATATCGCGGACGACTTCATCCCGCCCGACTGCAGGATCCGTCGCGTGCTGGACGACCTCCGCAACTGCCGTGCCCGCCATGACGACTGGTACCGCGGGCTGGAGCTGATCCACGACCGCTACAGCTACGAGAAGTACGGCGGCGGCTGCCACATGATCCCCAACCACGCGGTGGTGCAGCTGGCCCTGCTCTGGGGCGGGGACGACTTCCAGCACGCGATGCGCATCGCCTGCACGGCCGGCTACGACACCGACTGCAACGCGGGCAACGTCGGCTGCATCACGGCGGTGCGGCTGGGGCTGTCAGCGCTGGACGGCGGCGTGGACTACCGCGGCCCGGCGGCCGACCGGCTGCTGCTGCCCACGGCCGACGGGGGCGGCTGCCTCACCGACGCCGCGCAGGTGGCCTGCCGGATCGCCGCGTTGGGCGCGGCCCGGTATGGCGCGAGCTTCACTCCGCCCAAGGGGGGCGCACGCTTCCACTTCTCGCTGCCCGGGTCGGTGCAGGGGTTTGCCGTGCAGCCGCCTTCGCCGGAGGTGCACGTGGGAGACGTGCGGCAGGTGCCCGGACCCGACGGCACGGGCCGGCTGCGCCTGACGTTTCACCATCTCGCTGGCGGCCGCGTCTTCCGCGCGGCGACGCCGGTCTTCCTCGCCCCCGAGCACCTGCGCGCCCCCGGCTACACGCTGCTGGCCTCGCCGTCGATCTACCCCGGACAGACGGTCACCGCCGAGGTCGCCGCCGACCCGCACACCACCGGCGACGTGGACGTTCGGCTCTACGCCCGCCACTACGACGCCTGCGACGAACTGGCCGAGCAGCACTCCGAGCCGCTGCGTCTGGAAAGGGGGTCGTCGGGGCGGGAAGCGGGGCGGCTGAGCTGGGTGCTTCCCGACACCGGGGGTCTGCCGTACATGGAGCTGGGCATCGAGGTCGCCCGGGCGGCACCCCGCAACGGCGGGCCGCACGCGGTGACCGGCGCGGTGGAGGTCTCCAGCGTGCACGTGGCCGGGTCGCCCCGGTGCACGTTCCGTCCGCCGGCCCCCTGCTCGCGGGACGCCGGCCGCCGCGGAACGATGTGGCTGCGGCAGTGGGTGTCGTCCGCCGACGTGTTCGAGCCCGGCCACCGCGACGAGCTGTTCCGACTCGCCCACGACCACACGCTCGGGCTGGCGATGTGCGGGGAGCGGAGCTGGCGCGACTACACCGTGCGGACGCGTCTGCACATTCACCTCGCCCGCCGGGTGTACCTGGCCGCCCGCGTCGGCGGGCTGCGCCGGTGGGTGGCGCTCGCGCTGGAGCCGTCGTGGTTGCCGGGGCACGCCGGCAAAGTGCGGCTGGTCCGCCGGCGTGACGACGCCGAGGACACGCTCGCCGAGACGCCCGCCCGCGTGCCGCTGTACGCCGAAATCGCCTTGAGCCTGACGGTCGTGGGCGAGCGTCTGACGGCGGAGGTGCGAGTGGGGAGCGACGTCACGCGGCTCGAGGCATCGGGCGCGGGTTTCGCCAGCGGCGGCATCGCGCTGGGGGTGGACGACGGACGGATCAACGTCCACCCGGTGGACGTGATGCCGGCGGGTTGAGCGGCGGGCGGTTATCGGACGCGGTTCGGCGGACGCGGGGGGTGTGGCGTTGTCGCGTCAATCGCCGATGCGTCATGTCGGATGTCGCCTCAAACGGACGTGCCTGTGGCCGCTGCCGGAGGACTGCGGGGCTTGTCGGCCGGCGCCTCAGGCGGGGACGCGGCCGAGCGGCGGGCGGCCCCACGGAGCACGCTGGTGTGCAAGGCGCTGGTGTACCCGCCGTCGGGGCCGCCGGTGCGGGTGCTGGTGTCGAACATCTCGCTCACCGGCGTGGGGTTGCGTTCGGTGACGCCGCTGGAGCCGGGGAGCGGCTACCGGGTGACGCTCGAGGCCGGCCCGCTGTCGCTGCGGAGCGGCGTGGAGGTCGTGCGGTGCACGCCCCGGAGTGACCGGTCCTACGACATCGGCGCGCGTCTGGACGCCACCGACCTGGCCGCCCAGCGACGTCAACAGGCCGGCGTCCGGTGTGCCCCGGCCAAAGTCGCCCACGCCGTGCCCCGAAACCCGTCCATGACCACGCGGTACGCCGCGCGGGGCGGCGCGGGGATGCGGGCGGCCTGAGTGACGTTGCTCCGGAACGTGCAGACCGGGGAGCGGTCGCGGCCGTCGCGGCGACGGGGGGTTCAGAACAGCTCCAGCTGGTCGAGCGGACGGGCCGGCCGGGCGTCCATGCCCCGCCCGCGCAGCTCGTCCATGAACTCGCGGACGAACCCGTGCTGCAGCCACACCACCCTGGGCGCTACCCGCTCAATGGTCTCCCACAGTTCGGCGTGGTCCGCGTGGTCGCTCAGCGGCAGGACGTCGTCCACGCCGTAGCGGTACTTGGCGGAAGGGTCCATGCCCCAGCCGGAGAGCATGACCGTCCAGCGTCGCTTGAAGCGGGTGGTGAAGGCGGTGCGCGCGTTGCCGGGCGGCGCGATCAGCACGCCGCGCTCGGTCAGCGGCAACGCGTCCGGGCCGTGGAAATCCGACGGTTGGTAGCGTCGCCAGCTCCCGGCCGAGACGCCCAGCGCGGCGTACCGCTCGGTGACGTTGGCCACGGCGCCGTGCAGGGTGACGGGCAGCCCGCTGTCCGTGAGCACCTTCAGCGCGTGCTGCGCCTTGCCCAGCGCGTAAGCGAAGACCACCGGCTGGACGCCCCCGGCGAGGGCACGGGCACACCGCTCGACCAGCTCGGCTTCCACCGACGCCGGCGGCGGGAACCGGAACCGCGGCAAGCCGTAGGTGCACTCCATCAGCAGGTGGTCCGCCGGAAGCGGGTCCGCCGGCGGGCACAGCGGGGAGGTGCGCAGCTTGAAGTCGCCGGTGTACAGCAGGCTCTCGTCATCCACGCGGACATGCAGCATCGCGCTGCCCAGCACATGGCCCGCCGGGAGCAGCCGGATCCGGCATTGCCGGGAAATCTCCGTCTCCTGCTGATACGGCAGCGGCGAAAGGGTCGCCACTTCAGCCCGGCCCTTGAGCAGGTGGGCCGTTTCGGGCGTCATCAGCCCGTGCTGGTGGTCGGCCAGATGGTCGGTGTGGGCGTGCGAAACAAAACACCACGGACGGGGCTGGCGGGCGTCGAGAAACAGGTCGCAGGCGGTCAGCCGGAGATCGCCATCCCATCGGAACATGTCAGAAGCAAACGTTGAAGCCGTAAGATTCTTCCATCATTACTTGTATTCGTCAGAGGTTTGCATATTCTCTTCAGGCCAGGCCGCCGGCTGGGGTTGTGCAAGGCGGGCTTTGCCGTTTTCTGGCAGTGATGTCGTGTAAAGCGGCCAAAGCCTGCCGTGCAGGTCGGTCGTCGCGAGGAAGGTGGTTAAGTTCGAGGACGGGTGAAAAGGCTCGTGTCATCGACGTGAGCGTCCGATTATATAACCTACGGGTGCGGACGCCGGGTCGGGTCGATGGAGGTCGGGTAGATGAGCACGCCCAAAGCGGCAGCAGAATCGGGTGGAGCTGGAACCAGCGCGCGGGTGGTCTCCACGGGGCGTCGAGGCGGGGAGATGTCGTACAAGTTCCAACGTTTACGCGAGCGGCTGCGTCAGGCGGTGCTCTCGGGGGAGCTGACCGGCAAGCTGCCGGGTGAGCGGGCGTTGGCGAAACGTTACAACTGCAACGCCAAGACGCTCTCGAAGGCGTTGACCGACCTTGCCGCCGAGGGGCTGCTGGACCGGTCGATCGGCCGGGGCACGTACGTGAAGGGCTCGGCGCCTGCGGCGACGGAGCCGGGTCCGTGGCTGGTGCTGGCGGACGGCTCGCCGTTGACCGCCGCA
Organism: Tepidisphaerales bacterium; assembly: GCA_046299715.1. GTDB lineage: Bacteria > Planctomycetota > Phycisphaerae > Tepidisphaerales > Tepidisphaeraceae > JBBRUM01. The sequence continues at coordinate 198,746 of JBKBHU010000001.1, read as the reverse complement.
TTGTTTCAGCAGGTGATGGCGGTCAACCCGCGGTGCCAGCTCGTGGTGGGCGAACCGCCGTCGCGGCCGAGCTTCATCAACCAGTTCTCGGCGGTCATCGACGTGTCGGCGACGACGCCGGAGGCGTTCCTTCGCGATCTGGTGGTGCGTGGGGTGCCGGTGGTCGTGGTGGGTCGGGAGTCGCGCGTCATCTCCGTGGACACGGTGCTCGTGGACGTCGCGTCGGGCGTGCAGCGACTGGCACGTGAGCTGATGCACCTTGGGCATCGGCGCTTCCTCGCCGTCGAGTCGGTCGGACACAGCGAGGTGTCGAGGAACGTGCGTCAGGCCCTTGCGACGTGGGCCAACGTGGTGACGGTCGATGCGGTCGCGCCGCGTGAGGTGCTCGGCGGTGTCGCGATGGGGGCGACGGCGGTGGTGTGCGAGTCGCCGGCGTCGGCGTCGGAGGTGCTGCGCACGCTCCGCGACGCGGGTATCGACGTGCCGGGGCAGGTGTCGGTGGTGGCGGTGGGCGTGGCCGGCGGCGAGGAGCGTTGTTCGGGGGCCTACGTGCCGCTGTCCGAGCTGCTCTCGCAGGCCGTGCGCCTGCTCGAAGACCGCGCGACCCGCCGCCCGGCCATCCTGTGGCTGGCGCCGTCCATCGTGCAGCACGGCACGTTTGGCGAAGCGTGCACGCAGCCGGGCAGCTCGGGCCTGAACACCGGCGGCGAGGTCGATCGCATGCGCCTCTCGGGCCTCCCGCTGAGCGGCAACTGACCCGCCCCCACGCTCCGTGGACGGCGTTTGCCGAAGATGACCTCTCCCGGGCATGCCGGGAAGGCACTCCACGCGTCAGGCCCGTGCCGGGTATGACGGTGATCCTGCGTCCACACTATCGGACCTCGCCGTTTGCTGTGTCGGATTTGTTTCGACGGCTTGTGCAACGGATGTTGAAGGGCCGGGCGGCGGTGCGCGGAAGCACCTGGGCCGCGACGGCGGGGCATCACGAGCGAGGGCACAGGCCATGTCACAGCGGCCCGCCGGGGGTAGGCACTGGGTGTTGCGCTGGGCGGGGGTGTGGGCGGCGCTTGCCGGCGGCGGGTCGGCTGCGGTCGCGGCCATTCCGCTGCTGCCGAGCGTTTATGACACGCCCGCCGACCCCACCGGCACGCGGTCGCTGTCGGGGGGCACGATGGCCAGCGACGTACCCGGCTGGTCGGACACGACGATCTTCTGGACGGTGACGCCCAACCCTGACGGGACGCTCCGCTACACCTACACGCTCACCGGCTTCATCACCCCGGCCGTGCTTCTGTTCACGCTCGACCTGACGGACAACGCCGTGCTCGACCCCTTGTCGGTGACGTCGGCGACCGTCAACGGCGACCCGGTGCTGTTCGCGCTGGGCGACCTCGACGGGATCACCGGTGCAGTGCGCTTCGAAGGCGGCGGCACGGGCACCATCGTGTACAGCTTCGACTCCAACCGCGCGCCCGTCTGGGGCCACTTCCTCATCGGCGGCGACGCCGGCGTGGCGGTGAACGTGGCCTTCGGCGACAACACCTCCCCGGACCCGCTGGACTACATCGCCCGGCCCAACGGGGCGATCCCCGAGCCGGCCGGACTGGCGGGCCTCGCCCTGGCGGGACTGCTGCTCGTGCGGCGAAGGTAGCGGAAGGCGCCTTGACCCGGTGAAACCCTCAGGCGCAAGAGGTATTCGGGGATGCGCGACGGCATCGCGTCGTCGGGCGGTTGCTTGAGCGAAACCGCGTGAGAAAGATGCCGCCGCGATGCTGCTGGCGGCGGTGATCCTCCTGTCGTACGTGCTCGGTTCGGTCCCGTTCGGGCTCGTGGTGGGGCGGCTGAAGGGGATCGACGTCCGCACCGCCGGCAGCGGCAACATCGGCGCCACCAACGTCGGCAGGCTACTGGGCAAGCGGTATTTCTGGCTGGTTTTCGTGCTCGATGCGGCCAAGGGGCTGCTGCCGATGCTGGCGGGCGCGTGGGTGGTCGCCGGGTGGGAGGAGGCGTGGCCGAAATACGTGGCCTGGCTGGCGTGCGGGCTGGGGGCGATGCTGGGGCACGTCTTCCCGGTGTTTCTGGGTTTTCGCGGGGGCAAGGGCGTGGCGACAGGTCTGGGCGTGATGCTGGGGGTGTGGCCTTATTACACCTTGGCCGCCGTGCCCACGGTCAGCCTGTTCGTGGCGGTGTTCGCCGTCAGCCGGTACATCTCGCTGAGCTCGGTGGTCAGCGCGATGGCGTTTCCGCTGGTGCTGGTGGGGCTGGGCTGGCTGTTGGACTGGCAGCTGACGACGATGCGGTGGCCGCTGGTGGCGTTTGCGGTGGCGGTCGCTGCGCTGGTGGTGTGGCGGCACCGGGGCAACCTGGCGAGGCTGCGGGCGGGGACGGAGCCGAAGTTCGTGGGCGGGCGGTCGCGGGCGGGCGTCGAGCCGACCCGCTGACACCGCCGTCGCTGCCGCCGTCGCTTCCGCCGTCCCTAGCGCCGTCAACGCCGCCACCGACGCGGCCATGAACGCCGCCGCTGTGCGGCCGGCAGACGCGGACCCGCACTGACGGCTTCGCCGACCCGCGACCACGGGCGTGGAGGTTCCGGCTACGGCGTGCCGCCGCGGACCGAGCGGAAGCGCTAGAGTTGCGCGTGCCCTGGGGACTGCAGCGACGGACGGATTTGCAGCGCATTCACGCCAACGCCGCGGCGGTGAAACAGCGGACAGGCCGTTTCGTGTATGCGGTGGTGAAAGCGGACGGCTACGGCTGCGGCGCGCAGGCCGTGGCGCGGGCGGTGGCCGACGCCGTGGACGGCTACTACGTGTTCGACCTCAGCGAGTCGGTGAAGGCCGAGCTGCACAAGCTGGGCAAACCGGTGATCGCCGTGGACCACCCGTGGCGGGGGTACACGGCCGACGACTATCTGGCCGCACACGTGCGGCCGATTGTGCACTCGGCCGAGAGGGCCGAGGCGCTGCTGCGGTGTGGGCCGGTGCTCAGCGTGGACACGGGGATGCACCGTCTGGCCGCGACGGCTCTGGAGACGTCGCGCGTGCTGGAACGTGGGTGGGTGCGGGAGGCGATGACCCACGCCGTGCGGCACGAGCAGGTTCGCGAGCTGGTGGAGCGGTGCGGCGGGCGGGGGCTGATGTTGCACGCGGCGGCGACGGCCCTGCTGGACGACCCCGACTCGTGGCTGGACGCGGTGCGGCCGGGGCTGGCGCTGTACCGCGGGGCGGTGCGGGTGTCGGCGCGGGTGATCGAAGCCCGCACGCTGCCGCAGGGCGAGCCGGCCGGCTACGGGCGGTTTATTGCGGGCAAGGACGGCCCGGCAAGGCTGGGAGTGATCCTCGGCGGCTACGCGCAGGGGGTGAAGCCGGGGGTGTGCCTGATCCGCGGCCAGCGTCGCCGCGTGTGGGAAAGCGGCATGCAGTCGAGCTTTGTGGAGCTGCACGGCGACGAGGACGTCGGCGAAGAGGTCGTGCTGCTGGGCGACGGCCTGACCGAGGCGGAGGTGGCCTCGGCGTGGGGCTGCAGCGAGCAGGAAGTGCTCGTGCGGCTGGGCACGTCCGGGCGGTGACCACTGCGGCCCCCGGGGGGCCGGGCCGTGGGCCGGGGGCGCCTGCGGGAGGAAACGTCGTCGGACGGGGTCGATTTTGGGGCCCGGGCGGGCTATACTTGGCAGTTCGTAAGTCTTTGATTCTGCGTTAGATGCGGGCCGTTGGCGGGGGCGAACTGGCGGGCCCTGGAGTGTGAGAACGGCGGGAGGGTGGTGGACGCGTGAGCACGATGTCAGAAGGCGACATGTCGAGCGGGACCGGGTCGGGCGTGGAGAACGCGGCGGGGGGTGGCGGTGCCGGCGCGGCGGGGAGCGGTGCCGGGGCGGTGGGGGGGGGCGGCGAGGGCGAGCGGATCGAGAACCTGCAGATCGAGCGCGAGCTGCAGGACAGCTACCTCACGTACGCGATGAGCACGATCATGGATCGTGCGCTGCCGGACGTGCGTGACGGGCTCAAGCCGTCGCAGCGGCGGATCCTCGTCGCGATGAACGACCTGAACCTCGGGCCGCGCAGCAAGAAGATCAAGTGCGCCAAGATCGCCGGCGACACGTCGGGTAACTACCACCCGCACGGCGAAGGGGTGATTTACCCCACGCTCGTGCGGATGGGGCAGGACTGGAACATGCGGTATCCGCTGGTGGACCCGCAGGGCAACTTCGGCAGCAGCGACGGCGACCCGCCGGCGGCGATGCGGTACACCGAAGCGAGGATGACCGCGGTGGCGATGGAGATGCTGGCCGACCTGGAGCTGGACACGGTCGATTTCCAGCCCAACTACGACGAGCGGCTGCTCGAGCCGGTGGTGCTGCCGGGGAAGTTTCCCAACCTGCTGGTCAACGGGAGCACGGGCATCGCGGTGGGGATGGCCTGCGAGCTGCTGCCGCACAACCTCGGAGAGATCTGCGACGCGATCGTGGCGGTGCTCGACGACGCCGACGTGGGCCTCGAGCGGCTGATGGAGCTGGTGCCCGGGCCGGACTTCCCCACCGGCGGGATCATCTGCGGGCGCGACGGCATCGTGGACGGCTACCGGACCGGCCGCGGCAAGCTGGTGCTCCGGGCGAGGATGACGGTCGAGCAGGACAAGCGCGGGCGCACGTCCGTGGTCGTGACCGAGCTGCCGTACGGCGTGATCCGGAAGAAGATTGTCGAGTCCGTGGCCAAGCTTGCCAAGGAGGGCGGGCTGCGGGAGGTCTCCGGGGTCAACGACGAGTCGGGCCGGGAGCACCGCGTACGCATCGTGATCGACCTCAAGCGTGACGCCGACCCCGAGCTGGTGATGAACCAGCTTTACGAGTACACGCCGTGTCAGGTGACGCTGTCGATGATCAACATCGCGCTGGTGAACCGTCAGCCGCGGACGATGGGGCTGAAGGAGCTCATTCAGCAGTTCATCTCGCACCGTTTCGAGGTGATCACCCGGCGGACGAAGCATCTTCTGAAGAAGGCGCAGCAGCGCGGCCATGTGCTGGAGGGGCTGATCTACGCGGTGTGCGACATCGACGAGGTGGTGCGTCTGATCCGCACCAGCCGGACGCGCGAAGAGGCCATCGCGGCCCTGAGGCAGCGCGCGTTCCGCATCGCCCCGGATCATCCGTACGCCGGTAAGCTGCCCGAGTCGCTCCTGCAGCGCGTGCGTGAGCAGCCGGTGCTGCTGTCGCAGACGCAGGCGGAAGCGATCGGCCGGCTGCAGCTGATTCAGCTGGTGGGGCTGGAGATCGAGAAGCTCGTCGGCGATTACCGCGGGGTGGTCGAAGAGATCGAAGGGTACGAGTACATCCTGCGCGACCCGGCGCACGTCTACGACATCATCCGCGAGGACACGCTGGAGATGAAGGAGAAGTACGCCGACCCGCGGCGGACCGAGATCACCGGCGTGGTGTCCGACTTCAACCTCGAAAATCTCATCGCCCGCGAGGACGTCGTGGTGACCCTGAGCCACGGCGGCTACATCAAGAGGCAGGCGCTGGACACCTACCGCAGCCAGGGCCGCGGCGGGCGGGGCATCCGTGGGGCGGACATCAAGGAGGGCGACTTCATCGAGCACCTCTTCGTCGCCAACACCCACGACCACCTGCTGTTTTTCACCAACCGCGGCCGGGTGTACACACGGCGGGTGTTCGAGGTGCCCGAGGGGTCGCGGACGAGCCAGGGCCGGAGCCTGGCGAACCTGCTGGAGTTTCAACCGGGCGAAAAGGTGGCCAGCGTGCTGGCGATCAGGGATTTCTCGCAGGACGAGCAGTTCCTGCTGCTGGCGACGGCCCGCGGCATCGTCAAGAAGACGGCCCTGTCGGCTTACGCCAACATCCGTCGCAGCGGCATCATCGCCATCGGGCTGGACGAGGGCGACAGCCTGATCGGCGCGGCCGTCACCGGCGGCAAGGACGACGTCGTGCTGGGGACGCGTCGCGGGCAGGCGATTCGCTTCAACGAGGACGAGGTCCGCGCGATGGGCCGCAGCGCCGGGGGCGTGATCGGCGCCCGCTTCAAACGCGAGGGCGACGAGGTCATCAGCCTGATGATCGTGCCCGGCGGGGTGAACACCCCCGGCGTCGACATCCTCACCGCCTGTGCGCGCGGCTTCGGCAAGCGCACCCCGCTGTCGGACTACCCCTGCAAGGGCCGGGGCACGCAGGGCGTGATCAACATCGACGCCGGCGAGCGTAACGGCGATGTCGTGGCCATGCGGCTGGTGCGCCCCGGCGAGGACGTGCTGTTCATGACCCAGAAGGGCAACGCCATGCGGACGCCCGTGGACCAGATCCGCCAGACCGGCCGCGCCGCGGCGGGCGTCAAGCTCATCCGCCTGCTGGAGGGCGACACGCTGGTGGCGATGGCCGTGGTCGAACGCGACGAAGCTGCGTCGGACGGCAGTGCGGCCGAAGCCGCCTCCGCCGACGCCGACGCCGACGCCGACGCGTCGGCCGACGCGCCCGACGAAGCGGCCGAAGGCCCGGCGGCGGACGGGGGCGGGTCGTCGCCCGCCGGGGGCGACACGACCGCCGGGGGCGACACGCCGGACCAGCCGGCCACCTGATGTGGACACCCTGCCATGGGCCTTTCGCTGCACTGGGAGTTTTCGTCGGGGCCGATGGACGCGGCGGCCGCGTCGGCGTGGGTGCGGCAGCTCAGGGACTATGCCGCCGGGTTGAACTTCGCAGAGGTGTCGGAGGTGGTGGAGGCCGAGCTGTCGCGTCGCGACCCCTCGGCAGGCGAGGCGGAGATGGCCGAGCGGGCGTGGGCCATGTGCCAGGGGATGCGCCTGCAGGCCAGTCCGACCCCGGAGGACCCGACGCGGACGGTCCGGGTGCCGCCGGTGCACGTGGTGGCGTTTCGGGCGTATGTGGCGGGCGCGGAAGAGGCGGCGTTCGGGCTGGCGTGTCATGGCCCGGGTGGGTACACGTGGTCGGGGGGGTGTGCGACGCAGGGGGCGTCGAAGCGGGGCGGTGCGGCGGCGTTCCTCAGCGCGCACCGAACGGTCGTCGCGGTGCTGGACAAGGCGCGTGCGCTCCCCGGCGGCGTGCGTGTGGCCGTCCGCGATGACGGCGGGTTCTGGGAGACGCGCGACCCGAAAGTGCTGCTGGACAAGCTGGCGGAGTGGCAGTCGCTGACGTCGGCGATTTCGCGGGGCGGCAAGGACCGGACGCGACCGGTCACGCTGGCGTCGGACGTCCGCGACCTCATCGAAGCGCGTCGTCGGGAACGGCCCCGGCTGGACCGCCCGCCGGTGGAAGAGCTGGAGGGCTAGGCCGTCCCGGAGTCGCTTCCGCCCGAAGCTCCAGCGGCCCTGTGCGCAGCTCGGCGCCACGCAAGGCCAGCAGCCGTGCGCCCGGCGGAAGCGGCGGCAGCTCGACCAGTGGCGTCGGGGTGCCGAACGCCACCGACGCGTGCAGCACGCGGGCGACCTGCGGCAGGGGCCCGGGCGTCACCACGAGGACCGTGTGCACGTCCGCGTCGTCCAGGATGAGGGTCGTGCCGGAGAGCCGGGCCCTCGCCGGCCGGCCGGCGGCGGGCAGGGCGGCCGGGTCGCCGTCGGGCGAGACGGGCGGGTGCAGCCAGCCGCGTGCGGAGAGCACGACGGCCGTAGGGACCACCAGCGGGTGCTGCGGCCAGTCCGCCACGAAGGTCGTGAGCCGGGCGTCGGGGCTGGTGAGGCAGAAGGTGAGCATCGCCCGCCCGGTGAGCTGCCGCCGATGGACCTGCTCCACGCGCGGCACCACCGCCACACTGCCGAGCACGACCATCGCGATGCAGCTTCCCGCGACGGCGGCGAACGCGATGCGTCCGGCCCGCCGGCGGGCGAGGCCGGCCAGCAGCCCGACCACCGACATCGCCACCGGAAGCGAGAACGTCGCGTAGCGCGAGAGCAGCGCGGTGTCCAGCCCCATGGGCGAGCGGCCGAGGGCGGCCAGTGCCAGCGCCGACACGCCGTACGCGAAGACCAGAGCCCACGCGAGGCCGAGCGGGTCCCGTCGGCCTGTCGCCGCGCGGGCGACGGCCAGAACAGCGAGCACCGCGCCCGTGCCGATCAACGCCGCTCCGGCGACCGTGGCGAGCGCGACGGGGTTGAACTGGGCCGCGACGGCCGTCTCGCGCGGGAGCAGCCCCGCGCCGGCCAGCACCAGCAGATAGTGCGTCAGCCGCAGGGGCTCACCGAGCGCATCGCCCCACGTCGGCACCCACGCCGGCCGCTGATACCCCGTGAAATAGGCCCATGCGGCCAGCCCGCCCGCCACCACGTAGACCGCCAGCCACGCCACGCGGACACGCCCCAGCAGCACGAGGGCCACGGCGTTGACGGGCCAGAGCAGCAGCCCGGCCGCGAAGCTGAACGAAGCCGCCGCCGCCGTGGTCACGGCGACGGCCACCTTGCCCCACGACGGGACGCGCTCCACCACGCACGCCAGCAGCGTCAGCATCAGCCCCAGCAGCGGCAGGAAGCAGATGAACTGGATGCCCCACAGCCAGTTCTGCCACTGCGACCACGCCAGCAGCAGCGCCGAGCTGGTCAGCAGGAGCAGCCCGCGGACCCACGGCAACATCGCCGGCGCGCTGTGGCGCAGCAGCAGGGCGGCCGCCAGCAGCGTGCAGCTCGCCAGCAGCACGCTCAGCCCCATCTGCACACGCTGGTCGCTCAGCCCCACCAGAGCCAGACCGAGAATGAGCAGACGGGGCACGGGCTTGCGGCTCTCGTTGTACTGCGCGAACACGTCGGCCCACGACAGCGTGCCCTGCTCGTACTTCACCAGCGTCTGCAGATGCACCCATTCGTCCCAGTACGGAAGGTCCACGCCGAAGCGGGCGACGAACCCGGCCGTCAGCAGCGGCGGGATCAGGGCAGCCAGCAGCAGGGGTCGGGCGGGGGTCATCGCGGGGTTCCCCGGGTTCGCGTCGTGACGTCACGTGGCCGCGGCAGGCGTGCCGGTGGGCCGGGCCTGTCCGTGCCACAGCTCGAGCATCATCGCGGCGAACAGCCGCTGCGTGTGGTCCGTCCGCCCGGTCACGTGTTCGTCGATGAGCGATTGCACGGCCGTACGGCCGAAGCGGGCGACGCACACGCCGCCGCCGAGCAGCACATCGCGCAGGACCGGTTCGAGCCCGCCGCGGAACCATTCGCCCACGGGCACGGCGAAGCCGCGCTTGGGTCGCGTGAACACGCCCGGCGGCAGGTCTCGTGCGAAGGCCAGTTTGAGCAGCGCCTTGCCCCCGCGGTGGCCCGGCGGGAAAAGCACGTCGGCCGGCATCGACGCCGCCAGCTCCACCAGCGGATGATCCAGAAACGGCGCCCGCACCTCCAGCCCGAAACGCATCGACGCCCGGTCCACCTTGGTGAGCAGATCGCCGTCGAGGTAGGTCTCGCGGTCGAGGGCCATCGCGGCCAGACGCGGGTCGAAGCCGGCGGGCAGCTCGACGCCGCCGACACGCCCTGTCAGCGGCGGCGACCGCCAGAGCCCTGGCGGAAACAGCCGCATCCACAGCTCGTACCGCTGTGCCGCCGGCAGCGCGGCGGCAGCGAGAAACCGCCCCAGCCGGCCGAAGGATGACTTCGGATGTCCGCGGGCGAGGCGCCGGCCCAGCGCGGCCACGCCCGGCAGCCCCCACAGCCCGCGCCACCGCTCCGCCACGTGCATCGCGCGGTACCGGTCGTAGCCGCCGAAGAGCTCGTCCCCGCCGTCGCCGGCCAGCGCCACCGTGACGTGCCGCCGCGCCTCCCTGCACAGCAGATACGTCGGCAGCGCCGACGAATCGCCGAACGGCTCGCCGTACGACTCGGCAACCCGTACCAGCAGGTCCAACGCTTCCGCCGGCCGGGGAAGGCTCACCGGCATCACGGTGTGGTGTGTGCCGAGATGACGGGCGACGTCTTCCGCGGCCGCCGATTCATCGTAACGGGGGTCGTCGAACGCGACGGTGAAGGTCCGCAGGGAGGCGCCCTGGCGTGCCATCTCGGCCTGCGCGCACGCCGCCACGACCGCGGAGTCGATGCCGCCGGAGAGAAAACACCCCAGTGGCGCATCCGAGACCAACTGCCGGGTCACTGCCGTCTGTACGCGCTGCCGCACCTCGGCCGCCGCCTCGGCGACGCCGCGGACCGGCCCGCTTCCCGGACGCGGCGGCGTCCAGTACCGCCGGGGGTTCGGAGACCGCCCGTCCGGCGTCCACCGCAGCAGGTGGCCCGGCGGCAGCTTGGCGATCCCCCGGCAGATCGACCCGGCCGTGGGCGTGTACCCGAACGCGAGGTAGTGCGCCAGCGCCTGCTCGTCGAGATCGCATTTCACCCACGGCAGCGGCAGCAACGCCGGCAGTTCGCTGGCGAAGGCCACGACGGCGTCGTCATCGGGGACGGCGTAGTACAGCGGCTTCTGACCGAGCCGGTCGCGGGCGAGCAGCAGGCTGCCGTCGCCTTCGTCGAAGACGGCGAAGGCGAACATGCCCACGAGTTCGTCCACGCACGCTTCGCCCCACGCGATGTAAGCCGCCAGCAGGACTTCGGTATCGCCGGTGGTGCGCCACGCGAAGTCGGGGGACAGCCGCGTGATCCGCTGGCGCAACTCACGAAAGTTGTAGATTTCGCCGTTGAACACGAGGTGGACGCGGCGGCCCGCCGCCATGGTGCTGAACGGCTGGTCGGCCCGCGGGGTGGGGTCGAGCACGGCCAGGCGGCGGTGCACCAGGGCCGCCGCCGAGCGGGCGCCGCGTGCGCGGAGCATCCCCTGACCGTCCGGGCCACGATGACGCAGCCGCTCGCCCATGGCCAGCAGCGTGGCCTCGTCGGGCAGCATCTCGGGTCGTTGGGCGACAACGCCGGCCAGGCCACACATACGGTCGGTCCGAGCACAGGTTCGACGGAACGTGGCGGGGTCACTTCGGCTCGACAGGCGTCGTGCCGTCGGGCGGCGTCTCCGGCGGGCGCGGACGCACCCGCACGACGGGCCGGGTGGACGGTCGGGTGGTGAGCTCGTCCGAGCCGTCGGCGGGCCGGGTGGTCGCGTCGTCGCCGCCGCCGAAGTCGAAGAACGGGATGGCGCTGTTGATCTTCTCGATGGTGACGCGGAGCGAGGCGAGGTGGGCGTCCAGTCGCTGCAGCGAGGCGTCGATGCTGGCCAGATAGGCGAGCCGCCGCTCCAGTCCGCCGTCGAGGTCCACCAGCCGGTCGTCCAGCCCGGACAGACGCCGGTCGAGGTCGGTCAGCCGCCCGTCGAGCTGCTGCAGCTGGCTGTCGAGGCGGTCGAGCTTCTGGTTCGTGGCCCGCAGCTCGTTGAGCTGAAGCTGCACGACGCTGAGGTGGTCGTTGGTCTGCTCGATGGAGCGGTGGATGTCCTGCACGATGCAGCCCGGGAGCAGGAGTCCGAGGGCGGCAACGGGCGCAAGGGCGACGGCGAATCGCGGTCTCCGGGATGCGGGCATGGTCTCTCCGAAAAGGGCGGCGTCATGGTAACCTCGCCCGGGGCAACGGCATGGCCAGGGCGAAGGTGCATTTTCTCTGTTCGGCGTGCGGGGCGGTGCAGCCGAAGTGGATGGGCAAGTGCCCCGAGTGCGGGGCGTGGGACGCTTTGCAGGAGTTCCGCGAGCCGGCCCCCGACCGCCATCGCGCGGACGTGCCCGGCACGGCCGAATCGGAGGCGGAGCCGCTGGACGCGTCGGACGGGGCCAGGGACGGGGCGGCGGAGGCGGCCGAAGGGGAGGTGGACGGGGCCAAACCGCAGGTCGCGGTGGAAGCCGCCGCGGCGCGGCTCGTAACGCCACGCGGACGGCTGACGACAGGCATCGCGGAGTTCGACCGCGTCCTCGGCGGCGGCATGGTTCCCGGGAGTGTCGTGCTCGTGGGCGGCGAGCCGGGCATCGGCAAAAGCACGCTTTTGCTTCAGGCGGCGACGGCGCTGGCCGCCCGCGGCGTCGGCGTGCTCTACGTCAGCAGCGAAGAGTCCGTGGAGCAGACGCGGCTGCGTGCCCAGCGGCTGCGGCGGCCACTGGCCGTGCCGACGGCCAAAGCCCGCAAAGGCCCGCCTGCGCCTGCCCCGGGCGCTCCGGCGACCGCCGCGGGCGGTCCGGTCAGCGCCGCGGGGCGCCCGGCCAGCGCCGCGGGCGGACCCGCCGAGGGCTTGCAGGTGCTGGCCGAGGGGAACCTCGAGCGGATCCGCCAGCAGGTGACCCGACACCGCCCGCACGTGCTGATTCTCGACTCGGTGCAGATGGCGTACACCCCGGACCTGCCGGCCGCCCCGGGAAGCGTCAGCCAGCTCCGTGAGGTGACGCTGGCGCTGGTCTCGCTGGCCAAGCGCACCGGTACGGCCGTGCTGCTGGTGGGGCACGTCACCAAACAGGGGGTGCTGGCGGGACCGAAACTGCTCGAGCATGTGGTGGACACCGTGGTGTACTTCGAGGGCGACCGCTACCACGCACACCGGCTCGTCCGCTGCGTGAAGAACCGCTTCGGCTCCACCCAGGAAGTCGGGCTGTTCCGGATGACCGGCACCGGGCTGGAGGAAGTGGACGACCCCGGCCATCTCTTCGCCGAGCACTACGGCTGGGACGACGGCGTCGCTTCAGGGGGCGAGACACGGCCCGGCCCGCCGTCGGGGTCGGTGCTGACGGCCACGCTCTCGGGCAGCCGGGTGCTGCTGGTGGAGGTGCAGGCGCTGACGGCCAGCAGCGTCATCGGGGTCGCCCGCCGCAAGGCGTCGGGCGTGGGGGCCGACCGGCTGGCGATGATCCTGGCGGTGCTGGAGAAACGGGCCGGTCTGCGGCTGGCCGCGGAGGATGTGTTCGTCAACGTCGTGGGGGGGGTCAAGCTCGCCGAGCCGGGGGTGGACCTGGCGGTGGCGCTGGCGGTGGCGTCGGCGTTTCTCGACAAGCCCATGCCCGCCGGCACGCTGGCGGTGGGCGAGCTGGGGCTGGGCGGCGAGGTGCGTCCGGTGCCGCAGCTCGACCAGCGGCTCGTGGAGGCCAGCCGGCTGGGCGTCCGCAACGCGTGGGTGCCGCCGCTGGGCAGCGTCACCGTGCCGCCGCTGAAGGGGATGAGCGTCCGGCCCGTCCGCCGGCTGACGCAGGCGCTGGAGGGGCTGTGAGCGGCCGGTTGGGGCCGAGCCGGGTCGCGGTGGTCTGGCGACTCGCGGCGGTCTGGCGACACGCGGCCGACGTGCGGCTGTGGCGTCTGCTCGCGGCGCTGATGTTCGCCCTCGCCGGCCTCTCCCACTTCCTGTTTCCGGAGCTGTTCGCGCGGACCATCCCGCCGTGGATCCCCTTCCCGCGGTTCTGGGTCGCCTTCACCGGCGTGGCCGAGCTGGTGGGGGCGTGGGGGCTGCTGACGTGTCGGCTGCGGCGGGCGGCCGGCTGGGGGCTGATGCTGCTGCTGGTGTGCGTCCTGCCGGCGCACTGGCATGTGGCGACGCATCCGCAACAGTTTGCCGAGTTCGGCCTGCCCGGCTGGGCGTACTGGGCTCGCATGCTGCTCCAGCCGGTGCTGGTGGCGTGGGTGTGGTGGGTGGCGGTCCGCCGACCGTCCGGCCGCGACGATGCCTGAGCCGGTGCGGCAGAGCGGCGCGTCGGACAGAGTGACGCAGCGGCGGATGTGAAACGTTTTGTCGCGTCGCACTTTGGCGGTTAATTTGACGTTTCACGTCACGCTTGCCGGAGCACTTCCGATGGCCATCGTCACGCATCAGAAACAGGTCCCGTATTCGTGGATGATCGCCTTGTCGTTGCCGTGGGCGGTGTCGGCGTACACCGAGACGATCTCGGGCGCGCCGCTGACGTTCACGATGGACAAGTTCATCAAGCACCCTCTGGGCATCACGGCGCTGTCCGGCATCAACACGCTGTTCAACTTCCTCGTCGGGGTGTTCGCGGCGTACTTCTCCGACCGCATCTGGACGCGGTTCGGCCGGCGCAAGCCGTTCCTGATCGCCTCGTGGCTGGGGGCCGGGCTGTCGATGCTGCTGCTGCCGACCGCGCCCAACCTCGTGACCCTCATCTTTGCCGTGGTGCTGTATCAGTTCTGCATCGACCTGGGACGCCCGTGGGAGCCGCTGTTCAACGAGATCGTGCCGCCGCACCAGCGTGGCCGGGCGACCATGTTCCGCATGATGGCGGTGTTCGGGCTGGCCTTCGTGTTCTGGAGCTTCGTCTTCGGCGAGTTCCGCAACCCCCGGGCCTTCGGCGTGCTGCCGTTCAGCGGCGAAGTGCTCATCTACGGCTCGGGGACGGTGGTGGTGTTTCTGGCGGTGGTCTTCATCACGTTTTTTGTCAAAGAGACCCCGCCCCCGGAAGGGCTGCCGGCCAAAGAGCCGTTCAACCTCATCAACATGTTCAAGGACATGTTTGCCGAGCGGCAGGCGTGGTTCGTGTACCTGCTGTACCTGGCGCCGGTGGTGGCGGGCGTGGCCGGGGGGGCGATGGCCGACCTGTACCGCCGCAACCAGCTCGGGCTGACCGAGCAGTTCATGGGCCGCAGCTACGCCTTCGGCATCCCGTTTCAGATCTTCCTGATGACGCCGCTGTGCGGCTTCCTGGCCGACAAGCTGCCGCGGATGTGGCTTTTCCGGGCGGGGCTTCTCGGCCCGGCCCTGGTGAACTTCGGTTTCTTCTACCTCTACGTCCGTTTCGTCACCGACTACAACCTGACCTTCTGGCCCTACACGCTGTGGGGGATGTTCGGCGCGCTGTGGGGCACGATGCTCGCCGTGACGTGGGGCCCGCTGATCTTCGACTACATCCCCGAACGCCGCATGGGCACCTACATGGGCGGCATCGCCACCGTCACCGGCCTGCTCGGGTTTGCCCTGCAGAACGTCTCGGGCATCTGGGTGTCCGGGGTCACGCACTTCTTCGGCACACGCGGAAAGTCCGAGTACGACTATTCCAGCGTGTTCATCCTCGGGCTGCTGCTGGCGTGCCTGGCGGTGGGCATGACGCTGTTCTTCCGCTTCGCCGAGCGCCGCGGATGGGTGGTCAAGCAGACGCAGACGGCCTGACCGTCACGACCGTTTTCACATTCGTGAACTGCCGCACGCCCTCGCGGCCCAGCTCACGCCCATAGCCCGACCACCGCTGCCCCCCGAACGGCAGCTCCGGCGTCGAGCGGACCATGCCGTTGACGAACACGCTCCCGGCGGGCAGACGGGCGAGCTGCCCGGCGTACGCCTCGGGGTCGGACGTCCACACGCTGCACCCCAGCGCGTAGGGCGAGTCGGCCGCGAGCCGAAACGCGTCGTCGGCGTCTGCCGCCCGCCGCAGCACCGCCACCGGCCCGAACGTCTCCTCCGTCCACACCGGCGGCACCGCCGACACATCGGACGGCACCTCCAGCACCGTGGGCGGAAAGTACGCCCCGCCGCGGGGCAGAGGCGGCGGAGACGTCGGATACAGCAAGCGGACGTGCGGCCGCGAGCGGCGGACCAGCTCCTGCAGCTGCTCGCACAGCTCCGTCCGGTCCAGCGGACCGATGTCGGTGCGTTCGTCAAGCGGGTCGCCGACCGTCATTCGGCCGAACGCCTCGACGAAGCGGTCGCGGAAGCGGTCGTACACGCCTGCGGTGACGATGAACCGCTTGGCCGCGATGCACGACTGGCCGGAGTTGATGCACCGCGCACGGGCGGCGGTTTCGGCGGCGGCGTCCACATCGGCATCGTCGAGAACGACCAGCGCGTCGGAGCCGCCCAGCTCCAGCACGGCCGGCTTGAGGTGCCCGGCGGCGAGGGTCGCCAGCGAACGTCCCGCCCGCACCGACCCCGTCAGCGACACCGCCGCCACCGCCGGGTGCGCCACCACCCGCGGCAAGTCCTCCACCTCGACCAGCAGCGTCTGGTACACGCCCGCCGGCCAACCGGCCTCCCGGACCGCGTCCTCCAGCAGCAGGGCGCAGCCGGCCGTGCTCGGCGCGGGCTTGACCAGCACCACGTTGCCCGCGACCAATGCCCCGGCGGCGAAACGGACGACCTGCCAGTACGGGAAGTTCCAGGGCATCACCCCCAGCACCGCGCCCAGCGGGTCGAACCGCACGACGGCCTGACCGAGAGTGCTGGGCCGTGTCTCGGGGGCGAGGTACCCCGGGCCGTGCTCGGCCAGAAACGTCAGCGCGTGCACGCAGCGGTCAACTTCCGCCCGCGACTGCACGATCGGCTTGCCCATCTCCCGGGTCGCCAGAAGGGCCAGACGCTCACGCCGTGCGCGCAGCACCTCGCCCCACCGCAGCAGGTGCCTTGCCCGCTCGGCCACATCAAGCCGGCAGAACGCCTCGAAAGCGCGGGCGGCGTCGTCCAGCCGGCGGTCGAGTTCGTCCGGCGAGAGCGACGGGAAGCCGCCGAGCGTCTCACCCGTCGCCGGATTGACCGAGACAAAAGGCATGTCAGCGGACGCGGCCCCGGCCGAGCAGCTGGTCGAGCGCATCGGCGACCGGCCGGTCGGAGAACAGGTCCACCAGCGGCCCCGCGGCCAACCGGACGGCGGGGGCGAGCGGGTCCTTGGGCGTGTCGCCGGGCCGTGCGGCCGGCGGCGGCCATGTCGCCCCGGGACGTCCGGCCGGGCTGGAGGCGCCGCCCCGCGTCCCCATCGGCCCGCCGGGAGCACGGGTGGCGTCTTCGATGCCGACGGTGAGCACGGAGGCCGCGGCGTCCACGACGTACAGCGGGTCGGGCAGGACGGTGATGGTGAGCGTCTCAAGCCCTTCGAGCAGCGTGTCGTGGCGCAGGACGATGTCGAGGTCGTACTGCAAGGCCTCGTTGCCGATGGTGACCGTGGACGGCAGGGCGAGGTAGTCGAGCCCGGAGGTGGCCGTGCCGCCGTAGGCCAGACGCAGCGTCACCGGGCCGGAGACGGGCCCGTTGCGGACAAAGCTCACGGTGACGGTCGTGCCCTCACGGCCCTTGTACGTGCTCTGGGCGACGCCGACGGTGGGCTTGATCTCGAAGACGATGGCGTAGTTGTTGGAGAGGCCGGAGTAACTGGTCGTCCCCGTGCCGAGGCCCGAAGCGCGGACGAAGTACGTCTGTCCCTTCACGAAGTCCCACGTGACGGTGTCGGTCTCGGGGTTGGTGGCCGAACCGCTGCCCTGGTTGCTCGACGCCCGCAGCAGGTTGCCCTGGGCGTCGTAGAGGAAGAGGTTGACGTCGCCGTGCGCGGCGCGGGTCTGGATGCGGCCGCTGCCGGTGCTGGCGGCGGTGAAGCGGAAGAAGTCGTCGTCGTAGTTGGCGTGGATCGTCAGCCCGGACTGGGTCTGATACCCCAGCTCGCCGAGGTCGGTGGCCGTGGCGAAGCTGTTGTTGGGCGCAGGTGATTCGAAGCGGTCGGCCGGGATGCCGCCGCTCGGCGGCGTCGTGTTGAGCGTAATCGGCACGCGTACGGTGTTGTTGCTTTCGTCCTTCTCCAGCACGGTGTCCGAGCCGTCGATGGTCACTTCAAGGAAGTAGTTGCCGTTCGGGACGCCGGTGACGTCGATCCACTGCCCGTCATAGATGGACGAGTACACGTCCGCCCGGCCGACGTGCAGCCCTTGCACGAAGCCGCACCCCACCGTGGGCTGCCCGGGGAGGTTGTAGTTGGGCAGCGTGGAGGACGAGACGTTGGTGCCGGGGATCGTGAAGCTGCTGGAGACGTTGATGAGGCAGAAGCCCACCTTGTCGCCCACCGCCGGCGTGCCGTCGGCCCGGAGGACGACGTCCCCCGGCTGCCCGTTGACCGAGTGCAGCAGGCGGTAGTCGGCGTATCCCTCGTAGTGGAAGTGGCCGTGGCCCGGGTGCCAGACGAAGTTGCCGCCGACGCGCGTGCGCTTGGCGACGAACTGGTTGCCCTGGCGGGCGTAGATGACCTGCGTCACCCGCTGCGTGCCGTCGGGGTTGATCTCCGAGCTGGAGCTGGTAAGGACGACCGGGCCGTCGCCGATGTTGCCGATGGCCGTGGAGAAGCGCAGCAGGTTGCGCCCCGGCTGCTCGGTCTTGTCGATGTATGGCTGCAGGTAGCCGCCCGACCCGCCGACCAGCGGCACCATGTCCGGCAGGGCGTCGGGCAGCGTGTCGTCGGGGCTGCGGGCGGCCAACGCGTCCCACACTTCGGCGAGCTGCTCGTGTTCAGGCCGGTCATCTTCGATCAGGTGCGGGTCGATCTCCGCCTGCTCCCGCGGGCTGAGCAGCAGGTACTGGCTCAACGGGCTGTGCTGCCGCAACACCGCCGGCCGCTCCCACACGGGCACGGCCGACGACTCGCCCACGTCGGCCGCCGACGGGGCGGCGGACAGCGGCACCGTGCCGCAGAGCAGTCGGCGGGGCTCCAGAGTTTCAGTGAGCGAAATCACACGGCGCGGACGCACTCGACCCACGGCCAACCTGACCTCCCCGCGTGCTACCTAACCGTCTCGCCGGCGGGGCCATGCCCGCCGGTGCGACATTTTGACGCACCTTGGGGATAGCCGCCGGCGGGCGGGAAGTCAATGCGAACTGCGGTCCCGCCCCGGGCGCAGTAATCTGCCCGGCGTGATGAAAGTGTCGGTGGTGGGAACGGGCCGGGTGGGGTCGGCGATCGCGTTTGCCGTGGTGTTGCGTCGGCTGGCGGACGAGTTGGTGCTCGTGGGCAAGCCGGCGGAACGGGCCGCGGGCGACGCCGCGGACCTCCAGCACGCCGCCGCCATGGGCCGGCCGATGCTCGTGCGTGCCGGCGGGCTCGACGCGGCGGCCGGCAGCGACGTGGTGGTGATCGCCGCCAGCAGTGGGGTGCCCCCCGCTGCGGCGCCCGATGGTCGCGGAGGTGCTGCCCCGATGCCCGACCGCATGGCCGAGCTGCGGGGCAACGCCGCCGTGTTCCGGGAGCTGCTGCCCCCCTTGGTCTCGCTGGCACCCAGGGCGGTGTACCTCGTCGTGAGCAACCCTGTGGACGTGCTCACGGGGCTGACCTTGCAGCTCGGGGCGGGCGTGCTTTCGCCCCGCCAGGTCATCGGCACCGGCACGCTCATCGACACCGCCCGCTACCGCACCCTGCTGGCCGCCCGCATGGGCATGCACACCAACGACATCCGGGCTTACGTGCTGGGCGAGCACGGCGAGCGGCAGTTCCCCGCGGTCTCGTGCGCCACCGCCGGAGGAAGGCCTCTGGCGGCCACGCCGGAGGGCGAGGCCATGTGCCGACAGCTCGGCGAGCAGGCCCGCAGCGAAGGCCACCGCGTCTTCCTCGCCAAAGGCTACACCAACTACGCCATCGCCGCGGCCGTGGTCATGCTGCTCGAGGCCATCGCCGAAGACCACCGCTCGGTGTTCCCCGTGAGCACGCTGCTGGAAAACTATGGAGGCATCGACGGCGTTCGCGGCGTGTGCCTGTCGGTGCCGGCGGTGATCGGCCGCGGCGGCGTCGTGCAGGTCATCGAGCTGGAGCTGTCGGCCGACGAACGCGCGTCGCTGGCCGCCGGGGCCGCGGTGGTCAGGTCGGCCCTGGAGTCGGTGTGACGTCGGCCTGCGCGTTGCATCGTCGGGCGATGCCGACGCCGTGCGGCGAACTACACTGCCCCGCGATGCTGCACTTCCGGTCGCTACGCTCGGGGTCGTCGGGCAACGGGCAGCTGCTCGTGGCCGGCCGCGACGCCCTGCTGGTGGACCTCGGCATGCCCGCGAAAACCGCGCTCAAGCCCGTGCTGGCCGAGCTGCGGCAGCGGGGCGTGCGTCTGCTGGGTGCACTGGTCACCCACGAGCACGGCGACCACTTCGCCGTCGGGGCGCTGCGGGCGATGGCGGCCCTGAAGCTCCCGGTCTACGCGCCGCGGTCGGCCATCGGCTTCGCCGAGCGCTGCCCTGAGCTGGGGGTGCATTCCGGCCGGCCGCGGTTCGTCGCCGTGGACGACGGTGAAGCCTGGGAACGCCAGGTCCGGCTCGGGCCGTTCACGGTCCGGCCGGTCGAGGTCGAGCACCACGCCACGGCCACCTGTTGCGCGTACGCGGTGTGGGCGGAGGTCGCCGGCGGCATCGTCCGCGCCGTGCTCGCCACCGACCTGTGCCACCCCCGCGGCCTGCCCGCCCATCTCGTCAACGCCGACCTCGTCTACCTCGAGAGCAACCACGACCCGGAGCTGCTGCGGCTGCGCCCCAACCCGGCCAGCCGCTTCCATCTTGCCAACGAGGCCTGTGCCTCTTTGCTGGCCGACGCCCGCGCGCGCAGCAGCCGCCCGTTCCAGCACGTGTGTCTGGGCCACCTCTCCGAGTTGCGCAACAGCCCGACGCTGGCGAAAGAGACGCTTGCGGCGGTCTTGAACCGCCACGGCCAGCCGCTGGACTTCCCCGTGAGCACCGCCCCGCGGTACCACGCAGGGCTGACCGTCACCGTGCGTCCGACGTGAGGGACGTCTCGTCGGAGGACAGGTCGGCGGCGCCGGCCTCGACCGCCGGGGCCAACTCCAGCCGCAGCGGCTGGATCAGCGACCACGCGTTGTTGATGCGTCCTTCGGCCGATTCCGCGCGGATGGTCAGGTCCACCGCGCCGCGGAAGGCGGCCACGCCCGCCGGAACCGGCAAGTCGAGCTCGCGCTCCTGCATCGGTGGGCAGTCGAACGACCGCGTGCCCAGCAGATGACCCCCGTCGGCCGCCCGGATTTCGATGGTGAAGCGCACGGTGGGCGCCAGTTCGCTGATGACCGTCATCCGCGAACGGATGCGGCCGACGCCGTCCAGGGAGATGCCGCGGTACGTCAGCGTGGTGGGGGTCGTGCCCTCGGCCGAGGGGTGCATGAAAATCCACATCGCTTCGTTGTGCACTTGCGGCCACACGCCGCCGTAGTCGCCTTTGGTGATGTCCACACCGGGCTGCCCGTGCGGCGGCGGCAACAGACGCGTCGAGTCGCGCCGGTCATCGCTGCCGGCACGGAAGCCGAACGTGTCCATCACGCCCGAGCAAATCGCCAGGAACGTCTGCCGCTGGGCGTCGGTCCACGTCACATCATCCAACGAGCGCACCGCGCCCGGGTCGTCGCTGGACGTCCGCTCGAGCGTGAGAAACCGCGTCAGCGGCGGCTTGCTCGCCGCGGCCTGACCCAGCGGATGCTCACGGATCAGCTCCAGCAGCGATGCGTACACACGCTGCGGCTCGGTCGAGAGCTCGTGCGTCCGCAGTTCCAGATACTGCCCCGGCTGAAGCTCGGCCCGAAGCGCAAGCCACGCGTTGGCACACTCCACCCACGCCTGGCAGTGCTCGTGAAACGGCACCTGCGGGAACTTCCGCATCCGCGACTCGATGTTCGAAACCGGGTCGCGGATGAGGAAGATGTACCGGGCATGGGGGTACACCGGCCGCATCAGGTCCGCCCCAAGGATCGCCTCCTGCCCGGGCGTCTTGTCGAACCATGAAGGTCCAAGGGCCACGCGGAGCTGGCGGCGAAACAGCTCCACCACCGCGTCGGTCAGCTCGTGCATCCCGACGGCCTGCGCCGTGGTGGTGGCCAGGCGATACCGCTCCGACAGGTCGGCTGCGGCCGTCGCGCGGCTCTGTTCATAGATGCCGTGGGCCACGAAGTGCGTGCGGATGTCAGCAGCCAGGCGATGAAGCAGGTTGAGGACGTGCCCCTCGGGGTAGCCGCGGTAGCCAAAGTGCTCGGAAAACACATGGGCCAAGGTCGATGTGCCCGACCTCGGCGAGCCAAGGATGAAGACAGGAAAATCCTTTTCCTCTGACGCTCCGTGGTGACTCATCGTTTCGCGTTCATGCGGGTTCGAGGTGCACAACCGACAACAACCGCCCGGTGCCCCCTTCTCCGGCGAACCCGCCGGCACCCCTTAACCCCCACGATATCGGGACTCACCCGATTCAGTGCGTCGTTCCAACAGCAAACTTCCCGTCAGCGGAAAATGGCAATTTTCTTTAAATCGTGTGCTGGCGGGGCGTCGGGTGCGCTCCCGCGTCGCTCGGCGGCACGACGGCCGTGACCGCCTGCCTTGAGCTCCGGCAACGGGGGCGGCTGCGGCCGACGACGGCCCGGGTGCGGTTGTCCGGCGGCGTGGGGCGGCTACCATGGCGGTCCCTGCAGTGGCTGCAGCCGGGCGCGAGCCGTTCCCGGGTGCGCGGCAGGTCCTGCCGACATGCCTCAAGACCATGTCGTCAGGTGCAAGGCACGTAAGACGGCCCGGCGGTCGCCGGCCGCTGTGCATGTCCTGAGCCGGGCACGCCGTGCCCGGGAAAGTGAAGCATCGCCCCATGGCCCGGTATCTCGGACCGAAGGTGAAGTTGTCGCGTCGGGTCGGCGTGCCCATTGCCGACGTCCCCAAGCACACGGGTAAAGCGGAACTCGTCGTTCCCGGCCAGCACGGCCACCGCGGCCGCCGGCCGACGGAATACGGCGTGCGCCTGACCGAAAAGCAGAAGCTCCGCTACCACTACGGCATGCTGGAGCGTCAGTTCCGGCGGTTCCTCACCATCGCCAAGAAGAGCAAGGGGAACACCGGCAACACGCTCTACCAGCTTCTGGAGTGTCGGCTGGACAACGTGGTGCGGCGGCTGGGCGTGGGCCGAACCATCTGGGCCACCCGGCAGCTGGTCGCGCACGGCCATGTGCTGGTGGACGGCCGCAAGACCGACATCCCCAGCTACATCGTCAAGCCCGGGCAGGTGGTCACCTTCAAGGAAGGCATCCACAAGGTGCTGCGGGAGAACATGGAGTCGGTCGCGGGGCACACCGTGCCCAACTGGCTGGAGTGGAACCCGTCCACGCTGACGGCCAAGGTGCTCACGCTTCCGACGCCGGAAGACGTGCCGTTCGAAGTGAACATGAACCTCATCATCGAGTTCTACCGCTGATGCTTCGTCCGCCGCCGCCGGGTTCGGCGTGCGGCTTCGGCCGAAGCTGGCGGTTTCGCATGCAAGCCCCCGTCGATCGCATCGCCCGGCCTCTCGAGGCCGGGCGATGGCGTTGAAGGCCCGCCGTGCGGCCGCGTCCAGACGGGTCAGGGCTCAAGTCCGAGCGGCTCGGGCCGGTTTCCTTACAATGCTGACGACGATGGCGACGCTGCGGGACGTCCGGCCGGTGCTGCGCGAAGTGGGGCTGTGGGGCTTCGTCCGGCGTGTCTGGCAGGAGATGAACCAGGACCACGTGTTCGTCTACGCGTCGGCGTTGTCGTACGCGTGGCTGTTCGCGTTCTTCCCGATGCTGGTGTTCCTGCTGTCGATGATCCCGTTCCTGCCGGAACAGGCCCGGCAGGGGGGGCAGGACCTGCTGTTCAAGGCCATCGAAGCGAACTTCCCGCAGCAGACGGCCGAGTGGATCCTCAATAACCCCCGGCTTCGTCAGCTGATCGACCTGACGCTCAACGACCGCAAGGGGGCGGTGCTGTCGCTGTCGCTGGTGGTGGCGCTGTGGGCGGCGAGCAACGGGCTCAGCGCCGTGATGACCGCGCTCGACCGCTGCTACGAGGTGGAGGACGGCCGGCCCTACTACCTTGCCAAGCCGATCTCGCTGCTGCTGACGGTCATCATCACCGCGCTGGTCCTGCTGGTGATGGTGCTGATCCCGATCGGCACCTTCGTCCGCAACCGCCTCGTGGCGGCGGACTACACCGTCCCGCTGACCGACATCCGGATTTCCGCGTGGATCGTCACCGCGTTCGACGTCGGCCGGCACGCGCTGGGGCTGGCGGCCGGCTTCGTCATCCTCTCGCTGATCTACAACGTCTGTCCCAGCGTGCGGATGCGCTGGCGGCTGGTGACGCCGGGGGCGGTCGTGTGTTTCGCGTCGTGGGTGCTCATCGGGCTGGGGTTCCGCATGTACCTCAACCTGACGGGCGGCACGCACTTCGCGCAGAATTTCGGCCCGGCGGCGGGCGTGGCCATCCTGCTGCTGGTGTTCTACCTCTACGCGGTCATGCTGCTCGTGGGCGCGGAGGTCAACTCCGAGATCGACAAGATTCGACTAAAGCCGCCGCCGGGCACCAAGGACCTGCGGCCCCTGCAGAAGGAGCTCGACGCGCGGGAACGTGCCGAGCGAAAAGGTTTGAAGGCCGCCGATGTCGCCGGAGCGACCCCTCCGGCGGGTGAGGGTTCGCCGCCACCCACGTAACCGGCGGCGCTGCGGTAGCATGCGGTCCGCGTGACGGTGGACCATGGGTCGGTAGAGGGTGGGCCGTGTTGTGACGCCGGGCGGCCGTGACTACAACGGCAACGGCAGTTGACGGGGGGCAGCCGGGGCGGGGGGGAAACGGGAGGCAGGTCGGAGGATGGACGCCACGCCGGAACGCAACAAGCCCGCCGCCCTGGCGATGCTGGCGTCGTCGCGGCCGAGGAATCTCGGCTGGCTGGGGGCGGGGGGGCTGCTGTTTGGCGACTGGGGCACGAGCCGGCTGTACGTGCTGGGGCTGGCGTTTCTGGTGGCCGGACGGTCGTCGCTGCTGCTGATTCTGTTCATGTCGCTGCTGGTGCTGGCGGTGGGGTGGGCGTACACCCACATCTGCCGAATTTATCCCGAGGGCGGCGGGGTGTACACGGCCGGACGCCAGCGTTCGCGGATACTGGGCGTGGTGGGGGCGCTGCTTCTGTTCGCCGACTACACGATCACGGCGTCGCTGTCGTCGGTCGAGGCGTTCCACTATTTCGGGCTCGGCAAGCACACGGCGGCGGAGGTGGTGTACGAAGACCCCGGCAGCGACATCCGCCTTCTGCGTGGAGAAACGAAAGCGGCGGCCAAGGCGGACGAGCCGCCGTTCTGGCAGCTCAACAGCCCGGGGCTGTGGGCCGTGGTTACGCTGCTGGCGCTGGGCCTGTTCAACCTGCTGGGCCCCAAGCACACGGCGGCGTACGCGGTGTTCGCGGCGGTGGGGATGATGGCGATCACGCTGCTGGTGGCGGTGGCGGCGATCCCGCAGATCCGATGGAGTGACATCGACTGGACGGGGATCTGGTGGCACCCCCCGGGGACGCTGTGGCTGTCGCTGGTGTACGTGCTGCTGGCGCTGTCGGGCGTGGAGGCGATCGCCAACCTGACGGGGGTGATGCGCAAGCCGGTGTTCCGCACGGCCCGGCTGTCGATCTGGCCGGTGGCGATCGAGGTGGCGTTTTTCAATCTGCTGCTGTGCATCGCGATGATCTCGCTGGCGCCCGGGCGGGATGAGCACACCGAAGACATGCTGGCGTACATGGCCGGGCAGTTCCTCGGCGGCTGGGGCGAGTGGACGGTGCGGATCATCGGCGGGCTGCTGCTGCTGAGCGCGGCGAACACCGCGGTCGGGGCGCTGACGTCGATCATCTACGTCATGTCGCGCGACGGCGAGCTGCCCGAGGCGTTCCAGAAGCTCAACCGCTTCGGCTCGCCGTGGCTGGCGACGCTTGTGGCCGGGAGTTTGCCCGCGTTCGTCCTGCTGTGGGCTCACGACCTGCAGACGCTGGCGTCGCTGTACGCCATCGGCGTGGTGGGGGCGGTGACCATCAACTGCCTGCTGTGCGCCACGCACCCCCGCCTGCCCGACCCGGCCATCCCGTGGCGACATGTCGCGATGGGCGGTCTGGGGCTTCTGCTGGCGGCCTTGTGGGTGACGCTGGCGGGCACCAAGCTCTACGCCCTGATGTTCGTCTCGGCGGTGATCGGCGGGGGGCTGCTGCTGCGGCAGGCGACGATCCAGTACAAGCGGAGGTACGGCGACAAAACCTCGCTGCTCAAGAAAGCCATCCTCGAGCAGCTCACGCCGGAAGCCCTCGCCGCCCCGAAACTCCTCATCGGCACCTACGGCTCGACCGCGCTGGCGATCCCCGCCCTGCAGGAAGCCCAGCGGACCGGCTCGACGCTGGTGGTGTGCTTCATCCGCGAGGTCAACCTCTCGTACAAGACCGAGCAGCGCAAGTTCGAGCTCGACACCGACCCCGTGGCGACGAAGGTGTTCGCGAAGTACCTCGACCTCGCCCACGACATGGGCGTGAAGGTTTTGCCGGTCTACGACACGGGCAGCGATGCGGCAGTGCTCATCGCCGAGGCGGCGGCCATCTACGGCTGCTCGGCCGTGCTCATCGGCACGTCGCAGCAAGGCGCCATCCACCGCCTGATCAAAGGCCGCTTCCAGCAGCGCCTCGAGTCGCTGCTGCCGCCGGAGATCCCCGTCCGCGTGCTCACGCCCGTTCTCACGTCCGCCCCCGAGACGCCCCACGCGACGCCCCCGGCCGCCACCGCTAGCTGATGAACCGCGTCAGGTCGTCGACCATGTAGTGCGGGCGGCGGTCCGGCGAGAGGGCCAGGGCGTCCGAACGCGTGGCCACACCCGTGAGCAGCAGGCAGGAGGTCATCCCCACGCCGTGCGCCCCGGCCACGTCCGACTCGAGGTTGTCCCCGAGCAGGATGCACCGGTCGGGCGCGACGCCCAGCCGCTGGCACAGCTCGAGGAAGAACACCGGCTCGGGCTTGCCGCAGTACACCGGGCGGGTGTTGGCGGCGTAGGCCAGCATCTCGGTCAGCGCCCCGGCGCCGAACTCCACCCCGCGGTGGCTCGGATACACCCGGTCGGCGCAGTGCCCCACCAGCCGCGCCCCGCGGCGGAGCAGCTGCAGCGCCACCCATTGCCGCTCGACGCTGGCGAAACGGTTGACCGGGGCAGCCACCATCACCGCGTCGCACGGCTCGTCGTGCCGCTCCACCCACACGACCCTGCCCTCCAGCAGCTCGGCCGTGCCCTCGGTGGCGAGGTTGAAGATGCGGGGCTGCTGTGGAAACCGTCGCAGCACGTAGTCGGCGGCGGCCGCCGCGCACGACCAGATCTTCCGCTCGTCCACCGGCGCCCCCATCTGCGTCAGGCGGTGCATGAGCTGCCTTGGCGACGCGCCCGAGTTGGTCAAACAGGCGTACTTCTGTCCGCGGGCCTCAAGCCGTCGGACCAGCTCCACCGCGCCGGGCAGGACGACCGGCCCGCCGGGCTGCTCGCGGTAGAACGTGCCGTCGAGGTCGATGAGCACCGCGTCGAACTGCCGGAGATCGGGGACGTCGGACATGTCTCGGCAGCAGTGTACGCGCTCCGCCCGCGGCGCCAGGGGGCATCGGCGACGTCACCTACGATTGCCGTGCGATGGTGTGGCTCGTAGCGCTGTCGGCGGCGATGTCGGGCGTGATGTGCGGGCTGGTGTGGTTCGTGCAGCTCGTGCACTACCCGCTGATGTCGCATCCGGGCCACGCCGGGGAGGGCCGCTGGTCGGCCTACCACGCCGGGCACACGACGCGCACGACCTGGGTGGTGGCGCCGGCCATGGTCGGCGAACTGGCGACGGCGGCCGCGCTGCTGGTGTGGCTGGGCGCCAGCGGGGCGTGGTGGGTGTGGGCGCAGGCGGCGCTGGCCGCGCTGGCGTGGGCGGTGACGTTTGCGCTGCAGGTGCCGCAGCACGGGCGGCTCAGCCGCGGCTTCGACGCGGACCTTCACCGTCGGCTGGTGGCGGGAAACTGGGTCCGGGTGGTCATCTGGACGGCGCGGTTCGTGCTGATGCTGACGGTGCTGGCGGCGGGCTGGGCCCGATAACCGCCAAAGGACGACGGCCCGCACCCGGCGGGCGGAAAGGCGGGCAGGGTGATGTTCACGCGACGCGTTCTTGCCCGATTTGCCCTGCCCGCAGCAACGTCACTTGCTTCCCTGTTTGCCGTATTGGACATCGCAGCAGCCGGAAGGTCTCCCCTGGCGGCTCAGGGCAGACCCGAGGGCGTCCCGGGGCAGACCGCCCCGTGGAAGACGTTCGCGGGAACAGGAGACATGGCTGCGTCCAGAACACAACCGATGCGTGCCGCCGCGTTCGAGTGGCTCGAGCGGCGTCAGCTGCTCTCGGGCGGCCCGGCGGACCCTGAAGCTGCCTCGGGGCCGGCCGCGGGACCGGGCGGGCTGGGGCCCCCGGTGGCGGTGAACAACAACTTCATCGTCGAACGCGGCAGCAACCACTGGTACTCCCGCGTCGAGTACAACGGCCACAACTACATCGACGACCGCCGCGCCTGGACGACCCACCCCTGGCTGCGGCTGTTCGTCACCAACCTCGACGGCTCCAACCCGCAGGAAGTCGCCTGGCAGAACCCCATCAGCCAGACGTGGAACGCGGCCACCCAGACGCTGGTCCGCACTTACCCTGTCGGCAAGGTGACCTACCAGTACGTGCAGGGGGAAAACTCGATCGGCTGGCGCGTGACCGTCGAGAACAACACGACCGACCGCATCATCACCGGCTACAACCTGCTCATCACCGACGTCCGCTTCACCAACCCGCAGATCCAATACCCCGGCGAACGCAGCGTCAGCGGCTCGGCCGGCGGGCTGCAGGCGATCCGCGTCAACGACGGCCCCAACGCCGTCTTCCTCGTCAACGAAAGCCCCGGCAAGCAGCAGGTGATGAACTTCCAGCAGTACGCCGGGAGCGAGCAGCAGGGCAGCTACCGCATCCGCGTCGGCACCGCCCGGCTCTGGGGCGACGGCGCCACCTACCCGACCACGGCCCCGGTCATCCCGCTCGCCCCGGGCGAGAGCGACTTCTTTGCGCTCTCCCTGCGCTTCACCTCCTCAGCGCTCACCAGCGAACAGGCCATCCCCGACGTCTTTGCCAAAGCACGCCAGCAGCGGCCGTTCATCGTCAACTGGCTCGACCGCCGCCCTATCGGCGCCTTCTGGGCGCACGGCGGCAACCACCCGCTGGCGTCGATCAACACGTCCACCCCCGCGGGCTTCGCCCAATACCAGCAGCGGGCGCTGCTCACCGCCCACCAGCTCGCGCAGGCGGCCATCAATGAAGGCCTTCAGGGCATCATCTTCTGGGACCTCGAAGGCACCGACCAGTTCAACCCGGCCCACAACTACGCCTACGTCGGCGACCCCCGGGCGATCCCGCTGCTGAATCCCGCCTTCGACTCCGTCGCCGACCAGTTCTTCGCCATTCTGCGCAACGCCGGGCTGCGGATCGGCATGACCATCCGCAACTCCGACCTCGTCCCGTCCGGGAACGCCTACACCCACGTCACGCCGGCCGACCCTGTCGCCAGCTACCTCTCCAAGGTGGCCTACGCCCGCGAGCGGTGGGGGGCGGAGCTGTTCTACGTGGACGTGGCCGACCTGTACGACCTCTCCGCGCTGGAGGAAGTGCACCGGCAGTACCCCGACGTGCTGCTGATGCCCGAACTCAAGCACAACAAGGGCACGGGGTACCACGCGTTCACCGCGCCGTTCATCGACCAGCGCATGTCGGGCTGGAACACCCCCGACCACATCCGCGAGCTCTACCCGGACGCGTTCTCCGTCGTGTGGGTCGGCGACACCCAGGGCCGCTCGAACCCGACCAACTCGCAGATCCTGCGGACCGCCGTGCAGCGAGGCGACATCCTGCTGGCCCATGTCGGCAACATGATGGACATCTCGCAGATCGCGGAGTCCGCCGGCGTCCCGCTGATCCGCCCCGCGCCCCCGCCCCCTCCTCCGCCGTCCCTCCCGCCCACGCCGCCCACCCCGCCGAGCGTTCCCTCCGACCCGGAAGACCCGCCCACGTCCAACCCCCCGCCCGCCAACCCCACCACCCCCGGCACGCCCCAGAACAACGGCTCCAACGACCCGGGCAACTACCTGCCCCCGACGACGCCGTCCACACCCGGCGACGGCAGCTCGTCCCCGAACGGCAACGCCTCCGGCACCTCCAACCCGACCGGCAACTACGGCGGCAACGCCTCCACCGGCGGAAACTCGGGCGACGCGGGTCTCAACGGCCCGGGGACGACAACGGGTTCCGGCACGGTCGGCAGCTCCGGCGGCAACGGCTCAACGTCCACCAGCACCGGGACGGGATACGGCAACGCGACCAGCTCCACCGGTGGGACCAGCGGCTTCGGCTCCGCCACCTCGGGCAACCCCTCGACTCCGTTCGTCGGGCCGGAGTTCCCGCCGCCCCCGCCTCCTCCGCCGCCGATCCCGTCCAACCCGACCCCGCCCGGCTATACGTCGCCGCCCAGCTACCCCCCGCCCACCTCGCCCTCCACACCGCCCCCGCCCGCGGCAAACAACGCCAACCCGCCGACCACCCCGACCCCGCCCCCGGCGCCTCCGGCCTCGCCTCCGACCCCGCCCCCGGCCCCGCCGCCCCCGCTCAACGGCAGCACGACCCCGGGCGACGCGTCCGCGTCGAGCTCATCGGCGGGTCAGACGCCGCCGGTGGGTGCGTCGGGCGCTGGTACCGGCTGGGGCGATGCCCTGCTCGTGCTGCCGCCGACGCCGAACGCGTCGACGACCGACGCCGCCACAGGTAGCGGCAACGCTGCAACGCCGCCGAGCTCGACGGCCGGGCCGGGCTCATCGTCCGCCTCCAACCAGGCACCGGCGACCGGGTCCGGTGACGGCGAGAACGACTTCGGCAACTGGCTGATCGTTCCGTCGACGGCGCCGCAGGATACACCGCAAGGCCCGCCGGGGCTCCCGACGCCGCCGGACGGCCCGTCGCCGGACAGCACCTCACCGGCCAACACGGCGCCGGTCTCGGCCCCCGACACCGGGACGACCTCGCCCGCGGTGCCGCCCGCCGTCGGCACACCCACCGGCCGGCCCGGGACGCCTGCAGGGGCCCATTCCGGCCCGAACGCCGGTGCGCGATGGGTCGGACGGGCCGGCGGCCCGCAGTGGATGGCACGGCAGTTCGTCAGGTCGGCCGAGCGGCCGGGCGTGGGCGCTGCGCCCGCGCAGCCGCAGACGATGCAGCTCCCCGCCCAGCCCACGCGGGTGCCGGCGGCCGGCCCCGCGGCGAACCCGGCGTCGGGCGTGTCCGCCGGCTCCGGCCTCTCCGCCGGCTTGCCGCGTTCGCTGCTGACGGTCTGGAGGGTCGGCCCGTCCGATGCCCCGTCAGCCAGCGGAGGTGCCAGCAGCGTGCATCAGATGCCGGCGACGATGTCACCGGTGCGGGCGACGACCCCCGTCCCCTTCGTTGCCCCGCTGATCACCGGCACGGTCCGCGTCAACCCGCTGCTCGTCTCGAGCTCGCCGCAGCTCTTCTCGTCGCAGGGCCTTGCCGGCGAAAGTCACGACGATCTGGCCAGCGGACAGGCCGCGTGAGCAACCGCCACGCGGGCGTCGAACCTTCCGCGGCGGTCACGTCAGCTCGTCGAGCTGCGTCCGTCGCGACCGCATGAGCGGCGAGAGCAGCGCCAGCGTGACCAGCCCTGCGCCGGCCGCCACGTACGGGCGGTAGCCGGCGTCGGCGGTGACCAGTCGGGCGGCGGGAAGATCGGCCGGCTCGCCCTCCGCCGACTCCATCGCGGACCGCGCGATCTGCACCGCTTCGCGTGCCGCCTGCACACGCGCTTCCAGCTCCTTCAGCTCGGCCGGTTGCGGTTGGGCAGTCCGCGTGGTTTCCAGCCGCTCGCCGAGCTCGACCAGCTTCGCGGTCGCCGCATCGAGCTCCGCTTCCAGCTGGGCGACGGCCTCCTGATGCTGCCGCTGTGCCGCCGCGGCGGACTCGGCAAGGTTGGCCCGGGCGGCCTGCAGTTCGCTGAGCCGGGTCTCCAGCTCGGCGGCCAGGCGGAACTCGCTGTCCGGCAGCGTGGACAGCTCCGGGAGCGCGCTGACGATGGCCTGCCGCATGGACTCGAAGCCCGACGCCAGCCGCTGGCGGTCCGCCTCGGTGGCCTGCGCCTGCTCTTCGATGATCGACTGCAGTTCGGCCAGCGCCCGCTCGTCGCCGCGGTCGGTGCCGATCAACGCCTTGCGCGACTTGATCAGCCCCTCGTAGTAGTCCAGCTCGCCCGCCAGATCCGTGGCCGCAGTGAGGTCGTTGCGCTCGCGGGCGTCGTTGAGACGCCGGCGCACGGCCTCAGAGTCCGCGGTCAGTTGCTTCAACGTGGCGTCGTTGTCCCACGCCTGCTGCTGGCGGATGCGCATCCGTTCGTCGAGCCGTCGCCGCAGCGACTGCAGCCGCCGCGCCTGCTCCTCCCGACGGGTCAGGATGTCGTCCATCAGCTCCGCGCCCTGCTCCTCGACGCGCTGCACCGCCGCCACGAACCGCGACAGCCGCTCGTCGGCGGACGGCTGATTGCGCGTTGCTTCCAGCTGAGCTTCGAATGCCGCCACCGCCCGGTCGAGCGTGCGCTGGGCCTGCTGGTCTCTCGAGGGGGCGCTTGCCCGCAGCGAGTCGAGGCGGGCTGCAAGCTGGTCGCGCTGTTTCTCTGCCGCGCGCACCTCCGTCGCAAGGGCCGAGAGCGTCTCGGCATCCACCACGCGCTCCCGGGCGTCGGCCAGCCGTTTCTCCGCCGCCGCCAGCGCCGCCTCCGCCGCCGCAAGCTGCTCCTGCCGGGCCGACCGCGCCTGTTCCGCCGACACGCCGCTTAGCCCGTCCGCCGGGCCGCCCACCGCCCACAGCAACGCCTCGGCCCGTTTCACATCGTCGGCGTCACCGACCACACGCAGCGTCAGCTGCCCTGCCTCGAGCTTGGCGGCTTCCGCCCACGTCTGAAGCAGCGCCTCATTCCGCAGCACCCCGGGCGACACGCCGGGATGCTGTTCGGCGAGACGCTGCACGGCCCGCCGTCGGACCGGCTCGGCCGTCAACACCGAGGTCGAAGTCAGCCCCGCCGGAACGCGGACCGACGCCTCCACCATCGGCACCGGTGCCGCGAGCGACCAGCCCGCATAGGCGGCGGCGGCCACCAGTGCGCCGATCACCAGCCAGCGCGCCAGCGTCGTCAGAAACCGTGCGCCGCCACGCACCGCGTCCCGCGATTCGTCTTCGACCACCAACGGCTCCTCCCCGCGGAGCATGCGGTCGAACCGCTCGCCGAGTTGCCGGTCACGACCTTCAGACGGGCCGACATCCTGCCCGGATACGGCCAGGGCGGCGGAAGCGCCGGCGGTCGGCGGCTGTCCGATGGCAGGCCCGGCGGCCGTCCCGGCCGTCGTCGTCGTTTCGACCGCCCGGCGGGTCAGCCCCGCCGCCCCGGTCACCAGCGGCGAGTCCGGTGCGGCCAGGGGCGGCCAGGGGGCGGCCGGCGGCTCGGCCGTCGCCCCGGTCGGCTCCGGCGGGGTCGTCGGTGCAGGTTGCGGCGGCGTGGCCGCTGCCAACGTGTCGGATGCCGTCTCAGCGGACGCGTGCGGCAAGGGAGTGACGTTCGCTGCCGTCTCCTGCGTTAGCTGAGGCTCCGTCTCTTGCGTGTGAGCGAGCCGGTCGGACGTACCCGTCGCCGCCTCCGGGGTGGGCGGCGGGTCGTCGAATGTGAGCTCGAGCGTGATGCCTTCGGCCACATCGATGGCAGGCGGCGGCGCGAAGGCGCGCTCGTCGGTGTCGGATTCGGCGGGCGACGCGAAGGACGACGTGGCGGGACCGGCCGCCGACGGTGCTCCCAGGGGCGTGGAGGAGACTGCCTCGACGGCCACGTCCAGCCCGGCCAGGAGCGACTCGAAGTCGTCTGCGGCCGCCCCCGCGGCTGATGTGACGGTCGATGTCGTCGTCGTCGGCAGGGGGGGGGCGGCATCGCCCCCGCCCGCCAGCGTGTCACCTGCGGCGGCGGCCGGAAGCTGCACGTCGTAGCCCGCCAACGGGTCGAACGGCAGCGGCGACGGTTTGACGTCCGCCGGCTCCGCGACGGGCGGGGCATCGCTGGCCGTCGGCGCCAGCGGGTCGGCGCTGGCAGGCACGGGCACCAGCGTTTCAAGGCCCGGCGGCTCCTCGGTCACCGGCAGAAGGTGTGACGAGAACGCCTCGGCCGGGTTCGCCGGCGCTGCGGCCTTCTTCGTGGCGCCGGTCTCGTCCTCCGTTGGTGGCGGCGTGCCGTCGTCGAACGCGACGCCGCCCGCCGCCGTGCCCCACGGCGTCACCGGGTCGTCGGCGACCGGGGGCGGAGCGTCGGGCGCGGCGTCCGTCTCTGTGGCGACGGCCGGCGTTGCCGCCGGGCCGGCGTCGGCCCCTGTACCGCCGAACGACAGCGCTACGGCGCTGTCCGCGGGCGTGGCCTCGATCGAGCCGGCCACCGAGTCGTCGCTGGAGACGCCCAGCAGCTGCTCCGAAAGGTTCTCCGAAAGAAACGTGGCCTGTTCCACGGAGCCGTTCGGCCCCAGCAGCACGGAGCTGGTCGGCGTGTTCAGCCGCATCCTCGGCTCGAACTTCACCGGCTCATCCTCGACGTACACCAGCTCCTGACCCGCGATGGTGATCACGTCGCCGGACTTGAGGTACTCCCACTGCACGCGGTGGCCGTTGAGCAGCACGCCCGTCCGCGAGCCGAGGTCGCGCAGGTAGCGCCGGCCGTTGTATTCCAGCAGCAGGGCATGCGCGGACGACACTTCCTCGCGGTCGAGGACGAGGTCGGCGGTGTTGCGGCGGCCGATGAGAAACGTCCGCGATTCGATCTCGATCCCCTGCAGCGTGCCGGAGGGCGCGCGCCGCGGCAACCGGCTCGATGCGACCGCTTCGAAGACGAACTCGAACCGTCCGATGGTGATCTTTTCGCCGCCGGTGAGCAGACACTCCCGGATGGGCTCGCCGTCCACCTTCACGCCTTCGCGGCTGGCGAGGTCGCGGACGTACACCGTCGCGCCGTCGCGGATGAAAATCGCGTGCACCTTCGACACCGTGGACGACCGCAGGTTCAGCCGGCACCTCGGCCCCGAACCCGCCAGCGTCACGGGACGGTCCAGCGGCAACACCCGCGGGTCATTGAGCGGCGCCAGCACCGGGTGCGGCCCGGGAAGCTGCGAACCGCTGCCTTCGGCCGCGTGCGGCGGCACCGGCGGCAGCGGCGGAACTCCGGTCGGAATCGCGGACATGGCGTCTCCCTGTCAGCCCCGCCAACCGCCGCGCAGCGGCAACCGGGGCCTCTTCACGTCTGCACCACCTGTATCGAGTGCGACGGCGGTAGGGATGAGTCCGCCCCGACGGGCCGTATCGCGCGACATTACCGGACGCGCTCCGCCGGGCTGCCGACGAGAAGGCCGCTCAGCGCTGTTTCGCCGTCTCCTCCGACGGCCGCTGGCACCGCGACGGCCGCCGCGACCGCCGCACGGCGTACCCCGTCCACAGGCACGCCCCCACGCTCGCCGCCACGACCACGCCCACCCCCGCGGCCGCGGGCACGCCGGCCACCGCCGCGGTCACCCCCGACACCGGGCCGAGGATCGTCCCCGCGCCGATGAGGGCCTCGTGGTAGCCGCCCTGCTCGGTGCTCCCGCCCTTGCCGTCGCCGCCGTGCGCCAGCACCATGCCGAAGTACAGGCTCCCGAAGTAGATCATCCCCAGCGACACCCCCAGCACCGCCTGCGCCGCCACCAGCCACAGCATCGCCGCGGCCTGACCGAGCCCCGCGGGCGTGAGCACCGCACCCGCGAACGCCCCCGCCATCGCCACCACCGCCCCCAGCAGCAGCCCCGGCCGCCCGTGCCACCACGCCGTCATCCCCATCGCCGCGAACGTCAGCACACGCGTGAACAGCCACACGCTGATCGCCACGCTCTGCCACCCCTCGGGCAGGCCCTTGACCGTCGGCAACGCCATCAGCAGCGGCGTGAGCGCGTAAATCACGGTGTAGCTCGCGGGCAACGCCAGACGCGACAGTCGCCGTGCCAGCTCACGCTTGAGCAGCAGCTCCGGCGGCGCTTCGAGCCGCCCGTGCGTGGCCTCCGCGGCTGCCGACCGCCGCCGCCACGCCACCAGCAGCGCCGAGGCGAGGTGAAGCCCGCCGGAGATCGCGAACACCGCCCACCACGCCAGCGACATCAGCCCCGAAATGCTCACGATCGCCAGCGCGCTCGTCCCCGCCCAGATCAGGTTGTACGCCCCCACCCGCTTCGACATCTCCCCGGCCGTCGCCCCGTGACACAGCAGGCCCTCCAGCACCGGCCAGTTGAACGCGCACAGCAGCGTCCACATCAGCAGCAGGCCGATGAACACCGCCGGCGCGTCGCTGAGCATGCACATCAGCACGAGCACGCCCATCGACACGTACAGCGACATCAGCAGCTGCAGCCGCCCGAACCGCGCCGACAGCTTCGACGCCAGCAGCGACCCCGCCACGTACACCGCCCCCTGCACCGCCGTCAGCGCCAGCACCGCCGTGGTCCCCCAGCCGAACCGGCCGGAGGTCACGAAATACAGACCCGTGCTCAGCCACGTCGCCGCCAGCGACGTGAACGCCTCGGCCACGTACAGCGGCACATCCGACCGCGCCCCACGCGTGCCCCCCGGGGCGGCGTCGCAGCCCGCCGCCGGACACGGCGCCGCGCTGCCCGCGTCAGCCACGCGGGCGGAGGTCGCAGCCTTGGCCGCAGGAGCTGTGTTCATGGGGTGCTGCCGGCCGGTGCGGGCGTGGCGGGCGACTCGCCGAAGAGCGCGTCGACGAACCGCTCGGGGTCAAACGTCTCGATGTCGTCGGGGGTCTCGCCCAGACCCACGAACTTCACCGGGATCCGCAGCGTGTCGCGGATCTGCAGCACCACGCCCCCTTTGGCCGTGCCGTCCAGCTTGGCCAGGAAAATCCCGGTCACGTGGATCGCCTCGGCGAACGCCCGCGCCTGGTTCACCGCGTTCTGACCGGTCGTCGCGTCCAGCACCAGCAGCACCTCGTGCGGCGCGCCGTCGATCCGCCGCGACACCACATCGCGGATCTTCGTCAGCTCACGCATCAGGTGATGCTGCGTGTGCAGTCGGCCGGCCGTGTCCACGATCAGCACGTCGATGCCCCGGCTCTTGGCCGCCTCGCACGCGTCATACGCCACCGCCGCGGGGTCGGCCCCGGGCTTGTGCTTGACGATCTCCACCCCCAGTCGCTGACTCCAGATGGTCAGCTGGTCCACCGCCGCCGCCCGGAACGTGTCCGATGCGCACACCATCACCTTCTTGCCCAGCCGGTTCTTGAACAGGTTCGCCAGCTTGGCGATGCTCGTGGTCTTCCCCGCCCCGTTCACCCCCGCCACCAGCAGCACCGTCGGCCCGCTGGCGGCCATCCGCACCTCCCGCGCCGCCGCCCCGCCCAGCTCGTCCCACCCCCGCAGCAGCTCCGCACGCACCACCTGCTCGGCCTCGTCGGCGTTGCGGATCTTGCCGGCCTTCCACCGCTCGCGGACCGCCCGCACCATCGCCTCGACGTTGCGCACCCCCATGTCCGCCTTGATGAACTTCGTCTCCATCTCGGCGAGAAACGCCTCGTCGATCTGCCGGCCGGGAATAAACAGCGTCCGCACGTCCGTCGTGAGGACTTCGGCGGTCTTCTTCAGCGCCGTCTTGAGCCGGTCGAGCGTCTTGGAAAAAAAGCCCATGCAGGACCGCGAGTATAGGAGACCCCGTCGGCCCCAACGCCGTGCAATCGCTCCCACCCCGAACCCGCCCAGCTGAACCCGCCCAGTCGAACCCGCCCAGTTGAACCCGCCCAGTTGAACTCGCCACGTCGGGCCCGCCGCCCGCCCATCCGTCCTTCCCGCTCAGCCGTCCTCCCCGCGCACCAGCCCCCGCCGGCGGAGCACCTCGCCCGTGAAGTCCCCCAGCCGCCACTGGCCCACCGTCGCGATCCAGTCCGAGATGTCCGCCTCCCGCACCGTCACCGGTTCCCCTTCCGTCAGCCCCGTAAGCACCACCGGCGCCGACCGCAGCACGCCCGTGAACCGGTCGTCTTCGATCGATGTCACTTCGACCCACATGTGCTCGCACGCGTCGCCTTCGGTGAACCTCGCCTTGACGAGGAACGGCGAACGCTTCCCCCCGCCCGTCACCGACCTCGCCGCGAACGCCTCCCGGAACTCGCCCAGCCGCCGCCTCGCCTCGGCCATCGCCGAGGCCAGCTCGGCGTCCGTCTCGCTCACCACCGGCGCCCAGGCGATCTTCGCTTCCAGCAGGGCCTGCAGCGGCCGGTCCGACAGCATCGCCCGCAGCACCGTCTCGTCGTACGGGAAGAACCGCTCCAGCCGCGGCAGGTAAACCCCCAGCGTTCCCGCTCCCGCCAGCTCGGCCGCCAGCTTCAGCAGCAACGCATACGCCCCCTCTTCGTCCAGCTCGGGCGTTTCACCCACCACCGCGATGCTCCGCCACGCCCCGCACTGCAGCACCGCCTGCTGCGCTCGCATCTCGCCCACCTGCGCCGCCAGCGTCTCCGGGTCGGCGAAGTACGAGGTCAGGTGGTTTTCCACCACAAACCGATACCCGCCACACGCCACCGTCGCGACCTCCTCCCCCGACGCCCCACGCGTCATGACGACGTGGTCGTCTCCCGTCACACTGGCCGTCGGCTCGTTGGGGATCTCTACCTTCCACGCTCGCTCGATCGCCGCCACCAGCCGCCCCCGCTCCAGTGCACGCGGCCGACGCTCCAGCAGCACCACGATGGCCCCCGCTGACTCCGTCGGCCCCGGCCGGCCTCCGGCCTCCGCCCCGTGCTCACCCGCCGCGACAGGCAACACCGGCAACGCCTCGCGGTCGCCGGTCAGCCTCGTCTCCCGCACCACCTGCTCATCCGCCCGCGACCGCAACACCGCAAACCCCCGCCCGGGCGTCGTGTCGATGCCCAGCAGCTTCTCGAGCAGCGGGTCACGCTCGGGCGGCGGCTCCGGGGGCAGTTCGTCCAGCGTCAGCGGCGGCTTGCCTGCGCGCTGCCGGGCCGCATTCACGATCGCCAGATGCCGCTGACGGTCGCGCTGGACCGCCAGGGCCGCCCCCATCCGCGAGAGGTAGTAAATCGCTGCGGCCAACCCGACCAGCAACCCCAGCGCCAGCAGCCAGCACCCCATGCCTTACCACCCGCTGTTGCCCCATCTCCCCCCCGCTCCCCGAACGCCCGCCAGTGCCGCGTCGCGCTACATCGCCGACGACCGCGACAGCGGAACCGTCCCGCCCCCCGACATGGCCAGATTTTCTTTGTAAATCGCGTCCAGGACGCCGTTCACAAACGCCGGCGAGTCGGCCGTGCCGTACCGCTTGGCCAGCTCGATCGCCTCGTCGATGGCGACCTTCGGCGGCGTCGTCCCCGAGCCCAGCTCCCACACCGCCAGCCGCAAAATCGCCCGGTCCACCGCCGGTTGCCGCCGCACCGGCCACTGCGGCGCATGGAACTCCAGCCGGCGGTCCGTCGCCTCCCGCATCGCCCACGCCTCGCGGGCCATCTCCAGCGCCCGCGAACGCAGCGCCCCTTCCGTGTCCGTCGTCAGCCCGACCTCCTCCCCCTCCCGCGCTCGCAGGGCCGTCTCGGCCTGCTCGACGTCCGCATTCCCGTGCGCATCCCACAGATACAGCACGCGGACGGCCAGCTCACGGGCTCGACGTAAGTTCGCCATGTCACCGCAAATGTAGGCCGTTGCCGGAACCTCAGGCCCCGTTCCCCCCCACGCCGCCGGGCGCGGCGGCCGGCCGGACGCCTTGTCGCCAGCTCTGCTCTCCCGTGCACCCCGCGGCCGAAGGCTACATCACCGCGTGCTGGTGGCGGATGATCCGGCCCGTGTGCACGTACACCACGTTCTCGGCAATGTTGGTGCAGTGGTCGCCGATCCGCTCGAGGTTCTTGGCGATCATCAGGTTCGCCAGGTGCTCCGTGGCCGAATGCCGCCCGACGCCGTCGTTCGACGGATTCTCCAACCCGCCCAGCACTTCGCGGATGATCTGCTGATACAGCGCGTCCACCGTATCGTCGCCTTTGAGCACGCCCCACGCCATCAGCTCGTCGGACAGGTTGAACGCCTTGATCGTCTCCCGGAGCGTGTCGGTCACGTGCGAAAACATCACGCGCAGGTCCGGCGGCGGCCGGTACCCGCTGATCTTCTTGAGCATCGGCACCCGCTGGGCGATGTTGACCGCACAGTCGCCGATCCGCTCGAACTCGCCGTTGACCTTGATGATCGTCGTGATCCGCCGAAGGTCCACCGCCGCAGGCTGGTGCAGCGCCAGCAGCCCGATCGCGTCCTTCTCGATCTGCACTTCCTCATCGTCCACCCGCGCGTCCAGCTCGGCCACCTGCTCCGCCAGCCGCTCGTCCAGCGTCAGCACCGCCTCCGCCGACCACTCCGTGCTCTGCTGAATCAGAGCGGTCATCCGGGCCAGCCGGGCCTGCAGAAGCTGCAACAGTTCCTGAAAGTGGACGGACATGGCGACTCCGACATCTTAGCGCAATCTAAATATTCTAGTGCAGCTCGTCAGTCCATTTCGAATCTGAAAAAACGCGGCGGTCGGCCCTTGAAGGTGACAGGTCAACTGCCGGTCGCCGGCCGTTGGTCGCCTCCGCCGCAGGGTCTCGCCGGGCGCTGAACCTTCGCTTTCGCATCGCCCAACGACCCTGGCCTCCCGGGTCGAACGACCCGGCCCCCCGGGTCAGCCGAAACGACCCGTGATGTAGTCTTCGGTCTGTTTCTGGCTGGGGTTCGTGAAAATCGTCGCGGTGGCGTCGTATTCCACGAGCGTGCCCATGTAGAAGAACGCCGTGCGGTCGGACACGCGGGCCGCCTGCTGCATGTTGTGCGTGACGATGACGATCGTGTAGCTGGATTTGAGCTCGGTGATCAGGTCTTCGATCTTGCCCGTCGCGATGGGGTCCAGCGCCGACGCCGGCTCGTCCATCAGCAGCACCTGCGGCCGCGTCGCCAGCGCCCGGGCGATGCACAGACGCTGCTGCTGACCGCCAGAGAGGCCTAGCGCCGACTGCCGCAGCCGGTCCTTCACTTCGTCCCACAGCGCCGCCTTCCGCAAGCAGTCCTCGACGATCGGGTCCAACTGGGACCGGCTGCTGATGCCCTGCAGGCGCGGGCCGTAGGCGATGTTCTCGTAAATGCTTTTCGGGAAGGGGTTTGGCTTCTGAAACACCAGCCCCACCTGCCGCCGCAGCGACACCAGATCCACCGACGGGTCGTAGACGTTCTGACCGCCGATCAGCAGCTCCCCGCTCACCCGGCAGTTGGGGATCAGGTCGTTGAGCCGGTTGATCGACCGCAAGAACGTGCTCTTGCCACACCCCGACGGGCCGATCATCGCGACCACCGAGTTCTTCGGAATCCGCAGCGACACCTTCTTGATCGCCTCGTGGTGTCCGTAAAAGACCGACACGCCCTTGGCTTCGATCAGCGTGGTCGCGTTCGCGTCGGCGATCGCCTGGGCCGTGCCGACCGGCGCGGGGGTGGCGATTCGCACCATCGCAGGGGTCTGACTCATCGACTACACCTCAACCGGCCATCGAACGACCCCCGCCGCCTCAGAACCGACCGCCCGGCCGTGCCCCCGAACAACACCCGCCGGCCGCCGCGACAGCTCCCCCTCCCCACCCGGACGCCGCAGGCGCGTGCCCCCGGGCCACGGACCGACCCCGGAACGCCGGAGACGTTCTCCGGGAGTGACGGGGATGCTAG
This sequence comes from Tepidisphaerales bacterium, assembly GCA_046299715.1. Lineage (GTDB taxonomy): Bacteria > Planctomycetota > Phycisphaerae > Tepidisphaerales > Tepidisphaeraceae > JBBRUM01. Next base: position 157,465 of record JBKBHU010000001.1, on the reverse strand, counting down.
GTGGTTGCACGAACGCCGCAACCCGGCGGGCCAAACTTAACACGACGCTCACACTTTGACGATGCACCGGCGCACCCCCGGGTCGCCGCATCGGGTCTGCCGGGCCGCGGTGTCAAGCCGCCCAGTTCGGGATATAACCCCGGCCATGTTTCCGAACTGGGGACTGCTCGCACAGGCCGCCGAACCTTCACCCGAGCCCGCGGCGGAAGCCGGCGCCGCGGGCGGGGCGGCGGCCGGGACCGGGGCCGAAGTGGAGCAATCGCTGGCCGACCGGATTGTTGATTCGCTGGGGCTGGAGACCACCGTTCAGCAGACGCCGTGGTGGGGCTGGCTGGCGCTGCTGGGGTGGATTTTCGGGGGCGTGGTGGTCGGCCGGCTCGCGTCGGGGTCGATCCGGGCCGCGGGCAACCGTCTTGAGCGGCGCGGAGCCCACGCCGGCGCCACCATTCTCCGGGCCGCCGCCACGCCGGCCAACCTCTTCTTCATCACGCTGGGCCTGTCCATCGGCCTGGGCTTCATCGCGATGGAGCCCACCGCCGCCGGCTTGCGCAACCGCGTGCTCAACTTCCTCTACGTCATCGCGGTCGGCTGGTTCCTCTTCAACCTTGTGGACCTGGTGGACCTGTGGCTGCGCAACCTGGCCATCAAGACCGCCAGCCAGCTCGACGACCAGCTCGCCCCGCTGATCCGAAAGACGCTGCGCATCTTCCTCATCGTCCTCATCGGCCTCTACACCGCGCAGAACATCTTCAATCAGGACGTCACCGCCTGGCTCACCGGCCTGGGCATCGCCGGCCTGGCCGTCTCGCTGGCCGCTCAGGACTCCATCCGCAACCTCTTCGGCTCCATCACCATCCTGCTCGACAAGCCGTTCATCGTCGGCGAACGCATCGTCTTCGACGGCTTCGACGGCCCGGTGGAGGAAATCGGCTTCCGCTCCACCCGCCTTCGGACCTTCGACGGCGAACTCATCACCATCCCCAACTCCCGCTTCATCGACAACACCGTCCGCAACATCAGCCGCAGGCCCAACATCCGACGGATCATGGACGTCTCCGTCGAGTACGGCACGCCCCCGGAGCTCATGCGGTCGGCCGTCGAGACCATCCGCCAGCTGCTGCTCGAGCCCGGCATCGTCGACGCCTTCGATGTCGAGAAATTCCCGCCCCGCGTCTACTTCAACGAGATGGCCTCCGACCACCTCAACATCCGCATCATCTACTGGTTCCATCCGCCCGCCGACTGGTGGGGCTTCATGGAACACGCCCAGCGCGTCAACCTCCGCGTCATGGAAGAACTCACCCGGCTGGGCGTGAACTTCGCCTTCCCCACCCAGACGATGGTGCTCACCAACGACGGCGACCGCCCGCTGCTCATCCGCACCACCCGCGACGGCGAAGCCCCGCTCGGGGGAGACCTCGACCGGTAGCCCGCCAGCACCGCCTCTCGCCCCGCCGCGTGCACGAACAGGTTCCCCCACCAGCCCGTGCCAGCCGGCGACGCCTTGGCAAACCGTTGCGTATCGACCGGCCCCCGGTTGGCGGCCGTGTCTTCGTGGGGTATGGTCCCCACGGCAGTCGAGGGTGCGGGGTGGGAGGAGATGGCAGAATCATGCGGCAGACGCATCGCGCGGGCCGGGGCCGTCGGGGGCCTCGGGCGGCGTTGGGGCCCGTGTTGGAAGGGTTGGAATCCCGTCGGTTGCTCTCGGCCGGGCTGGCCGTGTGGGCCGATGCACGCCCGCCGCTCGGGCCGAAGGCGTTCGCGTGGGGAGAACCGTCTGCGCGTTCGGCCGCACCGGCCGTGCTGCGGCTGCCGGCCGAGACCGGTTCCCGGCCTCTGTACGTCCTGCCCACCGTATCCCCCTTGCCGCCCCGGCCCGTGGTGGGCGACGTGGACACCCCGGACGTCGCCCGCGACGACCCACCCCCCTCCCCCTTTCCGCCCCCGGCCTCCTCCAGCCTCATCGGCGGGGCCCTGTCCGGACGCGTGATCTACCTCACCGGGGGTCATGGGCTCAATGCCACCGCCGGCGTGGACGGCGTCTGGCGGACCGACCGGGGCCTGACCAACGGGCTGGTCGAGGATTTCGGCAATCAGGACCAGCTCCAGCCCTTTGCGGACTACATCCTCCGGGCCGGCGGCATGGTCGCCGCACTGCGGCCGATCGGCTTTCAGCCGCTGGAGGTCGTGCTCGACAACGACTCGCCGGAGGTGACCTGGGGCGGGTCCTGGTCGAACGTGACCACGGGGTTGCACTACGACGAGGACGAAGGCGCGACGCCCGACGCGGTTCGCTTCCGCTTCGCCTCCATCAACACCTCCACCGAGACCGCGTGGGCGATGTACGCCCCCACCTTTCCCGCCGCAGGCTTCTACCCCGTCTACACGTGGGTCACCAGCGGGAGCAACCGGGCCCTGCAGACCTATCAGGTGCTGCACTCCGGCGGGACAACGGAGGTCCACGTGGACCACCGGCTGGTCGGCCGCGGCTGGGTCTATCTGGGCACTTATCACTTCGACGCGGGCGGCGGGCTGGGGCAGGGCGTGCGCATCACCAACCGCTCGCCCAGCGGCACCATCGTGGTGGCGGATGCCATCCGTTTCGGCAACGGCATGGGCGACTGGAACCCCGGCACCGGTCTTTCCGGGCGTCCCCGCGAAGATGAGGCCGGGCTGTACTGGATCCTCCGCTCGCTGGGCACCGGCGGCGGCAGCACCCGCGTTCCCAGCTACTACCTCACCGGCAGCTCCGACGCCAACTCCAACATCACCGCCCAGCCCAAGTTCGCCGCCGACATGAACTCGGCCCCGCTCGGGCACGCCCTGTACCTCAGCTTCCACTCCAACGCCGGCGGCGGCCGGGGGGCGATCGCGCTGACCCACTCCAGCAGCCCCACGCCCAACCAGTCGCGGCTGGCGCTGCTCATCGGCCGTGAAATCAACGAAGACCTCCGGTCGCTGCAGTCACAGCTCGGGGTGAGCTGGTCCACGCGGACGACCTACACGCTCGCCGGGGCCTACGGCGAAATCAACGCCGGCAACCTCGGCAGCTCGCTCGACGGCACGATCGTCGAAGTCGCCTTCCACGACGACGCCACCGACGCGCTGGTGCTGCGGAGCCCGCTGGGCCGCGAGCTGCTCGCACGGGCCACCTACCACGCCGTCGTGCGCTACTTCGCCGAGTTCAGCGGTTCGCCCCTGCAGTTCGCCCCGTCGCCCCCCAGCGGGCCCCGCGCGCAGTTCGAGACCTCCGGGCAGCTGCGCCTGAGCTGGAACCCGCCCCCGGCCGACGCCTTCTCCAGCGGGCTGAACACCAACACGGGGCCGTACGGCTTCGCCCCCACCGCGTACGAGGTGCAGGTGTCGCGCAACGGGCTGGCCTTCCAGACGCTGGCCACCGTCACCGGCACCACGTACACGCTGCCTGCGGCCACGCTCGACGACCAGCCGTACTACTTCCGTGTGGTGGCGGTCAACGACGGCGGTCGGTCGGCCCCGTCACCCGTGGCCGGAACCCGCAAACCGCTCGCCGGCGGCGCGACCAACCCCATCCTCATCGTCCAGGGCTTCGAACGCTTCGATCAGGGCCTCTCCCCCACCGAAACACGCTCCATCAGCTTCAACCCGCCGTCCACCGGCACGCCGATCACCTACACGCGCGTCCGGCCGCGGTTCTCCAACAGCTTCGATTATGTCATCCAGGCCGGGCAGGCGGTGGCCGACTACAGCCTCGGCGGGGTGCGGCTGGGCTTCGACTCGGCCTGGAGCGGCGACGTGGCGTCGGGAGCCGTTCGGCTGGCCGACTACCACACGGTCGTGTGGCTGTCCGGCGAGGAATCGACCGTCCACGAGACCTTCAGCGACCTCGAGCAGACGCTGGTGAGCGGCTACATCGGCGCGGGAGGGCGGCTGTTCGTCTCGGGCGCCGAAATCGGCTGGGACCTCGACCGGCCCTCGGGGCCGAGCAGCAGCGACCGCGCCTTCTACAACGGCACGCTCCGCACCCGCTACGTCGCCGACGCCGCCAACACCTACACCGTCGCCCCCGTCGGCGGCGGCATCTTCGCCGGGCTGGGCAATCTCAGCTTCGACAGCCGCGACACGCTCTACGACGCCGAGTTCGCCGACGTCATCGCCCCCGCGACCGGCAGCGGGGCGGTCACCGCGCTCACCTACGTCGGCGGCAGCTCGCCCGGCGGCGGGGCCGCTGTCGCGTGGGCCGGGCCCAACCCCGCCGGCACCCCCGGCGGCGGACGTGTGGTCAACTTCGGCTTCCCCTTCGAAACCCTCCGCACCCCGGCCGCGCGCAGCGCCGTCATGGCCCGCGTGCTCGACTTCTTCCAGACCGCCAGCGCCATCGACGCCCAGCCCCCGGCCGTCACCGCCGTGGTCATCAACGACGGCTCGCCGCAGCGCTCCGGCGTTCGCGAAGTCACCGTCAGCTTCAGTGAAGCCGTCAGCCTCGCGTCCGGTGCGTTCGTGCTCACCCGCCGGGCCGACGCCGGCGGCGGGGCGGTCAGCCCGAGCGTCTCGGCCACCAACCCCTCGGGCGACCAGCGCACCTGGCGGCTCACCTTCTCCGGCCCCGGCACGACCTCCACTGGCGGACTCATCGACGGCATCTACGACCTCACCGTCGTCGGCAACAAGGTGCTCGACGCGGTGGGCAACGCGATGGCCGGCAACCTCACCACGACCTTCCACCGGCTCTTCGGCGACCTCAACGGCGACCGACGCGTGGATTCGGCCGACGTCGCCGCCTTCAGCGCCGTTTTCGGCAGCACGCAGGCGTCGGCCGGGCCGGCCTTCGCGTGGTGGGCCGACGCCGACGACAACGGCGCCGTCAACAACGCCGACCTGCTCCAGCTCCGCAACCGACTGGGGGTGGTCTATGTCTACTGACCGCCTCCCCCGTCGCGCGCTGCTCGCCGCGGCCGTGGTTGCCTCCGCGATCGCCGCCGCCACCGACCCGGCCGCCGCGCAGGTGGCCTACCGCTACGAGGCCCAGGCCGCCTCGGTGCCTTTCGTGCCCGGCGGGCCGACTGTGATCGAAATCTACCTCCGCGAAACCCGGCTCGGAGCGGGCTTGACCCTCGCCGACCGCGGCGGGCTCTTCGGCGCAGGCTTCGGCGTCCGCTACGCCGGCGGGGGCCAGCTGCCCATCCTGTCGATCACCGGCAACCCGCTGCTGTTCGGCGGCTTCACGGCCGTCGAACTCACCGCCACGTCCGCGACGTTCCTCCAGGCCGTCCCCATCACCGCCACGACCGGCGCCGTCCCCGACGCCTCCGGACGGCTCCTGCTGGGGCAGGTCACTCTCGGCCCCGCGGCCAGCGCGCTTCCGGTCGCGTTCGAAGTCTGGCGACGCGACGGCCTCGGCGGCAACACCCTCGCCTTCGACGGCACCGACCTCGACTTCAACGGCCCCGGCGTCCTGGGTGCGGTGGTGCCGTCCCCCGTGCTGGTGTACGCGACCATCCCCGAGCCGGCCGCACTCGGCCTGCTGGTGCCCGCGGCCATGCTGCTGACGCGTCGCCGCTGAAACCGCGCCGACGGTTGATCGGCAACGTCAGTCCGGCCCGTGCGAAAACTGCGAGCGGTCGTCCGCGTCGTAGGCCTGGTCGGCGTTGCCGCCCTGCACCTCGACCCGGCGGATGCTCACCGCTTTCCCGGTCGACTCGTCCACCTCCGCCACCGCCCCGCACAGCCGCACGTCGTTCGTGGCCACGTCGAAGGGATGCGGCATGTTCATGGTCATGAACCGCAGCACCCGGTCCTTGCGACGCCCGAGCACCGAGTCGTAGGGGCCGGTCATCCCCAGGTCGGTCAGGTACGCCGTCCCGCCGGGCAGCAGCTTGGCGTCGGCCGTGGGGATGTGCGTGTGCGAGCCCACCACCATCGACGCTCGCCCGTCGAGATGGTGCCCCATCGCTACCTTCTCGCTCGTGGCCTCCGCGTGGATCTCGCAGACCACCACCCGGCAGGTCTTCGGTAGCTGGCCGAGGATCCGGTCGGCGGCGGCGAACGGGTCGTCCGCCGGCAGATGGCTCATGTAAATCCGGCCCAGCAGGCAGAACACCGCCACCTGCACGCCCGACGCCGTCGTCACGACCGTGTACTGCCGGCCCGCCGCCTGCACCGACAGGTTCGCCGGGCGGACGATCCGCTCCGACGCCTGCAACGTCGGCAGGATGTCCGCCCGCCTGAACGCGTGGTCGCCCAGCGTGCACACGTCCACGCCGTACGACCGCAGCTTGTGAAACAGGTTGGTCGTGATGCCCGACCCGCCGGCGATGTTCTCCGCGTTGGCGATCACCAGGTCCACGCCATGCTCGCGGACCACCCCGGGCAGTTTCTGGTGCACCACCTGCCGGCCCGGCCGACCGACAATGTCTCCGAGGAACAGGATCCGGATCGCCACTGAATCGTCAGTATAGCTCAAGACCGCGCGACGGCCGTGACGTTTTCTTCTGAAATTCCCGCAGTTTTCCGCTGGTCACGCGTGCGGTAGCGACACGACGCTGCGCTCCGTCTCGCCCCGTTTCGCCCGTGCGTCAGGCGTTCAACAATGCTGCAGCGGTTCAAGGCGACCGGCGGTCGCCGCGATTCTGTCGCTAGGATGGACCCCGATGGCCGGCGAGTTCGACTTCATCCGCTGGGTCCTTCAGCAGACCGCCACGCCCCGCGCCGACCGCGAACGCCCGTCGTTCATCGTCGTGCCTCCCGGCGACGACCTCGCCGCCCTCGACCTCTCCGTCGGCACGGCCGAGCTGCAGCGTGGCGAAGGCCGCACCGCCCGCGACCTGTTGCTCGTGGGCATCGACCAGGTGCTCGAGGGCCGCCACTTCGACCGCGCCGTCCACGCCCCCGAGCTCATCGGCCGCAAGGCCATGAACCGTAACCTCTCGGACTGTGCCGCGATGGGGTGTTTGCCTGCGGCCGCCGTGGTCTCGGTCTCGCTGCCCATCGGCTGGGGGTTGGAGAACGCCCAGCGGCTCTATCGCGGGCTGCGCGAAGCCGCCGACCGCCACTACTGCGCCGTCGTCGGGGGCGACACCGGCTCCTGGCACGGCCCGCTGGCGGTGTCCGTCGCGGTCCTGGGCCGTACCCTCGGCGTCGAACCCGTCACCCGCGGCGGGGCGGCCCCCGGCGACGGCATCTACGTCACCGGGCCGCTCGGCGGCAGCCTGCTGGGCCGACACCTCACCTTCGAGCCCCGCATCGCGCTGGGCCGGCAGCTCGCCACCTACCGCCCCACCGGCCTGCCCTGCGTCCACGCGATGATCGACATCTCCGACGGGTTGCTGCGCGACCTCGGCCACCTGCTCGCCCCTTCGCCCTTGCACGGGCCGCTCGGGGCCGAGCTGCAGTCCGCCGCCGTCCCCATCCACGACGATGCCCGGTTGCTGGCCGCCCGCACCGGACGCCCGCCGCTGGCTCACGCGCTGACCGACGGCGAGGACCACGAACTGCTGTTCACCTGCCCCGTCCGGCCCCCGGTGGGCATCCGCATCGGCACGGTGGTCGCCGAGCCAGGCATCCGCATCGACGGCGTCCCGGCCTCGCAGTTCCCCGAACTCGCCGGCAGCCCCGCCGTCAACGGCCAGCCAGCATCGCCCGGCGTGCAGGTGTCGCCGGGCTGGGAGCATCCGCTCTGAGCGTCCGCCGCTCGCCGCTCCCCGGTGGGTCGGGCCGACGCGCACTTCGATTGGCTTTTCGCCCGCGTCCCGGTTACATCGGCACCATGGCTGGTCAAGGCAATGCGTTGCGTGCCGGTGTGTTCATCGTGGCCGCCGCGGTGGTGTCGCTGGCGCTGGTGATTGTGGTGTCCGGTCCCGAGCGGTTCGCCGCCAAGACCGAATACGTCGGGGTGTTCCGCATCGAAGACGACCTGCAGGGCGTGCGTGCCGGCGACGAAGTGCGGCTCGGCGGGCTGCGGGTCGGCACCGTCAAACGCGTGGACGTGGACGTGCAGAAGGACCCCGCCGAAGTCCGCGTCACCTTCGCCATCCCGGCCCGGTACCAGCTCCGCCAGGGCGCCACCATGTCCGTCGGCGGGCTCATCGGCTCGGCGTGGCTCAACATCGACGCCCTGGGCACCGGCGGCGTCCTGCCCCCCGGCGGCGCGCTGCTGGGCGGGCCCAGCGCCCTCACCCGCCTCGGCCTGATGGCCCCGAAGATCGAACAGGCCCTGACCGACGTCCGCACACGCACGCTGCCGCTGATCGAACAGACCATCCAGGACTACCGGCAGCTCGCCGTGGACGCCCGCGAAAAGAGCCTGCCGCAGGTCGCCGCCGCGGCCGACCACGCCCGGCAGCTCCTCGAAGAGCTCCGCGGGCAGATCAAGCCCGTCCTCGACCGCTACTACGCCGTCGCCGACTCCGCCCGCACCGCCATGGACAACATCGGCGCACTCGTCGGCCCCAGCGGCGGCCCCACCAACACCGACTTCCAGCAGACGCTGTCCAACCTCAACAAGGCCACCGCCACCCTCCGTGACGAACTGCCGGAGATCACCGCCCGCGTCCGGACCGCCCTCGACCAGGCCAACGAGCGGCTGAGCAAGCTGCAGGACGTCGCCGACGACCTCAAAGTCACCATGGCCAACGCCAAAGACCTCAGCGCCGAGCTGCGGTCCGTGCTGATCGACAACCGTGCCAAGATCGACCGCACCCTCACCAGCGTGGAAGAAAGCGCCCGCAACGCCAGGATGTTTACCGCCGAGATCCTCCGTCGCCCCAGCCGCCTGCTCTGGCGCGACGACCCGCAGACCCAGATGAACCTGCAGGTCTATCACTCCGCCCGCGAGTTCGCCACCGGCGCGCAGGAGCTCAACGACGCCGTCTCCGCCCTCCGCAATGCCCTGCGCGATCCGCGACTCTCGGCCGACGAGTTCCAGCGCCGGCTCCAGCAGCTCGACGAAAGCTTCCGACGCTTCAGCGACGTCGAAGACAAGCTGTACCGCGCCGTCCGGCCGTAGCCTGCCGCGGACCGCCCCACGGCGGACCCGCGAGATTCGACCGGACGACGGCTTACTCGTACACCCGCACCGGCAGCCACCGCCGGCCCCACTGACGGGCCGTCTCGTGCGAGTCGAAGTACACGTCGAGCTTGTTCCCCTTGATCGCGCCGCCGCGGTCGAGCACCGGTACCAGCTCACCGCCGTGGTAACCGGGGATGGAGAGCTTGGTGTAGAACGGCAGCAGCCGCGTGTCCGCCGCCACGAACCTCCCGCGGTTGTAGCTCACCGGCCGCCCGGACGCCGTGATCCCCTGCGCGTTGGGCCCGCAGCAGTGCGTGCACGCGCAGTACGCGGTCACTTCCATCCAGACGATGCGGTAGGCCGGCCGGGCCGCCGGACGCGGCACCGCGAGCTCGCCGACCGCCGCGTCGTCCGCGTCGGCCGGCCGCAGAAGTTCCCGACCCGTGGCCGCCGCGGACGTCACGCCCCTCTCTGCAGGGGCGGGCACGACCTCCGGCGTGGTCACCGCCGCGGCCAGGACGACCCCGCTCCCCACGTCCTGCGCCGCCCCGCTCTCCGGCAAGCTGACCCCGACCGACACGACTTCCGCCGAAAGGGCGGCTTCCGACGGCTCGCCGGTCGGTGCGGTGGCCACCGCCAGACCGGACAGGGCCGAGGCCAGCCCGCAGGCCAGCAGGAGCACGCGACGACGAACCGGCGAAAGGGGGTTCCAACTCATGGGGTGTCACAGGCCTCTCCCGGCTTGTCGTGGCCGGCCGACCCGGCCCGGCAAACCCGGGGTGTTGCCCGAAACCTACCCCACGCCCGTCCAAGCAAACGGACGGCGGGGCAGGGCCCTGGCCGTCCGTGGCACTCCGTATGGGTTGTGCGGGTTATAGGGCCTTACCCCCCGTCCCGCAAGCGTGAAAAGGCCGCACCCCGTTATCAGACCGACCGCCCGATTCCGTCGCGCAAGCTTTGCGCGGTGTTCGACTTATGACGGCTGTTGACGTCCGGCAACACCCGGCCCGGATGTCGGCGACCCGGCCGATCCCGTATCTGGGTGTCGCCGTCCAACGCTCCCCCACATCTTGCGTTCACCGCGGGCAATGGGTTCCGGGGGCGGGACTACGGCACCGACAGCCACGGCCGGCGTCGGTACTGGTCCGGGCTCACCCCCACGACTTTGCGAAACACCCGGCACAGGTAAGCGGCCGAACTGAACCCCGACGCGCGGGCGACACGCTCGAGCTTCTCTTCCCCTTCGCGGAGCCGGGTGCCCGCCAGACGCAGACGCTGCTGCGTCAGCAGGGCGATCGGCGTCATGCCCGTGGCCCGACGCAGGCCGCGGGCGAGGTGCTCGCGGGAGCAGTCCAGCAGGCGGGCGAGGGTCGCGACGTTGAACGAGGGGTCCGGCGCGTGTTCGCGCATCAGCCGCAGCGCCCGGTCGGCCAGCGGGACCGACGCCACACGCGAGCGGTCCAACGCCGAAAGCACCGTCATCAGCAGCCCGTACAGCCGGGCGGAGAGAAGGAACCGGTCGCGGCCGGCCTCGCGGGGGGCGGCGTCCACGACCTGACGCATCGCCGCGGCCACCGACAAATCGTCGCCGAAATCCAGCACGGAGCCGTGGGCGGCGTGCACGCGGGCGAGCACGGCGTCGGCCACCGCGCCCCGCACGGACACGAACAGCAGCTCGTACACGCCCCCGTCGGCAGGGTGCCAGCCATACTCGAACGGCCCCGGGATGCGCTGAAAAAACGCGTGGTTGCGGGGCAGCAGCGTCGTCGGCCCGCCCTCCTGGACGATGTACCCGCAGCCCGTGAGCGTGAGCTGCAGGACGATGTGCGGCGGCTCACGACGCAGCCGGCAATCCCAGCGGTAGTCGGGGCCGGTCCGCCGCTCGTGCCCGCTGCCGCCGTACCCCACGAGCGGGTCGGCCGGCCGGGGCGTCGGGGAAAGCTCGGCAGGGCGTGCGGGTGACGGGGCCATGGTCGAGTCGGTCGATCGCGGTCGGCCCAGCGGGGGGGGCGGACATCACGTTTGTACAACGTTTGGCGCATCTGTCCAATGAAAGCGGACAAAAAGGGAGTTAGCCTTTGTCAAGAACGTCTAACTTTGACCGTCTGCGGCACGGGTCGGCCCGTCGTCCCGTACCGCGGCGGCATCTGACGGGAGCACCGCCATGGCCGAGAGCAAAGTCGATGGACACGCCGCCCACACCAAGCCTGCCGACTCGCAGGAAGGGCTGCGGGGCAAGTTCCTGCGTCCGATCAACATCACCTTTTTCGGGGCCGGCAGCGGCTTCTGCCCCACGCTGTGCAAGGACGTTTTGCTCACGCCGGGGGCCGACCGCGGCGAGTTCCGCCTCGTGGACATCGACGAGGAGCGGCTGAGCACGATGCACAAGGTCATCGCGCAGCTCATCCGAGACTGCGGCCGGGAAGGGGGGTGGCGCGTCCGCTCGAGCCGCGACCGCCGCGAGGTAATCCCGGGCACCGACTACGCGGTGTGCTGTGTCGAGGTGTCGGGGCTGGCGTGCGTGAATTTCGACAACGACATCCCGCTGAAATACGGCGTGGACCAGTGCATCGGCGACACGCTCGGTCCCGGCGGGCTGTTCAAGGGCCTGCGGACGGTGCCGGTGTTTCTCGAGATCCTGCGCGACCTCCGCGAGCTGGCCCCGCAGGCGATCATGCTCAACTACACCAACCCGATGAGCATGCTGGTGCTGGCGGCGGGGCGGGCGGTGCCCGAGGTGCCGGTGGTGGGGCTGTGTCATAGCGTGCAGGGGAGCAGCCACCAGCTCGCGAAATACGCCGAGGTGCCCTACGACGAGGTCGAGTGGGACTGCGCGGGCATCAACCACCTCGCGTGGTTCACCAAGTTCCGCCACAACGGCAGGTGCCTCTACCAGACCGTCCTGTACGAGAAGTTCCGCCGCGAGGTGGAGGAGGCGGTGCGTGAGGCTGAGGCAGGGCTGGCGCGGTTCGACTCGGCCAACCTGCGCTGGTGGGTGGACGAGGACAAGCCGCAGATCAAGTACAAGATCCACGACGTGGTGCGCAAGGACATGTGCGTGCAGTTCGGCGCGTACATCACCGAAAGCAGCGGCCACCTCTCGGAATACCTGCCGTACTACCGCAAGAGTAAGGAAGGTCAGAAGCTCCTTCGCCTCGGCTACGACGGGGGCAGCCGGTTCTACGCGTCCAACTGGCCCACGTGGCGGCGGCAGGCCGACGAACACCGCCGCAAGCTGGTCACCGGCGAGGCCAGGACGGAACTCCAGCGCAGCTGGGAGTACGCGAGCTGGATCATCGAGGCCCGCGAGAAGGACTGCCCGTTCCGCATTCACGGCAACGTGATGAACAACGCCGAAAAACCGGGGCAGCGGGGCAGCGGCGAGGGCGGCAAGCTCATCACCAACCTCCCCGGCGACGGCGCGGTCGAGGTCGCCTGCATGATCGACCGCAACGGCGTCAACCCCACGCGTTACGGCGCCCTGCCGCCGCAGATGGCTGCCATCTGCCGCAGCAACATGAACTACTTCGACCTCGCCGCCACCGCCTGCATCGAAAAGAGCATCGAAGCCGCGGTCCACGCGCTGTTCCTCGACCCACTCACCGCCGCCGTGCTCACCCCGCGCGAAATCCGCAAGATGACGCTGGAGATGTTCGAGGCCGAACGGGAGTTCCTGCCCGGCTACCGCTGACCGCCCGCGCTCACGGCGCCGCCGTGCCCTCCGGCGGGGACGGCTGGCTCGTCGGGGCGTCGGCCGGCCAGTCGGTTGCGGTGCGCAAGGCTTCGATCTGCTCCAGGCTGTAGTGCCGGCCGCGGCCCATTCCCGGGCACCTGCGGCTGGCACGCTGCCACGCCTGCGGCGAGCTGAGCAGGCCGTCCCAGAACGGCCACGTGCGGCACTGCAGCGGGCGCACGGCGTAGATCGCGCAGCCGCGGACGGTCCGCTCGGTGCCGTCCGGCAGGGTCCGCCGCTCGGTGGTGAGGAACACGCAGTCGTACAGACCGCCCTCGGTCCGGTGTTCCTTCAGCGACAACTTCCCGCCGACGCGGCGGCAGTAGCGACGCTTCGTCTCTTCTTCGCTCAGCCCCAGATGCCCGGCCAGACGGGCCAGTTCCTCGGGCGAGAGCCAGACGTAGCCGGGGCCCCCCGTGCAGCAGTTGCCGCACTGTGTGCACGTGAAGGCGAGCCCGTCGCGATACCACGGCTGCAGGACCGGCAGGGAGGGCATGTGACGGTCAGGATAGCGCCCGGCGGGCGGGCGTCGGGCGGAGTCGGCGGAGCGACGGCGTCGGGTGGGGGCGGGGTGCCCTGAAGCGGGGCGGTGGACGGCGGCCCGCCGGTTGCGCGTCTTCTACCGCCCCTCTGCCGACGCCAGACCAGCGATTCCCGGACGTGACCGGTCGAGTTGGGGCACGCTGGACACTTTTTTGGGGTGGCGGCGTTTTGAGATTCAGTCACGCCGCACATGAGCCGAAACAAGCCAACGACCCTTTCAACTTTCATGAAAGTTGGGGAGTCGTGCGACCAGAGACTGCTCAGGGAGTGTCACGCATGATGGCTTCCGTCAAGGCCCGCATGGGCGTGCTGATCGGTTCGGTGCTGCTCGCGATGCTCGCGACGCTGTCGATCGCCGAGTGGCTCGGGCAGCAGACCACGTCCCGGTACGAAACGCTGGTGGGCGGACCGCTCAAGGCCCAGCAGATGGCGGCGAAGCTCAAGGCCCACGTCAACCGGTATGGCGAGCTGGTGATGACGCACATCGCCGAGCACGACCCGGCGCGGTCGGGCCGTCTGGAGGCGCTGATCGAAGCCGAGCATCAGGCCATCGCCAAGCTGCTGGATTCGGTGAACGCCGACGCGGAGCTGCGGGCGGCGTTCAACGGTCGCACCGAGCGGATCCGCGAGCAGGTCGGCGCGTACAAGCAGAGCACGGCGCCGGCCCTTGCGGCGTCGCGGGCCAATCAGGCCAGTCAGGCCCTCAAGGCCTACGAGGCCGAGGTGGTCCCCGCGCGGGAGGCGCTGTTCGCCACGATCCTCGACATGGACGGCGACCTCGACGCCAAGGCCGAGGCCGAGATGGCCGCCGTGCGGACCAAGGTCCGCATCGCCACCACCATCAAGTACGCGATCGCCCTCGCCGGGCTGGCGGCCGTGGTCGCCATCGGCTGGGCCATCGCCCGCGGCCTGCTGGCCAGCACGACACAGCTGCAGCGGGTCAGCAGCGGCATCGCCGCCGGCGACCTGACGGTGCGCTTCACGGCCACCGGGCAGGACGAGCTCAATGCCGCAGGCGTGGAGCTCAACCGGGCGGTCGAATCGCTCAGCGCGATGATCGCAGAGGTGTCCCACACCTGCCAGACGCTCAGCCGTACTGCCGAGGCCGTCGGCCAGATGGCCGGCGAGCTCGACCGCAAGGCGTCGGAAACCGACAACCGCGCCAATGCGGCGTCGGCCGGCAGCGAGGAAGTCAGCCGCTCGGTGACCACGCTCTCGACCGGGGCCGAGGAGATGACCGCGGCCATCAAGGAGATCAGCAAGAACGCTTCCGAAGCGGCCAGCTACGCCAAGACGGCCGTGGCCACCGCCCAGCAGTCCAAGGACACCGTCGCCCGGCTGGACGAGAGCTCGAAGGAGATCGGCCAGGTGCTCAAGACGATCACCGAGATCGCCGAGCAGACCAACCTGCTGGCGCTCAACGCCACGATCGAAGCCGCCCGGGCCGGCGAGATGGGCAAGGGCTTTGCCGTCGTCGCCAGCGAGGTCAAGTCGCTGGCCACGCAGACCGCCCGCGCGACGCAGGACATCGCCCAGAAGATCAACGCCGTCCGCACCAACACCACCGAGGCCGTCGTCGCCATGGACCGCGTCTCCGAGTGCGTCTCCCGCATCAGCGAGTTCCAGAACACGATCGCTTCGGCCGTCGAGGAGCAGACCGCCACGACCAACGAGATGAGCCGCAGCATCGCCGAAGCCGCCACCGGCTCCGGCGAGATCGCCCGCAACGTCTCGGCCGTCGCCGAGTGCGTGCAGGGCGTCTACGAGGCCAGCAGGTCGCTCCGCCAGGCCGTCGGAGAGGTCAACGAAGCCGCCGAGCGGCTGCGGGCCAAGGTGGCCAGCTTCCGCACCGACGCCACCACCGACGCCGCCGCCGTCACCGCCGCGCCGTCGCGGCTGGTCGCACGGCCCGCGAAAGCCCCCACCCCGGCCCCGGTCCGCGCTGCCGCCTGACGGCCGTCGCCGGACCGCAGCCCCCCCACGGGGTAAGACGACTGTCTCCACCCTTCCCCCCCACGGGCCGACGCATTCGGGCGACCGGATGCGTCGGCTTATCATGAATGCTGCATGGCCGACCCGCCGTCTGCGAAACCGCTGCCCCTCCCGGTCGAATCGCTCACCGCCGACACCGTGCGTCAGGCCGAACACGCCTTCGCCGTCTTCGGGCTGCCGCTTCGGTTCGAGCTGGACCTCGCCGACCTCGACCGCCGGTTCGCCGCCCTCGGCCGGGCGACGCACCCCGACCTCGCCGGCGACGACCCGGCCGCTCAGCTTGATGCGATGGACCTTTCGGCCAAGGTCAACGAAGCCTACCGCGTGCTGCGTGACGACGAAGAACGGGCCAACCTGCTGCTGACGCTGCTGGGCGGACCGTCGCGCGAGGCCGACAAGACGCTGCCCGAGGGGTTCCTTCCGCTGATCATGATCACCCGCGAAGAGCTGGCCGAGGCGCAGCTCGACGGTGACGCGGACAAAGTCGCCGCCATCGAGGCCGACGCCCGGGCCCAGCGCGCCGCCCGTCTGCGTGAGGTCGCCCGACTTTTCGCCCTCGCGTCGCCGCCCGACCCCAAGACGCTGCGGCAGATCCGCATCGAACTCAACGCACTGCGCTACTTCGAGCGGCTTCTCGAACAGGCCCGGCCCGGGCACGATGCGATGGCCCTCTAGCGGGCCCTGCACAGGCCGGCGCCTGCCCAGGGCCTCACCGCCCGGCCGAGGCGTCCGGTCGCGGTTCGCCGGGGGTGACATCGCCGGGGGCGCGTCAACCCGCTCGCTGCAGCCCGCAAGGCTCGTATCGCCCGTCGCGCAGGACGCCGATCACCCTGCCGCCGCGGCCCGGCGGGCGGTCAAAGACGGTCAGGTCCGCCGGCCCCCCCACGACCAGCTGCCCGTACTGGCCTTCCAGGCCCCCGGCGCGGGCGCTGCCCCGGGTGTACGCATCGATCGCCTCGTCCTCGGTCAGTGCCTCGCGGTTCCACGCCGCCCCGGTCAAAGCCGCGGCAAGGCAGGCGTCGGGATCGAGCCGCTCGACCGGGCAGTCGCTGGACAGCGCCAGCGGGATGCCCCGCTGCGCCATCGAGCGGAACCGATACGCCCAGCGCACCCGCTGCGGCCCCAGCCGCCGCTCGAGAAACGTGTCCGAGACGGCGAACTGCGGCTGCACGACCGCCATGCCGCCCCAGCAGGCAAAGCGGTCCAACAGGCCGTCGTCCGCCAGCGAGACGTGTTCGATCCGGTCGTTGCGTGGTCCGAACCGGCTCGCCACCGTCTCCAGCGCGGTCAAGCACGCGTCCAGGGCCGCGTCGCCGATGGCGTGGACGGCGATGCGGTAGCCGCGCGAGGCCGCCAGCAGAAACCGCCTGGTCATCTCGTCAACATTCAGCAGGCACGTGCCGCGGACGCCCGGCGCATCGCTGTAGTCGTCGCGGAGCCACGCCGTCCGCGCGCCCAGCGTGCCGTCACTGAAGAACTTCGCCGCCCCGACGGTCAACCGGCCGCACGCCGACCGCCAGCCGCTCACCCGCCCCGACCGCCACAGCTCCGAACCGCTCGCCTGCTGCGAGTCCTGGCCGGGCGACGTCGAGACCGCCGTCACCGCCAGCCCCGGCACGTGCGCCACCACACGCAGCGGCAACCTGCCCGCCGACGCCAGCCGCTCCAGCGACGCGAGCTGACGCACTTCCTCCAGCATCGTGCCCACCGCCGTGAACCCCGCCCGCGCGGCTTCGTCCAGCGCGGCCGCCGCCGCCTCATCCAGCTCCTGCTCGCTCAGCGGCGGCAGGTGCCCCAAGGCCTCCCAGTACGCCTGCTCCCGGAACAGTCCCGTGTCCGCGTCGCCTGACGCCGCCACCTCGGGCGGAAGCCGCCGCAACGCCTCGTCGCTGAGCACCCCGACATGCCCGCACACCCGGCCGACCACCACCGCCCGCCCCGGCAGCGCCCGCTCCAGCACCTGTTTCGGCGGCATCGCCCCCTCACGCAATCGCTCATCGTTCACCCCCCGCCCCAGCACCCAGTCGTGCGCGACGCCGCCGTCGGCCCGCCGGCCCGGCCGGTCGGCCTGTTGACTCGGCCGTTCGGCCTGTGGACGGATCCGTTCGGCGTGTCGACGCAGCCGGTCGGCCACGTCGTCCCATGACCGGGCGTCCGACAGGTCGGCGTACCGCACCAGCTGCTCGCCCCGCCAGTACAGGTGCAGGTGGGCATCGTGCAGACCCGGCGTGACGAAGGCCCCGGCCAGGTCGTGCCACGACACCGTCGGCGAACACGTGTCCGCCGGCGGGTCGATCGACGCCACCCGGCCCTCTCGCAGGAGCAGTCGCGGCGCCGACTTCCCCGGGCCCAGCCAGAACGTCGCGTTGTGCAGCAGAATTTCCAACATCGTCAACCGGACCGGCCGCCACCGCTGCCGGCCCCGAACACGCGATCAAACGTACCGGAGATGCGATGCACCGTCAGGGCCGTCTCCACCGCGGCGTCGGCGGCGTCGCGACCCGCGTGGCCGTGCTCGCCCCCGCTGCGGGCCAGCGCCTGCGCCTCGGTGTCCACCGTCAAGACCCCGAAAATCACCGGCACGCCCGTCTCCACCGCCACCTGCCGCACCCCCGCCACGCACTGTCCCGCCACCGCCTCAAAATGCCACGTCTCCCCGCGAATCACACACCCGAGCACGACCACCGCGTGAAACCGCCCGCACGTCGCCGCCGCCCGCGCCGCCACCGGCAACTCCAAACTCCCCGGCACGCGGAACACCTCACGTCGCTCCGCCGAAACCCCCAGCTCCGCCAGCCGCATCAGGCAACCCTCGAGCAAACGCTCCACGATCGCGCCGTTCCACCGCGCCGCAATCACGGCCACGTGAAACCGCTCGGGGGCGCGTCGGTCCGGCTCAACTGGCGGGCGATGTTCGCTCATGCCGTCCAACCCATTACAAGACGAAAGACCGCGCCAAGGCGGCGGCGGTGGGGGGGGGAGTCTAGTGCGCTCAGCCCCTGTCAGAATACCGTGAACACAGCGCTATGCCGCACCTTCGGGCGTGGCCTGCGTCACGATGCCGCCAGCTTGCGCCCGCCGCCAGAACGCCGCCCTGACGCCATGTCGTCAGCGTCCGCCGATGGTTCAACAGCCATCTATATGAATGGCACGGGGCGGGGTTCTGCGGAACAATCGACGCGATGTCCCTCGCGCAGCACGTGCTCACGCTTCTGCAGTTCACGCGGGCGGCGCTGGTCTTCACCGCGTGGTCGAACTTCCTTGCGGCGGCCCTGCTTTCGCGGGCGACCGGGGGGGCGGCGGTCGCGGGCTGGGGCACCCTAGTACTTGGGCTGGTGTGCTCCGCTTCGCTGTATGCCTTCGGCATGGCGCTCAACGACCTGGTGGACCGCCGACGGGACGCGTTGCTGGCGGCGACGCGGCCGCTGCCCTCGGGGCGTCTGGCCTTGTCCTCGGCGCATCTCGTGGTCGCCGCGTTGGGGACGACGGGCCTGACGTGCGGGCTGTTGTTCGCGTGGCGCGTGGGCGATGTCGGGTCGGCCGCGTTCGTCCTCATGACGCTGGCCTTGATCAACCTGTACAACTTCGTCGGCAAATATCTCGTTTCTGCGGGGCTGATCACGCTCGGGCTGGTCCGGCTCGCGCACGCGGCCATCGCCTCACCCGACCTGCCGGTCGTGTGGCACCCGCTGTGGCTGTTCACGCACATCGCGGTGGTCGCGTCGGTGGCGTACGTCTGGGAGGAGAAGCGGCCGCGCATGACGCCGCTGCACTCGGCCGTGGTCGCGGGTTCGGTGGCCGCCGTCAACGTCGGCGTCGTGACGGCCGTGCTGGCGCGCAAGCTGCCGCGCGTGACCGACGGCACCGACCCGGCGACGGCCGTGCTGAGCGTGCTGGCGTTCTTCCCCCGGGCGGACGCCGTCGCAAGCGGGGCGACGGGCGGGCTGCTGGGGCCGGTGATCGCGTCGTTTCTGTTCGCCGCCGTCGCCTGGCGGATCGGCCGTCAGATCGGCGACGCACGGGCCCGCTCGGCCGACGACACGTCGCTGTCTCCGCCGCTTCGAGAGCGGCGACGCGCCGCCGGGCGACAGCTCATGCTGGCCGGACTGCTCTGGCTGATCGTCTACGACGCCGCGTTCGTCCTGGGGTATGTGGGCTGGCGCGAAGCACTGCTGGTGCTGATGCTGCTGCCGCTGGCCTACGGCGCGGTGCGATTGATGCGCGCGGCCTCCGGGCTGTCGCAACTGCGGAAGCCTCTCGAGTTCCGCCTGCCCTCGGCGCCCAGTCATCCGGAAAACCCGTAACGGCGGCGGCAAGGATGGCGATCCGCCGCCGTGTCCTGCGCCGGCATGTTCACGCTGTGTGTGTGATACATGTGGCGCACGCAGCGCTTTACACAAGTCTTACGCAAATCGAATCTGTTGCTATCTGAAGCAACACGAGCGGCTTCTACCCTGTGCGTCCCGCAGGTCAGCCGGGGGGCGTCACCTTGTCTGCAAAGTGGTGTCGCGGCATGGGCTTGTCGCGGTGGTGGGGGCGGGGTCGGGTGCGGGGTTTCACACAGGAGAACCAAGAAACTATGCGTCACCATCGACGCGAATCGGATCGGGGCTTCACGCTCGTGGAGCTGCTCGTGGTCATCGGGATCATCGCGCTGCTCATCGGCATCCTGTTGCCGTCGCTTCAGCGGGCGCGCGAGAGTGCCAACACGCTCAAGTGTGCGGCCAACCTGCGGTCGATTGGCCAGGGGATCGCCATCTACCTCGCCGACAACCGCCAGACGTACATGGCCAACTACATCTACATCCCGCCGCCGACGTGGACGGGCAAGCCCGACGAGTACCCGACCAACGAGCGCGGCTACCGGCACTGGTCGTGGTACATCTATGGTGACTCCGGCGTCGCCAACGCCCGCACGGCCGGGGGCAGCGTCGGCGCACAGGCCTTCCAGTGCCCCTCGCTGCCCAACGGCGGGCTGCCGCCGACGAACACCACCCCGGAAAACCTCGAGCCGGGTCAGATCAGCCAGTTCCCCGGCGTGATCGACGAGCAGGTGCCGCGCCTCGCGTACACGGCCAACGAGGCCATCATCCCCCGGAACAAATTCCATCCCAGCATCCTGGGCGCGCGGGCGGACGGCAAGTTCCTCAACCAGTACGTGAAGGCCAGCCAGATCAAGCGGTCGCACGAGATCATCCTGCTCACCGAGTTCATCGGCAACTGGCAGGTCGTGACCGACCCCACCGAGAGCCCCAACGTCTCGAAGAGCCACCGCCCGGTGTCGGGGTATCAGCCGCTGGGCGGGGGGATCAACCTCGCCGACCCGAGCATCCCGGCGATCAGCCCCAACGCCCCGACCCATCTGCGGGTCTCCAAGGCCCAGATCGCCCGCGTGCCGCGTTCCGGGTCGGAGGTGAACGTCTCGCTGCAGTTCGTCGGCCGCAACCACGGCCGCGGCAAGACGGCCCGCACCAACTTCCTCTACGTGGACGGGCACGTCGAAACCAAGCTGCTCGAGGAGACGCTGGAGCCGACGTTCCAGTGGGGCGAACCCGACCGCATCTACTCCATCCGGGATGCGAGAGTTCAAGTGAACTGAGCGCAGCGACAGCAGCTTCTGAATCTCGGGGAAGTAAGTTCCCGTGGCGGTGACGTGTCGACGTCTGGCCGGACATCGGCTCGGCCGGGCCGGGTGCGGGCGGCGACGTTGCCGGTGTGGAAGGCAAAAGACCTCGCGAAGGGAGAAAACCACCATGCTCAAGACGATGAGTGAGTCAATCGCGTCGCGTCGGGCCCGTCACGGCCGGCTGCTCGGGCCGGCGGCGGCTCCGGTGCTGCTGGCGGCGGCGGCCGTTCCTCTGCTGCCGGGCGCTGCGGCGTCGGCCCAGTCGCTGGAATGGGTCGTGTCCACCTCGGGCGCTACCGCGCTCGGGCAGTTCACCAGCGCCAACCGCGACCGCGTCAATCCCACCTTCGCCACCATTGAGCGCGGCACGCTGGCGATCGGCACCAATTTCCGGCTCGGCACCACCAACTACACCATCCCGACGGTGGGCGCCCGGTTCTTCGGCATCGCCAACCTCAACGGCCCGCTGCCGACTGAGCCGTCGCTCAGCGACCACCGCGTCGTGTACTACTACCGGGAGAGCGGGTCGATCCAGGGCATCCTCGACACGGCCGACTCCGCCGGGTTGCTCATCGCCTCCGGCAACGTCCCGCTTCGGCCGGGCGACCCCGCCGCCAACCTGTTCGTGTTCGTCAACGGCGCCCGCTTCAACTCCACCGCCTCGGGCTATTCCAGCGGGAGCTTCCCCAACGGCATCCCCAACCTCACGGCGCCCACGCCGGACACCGGCTACCGCAACGGCCGCAACTACACCCGCGAGCCCGACCCGATCGGCCTGCCCGAAGTGAACGCCAACGGCCAGCCGCTGGTGCGCATCGGCTGGACGGACGTCCGCTTCCAGCAGGCGTTTGCCGTCAATGAAGGGGCGAATCCCAACGAGAAGGCGTCCTACCGCCGCACGCCCACCACGCCGGGCTACGGCCTGGGCCCGAAGCCCATCGGCTCGAGCAACGTCCAGCCGCTGCGAAACTCGGCGGCCATCACCGGCGGCATCGGCCGGGAAACCACGCGGCTCCGGAACGAGTCGCTGGCGGTGATCCCGTTCAACATCGTCGCCAACCCCGGCACCGGCCTGGCCGAAATCACGCAGGTCGAAGGCAAGTGGCTGCAGGTCGTCGGCCGCCTGCCCAACGGCGTCGAGTTCAACTCGGTCACCCGCGAAATCGGCTCGGGTACGCGGAACCAGGGCGCGCTTAACCTCGGCCTCGACCCGTCGTGGGGCGGCGGCGAGCGCGACCGGCGCTACCTCGGCACGACGCCCATCGTCGGCGGCAACAACATCGCTGCCGGCGAGCGGCCCGACGTCCGTGACAACGACGGCAACTTCATCACCATCACGCCCGGCTCGGAGATGATCACCACCCTCAACCTGCTGGGTGGTACGACGCAGAACGTCAACGAAAACCGCATCAGCCCGCTCATCCGTTTCGCCGACAAGATCTCCGGCTCGGTCGGCGTGCGTCAGACCGTGGTCAACAACCGCATGGCCCTGGGCATCCTCTCGGCCGGCGACTCCAACTCCTCGACGGCGGGCACCGCCATCGCCAGCCTCAAGGACACCACGCCGGTCCCGATGCGGGCCCTGAAGATCGACTGGGACAACGACGGGCCGCTGGGCGGCGTGCAGGCGACGGCCGAGAACACGATCAACGGCACCTACCGCCTCTGGTCGGCCGCGCAGGCCGTCACCGTCGCGCCCTATGCCGGCCCCGAGCGGTTCGAAAACCCGCTGCTCCCCAACGGCCAGCCCAACCCGGAGTACGACCCGGTCCTGGCGGCCTGGCGGCCGATCTTCAATGACATCAACGACCAGAACGGGACCAACGTGACCGCGGCCCCGACGCTGGACAGCTCGGGCAACGTGATCAACGCCGACAACGTCGGCGTGCACCGCAAGTTCCTCGACAACATCACCAAGTCGGTGGCGACGTTCACGGGCGTCGGCACGGCCGTCACCCCCGCCGACTTCATCATCTCGTCGCGGTACATCCCCACGCAGATCATGGGCGTGGAGAAAGTGTTCGACGGGGCCCCCCAGACGCCGCGCACCCGCAGCACGGTCGACCCCGACGGCCCGAGCGGCCCGCTGGTCAGCGAACAGCAGCTCTACGAGAACCTCGTCGGGCCGGGCAAGTTCCTGACCAACGCGCTGGACTGGGGTGACCCCGGCACGACCAACGGCGGCATCGCCAACCGCGCGGTGTTCTACCGCATCTTCGCGACCAGCAACACCAACACCTCGACCGCCCCGACCGCCGCCAACCGCGCCATCCAGATCTCGCCGCGCACCAACCTCGTCGGCGACTTCAACGGCGACGGCGTCCGCGACCTCAACGACACGGTCGCCATCGCACTGGCCTACGCCAACCCCGACCGCTACCTCCAGACGCCGGCCTCGGGCGACCCCAACGGCTGGAACTTCAACGGCCTGGACGTGCAGACGCCGGTCGGCTCCACCACCACGTGGAGCAGCTCGGGCACCAACGCGTCGTTCCGCGACGGCCTGATCGTCCTCAGCGACTTCGACGGCAACGGCAACGTGGTCGTCGACGCCAACGACAGCACCTTCGCCACCCGCCCGATCGACCGCGCCGACGTCGCCTTCTTCCTGTGGGGCGCCACGGTCGACACCGGCGCGCCGAGCACCGACCCGAACGTCAACCGCAACAAGCGCGAGAACCTCATCCGGTCGGGCCTGCTCCGCAAGAACTTCGCCATCGACCTCTTCAACACCACGCTCGACAGCTTCGTCGGCGTCGTCACGGACCCGGCCACCGGCCTGCCCTACACGCAGACCGGCGTCAACAAGCTCAAGTTCTCCAAGCTCGACGTGGACGGCTCGGGCACGCGTGACTTCGCCGGCCTCGACCCGCTCGTGGACGGCAACGACTACCGCTTCCTGGTGGACGCGTTCGCGGTGGACAAGTTCGGCGGCCAGCGGTTCGATGACCTCGACGCCCATGCCGTTGCCACGCTCCCGCAGCCGTTCCGCCTGATCGACAACTCGGTCATCTTCGTCGAAGCGCCGTTCAACCTCGCCCGGGCGGACCTCGACGACAGCGCCGACCGCGAGATCAACCAGCTCGACATGAACGTGATGAACGCGGGCATGACGGGCCGCGTCGATCACACCTGGCCGCTCACCAGCACCAAGCCGGGCGCTCTGGCCATCGAAGTCGCCGCGACGTCGGGCAACTTCGTCGTCCCCGCCGGTGCGACCTTCACCATCAACGCCGGCAGCTTTGCCGCCGGCGGCACGGTGGACCCGTTCACCCAGGGCAGCAACCGCCTGAGCATCATCAACAACTCGCTGGGGACCGCCACGCGGGGCGGGCTGGCGGTGACCGCGGGGACCAAGTCGGTCGCGGCCGTCATCGGCACGGGCCGCACCACGGTGTCGGCCGGGGCGACCCTCGTCGTGAACCCCGGCAGCTCGGCCACGCCCGTCGTGGCGCTCAGCCAGAGCGAAGTCGGCGTCGCCGGCACGCTGCGGCTCGCTCAGGGCACCAACTCGGTGGCGATCGTGGACACGCTGTCGATCACCGGCAGCGGCTTCTTCGACCTGACCGACAATGCCCTGATCGTCCGCTCCACCGCCGCGGGCTATGCCGCCGAAATCGCCGCCGTCCGCTCGCTGGTGGCCAGCTGGTACACCGGCAACGCCGGCCTGCCCGGCACCAGCGGCCTCGGCTCGTCGCTGGCCTTCTATCCGGCGGCCGGCGCCTTCACCACGCTGGCGGTGTACGACAACTCGGGGCTGCCCACCGGCGGCACGGTGACCTTCACGACCTTCGCGGGCCAGGCTGTCTCGGCCACGGACATCCTCGTGAAGTACACCTACCTCGGCGACACCAACCTCGACGGCGTGGTCGATGCCACCGACCTCGCGCGGGCCCTGCAGGGGCTCAACGGCGGCGGCACCGGCTGGAACTTCGGTGACGTCAACTACGACGGTCTCATCGACTTCACCGACCTCGGCCGCATCCTCGCCGCCCTCCGCGGCCAGGGGGCTCCGCTGAGCAACGCCATCGGCGGCGCCGGCGGCGTCATCCCCGAGCCGGCCGCCCTCGGCCTGCTGGCTCCGGCCGCCCTGCTGCTGTCGCGGCGGCGCCGGTAAAGCCGCCCAAGGACGCCCCGGCCAGAACGAGTCGGGCTTCGGGTCGCGTCCTGTACAACCGTCAGGCTCGGAAGCGACGCCCGTGGCGCTGTTGCCCACGGGCGTCGTTATGTTTCCGCGCCGCCCGCGGCAGACCGCCCAGCCGTCGCCGGACCGGTCAATCTCTGGCCGTCGGCCCGATGCCGTGGCCGGGCGAGTCCGGTGAGGCCCCGGCCGGCAGCTCGTGGCCCCATACGTGGGCCGGGGCCGGGCCGCCGATGCCGCGCACGCCGTCCCACCACCCGCGCCACGCCGCACGCAACCGTGCCCCTTCGCCCCGGGCAAGCTTGGCCAAAGTCATCCTGGCCGCGACCGCTACGGCGGCCGCGGGCATCGCCCACGGCGCATGCTTTCCCACGACCAGCAGGGCGTTGCGCACGCTGTAGTAGTCCCGCAGGTCGGCCGAGCCGGGTGTGAGCGAGCCGCCCCGTGCGTGCCGTACGTGCGATGACGGCACCACGGCGACGGTGTACCCCGCCTTCCGGAGCCGCAGGCACAGCTCCACGTCCTCCCAGTAGAGGAACAGCCGCTCGTCAAACCCGCCCGCCGCCGACACCGCGTCCAGCCGCAGCAGGACGCTGGCGCCGCTCACGAAGTCCCACGGCCCTTCGAATCGCTCAGAAGCCCGGCCGAGCCACAGCCGGAGCCGTCCACCCGGCGGGTCGCTCCCGAGCTGAGACCCCGCCGCCGCGAGCGACACGTCCTGCCGCATCGCCGCCATCAGTGCCGCCAGGGCGTCGGGCGCCGGCTCCGTGTCCGGGTTAAGCAACCAGACCCAGCCTGCCCCCGCTGCCGCCGCGGCGGTCAAGCCGAGGTTCGCCCCGCCGGCGAAGCCGAGGTTGCGGCCGGGATCGATGACACGCCACTGCCGTTCGGCGGCGATTTGCGCGACCCGGCCCCACGAGCCTTCGGCGTCGGGGTAGGCGTTGCAGACCAGGAGGCCCGCAGGTCGGACCGGCACCTGTGCATCGACACCCCCCATGCACCGCACGGTCGCCGCGGCGTCGCGGTGGTGGACCACGACGGCGACCACCGCCGGCGGCGTCGGCGACGTGACCGGCCCTCCCGACATGGCCGACACTCTACCCTTGCCCGCGGCTTGTGTTTCGTCCGGTCCTGCCTTCAACTCCGCGCCCGCCCATGGACGCGACGCCCGTCCCCCGCCCGCCGCTATCGCCGTGGAGCTGCCTCTGGGTGCTCCCGGCCGGGCTTTGCCTGCTGTGGATCCTGACCCGCGGCGTCATGGTCCCGTACTGGGACCAGTTCGACATCGGCCGTTTCCTGGCGTCGGCGTTCGAGCGGGGCTACCCGTCGTGGTCGGAGCTGTTCGCCCAGCACAACGAGTCGCGTAAGTTCTTTCCCCGGTTGATCTTCTGGCTACTGGCCGTGCCGGGCCACTGGGACGTCCGCCGCGAGATGGTGGCGCAGTGGGTTGTCCTGCTGGTCGCGGCGGCACTGCTCACGTCGCTGGCCCGGCGGACGATGCCCCCCGGCCCGGCGGCGGTCGTCGCGGCCGTCGGCGGCACGCTGCTGTTTTCCCTCTCGCAGTGGCAAAACCTGCTCTGGGGCATCCAGCTCGTCACCGTCGTGCCGACGTGCATGTTGTTGGTGGGCATCTGGGCCCTCACCGCCCCGGGGCCTGCTGTCTCCGCCACGCGCTTTGGCTTGCGGCTGGGGGTGGCGGTGGCCGCCGCGGCGGTCGCGACCTTCTCCTACGCCAACGGCATGGCCCTGTGGGTGCTGCTGGTGCCGGCCGTGCTGCTGGCTCGGGCGCCGTCGTGGCGGTGGCGGTGGGGGGGGCTGGGCGTACTCCTGCTGGCCGCGACCGCCGCACTGCTGCTGTACTTCACCGGCTATCAGCGTCCCGCACACCACCCCGCCCCCGACGTGGCGCTGACCAGCCCCCGCGCGGCGGCAGACTTCTTTCTCGCCTTTCTGGGCAACGCGCTCCGCGTAGCGGCCGACGCCGAACTCGCCCGAACGCTGGGCGCGGTGCTGCTGGCGGCGGCCTTGCTCTCTGCCCTCGCGCTCAGCGGCTCGGCCGTCCGCGGTCGCACGCTCCAGCCTCTACGCGACGCCCTGCCCTGGCTCAGCCTGATCGCGTACGCGGTCCTCTCCGCCGCCGCCACCACGGCCGGCCGTCTCGGCTTCGGCCTGCAAGCCGCCATCGCCGAGCGGTACGTCACCTTCGCTCTGCCGCTGGCCATCGGCGTGCTCCCGGCCCTGTACCTTGCAGCGAAAGCGGCGTGCCCCCGCAGCCCCTGTCTGCCCGTCAACGTGCTCACCGCCGCGACCAGCGCGGTGCTCACGCTGCACCTGCTGGCCACCGCCTACGCCCTGCGCGAAAGCCGCTCGTTCATCACCGACCGCGAGCAGGGCCTGACCGTCGCCATCTGGCTCGACGCCGTCCCCAACGGCCCCGAAGCCGAGGTGCTGCTGTACCCGGTCCCCAACCAGGCGAGAGAGATCCTCCAGCGTCTCCACGGGCTGGGCAAACTTCCTTTCCCCCTGGCCCGTAGCGACCGCGCGTCCGACTACCGCCCGCCCTCCGCCCCGGCTCCGGTCGCGGGGGCAGTGACGCCGCCCCCCCTTGCCGGCCACGTGGACCTGCTCCGCCGCGACGGCACCCTTCTCACGCTCAGCGGCTGGGCCGTCGCCCCGGGCCGCCCCCGTCGCCCGGCCGACGCCGTGCTCCTGGCTCTGGACCTCCCCGATGGCGACGCCCGACTGTTGGCCATGACCGCCCGCACCCGGCAGCCTCGCCCTGATGTACCGGCCAACGCCGGCCGGCACTTCACCGCCGAGTGCGGCTGGTCGCTCACGCTCGACCTGACGCACCACCCGCTTCCTGAAGACGCGATGCTGTCCGTGTGGGTGTATGACCGCCACGCACACACCCTGCACCGGCTCGAGTCTCAGCCGCTTCTGCTCCCCCCGGCCGCGTCGTCACCCGCCCAGCAGCCGTCGCCACCACCCGCCCCGAACGCTCCCGGCGGCTGAACGGCCCGGCTTGCGCAGCACCGTCACCACCTCCAACTCGTTTTCTTCCAGGACTTCGACGGTGAAGCCCAACCGTCCTCGCAATTTCTCGACGAAGTCGCCGAAACTCATCGCGTCCCAGACGTGGAAATGGATGGAGTAGTTCATGGCCATGAGCTGGCGAACGCGTGCCTCCAGCGGCTCGCCCGGCGGCGCGTTCTCCACCAGCGCGACGTACTCGCGGAAGTGGCCCTCCCGGCTGCCGGCGGGGCCGTCGCGGTCGTCGGCCTCCAGATGGGCCCAGTCGGTCAGCGGCCGGCGGGCGTCGAAGGTCTTGCGCTTGTCGGGCACCGCGTAGTACAGCACCCCGCCGGGCCGGAGCTTGGCCAGATGCCGTCGGACCGTGCCGATCGGGTTCTCGCAGTGCTCGAGCATGTGGTTGGCCACCACGAAATCGAGCGAGGCGTCGGGGAACGTCGCCAGCGTCTCGCCGTCGTCGATCCGGTCCACGCGGGTCAGCGGCAGCGCCGCAAGCTCGGGGTAGTGCGACCGCAACCCCGCCACGTCCATCCGGTCCACGTAGGTGACCTGCACGCCCGGGGGCACCCAAAGCGGCTGGTGCAGCGCGCCGATCTCCACGCCCTGGCCACGCAGAAACCGCCCGGCCAGCTCACGCCGCCGCCCGTGCATCCGACCCAGGTCCACACTCGCCGCCGCCGCCGTCATCGTCCGCCCACGCTACCCCGCGGTGACGCGAAAACAAAGACGACCTGGCAAGATGCTAAAGCCGTGCCCACGCGGGCTTTACACGTCGTCCGCGGCAGGGTGCTGGTCGCCCCGTCGCGATTTATCGTACCTTGGTCGGGATGCAGGTCGCGTGCGGTGCAGGGGCAACGCCCGTCCGGCCGATGCAGCCATCGCCCCGACGTCGGGCCGCTTTCGGGCGGGCGGGACCGCCCGGGAGCCTTTGACGCTGCCGGGCTTCTTCGCCCGTCCGTCCATCCCCTCGACCTCTGCTGGAGTCGTTGACCATGATGTCTTGCCTTTCCGGTTCCCGTTCGGCTGCTGTGTCTCGCCGTGTTCTGCCGCATGTCGAGCGGTGCGAGCCGCGGCTGATGCTGGCGGTGCTGCACGTCAACACCACCGGGGCCAACGGCGCCTACACGGACATCAACGCCGCGATCTACGCCGCCCAGCCCGGCGACACCATCGAGATCGCCGCCGGCACCTACACCCCCGGCATCGTCCTGGGCAACGCCAACCGCCGCGGGCTGTTCATCGACAAACCGCTGACCATCCGCGGGGCCGGCCGCGACGCGACCATCGTCAGCGTTCCGCTCACGGACGTGGACGGCGCCGCCGCCTTCGTGCTCGCGTCCAACGTGCGCCTCGAGCACCTGACCCTGCAGGGACAGGCCGACGGCATCAGCGTCTACCGCTTCTTCGAGCCCAGCGCCATCATCAGCAACATCGTCCTGCGCGAGCTGAACATCCAGCCGTTGACCACGCGCGGCTTCGGGTCGGGGCTGTTCATCCGCAACGCCAGCAACGTGCTCTTCGAGAACAACACCGTCGACGTCTCGCACACCAACGCCGTCTCCATCACCGAGAACGTCACCGGCACCATCCTCAAGGCCAACACCTTCCTCGGCTCGACCCGCGACTACTCCATCAGCCTCGGCGAAGGCTCCACGCAGACCCTCGTCGCCGGCAACAACATCTCCGGCTCGCCCAACGGCATCGCCATCACGTCGTCGAACAACGCCGTCTTCTACAACACCATCTCCGGCTTCCTCAACGACGGCATCACGCTGGACCGCCAGTCCAACCACAACCTCATCGGCCTCAACCTCGTGGACTCCGCCGGGCTCGCCTCGGGCCGTACGTCCGGCTCGGGCATCTTCCTCAACTCCGAGTCCAACCACAACGTCGTCTTCAACAACCGCTTCACCGGCAGCTTCGAAAACGGCGTGGCGCTCTTCCGCGTCTCGAACAACCTGATCTGGGGCAACGAGGTCTCCGGCAACGGACAGGGCGGCATCTTCCTCAACGACAACGACGACACCGTCCTCGTCTCCAACGGCCGACGCCCGCAGTACAACGTCGTCGTCGAGAACTACTCGCACGACAACGTCGCCAACGGCAAGGTGCAGGGCGTGCGGGCCGAACGCAACGAGGTCGCCCGCAACTACCTCTCCGTCGCACCGGGCCAGAGCGTGGACGGCAAAACCGGCCTGCGCTGGGAAGGCGGAACGCTCAACACCGCCACCTACAACATCTTCCACAACCTCGGCGCCGGCATCTTCTTCCAGCCCAACTCCACCTCCAGCGCGGTCTTCCGCAACCGCTTCATCAGCGCCCTCTCCAACCACATCCAGTCCCCCGCCACCGCCGCCCTCGACGCCGGACCACGCGTCGGCGGCAACTACTACTCCGACAACCCCAGCACCGCCGTCGGCAACCCCACCTCCAACGCCATCTACACCCGCTTCATTTACACCAACGGCGTGGACATCCTCGACGGCCACGCCGACGCCCACCCCTTCTCCTCCGAAACGCTCGGCCTCGACACCGCCGTCACCATCCTCGAGCCCGCCGCCACCACTTTCGTCGGCGTCGGCACCCGCAAAACCGTCCGCTTCTTCGCCCCCGCCGCCACCCGCGTGCGCCTCGAGCTCATCTCGCCCACCCACGGCACGTTCACCGTCGCCGACAACGCCCCGAACACCGGCATCTACCGCTGGCAGGTCGCCACCGACCTTCCCGGCGGCGACGACTACCGCTTCCGCCTCACGCCCCTGAACGCCGCCAACGAGAGCATCGGCCCGGCCGTCGAGTCCGACGCCTTCTCCGTCCGCAACACCGCCACGCCGATCACCGTGCTCTCGCCCGTCCGCGGCCAGCGCTTCGCCACCGGGACCAGCGTCCGCGTCAACTGGAACTACGCCTCCAGCAACCCCGTCAACGTCCAGTATCAGGTCAACCACGGCGAGTGGGTCACGCTGGCCAGCAACGTCACCGGCGACTTCGCCGACGTCGTCCTGCCCGCCACCGCCACGCCGCTGGCGCGCTTCCGCGTCGTGGACCCCGTCACCGGTGCCGCCGACACCATGGACGGCTACTTCCATGCCCAGGCCGCCGACGGCACCGCCGCCTTTGTCGCCTCGCCCACCGGCACCGTCGCTCCGGGCGACCAGCCGCTGCTCCGCTGGGTCAGCCCCTCCGGCAGCACGTACGTCAACGTCGAGCTGCTCCACGGTGACGGCGTCCGCCTCGTGGCCAGCGAACTGCCCGACATCGGCGAGTACCGCCTGTTCGTCCCCGACCTGAACGCCCCGAACGCCACCCTGCGGCTGACCTTCAAAAACGCCAGCGGCGCGACGATCTCCACCGTCACCTCCCCGGCCTTCGCCATCGACGGGCTCGGCAGCGCCGTCGTTTTCTACGGCCCGCAGCAAAACCCCGCCCTGCCCCAGCCCCCGCCCCCGGCCAACGGCCCCGACTTCACCGCCACCGCCGCCGCCTCCCTCAAGCCGCGCTACGTCGTGGACGGCCGCACCCGCATCACCGCCACCGTCCGCGTCACCAACGCCGGCAACCAGCCCTTTAGCGGCAACATCCCCATCGCCGCCCTCGTGTCGGCCACCCCCACGCCCGACACCTCCGCCCCGGTCCTCACGGTCGCGCCAAGGCTTTCCCTCCGACCCGGCCAGAGCCGCCCGGTCAAGGTGTCCTTCACGCTGCCCACCGACCGCCCCACCGGCGACTACCACCTGCTCTTCCGGGTCAACCACGGTGCGGCCGTCGCCGAACTCTCGGCCGACAACAACCTCACCTCGGCCCTGCCGCTTCGCCTCGAGCAGCCCTTCGTGGACGTCGCCGTGAGCTTCCGCAACCCGCCCGCCTCGGTCCTGCCCGGCGCCCGCCGGCCCACGCCGTTCGCCGTCGTGCTCACCAACGCCGGCAACGTCCCCGCGCGCGGCTCGGTCGTGCTCGACCTGCTCCGCTCCGCCGCCGACACCCTCGACCCCGCCACCGCCTCCACCCTCGCCAGCCTCACCCGCCGCGTCACCATCGCCCCCGGCCGCTCCACGGTGATCACGCTCCCCGTGCGCCTCGCCGCCGACGCCGAACCCGGCAGCGGCTTCGTCTTCGCCACCGCATTCGGCACCTTCAGCCCCGCCGAAACCCTGTTGAGCAACAACACCGCCTCCACGCCCGTGGCCTTCGGCACCCCGGCGTAAACTCGCTTCGTGCGGCCTTCCCGTTGTCGTTCGGCGACCGGCTTGTGCGCCGTCGCCGGCCTGGTCCTGCTGCTGGCGGCACAGCTCGCCGCCGCCCCCGTCTCGCTGCTCCCACAGCGCCTCCGCGACTCCGGAGCGGCCGTCTCCGGCGGCGTCGCCCGACTCGACGCCGGCCGACTCGTTCTCGAACGCGAACCCGGCCACGAC
This sequence comes from Tepidisphaerales bacterium, assembly GCA_046299715.1. GTDB lineage: Bacteria > Planctomycetota > Phycisphaerae > Tepidisphaerales > Tepidisphaeraceae > JBBRUM01. The sequence goes on along the minus strand of JBKBHU010000001.1, from coordinate 124,999 downwards.
GGCGCCACCGTCTTCCGCCTGCCGCTCCCGGTCGGCCTCGACCTTGCCCGTTTCGGTGCCCTCGAGGCGACGCTCACCGTCGAATCCACCGACGCCGAAGCCGTCCGCCTCCGATGGCTTTTCCTCGACGACGCCGGACGCCCCGTGCGACAGCACGGCTTGAGCCGCCCGCCGGGCGGTCCCTCCGCCGTGCCGGGCGGTCCCTCCGCCGTCACCCTGCCCCTGAGCCGTTTCCGCTGGGCCAACGACCGCGTCGGCCGCTTCGACGAAGCCCGAACGCTGGCGCTGCGCATCGAATCGCCCGCCGTCCGGCGTCTGGCCATCGACACGCTGCGGCTGCTGCCGACCGACGGGCCCGACACCGCCCTGTATCTCCGAGCCCCGGAACTGATCCGCCTCGCCTTCACCGAGCCGCCGGTCACCGCCGAAGCCCCGGGTGTGCTCGTCGCCCTCGAGGTCGCCCCCAACGTCTCCCCCGACGCCGCCCGTGAAGTGCTGGACGACACGCTCCGCGTCCGGTCGGTCCTCCGCCGACTGCTCGGCCCGGCCCTGCGCCCGCTGGACGACGACGAGCTCACCGCGGTGCTCCTCTTCCGCACCGACGCGTCGCGGGCCGCGTTTTTCAGACGTCTGGGCGAGCACTACGGCGTCTCCGTCGTGCCCCCACGCACCGCCGGTTACACCGTCCAGACCTTCGCCACCGCCATCTGGGACCCCCAGCAGGGCCCCCGGCGCCCGGTCATCCTGCACGAAGCCGTCCACGCCGTCCTCGCCCACGAAGCCCGGCTGCTCCCCGGGCTGCCCGCCCACGCCTACCTCCACGAAGGCATCGCCAGCTACCTTCAGCTGTGCGTTTACCCCCACGCCATCGACCCCCGCTTCTATCCGGCCGAGTTTCGCATCGCCCTCGAGCGGGGGCTGGGGGCGGGGCGCTTTCTGCCGCTGCGCGAGCTCATCGGCCAGCCCGCCGACACGCCGCGCTACCCGCAGCTGGCCGCCCTCATCGCCGCCCTCCTCGACCGCCGTCCCGACGCCCTGCGCGCCCTGATCCGCCACGCCGCCGACGGCGACGACGTTCTCGCCGCCATCTCGCCCCACCCCCCTTCGCCCCACCCCCCGGCTCGCCCCGATCCCACGTTGCCCCCGCTCGACGCCCTCGAAGCCGACTTCCTCGACTGGGGACGAACGCACTTCGCGCCCGATGTGCCGGCCCCGGCTGCGGCCGCGTTCCCGCCCCTGCCGGAACTGCCGCCCCGCCGCTGACCGCTTGGCAGCCGTCCGTGGGCCGCTAGAGTGGCACCATCGCTCGTGCCGGGCCGCGGCCATGGTCGTAGCGCCCACCCTCCTCTGCCACCGCACTCGCATGGGACCGCTCGTTGTCGCTCTCGCTTCGTTGACCGCGTTCGTGCTCGCTTACCGGCTCTACGGCCGGCGGCTGGCCCGCCACGTCTTCCGTCTCTCGGAGACGGCCGAGTGCCCCTCGCGGCAGCGCCGCGACGGTGTGGACTTCGTCCCCACCCCCTGGGTGGTCGTCTTCGGGCACCACTTCACGTCCATCGCCGGCACCGGTCCCATCGTCGGCCCGGCCATCGCCGTGCTCTGGGGGTGGTTGCCGGCACTCGTGTGGGTCGTGCTGGGGGCGATCTTCATCGGCGCCGTCCACGACCTGGCGTCGCTGGTCGTCTCGCTCCGCAACCGCGGCCAGACCGTCGGCGACATCGCCGGCGACGTCATCGGCCCGCGCGTCCGCCTGCTCTTCCTGCTCATCCTGCTGCTGGCCCTCAACATCGTGCTGGCGATCTTCGGCCTGGTCATCGCCAACACGTTCCGCCTCTTTCCCGCGGCCATCTTCCCCTGCCTGGCGCAGATTCCCCTGGCCGTCGCCATCGGGCTCTACCTGCGGGGCAGCGGCAGCTCCTCCGCGGGACCAGCCGGCCGCGGAGGGCTGCTCCTGCCTCTCTCTTTGGCGGCGCTGGTGCTGATGTACCTCTCCGTGTTCCTGGGCGATGTCGGGCCTCTGCACGCCTTCAACCAGACGCTCGCTGCCTGGCCGTTGTGGGTGTGGGTGGTCCTGCTGCTGGGCTACTGCGGCGTCGCTTCGGTGCTGCCGGTATGGGTGCTCCTGCAGCCGCGCGACTACATCAACGCCCTGCAACTGCTCTCGGCCCTCGGGCTGCTCTTCGCCGGGCTGGTGGTCGCCGCTCTCGTCGGCGGCACCTCCCCCGACGGCCAGCAGGTGCCCCTGAGCTTTAGCGCCCCGGCGGTCCAGCTCGCCCCCGCCGGAGCGCCCCCGATGCTCCCGTTCCTCTTCATCACCGTCGCCTGCGGAGCCATCTCCGGCTTCCACTGCCTTGTCTCCTCCGGCACCACGAGCAAACAGCTCGCCCGCGAAACCGACGCCACCGCCGTCGGCTTCGGCGGCATGCTCACCGAAGGCTTCCTCGCCGTGCTGGTCATCCTCGCCTGCACCGCGGGGCTGGGCCTGGGCATCGCGGCCGCCTCGGCCACGCCATCCCCGACCTCGCCCGCGGGCACCCTCGTCGGCGAAGCCGCCTACGCCGCCACCTACGGCTCGTGGGCGGCCATCCAGGGCAACGCGGCCATCCGCGCCTTCGTCACCGGCTCGGGAAACCTGCTCGCCTCGCTGGGCATCCCCGCCACGGCCTCGGTCGCCCTCATGGGCGTGCTGGTCGCGTCCTTCGCCGCCACCACCCTCGACACCGCCACCCGACTGCAGCGCTACGTCATCGAAGAACTCGCCCGCGCCCTCGCCCCCCCCTCGTCCGACACGGCCCGCGCCTCACCCGACGCCGCCCGCGCCTCACCCGAACCGGCCCGTTCCACTCCCCCGGCCCGGCGGGCCCTTGGCCGCGTCGCCCACGCCCTCCAGAACCGCTACGTCGCCACCTCGGCCGCCGTCCTGCTGGCGCTGCTGCTGGCCCTGCTTCCGGCCCCCGGTCAAAGCTTCTCGCTGGCCACCGCCGGCTCCGGCGGCCTCATCCTCTGGCCCCTTTTCGGCGCCACCAACCAGCTGCTGGGCGGCTTGGCCTTCCTCGTCATCCTCTTCTGGCTGCTCGTGACCGGCCGCCCGGTGCTCTTTGCCCTGCTCCCGGCCGTGTTCATGCTCGCGGTGCCGATGTGGGCGCTGACCGTGCAGGCGTTCATCGGCACCGCTTCCAGCCCGTCATGGCTGGCGTCGGGCCGTTACCTGCTGGCCGGCATGGCCGCCGCCGCGCTGCTGCTGGAGATCTGGATGCTCGCGGAAGCCGCCGCCGCCTACCGGAAATACCGCGCGCTCAACCCGGCCGGCCTGTCCCTGCGCCCCGAATCACCCCCGACCCCCCCTTGGTCACCCAGCGGGCGGTGAGCGGCCGACGGCGAGCGATAAGTCGCCGGGGAATCACCCGCGTCACCACGCCGGCCAACAGGGACCTCACCGCAACAAAAAACCACCCGGCCGCCGGGTGGTCCTTTGGTCCTTCAGTGCCCAGGACAGGATTTGAACCTGCACGATGTTACTCGCCGCCACCTCAAAGCGGTGCGTCTGCCAATTCCGCCACCTGGGCATGTCGGCCGCGGGTGGACCCCGCGAAGCACCTTCATTGTAGCCGTGCCCACGGCCAAGTCGAACGCCCACGGCACCGCATTTTCAGCGCCTTCCGAAACCTGTGGTCAAGAACTAGACTCCCCACCCCTTCTCCCGACTCGCCCGCCCCTGCCCTCTCGCCCGCGCCCGTCCACCCCGCCGGTTGCCGCTTTTTGCCCCGACCCCGTCATGCACGTCGTGCTCGACTGCCGCTACATCTACCCCTGCCTCAGCGGCATCGGCAGGTACGCGCTGGCGCTGGCCGAAGGGCTGGCCTCGCTGATGGGGCCGCCGGACCACTCGCCATGCCCTGACGCGGGCGACAGCAGCCCGTCGGAGAACGGCCCGCTCGTGGACCTGCGCCTGACGCTGCTCGTTCGCGACATCGGCCACCTCGGCCAGCACCTCTCCAACGACGCCCTCGCCCGCGTGGACCCGGTCGAGCTGCCGTGGTGCCCCCGCCGGCCCGAGTCGCTGCTCCGCCTGCCCGCCCTGCTCCGCGACCTGCACGCCGACGTGTTCCATACGCCCGACGCCTTCGCCCCGCTCCGGGGCATCCAGCGGGTGTGTCCCACCATCGTCACCATCCACGACCTCATCCCGCTGGTCTGCCGCGACGTGCAGCTGGTGGCGGAAGGCGGCCGCAGCAGCCTCAAAGCAAGATTTCGCTTCGTATGGGCCACGTGGCTGACCGTCCAGAGCCACCTCGCCACGGCCGTGCTCACCTGCTCGCAACATTCCGCCGCCGACCTGCGTCGCTGTCTCTCGGTCGACCCGCACGTGATCTACCCCGGCGTGTGCACCCTGCCCCCGGTCACGCCCCGCGACGTGCACGCGGTTCTGGCCCGCCTCGGCCTGACGGGGCGGCGTTACGTGCTGTTCGTCGGACGCCCCGAGCCGTACAAGAACATCGAAGGCTTGCTGCTGGCCCTGCACGAGCTGGGACCGTCATTCGAGGACGTCTGGCTCGTGGTGGCGGGCGTGGATGACCCCCGCTTTCCCGGCCCCCGTCGGCTTGCCGGTCGGCTGGGCCTGCAACACCGGCTCATCCACACCGGACACGTCACTGATGCCGAGCTGGCGTCGCTCTACGCCGGGGCGGTCGCCCTGGGCATGGTCTCGCACTACGAGGGGTTCGGCTATCCGCCGCTGGAGGCCTTGAGTGTCGGAACGCCCGTGCTGGCCAGCCGGGTCACCAGCCTGCCCGAGGTGCTCGGCGATGCCGCCGTGTATGCCGACCCAAGCGACGTCACCGACATCGCGCACGGCCTGCACCGGCTGCTTACGTCGGAGACACTGCGGCGGGAGCTGGTGGCCCGAGGTGCCCAGCGGCTGGCCCGGCTCACCCCGCGTCGCCAGGCGCTCGACACACTGGCCGTCTACCGCGAGGCCGTGGGCGGATAGCTCACCGCCGGCGACTTCAGCGGCTCGACGGCGGGGGCCACGCGAAGAGGCGTGGAGCGTACCGGGGGCCGGTCGGCATCGGGGCGGCCGCGGGCCTTCTCCAGTTCGCGGGCCGCCTGCTCAAGCCGACGCGCATCGTCGTCGTCCAGCTCGCCGTTGTCGCCGCGAACGCTCTCCCCGGAGACGGCCAGGGCCGCTGCAGCCGCGGGTGACGGGACGGGTGCGGGGGCGGCTGCCGCCGGCACGGGCGCGATCGCGGGCACCGGCGCGACCACAGGCACGGGCGCGATCGCGGGCACCGGCGCGACCACAGGCACGGGCGCGACCGCGGGCACGGGCGCGATCGCGGACACGGGCGCGACCGCGGGCGCTGGGGCGTGGTCGGCCGTCCGGTCCATGCCGAAGGGGCTGGGCGTGAGCCACGCGGCGTCGTCGATGTCCAGCCCGCGGACGACCCGTTTGGGCTTCCACGGCAGCAGCGTGAGCAGCAGGATTTTGAGGTCAAAGCCCAGCGACCAGTTGCACAGGTAGAACAGGTCGTACTGGACGCGTTTGCGCAGGCTGGTGCGTCCGCGCAGGCCGTTGACCTGCGCCCAGCCGGTGAGTCCGGCCTTGGCGTGCTGCCGGAGCATGTATCGCGGGATTTTGCGTCCGAACCGCTCGACGAGTTCGGGGCGTTCCGGACGCGGGCCGACGAGCGACATGTCGCCCTTGAGCACGTTCCAGAACTGCGGCAGCTCGTCGAGGTTCCAGCGGCGCATCCACCGTCCGACGGGGGTGACGCGCGGGTCGTCGGGGCCGAGGCTCCAGATGGCGCCGGTGTCCTTTTCGGCGTTCTCCACCATCGTGCGGAACTTGATGATGGTGAAGGGTTTACCGCCCAGGCTCGTACGCAGCTGCTTGTACAGCACCGGCCCGGGGCTGCTCCATCGCACCAGCAGCGCCAGCACCAGCATCACCGGCGACAGCGCCACCAGTGCCAGCGCCGAAACGACCACGTCCGCCACCCGCTTGACCAGCCCGTTCCACCCGGCCAGCGGGGTTGCGGTGAGGTTGACGACGGGCAGGTTGTCGAGCTGCTCGAGCTCATGCCGCAGCAGGTTGTAGCTGAGCATGTCCGGCACGACGCGGATGTCCGCGCGCGTCTGGCTCAGCCGCTCGAGCACCTCGCCCATGCGGTGGTGCTCCCGGGCGGGAAGGGCGACGAAGACGATGTCCACCGGGCGTTCGTCGAGGATGCGTTCGAGGTGTTCGAACGGGCCGAGCACCGGCCGCCGCAGCAGTTTGCTCTCTTCAGGGCTGGCATGGACGAAGTAGGCCGGCTCGATGCCCATCCAGCGGTTGCGGCAGAGCGTGTGGTAGACGGTTTGCCCGAGCCGACCCGTGCCGATGATCGCCGCATGCCGGAGGTTCCAGCCCCGCCGGCGCATCGCCCGCAGCAGGCTCCGGCCGGCCAGACGCATCAGCCCGTCAACGACCGCCCACAAGGGGAAGACCAGCCCCATGACCACCCGGCTGGGACGGTCGGCAATCAGCAGGCTCACGGTGACGTAGCTCAGGCACCACGCCACGAACACGCCGCGGAGCAGCAGCGTGAGTTCACGGAAAACGCCCTTGGTGCGCTGCGGCGTATACAGCCCCATCCACGCGAAAACCGGGATGGTCAGCACGGCCGCGGTCAAGCCGCACATCGCCCAGACGTTGCGGTTGAAGTCGCCGGTGGGGTGGACGACAGGGGCCAGCCACCAGGCCAGCTGAAAGGCGGCCGCGCACGACGCCACGTCCCCCATGCGCAGCACCGTGAGCATGAGCTGGTTATGCCGCTTCAGCACAACAACGTCCTGCCCTTCAACGAACACGCCTGCCGGGTCGCCGCAAGGAACTGGCGATCGAACTCGTCCGGCCCGAACCCCTGCGCCCCCGCGGCCACTCTAGCCGGATTTTCCCACAAGCGAAGTGCTTCGAGTCTATCCATCGATGCGGCAAGATGTCGCCAATCCTGCGGGCGATAGAGCACGCCCGTTTCGCCGTCCCGGACGGTCTCCAAGGCGCCGCCCGCGGCGTACGCCACCACGGGCGCGCCGCACGCCATGGCCTCCAGCGGCACGAGTCCGAAGTCCTCTTCCTGTGGCATGAGCACGCCCCGGCAGTGGCGGTAGTGCCAGCGGACGGCGTCATCGCTCTGCCAGCCCAGCAGCTCGACGTGGGGGTAGCGGGCGGCCAGCCGGGCGAGCCGAGGCGCTTCCGGGCCGGTGCCGATGACTTTGAGCGAGCGTCCCGTTTCCCCGCACGCCACGATGGCCTGGTCCACCCGCTTGTAAGGGGTGAGAGCGCTGACGACGAGATACCAGCGCTCACGGCGAGCCGCAGGGTCGGGCGAGAAGAACGTGAGGTCCACCGGCGAGTAGACGACGGCGGCGTCCCGGCCGTAACACCGGCGGATGCGGCCGGCGACGTTGTGGCTGTTGGCCAGGAACAGGTCCACGGCTTGGGCCGTGGCCCGGTCCCACCGCCGCAGGTAGCCGCGAAACAGCTTCAGCCCCAGCTGGCCGACCGTCCCGCGTCCCTCGTCGCCGACGTCCGTCCAGACGTAGCGCATCGGCGTGAAGCAGTAGCACACGTGCACCGCGGCCGGGTCGGTGACGACGCCCTTGGCGACGCAGTGGCTCAGCGAGATGACCAGGTCGTAGTCGCGCAGGTCGAAGTGTCGGATGACCGTGGGCATCACCGGCAGCAGCCAGCGGTAGTAGCGGGCCACGGCCGGCAGCCGCGACAGACCGGAGTCGATGATCCGCATGGACTCGATGCGGTCGTCCCCCACGCCGGGGATGCGGATGAGCGTGAACAGGTCGGCGTCGGGAAACAGGCCGCAGACCCGGCTGAGCACGCGTTCACCGCCGCGCATGCCGGTGAGCCAGTCATGGACGAGGGCGACGCGCACGTTGGGCAGCTCCGGAGCGGTCGGCGGGCGCGTCGCACCGACGCGGCGGCGGCCGGGCACCTGCCTTCCGCGCTGGCCCCGCGGCTCCGCGTATACCCGATTCCGCGGCAGAAGTCCGCAGCTCGAAGCAACACGCCGCCGCGGATACACTTTGCTGGCATGACGCTTCGTGCGTGGAAGGTGGTCGGGCTTTCCGTCCTGGCGATGCCGGTGTGGGCGGCGTCGAGCGGCTGCAGCAACCGGCTGGAGACCGGGTACGAGCCGGTGCGGCTGACGGCCACGCCCGCTCAGCGCAGGGCGTTCTACGCGCCGCCCTTCTCGCCCGAGGCGCGGTCCGTTCCCGACCGCGAAGAAGAAATCCGCCAGCGTCGGCCGCGGCCGGGTTATTGACCGTGGCGTCCGCATAAGGCGGCGTCCGCAGAGGTTGCAGAGGTACGGGGGGGAACGGGGCGGCCGGGGCGGTACGCACCGCACAACCGCTACGACCGGCACTCCTGCAAGGCGACGGCAGGACATATCCATGTGCGCCAATGGCTACACGCCGGCCTGAAATGACGCACTCACTTCGATGACCCCGTGGACGGGCGACCTACCATCGGGTGCGTGCGGAGCCTTGCCCCTGTTGACGGTCACACGTTTGTCGCCACGCTCAAGCCGTTGCTGGAACGTCGCGACCTGCACGGTCTGGTGATGGCGGTGAGGTCGCGTTGGGATACGGGGCAGATCGTCCCGCTGCTGTCGTGCGAGCTGGATGAGGCCCGCAAGATCGCCCTGCTCACGCTGGCGTGGGTGGGCGACCGGAGCTGCATCCGGCCGCTGCTGAAGCTGCTCAAGGATGACGACGAGGTGATCTACGCCACGGCCGAACACGCGCTGTGGTCGATTTTTTTCCGCGCCGGCACGCCCGCGGCGAACCATGAGGTGTGCAAGGGCGCGCAGCTGCTGGATGCCGGGCGGCTGGACGAGGCCCGCGACGCCTTCAGCCGGGCCATCGCGCTCGACCCGACCTTCGCCGAGGCGTTCAACCAGCGCGCCGTGGTGCACTACGAGTGCGAGCGGTTCGACAAGTGCATCGACGACTGCGATCAGGCGATCGAGCTGCTGCCGTGCCACTTCGGGGCGTGGTCGGGCAAAGGGCACGCTTTGCTGCAGATGGGGCGGCTGGAAGACGCTGCCGACTGCTACCGCAAGGCGCTGGAGATCCACCCGCACCTCGACTGCGTGCGCGAGACGCTCACCGAAATTGAAGCCCAGCTCCGCAAGGTGGGTTGAAGCCGGGGGCGGCCGGGCCGGGGGTCTGCGGTGTTCGGGTCGCGGGCCTGGCGTGGTCTGCCAACGCGATCAGCGTTTGACGAAGGCGTGCCGCTTGAGGTCCTCGAGCGAGACGAACTCGAGGGCGGAGATGTGTGTGGCCTCCAGCACGACGGGGCACGCCTTGCCGGCCTCGAGGGACTCCTTCCATCGCGAGACGCACACGCACCACCGGTCGCCGGGCTTGAGGCCGGGGAAGCGCCATTGCGGCCGGGGGGTGATCAGGTCGTTGCCCAGCGATAGCTGGTGCTGAAGGAACTCTTCGGTGACGACAGAGCACACGAGGTGCAGCCCGCGGTCCTGCGGGCCGGTGTTGCAGCATCCGTCGCGGTAAAAGCCCGTCAGGGGGTCCATCGAGCAGGTTTGCAGGTCGGTGCCGAGCACGTTCTTCGCCGCCATGCGACAAGTGTAGGTGAGCGTTTTTCCAGTAAGCTGCCACGCCCGATGACGCCGCCGACCCGCTCGACGCCCGCTGCCGCCGGCTCGCCCGCCGCCGAACTCGCTCCCGCGACGCTCTGGACTCACCCGTCCGCCGACCTTGGGCGGACCCAGCGGCTGCTGTTCCGCCGCCGTCTGCCGCCGGGGGCCGGACAAGGCCGGCTTTTCCTGTACGCCGAGCACCGATATCGGCTCTTCGTGGACGGGGTGCTGGTGTCGGCAGGGCCGGTGCGGTCGGTGTGGTCGGTGCGGCCGATGTTCGACGCCATCGACCTCTCCCCGCACCTGACAGGCGCCGGCGGCGAGCTGCTCGTGGAGGTGCTGTGCCTGCGGGCGAACAACTTCCAGAACACCCCCGGCAGTCCGGGCGGTCTGCTCGCATGGGGCGAAGTGGGCGGCGACGACCTCGCCGACGGCTGGGAGGTGTGCCTTGACCCCGCGTGGCATTTCCCCACGCCGCACCACTCGTTCGCACAGGGCCCGACCGAAGTGGCGGACCTGCGGCTGCGTCGGCCGCAGTCGCTGGTCTGGGAGCGTCCGGTGGTCGCGTCGGCAGAGACGGGCGGGAACGGTGCGAGATATGGCCCGCTCGCGCCGGCCGACCTTCCGCTGCCGACGCTGGCGGTCGAGACGTTCGCGCGCGGGTGGGACCTGGGGGTTTCGTCCACGCGGGAGCTGCGTGTCGGGGTGGCCGTGACGATGGACCCTGCCCGCGACGAGCTGGAGGGCAGCGTGGGGGCGGCCGAGGCCTATCGCAGTCATCAGCCGAGGCCGAAATTCGCCTATGCGATGTTCATCCACTCGCCGCGGCGGCAGCGGGTCGAGGCGGCGGTGTTCTGGGGGCCGCACTACCTCAACGGCAAGGCGGTCGAGGCCCGCCCGGACACGCACCGCGGGCACCGGTTTCACGCCGCGTTGGAGCTGGCCGAGGGGTGGAACCTGCTCTACGGCGAGCTGGAGTTTTTCGGGCCCGTCTGGGGCGTGATGATCGGCTTTCCGCTGGAGGCCGAGCTGACGGTGCGTGGGCGGCCGGAGCGGGCGGCGACGTCGCGGATGCGGGTGACGCCGCTGATGATGCCGCAGCGGCTGGCGGAGCGTGTGCAGGCGGCCGGCGGCGTGCCCGCCGATGCGTCAGCGCTCGAGAAACTGGCCGTGCGCTGGCGCGAGGTGCCGCTGGACGAGCCGGCCCCGTTCCCCGCTCGCGAGGTGTCGTGGGACGCTTTTGACCCGTCGGCGTCGGCAGTATGGGACGCCCGTTCGCCGCTGCGCAGGCGTCTCGGGCCCGGCGAAGTGTGGTCGGTGGTGGCGGATTTCGGGACGGAGTATCTCGGGCTGGTGGAGGCGTGCGTGGAGGGCCCGGCCGGTGTGACGGTGGACCTGGCGTACGAAGAGCGACGTCGGGCGGACGGCGCGGTGCATCTGTTCTCGAGCAACCCGTTCTGCGAGATGGCCGAACGGTTTGTGCTGCCCGGGGGCCGGCTGACGGTCTCGCCGGTGCAGCCGCGGGGCGGGCGGCTGGTGCAGGTGAGCTTCCGCATGCCGCCCGGGCAGGAAGGCGAGTGCACGCTCCACGGCCTTGCCGTTCGCGACCTCAAGCGGCCTGCCGCATCGTGCGGCGCGTTGAGCACGACCGACCCCACGGTGGACTGGGCATTCGCCGTCTCCCGGCACACCATCGAACGTACTCTCGAAGACGGCTATGTGGACCCCTGGCGGGAGCGTGGGCTGTATCTCGGCGACGCGTACGTGGCCGGGCTGGCGCACCTGTGCACGACGACGGACGCGCGCCACGTGCGGCACGCCATCCGGCTGTTTGCCGACGGCCAGCGGAGCGACGGCCAGTTCCCCTGCGTCGTGCCGGCATATCTGCAGGAGCCGCACGAGGATTTCACGCTGATTTATGTGGACTTCGTGTGGGAGTACCTGCGGCACACCGGCGACGCGGAGACGGCGACGGAGGTGCTGGCGGCCATCGAGCGGATGTTCGCGGGGTCGCGCTGGCAGGCGTCGTCCAGTGGGCTGTGGGACACGCACCGCGGCCGCGTGTTTCTCGACTGGGGCATCGATCCTGCGCTGCGGATGGCACGGGAGAACGCGTGCATCAACGCGCTGCGCTGTCGGGCCCTGTCCAGCGCCTCGCTGCTGGCCGAGGCCTTGGGCCGGTGCGACCTTGCGCGGCGCTGGGGTGACGAGCGGGCGGCCGTCGGCGAGGCGTTTCGCAGGCGGCTCTGGCTGGACGAGGCCCGCGGCGTGTGCGGCGGTTTCTCGCCCGGGCCGGCCGGGGCGTCGGGGTTCGGGCCGGCCCGGCTGGCCGAGCGGCTCCCGCCGGAAGGGTCGCCGCTGCTGGAGAACACGGTGCACGCCAACGTGCTGGCGCTGTTCGCCGGCATCTTCACCGGCCCGCAGCGCGACGCGCTGGCGGAGCTCGTCGATCGCGAGATGGCGGTCAACAGTGAGCGGTGCCGCACCCGCGGGCAGGGCGGCGGCATGGCCGAGTTGTACTTTCTGCGTTTCGCGGTGGAAGGGCTCACCGACGCCGGGCGTCCGGCGGCCGCGCTGCGGGTGCTGCGGGACCACTTCGGGCTGCTCAAGTCGCTGGGGCTGGTCACGCTGCCGGAGGCCATCCACCGTGCGTTGGCCGACCGCGACAGCCTGTGCCACTGCTGGGGCGCCTGGCCTCTGGAGTGGGTGACGAGGCGTCTGGCGGGCGTGTCGCTGCGGTACCCGTTCGACCCGGGGCAGGTGCGCGTGGCGCCGCTGCCGCTGGTTCGGGAGCTCTGGCCGCTGCGCCTCACCGCGGCGGCCGGGCTGGGGCGGGTGCGGTTGGAGCTGAGCGACGCCGGCTGGGCGATGTCGCTCGACGGGCTGGCCGGTGGCGAGCTGCTGTGGGAAGGCCGGCGCTACCCGCTCGCGCCCGGGGACAACCGCGGCACATGGGACTGACCGCGACCGGATCGCCCGCCGGGCCGCCCCTGTGCGTTGCCGCTCACCGCCGACGCACGCGCAGGGGCGCGGGGCGGTTGGGTGCGAGGTTGGGCGGGATTTGTCCGGTGTCGAACGGCAGCACGACCGACTCGTACAGCCCCACGGGCAGGTTCATCCCGCCGAGCACGCCGATGGAACGGCCGTTGACGATGACGTTGACTGTGGCGGGGACGGGGTCGCTGCCACGGCCGGGCGGGTCGCCCAGGGCGTCGATGAAGTTGGTGACGACGACGCGGTAGATGCCCTGTGGGTAGCCGGCAGGCCAGGCGGCCAGCTCGGTGGCGCGGAAGAAGGTCGAGCCGCCCGAGCGGGCGAAGGCCTCGGGGACGGCGACCGCGTTGCGCGAGATGGCCCCGCCCGAGGGAGAGGTCCGCGGGTAGAACTGCGCGCGGAAGGCTTCGTAGCCGGGGGCGGCGGGGTTGAGGGCCGTGGTGAACGGCCCGTTGGCGACGAAGTCGGGGTTGTCCGGGGTGGACAGCGGCGAGATGACCGCGAGGTTGAGGTCCTGGAAGCGGTTCGAGCCGGGGGCGCCGAACGTGAGCACGAAGCCGAGGGCGACCTGACTGAAATCGCGGTTGACGTCCACCGCGGCGTTGCCCACGACCACGTCCCCGCGGAGGAAGCCGCCGGTGGCCAGCACGCGGTTGAGCTGGGCGGCGTCGAAGTTGCCCGCGACCACCGCCGCCGGCAGCTGCGGCACCGCCGCCAGCGCCGCGTTCTCCGCCGCCGACGATTGCGCCCCCTCCACCTCGGACCGTCGCCCGCTGGCCCCGAACGCCACCGCCTGCCGACGCGTGTTGAGGTACTCGGCCCGCCCGGTCAGCGACACGGCACGCGGCGCGTACGGCGGCTGGTCGAAAAGGCTGACCTTGGTCCCGCGAACGGCCAGCGCGGAGTTGGGCGAGCGGATGGTCGTGTCGTGCACGATGCCCGACTCGGCGATGCGGGCGGCGTCGGCGTCCACGCGTTCGATCTGGGCGCGGCTGCCGGGCGCGGTCTCGTTCACGTCCAGCCGCACGCGGCCCTGCTCCATCGCCACCTGCGTCCGCACGCGGTTGCCCGTCTGCACCGCCTCCACCACACGCACCGTGCCCAGCCGGTCGAGCGTGAAGGTCTGCCCGGGGGGGATGTTGAACCGGATCGACGACTTGTCCCCCGTGCGGAACTCGGCGTTCTCGTCCAGCACCAGCCCCACGCGGGCTTTCTCCCAGGGGCTGTCCGCGCTGCGGCGGAACTCGGCCTGCTCGCCCTGCACGGCGGTGACGAAGACGCGGAGCTTTCGCGGTGTGGCATCGCCGGCTGCTTGGACGGCATCGCCGGCCGCCGGGGCGGTGGCCGGGGCGTCTCCCGCCGGCTGGAGCATCATGTACAGCGGCACATCGCCCTGCGGCGGCGAGAACACCAGCGGGCGGATGCGGTAGTCCAGCACGTCCTCGCCGTCGAGGGACGGCCGGGGCACGGCCAAGGCGGAAGCCGGTTCGCTGTGGCCGGGGATGACCTCGGCCGGCAGGTCGGCCGGGTTGCCCCGGCGGCGGTCGTCCACGGCGCCGATGACCCCGACGAACGCCGAGCCGGTGAACCCCTGCTGCGGCGAGCTGTCGGGGTAGATTCCTTCGAACGTGAGCGTCCGCACGGCATAGCGCGGGTTGTCCGGCAGCAGTCGGAACGTCAACCCCCCGCGCAGGCCCAAAATCCGGCACACCGCCACGGCCACATCGCCTCGGCGTGCGGTGGCCTGCGGCGGGGCGTTGAAATCGCGGGGGAGCATGCGCCGCTCCTTCAGTCGGGCCACGCGCGTGGCGTAATCCGACAGGGCGGCGGGGTCGTCGAGGTGCAGCAGGATCGCCCGCGTGGCCTGGTCGTTGGTCACACGCGCACTGGCGGCAAGGTCGAACCAGAACGCCGTCAGGTTCTCCGCGGCAAGCTCCCCGGCGACGCCCCCCGCACTGGCCTGCCCGACGGCCGCCGTGCCCGTCGCGTCCACCGAGCGTACGGCCACGCCGCCGCCGGAGCCGGGCGGCGCGGCACACCCCGCGGCCAGCACAACGCCGGTGAAGGCGACGGCCGCGACCGCGCCCCGAAGTGCCCAGTTTCGCTTCTCGTTTTTCATCGTCCGTCCCCCTGCCAAGACCTACGCGGGCCGGGATGTACCGGATGGAATGCCGTCGTAAGTCCTTGTCATTAAAAGCTGTACGTCATCGACAAGTACACGAACTGACGCGGCGTGTGGGTGCCGAAGATCGCATCGCCCGGGAAGAAGACGCCGTACCGGGCCTGCACGGTCAGGTCTTCCAGGACGCGCCAGGTCGCGAACGTCCCCAGTTCGGTGCCGAGGAAGCGGTCGTCCGTGGTGAGCTCGTCGATGGGGCCTTGCCGCACGGTTTTTCCGTACAGCAGGGCTTCGGCGCCGAGCTGGAGGCGTGCGGCCGGGCCGGTGCGGTCGGCCAGCGGGAAGGTGCTTGCGGCGGCCTTGAGGACGATCAGGTTCGAGAGGGGAGGGTTGAAGGCGTAGCCCGCGGGGAGCAGGCCAAGGCCGTTGAAGCCGCGGTCCACGGTGCCGGGTTCGTTGCCGTTGAAGGTGCCCGAGGCGTCGCCGCGGTCACGGTCGCCCGAGGCCACCGCGAGCATGACGCCCAGCCGCGACCGCCGCACGTCCCCGGGCAGGTAGTCCAACTGGGCGACGCCCGCCCAGGCGCGGATGTCGTCTTCGGTTTGCGGCAGGGGCAGGCCGCCGCCGTCGAAGGTCAGGGCCGACAGCGTGCGCCCGCCCTCGTAGACCATCTCGACGGTGTAGACGAGCTGGTCGCTGAAGCTGCCGGTAGCGCCCAGTCCGAGGTAGTGGCTGTTGTAGTCGAAGGCGACGTCGGTGCCCGCGACGTTGATGCGCCGGTCGCGGTTGTAGTCCCGCTGGACCAGCACGTACGCGTACGGGCGGTGGCGGCCGAGCTGGTAGCTGGCCATGGCCCCGTAATAGCCGCGGTAGGTGGAGGTGTCGTAGTTGGGCCGGGAGGTGTCGAAGTCGGTCGTGTTGTAGGCGGTGACGCCGGCCAGCAGCGTGACGCCGAGCGGCCCGAGGTCGAGCCGGGCGAGACCGCCGTCGAGGTATTGCGAGAGCGTGAGCCCCGAAGCCCACGTGACGAACTGCCGGCCGGCGGTGATGACGAGGTTGTTCTCGGTGGCCCGCCCGTCGTAGGCGGCGAGGTGTCTGGCGAGGTCGAAGCGGTAGTAGGCCTCTTCGAGGAAGCCCTTGAGTCCGTCGTCGTCGGTGCCGCTTTCGTCGCCGGCGTTGTAATCGCGGTATTGCATCCGCCCGCGGGTGTAGACGCTGTGGGCGTCGTCGAGGCTGAAGCGGGCGTAGATGTTCAGGTCGTACTGCCGCACCCCGCGGTTGTTCAGCCCCTGAGCCCCGTCGGAGACGTCAAGGGAAAAGTAGGAGAGCGTGAGGAACGCTCCGTAGTCGAGCACGGCCCGGTCGGCCGGCGAGAGCTCGGGCGAGGCCAGCAGCCGCGTTTCCCGCTGCACCTGCTCGAGCCGGCGCGACAGGTCGTCTCCGCTCTGTGCGGCGGCCGTGCTCGCGGCCAGCAGCACGCCCGGCAAGACGCAGGCGCGGCAGACGGCCCCGGCGGGCCATCGGCGGAGGGGAGGACGACGACGGCGGCGGCGGAAGGGGGGCGGCGGCATGGGTGAGGTCGGGCGAGTGCGGTGGCGAAGGGGTGACGGCGTCGCCGGGGCGGCCGGCACCGCCGCCGACGCGCACGTTGTCCGCGCGAGAGCTTGCCGGCTTGGTAGGATTCTGCCCTGTGGGAGGCACCTGGAGCAAGCCCGCCCTCGGGCGGCTGTCGTCACACGTCGCCGGCGGTTGGGGGGCGCTGGCCGGTCCGCTGCGTCGGGCGGCCGTGCTGGCGGCGGACGTGCTGGCCCAGATCCGCGGCAAGCAGATCCTGGACGCCCGTCGTCGCCGGGCCGCCCAGCTCGTGCTCACCGGGCTGACGCTGACGCTGCTGTCGCTGCTGGCCGACACGCTGGGCCTGCTGCGCGGGGTGGAGAACTTTTTTTACGACACGCGGGTGTACCTGTTTCAGTACAACCTGCGTCGGCCCAGCGAGAGCCTGGTGCATCTGGATATCGACGAGGGGGCGATCACGACGATGGGCCGCTGGCCCTGGAGCCGGCGGTTTCAGGCCCGGGTGGTGGACGAGATCGCGCGGGCGGGCCCGCGGGTGGTGTTCCTGGACATCATCTACGCCGAGCCGAGCCGCCGGACGCGCGAGGACGGCGAAGAGGTGCTCGACCCCGCTTCGGACGAGGCGTTCGCCGAGGCGGTGGGGCGGGCGGGAAACGTGCTCGTTCCGCTGACCGTCGGGCTCAAGGGGGAGGGCGAGTTCGGCGAGATGTACCGCCGCATTGTCACCGCGCTGGTCCGGCGCGACGCCGACGGCACGTCGCCTCTGCTGACGCTGCGACCGGCCGACGTCGCCGAACGGATCGGCGCCCTCGACGGCGGCGTGCCCAGCGACTCGTTCAGCCAGGCGTTTCTGGCCGCGCGTGAGCGGGCGGTGGAGCTGCGCGTGCTGGAGGTGCTGCAGGCCGACCCCCAGGCCAGCCTCGAGGACGTGCGGACGGCGCTTCTCGGCAGCCGTCGCAACATCATCTCCGTGATCGACGAAGTGATCGCGCTGCAGTACCGGCTCATCACCCAGCGCCGCACGGCGATGCGCTTCACGTATCCGATCCCGGCGGGCCTGCCGGAGCTGCTGCGTCCGAACCAGATCCAGGCCCCGCTGACGGTCGTGGGCGAGAAGGCGGCGTATTCCGGCTACGTGGACTACGTCGAAAGCAGCGACGGCGACTCGAAGGTGCGCTTCGTCCCGCTGCTGGTGAACCTCAACGGCCGGATGCTCCCGCACGTCTCGCTGTCGATGTTCTGCGCCTTCCGCGGGGTGAGCGTGGGCGACCTGCGGTTCGAACCGGGGCGGGTCGTGGTCCCCGCGACGGCCGGCTTCCCCGAGACGGTGATCCCCGTGCGGACGCTGCGTCGCGGCGACCGCGGCGACGCCCCGCTGGTCACCGACATCCCGTGGTTCGGCGGGCGACGCTGGGAGACGATGTACGACGTCCCCGAGCACCGCCAGCGCAAACAGCGCGTCTCGATGACGGCGATCCAGAACATCTTCGACACCGAGTCGCGGATCCAGCTCAACATCGACGAGCTTTCGTCGCTGCTGACACGGACGCTCCGCGGCGTGGACGCCGAGCTGGCCGCGTCATTCGCGTCGCGCCGCTACGGCCCGGCCGACCTGCCCGACTTCCGGCAGGCCGTTGCGGAGCAGCTGGCGCTGGTGAGCGGGTTCGCCGAGGGGCTGGCCGGGGTGCCCGAGGGCGAACTGGACGAGGACGCGAAAACGCTCAGGGCCAACTTCGAGGGCTTGCTCCGCCGCGCGCCGCAGTACCTGCGGCAGTTCGACGAACTGGCCAGCCAGCTCGAGGGCTTGCGGGCCGACCTGCGGCGGCTGCTCGGCGGCAAGGTCGTGCTGGTCGGCATGACCGGCACCGGCACGATGGACTTCTACCCCACGGCAATCCACTCCGTCGCGCCGGGCGTCGTGGCCCACGGAGCGCTCGTCAACGGCCTGCTGGTCGGCGAGCTGTGGACCCGCGCCCCCGAATGGGTCACGCGGTTGATCACGGCCGTGGTCGGCGTGACCGCCACGCTGATCGTCGCGTTCGCTTCGCCCCTGAGGTCGTCGCTGAGCATCGCCGGGCTGTTCGCCGCCTACACGCTGCTCAACGGCTTCGTGCTCTTCGACCGCCACGACCTGATCCTCGGCGTGGCCGGGCCGGTGACCGCGCTGGGGCTGACGTGGGCCGGCGTCACGCTCGTCCGCTTCGTCCTCGAGATCGTCGAGCGCAACCGCATCACCGCCCGCTTCCGCTCCTACGTCGACCCCGAGCTGGTGAACTACATCGCCGAGCACCCCGACCAGGCCAGCTTCGCCGGGCGCAAACAGGTGATGACCGTCGTGTTCACCGACCTCGAGGGCTTCACGACGCTCTCCGAGCGTCTGGGCGAGGGCATCGTCGCCACGCTCAACGACTACGTCGCCACGATGACGCCCATCATCCGGGGCAACCGCGGTTTCATCGACAAGTTCCTCGGCGACGGCATCATGTTCGAGTTCAACGCGGTGATCCCCAACCCCACGCACGCGATCGACGCGGTGAATGCCGTTCTGCAGATGCAGAAGGCGATGGGCCCGTTCAACGAGGGGCTGCTTCGACGCGGGCTGCCCACGCTCCGCATGCGCGTCGGCATCAACACCGGGCCGATGATCTTCGGCGACGCTGGCGGGGCGGGGGCCAACAACATCACCGTCCTCGGCGACGCCGTGAACCTCGCCGCCCGGCTCGAAGGCGCCAACAAACCCTTCGGCACCCTCATCCTCATGACCCAGGACACGCTCGACCACTGCGACGGCCGGTTTGCCGTCCGCCCCATCGCCAACGTCCGCGTCAAAGGCAAGGAAAAGGCCGTCGTCGTGTACGAGCCGCTGGGGCTGGCGACCGAGCTCACCGACGACCAGCGACAGCTCATCCGCCTCACCACCGACGTCTTCCAGCGCTACTCGCAAGCCGACTTCCACGGCTGCATCGAAGCGTGCGAGCGCATGAACGCCGCCCTCGGCGGCAGCGTCAAGTTCGCGCAGACCTACCACCACGCCTGCCGGGAGCTGCTCGGGCGCGGCGGCGTCCCGGCCGACTTCGACGGCAGCCTGTCCCTGACCGAAAAATGAGCGGACGTCCACGCCCCGCGTCGGGCGGCTTCACCGCCCCCGCGGCCGACGCCTTCCCCAGCCGGCTTCCTCACATGACCCCAGACGAACTGGACCCGTCCGTCTTCTCGTCGCTGAGGGGCACGTCGCCGGCCATGGACGCCGTGCGCCACCAGCTCACCTACGCCGCCGCCAGCGGGGCGAGCGTCATGCTCGTCGGCGAGCCCGGTACGGGCAAAAACCTGGCCGTGAGACTGCTGGCCGGCGGAAGGGCCTGCCAGCGCGTCGGCCCCGCCCAACTCACGCTCGAGACGCTCGCGGCGTGGCTCACGCCCCCCTCGGCCCCCGACGTGCTCGTGCTCCTCGACCCGCAGGACCTCGTTCCCGCCGTTCAGGCCCGGCTCGCCCGGCTGCTCGCGGACCCGGCCGCATCGGGCGTCGGCCGCCTTCCCCGGCTGATTTCGCTCTGCCGAACCGACCCGGCCTATGCCAACGACGGCCGCCCGCCGCTTCGCCCCGACCTCTATCACCTGCTCTCGCCGGTCTTCGTGCGCCTGCCGCCTCTGCGCCACCGCGGCGGCGACCTCGAGCACCTGCTGCGGTGGCGGCTGGCCGACCGGCTCGGCGTGGACCCGGCCGACGTCGCCATCGACCCCGCCGCCGCCCGCCGGCTTGCCGCCCACGGCTGGCCTGACAACGTCCGCGAGCTGCTGGCCCTTGCCGACGACCTCGCCCACCGCCTCAGCCGCCCGTGCCCGCGGGTCACCGAAAGCCTGCTGCCGGTCGAGCTCGGGGCCGCGGCACTGCTGGGCACCGCCCGGCCGATGCACGCCGACCCGACCCCCGCCGAAGTCCACGACACGCGGCTGGTGCTCCGCCGCGCGCCCCCGGCCACCGAGGTCCTCTCGCCCCGCGACGCCACGCCGATCGCCGCCGCGCCCGCCACGCCGTTCTCCGAGGCCATCATCCCGCTGGCCGAACTCGAACGCCGGGCGGTCGAGCACGCGCTTCGCGTCTGCGACGGCGACATCGAGCTGGCCGCCCGCCGGCTCGGCCTCAGCCCCGACGCGCTGGCCGCACGCCTCCGGGCGACCGGCCCCGCGACCCGCTCCCCCTCGGCCGGCCCCTTCGCGTCTCACCCCGCCCGCGACCTCGACAGCGAGGACCGCGCCGGCTGAACCGCCGGCGTCCCGCCGGCGCTGCCTTCGCGACCTTCCGAGCCCCTCATGCCGCTGCGCTCGAACACCACGAGCCGCACGTTCATCTGCGGCCACACCTCCACATGCCGCACCCACCACCCCTCGATGTCGCCCCCGCCCTCGCCGTGCCGCCACGCCGACACCACGACCCACCGCCTCACCCCGGGCCACCGCTGGGCCAGCTCGGTCACGTTCAGCCCCTCGCCGGCCGGCTCGAAGAGCACGGTCAACGCCACGGGCCTGGCGACGCGCCGCTCGCGGACCCGGTTCGCCTCCACCAGCACCGCCAGCAGCCGCACATCCGTCTCGATGTCACGCCGCCGGGCCACGTCGTCGGCTCTGGCGACCACGAACGCCAGCCCCGTGGCCTCGCCCGACGCGCCCGGCCCACCGTCAAGGGCTCGCTCCACCGCCTGCCCCACGGACTGCCAGTCGCCTTCGGTCGCCCATGGCTCGAGCTGGCCCAGCAGCGCCACGCCGAGCATCGCCGCCCCGAGGCCGCGCCACAACCCGCCAAGGCTCCATATCAACCCGCCGCTCACCGCCAGCGGGACCACCGCGAACAGCACGTACCGCACGTGAAACAGGTGCACCGACCCCAGCACGAGGTCGCTGGCCAGCGGCAGCAGCACCGCCCCGGCCGCCCCGCCCAGCAGCATCGGCATGCCCCACGCCCATGGCCTTCCGCGGTCGCGCCACGTCGCCAGCACCAGCGCTGCCACGATCGCCAGCCCTGACGCCGCCCCGGTGAAGTCCGCCGGCCCGCCGAGCACCCGGCTCATCGCCCCCGTCGCCAGCACCGCCGCCAGCCACAGCGGCAGCTCGCCCCACTCGGTGATCCACCCCGAAAACCCCTCCCTCACCGCCCACTGCGCCGCCAGACCGCCGCCCCACACCAACGCGTACACGACGGCCGCACACGCTCCGGCCGCCGCCAACGCCCGCGCCCGCCCATCCCGCGCCCCGACCATGGCCCCCAACCATGCCCCCGCCCACGCACCCGCCGCCACCCCCGCGAGAAAGTAGTGCGTCAGGCCCATCGCCACGACGCTGCCCACATACAGAGAGCCGCTGAGCACCCCCGGCCGCCGCACCACCCGCCCCAGTGCCCACAGCATCACCGCCGACAGCAGCATGCCCAGCACATAACCGCGAATCTCGGCCGCATACCACGTGGCCGGCCCCGCCGCCGCCAGCACGCCCGCCGCCACCAGTGCCCCGCCGCGGCCCGCCCCCAGCGACCGGGCCGCCGCTGCCGTCATCGCCACCGCCAAGCCGAACAGCACCAGCGACAGCACGCGGGCCGTCTCCGCTCCGCCGCCCAGCAGCCACCGCCACCCGTGCAAAAGCAGAAAGTACAGCGGCGGGTGCGAGTCGGCGTACTGGCCACGCCACACGCCCAGCGGTTTGAGCGCCTCCGGCGGCCGCGTCAGTTCCGCAGGCGACGCGTCCAGCGGCTCGTCCACGGGCAGCCCGCGATGCGCGTATCCCTCGCCGCGCGACAGGACGAGCGAGTACACCTCGTCCAGCCATAGCCCGCGACGGTTTTCCGACTTGATCGCCGCCAACGCCACGCCCACCGCGACGATGCCGAGCAGCCCCGTCCACCACAGGACCTTCTGCACGACCGGCCGACCACCCGTCCACACGCACGCCAGCGTACCCGCGCCGCCGCGATGGGCTATGTTTGTCCCTCCGCGTGATTCGCCTGCTGCACCTCTCCGACCTGCACTTCGGCGCCCTCGACCCGCAGGCCGCCGCGACGCTGCCGGCCTATCTCCTTGAGGTCGCCCGCGACGCTGCCGCCATCGTCGTCTCCGGCGACCTCACCCAGCGGGCAAGGCCCTGGCAGTTCCTCGAAGCGCGACGCTACCTTGACACGCTCTCGGAGCAGCTCGGCTGCCCGTGGTTGGCGGTGCCGGGCAATCACGACGTGCCGCTTTGGGCGCTGTGGGAGCGGCTGGCCTGCCCGCTGCGCCGCTACCGCAGGCTCGTGGGGCCGACGGGGTTCGCGTGGCAGGCGCCCGGTGTACGCGTGCTGGGGGTCAGCACGGCCCGGCGGTTCGTGCCGGTGCTCCGCGGCTTCTGGAAAGACGGTCGCCTCGACGCTCGGCAGCTCGCCCCGCTGCGGAACTGGCCGCCAACGGGGGCCGAGCCGCGCACGCTGCGGGTGGTCGTGGCGCACCACCCACTGGCCGCCCCGGACGATGATCGCCGCGGCGACGGCGTCGCCCTCGGTGCGTCGGCGGCGATCCCCCTGCTGGCCAGCGCCAACGTGCATCTCGTGCTCGGGGGCCACCTGCACGTGCCGTACGTGCGGAGACTGGCCGACACGGCGGACGGCGTCGGCCTTTGGTCGGTGCAGGCGGGCACGGCCACGAGCTGGCGCGCCCGGCCGGCCCGGGACGCGAGCGCTGGCCGGGCGCGGCGGTGTGCGTTCAACGTGATCGATGTCACGCCCGCGGGCGAGCTCACGGTGGAGGTGCACGGACGCCAGCTGCCGCCGGCCGGCGGCGAGCGGACGGCCTGGGGGCTGGCCGAGCGGCGGATTTTGGGCGTTTTTTGCGACCCGGGTTGAGAATCGGTCGGAAAAATCAGACGTTTTCGGTGTACACGACTTGAAAACGCCGAAAACGCCGATACTTTATGTGGTAGTCACGGACGACGCCGATACGAGATATGGGGCTGTCTGTGGCTCGGGGGTCGCAGGGTGCGGCCCCGCCGGCAAGGCTCTCGGGGGCAGGGTTGCTCCCGTTGCCGGGAAGAACACGCGGGGTCGGGCCCGTCGCCCCGGAGGCCGCCGACCCCCCACACGATCGCGACACGGGCCTCCGGGTCCGACAGGAGTGCGCCATGGCGAAAGCCGCCACCGGTTCCAAGACGATGACCAAGTCCGAGATCGCCGCCCACCTCGCCGACGTCGTGGGCATCACCAAGAAGCAGGCGGCCCACTTCCTCCAGGCCCAGGCGGAGCTGGCCTACAAGCAGGCCAAGAACACCTTCGTCATCCCCGGCATCGGCAAGCTCGTCCTCTCCGAGCGCGCCCCCCGCGAGATGGTGATGCGGTTCGGCCCCAAGGCCGGCCAGGTCGTCAAGGTCCCCAAGAAGAAGGTCCTCAAGTTCCGC
Source organism: Tepidisphaerales bacterium (assembly GCA_046299715.1). Classification (GTDB taxonomy): domain Bacteria; phylum Planctomycetota; class Phycisphaerae; order Tepidisphaerales; family Tepidisphaeraceae; genus JBBRUM01. Next base: position 101,239 of record JBKBHU010000001.1, on the reverse strand, counting down.
GTCGCCAAGGCCGCCAAGGACGCCATCCTCGGCGCTAAGAAGTAAACCCCCCCCCTTCCCCGCCACCCCTCCCTCCCCCTTCACCTCCGACCAGGAGGGGCTCCCGACGTCAGGCGGCCGCACCGCACTGGCCTCACAGCACACTCAGGCTCCAACAGCACCGGGCACGCGACCCATCAGCGTGCCCGGTCTGCTTTTGGTCGAGTGTGAAAGACGGCCTGCGCCCGGCCCGCCCGGACGGCATGACGCCATGAGCGGCCCGGTGCCGCGGCCGGCGTGCCCGGCTGGCCCGCAGACCCTGACGGCCCGCCTTCGCCGTACGGCCGCACGACGAGGGACAGCTTAGACGGTGGGACGCTGCCGACGGCTCAGGTCGCGGCCGTCACGAACGGCATCAGCGCCATGAACCGCGCCCGCTTCACCGCCCGGGTGATCATCCGCTGCTCCATGGCGGTGGCGCCGGTGCGCTTGCGGGAGAGGATCTTGCCGTTGCCCGACACCAGCTTCTTCAGCGACTCGGTGTCCTTGTAATCCATGTACACCACGCCGCTCTTGGACACCCGCGTCACCTTCAGCCGCGGGCGGTTGTTGAACGACTGGAACTTCTCGGCCTTGTCCTTGCGTTCGGACGTCTCAGCACTCCGGGCCATGGGGAGTTTCTCCGTGGTCTTGGATGGCGAAGCCGGCGTCGGCTGCCGACCGCGGCGGCCGGGGCTTCGCAGAGAACTCGGGTCGGGAGAATAGGCCGGCTGGCGGCACGCGGAAAGGGCCGACCGGCGGCCGCGGCCCGAACGGCGGGCAGGTGGGGATTATCTCGACCTTGCTACGGAGAGGTCAGCCCGATCGTCGAGTCCCGTTCGTTGGTGACCGACATGTCCAGCATCAGCTGGTTGAACGTGCCATTGTGGGGCAGCAGGGGGTTGAAGTCGTTGGGGTCGGGTTTGCGGCCGACGAAGTCACGCACGACGTAGAACGGCCCCGGCCCCTTGGCCAGCCGGAAGGGGAAAAGGCTGCCGTCGAGGTGCAGCAGCCGCCACTTCCGGCCGTTGAGCTGCTTGAGCGAGTACTCGTACCGCACGGCCCCGGACGGCAGCACCAGCTCCTCCACCGTCATCGGGATGCCGTCGTAGTTGTTCGCGGACGACACCCGGTAGTTGACCTTCGGGTCGTCGGCGGGGTAGCCCAGCAGGGCCGAGCGGCACCGCAGCACGCCGCTGACGTCGGCACGAAGGATCCGCTCGAGCGTCCGTGCCAGACTCTGAGGCTCTTCGAACGGGTCGGCGTTCATGTCCAGCCGGCGGATCGGCTTCCAGATCGGCTCGATGACGTACGGCAGCCGCCCGTCGTGGTCGTTGACGTACACCAGCAGGGCCTGCCCGATCGACCGCAAGTTCGCCGCGCACGCCACCGCGTCGGCCTGCGCGCGGGCCCGGGAGAGCGCCGGCAGAAGCGTCCCCACGAGCAGCGTGATGATGCCCAGCACCACCAGCAGCTCGACCAGCGTAAACGCCCTGCCCGGCGGCCGTAGCGTCGGCTCGTGCTCAGCCAGGCGTCGCACCGTCCGGACCGCCCGTCCGACGAGTTTGACCGCCGCCATCACCGGGCACTTCGTCGGGCGGTCCAGGAACTCGTCGGCGGTGGACATCATGTCATCATCACTCGAAGCGAACACCACGTCGGGTCCGGCGGGTCGCTGCCGCTCCCGTCGGACATCGGCAACGCGGGCGGCCGGTCTTTCACCGCTCCGCCGGAATCGACACCTCGCAGGTTAGCGCCGCCGAAGGCCGAGCAGCAACGTCCCGCCAAGCCAGAGCAGGCTGCCCGGCTCGGGGATCGGCGTGATCACGAGCTGGGGCGGGTTGCCGCCGGGGTTGCGCGAGGAGTTGTAGACCGCGTACACCAGCCCCCCGGTCGGCGGCGCGACCACCGTCGGCTGCGTGATGACGAAGCCGAAGTTGCTGGCCGGGTTGGCCAGCCAGCTCTGGACCGCCGACGTCACGTCGAACTCGACCCACCGGTTGATGCCGCTGATCGTGGCCGACGCCACGGGCGAACCCAGCGCGGCCGGGCGGTTGAGCCAGTTGATCGTGTTGGTGGCCCACGACGAGGCCGCCAGCGACACGTCCGCGATGGCCGGGAAGTCGGGCGTGGGGGCCACGCCGAACTGCGGCGCGCCGGAACCCGGGTCGGGGTTGTTGTCCCGCACCCACAGCTTCAGCGTCGCGGTGTCGCCGGGGTTGAGCACGACCCCGGTCAGGTCGAACCGGATGTACGACTGCGTGGAGTGCCCGGTCGCCGAGCGGCCGGACGTGAGCAACTCGCCCAGGCCGAGGTTCACCATGTTCAGCGACGGCAAGGCCTGATAGACGAAGTTATCAGCCACGGGAAGCAGAGAGGCCGACGCCGGAGCGGTGAGCCCGGCGGCCACGACAGCGAGAGCAAGCCAGCTAGGTTGACGCATTTCGTCCGAGAATAGTCCGGATTTTCCCGCCGGCACAACTTCGGCGTCTGCGGCATGTGGTCGCACGCCCGGCCCGTCCCCTGCACGGACGCCCCGGTCTGCTGCCTAGCGGGTCTCACCGGCAAGGCGAAGGCAGCCGGCCACCGCCCAACTTCACGCGCGATTCGGTCGATACCGACAACGACGGGGACAAAGGTGTCAAGCTTTTGACATGGGCGGCGTTGTGCACAAGGGAACATCACGGCATGTCGCTGCATCGATATGACCTTGCGGTGATCGGCTCCGGCCCGGCCGGGCAGAAGGCGGCGCTGGCGGCGTCGAAGCTGGGCAAGCGGGTGGCCATCATCGACCGCGAGCACGTGGTCGGCGGGGTGTGCATCCACACGGGCACCATCCCGTCGAAGGCACTGCGTGAAGCGATTGTGTCGTACACCGCGGCCGACCAGCGGCTGCGGCAGGCGACCGCCGGATGCGAAGGCAGCGGCGTGACCATGGCCGACCTGCTGCACCGCGCGAACACCGTCATCCGGCAGGAGGTCGAGGTCATCCGCTCGCAGATGGCCCGCAACCGGGTGACCGTGCTGTACGGGACGGCGTCGTTCGAGTCGCCCCACCGGCTGACGGTGGCGCGGGGCGACGACCACGTCGAGCTGACGGCGGAGAAGTTCCTGATCGCCGTGGGCACCGAGCCGTCGCGGCCGGCCGATGTGCCGTTCACGCCCGGCCGGGTCATCGACTCCAACGAGCTGCTGCGGCTGCAGCGCCTGCCGCGCACGATGACCATCGTGGGCGGCGGGGTCATCGGCACGGAATACGCGTCGATGCTCGCGGCCGTGGGCGTGAAGGTGACGCTGCTGGACCAGCGGGGCCGCTTGCTGGAGTTCGTGGACGACGAGATCACCGAAGCGCTGCAGTACCGCCTGCGCGAGCTGGGCGTGCGTCTGCGGCTGGGGGAAAAGCTCGCCGGCATCGCTCTGGAAGGCGACGACGCGGTAATCGCCACGACCGAGAGCGGCAAGCGCATCCGCAGCGAGGTGCTGCTGTACTGCGTCGGGCGGCAGGGCGCGACGGGGCAGCTCAAGCTGGAGAACGCGGGACTGGCCGTGGACGCCCGCGGTCGGCTCAACGTCAACGAGCACCTGCAGACCGCGGTGCCGCACATCTACGCCGCCGGCGACGTCATCGGCTTTCCCGCGCTGGCCGCCACCGCCATGGAGCAGGGCCGGCTGGCCGCGTGGCACATGTTCCAGCAGATCGCCGCGCCCGCCAACCCGCACGTGCCCTACGGCATCTACACCATCCCGGAGGTGAGCATGATCGGCCAGACCGAATCGCAGCTCACCGCCGCCGGCGTGCCGTATGAGGCGGGGGTCGCGCGGTACAAGGAAATCGCGCGCGGGCAGATCCTCGGCGACCCGGTGGGCATGCTGAAACTGCTCTTCCATCCCGAGTCGCGGCGGCTGCTGGGCGTGCACGCCCTCGGCACCGGGGCGACCGAGCTGATCCACATCGGGCAGGCCGTCATGACCGCCGGGCTGCCCATCGACTACTTCGTCGAGACGGTGTTCAACTACCCGACGCTGGCCGAGTGCTACAAGGTCGCGGCGCTGGACGGGCTCAACCGCGTCCGCATGGCCGCGTCATGGCACGATGACGGCGGCCTTCCCGCCCGCGACGGGGAGGACGTGGCCGCTGCCGAGGCCGCCGGGCCGGTCTGTCCGCCGAGGTCGCCGGCGGTGCGGGAACCGAAAGCGGCATGAGGGACGCCACGCGCAAGGCGGTGCAGCCGCCGCTTGATGTCACCGTGCCCCGGGGGACGCTGCAGTGGCACGCATGGCGCGGATGACGTTCTCCGACACGCCCGCGTCGCGGAGCTGGCGTTCGTCGGCGGCGGTGAGGTTGAACCGCGTGCCCGAGCGTTCGATGCGGTCGATGATGACCACTTCCTGCACGCCGGTCTGTGTCCAGCGGATGACGTCAGCTGTGGTCAGGGCCTGCATCGGCTGAGCGCCGGCGGGTGCCGCCGGAGCGCCGGCGGGTGAGGCCGCGGCGGGCGGCGGGGCGGGCCGGTCGGCGTACATCCGGTCCTGCCGGGCGCGACGCTCCCGCTCGGCCTGCTTGCGGTCCTCGTTCTTGCCGATGGCGTGGCCGGCCAGCCCGCCGGCGATCGCCCCGATGCCGGCCCCCACCAAAGCGCCTTCGGTCCGGGCACCCCGGCCCGCCACGGCCGAGCCGATCAGCGCCCCCGCGCCAGCCCCCGCCCCCGCCCCGACGGCCGTCCCCGTGCCCGCGTTGCTCTCGCAACCCACGGACACCGGCGAGACCATCAGCCCGACCACCACAAGACCCACCACGGCATGACGACGTGTCATACGACGGCTCCTTCCAACACCCTCTCGACCTTCCACGTCATGGTAGACACGCGTCCGACGACCGGGTGAGGCTTGACGCCGCGGCCTCAGGCGACGCGGACGAAGGTCATGCCCGCCTCGCGTCCGCCGACGGGAGCTCAGCGCGGGCGTTCGGAGCGGCGTTCTCGAGCGAGCTCGCCTCGGGCTTGGGCTCGCGGCTCATGAGCCGGAGCAGTCCCTCGCGGGCGGGAAGCCCGTCGAACAGGATCGCATGCAGCGTCTCGGTGATGGGCATGTCCACGCCGGTGCGTCGGGCCAGCTCGAGGACCGAGCGGGTCGTGGCGACCCCTTCAACCACCGAATGCTGGCCCTCCAGAGCCTGCCGTAGGGACAGCCCGCGGCCGATCTTCTCTCCCAGCGAGCGGTTGCGGCCTTCCGGGGCCACGCAGGTGGTGATCAAGTCGCCCAGCCCGGCCAGCCCCTGGAACGTCTCGGGCCGGGCGCCCAGCGCCACGCCCAGCCGGGTGATCTCCACGAGCCCCCGCGTGACGAGCGCGGCTTTGGCGTTGTTGCCGGCGTTCATCCCGTCGAGGATGCCCGCGGCGATGGCGATGATGTTCTTGGTCGCCCCCGCCAGTTCCACGCCAAGCGGGTCGGGGTTGGTGTACACGCGGAACGTCGGCCCGGAGAACATCCGCTGGACGCGTCGGGCCAGCTCGAGGTCGTGGGACGCGGCCACAGCGGTGGCGACCAGACCGCGGGCGATCTCGGCGGCGATGTTCGGACCCGACAGCACCGCCAGCGGCACCTCCGCCGGGGCGGAGTGCCCGCCCAGCACTTCCCGGAGCACCTCCCGCAGCACCTCCGTCGGCCGCAGCAGCGTGCCGGTTTCGATCCCCTTGGCCACCGACACGATGGGCACGCCCGGCCGCACGTGTGGCCGAAGCCGCGTCCAGACGGACCGCACATACTGCGCTGGCACGGCCGAGACGACCACCGTGGGCCCGTCGAGCGCGACTTCATCGCGCCACGTGACGTCGGCGGTGTCGGGTAGCGTCACCCCCGGGAGCAGGTCGTCGCGTCGGCGGGTGCGGGCGAGCTGTTCGGCCGTGGCGGCGCTGTGGCCCCACAGACGCACGGCGTGACCGCCGTCGCACAGCAGGCGGGCACAGACGATCGCCATCGCGCCCGTCCCGATGACCGCTACGTGTTCGCGTCCGTCAGAGGAGCCCATGACCCGCCGGAGAAGCCGCGCTTCGGCGGCGAGCATAGGCGGGGCGTCAGCGGTACAGCTTGCCCAGCTCCGACCACTGGTAGGGCATGTTGGGATTGCGCCGAAGGCCCAGCTGCTCCATGGTCTGTGTGACGCCGCCGGTGAGCAGGGCGATGGAGCCGTCGGCCCGCAGGTACTCGCCCTCCCACGTGCGCGTGCGGATGTTGGGGAAGTCGCGGAGTCGCTTCTCGATGGTCGGCAGCTTGACGAGCTCGACGTGGCCGTCCACGAAAAGGATGTTGGCCCCGCCCATGTGCCGCAAGGCCGGGACGGCCTGCTGCTGCGGGTCGTTGATGTCCATCGAGAACTGGCCCGACTCGAAGAGGCTGGGGATTTCACCGACGTCGGCGATGGACAGCCCGTCACCGAGGTAGACGAAGTTGGACGGGTTGCGGATCTCCGTGACGCGGGCCGGGCCGTAGGTGGTCGTCTGGGACGGGTTGGTGGGGTTCGGCCGCGGCGGCAGGTTGTTCTTCCGCAGGAACGAGTTCATCTTGTACGTCCGCGCGAACTCCCAGAGCGTGTCCTGGTTGCCGCTGGCGCGGGCGTTGCCGTCCACCGACCACACCGGGCACTGCTTGTAGCGTGCGTAGGCGCGTTCGGCGGCGACGCCGGTGGCGTTGGGCCGGCCGCGGATCGCCCCGAGATACGGGTCCAGGGCGGTGAACCACAGGGCCGACTCGCCGAACGTGGTGGTGGGGTAGGGCATCGAGTTGCGGTGCGCCGCGATGTACATCTGCGTGGCCAGCCCGAGCTGACGCAGGTTCGACGCACACTGCACGGCGACGCCTTGCGCGCGAACCCGGCCGAGCGTCGGCAGCAGGATCGAGATCAGCACGGCGATGATGCCGATGACCACGAGCAGTTCGACCAGCGTGAAACCAGTGCGACGGTGCATGGGCATGTCCTCAGGTGAAAGGGCGTTGGAAACCACAGACGATGCGAGACGGGACGTCACGGTGCCGGGCGGGTGGCGGCCTCGCGGGCGGCGGGGCTGCCCGGCCGCGGCGTACGGACCGAGTTGGCGTCCAGACCGCGGAAGTCGGCCTCGCTGGCGACGATGCGCAGCGGGTGCCGCGCCGTGAAGGTGCGGCCATAACTCGAGACCGTCTCCACCTCGACGGCGTAAAGCCCCGTGGGCAGGGCGGTATCGAGTTCGGCGAAATAGTGGTGCTCGATGGCCTCGGGGGCCGAGAGCGGCCGCCGGCCGGGCACCTGAGCGGCCCAGCGGGTGGACTGCTCGTGCAGACGCACGTAGAGCGGGTCGAGGGCGCGGCGGCGCGACATCGACGTCCAGTCGCGCACGACCGCGCGGCCGTCTCCGCCCAGCAGCCGCATCCGCACGATGGAGCGTTCCGAGGCGTCGAAGACGTTGGCCTGAACGGTCACGGTCCCGGCGTCGCGCAGCGCCAGGTCCGGGGCGTGGATGCGGATCTGCTCGGTGTCCGGGCGGTGCAGCGGCTGGTAGTGGATCTGCACGCGCTTGCCGTCGATCTCGGCGATGGCGTAGCCGCGCGGGGTGCCGTCCCGCATCATCGACAGCGGGATGCCACGTTCGTCGGGCTCGCCGGTGTACCAGCTCCCGGAGATGGTGGCGACGTTGTGGTGCATGTGGACCATGCCCTCGCCACGGAAGCCCCGCGAGGCGTCCACCACCGTCGTGAGGTTGTAGTGGGTGTGCGCGTTGACCGAGAAGGTGTTGGGGCGGTTGGCCAGCAGCTCCAGCAGCTGCGGGAACTCGGCCGTCGTGCCGCCAGGAGAGGGGTTCTCCGCGCCAGAAATGAGCGGGATGTGCGTGGCGATGATGACGGGCGCGTCGAGCGGGATGGTTTCGAGGTAGGCGCGGACGAACTCGAGCTGCTCAGGTCGGAGCATGCCGCGGTAATGGCCGCGCTGGGCGTGCCCGTCACGCCGCAGGCCGCGGAAACCCTCCCAGAAGACGTTGTTGAGGATGAAGAAGTGCGCCGGGCCGTACTGAAAGGCGTACGACGAAGGCCCGAAGACCCGGCGGAACGTGGCGTCGGCGTGCTTGTCCGTCAGCGCGTCAAAGTTGATGTCGTGGTTACCCAGGACGTTGTACCAGGGGAAGCCGGCCAGCGCGTTGGCCTGGTTGTACGCCTCGAACAGGTCGAGGTTGTCGCCCACGAGGTCGCCCAGCGCGATGCCGAAGGCCACCGTCCCGGCCAGCCGGGCGAACTCCGACACCACGTCCCGGGTGTACCAGGTCATCTCCTCGGTCGTGTACGCCTGCGGGTCGCCGAAGAGCGCCACGCGGAAGCTCTCCGGCTCAGGCGAGGGCACCAGCGCGAAATCCACCGACGCCGGCAGGTCTCCGGTGGGCGGGATGCCCTTGTGGACGAACCGCTCGTCCGGCGTGCCCGCGGGGACGTGGTGGCGGTAGAAGCGGGGCAGGTTGAGCTGATCGATGGGAGTGGCGAAATCGCGCGGCTTGAGGACAAACAGTGTGACATCGTCGCCGATCTCCATGCGGTAGCGGCCGTCGGCATCGGTGGTGACGATCTGCCGCCCGTCGGACACCCGGACCCCCGCGAGCCCGCGCTCGCCCGCGTCGCGCACGCCGTTGCGGTTGGCGTCTTCGAACACGACGCCGCTCGCGACCGTCTGGGCGAGTGCCGAGGACGACCACGCCAGCGTCGCGGCCATGAGCAGGCCGAGGCGGGCGGCGGCGGACGCGGTCCAGTGGTGGTGGGGTGACGTCGAAGCGCTCATGTCAAAATCGCCTCTCGGGGGCGGGCCGACGGGTCAACGAAAGGGGGCGTGGCGGGGCCCGACCGTGCGCCACGCCCCCGTTGTCCGGGACGGGGCCGAGCTACCGACGCCGACGGCTCAGCAGCAGGGCGGCCGGGGCGAGCAGGCCCAGCATCGCCGGCTCGGGGATGCTTGATGCGCCGGGACGCGAACCCGCCGCCAGCACCGCGTCGGTGAACGGATCGATGTCGTCCGCATCGAACACGCCGTTGCCGTCAAAATCGCCGAAGAAAACCACCAGCTCCGGCGTGAGCGTCGTGGCGTACTGTGCCGTGAAGAGGTCGCCGTAGGTCGCGATGAAGTTCGTGTAAGGCGCGGATTCCAGCAGCGCCTCCGTGAACAGATCGACGTCGCCGGCATCGAGGATGCCGTCAAAGCTGAAATCACCCGCGAGGAACGGCAGCACAGGAATCGTTCCCGGCGTGGAGTTGCTCGTCCAGAAGACGTTGCCCGGGTTGGTCGCCAGTCGCCAGTCGGCGGCCGAAAACGTGTTGAACCGCGGGTCGATCCGCTCCCAACTTCGGCCGTCCAGCACGGACGCCGACAGCCCGGGATTGAGGAAAAACGTGTTCCCCCAGTTCACCGCGTCCACGATCTCGTCGTCCGGCCCGAGCAGCACCGCCTGGTCGTTGGTGTTGCTCATGTTGAGCCGGTCGCCCAGCGGCGCCCAGTCCACGTACCGCCGCATCTGCGGGACGCCCTCCACCGGCACCCACGTCGGGTCGTTCGGCGAGCCGACCTCGTACGTCGGCAGGAACCCGTACACCTCAAGAAACCGTGCCGCCCCCGACGCCACGACCTGCACCTCGCCCGGCCGGATCGTCGCGCCTTCCGGGAAGAAGAACATCCCTTCCGTGGCAGCCCCCTGACCGGGCTGCTGACGCGTCTCTTCGTCGCCGATCTTGTAGTTCGTCAGGTCGATGACCTGATTCGTCCCATTGAAGATCTCAATCCACTCGCCGAGGTACAGCGTACCCACCTCGTTGTACAGCACTTCCGAGATCACCAGCCGCCCGGCCATCGCCGGGGTCGCCACGGCCGCCGTCGCCAGCGCCGCCGCAAGAATGCCCGCCTTCCGCATCGCTCCGCTCCCTTCCAGAAAGAACCCTTCAAGACCCGTCCGACACACGTCCCCCGCGGCCGGCCACGACCCGCAGGCCAGCCCATGAACATCCCAAGGGCAGCACGCGGCCGACGTGCCTCAGCACGCAGGGCCCTGTGCCCCGAACCCGACCGCAGACCGGCCAATCGAGAGACCATCCCACGGCGGGTCCAACGTGCCGTCTCCAGCGACCGCCGCACAGCGCGACGGTCGCGGCCGAATCGGGCAACAACCTAGGTGGCTGCCGTCGGGGCAAGCGTTAATGTCGCGTTAGCTTCGGGTGAAACTTTGCTTGTGCGCGTGCAAAACCGAAGGCAGCCGTTCCACCGCGTCCGACCTGGTGGCAAACCGCGGCGAAAACCGCACGATCGGGCCAGCGCGCAGCGCTCACAGGCCCGCGCGGCGACGTGACCGCCGCGATGCGATCGCGCAGTTGTCTTATGGCCTTGCGCATCGCCGTTCTGCCACCTCACGGCGCGGTCTGCGGGCCGACATCCGGGCTCCGCGCGACGTCGTGGTGGGCGCGGCGGCCGGCGCTACGTCAGTTCCCGGTGCCCAGGTCGTTCTCGTCGAACTCGTCGTCGGGAACGTCGGCCGGCAGGTCGTCCGCGGGCAGGTCATCGCCGGCATCGGCCCCGAGGTCGTGGACGTCGTCCGTGACGGCGGCGGGCGCGTGCCGTCCACGTTGCCGTCCGCCCCGGCCGCGGGCCCGCCGCGACCCCTCGGCGTTCTGACGCGCCATCGACCGCACGAGCGACTCGAGCATGCGGCCGACCGTGTCCACGCGGTGCATGAAGTCGTCGAAGTCCAGGCGGTACTTCAGGTCGCGGCAGAGGATGAAGTAGTAACGGAGTGCCTCGAGCTGCGACTGCGCCACGTTGTAGTAGTGGGCCTTGTTCCGCGAGCCACGGCGCTTGAACCCTTCGGCGATCGTCCGCGGCACCTCGACCGCCGCCCGCTCCATGGTCATCGCCAGCCCTTCCTGCTGCTCGGGTGGAAGGGTCGGTGTGAGCTCGAACACCTTCAGCACAAGCTGATGCGCCTCCTGCCAGACCTTCATCTGCTCGAAACTGCGGATGCGTTCGCGCTCCATGTTGCGGGGTTGCCTTGGGGAAAGAGGTGAGGGAGGAGGGAAGACGGATGACGTGCTGCTTCGAAGTCTTCGGGCAAGCGGCGGCCCGTAGATGCGGCGTCGCGGGCTTATGGCGGCGTCGGGAAGCGCGGGTTTACTGTACGCGGCCACAGGGACGGGACAACGGCTCGGCCGCCCGCGATACCGCCCGTTACCCGCCGTCGCGGTCGTGGCGACGCCCGTGACCACGCCGCCCCGGCCAGCGGAACCACGGCGCGAGCGAACGCCTTGTTCAGCGGTCACGCCCGGCGGTGCCGCGCGGCTCGACGTGCGGCATCGGCCTGCCGCACGCGGTGCACCGCCACACACGCGGCAAAAACAGAAGCGGAACCCCCAGCAGCAGGATCGACACCGCCAGCACCCACTTCGGCACCGGTGCCATCGCAAACTCCCCCTCCCGGCAGTAGGGGCACACCGCCATCGCCTCGGCCTCGGCCTCGTCCCATTCGATGACGTCGCCCCCGAGCGCGTGCCGTGCGGCCTCGGCCTGATCCTCCGGGACCTGCAGCTTGATGCCGCCCACCGCCGGCGAGAGCAACCAGTTCACCGAGACCATGTGCTCGTCCAGCAGCAGGCAGGCGATGTCCGCCGCCTCCAGCCGCAGCCGGGCGAGATGCGCTTCGGTGGGCAGAGAGAACGTCGCGATGGTGACCCACCGCACGGGCGTCGGGTCGCCCTCGTCGTCGCCACTGCCTCCACACCCGCCGCCGCCCCTCCCGTCCCCCCCGCGGTCGCCCCCCTCATCCTCGTCCCGACCGCCACCGCCGCCGCCGGCCGCAGGGCGGTTGGCGTCAGCGTCTGCAGAACGCGTGTCACCGGCGGCATCCTTGCGGTCGGCACCTACCGCCGGAGTGTCCGACGTGCCCTCTTCGGGCAGCGGCGTCGGTGGCGTGCCCCGGAACCACGTCCACCCGACCGTCCGGAGCACGACCGACGCCGCCATGCCCGATGGTAGCCACAGCCCGCTGGTCGCCTAACGACGGCTGCCCAGAATCCGCAGGATCGACAGCAGCAGGTTGATGAAGCTGATGTACAGGATGATCGACCCGACCACCGCCGCCCGGTTGAGCAGCTCGGGCTGGTCGGCGTAGGCGTAGGCGATGTTCTTGAGGTCCTGCGTCTTCCACGCCACGAGGATGATGAACAGCGCCAGCACGCCGTAGGTGATGAACCAGCTCAGCGGCTCGCTGGCGAAGAACAGGTTGAACAGGCTCGCGGCGAACAGGCCGAGGATGCCCATGGTCGCCAGCCGGCCTGCCACCGACAGGTCTTTCTTCACGACATAGCCCACGAAGCTCGTGCCGCCGAACACGCCGGCGGTGATCAGAAACGCCCCCAGCAGCGTGTCGGTGTTGTAGACGAGGAACACGTAGCTGGTGAGCACGCCGATCAGGGCCGCGTACACCATGAACAGCGCCAGCCCCGCGGCGGCGGAGATCCGCATCGCCGCGCCCTGCGCCGCCATCGCCAGCGCGAACGCCCCCAACGCCGCCGCGACCGCGATCATCGGGTTCGTGAACATCACCGCGATCGCCGGAATCTTGCTGCACGCAAGGCCGACCACCGCCGTCACCCCCACCCCCACGAACATCCACGCGTACACCTGATTGAAAAACCGGAACAGCGACACGTCCCGCGTCGTGCTGTACGTCAGCGGGACCTCCGGGTTGTCATAAATCGACATCTGATCACTCCCATCTGGGCGGCCCGCCCGCCTCGACCCCTGCCGCCGAAGACCCCACGCCACGGCGTTCCGGGTGTGGTGAGACCTGGCCCTGCCCGCAGCACAGCGTAGGGCCGATGTCGCTCAACGCAACCGAACCTTCAGCTATAGTGCGGTCAGGAACCTCCGCACACTGACACGACGCGGTCACTGCCGGGGACACTCTGCGGCCGGTCGCCGCACGAGCGCCCCGGCGTAGCAGGAACCGTGTCTTCGGAAATCGGATTGCCCAGAATGAACCTCACCTCCCGCCCCGCTCTCCCGACCCGCACCCATGACCTTCCCTTCGAGCCGCGTCGGCTCACCCTTCCCGGCCGCCTGACCGCCACCGCGGGGCGGGGTCGTCGCCGGTGGGCGTGGCCTCTGGCGGCTGTGGTGGTGCTGGCGGGCGGTCTGGCCTGTCAGTCCGCCGGGTCCTCGGCGGCGGCCGACGCCCCAGCCCGGCAAGACGCATCGGCCAGAAGCGATGTGTCGGCCAAGGTCGCCGTGGACGCCGCGTTGACGGCGGGTTCGGCGTCGCTGCTGTCGCCCGACCCACATGCCGAAGCCATCGCCCGCATCCGCGAAGAGGGGCTGACGCGGTCGCAGGTGATGGACACGCTGGACTACCTCACCAACGTCATCGGCCCCCGGCTGACCAGCTCGCCGCAGCTGCACCGGGCCAACCTCTGGGCCAAGCAGCGGCTGACCGAATGGGGCCTGAGCAACGCCCACCTGCACGCGTGGGGGCCGTTCGGGCGCGGCTGGTCGCTGGAGTCGTTCTCGATGCAGGTGACCTCGCCCGACACCATCATCCTCAACGGCTATCCGCGGGCGTGGTCGCCCGGGTTCGATGAGCCGCTGACCGCCGAGATCGTCCACCTCACCGCCGCAAGCGAGGCCGAGCTGGAGGCGTTTCGCGGACGGCTCGAGGGCAAGATCGTGCTCATCGGCGACGTCCGCACGGTGGACGCGCGCTTCGAGCCGCTGGCCAGCCGCCTCACCGACGCCGAGCTGCAGCGGCTGGCGGCGGCCACCGGCAACCGTCCCCGTGGCGGCGTGACCAACCCCGCGGCGCCGGCCGCAAGCCCGGCCACGCAGCCGACGGCCGCGGCCGAGACGCCGCTGCCCGGGCAGGCGCGGGCCGACACGCCCGGCGAGCGGGCGGCTGCGTTCGCCGACACGCCCGCCGGGGCAGCGCTACGCGCCGTCGGGCGGGCGCTCGCGCGCGGCGAAGACGCCCCCGCCACGAGTCCGGTGGCCACGCGTCCGGCGGCCACGCGTCCCGCCGCGCCTGCCGCCAGCCCGGCCGCCAACGCCGCCCGGCTGGCGCAGCGCAAGCTCAACTTCGCCCATGAGCAGGGCGCACGACTGATCGTCACCCCGTCCACACGGGGCGACGGCGGCACGCTGTTCGTGCAGGGGGCGGCGGTGGTCAACAGCGACCCCGACGCCCGGTCGCGGCCGTGGCTGGAGGGGGCGGTGGTGCCCCCGCAGGTCATGCTCGCGGTGGAGGACTTCAACCGCCTGGCCCGGATGCTTCAGCGCGGGGTCCCGCTCACCGCCCGGGTGGACCTGCGCGTCCGCTTCCACGACGAGACCACCAACCACAACGTCATCGCCGAGATCCCCGGCACGGACCTCGCCGACGAGCTGGTCATGATCGGCGCCCACATCGACTCGTGGCATTCGTCCACCGGCACGACCGACAACGCCGTCGGCGTCGCCGCGACGATGGAAGCTGTTCGCATCCTCAGGGCCGCCGGGCTGCAGCCCCGCCGCACCATCCGCATCGGCCTCTGGTCGGGTGAGGAGCAGGGCCTGCTCGGCTCACGGGCCTACGTCAGCGACCACTTCGCCCGTCTGGAAGGCCCGGCCAACGGGCCGCGCCGACTCATCACCCAACCGGACTACGGCCGCCTGAGCGCCTACTTCAACCTCGACAACGGCACCGGCCGCATCCGCGGCATCTACGCACAGGGCAACGCCGACGCGGCCGAGCACTTCCGGCAGTGGCTGCTGCCCCTGCACGACCTCGCCGCCACGACCGTCACGCTCAGCAACACCGGCTCCACCGACCACGCCTCGTTCGACGCCGTCGGGTTGCCCGGCTTCCAGTTCATCCAGGACCCGGTGGAGTACTTCACCCGCACGTGGCACTCCAACCAGGACAACTACGACCGCGCACAGGCCGACGACCTCAAGCAGGCGGCCGTGGTCATGGCCACGTTCCTCTACCGGGCGGCCATGGCCGACGAGCTCCTCCCCCGCAAGCCGCTGCCGGCGAACGTGACCGTCGTGCCGCCCGGCGAAGCCACCCCCCCCACCCCCCCCGCGCCGCCCGCCGAGCCCCCCGCCGCCCCCGCCCCTACCGAAGCCACGTCGGCCAACGCCCGTGAGCCGGCCCCCGCCACGCCCTGACGGCCGGGGTGCGGCCAACCTTGTCAGCGAGGTGCAACGCCCGGGTGGAAACCCCGCCGTCGAACGGCCCTGTGTCGGCTTGACGGCCTTCCGCCGGGGGCTACTATCCCACTGCAACGCCGGGGGCGTAGCTCAATTGGTTAGAGTACCGGACTGTCGATCCGGTGGTTGCGGGTTCGAGCCCCGTCGCCCTCGCTGTGCGGTTGACAACCCCTGCATCCAGCAGGGGTTGTGTCGTTTTTGGGGCACGCCGGCCGCGTGCTTTTGCAGGAGATTGCTGGCGGGCGACTGCGGGGCCCGACCCGTCCGGCGCTCACGGTATCATCCGCCGGCGAGCAACGTCGTCAAAGTGCGTGGACGGGCGGACGGGAACCCCGCGATGGAAGCGAACGTCGGGGGCGTGGGGCGGGCAGACGGCCATGGCGGAGCGCACGATCTCGCTTTCCTCGCTGATCGCCGGAGAGCAGGGGCTCAGCCCGTTCGGCCAATGGCTGGACGTGCAACTTCGCATCCTGAAAGCGTCGTCTGAACGTCCGGGACTGCCCGGGGGCGACTGCGGCGGTGACGGCGTCCGCGGCGCGGGTGCTGAAGCCGAAGGTGGTGAGGAGCCGGCATCTGAGCGTGCCATCGCGGCCGCCGCGAACGCCGGCTCGATGCCGCCCGCCGGGGCCGAGCTGTTGCCCCCGCAGTGGCAGCTCACGCGCGGTGTGTCTCTCTATGACTGGCAGCGCGAGTGTGCCCAGCGATGGCTGGACGGCGGGCGACGCGGCATCGTCAAGGTCGTCACCGGCGGCGGCAAGACGGTCTTCGCGCAGCATCTGATCGAACGGCTGCACAACGAGCAGGACGCGCAGCTCCGCGTGGCGGTCGTCGTCCCGACCATCGTGCTGATGGAGCAGTGGGTCGAATCGCTGCGGAGCGGTTCCAACCTTCCGCCGGATGCCATCGGCGCGATGGGGGGCGGCCGCAACGACGCTTTTTCGGAGCGTGTGCGCATCCTTGTCTGTGTCATCAACTCCGCGGCCCGGCATCTGCCGGCGGCGGTCCGCTCCGCCGACATCGGGCGGCACCTTCTGCTGGTCGTGGACGAGTGTCACCGCGCACGCGGTCAGGTCATGTCCCGGATCTTCGACACCCCCCGCATCGGCTCGCTGGGCCTCTCGGCGACGCCCGAGCAGGACGGCGGCGAGGCGTCGGCCGACGCCGCGGCGGGCGAGTCGCCCCAGCGCACGGAGCCGACCGAACCGCCGGACGCGGAGGAGTCGCTTGAGCCGCCGGCCAACTGGGACATCCTGACGACATCGCTCGGCCCGGTCATCTACGAGCTGCGGCCGGCGGATGCCATCCGGCTCGGGATCCTCTCCACGTTCGAGTTCCGGCATTACGGGCTGCCGCTAAATGCCGACGAGCGGGTCACGTACGAGCGGCTCAGCCGGAGCATTCGCGACCTCACGGAGCGGTTGCGTGCGGCGATGCAGAAGCAGAGGGGCCGTGGCACGACGTCACTGGCGGAGTTCGCGCGGCGGTGCAGCAGCCGAACGCGTTCGGCCCTGCGCGATGTCGCCAGCGAGTACCTGCTGCTGGTCCGCAGGCGCAAGCATCTGCTGTATCGCGCCCGCGCCCGCACCGACGCGGTGCTGGAGCTGATGCGGCGGGCGTTTGCAGAGAAGCCCGACGCGCGGGTGCTCGTGTTTCACGAGTCGGTGGACGAGGTGTCGCGGCTGCACCGTCTGCTGCTGGAAGCCGGATATGCCGTGACGGCGGACCATTCGAAGCTGCCCGATGCGGTCCGTGCGGAGTCCATCAGCCTCTTCCGGCGGGGCATCGCGACCGTGCTGGTGTCCGCACGCACGCTCATCGAGGGATTCGACGTGCCCTCGGCCGACGTTGGCATCATCGCCGCATCGAGCTCGTCGCCCCGGCAGCGCATCCAGACCATCGGCCGGCTGCTGCGCCGTCCCAAGGACGGGACGGCCAAACGGGCGGTCATCCACACGCTCTACATGGCCGGCACGATCGACGAGGCGATCTACGAGAAGCTCGACTGGCGGACCGTGACCGGGGCCGAGGACGACCTGTACTTCCGTTGGAGGCCGCCGCCTTCCGACCCGCAGGCGTCGGCGGACGCACGCCCCACGGCCGCCGACACGGCCGCGGAGGCCGCATCCGAGCCGCAACCTCAGCCGGGTCCGCCGCGTCATCCCAAGCCCACCGAAGACGCTGTGGACCTGTCCCAACTCAAGCCGGGGGACGTGTACCCCGGCCGGTTCGAGGGGACTGACTACCGCTGCGATGAGCAGGGGAACGTGCTCACGGCCGACGGCAGACCCGTGTCGAACCCGCAAGGCGTCCCGCAGCGCCTGCACTTGCTGGCCGCCGGCGCATCGAAGTTTTGCGTCACGCCGAAGAAGCGGGCGGTGCTCGTGTGGGATGCCCAAGCCCGTGCGCCGCGGTTTCTCGGTGTGCTGGAGCAGCCGTTCGATGCCGATGGCGTGCTGGGCGACGACACCGTGGAGTATCGCATCGTGCAGTATCGCGGGCAGCGTCGCATCCGTGACCAGCGGGGCCGGCTGGCCAGCGGCACCGATGCCGAGCGCATCGTGGCGGCGGTCGGTGCGGCCGAGCGGCAGCATCGCACGCCGATCACCCGCGTGTTTGTGGACGGACATCTCGTGTATTGTGTCCTTGCGGGCGAGCGCCGGCCGCTCGGCGAACTCGAACGCGGATTCGATTTCAGCTGAATGTCGCATGGCGGAGTTCGTCTTTCGTCCGCGGACGCCCACGCGATGGAAAGGGCGATACGCCCGGATCCCCGGGCAGCACTATGTCTTTTGCGCTCGGACAGACGACACCATTGACGTCGTGGATAAACAGGACGACGTCGAAGCCACCTGCACGGCGGTGTGGACGCAGGCCGTGGTCGAGCTGGCGCGGGCCATAAACGAGGTCAAGCGGAGGTATACGCGTAAGCCTGGCGGCAGTTTTCAGATCAATGAGTTCGGGCAGGTGCTGGTGCCGCTGGCGGGCGAGTTCACCGAGCGTCTCTATGTGGGCGACTGTGAAGGCACCATCACGTTCCGGGCCCCCGACGGTCGGCGGTTCACGCTCGCCGACGACCAGCCGTTGCAGTGTGGCGACCCGTGGCCTTGGCCGTACGTCGGGATGCCGTTTTCGCTCAGCAAAAACAACAACGTCTATTTTACGCAGAAGTCAGGATCGGACGAGACGGTTCTCTACCCGCCTGTACAGGACTATGAACTGATCCACCGCCTGCGACGGCTCCGCCCCAGCGAGGGTTGCCGCTTCATCGTCAACCCGCACGGGGTGGTGCTGACCAAAGTCGAGATCGCGCAGGGGGTGTGGCGGCCGACCTACGCGGGGCGCATCAACCCCGCTCGATGGTTTGTGAAAGAGCAGTAAACCCGGCGGCTCGACAGTCGGCTCAACCGGGAAGTACTGACCCAAGGGGAGTGCAGAGCCATGGCGCTGATCCGATACCTGTGGAACATCCCCCACAACGTCGCCAAGGACGCCAAGTACGTGGTGCGGCACAACCGCGGACGGGCCGAAATCGCCCTGCTCTACCGCACAAGCCACGGCGAAGAGTGGACGGTCAGCACGGCCGACCACCCCGATCTCGTCCGCATGGTCAACGAGATCAAGCTCGAGACCACCGGCAAACCCGGCGGCACGTTCTACATCAACGAGTACCGGCAGGTGATCGTCCCGGCGGCCGACCGCTCCGACAGCTACTACTACGCCGGCGAGTACCTGCAGGACCTTGCCTTCGGTTTCGAAGGCAAGGTCGTCTCCAGCCGTGCCACCGACCTCGACGGCAAGCCGCTCAAGCCGGGCGACGAGTGGCTCGGGGCACACCCCGGCATCCCCTATGTGCTCAAGGCCGGGGGCAACGACATCGCCTTCAAGCGGCCGCTGCGGCCCAACGTCACCCGCGAAGAGCTGCTCAGCAAACACACCTCGCCCAAAGAAGCCTCCGGGCTGGCCAGGCGGATCCAGGCCGTCAAGGGGTTCCAGGGCGGGCGCTTCTACATCAACGAGCGGCGGCACCTCTTCTGCCCCCTCTACGCCGGCGGCGAGGTGTCGTACCTCTACATCGGCGACCTCGAGCCGTGGGACCCGTGGTTCCCCAAGTGGGAGCCGTCGAAGGAACCGCCCGCGCCGGAATGATCGCGCCGGGCCTGCATGGGCGGGACGGCTGCCGCGGCTTACAGCTCGGCGGCCTCTTCCAGCGTCTCATCGGTCATCTGCGGGTCGGCGTCGCGGCACAACGCGGTGAGCCGCTCGGCCGTCTGCAGCATCCGCGCCCGCCACACGTCGGGCATCACCCCCGACGGCGTGAGCGGAGCGAACTCCCGGCACAGCAGCACCATGCGCAGCAGGTGCCTGAACAGCACGCCCTCCTGTTTCACCAGCTCCCGCGAACGCACGAAGGCATCGAACGAACCGCCGTGCGACAGCACGTCCCCGGCCGCCCACACGGGCGTCACCACCAGCCCCCCGGCGTGGTCCACCTCCGATTCGAACACCCGCCTGACCTTCTCCGCCAGCGGGATGGGGTACTTCCGCAGCTCCGGCGGCACGTCCGACTGCTCCGACGGCGGTGGCGGGTACAAATCCTCCTGCGACGCCAAGCCGCGCGTCAGCATCGCCGGGTCGATGACGTCCCGCGCCAGCGGCCCCGGCGGCAGCACCTCCGGACGCGGCACCCGAAGCTGCCGCGCCACCGTCGGCGGCATCTCCAGCAAGCTCTCGAGCACCTGCAGGCACTCGGCCTCGTCCGCCATCCCCAGCACGTCCAGCAGGTACAGGCCGTACAGCGGATGCGTCGAGCGAAACGCCATCAGCGCGGCCAGCTTCTCCGTCGGCTCCGCCCGCTCGGGCGTGTACGCCGGCAGCTCACTGCCCGCCCCCCCCCCTTCCCCCGTCCCGCCCGCCCCAGCCGTCCCCCCCGCCCGTCCCGTCCCCCCCGTCCGTCCCGTGCCCCCCGCCCCGCGGCCGTCAACCGCCCCGACCGACGCCCCGCCGAGCGTCAGCCGCGACGCCAGCTCGGCCACCGTGGCGGGCGCGTCATCGTCCACGTCCTCCTCGGCCTCCGGCCGTTCCGCCGGAGCGGTCACCCCCCCGTAAGCCCCGCGGCGCGACCCGTCCGCCCCGCGGCCCAACCCGTCCGTCCACGCCCCCGGCGGCGGGGGCGAGAGCCGGACCACTCCCCAGTGGTGCAGCGTCACCAGCATCCGCGTCAGCCGCTTGAGTTCGGCCTGGACGTCCGGCGGTTCCATCAAGCGCCCGCGAATCACGCGGCGGATCGGCTCGACCGCGGGGTCCGCCTGCAGCAGAAAACCCAGCCAGCGCCACGACAGCCGCCCGCGGGAGGCCAGCCGCGGCGGCGGGGCGGTGGTGAGCTTGTTGAACTGCTCGGCGTTCCAGTAGGTCACGCCCTCCCGACGCGTCGGCTTTTTCCGCAGCAGCTCTTTGCGGGCCTTGAGCATCCCCGGCGATTTGTCGTCCTCGGGCAGCTGGTCCATCTTCTGCTGCCACTTGGCCAGCTTGACGTCGTCCTCGTGGGCGAGCACGTAGACGTACCCCTCGCTGTCGTACTGGGGCCGGCCGGCGCGTCCGAACATCTGCTGGGCGGAGCCGGGGTCGATCAGCCGCTTCCTGTCCCGCGGCCCTTTCACCAGCGTCGTCAGCACGACCGACTTCGCCGGCAGGTTGATCCCCGCCGCCAGCGTCTCCGTGCACACGCACACCGGCAGGAGCTTCTCCGCGAACAGCACCTCCACGACGCGGCGGTACTTCGGCAGCAGCCCGGCATGATGCAGCCCGATCCCGCGGGCCAGCAGCGTCCGCAGCTTGTTGCCGGCGCCGACCGCGAAGTTGAAGTCGTCCAGCCGCCTGAGCAGCGCCTCCCGCTGCCCCTCGGCGAACAGGTCACGCCCCTTCAGCACCTCGGCCATGTCCCAGCACTGGCTGCGGTCGAAACAGAACACCAGCAGCGGCGTGCGCCGACGGCTCTCGGCGCCCGCCGCGATCCGCTCCAGGAAGTCCGGCAGCAGCTCGTCCCCCACCCATTCGTAATGCAGCGGCACCCGGCGCTCACGCCCTTCCACCAGACGCAGCGTCCGGCCGTGCGTCCGCGCCAGCCACGCCACAAACTCCTGCGGCGCGCCCAGCGTCGCCGAGAGCAGCATCACGCGCACGTTCGGCGGCAACGCCGCCAGCGCCAGCTCCCAGACGATCCCCCGCTCGGGGTCGTTGAAGTTGTGAAACTCGTCCATCACCACCGCCGAGACGTTCGAAAAGTCGAACGCCGAGCGGTGCAGCAGACGGTTCAGCAGCACCTCCGCGACCACCACCTTCAGCAGCGCGTGCGGGTTGATCGACCGGTTCCCCGTCACCAGCCCCACGGCGTCCGGCGGGAAACCCCACTTCGCGACACGCTCCCGAAGCTCATGAAACTTCTGGTCGGTCAGCGCGATCAGCGGCGTGGAGTAGTACGCGACGCTGCCCGTCCGCAGCGCCTCGTACATCACCGCCTCGGCCACCAGCGTCTTGCCCGTGCCGGTCGGGGCGGTCAGCAGCACCCCCTGCTCGGACTCCGCCCACGCGAGGATCGCCTCCTCCTGCACCGGATACGGCGCATACGGGAGCTGCGCGAGGTAGTCGAAGAGGATCGTCTCGCGGTCGGCCACGGCGGCGATGGTATCTCCGGCATGGCCGCAACACGTGACCGGTGCCGATGTGACCACGCGCCCCGGTACGAAACGCACGAGGGCGACGACCCTCCGTCGCCGCCCTCGCACAAGTCCGTCGTTCCGGCGGCGCCGCCGCCCGACACGCATCAGTACCGGTAGTGGTTGGGCTTGTACGGGCCCTCCAGCGGCACGCCGATGTACGCCGCCTGCTCCGGCGTCAGCTGGGTGAGCTTGACGCCCAGCTTGTCGAGGTGCAGCCGCGCCACCTTCTCGTCGAGGTGCTTGGGAAGCACGTAGACCGACTTGTCGTACTTGCGGTAGTTGGCCGCCAGTTCGATCTGCGCGATCACCTGGTTGGTGAAGCTGGCCGACATCACGAAGCTGGGGTGGCCGGTGGCACAGCCCAGGTTCATCAGCCGCCCCTCGGCCAGGATCAGCACCGACCGCCCGGTGTCGGCGAAGGTGAACATGTCGTACTGCGGCTTGATGTTCGTCCGCCGCACCTTGCCCTCGTGCTGGAGCTTCTCCAGACCGGCCATGTCGATCTCGTTGTCGAAGTGGCCGATGTTCGCCACGATGGCCTTGTCCTTCATCCGCTTCATGTGCTCGACGGTGATCACCTTCATGTTCCCCGTCGCGGTGATGAAGATGTCCGCGTAAGGCAGGGCGTCCTCCAGCGTCAGCACCTGATAGCCCTCCATCGCCGCCTGCAGCGCACAGATGGGGTCGATCTCGGTGACGATCACGCGTGCCCCCTGGCCCCGCAGCGACTGGCAGCACCCCTTGCCCACGTCGCCGTACCCGCACACCACCGCCACCTTGCCGGAGATCATCACGTCGGTGGCCCGGTTCAGCCCGTCGATCAGCGAGTGCCGGCAGCCGTAGAGATTGTCAAACTTGCTCTTGGTGCACGAGTCGTTGACGTTGATCGCCGGGAACAGCAGCGTCCCGTTCTTCTGCATCTCGTACAGCCGGTGCACGCCGGTCGTGGTCTCTTCCGTCACGCCGCGGCACTTCTCGGCCACTTTGTGCCAGCGCTTCGGGTCGGCGTCGAAGCACCGCCGCAGCAGCTTGAGCACCTCTTTGAACTCCTTGTTGTCCGTCGTCTCCGGCCCCGGCACCGCGCCGGCCTTCTCGAACTCCACACCCTTGTGGATCAGCAGCGTCACGTCCCCGCCGTCATCGACGATCTGGTCCGGGCCCTCCCCGTTGCCGAAATCCACCGCCCGCTCGGTCGCCCACCAGTACTCCTCCAGCGTCTCGCCCTTCCACGCGAACACCGGCACGCCCTTGGGGTTCTCCGGCGTGCCCCCGGTCTCCGGACGCCCCACCACCACCGCCGCGGCGGCGTGGTCCTGCGTCGAAAAGATGTTGCACGTCGCCCAGCGGACGTTCGCCCCCAGCATCACCAGCGTTTCGATCAGCACCGCCGTCTGCACCGTCATGTGCAGCGAACCCGTGATCTTCACCCCCTTCAGCGGCTGCGTCGGCCCGAACTCCCGCCGGCACGCCATCAGCCCCGGCATCTCCTCCTCCGCCAGCGCAATCTCCTTCCGCCCCCATTCCGCCAGAGACAGGTCGGCCACCTTGTACTCCAGACCCGTCTTCGAACGGGACGACTTCACCGGGGCGTCGATCACGGCCGTGGACATAAGCAATCTCCTGAAAAGCAGGGGGACTTAATCTATTCGTTTATTCGAATGGAATGATAAAATGCAACGGCCGCCGGTCAAGTTGACCTGCCCGATCGGACCGGCCGTTTTGAAAGCCGCTCCCCCCCCCCCGCCCCCGCGGGCCCCGTGTTGCCGGCCCGGCCCGCGCGAGGCAGCCCGGGCTTGGCGGTCAGCCGGGCTCGCCGGTCAGCGGGGTTGCCGGTCAGCCGGGCTTGCGGGCGCTGGTCAGGAACAGCGCCGGCCCCTTGGCGTTCAGCGGCGGGGGAATGGGCCGCGCACGCCGGACCGATAACCCGGCCGACGTGCACCACCCCTTCACCCGCTCGAGGTCGAAGCCCGGGTGGAGCTGGTTGAAGTCGTGCTGGAAGTCGTTGCGGGTGTGCGGCAGCAGGTCCACGAGCACGAGCGTGCCGGCGGGCCGGAGGATGCGGGCGGCCTCGGCGATGACCGCCTCGGGCTGGTGGGCGTAGGTGAGCGCGAGCACCAGCAGCGCCCCATGGCAGCTCGCGGTTTCCAGCGGCAGGGCGGATAGCTCCCCGGCCTGCACGTCGACGTTGGGCAGATCGGCGCAGCGCGACCGGGCGGCCGCGAGCATCTCCGGCGAGTTGTCCACGGCGATGACCTTGCGAATGAACGGGGCCAGCCGCCGGGCCAGCGACGCCGTCCCACAGCCGAGGTCGGCAACGACCGCGTCGTCCGGGAGCAGTGCCAGCAGGGCGTCGATCGAGAAGGTCGGCCCGTACAGCTCGTCGCGCAGCTTGTCCCACTGCTCGGCCGCGCCGGCAAAGAACCGCCGCGTGGCCGACGCTTTCTCCGCCAGCAGGGCCGAAAGACGCCGGTTGTCCTGCTCGAGCTCGACCCAGCCGTCCGTGCGGGCCTTGGCCACCGCCCAGAGCTCGGCCGCGACCGGGGGCAGTTCCGCGGTCCTGAGCCGATAGAGATTGCTGGTGCCCTCCCGGCGGGAGTGCACGAAGCCGCAGTCCGAGAGTTCTTTCAAATGCCGCGAAATCGTCGGCTGGGGCAAACGCAACACCTGTGCCAGCTCACCTACGCCCAGCTCGTGGCGTTCGAGCAGCCTCAGCAGCCGAAGCCGCGTGTCGTCGGCCAGGCAGTGCAGGGCATCCAGCAGCGGCGAGATGGTGCGGGCGTCGTCTTGCATCCGCTCATCTGCAACATTGGATGAAGCGGTCGGGAAGTCAAACCGCCGCCACGGCCCACCGTGCCGCACTTCAGCCCGGCACGACGCGGGGCGGGGCGGCACGGATTCGCGGGTGACGCCCCGTACCATCCGATAACGGGGTTGGGGGCACGTGGGGCGTGGGACGTGCGGGGGGCGTGCGGAGGAGCCGGGCCATGAGCGGCGTGGTGCACGTGAAGTATCTGCTGCTGGGCGGCGGTTCGGCGGCGGCGTCGGCCGCGGGGGCGATTCGTCAGCGCGACCCCTCGGGCGAGCTGTGGCTGGTGTCCAACGAGTCCGCGCGGCCGTACCACCGGCCGCCGCTGGCCAGAGGCTATCTGCGTCGCGAGCTGCGTCTGGAAGACCTGTTCGTCCACCCCGGCGACGTGTACAGCAAATGGCGGGTGACGCTGCGGACCAACGTACGCGCCCTCTCGCTGGACGTGCCCAAGCGGTCGGTGACGCTCTCCGACGGCCATGTCGTGCTGTTCGACCGGCTGCTGCTGGCGACGGGGGCGTTGCCCCGGGGGCTGGACGTGCCGGGGGCGCCGGGCATGCCGGGGACGGCGGTGGCAGCGGCGGTGGGAGCGGCGGGGGGGGCAGTGGGGGGGGCGGGCAGCGGAGCGGGGACGGGCGGCCACGCCGGCGGGCTGCCGGGGGCGATGGTGCTCCGGACCGCGGCCGACGCCGACCGCATCCTTCATGCCATCGACACGGCCGCGGCCGTGCCCGGCCGCCGTACGCCGGTCCGCACCGTGGTGGTCGGCTCGACCATGCTCGCCGCCGAAGTCGCCGCGTCGCTGAGCAAGCTGGGCTTGGCGGTCACGCTGGCGACGTCGGGCGTCGGCGTCATGGCCGGGCTGGTCGGGGCAGCCGCGGAGCGGGCGGTGCGTCGTGTGCTGGCCGGTCAGGGGGTGGAGGTGGAGACGCAACCGGTGACGCAGCTCGCGGGTGACGGGCGGGTGCAACGGGTGGTCCTGGCGGACGGCCGGACGCTGCCCTGCGATGTCGCGGTGCTGGCGACGGGTTTTATCCCGGCCAAGGACCTGCTGCGGGGGACGACCATCGCGGCGGAAAAGGCCATCCTCACCAACGCCCGGGGCGAGACCAGCGTCGAGGGCATTTATGCCGCCGGCGAGTGTGCCGCGATGTTCGACCCGGTCTTTGGCAAGCATCGCGTGCTCGACCACTGGGACGTGAGCGTCTCCCGCGGACTCATCGTCGGCGCCGCCATGGCCGACCCGCACGACCCCGGGTTCTTGGGCGTGACCGTGCACCGTGCGGAGCTCGGCGGGCCGGACGTCTCCCGTCGCGTGGTGGTGATCGGCGAGCCGCGGTTCGTCCGGCGTCATCTCGCCCGTGAGACGGCGTCGGGCGTGCTGGAGTTCGGCATCGACGCAGACGGACGGGTGTGCAGCGCCGTGGCCGTGGCGATGGACGCCGACGCCGAGGCGGCCGCCCAGCGTCTGGTCCGCGCCCGTCTCGACGTCTCCGGGCTCGAGGACGCCCTGCGCGACCCGGCCGCCGAGCTGCCGGACGTGCCCGAATGAACGCCGGCTACGCCAACCCCGCCCCGTGCTCCCACGGCCAGCCCAGCGGCACGCCGGCTTCACGCAGCTCGTGCTGCAGCGCGCGAAGCCGCGTCAGGTCCGCGAGGACGGCGGCAGGGGGAATGGCGTTCTCCAGACAGTGCGCGGCGGTGTGGCCGGCCGCCTCCCCGACGTTCCACTCCACGGGGTGGAGGCGGTAGCACCCGTTGGTGATGTGCGTCACCCCCAGGCACTTGCCCGCGGCGAGCAGGTTGGTCACCCGTTTGGGCACCAGCGCTCCCAGCGGGATGCGGAACGGGGCAGCGGGGACATACAGGCTGTTGCGCATCGCGGATGAGGGGTGCAGGTCCAGGCGGTAGTGGCCGATGCCCACGGAGTCGGTGAACGGCTCGGCCAGGCCCCACGGGGGGGCGCTGTCGGGCAGCTTGCCCGCGGCGCGGCGCATCTCCAGCCCCACGTCGGCCTCGGTGACGATCCGGGCCGCGTCGAGTCGGCGCGACTCGCGCACATAGACGTGCTTGGCGAAGCCGTCGGGCGTGCCCAGCTCGTCGCCCCGCAGCCGCAGCCCGGGAAAACCCACGGCGTCGGTGCCGTCGAGCCGCGGCGCTTCGGTCTGCATCCAGTAGAGGAAGCACAGCGCCTGCTGACGCGCTTCGTCCAGCGCCGCCGCACGCTCTGCCGGCGTCACCGCCAGCGTGGGCCGCAGGAAATAGTCCATCTGGACCATGTTGATCAGCGCGACGTCGGGGTAGCGGGCGGGGTCGGTGAACTGCGCGCGGTCCACGATGCGGCGGTACCGCCACATCTCCCACTCGCCCGGTTCCGGCTCCATCGGCCAGGGGCGGAAGCGGAACAGCCGTGGCTTGTGCTCGTCGCCGCCGATCTGCACCCAGCTGAACAGCTTGCCCGGCCACGGCGGCGTCAGCGGCGGGACGAAGTCGCGCCAGAAGCCATAGCGGTCGGGCCGGGGGAGGGTGTGGTCCTCGCCGGGGCGGTGCTCGAGCGCGAAACACCAGCTCACCGCCTGCACATCGTGCACGTCGCTGCCGTCGCTGCGGGCGTGCAGCTCGCCGTGCACGTCGCGCCCCTCGGCCCCGACGAAGTGCTCGACGCGGGCCAGCTCGAGCACGTCGCCGAACTCGGTGGCATCCAGCACGTAGTCGGCCTGGACCGTGACGGTCTCGCCGGTCGTCTCGTTGCGGAAGGTCAGCCCGCGGACGCGGTCGCCGTCCACGTCAGCGGCGATGGGCGTGTGCCGCAGCAGCAGCGTCACGCGGCCGGCGGCCACGTGCGGCGCGAGCATCTCCCGCAGCACAGCGTGCGCCACCGCCGGCGACATGCACAGGTGCGACACCCAGCCGTTGCCGGGGTTGAGGTGGGGGTTGGCCCGGGCGGCGGGGGTGAGCGGGGTGTGCTCGCGGTAGTGGCGGCGGACGGCCTGACGGAAGTCGAGATACCGCCGTGTGGCCGACTGCACGCCGTCGAGGCCTTCGATCCAGCGGTTTTCGTCCGGGGGCACGGCCTGCGACGTGAGCTGCCCGCCGACCCAGTCGGTGGGTTCGGTGACGATGCATCGGTGGCCGCGCGAGGCCGCGGCCAGTGCGGCGGCGACGCCGCCCGTGCCGCCGCCGACGATCAGAAGGGGGGTGTGCATGATTCCGCGGGCGCGTGAGAAGGGCCGGGACCGGTCGGGCCGTCAGCTCGCGCTGACGGCGGCGACGACCGGGTCCACGGTGTCCGGCGGGGCGGCGCTGGAGCGGCGGATCACCAGCTCGGCCCAGAGCGTCCGCGCCACCATCGGGTCGTCGGCCGTGGGCGAGCGCTGGATCAGGTCCACCAGCGCCGTCACCGCGGCGTGGCCCAGCTGCACCAGCGGCTGGCGCATGGTCGTCAGCGGCGGCGAGAGGTGCGCCGCCGACGGCGGGTCGTCCACCGCGACCACACTGAGCTGCTCGGGGATCTTCAGCCCCACGGTGCTGGCGGCCGCGTACACGTCCAGCGCGAAGTAGTAGCCGGCGGCGAAGATGGCCGTCGGGCGGTGCGGCGAGGAGAGCACGCGGATCAGCGCCATCCGCTCCCGCTCGCTCAGACGCCACGACTCGCCCTTGACCACGTGGGGCTCCCGCAGCGGCAGCCCCCGCTCGCGGATCACCTGCATGAAGCCGGTCCAGCGGTCGGCAGAGTTGGAGATGTCGTCGCCGCCGCCGACGTAGCTGATGTTCTTGTGACCCAGCGAGGTCAGGTGCATCACCGCCTGACGCGCCAGGTCCACGTTGTCCACGTCGATCGAGCAGATCCGGCGGTTGCGCGGCCTTGCTCCCACGACGAACAGCGGCTGCTTCCGGCCGTCGCCGGACAACGCCTCCAGATCCGCCGGGAGCGGGTTGAGCAGCAGATACCCCTGGCACTCGTTGCGGACGTCTTCGCCGAACCGCAGCAGCATCAGGTCCACCGCGAGCTGATTCGCCGCCTGCCGCACCCCCTCCATCACCTGCGAGTGGTAGTAGTCCGCCAGCGAGGCCTCTCGGTGGAACACCAGCCCCACCCGGCACGTGGACACCTGCCGCGCCTTGTCGCGGTAGCGGTCGTGCACGAACGTGCCCTTGCCCTGCGCTCGACGCAGCACCCCCGAGGCCACCAGCTCCTGAAGCGCCCGGTGCGTCGTCACCAGCGACACCGCCATCTGCTCCGAGAGCTCCTTCGTCGAAGGCATCTGCTGGCCCGGCTGGAACACCCCCGCGTCGATGGCCGCCCGCACCGTGTCCCGAACGGTGAGGTACAGCGGCCTGCCGGCCTGCGACACGACACGCTTGAGCCGGGGCGTCCCGTTGCCCGATGCGGGCTCGGCGACCGGTTCCTCACGGTGAGCTGCTTCCGAGATCGACTCGCTGGCCATGCTGCACCTCTGCCTGCCCCTCACGCCCTCTCTCCACGCCCGACCGGGCCACTGCGACCCCCGGCACGTCGCCGGCGCCCCGTAAGCGCCTTGTTCCCGCGGGACGCCTAGCCGCGTTCGCGGCCCGACGCGCCGTCCGCTCCGCCCCGCCCTTGTGGGCTTGCTCCGCCGCCGTGACCCTCACCGCCGCCCGACGTCCGCACACGAAAACCCAGATGGTTGGCTACCGGCCGCACCACGCCCGGCGTTTCCGGCGTCGCCCGGTCGCTCGGGCGGTTCATGACCTTCGGCGAGCCGTCGGGCGGGCGGTACACGAACGTGGTCGAGCCGCCCCCGTCCAGGTTCACCGCGTCCACCGCGCCCAGCTCGATCATCGCGTCGGCCAGCTCGGGCAGCGTCATGCCGATCGACCAGTAGGGCTGCCGGCCGTCCACCACGAGAATGATCACGTCGCGGCCGTTGCGACCCACGCCGACGGCGGTGCGCGGGTGCCGCTGCATCGGGGCGACCCGGGCCGTCTCGCCGAGGTTCTTTCCGCCCTGCACCAGCAGCGTGCCGGGCGTGTTGTCCCGCTCGCCGCCGCCGATGCCCGCCACCGCGTGACGCACCTGCCGCAAATCCACCCGCGGCTGCCCGGGGCCGATGATCTTCGGGGTCTTGTCGCGGAGAAAGACGATGCCCGGGTCGGGCTGGCCGTTGTGCTCACGCAGCGGCGAGACCACCACCCCATCGCTCACCGATAGCCCGATCGTGTCCGCCCCGCCCACCACGTCGTCCGTCTCCGGACGGATCCACGCGAAGAAGTTGGCATTGATCGCCAGCGTCAGGTCGTTGTCCTCCGCCCAGCGGTCGGTGGCGATGAGCTTCGCATCCACGTTCGGCGCGTACGGACGGGTCGTGGGCACCGAGCGGTCGATCGGCCCCGTCACGTGCACCGTCAGGTCCGGGTGCGACGTGTCCACCACCGCCACCCACCCGCGAACGGGTCCGTCCGGCGTGGTCCGCTCGAACGGGCGGACGGTGATCTGCGCGGCGGCGTACGCGGCCCAGCCGAGCATGCACGCCAGCACCACCATCCCTTGCATTGACAACGGCTTGCGCAACACGAACCCTCCCAATGGTTGTATAATTATGAGCAAAAGACTCCGGAGTGTCAACCGCCACCGGAACCGACGCCAGCCAGAGTATAATTTCGTGTAAGACCCGGCCCCCGCGGCGGCTTAAGTGCCGGCAAGACGCTGCAAACCAGACCCCACCCGCTCAGTTCTCAGCGGTCGGACGGTGCGGTCGTGGGCCCGGCGGCGGGCTCACCCGGCCGCGTCGTCGCCCACGGGCGCACGCTCCCGCCGGGGCGGGTGGTGC
Source organism: Tepidisphaerales bacterium (assembly GCA_046299715.1). Taxonomy (GTDB): domain Bacteria; phylum Planctomycetota; class Phycisphaerae; order Tepidisphaerales; family Tepidisphaeraceae; genus JBBRUM01. Next base: position 70,654 of record JBKBHU010000001.1, on the reverse strand, counting down.
CCACCGGGGCGTCGGGGTGGATGGGCCCGGTGGTCGGCCGGGGGTCGCGGTCGGGGCCGAGCGGCGTCACGGTGCCGTCGGCGGAAACCTCGAAGCGTTGCGGGTGATTGTGGTGCTTCCAGTGATTGGCGAAGCGAAGTTCGACGACTTGCGTCTGACCTTCGGCCACCGTGGGGAGCAGCACGGTCAGGCGGCGTGAGCGCGGGTCGTAGCGGTGCGGCAGCCGCACGCCGGCGACGCGCACGTCGATGGTGGTTTCGAGGATGCGGCCGAGGTCCGCCCCCCAGCCGCCGCCGAGGCCGTCGTCGAGCGTGGTGGACAGCTCGCGTGCCCCCCCGTCCAGCCGCTGGACCACCGGCAGCGACTGCGTGGGGCGGCCGCCGCGGGCGTATTCGCACAACGCCAGATACATCGCGTAGGCCTCGCGGAGGTTGTACAGGCCGTCGCGCAGGCGCTGTTCTTCGTCGGGGTTCGAAAAGAAGCTCGCTTCGGTGAGGATGGCGGGAACGCGTGCCGCCCGCAGCACGCCGAAGCCGCCGGCATACATCTGCCGGTCGTTGAAGATCGCCTGCCCCGGCGGGACGCTGGTCCGCAGCCCCCAGGTGAGCTGGTTCTGCAGGTAGCGGGCGACGTCGAGTTCGACCGACGCCCGGTCCACGGGCCCGTGGAACCACACCGACGTGTAGTTGGCGGTGGGGCGGTCGGAAGCGTTGTGGTGGATCGAAATGAACAGGTCCGCCCCCACGCCGCCGTCGGGCCGGGGCGCGGTGTTGGCGATCTCGGCCCGCTCGGTCAGCGACAGGTCGTAGTCGTCGTCGCGCGTGAGGTAGACGATGGCGCCGGCGTCCTCCAGCAGCCGCTTGAGCAGCACCGCGACGCGGAAGTTCATCTCCGCCTCACGCACGCCGGTGGGCCCTTTCTTGTAGCCGGGGATGTGGGCGTCGCCGCCGTGGCCGGGGTCGAGCACGATGACCCAGTTCTTGAGCAGCCGCTCGTAGGGATGTCGGGGCAGGTTGAGCGGCGGGCGGTCGTCCCAGGCCGGGCGGTTGTCGAGCAGGGCCATGGCCGCCGACAGCGGCGCGGGCTCGAACGGCCCGGCCGTGGGGGCGGTGGTGGGGGGAGAACCGGGGGGGGCGCTTGGGGGAGCGGGCGGCGTCTGGGCGCGTCGGCACCCGCTGGCGACAAAACCTACGGCGAGCAGTCCCACTGCGGCGGTGAGGCGGCGTGTGGCCACGTGCATCGAACCGATCTCCTTGCGAACTTGGGCATGAACGGCGTCCGGATCACAGCGACATCGACCCGACAGGGCCCCCCCCGGGAGCGCGGCCCAGTCGGTCGTTCAGGTCACCTTGGGCACTTCGAACCACGCCCCGTCGCGGGCCATCGACGCGTTGCCGGCTTCCATCACCGCGACGTTCTCCACGATGTCGCGCAGGTCGGCCGGCGCGGGCCCACCCTCAAAAAACCGGCACATCCCCGCCACCAGCCGGTTGTACACATCGGCGAAGTCCACCTTGAACGTCGCGATGCCCTTCGTGCCGTGGACGGTGGCCCCGAAGTCGTAGCAGCCGCGTCGCTCGAGCCGCAGCCGGGCGTAGCGGCCGTCGTGGTAGTCGAGGTCCACGAGGTCGCGGTCGGGTGTGGTGATGGCCGAGACCCGCTTGACCCCCGGCCCCCACAGGGCGTCGACCATCTCGATGGTGTGCACACCGTAGAAGAACAACCCCGGCATGTCGGCGTTGAGTTCGCCGGGCCCGTAGGCGTCGATGGCGACGAGCTGGCCGAGGGAGGCGCGGTCGAGGTCGGTCACCTCGCGGGCGAAACGCAGCGACGACGCCGAGTAGCACCGCGCGTTGCCGGCCCGGGCCGCCGACAGCAACTCCTGCGCCTCGCTGAGGTTGCACGTCAGCGGCTTGTCCACGTACGTCGGCAGACCCCGCCGCAGCGACGGCAACGCCAGCTTGAGGTGCACGTGGCCGGAGACGGCCAGCACCAGCACGCCGTCCACGTGCTCGAGCAGGTCCTCCAGCCGCTCCACCTGCCGCACCCCCATCGCCAGCGTGTCGGCCCGCCACCTCGCCACCTGCTCGGCGGGCATCTGGTGGTTGCCGGGGTCGAAGAACGCGGTGACCTTGCAACGGGTTTTTCCCTGGGCGTGCAGGGCGAGGATCCGTCGAGCAAACTCGGGCAGGTGCGACGAGTCGATCCCCACACAACCAAGACGCAGGGGGGACGTCACGGATGAAGCAGAAGCAGGGCTGGCGGGGGAGGCCATGAGGTGATATATAACCTTGGGCGGGTGGGGCGTCGAGCGTTATAGCATTTGGCGGTGGCGGCCCGTGCACGGAATGACGCGGCAGCCCGGCGGTGGGGTGGTGTCGGCGTCATGCGTGGCACGGTGTTCGCCATCTTCGCGGTCTGGGCCGGCGTGTTGGCCGGGTATGTGGCGTCAACCGCGCGCGGCCAGACGTGGGCGACCCCGGAGGTCCGCGGGACGTGGGTGACGACCACGGGGATGACGAATCCGGCGTCGCCGATCTTTTCGCCCGCCAGCACGACCACGAGCTTCCGGACGCTTCGCGACATCGGGTTCAACAGCCTGTACGTGGACGTCTTTCGCAACGGCGACACCTACTTCGATTCGCCGACGCACGCCGCCATCACCGGAAACCTCAAAGCGCCGCTGCTCGGCAGCCGCGACCTGCTGCAGGAGATGGTCATCCAGGGGCACCGCAACCGGATGGCCGTCATCGGCTGGTTCCAGTACGGCTTTGCGGCCAAGTTCGGCAACCCCGGGACCAACCCCAACGAGCTGGCCCGCTACATGGCCGACCGCGGCTGGCTGCTGCGCGATCAGGCGGGCAATTTCACCAACAGCTCCAACGGCTTTTCGTGGATGAACCCGCTGGTGCCGGAAGTCCGCGAGTACCTCAAGGGCATCGTCGTTGACGCCGTGACGCGCTACGACCTCGACGGCATTCAGTTCGACGACCGCCTCGCCTGGCCCATCCAGTTCGGCTGGGACGACTACACCCGCCAGCGTTACCTGGCCGAGACGGGCCGAGCCCTGCCCACCAGCGTGACCAACACGCTGTTTAAACAGTGGCGGGCGCAGAAGGTGACCGAGTTCGCCCGCGAGCTGATCGACGCGGTGCGGGCGGTGCGTCCGAACCTCATCATCTCGGTCTCGCCGGCGACGTATCCGTTCTCGTACGACAACTACTGCGCCGACTGGCCGGCGTGGCGGGCGGCGGGGCTGTTCGATGAGTTCGTCCCGCAGGTGTACCGGCAGGGGTTCAGCAACTTCGACCGCGACTGGGACGGGGCGGGGTCGATCACGACCGGCGGGCAGGTGCAGTACATGGGCGACCGCCGGGGCGACTTCGCCGCCGGCATCGCCGTGGATGTCAACAGCACGTTCAACACGTGGAACGACCTCCGGCAGATGATCGACCTCGTCCGGCAAACGCCGGGCGTGGCCGGTCACGTCCTGTGGTACACGCAGGGCGTGTTCGAATACGCCTCGCAGCTCACGGCCTACTACGACGTGGCCGGCCGCGGGCATGCCCCCCGGCCGGACCTGCCCCCGGAGTGGCGCCCGCCGCCGGTGGTGGGGTCGGCGCTGGGAGGCGGCGTGTGGGAGCTGGTGGTGCCGGCGACGGGCTTCTACGACCTGATCGCCGGCAGCAACGACGTCTGGCGTGTGGAGCAGGCGGGGCTGTTGCTGCAGCCGGGGGTGGTGCGCTTCACGGTGCCGGGCGCCCAGCAGGTGGAGCTGCTGTTCTCCGGGCGGGTGCTGGTGATCCCCGAGCCGGGCGGCGTCGCCGTGCTGGCGGCGGCGGCGCTGGGCCTGGGCCGGCGGCGGGCCCGACCCGTCGCGGCGTGACCTTGCCGCACACGCCCTGGCGGCGAGCATGGCGCCCCGGCGGCGAGCAGGGTGGAGCCACGGGCGACTTCGAACCGAGAGGCGACGGAAACCGGTCAGGCGACGTCCCTTCCAGTGGAGCAAGACGATGACGACGACGGGAATGCTGGTGGCGGCGGTGGCGGGGCTGGGGCTTCTGACGGCGGTGACGTCGGTCACGGCCTGGCGGGGCGGGTCGGCGGGCGTTGCCGAGCCGCTGGTGACCGAAACCCCCGCCGTGCGGGCGACGCCGGAGGTCCGCGGCACGTGGCTCACCACCACCGCCAACCGCGCGCTGCTCAGCCCCGAGAACACCGCCGAGTCGATGCGCAGGCTCCGCGAGATCGGCCTCAACACCGTCTACATCGAGTGCTGGAAGAACGGCTACACCGAGTTCCCCTCGCCCACGATGCAGCGGCTCATCGGCGTGCCGCTGAAGCTCAACAACACGCCCGCCGAGCTGCAGCGTGACCTGCTCCACGAAGCGGTGGTCGAAGCGCATCGCAACGGCATGCTCGCCATCGCGTGGTTCGAGTACGGCTTCATGGCCGCCTTCAAGGACACCCACAACGAGCTGCGAAAACTGGCCGAGCAGGAAGGCTGGCTGACCCGAACGCGCGACGGCGAGCTGGTGGGCAAACAGAACCCCTTCGTGTGGATGAACCCGCTGCACCCCAAAGCCCAGCAGCTCGTTCTGGACATCACGCTCGATGCGGTACGGACCTACGACCTCGACGGCATCCAGCTCGACGACCGCATCGCCATGCCCGTCGAGATGGGCTACGACGACTACACGCGGGCGCTGTACGCCGCCGAGCACGACGGCCGCCAGCCCCCGGACGACCCGCGCGACCCGGCGTGGGTGCAGTGGCGGGCGGACAAGATCACCGAGTACGCCCGCCGTTATGCCGCGGCCGTCCGTGAGGCCAATCCCAATCTGATCATCTCGGTGTCGCCCGCACCGTGGCCCTGGAGCCTGGAGAACTACGCCTGCGACTGGCCGAAGTGGTTGCCGTGGGGCACGGGCGAAGGCCGGTGGGACGAGTTCGTGCCGCAGAACTACCGCTTCAATTTCGAACGCACGAAGGCGAGCATCGAGGAGCAGATCGCCTTCATCGGCGACCGCCGACGCGACCTGCTCCCGGGCATCCGCATCGTCGGCGACGGCCCGGACATGCCCCGCGACGACCTCATCCGCTCGGTGCAGTTCACACGCGAAGCCGGGCTCGGCGGGCACGTGCACTGGTTCAGCCGGGGCGTGCTGGAGGTGTACCCCGACGCGCTACAGGCCTTCTACAACGTTGCCCAGCTTGGCCACGCTCCCCATCCCGCCCGACCTGCCGATTGGCGCAGATTGCCCAGTGTGGCGCGGCGCCTGGACGGCGAGCGGTGGTCGGTGCGCGTGGAAGTGCCGGGCAAGTACCGCGTGGTGGCCCGCAACGCGAGCGGCGTTCGGACGTGGCGCACGGTGGAATCGCGGTTTTTCGACGCGGGGGAGGCGGTTTTGACCGTGATCGACGCCGACGCGGTCGAGCTGCTGGTGGACCGCCGGCCTTGACCGTCCGGCCCGGGACGGCGACCCCGCATGCCGTGCAAAAGCACGGTTGCTCGCAAGAGTTCGATAGCCCGACCCAGAAGAGGTTATATATTTCGGCAGGATGTGCCGGGTCGGAGCTCGGCGCTGGTGAGGGCAAACGAGTGTCCGAGGCGTTCGGCGGACGGTGTGGTCGGCCGGCCCGGGTCACCATCCCAAACGGAAAGAGGGAGAAGAGTCATGTCGGTTCAGCTCAAAGGTGCGGTGACGTTGGCGGCCCTGGCGGTCGCCGGATCGGTGGCGTCGGCGGCGATTCCCAGCATCAGTCCGCTGATCAGCTTCGGCGGCGGCGATGGCTGGCGGGCGCCGCTCGAGTCCCTGGTCGGGGACGTGGTGGCCGGCCCGTATCCGTATCTGGGGACGGGTAACAACGAGCGCGGGATCGCCTACAACCCGGTGACGGGCAACCTGATCCTCGTCAGCCGCAACGGCGGCAACAACATCCGCATCCTCGACGGGTTGACCGGCGTGGACAAGGGCGCGCTCAACCTCGGCACGGGCATCGTCACCGGCGGGACGTTGACCATCAACATGGTCGGCGTGGCCGACGACGGCGCCATCTACGTCGCCAACCTGGTGACGAACGTCGGCAGCGCTCCGCTTCGGGTCTACAAGTGGGACAACGAAACCGTCGCCGCCCCGAGCGTGTTCTTCTCGAACACCATGACCGGCTTCGCCGGGACCCCGCGCCTGGGCGACTCGCTCGACGTCACCGGCTCGGGCGCCAATACCCGCGTGGTGGCGGGCGGTAGCGGCACGACGGGCTACGCGGTCATCACCGGCTCGGGCGCGGTGGTCGTGCCGTCGTTCTCGCCGGCCGGCCCCGGGACCGGTGACTTCCGCCTCGGCGTGACCTTCGCCGGGACCGAATTCGAAGTCTGGGGCAAGCAGACGGGCGGTTCGGCGTCGGCGGCCCCCCTGCGTCGCACCACCTACACCGACCTCGGGACGGGTGCCTCGGTGGGCAGCAGCATCCTGACCACGGGTGGGGAGATCGGCGTGGACTACGCCGTCATCGCCGGCGTGCCCTACCTCGCGACGGTGGACGCCAACAGCTCGCGCGTCCGCGTGTACAACATGGCCAACCCGGCGTCGCCGGCGCTTGTGCTGGACGGCACCACCCTCACCGCCACGTCGACCGCCAACGGCAACGCCACGGGCCAGGTGAAGTGGGGCGCCATCTCCGGTCACTCGGCTATTCTCTACGCCCTGAACACCAACAACGGCATCCAGGCGTTCAGCGTGGTCGTGCCCGAGCCGGCGGCACTGGGCCTGCTCGCCCCGGCCGCGCTGCTCTTGGGCCGGCGTCGGCAGACGGCCTGACGTCGCCCCACCATCTCCCCTTGGGTCCCCCCGCGCTCCCCGGGCCGACCGGCGTCGCGGTGGAGCAACAGGGGGAGTCGCGGTAGAGCAACAGGGGGAAACACGGTCCGGCGGGGCCCGGGCATGTCGTGCATGAGTGGTCAAACGCGGGGCCTCGTCCGGCTTGACAGCGAGTCGGACGAGGCCCTTGTTGCTTGAGCGGTGGGTAAAAGTTTCGCAAGGGCGTTGACGAAAACGTTGTTTCCAGTAGGTTATATAAGAGCGGCGAAGCCGACGGCGACTGCCGGCGGCCGACCGCGGAGCTGGTACGGAGTCGGGAATCCGAGTGTCCGCGAGGCGGACAGGGAGACGGTCATGAATCAGAAGCTGGGTGCGTTGGCGGTGTTGGCCGCGGTCGGGCTGACGGCGTCGTCGGTGTGGGCGCAGTTCACGCTGTCGCCGCTGGCGAGTTTCGGCGGTGGCGACGGCTGGCGGGCGCCGGGTGAGACGGTCGCGGGCGATGCACCCGGGACCACCGGCATCCTCGGGAACTACCTGTACCTCAACAGCGACGTCAACTACCTCGAGCGGGGCATCGCGTTCAACCCGGTGACCGGCAACCTCATCCTGGTGAGCCGCGCCCCTGAGGCGAACTGGATCCGCATTCTCGACGGCCTGACCGGCGCGGACAAGGGGCCGCTGAGCCTGGGGCCGACCAACTTCATCACCGGCGGCACGTTCGCTCGCAACATGGTCGGGGTGACGACGGACGGCGTCATCTACATGGGCAACCTGACGATCAACACCAACTCGGCCCCGCTGAAGATTTATCGGTGGGAGAACGAATCGGCCGAGCCGACGGTGCATTATGAGGGCAACGCGGGCCTTCCGGGGGCGCGCGTGGGCGATACGTTGGCAGTCTTTGGCCCGGACAGCGGCGGTAAGATCGCTCTCGGCTTCGGCTCAACCCCGGCCGTCACGGGCAACAACGGCTTCACGGTGATCCCGACCGGCGCGCCCAACCCGCCGGCGACTCTGGTGACTTTGCCTCTGGCCCCGGCCGCGGGCGGGACCGCCGCCGGCGACTTCCGCCTGGGCATCGCCTTCTACGACGCCGACACCGTGGTGGGCACGCAGGGGGCGGGTGTGTCGGGGCGGCTCCGCGTGGCGAGCTTCGACAGCGCCGGCGTCGGCACGTTGGACGCCTCGCCGTTTTTGAACGGCAACCCGTCCATCGAGCGCGGCATGGCCGTCACCGAGGTGGACGGACGCAAGCTGCTGGCGACGGTGGCGGCCGGCGGCTTCACAGCCAATGACCCGCCGAGCGCGACGCAGGCCTTCGCGAACACGGTCAGCGTCTACGACATCACCGACCCGGCCAGCCCGGTGCTGCTCGCGACGGCCAAGAACATCCCCACGGCCATCGCCAACACCAACCCCAACGGCACGAGCAGCGTCGCTTGGGGCGCCCGCGTGGGGAACACGATCAACCTCTACGCCCTCAACACCAACAACGGCATCCAGGCGTTCACGCTGACCCTTCCGCCGACGGGCCCGAACATCGTTCTGGGCGACTTCAACTTCGACGGCTTCCTCGACGCCGGCGACATTGACGTCTTCACCGAAGCGCTGCTCGAGTCCGCCCCCTACGCCGAGTTCATCGCCAACTACGGCGCCCTGTTCACGACCCAGTACGGCGGCACGCTCACCCCCGAGCTGGTCGTGGCCTTCGGCGACTTCGACAACAACTCCATCTTCGACGCCGACGACATCGACCCGTTCATCGAAGCGGTGCTGGCGTCGAGCCGTCCGGGCGCATCAAGCATCCCCGAGCCGGCCGCGCTGGGCCTGCTCGCTCCCGCCGCACTGCTGCTGAGCCGTCGCCGACAGCGCTAAGCACGGCCCCTAGGGTGTCGGCTGGTAGAGCATCCCGCTAACGCCCTGTCCGTCCGGCCATCGGGCGGCGGGCAGGGGCGAGCAGCCGTCCCCGGCCGAGTGGACGGAGGCCCTCCAACTCACGACGTGCTCCCCCCGCCCGGTCGCCTCCACCGGGCGGGGCTTTTTTGGGGGTGCACCCGGGCGGTGAGCCACGACCGAAGGGGCGGGGTCGGGGGCCGGTGGGGGGAGGTCGGAGGTGGTCGGGGGCGCTGGGGGACGGTGGGGTGGAGCGGACGGTGCGAAAAATCGTCGCAACGTTGGACGTGGTTGACGCCAACGTTTTCGTCTGGTAGTTATATAAGAGTTGGAAACACGGGCGGACGTGTCCTCCCGCGTTCCGCCGCCGGGAGCATCCGCTCCCCGACGCCCTCGAAGTCGTTCATCTCACTCTGTGGAGCGGTGTCATGACTACAGCACTCCCTCGTCGCGGCTTTACGCTGGTGGAACTGCTGGTGGTGATCGGCATCATCGCGCTGCTGATTTCCATCCTGCTGCCCAGCCTGAGTGCCGCCCGTCAGCAGGCGAACGTCGTCAAGTGCGCGTCGAACCTGCGGCAACTGGCGCTGGCCGCCATCACCTACGCCACCGAGAACAAGGGGCAGTTCCCGCCGAACATCAACGCCGGCGGCTGGGGCGGGGCCAACCCGGCCACCGAGCAGGCGTGGTATCACCAGGACCGCATCGGCAAGTACCTGCCGGAGACCGGCGTCACCAGCACGGGCAACATCGTCACTCCGGTGTTCGTGTGCCCGAACGCGGCCGACGGCTCGACGCGGTCGTACGCGATGAACGTCTGGGCCAGCTCCGGCGCTGACCAGGGCGTGTACAACAAGACGCCCAACCCGCGCAACTCGCCCTTCAGCACCTACGCGGCCAACCCGCCGTTCCGCGGCACGATGTGGGGGCTGGGCACCAAGGGCGCCTCGGAGCTGATCCTTTTCGGCGAGCGGCACACCAACATCAACGGCGGCACGTTCGGCCCCGTGAGCACCGCCACCATCGGCTTCCAGGGCGACCGGGCTGGCCAGCGGTTCCTGGGCATCCCCGGCTTCAACCTCGGCGGCCTCACCCCGGGCGCCAACACCGAGGTGGACTACACGCGTCACCGCACCTCCAAGGACCGCAGCGCTCTCTGGCAGGCGCGCGGGCGCACCAACTTCGCCTTCGCCGACGGCCACGTCGCCCTCTTCGCGCACAGCGACCTCGCCGACCCCACCACCGGACAGAGCCGGCTGGTGGCGCTGTGGTCGCCGTACGACCGCGAGATCCCCTGACCGCGGCGTCCCGGCGGTAGCCTCCGCACACCCCACCCCTCGAAGCCGGGAGTTCGCGTCGCCGCGGACTCCCGGCCTTCTTTTGACCCCGCCACTGTGACGGAGCCGGCACCGGCCCCCCATCACGCCCGGCGCCAGCACCCATGTCCCCGGCATCGCCCACCGAAGCCCGCTCGTCGATGGAGCCCGGCACACCGCAACCCCCGGCGGCGTCGCCCCCCCGCGCTGCCGGGGCTGCTCCCGGCGGCGCTTCCCGCGACGCGCTCGCGGGGCGGCTCGCTTCGCTGGACGTCTTCCGCGGGCTGGTCATCCTCGCGATGCTCGTGGTCAACAACCTCGGCGACCATCGCGTCGTGGGCTACTGGTGGAAGCACGCGGACTGGCGGCCGGTGGACCTGGGCGCCGACCTGCGGACGTGGTGGACCGCGACGGGCGAGCTGAGCGAAGGGGCGAAGTGGGCGGCCGGCGGGAGCTCACAGGCGGCGGATGCGGTGTTCCCGCTGCTGTGGCACTGCACGCTCGCCGACTTCGTGATGCCGTGGTTCATGCTCATCATCGGCGTGGCGATGCCGTTCTCGGTGGCTGCCGCCCGTGCCCGCGGCCCGCTGGGGGTGGGGTACTGGCTCCGCGTGCTGCGGCGCGGGGCGACGCTATACGTGCTGGGCTGGGTGCTCGGGCTGTCACTGCAGTTTCTCTTCTGGCGGTTCAGCCGAGACCCCAGCGCCAAGCTGGTGTTCACACTGGGCATGGACGTGCTGCAGTTGCTGGGGGTGAGCTACGTGCTCAGCCGGGTGCTCTACGCGCTTCCCGGCGGCGCCTGGGTGCGGCTGGCGGCGGGCCTGGCCCTGCTCGCGTGGCACTGGGCGTTTCTCAAGTTCCTGCCGCAGGGGGAGGTGCCCGCGGGCACGTTCACCGCCCGGGACAACGCCGTCGCCTACGCGTACCGGCACTGGGCGGTGTTCCAGACGATCGAGCTTCTGCCGTGGCTGAAGCTGAGTTTCGCCGGGATGCTCAGCGCGGTGCCTGCGGCGGGGACGATGCTGCTGGGGGCGTGGGCAGGCGACGTGCTGCGGCGCGATGGCACCTGGCGCAAGCTGGGCCTGCTGGCCGCCGTCGCCGCCGCGTGGACGGTGGGCGGGGTGCTCTGGTCGCTGGATGTGCCGATGAACAAGCCGCGGTGGTCGTCGGGCTACCTGCTCTACTGCAGCGGCGTAGGCATGCTGGTGCTGGTGGCGATCTATGTCGTCGTGGACGTCTGGCGGCAACGCTGGTGGACGTGGCCCGTGGTGGCGCTGGGCGTCAACGCCATCGGCATCTACTTCCTGTCGATTCTCGGCAAGATCTGGCTGCTGAACATGCCCAAGGTCGTGCTGGCCGACGGCACGGTGCGGATGTTCACGCAGCACCTTGTGGCGGTGCTGCAGGGGTGGCTGGGGCCGGCGGCCGGAAGCTGGGCGTTCACGTTCGGCTTCGTGGCGGTGGTGTGGGCCCTGGCGATGCTGGCCTACGCGCGGCGGTGGGTGTGGAAGGTGTAGGGCGCGCGGGGTGAGGGCGCGGCGGTGGAAACGGTGGGCGGCATCGGTAACCGGCGGCGACGTGTAGCAGCTACGTGCAGTGGCTACCGGTGGCGGCTGAAGAGCTCGGTGGTCCGTCGGGCGGGAACGTCCGAGTGCGTGAACATGCCGTCCGAGAGCGTGGCGACGTGGTGAAGCCCGGCCTGCGACAGAAGCCGGCGACACGCTTCCACATCCACCATCTCGTGATGGAACTCGATGACGAGATGGCCGGTGCGCCGCAGGAGCTGCGGATAGGCTTCCATGAAGTCCTGTTCCGAGCCCTCGATGTCGCACTTGATCAGCGACACCGGCTGGTCAGGCGGCAAGAGCGATTCGACGTCGATGAACGGGACTTCCTCGCCGTGACCCCGGCCTCTGGTGGACACGGTCACATGCATGTCGGCGTCGTACAGGACGGCCGAACCGCTCCGCCGGCCCGCAAGTCCGCGCACCACGCGGAATCCCGGCCAGTCGCGCTGCCAGCTCTTCTCGAGTTCGACGAGTCGGCCGTGGTTGGTCCGGTTCCCCTCCACGGACACGAGCTGAAGGCGGTCGGGCCCGATGCCGTAGGTCTGCGCCATCGAGACCCAACGCAGCGCGAACAGCCCGATGTTGGCGCCCAGGTCGAGACAGACGATCGGCCGTCCGTCCTCAGGCCCGGCGGCCTCGAACACCCGTCGCAGGGCGGGGTCGTACTCGCCTTTCACGAACAACTCATTGAACGTGTCCCAGTCCATCCGGCTGCGAAGCGGCAGCTGAAAGCCGTAGCCCATGTGGGCCACAAGGTCCATCTGACGCCACATCTGACGGTTCATGTGCCGGCGGACCGACGGTGGAAGCACCGTGGTCAAACTTCGCAGAAACGGCATCGTTGACCTCGCGTGGTAAAGGCCGCCGGGGGGGCGACGGGCCGGGAGGGCCATCGGCTCCTGTTGCCGGTCGCCGTGTGGACGACGCCACAGACCGCCGGAAACACCCCGGGCCCGGCGGCCGACGTCCGGCCGCTCGACCGGGGCGTTGTACGGGGCGGGTGCGTTCGGGACAAGGGAGTTCTTTCAGCGCGAATTATGGGGTCGGGAGTTGTGCGGGCGGGAGTTGTTTGGGCGGCCGTGGGAAGGTATCACGCCCGGATGCGTCCGAGGCGGTGCTTTGGCGTTGTCGTTGTCGTGGTGGGGTGGGTGGTCCGCCTGGCTGTGGCGGCGCCCGCGTTGCCGGCCAGTCCGGAGACGGTGCCGCCGGGTCCGGTGGGCGAGAGGAGTTTCCGGGCCGTGGTCATGTCGGATGTGAACGGCCCGTACGGCAGCACGACCTACCGCGACGAGGTGCACACGCTGGTCCGCCGGGTGGTGCAGGAGCTGCGTCCGGAGCTGGTGATCAGCGCCGGCGACCTTGTGGCCGGGCAACGCCGCGGGCTCACCGAAGAGCAGCTCGAAGCGATGTGGGCGGGTTTTCACACGGCGGTGGTGGGCCCGCTCCGCGAAGCGGGCATCCCGTTTCTGCCGGCCGCGGGCAACCACGACGCCAGCGGCTATCCCGCTTTCGCGAAGGAGCGCGAGAAGTACGCCGACGTCTGGCGGCGAGAGGGCTTCCGCCCCGACCTCGAGGTCATCGAGGATGGGGACGTGGGCTATCCGCTGGCGTACGGGGTGACGTTCAAGGGCGTGGGGGTGCTGGTCATGGACGTCACGACCGTCGAGCGGCTCCCCGACGGCACGTGGGCGTGGGTGGAGCGGATGGTCGGCCGGCTTCGGGAGACGGCCGGTGAAGCGGGCGACGTGGTGGCCGTCTCGCACGTCCCGCCGTACCCCGTCACGGTGGGGCGGGAGCGGGAGACGATCCCCGCGCCCGACGACGACCGCATGGTGGAGCTGCTGGAGAAGCTGGGTGTGCGGGTGTGGTTCACCGGGCACCACCACGGTTACTTCAAAGGTCGGCGGGGGGGCGAGGCCGGCCGCGCGGCGTGGGGCGGGCTGCACCTGGTGTCGCTCAACGCCTGCGGCGACGGGCCGCGCCGGCTCATCGGCACGGCGTCGCCGCAGCCGCAGTCGGTGGTGGTGATGGACGTGGAGGACGGCCGCGTGGTGCGGGTTTTTGCGGTGCAGTGGGACGGTGCCGTCGTCTCCGACCGCGAGCTGCCGGAGGTGCTCGCGGCCGAGGGGCAGGAACTGCTGCGGTGGGATGTGCCGCCCTCAACGCCTTAGCGGCTGTCGGGTACAACGTGCACACGTTGACATCACCCAAGGGACACGAGGAGCGCGATGCGAGCGGAATGGCGGCGGTGGTCGGCGGGTCTGTGCGGGCTGGTGATGGTGACGGCGGCGCTGGTCGCGACGGGCGGCTGCCGGGCGACAGGGAGCGGTTCCGGCGACGCGTCCGCGGCACCCCACGGGGGTGACCAGCGCGGCAGCCCGCTGGCGCTGTCGCGCGCCGACGTGCGGCCCCCGGCGATCGCACGCGAGTTCCGCGGCGTGTGGGTGGCGAGCGTGGTCAACATCAACTGGCCGTCCCGGCCGGGGCTGAGCACCGCCCAGCAGCAGGCCGAGCTGCTGCACATCCTCGACCGGGCGGCGGAGCTGAACTTCAACGCGGTGCTGCTGCAGGTGCGCCCGACGGCCGATGCGCTCTACGCCAGCGAACTTGAGCCGTGGAGCTACTACCTCACCGGCACGCAGGGCAAGGCCCCGGAGCCGTTCTACGACCCGCTGGCGCTGGCCGTGGCCGAGGCCCACAAGCGGGGACTCGAGCTGCACGCGTGGATCAACCCCTTCCGGGTGAGGCAGAAAGGGGCCCGGTATCCCGCCTCGGCCGACTCGCTCTCGCGGCGTCACCCCGAGTGGGTGCGGCAGTACGGCACGCTCGAGTGGCTCGACCCGGGCGAACCCGCCGCCCGGGAGCACTCGCTCAAGGTCGCCGCCGACCTGGTCACCCGCTACGACATCGACGGCATCCACATCGACGACTACTTCTACCCCTACCGCGAGCGCGGGCCGGACGGAAAGGAGATGGAGTTCCCCGACGCGGAGACCTACGCGAAGTACGGGCAAGGGCGCAGCCTCGGCGACTTCCGACGGGCCAACATCAACGACTACGTTCGCCGGCTCTACGAGCAGACCAAGCGGATCAAGCCGCACGTGAAGGTCGGCATCAGCCCGTTCGGCATCTGGCGCCCTGGACACCCGCCGCAGGTCCGGGGCATGGACGCCTACGAGGTGATCTACGGCGACGCGCTGCTGTGGCTGCGCGAGGGGTGGTCGGACTACTTCACGCCGCAGCTCTACTGGCCGATCGCGCAGACGCCGCAGAGCTTTCCGGTGCTTTTGAACTGGTGGATCGGCGAAAACGTCCAAGGGCGGCACCTCTGGCCGGGGCTGTTCACCACGCGGGCGGACGGGGCGCGGCCGACCTGGCCGGCATCGGAGGTCGAGTATCAGGTCAAGATCTCCCGCGGGCTCGGCGGCCCCGGCGGTGCGGGCGCTGTCGGCGGCGGCACCGGGCAGGTGCACTTCAGCGCCTCGTTCCTGACCTCGTGGACGGCCGAGAAACCCAACCCGCTGGCGATGCACCTCAAGGACACCGTGTACGGCAGCGGGGCGGCCGTCCCGGAGAGCCTCTGGCTGAGCGGCGGGGGGACGTGGCTGGCGGAGGTGAGCGGCGTGGAGGTGCGGCCGGGGCGCAAGGACGGCGTCGGCGAGGGGTGGTGGGTGTCGGCCGTGCTGCCGGCGGGGTCGGTGCGGGCGGTGGTGCAATGGGCTGCGGCGGCCGAGGGTGGCGGCGGGGCAGGGGCCGCCGGAGCGGGCGGGTGGCGGCAGATGCTCCTGGGGCGCGACGGCACCGGCCGGGGAGAGCTGTTCATCCCCGCGAATGCCGCACGGCTCGAGCTGCTGGCCCTCACCCCGCTCGACCGCGCCGGCCGTGCCGGGCAGACGGTGGTGCTGCGAGTGGGCGGCGACGAGGGCGCGAGCGCGGCGGTCGCGGCCGTCGGCGAGCGACGCGCGGCTACACCTTGATGATCCACTTCATCCGCCACATCAGCCCCACGATGGCCGTCCACAGCAGCACCATCAGCACCGCATAAACGAGCGAGGCGAGTTCCGGCGGAGAGACGTTGGCCGCGATGAACCGCTGGTGCAGGTAGCTGTGCAGGCCGAGCATGCGGCCGTTCCATTCCTGCGGGAACAGCCCCAGCAGCCGCACGAGGAAGCCCGAACCCCAGAACGCGGCGATGGCATTGACGCCGAACCACACGAACGGGGCGGTTCCGCGGCGGTAGCCCTGCACGTCGAAGAGCCAGTAACACCCCGCCAGAAGCGCCAACGCCAGCCCGGCCGTATACAGCGTGTAGGAGCTGGTCCAGAGCTGCTTGTTGAGCGGGTGCAGGTAGCCCCACGTCCAGCCGGCGAGGGTGAGCGCGAGGGCCGCGGTGAACAGCCACGCGATGCGGGAGGCGATGTCTCCGCCGCCTTTCTTGAGGTAGAAGCCGGCGAGCATGCCGATGAGCCCGGTGGCGATGGCCGAGACCGTCGAGAACGGGCCTTCGGGGTCGAAGGGGCCTTTGCGGTAGAGGTGCCGGGCCGTGAGCAGCGTGCGGTCGATGACGGCGGCGAGGTTGGTGGCCGGGTCGAGGTTGGGCGGGAGGAAGCGGGCCCTCTCGGGCACGGCCATCGACGGCGGCAGCCCCGCCGGCAGCGTGGTGGGGGGCGGCTGGCGGAGATAGCCGTCCACCGGGACGGGGACCACCGTCAGCGCGAGAAAATACCCTGCGACAATGGCGGCGGTGGCGTAGAGCCAGGTGCGGGGGGAGGTCCACAGGAACAGCAGCGCGCAGACGGCATAGACCACCGCGATGCGCTGCAGCACCCCCATGATGCGGAGCTGCCCGAAATAGGTCGCCGGTTCAGACAGCAGCAGGTTGAGGTTCGTGCGGCTGGAGGGAAAAACGGCCAGCAGCAACCCGAGCACGAAGAGGATCAGGGTGCGGGAAGCGATTTTGCGATACAGGGCGGGGCGGGCAGCCGGGTCGGCCTTGCGGGCGTCGAGCGCGTAGACGATCGACACGCCCACGATGAAGAGGAAAAACGGCATGATCAGGTCGGTGGGCGTGCAGCCGTGCCACGCGGCATGCTCGAGCGGGTCGTAGATGTGCGACCAGGAGCCGGGGTTGTTGACGAGAATCATGGCGGCGACGGTGGCGCCGCGGAAGACGTCCAGCGACAGCAGTCGGGGACGCGGGCCGGCCGCGGGGCCGGGGGAGGTCACGGCGGGCGGGGGCGCGGAGGTGGAGGCCACGCGCGGTAGTGTGGGGCGGGGGAGAAGCCGGGGCAAGGCGGGAGGCGGTGTGCGAGGGCGGGAGCCGGTGTGCGAGGGCGGGAGGCGGAAGGTAGCATCCCCGGCGTATGGCCGACGCGGTTTTCGTCCTCGGTGCCGCCCGCACCGATTTTGCCCGCAACCTGCTGAAAGAGGGGAAATCGCTGCGCGATGTGATCGTCGAGGCCGGGTCGGCGGCGATCGCCGCCAGCGGGCTGTCTCCCGCGGACGTGCAGTCGGGCGTGGTGGGCAACTTCGCCGCCGGGCTGTTCACCCGGCAGCTCCATCTGGGGGCGATGCTCACGGCGATCGATCCGGCGCTGCGGGGCGTGCCCACCGTGCACGTGGAGGCGGCGTGTGCGTCGGGCGCGGCGGCGGTGCTGACCGGCGTGCACCAGATCCTCGCACACGCGGCGGACGTGGTGCTGGTGGTGGGCGCCGAGCAGCAGAAGACGATGCCGGTGGCCGACGGGGCGGAGGTGCTCGCCGCGGCGGGGGACGCTCGCCTCGAACGGGAGCGCTACGGGACGCCGCTGTTTCCGCGGCTGTTCGCGGAGATCGCCCGCCGCTATACCGCCCGCCACGGCGACATCGCCCGGGCGATGGCCACGATCGCGGCCAAGAACCTCGCCCACGCCCGCCGCAATCCGCTGGCACAGACGCGCGGCCGGCCGCCGCTGAGCGTGCAGGCGGCGATGACCTCAGGCGAGCACAATCCCGAGATCGCCCCGCCGTTGTGTCTGGCCGACTGCTCGCAGGTGACCGACGGCGCGGCGGCGGTGGTGCTGGGGTCGGAGCAGGTGGCCCGGCGGCTGGGCCGCCCGGCCGTGCGGCTGCTGGGCTACGGGCACACCACGGACCGGCTCGGTCTTGACGAGAAAGACGTGCCGGCGTTTCCGGCCGCGCGGGCGGCGGTGGAGCGTGCGTATGCGATGGCGAGCGTGGGTCCGCAGGAGCTGAAGGCGGCGGAAGTGCACGACTGCTTCTCTATCACGGAACTCATCGCGTACGAGCTGCTGGGGCTGGCGGCACCCGGGCAGGGAAAGCGGCTGGCCGAGTCGGGCGCCACCGCCAGCCGCGAGGTTCGCCAGGAGCTGGGGCTGAGCGGGCCGCAGGGCGGCGACCCCGAGGTGCTGGTCAATGCCGGAGGCGGGCTCATCGGCGACGGACACCCGGTGGGCGCGACGGGCGTGCGGCAGGTGGCCGACGCGTACCGGCTGCTCACCGGCGGCACCGTTCTCCCCGGCCCGGTCGTCACGTTCAACATGGGCGGCACGCTCACCACGAGCGTGGCGATGGTGTGGGCGAACGCATAGCGGGACGTCAGGCGACGGGAAGACGCCGCGGCCAGAGGGTTGACGCGGCGGCAGACAACGGAAGGCACTGCGATGCGGCAGCGTAGGGCGTGGGCGACGGCAGTCATGGCGACCGTGGTGGCGGCGGCGATGCCGGGGTGGGCGGGCGAGACGCGGACCGTTGACGTGCGGGTGGACGCCGCGCACGTGCTGCGGACGATGGAGCCGCGCCGGCTCGGCGGAACGAACGTCGCGCTGTGGTACTTCCCGGCGACGTACGAGGCGGCGCTGCCGTGGATGTCCGAACTCAACGCCCAGTACATCCGCATCCCGGGCGGCTCGTGGGCCAACGGCATCTTCTGGAACGGCCACGGCGTCCGCGGTCCCGACGGCCGGGTGGACCCGACGCGGGTGGGCCCGGACGGCTACCCGGCGGTGGACTACAGCGGCTACGCCCCCTCGTTCCGCGTGAACGAGAAAACACTGCATCCGGAAGCGGGCGACTGGCACGGGCACGTTGACGTGAAGACGCAGCACGAGTTCATCCGCGCGATCCCCGGGGCCGAGGCGATGGTGTGTCCGAACGCGGGCACCGGGCGGGCGGTGGACGCGGCAGAGTGGGTGCGGTGGGCGAACCACACGATGGGCTACGGCGTGCGTGTGTGGGAGATCGGCAACGAGCTGGGCGGGAGCTGGGAGGCCGGCACGCAGATGCCCCTGGGCAAGGGCCTGATCACCGGCGACATCTACAGCGCCCGGTACATCGAGATGGCCAGAGCCATGCGCGCGGTGGACCCGACCATCCGCATCGGCACCTGCCCGTTCCCGGAAGAAGTGCTGCGGGATGCGGGGGACCTTGTGGACTTCGTTTCGCATCACACGTATCCCGGCAGCCGCACGATGAGCGAAGCGAGCATGCTCGCCGGGCTGCCGGCGCACGTGAAGCGGGAGGTGGACCATCTCAAAGGGCTCATCCGCCGGTATCAGCCGCAGCGGGAGGGGCAGATTGAAATCTGCTACTCGGAGTGGAACCTTGGTGGCGGCGTGGACAACGCCCGGATGTTCACCGCGCTGTGGTCGAGCGTGTTTCTCGGTGAGATCGCCCGGAACGACGTCGCGATGGCGATGCAGTGGGACGCGTTCTCCGACCTTTTCGCCGGCCCGGACGACGGCTACGCCCGCAAGGCACAGTTTTACGCGCTCTCGCTCTGGAACAACTACATGCAGCCCCGGCTGGTGTCGGCGGAGTCGAGCGACGCGACCGTGTTCACCTACGCGTCGGCGTCGGACGACGCGGTGGTGGTGATGCTGGTGAACGCGGACGCCGAGCGGGAGGCGGAGGTGGCCGTGTCGGTGTCGGGGTTCGTTGCGGCGGCTGAAGGGGAGCTGGCGCTGCTCACGAGCCGGGAGTATTCCTACGACGCGGCGGCGCGGCGCGTGCGATGGAGTCTGGGGCCGCGGGTGCAGCGTGCGGCGGTGGGGCAGGATTTCACGGTCACCGTGCCGCCCTACGCGGTGGCCTACGTCCGTGTGCCCGCGGTGGGGGCGGAGGCGGTGTCGGCCTACGGGGCGAAGGCGATGGCCCGCTCTGCCGGGCAGGCGGCCGACCGCCCGCCGCGACCTGCAGAGCTGCGGCTCTCGCTGCCGGGGGAGGTGTATGCAGGGGATGAGGTGTACGCCGAACTGCTGGCGGTGGAGGCGGGGGGCGGGGAGCTGAGGCCGTACGGCGGGGTGATGGGGCCGGCCACGCTGACGGCGAGCGGGGTGGGGGCCGTGCTGGACCGGGGAGAGGTGCGGCTGGCGGAGGCGGTGGGGCACTTCCGGTTTCGGGCGATGGAGCCGGGGAAGCTGGTGCTGACGGCACGCAGCGGCGAACTGAGCGTGACGCGGGAGGTGGAGGTCAAGCCGTCTGTGCCGCGGCCGGTGGTGCTGTGGGATTTTTCGAGTCCGCCGTTGACCGACGGCAGCGTGTTCGAGTCGGACTTTGTGCTGGTAGAGGACCTGACCCAGCGGGCGAACCGTGCGGTGGCGCGGGTGGACCTGTCGGAGCGTCGGGCGGTGGGGGACAGCGGGAACGGGCTGCTGAAGATCAATCAGTTGCCGCCCGCGGAGCGGCTGAACCGTGCGAACATCCGCGGCGTGGTGGCGGACGTGCGGACGTCGGCGGATTTCGCGTGTGCAGACCCTGACGCGCACGTGATGGTGGTGATGCAGAGCACGGCGAACTGGTGGATGGTGATCGGTCGGATTCCGCTGAAGGATGCGGCGGAGTGGACGACGCACGAGCTGCTGACGACGAACGAGGAGCACTTCCAGGCGATGCCTGCAGCGCTCAACGTGATTTTCGTGCTGCAGGCGAACGCGCCGGCGACGGGTTCGGTGTACCTGGACCGGATCGGTCTGATGGTGCGATAGAAGGCCGCGGGGCGCGTTGGGGGCGGGCGGCGGGCGAGCGGTTAGACTGCCCGGGCGATGACGCTGCTGCTTGCGATTTTGCCGGTGTTGGTGCTGATCGTCGTCATGACCAGCCCCTGGCCCCGGCGGGTGTTCCCGTGGCCGGCGCAGGTGGCGTTGCCGGTGGCGGCGGGGTTGGCGTATCTGATTCAGTGGACGCCGTGGTTCGCCGGGGGTGATCCGGCGCGCCGGGTGCACGCGGCGGTGATCGAGGGGTTGCTGTCGGCGCTGACGCCGCTGGGGATTGTGCTGGGGGCGATTTTCTTCTTCCGGACGATGGACCGGTCGGGGCAGTTGTCGGTGCTGACGGGTGCGGTGCGTCGGCTCAGCCCAGACCCGGTGGCGCAGCTGCTGCTCATTGGGTGGTCGTTTTCGTTTTTGATTGAGGGTTTGAGCGGGTTCGGGACGCCGGCGGCGCTGGCGGCGCCGCTGCTGGTGGGGTTGGGGTTTCCGGCGGTGCGTGTGGCGGCGATGTGTCTGGTGATGAACAGCGTGCCGGTCACGTTCGGGGCGGTGGGCACGCCGGTGTGGTTCGGGCTGAGCGGGTTGGGGCTGACGGACGGCGAGATGGCGACGTTGCGGTGGCAGGCGGCCGTGGTGAACGTGGCGGCGGCGGCCGTGGTGCCGGTGGTGGCGATGGGGCTGGTGGTTCCGCTGCGGGAGGTGGGGAGGCGGTGGGGCTACGTCGCGGCCGTGCTGGCGGCGACGATGCTGCCGTACCTGCTGCTGGCGCTGGTCTCGCCGGAGTTTCCCTCCATCGTCGGCGGCGCCTGCGGGCTGGCGGCCGGCGCGGCGCTGGCGAAGGTCGGATGGGGGTTGCCGAAATCCGCCGACGCGGCCGGGCCGCCGGAAGAACCCGATGCCGACAAGACGTCCCCCGATGACGAGCGGGTCACAGCGATGGCCCCGCTGGGTCCAGCGGGCGCGGCCCCGGGGAGCGTGTGGCGGGCGGCGGTGCCGGTCCTGGCGGTGGTGGCCCTGCTGGGGGTGACGCGTGTGGATGCGCTGGGGCTCAAGGGCTTTCTGCGCAGTGAAACGCCGGCGGTGTCGGTCGGCCTGGGCGCGCTCGGCGAAGCCTACCTCAGCGCCAGTGGCGTCGTCGGGCTGCGTGGCATCCTCGGCACCGCGACCAACTGGAAGATGGAACTGCTCTACGTGCCGTTCATCCTGCCGTTCGTGGTGATGGCGGTGGGTGCGGCGCTGTGGCTGCGGATGCCGCGTCGGGAGCTGGCGGCGGCGTGGCGCGAGACGCTGCAGCGGCTGTCGAAGGCGGCCGTCGCGCTGCTGGGGGCGCTGGTGCTGGTGAAGCTGCTGATGTCTGGCGGCGAGACGAGCGCGGTCCGGGTGCTCGGCGAGGGACTGGCCTCGGGGGCGGGCGGCGCGTGGCCGGTGGTGGCGCCGCTGCTGGGCGCACTGGGCGCGTTCTTCGCCGGCTCGGCCACCGTGTCCAACCTGACCTTCGGCGGCGTGCAGCAATCGGTGGCGGGCGTGCTGGGGCTTCCGACGCCCACGGTGCTGGCCCTGCAGACCGTCGGTGCCAGCCTGGGCAACATGGTGTGCGTGCACAACATCGTCGCGGTGGCGGCGGTGCTGGGCATCGGCGAGAAACGCGGGCCGGCCGCGGGCACGCCCGGCGAGGACGGCAGCGTCGGGGGCATCCTGCGGCTCACCGCCGGCCCGGCCCTGCTCTACTCGGCCGTCGCCGGTGCCGGCGGGGCCCTGCTCGTCTGGGGGCCCGGCTGACCGGCAACGGACGCGCCATCGTCCCCGGCAGCGGCGGTACCGCGGGGCACCCGTGCGGGGCGGCGGCACAGGTCGGCCGCGCAGGCGGTAAAACGCTCAACGGGCAACGCAACGACGCCAAACGATTGACTGCCGTTTCCCGCGGCGGTAGCGTCAGCCGTAGCCGCCGGGCAGTGACCCTGCCGCGGAGGCCATCGTTGCCCCGACGCGGGCGGACGTCCGTTTCGGGGGTGAACCTGTCGCTGTGGCGAACCGGAAAGTGAAGGGACCCTTCATGAGCGCCGTATCGATGCCGTTGCCCAAAGTCAGCAAGTCCGAGGGTCGGGAAGACAACCCGCTGGGGATTCGCGGGATCGACCACATCGAGTTTTTCGTCAACGACGCCGAGGCGTGGGCGGAGTACCACGAGCGGTGCCTGGGGATGTGCCGCCGTTCGATGGGGGACGCGTCCACCGGGCTGCGGGGCCGCAAGGCCATCGTCGTCGGGCAGGGCCGCATCAACTTCCTCTTCGCCGAGCCGCAAGGGTCCTCGCCCGAGGCCGACGCCATCCGGGCCCACATCGACAAGCACGGTAACGGCGTGAAGGACATCGCCTTCCGCGTGCGCGACGCCGCCAGGGCGATCGCCGCGGCCGAGGCCGCCGGCGCACGCGTGGTCCGCCCGCTGGACAGGCACGAGTTCTTCGTCGGGGCGTCCATCGCGGCCTACGGCGACACCACCCACACCTTCATCGAGCGGCTGAGCAGCAAGGCGTTCGCGCCCGGCTACGTCAACGTCGCCAGCGGCATCGAAGACAGCGAAATCCAGCTGATGATGATCGACCACATCGTCGCCAACGTCGAGCGGATGGACGAGTGGTGCGACTTCTACGCCCGCGTCTTCGGCTTCCAGCTCACCGCCCACTTCGACATCAACACCGGCCGCAGCGCACTGATGAGCAAGGTGATGGGCTCCGAGGACGGCTACATCCGCCTGCCCATCAACGAACCGTCAAGCCACAACTCGCAGATCCAGGAGTTCCTCAACGAGTACCGCGGGCCGGGCGTGCAGCACATCGCGCTGCTCACCAGCGACATCGTCTCGGCCGTGCGGGAGATGCGCCGCCGGGGCATGCAGTTCCTCTCCGTCCCGGACACCTACTACGACGACCTGCTGGCTCGCGTGGGGCAGATCAAAGAGCGCGTCGCCGACCTCCGCGAGCTGGGGATCCTGGTGGACCGCGACCGCGAAGACGGCTACCTCCTGCAGCTGTTCTCCAAGCCGATCTTCGACCGCCCGACGCTGTTCTACGAGGTGATCCAGCGTCGCGGGAACTCCGACGGCTTCGGCGAGGGCAACTTCAAAGCGCTGTTCGAGGCCATCGAACGCGAACAGGCCCTCCGCGGCACGCTCTAGGCCCGCGGTCGCGGACCCGGGTGAGCAGGCAGACCAGCGGAGGCGTGGCCATGCGGCTGGCGATGGTTCAGCTCGGCGACGAGCCGTTGCCCGCGGTCGTCGTGGACGAACCCGGCGGCGGGCTGGGCGTGGTCCTGCTGCGCACGCTCATGGGCCCGTCTGCCCCGTCGGACCTGCTGGCCGCGCTGCCGCTGCGCGAGACGATCTTCGCCCGCCTGCGCGACCGGCCCGCGCCGGACGTCCGCCTGCCTCCCGGCAGTGCCCCACGCGCGTCCGGGCGCGACTTCCGCTGGCTGCCGCCGGTGCCGCGCCCACCCACGTTCCGCGACTTCTACGCCTTCGAGGCCCACGTCCGCACGGCCCGCGCCCGCCGGGGGCTGCCCATGGACGACGCGTGGTATGAGCGGCCCGTGTTCTACTTCTCCAGCACGTCCTCGCTGGTGGGGCATGAGGCGGCGGTGTACGCACCTGCCGGCAGCCGCGAGCTGGACTACGAGCTGGAAGTGGGCATCGTCATCGGCCGCGGCGGCCGCGACATTCCGCTGGCGAGTGCGTGGGAGCACGTCGCCGGTCTCACCATCGTCAACGACTTCTCCGCCCGCGACCTGCAGCGGCAGGAGATGAAGGTCGGGCTCGGCCCGTGCAAGGGTAAGGACTTCGCCACCGCCGTCGGGCCGTGGCTGGTGCCGCTGGACCGGTTCGACATCGACGACGACGGCCGGATCGACGCCGCCATGACCGCCCGCGTCAACGGACGCACCCTCTCCCGCGGCAACCTCGCCGAGCTGCACTTCACCATCCCCCGGCTCGTCGCCGAGGCCTCCCGCGACTGCACACTGCTCCCCGGCGACCTGCTCGGCACAGGGACCGTCGGCACCGGCTGCATCCTCGAGCTCGGCCCCGAAAACGTCGGCGGCTACCTGCGCCCCGGCGACGTCGTCGAGCTGGAGGTGCAGGGGATCGGCACCCTCCGCAACCACATCGTCGAGCGGCCCGCGCCCGCCGCCGTCCCACACGACGCTCCGTCCGCCGCGATAAGCCCGCGTTCGAACCTCTGAGGTGACACCATGGCCATCTACCGCACGCTCGGCACCATCCCCCGCAAGCGGCACATCCGCCTGCCCCGCGAAGCCCGCGAGAGCTTCCTCGGCGAGGGGCTGTATTACGAGCACGTCGTCACGACCGCCGGCTTCGACCGCGCCTATTCCATCCTCTACCACCTCCGCCCGCCCACACGCGTCAAGCACGTCGAGCTGGCCGGCCACCTGCCGCTGGAGCCGGTCGCCGACGAGCCGCTGCGGCACCGCCACCTGCTCACGCAGAAGCTGCCCCGCCGAGGCGAGGTCATCGCCGGCCGCGTGCCGCTGTTGTTCAATGCCGACGTCACCTGCTGGCGATGCCGGCCGGCCGAGCCGCAGCGCACGCTCTACCGCAACGGTGGCGCGGATGAGGTGATCTTCATCGCCTCCGGCTCCGGGCGGGTCGAGTCGCCCTACGGCGTGCTGCCCTACCGCACGGAGGACTACATCGTCATCCCCCGCGGCACCACCTACCGGCTCGTGCCCGACGACGTCGGCCGCGAAGACCACCTCATCCTCGAGTCGGTCGGGGCCGTGCGTCTGCCCCGACGCTACTTCAACCCCGACGGCCAGCTCATGCTCGGCGCCCCCTACAGCGAACGCGACTTCCACGCGCCCCGCGAGCTGCTCACGCTCGACCGCGAGCAGGACACCGACGTGCTGGTCAAGGACGGCCCGCGGCTCACGCGCGTCGTCCACGCCAGCCACCCCTTCGACGTCGTCGGCTGGGACGGCTTCGTCTATCCGTTCACGTTCAACGCGATGGATTTCGAGCCGCTCACGGGCACGGTTCACCTCCCGCCGCCCTTCCAGCAGACCTTCGAATGCCACGGGTTTGTCATCTGCACCTTCGCCCCGCGACACCTCGACCACCACCCCGAGGCGATCAAGGTCCCGTACGTGCACAGCAACACCGAGTCGGACGAGGTCCTGTTCTACGTGCGGGGGCAGTTCGGTTCGCGCAAGGGCGTCTCGGCGATGTCCATCTCCGTCCACCCTGCAGGCATCCCCCACGGGCCGCACCCCGGTACCATCAAGGCGTCGGAGAACGCGACCCGGACGGAGGAGCTGGCCGTGATGTTCGACACCGAGCGACCTCTGCAGCTGACGCGCTTCGCCCTCGAGCTCGACGACCCGAAGTACCCTTACAGCTGGATGGAAACCGCCGTCTCGCCCGGCAGCGCTTCCTCCGGCATCGACGGAGGACCGCGGTGACGATCGACCCCCGGGATGTGCAGCCCGCCGAAGCCTACCGCATGCTCACCTCGGCCGTGACGCCGCGGCCCATCGGCTGGGTGTCCACCGTCTCGCCGCGCGGCGTGGCCAACCTCGCGCCGTACTCGTTTTTCAACGCCGTGGGGGCCAACCCGCCGGCGGTGATGTTCTCCCCGACCAACCGCCGCGACGGCTCCCCCAAGGACTCGCTGCTCAACGCCCGCTCTACGCGGCAGTTCGTGGTCAACATCGTCTCGGACGCGCTGGCCGAGCGGATGAACGCCACCAGCCGCGAGCTGCCTTACGAGGTCAGCGAGTTCGAGGCCGTCGGGCTCACGCCGGTGCCGTCTGTACGCGTCCGGCCCCCGCGCGTGGCCGAGGCGGCCGTGCACATCGAGTGCGAAGTGATGCACATCGTCCCCGTGGGTGAGGGGCCGCTTGCGGGCAACATCGTCATCGGCCGGGTCCTGCTGCTGCACGTCGCCGACGACCTGCTCGGGCCCGACGGCCTGATCGACCCCGGCAAGCTCGACGCCGTCGGCCGCATGGGCGGGAGCTGGTACAGCCGCACCCGCGACCGCTTCGAACTGCACCGACCGACCTGAACGCGGTTCCCCGCCGCGGCCGCCCGCGGCACGCGTCGTGGTCCTGATGAGAGGAGCCGTACCATGGCCACCATCGCCCAACCCGCCCCCGGGCTCACCACCAACGCCGCCCCGTTCATCGAAAGGGCCCGCCACGACGGGCAGGTGTTCATCGAGCAGCCGTACCACCTCTACTCGCCCGACAACCACCGCGCCTGGCGGCTGCTCTTCAGCCGCATGCAGCCCCGGTGGCAGCGTTACGCCAACGCCCGGTTCCTCGAGGGGCTGGGCAAGCTCGCCCTCGACCCTGTAGCCGTCCCCCGCCTCTCGGACGTCAACGCCTTCCTCGCCCCGCTCTCCGGCTTCACCGCCCGCGCCGTCTCGGGCTACGTCCCCGCGTTCATCTTCTTCGACTGTCTACGGCAGCGGGCCTTCCCCACGACCATCACCGTCCGCGACGCCGACCACCTCGACTACCTCCCCGAGCCCGACATCTTCCACGACATCGCCGGGCACGTGCCCATGCACACCGACCGCCGCTTTTCCGACGTGCTCGTCCGCTTCGGCGAGTTCGCCCGCGAGGCCGCCGCGCACGCCCAGAGCATGAAGCACGAGTCCGAGCACGAACGGCTGCTGCGGCTGGAGAGCATCCTCCGGGCGCTGGCCCGCTTCTTCTGGTTCACCGTCGAGTTCGGCCTGATGCGCGAGGGACGCGAGGTCAAGGTCTACGGCTCGGGCCTGCTCTCGAGCTTCGGCGAAATCGAGCACGCCGTCGTCTCGCCCGACGTGCAGCGCTACCCCCTGCAGCTCGAGTGGGTCATCAACCAGGCCTTCGAGATCGACCACTATCAGCCGCTGCTGTTCATCGCCGACAGTTTCGACCAGGTCTTCGACATGGTGGACACGCTGGCCGTGTGGCTGCGCGAAGGCAAGCTCGACCACGTCGCCCCCGGCGACCCCGAAGTCAACGAGCAGGACCTCAGGAGTTTCCTCGCCGCACAGGTCTGACCCCGCCGGTGTGGCGTCGGGTCGCGCAGAGCTCAACCCGACTCCGCAGCGACCTCAGCGCACGTCCGCTTCCGATGAGCCGGGGCGCTGCACGAGCGTGGCGAGGCACTGCGGGTTCTCCAGGGCGGTCGTGTCGCCGACCGGTTTGCCCAGCACCGCCGCCCGCGCGACCCGTCGCATCAGCTTGCCGTTGCGCGTCTTCGGCAGGGCCGGGACGAAACGGATCTCCCGCGGCGCCAGCGCCTTGCCCATCGCGTCCACCACCCGCTGGCCCAGCCGCTGACGCAGCGCCTCGGTCGGCGCTACGCCGCTCCGCAGCACGCACAGGCACAGCAGCGCCTCGCCCTTGGTGTCGTCCGGCACGCCCACCGCCACCGCCTCGGCCACCGCCTCGTCCGCCACCAGCACGCTCTCGACCTCGGCCGGACCGACCCGCTTCCCCGCCACCTTGAGCGTGTCGTCCGAGCGGCCGAGCAGGTACCACTGCCCGTCGTCGTCCACCCTCGCAAAATCGCCGTGCACCCACAGCTCCGGCCCGCGCGTGAAGTACGTGTCGAGGTAACGCTGGCGGTCGTTCCAGAAGCCCCGCGTCTGGCCGATCCACGGCTTGCGCAGCACCAGCTCGCCCACCGCCCCGCGCACGCTCTGCCCGTGCTCGTCGATGACGTCCGCGTCCATCCCCGGCAGCGGCCCGGCGAAGGCACACGGCTTCAGCGGCGTCACCACGTTGCCGCACACGATGCCGCCGGAGATCTCCGTCCCGCCGGAGTAGTTGATGATCGGCCGCGTGCCGCCGCCCACCGCCTCGAACAGCCACCTCCACGGGTCGGGGTTCCACGGCTCGCCGGTGGACCCGAACTTGCGCAAGCTCGCCAGCAGCTCTCGCGGCGGCGGCTGTGAACGCATCATCGCCCGCACCAGCGTCGGCGACACCCCCAGCGTCGTCACCCGTTGCCGGGCCACCAGCTCCCACAGCCGCCCGGGGTGCGGGTGGTCGGGCGCCCCGTCGTACAGCACCATCGTCGCCCCCAGCAGCAGCGTCCCCAGCACCAGCCACGGGCCCATCATCCACCCCATGTCCGTCACCCAGCACAGCCGTTCGTCCGCCTGCAGGTCGAACCCGTGCAGCAGGTCCTGGGCCGCCTTGATCCCGAACCCGCAGTGCGTGTGCACGGCCCCCTTGGGCCGCCCCGTCGTGCCCGAGGTGTAGATCAGCATCATCGGCGCCTCGGCGTCCACCACCTCCGCCGCCCGCAGCAGCCCCGGTGCCGACTCGCCAGCGCGCATCAGTCCTTCCCACGTGAGCACGTCGCCCGGCACCCGCACCGTCGCCGCCCCGCCCAGCCGCTCAAGCACCACCAGACGTACCGCCCGGCCGACGCGCGACGCCGCCGCCTCCGCCACCGGACAGATCTCCACCAGCTTGCCCCGCCGCCACGACCCGTCGGCCGTCACCAGCCACGTCGCACCGCTGTCGGACAGCCGCGTCGCCGCCGCCTCCGCCCCAAACCCCGAAAACAGCGGCACGAACACGCCCCCCGCCCGGATCACCGCCAGCATCGCCACGACCACCTCGACGGTCATCGGCATCATCACCGCCGCCGCGTCGCCCGCCCGAAACCCCAGCGCGCGCAGACCCGCCGTCGCCCGCTCCACCGCCTCGCGCAGCTGGCGGTACGTCCACTCGCCCCCCACGCCCCGCTCGTCCTCCCATGCCACCGCCGCCTTCGCGTCCGTCGGCGTCCCCGCCCAGCGGTCCAGCAGCGACACCGTCAGGTTCATCCGGCCCCCCACGCACCACCGCGGAAACGCCAGACCCCCGGAGTCGTCCAGCACCGCCGTGTACGGCCGCTCGAACACCACCCCCAGCTCCCGCAACACCGCGTCCCAGAACCACGCCACGTCCGCCGTGCTCCGGGCGTGCAGCTCGGCCACATCCCGAAGCCCCCAACGCCGACAGAAGTGCATCAGGTGCGACGCGTGCACCTGCTCCGGTGTCGGCCGCCAGACCCAGCCTCCCCCGCCAGCTCCTTCCGTCTCCTCGGATACAACCGATTGCATGGACATGCGTCACGTTAGGCCGCCGCCGCCTCCACCACCGCCACCGCGTATGCCGACAGCTCGATCGCCCCGCCCATCGCCTCCGTCCGGGGCGTCGGGTCCACGCCCGGTTCGAACGTCTCGTCGAGCCGCAGGACACTCACACGGCCCGTGCCCAGCACCTCCGCCACGCCCTCCACCCGCAGCACCTCCGGCGTGTGGTTGGCCAGCAGCAGCCGCCGGCCCTCGCCCGCCCTCAGCGCCATCGCCGTACACGTCGGCGGCAGCTCGTCGGCCGACGGCACACGCAGCGGCCAGACCGCCCGTGCCCCGGACGTGCACACCGTCCGCAGCAGCAGCGACGTCGGCGTGCATGCCATGCCCCCCTCGCCCCACGCCGGGTGAAACGTCACCCACGCGACCCCGCGGGCCGACACCAGCGCCGCCAGGCTCCCCAGCGTCC
Organism: Tepidisphaerales bacterium; assembly: GCA_046299715.1. Taxonomy (GTDB): domain Bacteria; phylum Planctomycetota; class Phycisphaerae; order Tepidisphaerales; family Tepidisphaeraceae; genus JBBRUM01. The sequence continues at coordinate 40,505 of JBKBHU010000001.1, read as the reverse complement.
AACCCGCCGCCCACACCGACTTCACCCGCGCATCCGGCGGCAGGGGGGCGAAGTTCCCCGTCGCGTACGCGTACAGGTTCCGCCGCGCCCGCAGCGTCACGGGCGTCGCCGCCACCGCCCGCCCCAGCCCCAGCACCGCGGCCGTCTCCACCACCACCGCCTGCACCCCCAGCGTCTCCAGCATCGACCGCTCGTCCGATGCGTGCGTCTGCGGGTTGATCTGCACCGCCAACGTGTCCGCCCCCGGCGGCGGCAACCCCGTCATCCGGCCCAGAAAAATCGCGTCCCCGTCCGTCCCCACCGCCACGCGCACGCCCTCCGCCCCGAGCAGCAGCTCCCGCCGCAGGCTCGCCCCCGCGACCCCACCGGGCGGCGGGAACGGCTGCCCCCCATACCGCTCCGTCTCGTGCAGCAGCGTGATGAACCGCACCGGCGCCCCGCACTTCCGCGCCGCCTCGCTCACCTCCGCCGCCCACGTCGGCTCCGGCGTCGCTGGCACATAGACTGCCAGCTCCAGACCGCAGCCGAGCTCCCGCGCCGCCAGAGCCCCGGCCGACAGCCGCTCGCGCCACTCGGCCCGGCCCAGCGGCACCTCCACCCGCAGGTGCGACAACCCCGCCCGACGCAGGTCCTCCCGCTCCGTCGGCGTGGGGCGAAGCGGTTGCGACGGCATCAGCGTGCCCAGCGCCGGCAGACGCTCCGGCTTCACTCCAATCAGCGGCGACAGAGAGACCTCCCCTTTCCGGCCACGGCGACTCACCCCCGCGCGCCTCTCCCCGCGGCCGCCGCCGTCCCCGCGCACCGTCACCTCGACCGCCTGCTCCACCGGGTCCCCCACGTTCACCTGCACGGGAAACGGCCTGCCCAGCGGCGTGCAGAACGTCTTGAAGCTCGCGTCCGTCCAGTTCCGCTGGTCCTCCATCTCAAACGCGTCCCCGGAGAACGCGAACGTCACTTCCCCAGACCCGTCGCCGTCAACGCCCGGCAGCGGGTGGCTCAGCCCGGCCAGCTCCGTCAGTCCCGGCGGCGGCTGACGCGGGTCCAGCAGACGCGGAAACCTCGCCTCGGCCGAGCCCCCGCCCACGTACCGCACGCGCAGCGGCAGCCCCGCCAGCGACGCCGGGTGCAGCACGCACAGCCCGATGCGGTTGCGTCGAAACGCCGACGTCGCCTCCCCGCTGAACGCCACCCGCAACACCGCGCTGCCGTCACCCGAAGCCCGACCGCTCAGCCGCAGTTCGAAGCGGTAGCCGATGCCCGCCTGCGTCGTGCGGCCCGGGACGGTCACGTCGAACCCGTCGTCCCACTGACGCAGGCTCGGCGGCTCGAGCGTCGTCGGCACGGTTCCCCAGTTCTCGTCCCGCACCGCCGCGTACACCCGCAGCGCTACGTCTACCCCCGCGTCGTCCTCTCCGCAGTGCCACAGCACGTAGCGCACTTCTCCGGGAAAGTACACCGCCGACAGCTTCCCCGCCCTCAGCACCACGCCCTCGCCCGGCGGCGTCGGCTCACCCCGCAGCTTCATCCACCGTGCCCGCTGACCGCCGTCGTCCATCGGCCACCTCCCGTCACGGATGCCCCCGAAGTCGCGTGACGCAGCGACCGCGTGGACGCCAGTTGCATTTTGACCGCCCCGGGCCTGAAGTTCACCCCTATGGCCCAGCTCATCGACGGCAACATCCTTTCCGACGCCATCCGACGCGACGTCGCCCGCCGGGTGAAGGAACTGGAGTACCAGCGCCGCAAAGTCCGCCTCACCGCGCTGATGATCGGCGCGACCCCCGCCGGCGAGCTCTACGCCCAGCGCCAGGCCGACGCGTGCAAGGCCGTCGGCATCGAATACACCCTGATCACGCTCTCCGGCCAAAGCAGCAACGACAGCGTGATGACCATCATCGGCGCCCTCAACCGCGACCCCCAGGTCAGCGGCATCATGCTCCACCTCCCCGTCCCCGAGCACCTCGACGCCCCGCGACTCCAGTACGCCATCGACCCCGTCAAGGACGTCGAAGGCGTCAACCCCGCCAACATCGGCTATGTGGTCTACGGCCGCCCGCTCGTCGCCCCGTGCACCGCGCTCGCCGCCCTCGAGCTCATCCGCACGACGTCGCTGCCGCTGCAGGGCGCCAACGCCGTCGTCGTCGGCGCCAGCGAAATCGCCGGCAAACCCACCGCGCTGCTGCTCACCCAGCACAACGCCACCGTCACCCTCTGCCACAAGTTCACCCGCGACCTCCCCCAGCACACCCGACAGGCCGACGTGCTGGTCGTCTCCGTCGGCAAACCGGGGCTGATCACCGCCGAGCACGTCAAGGACGGCGCCGTCGTCATCGACGTCGGCATCAACCGCGTCACCCTCCCCGACGGCACGCGGAAAACCGTCGGCGACGTGGACTTCGACTCGGTCGCTCCGAAAGCCGGCTGGATCACCCCCGTGCCCGGCGGCGTCGGCCCGATGACCGTCGCCATGCTCCTCCGCAATACGCTCCACTGCGCCGAGCTGCTCGCCCGTCAGAGCTGATCGCCCGCCAGAGCTGAACCTCCCCAACTCCCATGGCCCGATTCACCGCCGTCGCCATCGCCATGCTGCTCGTGCTCACCGCCATCGTCTGGGCCGCGTGGTACTTCGCCGGGCTGGCCCGCCTCGACCCCGCCACCGTCACCCGGCTCCGCCTCAGCCGCCTCGCCGAAGCCAGCTACGCCTACGCCGACCGCCACGGCGAGCTCCCCTCGTACCTCGCCGACCTCGGCCCCGACCCGGTTGACGGCAAACCCTACAGCACCGCCGACGGCTGGGGCCGACCCGTGCTCTACCGCCGTTTCACCCCCGCCGCCGCCGAACTCCGCAGCTTTGGTCCCGACGGCGCGCCCTCCCTCCGGGCCGAGAGCCCCTCCGCCGACAACGCCGCGACACCCACCACCGCCCCCGCCGACCCCGACGGCGACGACCTTGTCGTTCCGCTCCGGCACTCCCAACCCGCCCGCTGACGCCTCAGCGGCATCTTCCCGTCGCCCGCTCATCCGTCCCGCCGGTACAGGTACCACCTCCAGCCCGACGGCCCGTACTGCCCGAACGTCCGAACGTACACATAGGCGGTGCCGTTGACCTCCAGGCGCTGCGGCACCGGCTCCCGCACCGTCGTGCTCGAATTGAGCAGGTACCACGCCGGCGCTCCCGACACGGTCCCCCCGTCGCCGACCCCGTCGGTCTCGCCCGCCGCCGGCCAGTCGCCCGCCCGGATGTATCGCACCCGCCCGGGCAGGTCCGGCCGGTAGTGGTTCTCCAGTCGCATCGTCCGCGAGTCGTAGTCGCTGCCCAGCGTCGGCTCGCCGCTCGCCGCCACCATCGCCAGTGCCGCCCGGTACTGCCCACGGCCCCCTTCGCTGACAAACCGCAGGTGCTGCACGACCGACGCCGCCAGCACCACGGTCGCCAGCGCCCCCACGACGGCGACCCGCCAGCACGTCTTTCCCCCCGACCACGTCCCACCCGCCGCCCACTGCCACGCTGTGGCCGTCGCGCACAGGGCCGACGGCACCGCCGCCACCAGGAAATACCGCGGGAACACCACCTCCGCCTGCCCGTGCACCGCCGACTTGACCGCCACCGTCGCCGCCGCCGCCAGCCACGCCACCACGCCCGCCCAGACGCCCGGCCAGACGCCCGGCCACGCCCGACAACGCCACGCCAGCCACAGCGTCCCCGCGGCCGCCCCCACGCCCACCCCCCACGCCGCCGCCCCCGCCCAGGGCCCGTTCCACGACAGCGACGCCGCCCCGGCCATGGCCGCCACCACGTCCCCCGCCGGGCCGCCCGCCACCTTCACGTCACGGAAGAACGCCGCGTACAGCAGCACCGCCATCGCCGCCGGCACCCCGTGCCACACCACCACCCCCCGCGCCGTCGCCGCCCACGACGTCGTCTCCCGCCACCTCTCCACCGACGTCACCGCCATCAATCCCGCCAGCGCGTGCACGTAGGTCAGGTGCCCCAGCAGCCCCATCAGCGCTACGGCCCAGTACACCCCCACACGCCACGGCGGCGTCCGTCCACGCGACTCCGACGTGCCGCCCGCCACCAGCGCCAGCCCGGCCACCGCCGCCGCGACCGCAAACCCGTAACCCCTCACTTCCGTCCCGTATACCGTCACCGCAAACGCCGTCGCCGCGTATGCCGCCCCGGCCCACGCCGCCACACGCCCCAGCCCCCGGCACGCTGCGTATGCCAGCAGCGGCAGGGTCGCCGTCGCCGCCCAGACCGCCGCCCGATACACCCACCCCGGCCGGTAGGGACCCAGCTGCACCACCAGCCACGTCATCAGCGGGTGGTTGTTGTCCACCCGATACGGCTCGGCCAGCACGCCCTGCCCCGTCGCCGCCGCGTCCCGCGCCGTCAGCACCGTCCACGCTTCGTCCAGCCACAAGTCGCCCCCCTGCACGCCGACCACAAAGCGCATCGCGCCGGCCGCCGCCGTCAGCCCCAGCAGCAGCGCCGCCTCACGCCAGGTCACGTCCCGCTCCGTCGCCGGGCCCCGTTCCATCGTCCCACGTGAGCCGGTCCGGCCACGCGAGCAGCCGGCCCGCTTCACGCTCCACCGCCGCGAGCACGTCGTCCTCGGCCGCGCCTTGCCCCGTCGCCGCCGTGGCCTTTCCCAGCCCCGCGGTGCCGCCCCCGACGCTCCCGGCCCCGTGTCCCTGCCCCGCCGACCACTGCCTCAGCAGCCCGTCCAGACGGTCCGCCATCGTCTCGGCGTCGAACCGCGCCGCCGACGCCGGGCCCGCCGCCGACCACGCCGCGTGCATCGCTTCGTCGTCCCACAGCCGCTCGATCGCCTGCACCCACGCCCCCACCTCGCCGCGTGTCGCCACGCGAACCGGTGGCCCCCCCGCACCGGACCCCACGCCGTCGCCGTCCGCCCCGTCATCGCCGTCGGTCGCGTCGTCCGACATCAGCCGCGACGCGACCGGCAGCAGCCCGCCACCGAACGTCCCGAAATGCCAACCCTCCGCACCCGAAATCGGAAACAGCTCCGCCAGTGCCCCCGCGTCCGATGCCAGCACCGGAACGCCGTTGACCAGCGCCTCCAGCGTCAGTCGGCTCCGCCCCACCGGCCGCACCGCCGGCACCAGCAGCACCCGGCTCACCGCCAGGAACGTCCGCGGGTCCTCCGCCCGTTGCATCGTCCGCACCCCCAGCCTCGACCACTCCCCAAGCCCCCCCTCGCCGCACAGCCTCTCCATCAGCTCCAGCCGCCCCGACCCCTCCACCACCAGCACGGGGATGTCCGGCCGACGCCGCCGAAGTTCCGCGACCAGCGTCGCCGCAAAACCCACCCCGTGTCCCGGCGTCGGCGACACGTACGTCACGTACATCGGCCGTCGGACCGGGCAGTGCACCCGCTCCCGACGCACCATCGGGTACACCAGCTCCGCCGACACCCCCGCCCGCTCCCGGCACAGCCGCTGCATGAACCGCGACGGCACCACCACGCCCCGCCAGACGCCCCCGGTCTCCGGCACGGCTTCCCCCCGTCCGCCGAACACCTCAGGCCTGACCGCCCCGGGCCGGTCCAGCCACAGCGCCGCCGAAATCCCCGACCTGCCAAGAACCTCGCCCACCACGCGGCAAAATCGCGCCCCGCCCCCCACCAGCGCCACGTCCGGCCGCCACGCCGCGGCCGTCCACCTCACCAGACGCGACAGCGCCGCCAGCTCCTCCAGGCCGCCCGCCTCCGCCCCGGCCCGCACGACCCGGACCGACGCCTCCTCCGCCGTCGCATGGTGCACCGTCAGCACGTCGCGATCGACGCTCAGCGCCTCCACCCGCTCCGCCGCCGGCAGACGGTGCCCGCCGGCCATCGCCGACGTGCTCAAACCCGACACATCCCATCCGCGACGCGACAGCAGCCGCATCGCCTCCACCGCCGAGACCGACTCCCCGCTGGCCCCGTCCAGCAGACATCGCTCCACACACACCAGCAGCCGCCGCCGTCCAGACGTGTTCACCGCACCGCGAGCATACCCGCCGCCCCGCCCGCCGACATCCCTGCCCGGCCAGCCGTCCGTCCCTGGCGATACGCCGTCACGGCCGCCGCTGCAGAAGTTCCGCCGCCAGCTCCGCCGCCCGCCGCGACGCCCCACGCCTGGCCAGCGGCGCCACCACCCGCGCCAGCTCCGCCCGCATCGCCGCCCGCCGCCCCGCGTCCGTCAGCAGCCCCGTCACCTCCGCCACCACCGGCTCCACCGGCCCGTACCACGGGATGAACTCCGGCACGATGTGTCGCCCGTACGTGATCCGCTCCGGCCCGCCCGACAGCAGGTTCACCAGCGAGTACGTCCGCGTCCGCACCACCCATCGCCCCACCAGATGCCACAGCACCGGGTTGCCGTGGTACACCACCACCATCGGCACCGTGTACGCCGCCACATGCAGCGCCGCCGTCCCCGACACACACACGCACACGTCACACCCCCCGTCCAGCCCCACGCCGCCGACGAGCTTGTCCACCGCGTCCAGCTCGGCCACCGTGTCCGCCGCCAGCGACTCCGGACGCACCACGTCTCGGCTCGCCGCCGTCAGCGGCACCCTAAACCGCACCCCAGGCACCCTCTCGCGAAGCTGCTCCATCACCCGCCGCAGCCGCGGCCAGTTCGCCCGCGCCACGCCGCGCCGCGACCCCGGCAGCACCCCCACGACCGGGCCCTCGCGCACGCGCAGCTTCTCCCCAGCAGCCCGCTCGCGGTCTCCGACAAATACCTCCTGCGGGAGCCGGTCCCACAGCGGATGCCCCACGTACGTCGCGTCCACGCCGAAGCCGCGAAAGTACGCCTCTTCAAACGGCAGGATGCACGCCAGCTTGTCCACCAAGCGCGCCAGCGTCCGCACACGCCCTTCCCGCGACGCCCACGTCTGCGGCGCGATGTAGTACAGCACCGGCACCCCCATCGACTTCGCCAGCCGGCACAGGTGCACGTGAAACGACCACGAGTCCGTGCACACCAGAAGGTCAGGCCGGCGCTGCGCCCACGCCTCCCTCACCCGCCCCAGCAGCCGCGACACCTCCCACGCCCGCCACACCGCCGCCAGCCCCATCGCCGCGTTCGACACCGTCTCCGCCAGCAGCTCCACCCCCGCACCCTGCAACCCCGGCCCGCCCAGCCCCTCCAGCGTCACGTCCGGACGCAGCCCCCGCAGTTCACGCGCCAGCATCGCCGCACTCGCGTCGGCACTCGGCTCGGCCACACTAAGGAAAACCCGGGGCATCTCCGCAGCGTGCACAACATAGCCCCCACGCCCGCCGCGTGCGACAATCGCCCGTCATGCCCCTCCGCCGCCCTGGCCTGACCGCCCTCGCCTTCACCCTCTCGACAGCTACCGCCGGCGCCTTCGCCCAGCCCACCGCACGCCCGCCCACGGAGCCGTCCGCACGTCAGCCCGCGGGCATCGTCCGCACCCTCCACTTCCGCACGCTCGACAACCAGCGCGGCAGCACCGCCAGCCTCCGCGGACGGCTCGTCGTCGTCTTCTTCTTCGTCCCCGGCACGGCCGCCGGCGACCGCATCCTCGATGCCGTCCGTGCGGTGGCCTCGCTCGAAGGCGTCGGCGTCGCCGCCGTCGGCGTGGCCGTCGCCCCCGACCCGACCTCCAGCCTTCACCCCGAATCCCTCCGCAACGCCCTCGACCGGCACCGCATCCCCTATCCCGTCCACGTCGATGAAAAGACGGGCGGACGCCCGCTCGCGCGGCAGTGGGGCTTCCCCTCAGGTAGCGGCATCGCTCTGCTCGACCCCCGTGGCCGGGTCGCCGTCGCCGATGTGCCCCCCGCTCAGCTCGACGCCGCGCTGCGCCGCCAGCTCGAACTCACCCCCCCCGAGCCGCTCCCCCCGGACCGCCGCGCCGCCGCGGCCGCCGCCCTCGACCTCGCCGACACCCTTCTGCAGCGCGGCCGTCCCCGCTCCGCCGCCCGCGTGCTCTCCACGCTCGCCCCCGACAGCCTCGCCGACCCCGCCCTCGCCCGTCAGCTCGGCGAGCTGCTGCTGCGGCTCGAACCCGACGTCCCCACGCTCATCGCCCTCACCGAGCAGCTCTTCGAGCAGGACCGTCTCGCCGACGCCGTCGTCCTGCTCGAGCAGCTCGCGTCCGCCCTGCACGACTCGCCCGCCCGCCCCGCCGTGGACGACCAGCTCAACAGCTTCCTCGACGACCCCGACCTGCGCGAGAAGGCCGAAGCCGGCCGTCCCGCCGCCCTCGCCGCCGACCAGCTCGCCTTCGCCGACGACCTCGCCGACCTCGGCCGCGAGCTCGACGCCTACCGCCTCTACCGCCAGCTCGTCGCCGACCATCCCGGCACGCCCGCCGCCGAAGAGGCCCGCCGCCGCATCGACAACCTCGAAGCCGACGCCGACCGCCGACGTCGCCTCCGCGACGCCCTCGCCGGCACCGCCGCTGCCCAGCTCCTCCAGCAGGCGCAGGCGTACCGCAACGCCGGGCTCATCGACCGCGCCCGCTCGCTCTATCAGCAGGTTCTCACCGAGCATCCCGGCACCAGCGCCGCCGAGACCGCCCGCCGCGAACTCGAGGCCCTCCGCTAACCCTCTCCCCAGCTCCCCGTGCCCCCGCGGCAAGTCCGCCGACCCCCGGTCGCGCCCGACGCGTTACTGGAACCGGCCGACCATGTGCAGCGCGCCGGTCGGCTCCTTCGCGCCCGGGCCCGGCTCGTCGCTCACCGCCGCCGCCGCCAGCGGCGGCAACGGGTCCGGCACCACGCCCGTCAGCTCGCCCCGACCCTCCGCGTCCACCACAAAGTCCCCCATCGGCACCTTCCGGCCGTCCGCCGTGATCAGCCAGAACTCGTACACCCGCCCGTCCAGCCGCGGCAGGTCCGACACGTACAGCTTCCACACCTTGTTCTGAAGGTCCACCAGCAGCCGAGCCCGCGCCTCGGGTGTGGGGTCCTGACCGGTCAGCTCGAGCGTCAGCAGCCGCTTGGAGTACAGCATCTCCGCCAGCTTCTGGGTCGCCGACAGCTCCTCCCGCAGCGCGACCACCAGGTCCTCCGCGACCTGCCGCCGCTCGCGGACCTCCGTCAGCTCGGACGTGAGCTGCGACACCTCCTGCTCGGCCTTCGCCAGCCGCTGCAGCGTGTCGTCCAGCCGGCCACGCAGCTCCTCCAGCGAACTGGCCAGCTCGTCCCGCTGCTCGCTCGCCTCAGCAAGTTGCTCTTCCGCCAGACGCTGGGCCCCCCGCACCGCCGAAATCTCCGAAAGCAGCCCGTCGGTCTGCGTCCGCAGCCGCCGCGCCTCGCTGCCCCAAGTCAAAAACGCCACCCCTACCGTGATCGCCGCCCCCACGCACGCCGCCGCCACCAGCCCCCCCCAACGCCTTTCCCCCTGACGCCCGCCTGACCCGACCCGGCCCGCACGCCGTCCGTCCGTCCGGCCGCCCCCCACGTACGCCGCCACTTCATCCCCCCCGGCCCATGTCACCCGCCCGGCCGTCCGCAGCCCCTCCCGCTCGTCCAGCCCCACCCCGTCGGCCGCGCCCTCAATCCGCACGTCCAGCTCCGCCTTCGCCCGGCCCGGCACCCGCACCGACGCGTCCGCCGCCGACAGCCCCACCAGCGACCACGTCGCCTGCGCCTCGGCCAGCAACGCCGCACACCGCGGACACCCGCTGGCAAGATGCGCCCGCACCGCTTCACGCTCCGACGCATCCAACGCGTCGATCGCATACAGCAGCAGCAGCTCTTCGCCTTGGGCTGGACAACTCACAGTACCTTCCCCGTCTACTGGGCCTTTCTCAATCCCGTCTTGACCTCTCCGGGCCCGTCGCCGAACCGAGCTCTCCCCAAGCTCACCCCGACGACCGATCCCCGCTTTCTCGAATACGAAGCAGCTCACGCAGACGGATGATGCCCATCCGAATGTGTGTCTTGACCGTCCCCAGAGGCTTGCCCACACGCTCGGCAATCTGCGTGTGGCTCAGCCCCTCAAAATAGGAAAGTTCAAGCAGTTGTCGATGTTCGGGGTCCAGTTTGAACAGCGCCGCACGCACCGCCCCGGCCTGCTCGGCCAACGCCGCCACCTCCGGCGGCGACGGCGCCGAGCCGTCCGCCCCGTCCAGCTCGGCCAACCCGTCCCCGCCCTCTTCCCGTTGCACGGCCGACCACCGGCCCGCCTTCCCCCGCTTGCGATCGATCGCACGCGACCTCGCGAGCGTCGTGATGTAGGTCAGCGGCGCCCCCCTCTCCGGGTCGTACCGCTCCGCCCGCTGCCAAAGCTCAAAAAAGATGTCGATGAGCAGATCTTCCGCGGCCCCCCGGTCGCCGCAAATCCGCAGGGCCAGCGAATACACCAGTGGCGCGTACCGCCCATAAAGCTGGTCGAACGCCGCACGGTCGCCTGCGGCCACCCGCTCCATCAGCGTGTAGTCATCCACCGGCGACGCGGACGGCGACGAACCGCCCGGCGAGGTTGGTGGTGTGGACCAGGACAAAAAGCCTTCAGCCCTTTCTAACCGGTCAGAAACGCCGGAAGCTGGAGTGTACCGCGAGGCTCACCTCAACAGGCTAAGGGTTTCACCGGCCAGTGCAAGCCGCCGGGTCAACCCCTCACTCCTCTGCCGCCATTTTCTCCTCGTTCCACTTGAGCTGAATCTGCTCAAGCATGCTTTCCGCATTTTTCGTCTTGTCGTCGTCGAACCCCGGCAGCGACGTCACCCACTTGTGCAGGTCCGTGAACCTCACCGAAAACGGGTCCACGTCGGGGTACTTCTCCAGCAACTGCAGCGCAATCTCTTCGGTATCCTGCCACGTGATGCGTCCGGGCATGTTGGAGTCCTCCAGTTTCCCGTGCGGCCATTCCCCCACCCCAAGCCCCCCGCAACGGTCGCGCAACCGTCCTGCGACGACCTGAGGGGGGGGTCAGTCGTGCGGGGCCTCTTTCACAAGGTTGCGGTTCCAGGCGGGAATCTCACAGACGATTTCCACATGTTCCGCCTGAATCCGCGCCTGACAGCTCAGCCGCGAGCAGATCCTCACGTCCCGTGCCTGATCGATCCGGTCGTTCTCGGCGTCGGTCGCTTCCGACATGTACTCCCCGCCCTTGGTCACCCACACGTGACAGGTCGAACAGGCGCACACGCCGCCGCAGGTGTGTTCGATCTCCACGTGCGGCTCCTCCCCCAGGGCCACTTCCAGCAGCGACTGGCCCTTGATCCCCTTTTTCACCACTTCACGCTGGTCTTTCGGGAACCCGAACGCCTCCGGGTCCTGCATGATGAAGCGGACGGTGACGTTCGGTTCCCCCTTGACCGCGGCGAATCGGAAGCTCATGGCAGGGGCACTATAGGACCCGCCCCAGAGCCCCCGACCCCCCGATTCCCCCCCCCCACGCCCCCCGGCCCCGGATGCCCCCCCGGCCGCCCGACGCCCCCCGGCCCCAGATGCCCCCCCGGCCGCCCGACGCCCCCCGGCCGGCGGACGGCCCGTCGCGCCGCTCACCCCGCTTCACTCTCGCGGAGCGTTTTGGCGATCGCCAGCTCGCCGAGGCGGGCCGAGGACTTGTCCAGGTCGATCAGGGCCGCGTGCAGTGCGTTGGCATCGTCTCCGCCGGCCAGCTCGCGTACGCGCGACATCTTCGCGAGCAGCTCGGCCTTGTACGCCGGGTCGATCTCGTCGCCGACGATGGCCAGCGACTTCTCGATGGCGGCCGTGTCCAGCGTCACCTGGTTCCGCAGGTCGATCAGCCGGTGGGCGAGCATGTCTTCCCGAGCGTGCAGCACGCTCTCGCGCACCATCCGCGTCACCTCATCGCGGGTGAGGCCGTAGCTGGGCACGACCTGAATCTCCGCCTGCTTGCCCGACCGCTCTTCTTTGGCGGTCACGCTCAGCACGCCCGAGGCGTCGACAAGAAAGCGGACCTTGACCTTGGGGATGCCCGCGGGCATCGGAGGGATGCCCGCCAGCACGAACTCCGCCAGCGACCGGCAGTCCCTGGCCAGTTCCCGCTCGCCCTGCAGGACGTGAATCTTGATCGCCGTCTGCCCGTCGACGTAGGTCGAGAACAGCTCTTCGGCCATGCACGGGATCGACCGGCCCTTGGTGATGAGCTTGGCCACCGCGCCGCCCATGGTTTCGATGCCCAGCGACAGCGGGATGATGTCCTGCAGCAGCAGCGAGCGGTTGACCTTCGCGAGGATCGCCCCCTGCACCGCCGCCCCCAGCGCCACCACCTCCATCGGGTTGAGCGCGGTGTACGGCTCGCGGCCGAACAGCTCCTGCACCCGCTTCCGCACCAGCGGCATGTACGTGCTGCCGCCGACCATCACCACGCGGTCGATCTTCGCCGCCGCGTCATCGGGCGGCAGCCCGGGAAACGCGTCACGCAGCGCCACGCGACACCGCTCCAGCGTCCGCTGCACCAGCGGCTCGGCCAGCGACTCCAGCTCGCTCCGCGTGAGCGTCCGACGGTACATCCGCCCGTCGCCCAGCGACACCTCCAGCGTCGCGCTCTCGTCGGTGCTCAATCGCATCTTCACCCGCTCGGCGAAGTCGCGCAGCGCCTGCCGCGTCTCCGGCGGGAACTCCAGCGTCGAACCCAGTTGCGCGGCGATCTCCTCCTGCACCAGCCGGATGATCGCGCGGTCGATGTCGTCGCCGCCGAGGTGCGTGTCGCCCGACGTGCTGAGCACCCGGAACACGCCGCCTTCGATCCGCAGGATGGAGATGTCGAACGTCCCGCCCCCGAAGTCGTACACCGCGATCGTCCCGCCTTCGCCCACCCGGTCCAGTCCGTAGGCCAGCGCGGCGGCCGTCGGCTCGTTGACGATGCGCACCACCTCCAGCCCGGCGATGGCCCCGGCGTCGCGCGTCGCCTGACGCTGCGCGTCGTCGAAGTACGCCGGGACGGTGATCACCGCCTTCCGCACCTCCCGACCGAAATGCGCCTCCGCCCAGCGCCGCAGCTCCGCCAGCACCATCGCCGACACCTGCTGCGGCGTCACCCGACGCGCCCCCACCTGCACCGCCACCATCCCCCCCGCGCCGCCGCCCCCGGCGGCCTCACCCGCACCACCGCCGTACGGCACCACCGCGTACGTCAGGTACGCCCGCTCCTTCTCCACGTCCTTCATCCCCCGGCCCATCAGCCGCTTGACCGAGTACACCGTCTCGGTGGGGTACTTCACGGCCGTAGCGCGGGCTGCATGACCCACCACGTCCGCCCCCGGCTCGCCGGTGGGACTCAGCCTCACCACCGAGGGCACGTGTCGGTGCCGGCCATCCGGCGAGGGAATGATCCGCGGGCCACGCTCGTCGCAGTACGCCACCAGCGAGTTGGTCGTGCCGAGGTCGATGCCGATGATCAGGTCGCCTTCCGCCATGGGTTGCCCGAGGAGGGTAGGGAGGTCAGGGCCTGGGCCGGCCCCCCCCCGCCCACCCCCCGCCCCGCCCCACCCCCGCCGGCCGGGCACGGTGGGCCGCGGCGCGCGGAAGGCCGCCGCTACTGCAGGCGACGGCGTCTCAATCGCGCCGAGCGGGGCGGGTGCAAAAGGCGCGGTTTGAAAGGGCGGGTCACGTTGGGGCGTGCCGCTTCTCGTTGCGGAGCACGTGCAGCACCGTCTCGCGGAGCCATGCGTTGGTGGCCACCGAATCGGGGCCGTGCACCGTCGCTTCGCCCTTCCAGTTGCCCAGAAACCCGCCCGCCTCACGGACGATCGGGGCCACCCCGGCGATGTCCCACAGGCTGATGGTGGGGTCGAGCATGATCTCCGCCCGACCCGACGCCACGAGCATGTAGCCGAACGCGTCGCCCCAGCCCCGGTTGAGCTTCACCTGCTTCTCCAGCGTCGCATACGCGTCCGACCGGGCCAGCGCCCGCGTGATGCTGCTGGCCAGCAGCGTCGCGTCGTCCAGCCGCGACACGTCGCTCACCCGGCACGGCCGGCCGTTCCACGTCGCCCCCAGCCCTTCGGCCGCCACGAACAGGTCACCCAGCGGCGGCAGGTACACCGCCCCCACCTGCGGCTCCCCCTTGACCAGACACCCCACCACCGTCCCGTACAGCGGCACGCCGTGGATGAAGCTCTTGGTCCCGTCGATGGGGTCCACCACCCAGACGTAATCCGGGTCACCTTCCGTCCGGCCGTGCTCTTCCCCCAGCAGCGTGTGGGTCGGGAAGTACCGCTGCAGCAGCTGGCGAATGACCGTCTCTGCCTCGCGGTCGGCCACCGTCACCGGCGTGGCGTCGGCCTTGTGCTCCACGTCGAGCGACACGTTGAAGTAAGCGAGGGTGCGGCGGCCGGCCTGATAGGCGGCTTCCGCCGCGACGTCGCGCAGTTCACGCAGGGACGGTGCGGACATAGGCAGTCAATCTAGGTCCGCTCGTGCCGCTCCGCCGCGCTGCGCGGCCGGGGGGACCGCGTTCCCCCCTCCCCGGCGGACCGGTCGGCGCAAGGCCGCGACAGATCGACCGCCTTCGGAGCGTTTGCACATCCGTAGTTAACCGGTTAAACTAAACCCCGTCAGAAGCTGCCCGGGGCGATGCGGCCCACCCGGCCCCGCTCCGCTCCACGTGTCGGTCCGCGAAGTTCAGGAGTGGGAACATGACGTCAAACGCCCGGGCGGCCCTCGCCCTCAGTGTGGTCGCCGCCCTCGGTATCGGGTCTTCACCGACCTTCGCCCAGGCCCTCGGGGACGTGTCTGCCCCCGTCATCCTGCAGTGGTTCGAATCGTCGTGGCGCACCATCGAGCGGCGGACGGCCGACGTCCACGCCGTGGGGTATGGCGGCCTGTGGACCCCGCCCCCGGGCCGGGCCCTCAACACGCCCGCCGGCGGCGGCATCGGCTACGACATCTACGACCGCTTCGACCTCGGCCGACCCCGCGACCCCACGCTCTACGGCACGGAAACCGGCTACCGCCGGGTCATCCGCGAGTTCCAGAAGACCGGCGGCAGCGTCTACGTGGACTTCGTTCACCACCACGTCGGCTCGTTCGACATCTTCCCCGGCAACTCCCCCGGGCCGTACGTGCAGGCCCGTCAGGACTATCCCGGCTTCACCCTCTCCAACGTCGGGCAGGAGGACGGCGACACCTACCGCGACCCGCCGGCCGCGTCGCCGGGCTCCCCGGAGTTCGAGTATCAGTACCGGCTCGCCCGGCTGATCACGCTCAACTTCACCGCCAGCAACCCGCGGTCGTTCGTCCGTAACCCCGTTCCCGGTTTCGCCAACAACATCCCGGCCGCCCCGGCCGCGTGGGCCATCCCCACCGCCACCGTCACCGCGTCCGGGCAGGTGGTGTCCTCGACGGTCCCGCGTCAGGCCAACCTGCCCAGTGAGGCCAACCGCCGGTTCTACCCCGACCGCGACGGGCCGTCCCGCGTGGTCATCGACGGCGGCGTGCCGTACACGGTCTACGACTTCAACCTCATCAACCCCTCCGCCGGCGACCCCGTGCCCGAGACCGTCGGCGGCTACATGATGCGCTACGCCCAGTGGCTCATTCAGGACCTCGGGCTGGACGGGCTGCGCGTGGACGCGGCGCGGCACGTGCCGCTGGGCGCCTTCCACCCCACCTTCAACCCGACCTCCGTGGACGTGCCGCGGCTGATCGACCGCGCCGTCGCCGGGGCGAGCAACCGCTTCAACCTCGACGGCACGCGACGCAGCGTCTTCCAGTTCCAGGAGGTCTTCAACGGCGACCCCAACTTCCTGCAGACCTTCATCCGCAAATCCGCCGCCCCCGGCGACACCACCGCCCCCAACCGCGACGTGCTCGACTTCCCCATGTGGTTCGCCATGCGGCAGAACCTCTCGGCCAACCAGTCGCAGAACAACTGGTACGACCTGCGTAACGCCTCGCAGGACGCCCGCGACGACGGGCTGGCCCACAACGGCAGCCAGTCCATCGGCTTCGTCGTCAACCACGACGAAGGCGGCGTGCACCTCTCCAACGTCGCCCACGCGTGGGTCCTGCTACGCCCCGGTCAGGCCTACGTCTACTTCCGCGGCAACGACTTCTCGCGCCCCGGCAACACCGAGTTCTTCCTCAAAGACGGCCGCGGCGACGCCCTCGGCGGGCTCTACGGCAACATCCTCACGCGGCTCGTGGACATCCGCAACAGCTACGGACGCGGCAACTTCCGCGAACGGTTCATCGACGGCGGCGGCGTCTCCGGCTTCTCCAACGTCTACGCCTTCGAACGCGACGGCTCGATGCTCGTGGGGCTCTCGTCCTTCACGCAGGGCGCGGGCATCACGTCGTTCGACCAGCGCACGATGTACACCGCCTTCCCCCCGGGCACCCGCCTGATCGAACTCACCGGCAACGCCGCCGACATCGAGGTCGACCCGCTCAACCAGATCCCTGAACTCGTCGTCGTCACCTCCACCGACAACCCGTCGCTGGGCGCCGGCCGCGTGACCCTGCGCATCCCGCGCAACCAGAACATCAACGGGCTCTTCCACGGACGCGGCTACGTCGTCTACGGGTTGCCCCGGCCCGTCGGCACCCTCTCGCTCTCGAGCGTCAGCCAGACGCTCGCCCCGGAAACCCCGACCCCGGCCACCAACTCCACCGCACGCCTCTCGGCCATCGACGTCATCACCGCCGACCGCTTCACCGTCACGCTTTCCACCCAGGTCGTGACGCTCTCCGACGGCTTCGTGGACCACCGCGCCGCCGGCGCCTCGGCCCTGCTCAAACTCAACGACGGACTGGACGTCAACGGCAACGGCGTCTTCGACTTCCCCTCCTCCGCCCCGGCCAACGCCACCCGCTACGGCTTCGAGCAATTCCTCGGCACCAGCATCCCCGGCTACCTCTCCGACACCAGCTCACGACCGGGGCTCTACCAGCAGGAGATCGACGCGACGAAGCTCTCCGAAGGCTACCACTACCTCACGGTGCGGGCGTTCCGACATCGCGGGCCGGGCGAGTCGGAGGTCTACACCGACTTCCGCCGAACGATCTACATCGACCGCCTGCCCCCGGTCTCGGCGGTGGACGGCTTCCTCGCCATCGGCGCCGGCGGCGCGACCCGCGACCTGCTCGTCCGCTCCACCGACTTCACCGCCGACAGCGTCCACGTGCTGCTGAACCTGCCCCCGGCCCTCACCGACTCGCAAATCCTCTCGCTGCTCTCCCCGGCCAACCGCGCCGAGCAGATCGACCGCGACCTGTTCTCGTGGATCGGCACCAGCATCGTCTCCGGCAACCACGTCGCCACCGTGGTCACCTTCGAAATCACCGGCAACCGCTCCATCCTGCGCGTCCCCGGCCTCTCGGTCACCTCGCCGCTGGGGCTGGGCCTGGGCGACATCGACACCAACGGGCTGTTCTCCCCGGCGGACGTGCTGGCCTTCGAGCAACTGCTCATCTCCAACGGCACGCAGTTCCACCCCGCCGCCGACATCGCCCCCGACGGCCTGATCGACCTCAACGACCTCCGCGGGCTGGGCTTCGTGCTGCGGACGGCCAACGCCAGCCAGCCGACGCTGGACGAGTACCAGCGGCTCGTGCAGAGCTATCTGTACATCCCGGAGCCGTCGGTGCTGGGCGTGGCGGCGGCTTTCGGACTCTTGCTGGTGCGGACCCGGCGACGCCCGGCATAGAGCGACACATCCCGACGTGTCCATGTACGGCCCTGTTCGGGTTGAATCCGCACTTGCCAGATACTATTATTCGTCGCGATGCTCGCGTTGCCCAAGAAAACCGACTACGCGCTCATCGCGCTGTACTACCTGCTGGAGCGCCCGGACCGGGTGGCTCCGGCGAGGGAGATCGCCGAGGCGTACCACCTGCCGTGTGCGCTGCTCATGAACGTCATGAAGGAGCTGCATCAGGGTGGGTTGGTGCGGTCGGTGCGGGGGGCCCGGGGCGGCTACCAGGTGGCCCCGGCACTGCGGGAGGCCACGTTGTACGACGTGGTGGTCCTGACCTCAGGCGTCGAGCCGGCCCTGACGGAGTGCTGCCAGGAGCTGGTGCCGCATGAGCCGTCGTCGGAGGCACCGGCATCAGGGCTGAGGTGTCAGGTGGGGCACACGTGCCCTGTCCGGCAGCCGCTGCGGGCGTTGCATCACCGTCTCGTGCGGTTTCTGAAAGACGTGAAGGTGGTGGACCTGCTCGTGCCCGGCGTGCGCATCGACGTACCGTTGGAAGCGGTGGGGGTGGCGGCCGGCGGCAACGAGGGGGAAGGCGAGTAGGCCGTCGCCGGGGTAGGGAGGGTGTAAACGTTTGGTTGACAAGGGTTTGTTACTTGTAGATGAGGGCGTAAGAGCTCCTAGAAAGCGAAACCGACCATGGCCGTGAAGCTGCCGATTTATCTGGACCACAACGCGACGACGCCGACGGACCCGCGTGTGCTGCAGGCGATGCTGCCGTACTTCACGGAGATTTTCGGGAACGCCGCCAGCCGCAACCACTCGTTCGGCTGGGCGGCCGAGACGGCCGTGGAGAAGGCGCGTGTGCAGGTGGCGCGGCTGATCAACGCGGCGGTGCTGGTGAAGAAGGACCCCGACGGCTCGACCGCACACTGGCCCGACGGCTCGGTGCGGGAAGAGGCGCCGGAGATCATCTGGACCAGCGGCGCGACCGAGTCGAACAACCTGGCGATCAAGGGCGTGGCCGACATGTACAAGGAGAAGGGTCGGCACATCATCACGCAGGTCACCGAGCACAAGGCCGTGATCGACCCGTGCAAGCGCCTGCAGCGCGACGGCTACGACATCACGTGGCTGCAGCCGGACACGACCGGCCGCATCTCGCCGCAGCAGGTGGCCGAGGCCATCCGTCCGGACACCATCCTCGTGTCGATCATGTACGCCAACAACGAGATCGGCACGATCCAGCCCATCCGCGAGATCGGCAAGATCTGCAAGGAAAAGGGCGTGCTGTTCCACACCGACGCCACGCAGGCCGTGGGCAAGATCCCGGTGGACGTCGAGGCCGACGGCATCGACCTGCTGAGCTTCACCGGGCACAAGATCTACGGCCCCAAGGGCTGTGGCGTGCTGTACGTCCGCCGCAAGAACCCGCGCGTCCGTCTGACCCCGCTGCTCGACGGCGGCGGCCACGAGCGGGGCTTCCGCTCCGGCACGCTCAACGTGCCCGGCTGCGTGGGCGTGGGGGCGGCGTGTGAGATCGCCATGAAGGAGATGCACGCCGAGGCCGAGCGGCTGCGGAGGCTGCGGGACAAGCTGCACAAGGGCATCACCAGCCAGATCGACTTCGTGACGCTCAACGGCCACCCCGAGCACCGCCTGCCGCACGTGGTGAACCTGTCGTTCGCCTATGTCGAAGGCGAGTCGATGCTGCTGGACATCAACGACGTGGCCGTCTCGTCGGGGTCGGCGTGCACGTCGGCCAGCCTCGAGCCGAGCTACGTGCTCAAGGCGCTGGGCGTGAGCGAGGACCTCGCCCACAGCTCCATCCGCTTCGGGCTGGGCCGCTTCACCACGGAAGAGGAAATCGACTACGTCATCGAACGGGTCACCAAGGCGATCAAGCGGCTCCGGGAGATGTCCCCGCTGTACGAGATGGCCCTGGAAGGCATCGACCCGCACAAGGTCGAGTGGGCGGCGAGCAGCGCCGAACACCACTAAGGGGCGGGGCGGGAGCGACGGGGCGGGGGCGATGGGGCGGGAGCGACGGGGCGGGGGGCGGGGGGGGGGCGCGAGCGATGTGCCCGCGTGGGATGTTGAGTTCGAAGTGACGTTTGACAACGACTGAAGGAGACGATCATGGCTTACAGCGAAAAGGTGCTCGACCACTACAAGAACCCGCGGAACGTCGGCTCGCTCGACAAGAACGACCCCAACGTCGGCACGGGTCTGGTCGGCGCCCCCGAGTGCGGTGACGTGATGAAGCTGCAGATCAAGGTGGACGAGACCGGGCGGATCATCGACGCCAAGTTCAAGACCTTCGGCTGCGGCTCGGCCATCGCCTCCAGCTCGCTGGCCACCGAGTGGGTCAAGGGCAAGACGCTCGATGAAGCGCTGCAGATCAAGAACACCGACATCGTCAAGGAGCTGGCCCTGCCGCCTGTGAAGATCCACTGTTCGGTGCTCGCGGAAGACGCCATCCGTTCGGCCATCATCGACCTGAAGAAGAAGCGCGGCGAGCCGATCCCCGACCTGGGCAGCGGCGGCGGCCACGCCAGCACCGAGAAGGCGCTGGAGACGATGCGCGGCCAGATGGCCACGGCGGCGGCCGCCACGAAGTAACCCCCCCCTTGAAGGCCCCTTTGGACTGTCGTGGCCACGCCGGCGAGGCCGGCTACGGCGAAGAAAGACGAGGCACACCATGAGTATCACGCTCACCGAGACCGCGGCCCGCGAGATCAAGACCATCATCAAGCAGCAGGGCCTGCCCGAAGACACCACCCGCCTGCGCGTCGGCGTCAAGGGCGGCGGCTGCTCCGGCTTCTCCTACATGCTCGACCTGACCGAAGAGCCCAAGGGCGAGATGGACGAAGAGATCGAGCAGCACGGCATCAAGATCCTCTGCGACATGAAGTCGCTGCTGTACCTGCAGGGCGTCGAGATCGACTTCCGCGACGAGGTCATGGGGCGCGGGTTCGTCTTCAAGAACCCCAACGCCACCAGCACCTGCGGTTGCGGCAGCTCGTTCAGCGCGTAAGCGTTGCCGAAGGCCGTGAACGTCAAGCCACGCGGCCCGTCCGTTCGGACGGGCCGCTTCGTTTTCGGAGGTGGGATGAAGCCGTGAGGCCTGGCGCTTACGGCAGCACGGCTTCGAGCGGTCCCGGCGTGCCCTCGGGGCACTGTACCGCGATGATCCGGTACCCTTCGCCGTCGCGGAACGGGGTCCAGCGGGTCTCGCCGGGGCGTTTGACCTCAAGCCCCGCCTCAAGTTGCATCTGGGCGGTGTCGTTGTCACCGCCGGCCGCGGCACGCTGCATGGCTTCGATCGCCTGAGGGCTGTACCGCTCGAGGTAGCCGACGAACCGCGTGCGGCCGCCGTCGCAGGTGAACACCTTGGCGCGGACGGCCTGTTTGCCCTGATGGTCGAACGGCGGGATTTTCGAGATGTCGTCCACGAACAGCGTCTGCCCGTCGTCCACCGTGAAGAACTGCTTGTTGCTCACGCGGCCTTCGGCACGGCGGGAGCCGCCGAAGAGCTGCACGGCGATGAGGATGACCGCCAGGGCGAGGATGCCGATGGCGATGCCGGTGACGAGCTGCGGTTTTTCGTTCAGCGTTTCGCGGATTCCCATAGGTGCGCTTAGCGTAACCGCACGGGCCGAAAAGTCTTGCGCGAAGGTCCACGTTTATCGTTCTACTCCTGTGCGGCGTTGCATCGCAGGTCATGCACTCGTTTGCAGGCCCGCGTCGGCATCGGAAGCGACCGCAAGGTGACGCCATCCACGTCGGGCACGCCTGTCACGCGTGCGTGCAAACCGCGGGCGGAAGCGTCGGGCTTCGCCTTGCCTTGAGGTGGGGGCTTCCTTATTCTCGCCCCACCTTTCGCCGGGGCGGCTGACCGGCGTCTGCACCGTCGGCTTCGCGGTGGGCACGGCCGCCGCCCGGTCGGGTGTGTGGCGTCGGATGTGTGGCGGGGGGCGATGGCCGGGGTGTCGGGTCGGGCGGGGAGCAAGTCGCCATGCCTGAGAGTGGATACCTGTTGGCGGAGGCGTCGGGACGGCTCTCGCCGCTTGCGCTGGTGACGCTGTGTGCTCTGGCGGCGGTGGGGGTGGGGTTGCTGCTGCCGGCGCGTCGGCCGGCGAGCGTGCGTCGGTTGGGCGGGGCGTTGGCGGCGGCCGCCGGGCTGGTGCTGATGCTGCTGGCGATCCGCGCGGCGGACCGCGCGGGCTGGGGCGGTGAGGTGGGGCTGTATTTCTGGGTTTTTGCCGCCATCGCCGTGGCGTCGGCGGTTCGGGTGGTGACGCATCCGCGGCCGGTGTATTCGGCGTTGTACTTCGTGCTTACGGTGTTCGCGTCGGCGGGGCTGTTCGTGCTGCTGTGGGCGCAGTTCATGGCAGCGGCACTGGTGCTGATTTACGCCGGCGCGGTGCTGGTGACCTACGTGTTCGTGATCATGCTCGCGGCCGAGAGCACGGGCGGCGTGGGCGGTGAGGCCAAGGTGAGCGAGGCGGATGCCGTCAGCCGCGACCCGTTCCTGGCGGCGGCGACCGGCTTTACGCTCCTGGGGGTGCTGCTGCTGGTGGGGCTGGACGGGCGGTCGATTCCGGAGCCGGTGCATCGCGGCGCGACGCTGTCGGTCAAGGCCGAACGGGGGACGATCCCACCGCCCGAAGAGCTCGACGGGTCGGAGCCGCTTCCGCCGGGGATGCCGTTCGGGCGGGAAGCCGCGCCCGCGGAATCGGCGGGCTCGCCGATGGCCGACCGCGGCCCGCAGGTCGGGGCGTTCCGCACGGCTCCGGCGGTGGAGGGCGATACACAGCAGTTGGGCGCTTTTCTGTATCAGCAGCAGATGGTCGCGGTGCAGTTGGCGATGCTCATCCTCACGCTGGCGATGACCGGCGCGGTGATCATCGCCCGACGAAAGGTGTACGTGCCGGGCGGCGCGACGGCGGCGACCTCAACCGCGGCCGACCTGACCACGCCGGCCACCCCCGACGAGGACGACCCGCACTCCATCCCGGTGTACGGGACGGACGACCCGACGGCCAAGCGGTATCCACAGACCTGATGCCGCCCCGGGCCGGACGGCCGCTACACTCCCGGCCCGGCAGGCTCCGAACCCGACGCCCACTGTCCTGATGTGCCTGAGCTGAACCCCCGCGACCGCAGAACCCATCGAGTCACGCCTTCGACACCGTGCTAGCCCTTGCGACCAACCCGGCGTTTTCGGCGTTTGCCCTGCAGCACTATCTCGCGGTAGGGGCGATTTTGTTTGCGATCGGGCTGGTGGGGTTCCTCTGCCGGCGCAACCTGATCATCATGTTCTTGTGCACGGAGCTGATGTTTCAGGGGGTGGCGATCAACCTGATTGCCTTCGGTCACTACTGGGGCAACCTGTCGGGGCAGGCTTTTGTCATTTTTGTGCTGGTGGTGGCGGCCGCGGAGGCGGCCTTGGCGCTGGGGCTGATCATCCTGTTGTTCCGGCAGCGGCACACGCTGGATGTGGAGGCGTGGCGTGAGCTGCGTGGCTAGCGGGGGAGGCGAGAGATTGACATGGCCGACGGGTTTCCAGTTCAGCACGCGTACCTGATCCCGCTGCTGCCGATGGTGGCGGCGGCGGTGGTGCTGTTGCTGGGGTCGAAGGTGCTGCGGCAGCAGTCGCACTGGCCGGTGTGGCTGGGGGTGGGCGGGTCGGCGGTGCTGTCGCTGTGGATGCTGCTGGCGATGTGGGCGAACGTGCCCGCCGAGACGCGCGATGTGTCGCGTCTGAGCGACTTCACCCTCGCCCGGCACCTGGAGCTCTGGACGTGGTTCGACGTGGACGGGCTGCGTGCGTCGGTGGGCTTCTGGCTTGACCCGCTGACGGCCGTGATGCTCTCGGTGGTCACCGGGATCGGCTTTCTGATCACGGTCTTTTCGGTCGGCTACATGAAGGGGGAGGTGGGGTACTGGCGGTTTTTTGCCGGCATCGGGCTGTTCATCTTCGCCATGACCGTGCTGGTGATGGCGGACAACCTGGTGCTGCTGTTTCTGGGGTGGGAAGGGGTGGGGCTGGCGAGCTACCTGCTGATCGGCTTTTACTCGGACACGGTGGCCGCCCGTGATGCCGCCCGCAAGGCGTTCGTGATCAACCGCATCGGCGACGCGGCGCTCGCGGTGGCGGTGATCCTGATCTACCAGCTCTTCGGCACGGTCAGTTTCTTCGGCACGCCGGAGCAGCCCGGTTTCCTGCAGCAGGCGATGCTCGTGGCGGGGGGGCTGCGTGAGCTGAGCGGCTGGGAGGCGACCGCGTTCGCGTGGATCCCGTACCTGCTGCTGCTGGGGTGTTTCGGCAAGAGCGCGCAGTGGCCGCTGTTCACGTGGTTGCCCGACGCGATGGCCGGCCCGACGCCGGTGAGCGCCCTGATCCACGCGGCGACCATGGTGACGGCCGGGGTGTACCTCGTCGTGCGGTGCGGGCCGTTGTTCTACGGCTTCGACGATGTGCTGGTGGTGCTGGGCGTGATCGCCTGCTTCACGGCGGTGTTCGCCGGCACCATCTCGCTGCGGCAGTACGACCTGAAAAAGGACTTCGCGTACTCCACGGTGAGCCAGCTGGGGTTCATGTTCGTGGCGGCCGCGGCGCTGGCGCCGGTGGCGGCGATCTTCCACCTGGTCACGCACGCGTTTTTCAAAGCCCTGCTGTTCCTCGGCTCGGGCGTGATCATGCACGCCACGCACGGCGAGCTGGACATGCGGAAGATGAGCGGGCTTAAGCGGTTCCTGCCGATGACGCGGTGGCTGATGCTCATCGGCTGCGCGGCGCTGGCGGGGCTGCCGCTGCTCAGCGGCTACTTCAGCAAGGACGAGATCCTGGTCAACAGTTTCCGCCACAGCGCCCTGCTGGGCACGATGATGCTGCTGTCGGCGGCGATGACCGCGTACTACACGTTCCGTCTGTACTTCCGCGTCTTCGAGGGCGAAGAGATCATTCCGCACGGGGCGGCGGACCACGGCGGCGGACACGGGGCCGCCGTGTCGGTGAGCAAGGCGGCGACGGCCCGGCTCGACCGGCACGTGGACGAATGGGAAAAGCCGGCCGCCGGTGCCGGGCCGCACGGGGCGTCGGCAGGGCCGGGACACGGGCAACACGGGGAGGCGCAACACGGGGAGGCCCAACACGGGGAGGCGCGGTACCAGCCCGGGATGACCCCGCCGCCGGACGTGCCGGTGGTGGACGAGCACGCCGCGCACGGCGGGCATCACGGCGGCCCGCGTGAGCCGATGGTGATGATCCTCCCGCTGGTGCTGCTGGCGGTGGGGTCGGTCGTGGCGGGGTTTTTGAACTTCCCGCACCGCGACACGTGGTCGCTGGGGGCGTTGCTGGGGCAAAGCCCGAGCTTCGCGTGGGGGTTGACGGTGGCGAATGTGACCTTCGAGGGGGTGGTGCCGCCGGACGCGTTCGGTCTGCCCAAGTCGATCGCGGGGGTGGAGGCGAAGGAGGCGTTCCCGCACTGGGTGATGTTTGTGGTGTCGGGGCTGGTGGCGGTGGCGGGGGTGGGTCTGGCGTATCAGTTCCACCTGCGTGACCGCGAGTCGCTGGGGCGGCTGAGTCGGATGCTGCCGTCGGTGGTGCGGGTGCTGGAGGCGAAGTACTGGGTGGACGAGCTGTACGACCTGGTGTTCGTCAGACCGCTGTGGCTGCTGGCGCGGGTGTTGGACGTGGTGGACCTGGTGCTGAGCGCGGCGGTGTGGGTGGTGGGGTACGTGCCCAAGGCGGCGGCGTTCGGGGTGTCGCTGGCGACGCAGCGGGGGATGCTGCAGGGCTACGCGGTGGCGATGCTGATCGGCCTTGCGGTGGTACTGGTGCTGGTGTTCCGGGGCTAGGTCAGCGGCGAAGCGGACTTCTATGGACTTCTTGCTCCTGCCGACGTTGGTCGTGTTCCCGGTGGTCGCGGCGGTGCTGTGCGCGCTGTCGGGGCCGCGGCTGGCCCGGTCCGTGGCGGTGACGGCGGCCGTGGTGCAGCTGGGCCTGGCGCTGGTGGCGTCGGCCCGGTTCGACTGGAACCTCCCGGCCGAGCAGCTCAACGCGGTGCTGGGCGAGTTCGCCCCGCTGGGGGTCGCCCTGCGCGTGGCGGCCGACCCGCTGAGCTTGCTGCTGGCGGTGGTGACGGCCGTGCTGGCGTTGTCGGCGGTGCTGGCCAGCGGGTCACGTCCGGGCGGGGGGGCGTCCAAAGACCACGCGTTTTACGGGTGGCTGATGCTGCTGGTGGGGGTGCTGACCGGGGTGTGGCTGGCCCGCGACCTGCTGCTGTTTTATGCGTTTTTCGAGCTGGTGCTCGTGCCGCTGTACTTCCTCATCGGCACCTTCGGCGGGGTGGACCGCCGGCAGGCCGCGACCAAGCTCTTCGTGTACACCTTCGCCGGGTCGGTGCTGGCGTTGCCGGCGATTCTGTTCGTCGGGCTGAGCGCCGGGACGTTCGACATGGCCGAGGCCACGCGGTGGGCCCAGCTCAACCTCACCGACACGCAGCGGGCGTGGGTGCTGGCGGGGCTGCTGGCCAGCTTCGGCATCAAGACGCCGCTGTTCCCGCTGCACACGTGGCAGCCGCTGGCGATGGCCGAGAGCCCCGGCGACGGCGTGGTGGACGCGGTGGGGCTGGTGCTGAAGCTGGGCGCGTACGCCATGCTCAAGGTCGCGTTGCCCATCGGACTGTTCTCGGCAGAGGGTCTGGCGGTGCCGGCGGCGCATCAGCTCGTGGCCCTGCTGGCGGCGGTGGGCATCGTGTACGGCGCCCTCTGTGCGTGGGTGCAGACGGACGTCAAGCGGCTGCTGGCGTACGCGTCGGTGAGCCACGTGGGGTTGATCATCCTGGCGCTGTTGGCGCTGACCGACCTGGGCCTGCGGGCCGCGTCGCTGTACCTGCTGAACACGGCGATCATCACGGGCGCTTTGTTCCTCTCGGTGGGGTACGTGTACCGGCGGTTCGGCACGCGGGACCTCACCGAGCTGTCGGGGCTGGGCCGGGTGATGCCGGTGGGCGCGTTCTTCATCGGCCTGTTCACCATGGCGTCGATCGGGCTGCCGATGCTCAGCGGCTTCATCTCCGAATTCCTGGCGATCGTCGCGACGTTCCGCTCGCCGTATCTGGGCGTGGGGTTCGGGGTCGTGGCCGCGTCGGGCATCGTGCTGGGGGCGATTTACATGCTTTCGATGCTGGCGCGGCTGCTGTTCGGGCCGCTGAAGCACCCCGCCTTGCCCGGCGGGGCGAAGCCGACCGACCTGAGTGTGCGGGAGGTGACGGCGGTGATGCCGCTGGCGCTGCTGGTGCTCGTGCTGGGGGTGTACCCGCAGCCGGTGCTGCGGACGCTGGAGTGGACGGTGGCGCCGCTGCGTGCACCCGTGGCGGCGGCGGAAGCTCGTGCGGCGGAAGCGCGAAGGGCGGAAGCCGGGTCGGTGGAAGCCGGGGCGGCGCCATCCGCGGGCGTGCAAAGCCGTCTGGCGGCAGAAGTCGGCGGCGATGAGCGGTCGGCCGTGGCCGGGGTCAGGAACGAGCGGGAAGAAGGTGGCCGGACGCCATGATCAACCTTGTGCTGAGCGTGTGGCCGGAGCTGGCGCTGGTGGCGGTGGCGTTCGTGCTGCTGCTGCTGGGAGCGCTGCGACGTGAGCGGGCGAGCTCGCTGGCGCCGGTGCTGGCGTTGCTCGGGCTGGTGGCGTCGGCCGGGCTGCTGCTGACGCAGTGGGGCTCGGCCATGGAGGACCGCGGCTTCACGAACTCCATGCTCGTGGGGCCGCTGGCGCAGTACGTCAAGCTGCTGACGTGTGCGGCGGGAGTGCTCTTCGTACTGCTGGCCTGGCCGTTGCCGGGCAAGCGCGGCGAAACCGCGGGGGGCAACGGCGCGCTGGCGGTGGGGGGGGAAACCGCGGAGTACTTCGCGCTGATGCTGCTGTCGCTCGCCGGGCTGATGGTCACGGCCGGGGCGAACAGCCTGATCCTGCTGTTCATCGGCCTGGAGCTGGCGAGCATCCCGACGTACATCATGGTGGCGATCTCCCGGCCGCTGCCGGTGGCGCAGGAGGCGGGGCTCAAGTACTTCTTCCTCGGGGCGTTGTCGGCGGCGCTGATGCTGCTGGGGTTCAGCTACCTCTACGGGGCGACGGGGACGATCTACCTCGAGGGCAACGGGCTGGTGATGCCCGGGATCTACGAGTACTTCTCGGCGCAGGCGGCTGACGCGGCCGCGACGGGAGGGGCGGCGGCCAACTGGGGCGGCCTGACCGGTATGCAGATGCTGGCGGTCGTGCTGCTGCTGGCCGGGTTTGCCTTCAAGATGGCGGCGTTCCCGCTGCATGTCTACGCGGCGGACGTGTATCAGGGGGCGGCGACGCCGCTGACGGCCATGCTCTCGGTGGTGCCCAAGCTCGCCGGGCTGGTCGCGCTGCTCAAGGTGCTCCTGGCGGTGGGCGGGGCCGAGATGCGCTACCCCTCCACGCTGGTGACGCTGATGGCCGTCATCGCAGTACTGACGATGACGCTGGGGAATGTGCTGGCGCTGCTGCAGTACAACCTCAAGCGCATGATGGCCTACAGCTCGGTAGCGCACTCCGGCTACCTGCTGGCCGGGGTGACCGCGTTCATGGCCGCCGGGGCTTCGATGGCAGGGGCTGGAGGGGCCGGTGGCGCGGGCACCGGGGCGGGAGGGGCGGGCGTCGGGGCCGCGGCGGCGGGAATGACGTCGCTGGCCGTGGCGGTGTCGGCGTTCAGCGCGGTGCTCTTCTACATCGCGGTGTACACGGCGATGAACACGGGTGTGTTCGCCGTGCTGCAGCAGCTTCCGGCCCGCCGGCCGTATGGCGATGCCCGCAGCGACGAGCAGCGCATGACCATCGGGGCCGCGTCGGCCGAGACGCTGGAGGACATCGCCGGCTACGGCAAGCCGCACCCCGTGCTGGGGGTGTATCTGGCGGTGTGTGCGTTGTCGCTGGTGGGCCTGCCGGCCACCGCCGGCTTCATCGGCAAGCTGCTGATCGCCAGGCCGCTGCTGGAGCAGGGGCTTTACTGGCTGCTGGTGGCCCTGATGGTGAACAGCGCGATCTCCGCGGCCTACTACCTGCGGATGCCGGCGGCGATGTTCTTCCGGCCGCTGCCGGAGGGGCTGGTGGGCCGCTCGCCGCTGGCGACGGTGCCGGCCACGTCGGCCGCGGCGGTGTGCACGCTGGCGACGGTGCTGCTGGGCGTGTACCTGCCTTCGGCCCAGTGGCTGACCGGCGTTTCCCGGCAGGCGGCGGCTTTGCCGGCGCTGCGGTTGGTGACGGCCCCAGCGAAAACGGTCCCCGCGGTCGCGGGTCCTGCTGAACCGATGCCGGCCGCGATGGCCGCCACCCACGCGGCGACCACGTCGGACAGGTCAACGGCGCGGTGAGCGGCCGTCGTTTGGGTCGGCGGGTGTCGGGCGGCGCCGCGGCCGGCTTCTGCGAGCGGGGCGTTCGCCAGCGTGACGCCCATGGCCTTTACCGGACCGGCGGTCTGCCGGCCGACCTGTTCAAAGCCGGCACCCCTCAACTCCCCAAGTGAGATGGCGAGTTGGACGATGAGCTTTTCCGCAGCGGCGACGCGGCGAACCGTCCGGGCGGACGGTCGGCCGGCCCGCTGATGGAGGAGCCAGAACCATGAGCGTCGCAAGCGGGCGTGAAGGTGGCGGGGCGGAGAGCGGGGCGGTCGAGTCGCGTCTGGACGAGCTGCAGCGGTGGCACACCGCCGGGCGCTTCGTGGCCCTGAGCACGGTGGTGGCCCTCGGCGGACTCTTCGGCCTCTTCGGATGGAAGACGTACACGGACGTGCGCTCGGCGTTCACGCCCGAGCGGACGCGGGCGGCCGTGGAGGCCACGCTGCCGCAGGTGGTGCCGCCGGTGGGCGAGGCACTCAAGGGCGTGGTGGCCGAGAGCCTTCCGGTGTACCGGCAGCTCGCGGCCGAGCGCTACCCGGAGGTGCGCGACCGTCTGGCAGAGGCGTCGCTGGCGCGGCTGCAGACGCTGCCGGATGAGGCGGGCGACGTGCTCGCCAACGCGCTGCTGCGGACGTTCGAGCGCACCCTCGAGCGGGTGGAGCCGGAATTCGCCGCCCTCTTCCCGTCGCTGGCGGATGAGGCGTCCCGTTCCGCCCTCATCGTCGCCTTCCACGACGCGATCGAACGTCGCAACGCGGAGCTGGCATCGAAGATCGAAACCATCGGCGTCAGCGAAGCCGCGCGGGTACGTGCGATGCTTGAGAAGCTGCGGCTGCCGCCGGACGAGGCGGCCCCGTCCGACACCGAACTGCAGAAGCGATTCGTCCGCACGATGGTCCGGCTCATCGAAGCCGAGCTCGACGCCTTCGCCGGCGGCGACGCCCCTCCGGCGACGGCCACCCTCGACGGCAACTGAAGCTTCCCTACGGCACAGCCGGCCGGCCGCGGCGCGCGGGTGACGCACGCAAGGCCCGGCAACCCGGAAATCACGCCCCGGCACTGACGCCACGCGGCGACCCTTCGACCCGGGACCTTTCACGCACAAGGTGCATCCCATGTCAGACAGCAAGCTCATCTCCAAGCTCGATTCGGCCATCGCCTCGGCACGGCAGCGTGTGCTGCTCGGGGCGGCGCTGTCCATCCTCTCGCTGGGCGTGGTCGGGTTCTACCTGCGGCACGCCTACCACGAGTTCACGTCGGTGACGCCGGAGTTCCTGAGCAACTATGCCGCGGCGGAGGTTCTGGTGGCCCTGCCCAAGGCGACGCCGGAAATCCGCAAGCGGGTGATCGACTTCGCCCCCACCGCGCTCGACCAGGCCCAGGCCAAGCTTCTGGAAGTGCCCGACCACTTCGCGAGCGAGCTGCTCAACCGGCTGACGGCCGAGGCCGAGCAGTTCAGCCGCACGGCCGAAACCGAGCTGGTCTCGGCGGTCCGCACGGGCCTGCTGCGTCTGCGTGACGAGCTGCCCGAGGGCAAAACCGATTCGGAGAAACTCGCCCGCTTCGTGGACGCACTGGCCGAGGTGTACGCGGCCGAGACGTCGCGTCTGCTGGAGCAGGTGCACGCCGTGTACGGGCACGCTGGCGGGGACGCCCTGGCGTACCTCGAACTGCTGGCCGAGGGTCGCGACCTTGACGCCAAACAGGCCCTTCAGCGGGAGGCCTTGGTGACCTTCCTCACACTCGCGTCGCGGGCGAAGAGCGCTGCGGCCGATGAGCCGTAAGTCGGCGGGCCGCGCCGCCGCTGGGGCGGCCTTGATGCCCGGCGTCGAGCCGGCCGACCTTCCCCTTCCGTGAGACCGACCCCCTCTACCCGAGGGGGTCTTTTTTTGGGGGAGGGGGGGGGCGGCCATGGGGCGGACGGCGCAGGAGCGGGTTGCCAGCCGTGGAACGGGCGACGTGCGACGGACCGAGCGCCCGCCGTGCAGCGTCGCGGATGTAAGGACTGCGTGGGGAGGCGAGCGTTTGCCCTTCACTGTGGTATCTTGCTCACGCGAACGGACCGGGGCGGTTCCTGGTCGAAGTCGGGTCGGCGTCGGCGGCGGCGTGGGAGGTGAGCCGAGCCGCGGGCGCTGACGGGAACGGTGCGGCGACAGGTTCGGCGGCCGGTCGGCGAGAGGGCGTGTGGTGAGCGGGCCGTCGCCGTGCGGCGTTGCGGAGCCTTGTCGGCAGGAGGAGCTATGGCGGAGACGACGTCGGTGCCCGCGGAATTGCGGGCGACGTTTGCGGCGATCCGGCGGTGGCAGGGGGTGACGCGGCTGGTGACGGTGCTGGCCGTGGTCACGATCACGGTGATTTTCCTCATCTTCGCGGTCACCACGCGGTCGCGGATCGAAGCGTCGTTCACCGAGGATCGCGTCAAGGCGGCGGTGGAGCAGGCGTTGCCCGCGGTGCAGCCGATGGCCACCGACGCCATCCGTCAGATGGCCAACGAGGTCATCCCGGTGTACCAACAGATGGCGGCCGAGCGGTTCACGCGGGTGCGGGACGCGCTGGGCAGTGCGGCGGTGATCCGTCTGCAGTCGCTGCCGGACGAGGCGGGCAAGCTGATGGCCGTCAAGCTGGACGATAGTCTGCGCCGGGTGCTCCGCGAGATCGAACCTGAGTTCAAGGCCAAGTTCCCCGTGCTGGCGGACGAGACGCGGCGCGACCTGCTGGTGGCGGAGTTCTTCGAGCGGGTCGAGCAGCGCAACCGTGAACTGGCCGCTGAGGTGGACGCGCTGCGCATCTCGGAGATGGCCAAGGTCAAGTCGGTCCTCGACAAGTTCGCGCTTCCGCCCGACGAGATGGCCCCCGGCGACGAGGAGCTGCGGAAGGAGCTCATGCGGACGCTGCTGCTGCTGGCGATGGAGCAGCTGGAGAAGTGGGACGGCGAGAGCAACCCGCTGGGCGCGGCGATCCCCGCCGGGCAGACCAGCCCGCCGTCGAAGTG
This sequence comes from Tepidisphaerales bacterium, assembly GCA_046299715.1. Taxonomy (GTDB): domain Bacteria; phylum Planctomycetota; class Phycisphaerae; order Tepidisphaerales; family Tepidisphaeraceae; genus JBBRUM01. Next base: position 8,484 of record JBKBHU010000001.1, on the reverse strand, counting down.
ACCGGGTGGGTCGCGGCGCGAGCCGCGTGACGGCGGAGCGGGTGACAGGACATCGATCTTCTTTTTTGCGGAACAACTTCCATGTCGAACAACACGGACCTGATGGACCTCAAGCGGGAGATGGACCGGGCGCTGGCCGGCGCTCGGACGGGGGCGGTGCTGGTGGTGCTGGTGTCGATCGTGTCGATCGCGATCATCGGCTACTGGCTCAACTACGCACACCAGCGGCTGACGGAGGTCACGCCGGAGTTCGCGGTCAACGCGGGCGTGGCCAAGTTCCAGGAGGCGCTGCCGACGCTGGTGCCGCAGCTCTCCAGGCAGGCGATCGATGCGGCGCCGAAGGTCATGGACGACGTCGAGGCGCGGCTGATGGCCATTCCCGATGACTTCGCCGACATGCTCGTGCGGCGCTCCGGCGAGGAGCTGGACCGGGTGCTGCCGGAGGTCGAGAAGGAGCTGCTGGCGTCGCTGCGGGCGGCTTTGGACAAGGCCGCGGCCGACCGGGCCCCCGGCGTGACGGACGAAGCGCAGGTCAAGGCGGTCGTGGAGGTGCTCGTCGACACCTACGCCGAAGAGACGCGCAACCTCGTGCAGGAGCTGCGGCAGCGGTACACCGCCACCGGCGGCGACGTGCTGGCGTACCTCGAGTTCCTCGCGGACAACCGCGGCCTCAACCGTGAGCAGATGTTGCAGCGGCAGGCGCTGGTCACCTTCCTGACCATCGCCAGCCGGGCCAGGGGCGGCTGAGGCCGACGGATGATCGGCCGATGGACCGCGTAAGATACCCGCCCGGCTCCGGCCGGGCGGCGTTTTTTCCGAGACGCCGGCCTTTCACGCTTCACAGACCCACGCTTCAAGGACCCGGTCCATGCCTGCGATCACGCTGCCCGACGGTTCGGTCAAACAGCTTCCCGACGGCGCCACCGCCGCCGACCTCGCCGCCGCCATCGGCACCGGGCTGGCCAGGGCCGCCGTCGTGGCCGAGGTCAACGGCAAGCTGGTGGACCTGAGCTGCCGCCTGCACGACGGCGACCGCGTGTCGATCATCACCAGCAAGAACGAACAGGGTCTGTACGTCCTGCGGCACTCCACCGCCCACGTGCTGGCGCAGGCGCTGCGGCGGCTTTACGGCAAGGACGTGCAATACACCATCGGGCCGGTCATCGACGGCGGCTTCTACTACGACTTCGAACTCCCGGCCGGCGTGCGCCTCTCCGCCGACGACTTTCCGAAGATCGAAGCGGAGATGGCGAAGATCGTCGCCGAAGACCTGGCTTTCCACCGCGAAGACCTGCCGGTGGACGAAGCCCGCCGACGGCTGCGCGCGGAGAACCAGCGCTTCAAGGACGAGATCATCGACGAGCTCGAAGCCTCCGGGGAGACGACGGTGTCGGTGTACCGGCAGGGCGAGTTCACCGACCTCTGCCGCGGGCCGCACATCCCCAGCACCGGGCGGATCAAGGCGTTCAAGCTCATGTCGGTGGCCGGCGCCTACTGGCGGGGCGACGCCAGCCGCCAGCAGCTCACCCGGGTCTACGGCACGGCCTACTTCGACAAGGCCGAGCTGGAGAAGCACCTCAAGCAGCTCGAAGAGGCCCGCAAGCGCGACCACCGCGTCATCGGCCCTCAGCTCGGGCTGTTCACCATCGACGACGCCGTCGGCCAGGGGCTGGTGTTGTGGAAGCCCAAGGGGGCCGTGGTTCGGCAGGAGCTGCAGAACTTCATCTCCGAGCATCTGCGACGCCAGGGGTATCACCAGGTGTTCACGCCCCACATCGGGCGGCTGGGCCTCTACCGCACCAGCGGCCACTACCCCTACTACCGCGAGAGCCAGTTCCCGCCGCTGGTGGACCGCGAGATGATCGCCAAGCTGGCCGAGGAGAAGTGCTCGTGCGCGGACCTGGCGAACCTGATGGAGAAGGGGGAGATCGACGGCTACCTGCTCAAGCCGATGAACTGCCCGATGCACATCCGCATCTTCGCCAGCGAGCAGCGGAGCTACCGAGATCTGCCGATCCGCCTGGCCGAGTTCGGCACGGTGTACCGCTGGGAGAAGTCCGGCGAGCTGGGGGGCATGACCCGTGTCCGCGGCTTCACCCAGGACGATGCGCACATCTTCTGCACGGAAGCCCAGGTGGCCCAGGAGGTGGCGGGGTGTCTGGAGCTGGTGAAGATCGTGCTGGGCACGCTGGGCATGAGCGAGTACCGCGTGCGCGTGGGGCTGCGCGACCCCGACTCGGCCAAGTACGTCGGTTCAAAAGAGCAGTGGGACAAGGCCGAGGCGGCGTGCGTCGATGCCGCGCGGACGCTGGGCGTGCCGTTCACGCAGGAGCCGGGCGAGGCCGCGTTCTACGGGCCGAAGATCGACTTCGTCGTCAAGGACGTCATCGGCCGCGAGTGGCAGCTCGGCACCGTGCAGGTGGACTATCAGCTCCCGCAGCGGTTCGACCTCACCTACACCGGCCCGGACAACCACCCACACCGCCCGGTGATGATCCACCGTGCCCCCTTCGGCAGCATGGAGCGGTTCATCGGCGTCCTCACCGAGCACTTCGCCGGGGCGTTCCCGCTGTGGCTGGCCCCGGTGCAGGTGGCGGTGCTGCCGATCTCCGACCGCTTTCTCGAGTACGGTGAGCAGGTCGCCCGCCAGCTCAAGGACGCGGGGCTGCGGGTCGAACTCGACCGGTCGGCCGACAAGATCGGCGCGAAAATCCGCAGCGCTACGCTGGCCAAAATCCCCTACATGCTCATCGTCGGCGAGAAGGAGCTGGCCGAAGGTAAAGTCGCCGTCCGCACGCGCGCCGGGCAGGACCTGGGCGCGTTGCCGCTACCCGAGCTGATCGCGCGGCTGACCGACGAGGTGGCCCGGCGGGCGCTGGCTTAGTCGCACCCGCCGCGGCACGGGGACGGCGTTGCCCGTCGTCCGCAGCTCGTCGCGCCATGTCTGTGGCGGGCGGCACGTCCGCCCGACCGTCCACCGGTTGCCATGTCTTCCGCCCCCGACAGCCGCCGAGATTGTGCCGACTGGGACGCCATCGCCGACCACTGGGACGCGCAGGTCGGCGAGGGGAGCGACTTCCAGAAGCTGCTGGTCTTTCCGGCCACCGACCGCCTGCTGGAGCTGCGCGGCGGCGAAGTCGTGCTCGACGCGTGTTGCGGCAACGGGCATCACGCGCGGCGTCTGGCCGCCCGCGGCTGCCGGGTCGTCGCGTTCGACGGCTCTGCCCGGATGATTCATCACGCCCGCCGTCGCCACCGCCCCGGCAGCGGCGACGTCGTTTACCACGTGGCCGACGCGTGCGACATCGACGCGCTGCGGCAGGCGCTGGGCGACGAACGTTTCGACGCCGCGGTGTGCACCATGGCGCTGATGGACCTGCCCACGCTCGAGCCGTTGCTGCACGCGGTGCGTACGTCCCTTCGCCCCGGCGGGCGGTTCGTCTTCTCCGTCGCCCACCCGGCGTTTTTCTCCAACGAGCCGCTGAAGTGGGCCCAGCAGGACGACGGCGGCGAGACCGACGGGCGGCCCCGGCAGACCTTCGGCGTGCTCGTGACGCGCTACCTCACCCCCTGGCCTCACCCCAGCCGCGGGCTGCTCGGCCAGCCGCGGGCGCACACGATGTACCATCGTCCGCTCAGCGAGCTGCTGGGTGCGTGTTTCGCCGCCGGGTTCGTCGTCACGGCCCTGGCCGAACCGGCATTCCCGCCGGACACGCGTCTGCGCAGCCCCTTCTCCTGGGCACGCCGGCCGGAACTGCCGCCGGTGCTCGTCGTACGCTTGCAGTGACGGGCCGGAAGCTTTCGCCGGCCAGGGTGACGCGATGTCCCGGCCTACTGAGCTGCTGTCCAGACTCGCCCACCTCCGGGTGGACCGCAAGCGGGACAACGTCGCGCCGCACAAGCCGGCGCTGCTGCTGGCCCTGCTGGACCTCATCGACCGCAGCGAGCTGCCCGCCGGCCACGCCGGCGGCGGCGGCTTGGAAGTCGCCCTCACGCCCGAGCTGGCGTTCACCTTCGCCACGTTCGGCGGGGTGGCAATGCACCGCCGGAGCCAGAAGCTCCGGCCCGAGATGCCGTTTTATCACCTCCACTCGGACGGGCTGTGGACGCCGCTGACGGCGGACGGACGCGAAGCCACCTCACGGGCCGACGTCGCGCGGGCACGACTCGCGACCGACTTCGCCGCCGCGCTGGCCGACCCGGCCTTCCGGCAAGCCGCCCGGCGCGTGCTCATCGAGACGTACTTTGAGCCGTCGGAACGGACGTCGCTGTACGAGCTGGTCGGGCTCGACCGCTCCCAGACCACGCCGCCTCCGCCGAGCCTCTCGGGCGAACGTCTGGCCGCGGCCGTTCGCCGTGGACGCGACGCCCGTTTCCGATTGAGGGTGGTGACGGCCTACGGCTACCGCTGTGCGCTGACCGGCTACCGCCTGAACACCCTCTCAGCCGGCACGCTCGTCGATGCCGCCCATATCCGTCCGGTCGCGGCCGACGGCGCCTGCGACCCCACCAACGGGTTGGCTTTGAGCAAGAACGCCCACTGGATGTTTGACGAAGGCCTCTGGACGCTCACCGACGACTACCACGTTCAGGTGGCGCATCGCCGTTTCGTCGAGTCCAACCCCGACGGCCGCGGCCTCGCGGATTACCACGGCCGCGCCCTGCTCCTTCCGGACGACCGTGCCCTCTGGCCCCGCCCGGAGTACCTCGCGTGGCACCGCCGGCACCGCTTCCTCGGCTAACCTAGCCCGGGGGTGACGGTGAAGGAGGAGGCGGACGTGGTGACGATGACGCACGTGCTGACGGTGCTGCTGATGGTGTGCCTGACGGCGGTATGGGCGATCGCCCAGCCGATCGTCATCGCCCACCGCGGGGCGTCGGGCTACCGGCCCGAGCACACGCTCGAAGCCTACCGGCTGGCCATCGAGCAGGGGGCCGACTTCATCGAACCCGACCTCGTGATGACCCGCGACGGCCACCTTATCGCCCGCCATGAGCCGATGCTGGCCGTGTGGGATGAAGCCGCCGGCCGCTGGACCGACGTCACCACCGACGTCATCGACCGCCCCGAGTTCAAGGACCGCCTCACGACGCGCATGCTGGACGGCAAGCGGGTCACCGCGTTCTGGGCGGAAGACTTCACGCTCGCGGAGATCAAAACGCTGCGGGCCCGGGAGCGACTCCCGGCCCATCGCCCCGCGAGTGTCGCCTTCAACGACCGGTTCGAAATCCCCACGCTGGCCGAGATCATCGACCTCGCCCGCTCGGCCTCCGCCGAGACCGGCCGCACCATCGGCATCTACCCCGAGACCAAACACCCCAGCTACCACGCGGAGATGGCCCGGCGGCTGGGCCTGCCGACCCTGGAAGAGACGCTGCTGCGGCAGCTCCACGAGGCCTTCGGCAACGCCGTCGATGCGCCCGTGTTCATCCAGTCGTTCGAGACGGCCAACCTCAAGGCGATGCGGCCGAGGACGCGGCTGCGGCTGGTGCAGCTGCTCTCCGACCGCGGCCGGCCGTGGGACTTCGAAGCCGCCGGCGACCCCCGGACGTACGCCGACCTGACGACGCCCGAGGGACTGGCGGAGATCGCCCGCTACGCCGATGGCATCGGCCCGCACAAGAATCTGGTCATTCCAAGGACCGCCGATGGCAAGCTCGGGACACCGACGGGGCTGGTGGCCGCGGCCCGTGCGCTGGGCTTGGTGGTGCACCCGTGGACGTTCCGGGCGGAGAACCCGTTCCTGCCGCCGGCGTTACGACGTGGGGAAAACCCCGATGGCCATGGGGACGCGGCCGCGGAGGTCAAGGCATTCGTGGACGCGGGGGTGCACGGACTGTTCACAGACCATCCCGACATCGCCCGCACGGTGATCCCCGTCCCATAAAAATGTCTTGAAGCTGCGGAATGACGTGGGGTAAACTCCAGAAAATCGATCGCAACGCGGTCGGTGATTGGACGATATAGGGGAATGCCGGATACCGTGAGCCAGCTAAAGCGCGGCTCCGGACGGAGAGGGTGTTTGGGTAGGGACGGGTCCGGTCCGTGAGGCCGGAAGAGCAAAAAACTGCATAGACGTGGTTGGTTGAGAAGCTGGCGGAGATCCGAAGGGAGGCCGATATGCGGATCGCGACGCTCGGATGCGGACAGGTTGCGCGGGTGCTTGGGGGTGCCTGGGCGGACCTCGGCCATGAGGTGTTTTTCGGGTCGCGCGACCCGGAGAAGGCGTGGCAGGTCGCCCGGGAGATCGGCCGGGGGACGCGCGGCGGGAGCAACGTGGACGCCGCCGCGTTCGGGGAGGTGATCCTGCACACGGTGCGGCAGGTGCCGTCGAGTTTCCTTCCGGTGACGTCGGTGCTGGCGGGCAAGATCATCATCGACTGCACGAACCGCGCGGACGTCAGCGAGCTGGGGGAGTCGGGGTGGGCGTCGCCGTCGCTGGCGGAGCTGGTGCAGGCGGACGTGCCGGCGGCGCGTGTGGTCAAGGCGCTCAACCATCTCCCGGCCGACCTGTTCGAACATCCGCCGGAAGTGGTGCAGCGCATGAACGTGGCGGCGCCGTTCTGCGGCGATGAGCACTCGGCCAAGCTGGTGGTCGAGGCACTGCTGGAGCAGCTGGGGCTGCGTCCGGTGGACTGCGGGCGTCTGACGGCCGCGGCGATGCTGGAAGCCCACGGCACGCTGGTGCGCACGGTAGCGCAGGCGTCCACGGGCCCGGTGATGACGCTGTCGATCTCCGAGCTGCCGGCCACCGCCCCGCGGTTCGGGCCCCGGCCGATGGTGGTGGCCTGACCCGGCCGCATGCCCGCGGGTCATCGCCGGCGCGTGGCCGAGCGTGCGGGCCAACCCGCGCTTGTTGCAGTGAGCTCGCCCCCCCCACGACGCAGGGCGGGTCCGGTGTCGGCCTAGCGGGTGTTGCTCCCCAGTGGCGTGGCGACGTGCCGGTTGCCCCGGCCGATGGTCAGGGGCACGGTGGGCTGGCTGCAGCGGGCTGCGAACTCGTCGTAGAACTTGTTGATGAACGTCCGCGTCGCCCACGCGGTGCCGTCGGCCAGCCCGCAGATGGTGGTGCCCGGCATGATGCCCATGGTCTTCTCGAGCTCGAGCAGCAGCTCGAGGTCTTTCATGCGGCCGCCGCCGTCCACGATGCGGTCGAGGATCTTGCGCATCCACGCCGAGCCTTCGCGGCACGGGGTGCACTGCCCGCACGACTCGTGGGCGTAGAACCGCACGCAGTTGCGCAGGGCCTTGACCATGTCGGTGTGCTCGTTCATGACGATCATGCCGGCGGTGCCCAGGCCCAGGCAGCCGCCACGGAAGCGGACGTCATCGAAGTCGAGCTTGATGTCGAGCTGGTTGGTGCCCAGCACGCCCATCGAAATGCCGCCGCAGATGCAGGCCTTGTAAGTCCCGCCCTTCATCCCGCCGGCGAGCTGGTTGATGGCGAAGTCGAGCGTGATGCCCAGCTCGTGCTCGTACACGCCGGGCCTGTTGACGTGTCCGGACATGCCGAAGAGCTTGGGCCCCGGCGAGCTGGGCGTGCCCATGGTTTTGAACCACGCGGCCCCCCGTTCGATGATGTGGGGCACGTTGCACAGCGTCTCGACGTTGTTGATGACCGTCGGGCGGGCGAACGCCCCCGCGACGGCCGGGAACGGCGGCTTGTTCCGCGGCCAGCCGCGCTTGCCCTCCAGCGCCTCCAGCAGACCGGTCTCTTCGCCGCAGATGTACGCCCCGGCCCCGCGATGCACGTAGCACTCGACCTTGTGCCGGCTGCCGAAGATGCCGCCGGGGCCGAAAACGCCCCGCTCGTACGCTTCTTTGACGGCGTGCTCGAGCACCTTGGCCTGCCGGTGATACTCGCCACGGATGAAGATGTACGCCACGTCGCACTGCGTGGCGATGCAGGTGATGGCGATGCCCTCCAGGAGCTGGTGCGGGTCGTAATCGATCAGATATCGGTCCTTGAACGTCCCCGGCTCCGACTCGTCCGCGTTCACCACAAGGTAGTGCGGCCCCTTCTTCTCTTTCGGGATGAACGACCACTTCTGCCCGGCCGAGAAGCCGGCGCCGCCCCGTCCGCGAAGACCGGAATCCGTGACCACCTTGATGATGTCATCCGGGGTCATGTCGAGCGCTTTGCGGAGCGCGACATAGCCCCCGGTGGCGACGTAATCGTCGTACCAGTGGAGCTTGCGGCGGGCGGGGTCCGGGTCGATCCGCTTGGTGAGCACGCGTTCGGGGAAGGCCATGGCGGGGGATGGTAGCAGCGGGTGCCGTCGGCTCCGGAGGGCGAGCGGCCGTGCGGGCGGAATTTCTGAAAGGTGGGAAGGGAAGCGACGAAGGGAGAGCGCGACGGAGCGACGAAGGGGGAAAGCGACGGAGGGGGGAAGCGACGGAGGGACGGAGCGACGCAGGGGCCGAGCGACGGAAGGGGCGGAGGAAGGGGGGGTAGAGGCGGGGGAGAGGGGGGGAGGCAGGGG